>NZ_CM165566.1:1970000-2007500 GCF_056781655.1 Mesorhizobium bavaricum | reverse complement strand
TTTGATTGGCTTTTATCTGGTCACGCTTTGAATTGACGAGAACATTCACACCTAGACACTCACGTGTCTTGGTAGACTTTATTCTCTCAAAACGTGTCCGCCAAAGTCTCGTTCGAACCTTCTATCCCTGGCGGGATAAGAGGTTCAGCAGGACTCTGCCGCCCACGTTTCTCTTTCTTCAATATTCAATTTTCAAAGAACAGACACCGCAGACGCAGTGTCGTGGCCCGTTTCGCTTTTGGCTCCGGGGCCGTCCGAGTGTCGCTTACGCGGCTCTCTTGAATTTCTCAAAGGGCAGGCTTAGAAGCAAACTTCTTCGTCGCCAGCGGCGAGCCGCCCTCGTTGGTGAGGCGTATATAGTCGCCGCCGAGCAGAAGTGTCAACAGCGAAGATCACCTTTTTTCGATTTCTCGTGGAGATCTCTCCGAGGCCCGAATTGGTGAGTTGGCTTGGCCCGATTGTGAGCGGCGTTCCGGTGCAGGTCATTCCCATGGTGCACGCCACCACGTTGGCGCCGAGCGTGTGCCATCGGCCCGAAAATCAACTGTGCCGCTTGGCGGGCGCCGACCGCCGCGCCCGCCCGAGCCACGCTCAGAGCCGTTCTTCAAGCAATTCCGGCGTGATGTAGCGGCCAGCGTAAAGGATGCCCAAAATCAGCATGCGCTCGCTCTCTACGGCGAATGCAATGCTGACGGCACGCCGGTAATCAACAATCCGTAGCCCAGGCATGATCTCAAGCCGCTCAGTGTCCCGCTGTGGAAAAGTCGACAGTCCGAGACAATGGTTGCGATTACCCGCAATGAAATTCCAGGCAATTGTCGGCGACGCACGTTCGGCTATGTCGTCATAGAGCTGCTCCAGCTCAGCTTCCGCTCTGGGTGGAAGACAATTCGATACTCCATCCCCTACTCGGCTTTCGCTTGTTTCGCGCGATGGCGCGCCTCCAGTCGGGAAAAGACTGTATCGGCCGGGATGCCCTTCGCAGGATCCCGCCGGAGCTCAGCAAGGCGCCTTGGGATGTCCTCGCACAGCCATTTCTCCTGTTCCGCCTCGAAATCCTCGAGCATGCGCAACTCGCGCGAACAACTTCGCTGCGTTGTTGTAGCGGCCTGATTCGAGCTGCTGCCTGATGAAGCTTTCAAAGCGCAATTTGGCATGGGCAATCTGCTGCTGAGATCAGGAGTTCGGCCAATGCGAATGGCAATAGATATCATCTATTGGCAATCTTGGCTGATTCGCCAATGCTTCATCTCTGCCGCCATCCGGCCCCGGGAGAATCGTCCGTCGCTGATTCGGCACGATCGAAATGTCGCCTCAGCCATGATCACGCCGGCGCGATCGAGGATCGACGCGCAAATCGATGCCGCGGGCGTCATTCTTCCCAGCAGCTGTGCATGAGACGATCGGCGCAAAGCCAACCGGCTAAGTCGTTTCGTATTTGGCTACAGGACTGGGCTTTAGCCGGCGCCTTCAGTCAATGACCTGCAGAACGAGGCAACCTCGTCCAGCATCGCCATCGCCGACGCGCCAGGTGACGAGCGCGGGATGGGGTACTACTTCCATTTCCGTACCATCCGATGGCCGTGCAGGTCGCGAACTGCATGCTCGCCAGGAACCGCTTCCGGGATCAAGGCTCCTGGGGTCTTGGGATTGATTCGCGAGAGGCGTACAAATGCGAGCGGCCGCCGGCTTGGCGCTAACGGGCCATCGAATCGGTGGCGAGGGTGGCCCGGATACAAAAACAGCCCGGGCTTGGCCGGGCTGTTTTCAGATTTGGTTGCGGGGACCCGCAGCCACTGCCGTCATACCTTCTCGACTTCGGGGATTTTCGTAGGAACCTGTCAGTTCCAGAATCCCCATCAGCTCACCGCGGAGTGCGGCATGAACCTCGCCCCGTTGTGTGCCTGGGCTCAGGACAACTTTGCCTATCAAGGAACGAAGGGCCTCCGCCGCCTCCCTCCCGCCGTCCGGGTCGTTCAAGGCTGCCGCAAGGTTTGTGACCCTTGCCCGGTAGATGTGGGCAACGTTTGGGTGCACATCCGGCAAGTCGCGCTGAGCGTTTTCAAGCCTCCGAAATATCTCCGCCTTTTCCCGCTCTAGCTCATCCATTCGCGCTTTCATGGCTGGCTGATACATTCCGTCTTCGATTGCAGAGATAATGCCCCCAATTGAGCGTTCAATTTTGTCCAGTGATCGGCGGTCGGCATCGTTCTGTGCCCTGCGCTCATGATTGAGCCGATTTATCTCGTCGTGATACGCCCGGACCGCCTCTGCTACAGAGCCCGCCGACACCAGCCTGTCCTTGAGACCGGATAGAACGCGTTCCTCGATCCGCACGCGAGAGACGGTACGATTGTTGTCACAGCTCCCACGACGTGAATGATTGAGGCACCCAAAGCGGCCTCTCTGGATGAGCCCATATCTTCCGCCGCAGCTACCGCAGATGAGTAGCCCGGAAAGAAGCGAAACCGGCCGATTGGTGGCGTGCAGCTTCTTCGACCTCGCCTCCCTGACGCCGATCGCGGTGGCCTCAAATATCTGCGTGATCGCCTGCTGGCGCTTTTTCGCCGCCTGCCAAAGCTCGTCGCTCACGATACGGAGATGCGGAACCTCTGTCCTGATCCATTGGTTTTCCGGGTTCATCCGCGAGACACGTTTGCCATTGCTCGGGTTCTTGATGAAACGCTGCCTATTCCAGACCAGCACACCGAGATAGAGTTCATTGTTGATGATGCCGGTGCCGCGCGAGGCGTGGCCGCGAATACTGGTATCTGCCCAGGCACGACCAAGCGGCCCCTCAACCCCTAGCCTGTTCAGCTCGACAGCTATCGCCTTGGGGCTTTTGCCGGAGGCGAATTCGCGGAAAATGCGACGGACGATTTCGGCCTGACCCCGTTCGATCTCACGGTCGCCTCGAATGCGCTCTCCCCCGGCATCGAACTTCTTCAACACGCGGTAGCCATAGCAAAGGCCGCCGCCGGCCTTTCCCTTTTCCACTCTTCCTCTGAGGCCGCGCCTGGTCTTGTCCGCAAGATCCTTTAGGGCAAGTGCGTTCATGGTGCCCTTCAGACCGACATGAAGCTCACTGATCTCACCTTCGGCTAACGTGATAATGGGAATGCCAGCAAAGCGCAGATGCTTAAACAAGGTGGCGACATCAGCCTGGTCACGCGATATGCGATCGAGAGCCTCGGCGATAACGACATCAAACTTGCCGCGCTGCGCGTCCTGCACCAGGGACTGCATCCCAGGCCGCAGGATTACGCTGGACCCTGATACGGCGGCATCATGATAGCTGCCAACTACCTCCCAACTATCATGGTGTGCTCGCTCGCGACAAATCCGCAACTGATCTTCGATCGAGCCTTCATTCTGGTTGTCCGACGAATAGCGGGCATAGAGCGCGACACGTCTCATGAAACGGAAACTCCTGTCGCTTCATTCGCCATCTTGCTGTTTCTCCGATGCTTCAGTTGCGTTGTCGTTGGCCGCGCGGAGCGCCTCGAAATGCTTCCGGGCAATCTGTCTTCCGACCAGGCGGGCGACCGACACAGCGGCCTTGTCCAAGAGGTGAAGCCCTTCGGTTTTGAGCTCGTCCGGGAAGCCTACATTATCATTCAACGCGCGATTCTTGTCAGCCCCTGATCCTTCCTTTTCCATGTGCCGATGCTCTCGTCGATGAGATCAAACGCGCACAAAAGGCCACAACGAAACCCTTTGGAAGACCAGATTCAACTGGTCGCAGTTCGACCCGCAAAGACTTGCAGTCGGCGAGATCCATAGCCGTTGCCCAAATAGTCGGAGTAGCCAACCACCTGCGGACGGCCCGCTAGCCAAGCGACCACCTCCGAGAGGCTCAGGATGCCGTTGGGAGGTGAGCGCTGGCGCTGGTTCCCAGGCTTTGTCTGCTTCAGAAGCCCCTGCCGGGCCGGCGTCAGGTCAGTCAAGCCCCGAAGCCCGCAGGGACGCGGCGGGCGCAAGCCCGCTGCAAGGGCTTGACTGACCTGTCACGGTCCGGCGTCGTATCTACAGCAGACTAGCGTAGATGCGGCTACAGCTACTGATATTCGCTAATTTGACGATGGAACGTGCCCGGACGCAGTCACCGTTTAGACTTTTCGCCAGTATGGAAGTACATTTCAAAGACCTGTTCGCCGGTCCCCTGAACCGTGCAGATCGCTTCGTCCAGCCCGGCGGCAGGTGCCATATCCTCAAAATGGACCATGAACTCTTGCGCCGCGGCAAAGGCGGCTTTGGGTGCCACCTTGGTGCCAGGCATTTTTAAGTTCAGCTGGTGTCGGCGCTGGAAACCCTCTTCGGGCTCGGTGAACTTGAAGTCGATCTGGTACACGATCTGTGCTCCCGCTTTCATAGCATCTTGGAAATGTCGTTCGGCAAATTCGGGCGTGAATAGCGCGTTGGCGGCTGCCATGGCGATACGTTGTGCGACGGCGATGGTGAGCAGTGCCAGGCTCTGGGCCGCCTGCTGTTCATCGGGCCTCCAGGCATCCTTCCGTTTGACGTTGCCATGGAAATAGAAGCCGCGCTTTTCGACGAGATGGTCGATGACTACTGCAGCCGTTGGCTTCGATCGAAGCAGGTTGGCGGTATCCGAGAGATGCTTTGACCTAGACTGAATGCCATCGCTCAGAACGGCCTCCACCAAGGCCACAAAATCGGGATTGCCCTTGAGTGCCGCTTGCAAGCCAGCCTTCTTGAACTGTCCCTCACCATATAGAGCCTCGATCAGCAGGAAGGCATAGCGGAAGGAGTTGATGAACTCCTGCTTGCGCAGGGCCTGACGCGCTGTGGTGACAAGCGTAGATTCGAATCTAGGGCCAGCTACTTTCTCCGCGGCCATTATCGCACGGGTCAGCATGTCGAAGGAGAGCGGCAGAGCCGGACGGTGCCTGCTCATGGTGAGGCTCTCGATCGCAATTTTCGCCTCCTCTTCAGGCGACTCGCTTTCGTAACGCGCCTCAATCTCGTCAGTCTCCAAGTCAATGTCATGGAAGCATTCAAGGAAGGCTACGGCCTCATCGAGCTGTCGCTTGACGAAGATCAGGCGCCGATCGCGGTCCCGAATCTCCATCTTGACGACTTCGTTAGGGCTCTCTGACATTTGCGGTGCATACATCAACGGCTGGCCGGTAAAGACGAGCTCGAGCCCCTCCGCATAGCCGTCCCTTTCGACCACTCGGAGGGTTCCCCCTTGGAAAGGGATAACCCAATGATCGGGTATTATGATCTTGCGTTTGAACCGGACGGTGTACCGGATGCGCATTGATGGCCGATTCTATGGCTTGAGACGTTGACGGGGCAGGGTTATTCGCAACGCACGCTGAATCAGGGATTGTAAACTCAACCCTTCAGGATGGGCCGCCAATAATCACTTAGCAGCTCGTTGCTTTTAGATCCTACAAGCAAGGCGTGTTCGGGGTGGACGTTGAAACCCATGGAATCAGCGATGGCGTGCTTGATTCGATCCACATTGGCCACCGAAAGTCCAAAGCTTGTTCCAAAGATTTTCTTTGGCCCCGCGCTTTCTCGGGTGGTCATCAGTTCCATGTTCATGTCGCCGTAGGAGAAGCCGAGATAAACTACGATTTTCGCCTCGTTGATGAGACTGTGCATCCTCTGCATGATCTCGACGTCTTCCACACGCTCAGTGAACGTCCGGATCTGAGCAGCAACGGCTGGTAAGTCCTGTGGAGGTGGCTCCAGGCCAAAGTCCACCGAGACCATGGGCGAGTTTTGCCAGTCCAGTTTTCCGACCTGCCCGTAAGGATGGATGATTGTGAGCTTATTGGCTAACTCGCGCGCGCGTTGCCACGTCAGGTCGAAGTAGACGGCCAATTGCTGCACGACATAGTGCTCGATGCAGCGGTCGTAATTGAAGGTGATGATACTGACGTTGTCGAAAAGGTGGTCGAGATCCGTTCGCTGGCCACCTTCGCAGAGCATCTTGCAAAAAGTCCGATGCCATGTGTCGGCTACCGCGCGAAAGCTGACGCGGTCTGTATCCCTCCCCACATAGAGTTTGGTGATTCTCTCGGCTTCCAAAATGCTCGCCGCGATGGCCAGCTTTCCCGTTTGTATGAGAATCTCGTCGTCGGCGTGGGCATGCAGGAAATTGTCGATCGAGATGGTTTGGGGCATCGCCCTGGAGATCACCTGGGCTGCTCGGAAGAAGCGCGCTCCCCTATCATCGGAATTGTTAGCGAGAAGGTTTATTGCACGCGTCAGGTGAGCATCGCCAAGGCTGGCTCTGAAGTCGGTACCTTGCGGTTGGAGCTTATCGCCGATGTTGCTCGCCAGTGCGCCGCCCATCGGCAATCCAAGTTCGTTGCTGGCTCCGGCACCGACGACAAAGACCGTTTTCCGCTCAAACAAATGGCGCTCCCGCAAAACAGATGTTGTTATGTGCCACAAAAAAATCGGCCACCAGAGTGGAAACCTGTCTCCAGAGCGGTGGTACTTCGAAGAAGAATATCGGCATAGTCTTGGTTGCTCTAATGTTAGCCGTTGACGGTCTGGCGCTGGGCCATCGTCGGGGCTTTTTAGCCACCCGCCAGCACGAAACGGGCAACAAGATTAAGGACGGTTAGCGGGATTTAATAAGTATACGAGAATAGACGTTGAATGGATACAAGCTAAGCCGCAGGCGGCCGTCGGACCATCCGCGCGCCATCAACAAGACACCCAACCGCTCCGGGACGGTAAATACCGCATCCACTACTAGACAGGCTGGCAGCCGAAGGTTGGCGATCGTCGGGAGTTAAATGAACGATGCCATCATCGTGGGCAGCTTCGTTGTGCTGATGGCAGGTGCCGCCGCCAGCGTGCTGGTGCTCATCGCCCGGTTGGACCGGCGCTGCTAGCCCACAACCTTTGCCTTGGCAGGCTTCTTGGCCTTCTCTGGAGCCTTCGCAACCACGGGGACGGGGCTCCGGCACGGGTACTTCAGGCTTAGGGGCTGGAGCATGCTTCTCTTGCCATTGGATAAGCCTCCACGAGCGAGCGCGTGCGTTGTTCAACGGGCTCAGTTTGGAGATTATTGTTAGTGCGTCCGCTGCCTTATTCATTATGTCCTGGGCAGACCTGGGCGGATTGGCCACATCGACATAATCGGTTATCCCGGCGCGAATGAGTTTTAGTTCCCCGTTCGCGTGGTTAGTCAGCACCCGGACGTACTCGTCAACCGGAGCCTTCGCTAGCGCGAGCCCGATCTCCGAGTTGAAGCCCGCCTCCTTCAGCGTAAGAAACTTCTCGTCGTTCGTGAGGTCCGGTGTAGCCTTCTTTAGGATGGCCTCTATCTGCGCCACAATATCAGCGGGCAACTCATATCCGAAGCGCAGGAGCCGCTCCGTATCAAACGCCGCGGGGTTGTCCTTATTCGCCTTTGCATAATCCCCAAACACCTCGTTAGATGCGTCAGTCTCGTCGATCCGACGCAAGAGGTCGATGAGTTGGGCGGTGGTGCTGAAACTGAAATATTTGGCGTTGCGCTTGAAGCAGTCGGTAACGATGGAAATCATTTCATCCGCGTTCTTCGCAAATGATCCATGGAAAACCTCCCAGGCTTTGTCCAACTCCGCATTGGCTTCGCCCGCCTTCTCCCTCTCGTGAAGCTGGTTGGCATACAGAGCGACCACGTCGGGGTCGAAGTACCCGTTGACGACACCGTCAATGAGCACGTCATCGAATTCGTCGGTAAGGTTGTAGCCATAGCGCTGGAGGATAGGCCCCCATTTCTTTTTCAGTGCCGCAAGCTCAGGGGTAGGAGCTTCCACGACCGAACTATATTCACCAAGCTGCCTGATGTAATCGAGAGGCGGTGAGGAGTCGCGTTGGAGGTAGCTCCATCCGAACAGGGTCAGAGATGATATGACCGACTTCATTACCCCTGCCTTATAGGTTTTGAGCAGGGGCTCTAGCTCATTGATGGTACGCAGGATTTTCCGTATCACGCGGACGTTGTCTATCCCGAGCGTGATGGCACGCGCACTCAACTCTTCCTTTACCAAAGCGGAGGCTTGCTGGTCGATAAACGCGGTCTTCGCACTTTCGGTGGGAGAGGGAGCAAACCGAAGGCTTACGTCAACCACCTTCTCCAGGAACGTGTCGAATTCACCGCGATCTTCCAATTGCTCGTCGTTCAAGAGCAGCACGACCTTGCAATTCCGGTCGTCCTTCAACTGCGAAATCAGGCCAAGGACATCCGCGCTCCGAAGGAGCTCACCTTTTCGCTCCAAATCGTCGATGCATACGATGGTATCGCGGATGAGATATGACATTACCGAGATGCTGAGGCTGGAATACCCTTCACCAAAAAACTTCGCAACGCCTGTGGCGACGGGCTTAATTTTGGTCCAAGCCGTTTGATAGGAAGCCTTCAAATCATCGGTGCTAAATCCCTTGTCCAAGGCGTCGATTGCTTTGCCCTGATGGAAAATTTCCTGCTTGATATCGTCAAGGCTGTTGAGGCCGAAAAGTGACACATAGGAATAACGTGTGAGCGGAATATTCTTGGTAGCCCTCAACACGTCGTTCCATGTCCAAGTCTTGCCGGTCCCCCAGTTTCCCCGGATGCAGAGTACCTCGGCCTTCTCAGATTGCAGGAACCTCGTAATTTGATACCGGACATTTTTAATAGACACCTCGTCGCCCCTACCCCAATGCTAACGTCAATTGTCATGCAGACAACGGTTACCTTAACCCATCACGACGGGAATGATGACGCAACCATTCCCGCAACCTCCCGATAGCGTCAAAATTCTCTCGCTCGTGATCAGGCATGTTTCCAAAGGACTTGTTATTTGCCCACTATTTGTAGGGCGGCCTATACTCGAAGGTGACGTCCCGCAAAAGCCCTTCACAGACGAACCCGGTGACAATTGCACCGGAGCGCGCCGCGAGTCGATTAGGGGCGGGTCGCATGACGCGAGGCCTGCGCCTGCCATGTTCTTCGGGCAACCGCGTCGCCGTCAACAGGGCTTCCTCGGCGTCCTTCTGCGGTCCCATGAAATCCATATGGTCGGGGATGTACGCGCCGAAGGCAGCCGCGTCCCGGGATGATGGCATCGCCGCGGGGTAAGGGAGGGGCAGGAACGCGGTCAGCGCGATACGGTAGAGCGGCGCGGCATATTCGAAGATCGACCGCTGCGGCGTGGCGAGGAGAAGAGTGCTGCGGTCGACCGGGTTGCCGTGAAGGAAGTCGTTCCGACAGTCGTGAAGCACCTGGTAGAGCCAAGAGGCCAGCGTGCGCTTAACCTTGGTCTTGCCGCTGGTGTCATGGGTCAGCCGGCCGCTCGCCGGAATCTCCCATGGCGTACGCTCGATCAGGTCGAACACCTTGTCCCGGTTGGCCAGGCCGTTGCCGCCGGGATGAACGAGGATTTCGAAGGCGCTAACCCAGAGCGAGACGATGCGGCCGACGTCATGGAATGTCGTGTCCGAACCGGCCGGCAGAAGTGACGCCTGGTACGCCATGTTGAGCGAGCGCATCAGTGCAACGTCTTCCCAGGCGGGTTGCGAGGCCTCGTACCGTCGCCGCCACCGCTCCATGAGCGCGGCAAGCAGGGGCTGGTCGACGTCGCCGTCGCCCAAATGAGTACGGAACAGCGTAGGTGAAGACTGCCCCTTGAAGCGGGAGACCTCGTGCGTGCCGAGTATGGCAGGCGTGCTGCCGATCATGTCCTCGTAGTGACGGTCGAGCATCCAAGGGTAGATCGCGAAGGCTTCGCCGAACAGGATGCGGTGTCCGCGCGGATATCGAAGCTCGAGCGCGCGGCCATGAGTGACGGTGGCGAGCGCGACGAGGTCACGGAAGCTGGCAAGCGTGCCGATCTCGCGAAAGACGGCGGGCGCCGCGGCGTCGAGAAGCAGGACGCTGGGCTCGAACTTGGCGCCGAAATTGTCGGTGAAGCGGTTAAGGAAGAGCCGGAACATGGGGTGGGCGCGTTTAAGGGCGGTGACGCGCGGATCGTGCGCAGGTGCGAGCACTGCGATATCGCATCCGATCGCGGCCTCAAGCGGAATGTTGGGCAGAACAAATATCGGCGTCCAGTCGCTGGTCATATGCTAGGCCTGGTTCGGAGGGCGGCGGTTGCCGCCGTCACTGAAGCAAATGTTTGCGAGACTACGCTGGCACAATGATGAACGATACGGAGCGCGAGGCGATTATCCTCAATTCGGCTTGGGAGATGATCGACGACATGGTCAACTGGGCGGTGTTCATGAAGATCGATAGGGCCGACCCGTCAAACCTTATGTTCCAGACTAGCGGGCACGCGCGGCTCTTTATTATCCTGCTCGGCGACTTCCTCTCGGAAATTCGAGCATTCAAGGGCGAGCCGATTCCGCTTGGCCTCAAGCCGGCGCCGAGCAATGCCCGCCCTTCCGACCTGACGTTCCTGTTTCACCTCCGACAGGTCTGCGCCGATCCGAAGCTCGGTGCGGACACCGTCGGCCTGTCGGTGGCGGTCGAGGCTTTCGCGAGCTGGCTGGAAGGGGAGTTTGTCGCCGAGGATGTCAACCTCCATTCAATCGACGTCGTCGCCGACCTGCGCGTCGCGCGCTGTCGTTACATCAAGATGTGCGGCGACATGGCCAAGCACAATCTGGCGCGCCTCGCCACCAACGTGGGGCATCTGCGCAAATTGCTCGCAGCGGCGGGTCATCCGGTGAGCGAGCAGCAGGGCTATCTCGCCGTCGAAACCTTCTTCGAATGGTTCTACCAAGACATCTTTATCTACCATTCGAGCCAAGTTGGCGAATTCCTGAACAACATCCGCTGGGCGATCTACGATTATCTCCAGCCCGAGTTTCGGCGATCGTTCCATGTCCCGGCGCGATCGACCGCAGAGTTCCCGATGTACAGCTATCATGTGCCGTCAGCGATCACCGAGCCGGTAGCGGTCGCGATGTATTGGGATGCAATGAACCGCTCGCGGTCGCAGCCTTATATGCAGCACTTCGTGATCCCGGACTATATGAAACAGCGCTACTGACTGGTCCTAAGCAAAGGAGGGACGCGTGAGCAAAGACGATGCGAAATCGGACCAGGCGTCCTTGGAGGTTCTCGCCAGCGGCGCAGAAAAGACTTTCGAGAATGCCGAGCAGCTTTTTCACGAAGCGGAACTGCTGGCCAAGGCGGGAGCAGTGTCGCGAGCGCTCTACCTGCACCAGATCTCGCTTGAAGAATGCTCGAAGGTCGACACCTTGGGAGCGTGGGCGGTGAGCCTGCTCGTCGGCTTAGAGGTCGACCAGAAGAAGGTGCTAGCCGCCTTGGCCAAGCACTCGTCCAAGAACAAGTCCAATGCATATATGCTCGCAGGGTCCGAGGCGGAGAAGGACGCCAAATCTCGTGGCGATCTGAAAGGCGCAATCGAGGCGTTCAAGAATTCCCAGGAAGAGTTTCACCAGAAGTCGAACAGGGCGAAGAATGCCTCCCTCTACGTCGACTGGATGGATGGCGCGTTCGCTGCCCCGGGCGAGCGGATCTCGAAGCAGATGCTGATCGAGATCACCGAACGCAACGCCACGTTTCTGGCCAATGCGCACAATGGGATGAAGATGATGAGGCGCCTGGCGGAATCTCCGGACAAGATGAGAGGTCTGCTTTCGGGTTTTGTCGATCAGGTGGAGAAACTGCGCGACGACGAAGCGGACAATCCCGTCTCGGCAATGGAGGCCTTGTTGGCGCGCTTTCTTGAGGCCGGCAAGCGCGAGCTCAAAGACGAGAATATCGTCCTCCGATAACGGATCCCTCCGATGCGGGGTTCGCTCGATCGCCGTGCGATGGGACGCCTCTATCTGGATATCCGTGCAGCCCATTCAGTCAAGCGCGGGTCGTGGCACCCAACAGAAGCGCGACCTTCAACATAACGCCTACATCCGCGCCGGCCGAAGTCAGAGTGCCAGCTCGCTGCTCGGTCGCTGCAATTGCCCTGAGTATGAAGGGCGAATGCGCCGGCTGGTGCGGGAGCGAATAAGACCATGGGAACACGAACGCCATCGTCACAATTTATGGCTTCCAGCGCCCGCGAGGTGCAATTGCCACTGGAAAGATTAAGAAAATCCCGGTCGCGCACATCGCAAACGAGGTGAGCACATCGCAAAGCGAGGCGAAAACCATAAGAAAAACAATCAACCGACCGAGCCGCACATCGCGCCCCTTTATCCTGCCATCCCTCCCCGTACTCTCTGCAAACCAACCCTCCTACCGCAACTTCTGCGACGGAAGCGCCCGCAATGCGATTGACCTAGCATCCGGTGATCATCGCGCTGCCATTAAAGGCGACTGGATAAACAGGCTCTCCACAGCGCATTCTGGAGCGAATGCATCAGCACAGGTTGAGCCATCCGGCTACGATTCGAATGGGCCGTCAGATCGGTGACAGCTTCGTTAAACGTTGATCTCCTGCTGGGCAGATGGATCGCTGCGAACTTCGTCTCCGCATCAAATCCGCATCACCGCCGCCATTCGATACGGTGCCGTTCAACGCCTTTCCATTGTGCAAGAAGGTTCACCGAAACGAGCGCGCTTTCCCGGCCGGCTCTTTGCCGTGCGCCCGGTTGGACGGGAGATGACAGTTGATCAGGCGCGATTTTCCCGGCGTAGTCGATCGTCCCGCGCTGCACCAAGCAGCCGGTTTGAAGGCGCTGTTCGTATCGCCCAGACACAGCATTATACGCGGCGAGGAACCCATTGCGATCGAAACGGTCCACCATCTCGCGGGGTAGGCAGCTCGGGCGAAGATGTTGTCGCGCGGTCGATAAGGATCGTCGCCGAGACGGTACCTAACGCGCAATTCTCCCCACGTCGCTGGCATAATCTGCATCAAGCGGCTCCCGCCTTGCTCGACACCGCCAAGCATGGCCGAGGCTCTCAACCCGCATGACGGCGCGAAGCAATCGCTCCGGGAGTGCGAAGCGTTCGGCGGCGTCTCTGACAAAAACTGACCACGGATTTGCGAGTAGATGATACGTGGGAGCGCGACCCGTGTGCTCATCGTGCGAGGGTGGATCCGCTTAGTTCGCCGGCGCTGCAGCGGTGAGCATGATGCATGAGGACACCATAACGATGCCTCGGCGAATGCAGCGCATACACCGCCGTATCGCTGCGCCGAGGTTTGCCACCGTCCTCGCTGCCGGCAAGAGCAGGGCGTCGACCCCCGGATTAGCTTGCCCAAAATTTCGCCGTAATTTGCAACCGGAATGTATTAGCAGGCACCCAGCCGCGCTTCCGCTGCGCGCGGCTGCCGTCAGACGGGCGATCGATTCGAATGGTTTGACTAGCGCCCAACTGATCAAAGGTTTTGACCAGAAGGGATCACCACAGCGCAGTCTGAGCATTCAATCAGCCTCACTCGACGCGCTTCGACATCCCAGCCCAGTGCAACTCCTTTCCTGCGCATCGCACTGGAACGGTTGGCGCGGATCGGCTGCGTCAAACACGGATCATCGCGGCGCCGATCACCATGCCTTTGCAGAAGGTGCGGTGGTAAGGGGCGTTTAGTGCGGTGCTCCACCCGCTAGCAGAAATCGGTAGCCGTTTGCTGTCATCCATCGCGCGCGGGCAAGGTGCGTTTCCCAAGACCTGAACGCCCGCTCCGGCTCCTCCTCGGGATTTAGATGCAAAACAATCCTGGCCACCTCCCGCCAATCTGCCTCATCGGCCGCCGCGTCGAGCAGGCGGATATAGGTCAGCAGTCGCTCCTCATCGTAGCCGGTCAGAACCGGCCCATCTGGAGCCACGTCTGCGACATTCGGATCTAGGAGCGGCTTAAGCAAGTGAACCTCTTTATCCAGCGCCACCATCGCCGCAGCGCAATGACCACGTGTACATATTATAGTTGATAACCTTAAAGTGTGTAAATTGCCAAGCCTGCGGGCATGGATATGCGCAAACTCGTGGGCCGAAACTTCGGCCGCTTGCGTCGGGCTAAGGGCCTGACTCAGGAGCAGGTGGAAGCGCGCTCAGGGTTTAGCCAACAATATCTAAGCGGCCTCGAACAGGGTCGCCGCAATCCAACGGTTATCACCCTCTACGAATTGGCTCAGGCACTAGAAGTTAGCCACGTTGAACTGGTCGAGCCCGACGGCCAGCAGACTTAAGGTCACTCGAATATCGATGCACCTCTCTAATTCTGAGATGTGCAGCCCCTCAGGATCGCGGGACTTAAGGCTAACGAAGGATCTGCCGACGCGCGATTGTCAAAGGTGCCTGCAGACCTTCCGCTCTGTGCCTAGTATCGGCCGCACAGCCCAACTCTGCCGCGGCCTGAAACCGGACATCGCCGGCAGACCGTCGGGGTTCGGGGCCTACTCATGTCGGCCTAGTAAAATAACTTGTGCCGCCGGCATTAGACTCTTTGCTGCACGCGAAAATAAACGGCTCGCATGCGATCCAACCCCACGGTAGTACGTGTGACTTATCGGCAGGCGATAGGGGTCGCTCAACTTCTGAACCTCCTTTCAGCGGTCAGTGAAAATAGCTGTCCGAATGGCACAGACGGGCTTCAATAATCGGCAAAGCAGGATAGGTTGAAAGACGCGATCGCAGTCACTTGAAATAGGGCAAGATGGGGGGAGAGTTGGCAGTTATCAATGATCTTCTGACGATGCCCGAGCGGGAGGATGGTGGTCGAACGGCCTACGACCGCTTTGATTTTCAGACTGCGTGGGGCATTTCGCAAGTACTCAAGCTTCATACTGCCGGAACTAATTATGCAGTTGCCTTTGAATTTCACGATGACATCGTCGAACTGGACGATGCAGACGCACCGGCACGTGTAACTTTCTACCAGCTCAAGACCCTGAAAAATGGAGCTTGGACGATCAAAAAGATCGTTAAACGATCCTCGGAGGCGGGCAAAAAGCTCAAGCCCTCATTCGCCGGAAAGATGTTTGATAACTTTCTTCGGTTCAGCGACGCGGTCGCGAAGCTTGTCTTTGTAAGCAATCAACCACTATCCGACCTGCAAGAAAGCACGGGAGAGCACGCCTTTTCGTCAGCGGCCGCAACCGCTGTTTCGACCTTCACCGCCGAAATGACCCGCGAGTGCCCGACCTTTAATAAAGATAGTCACCTTGGCCTGTTTTATTTCAATCAGTGTGATCTCGGCCTGGCAAGCTATGAAATGGCTTTGATCGGCGAAGTCGCGGTGTTCCTCAAGGTGCACACAACTGCCGAGGCATCGGCTCACGCGTTTACTCTCAGTCTTGTCGACGAGGGCAGGCGGCGGTCAAAGGCCCTTTCCGATCTCGCAAGTTTTGAGGACCTCAAACGTTCGAAGTTCATGACAAAGCAGACCATGGATCGCTGGATTCATGATATCGAAAGTGCCCATTCCCATCGCCCAGCGTGGGAGACAATCTCTCGACAGTTGGCGGCCCCCCATCATGAGGATACGAAGATTGAACGAGAGTGGCACGCTTACACTTCCGAGCGGAAGCGCCGCTGGAACGCCAGTACTCTTGAGCTTTCGTCGAATGTAAAGGCACTAGTCGAACCGATCATTGATGCAGCCGAAAGTCTGAAAGCCGGGATGGATGCAAGCGTTCCCGCTGTTCGGAATTTAGTGCGGGCGTGGCGGCCGGACGCCACCGAGCACTTTGTAAAGGCGGTGATCCTCTACGAGTATAAGCGATGAAAGACAGCGACCGCTTTCTCCTTCTCATACGCAATCTCAGAAAAAAAACCGATGAAAAACTTGACCTTCGAAAGTCTGGAGTTGCTGTCTCTCACAGAGAAGAAGGCAAGGACAGTAACCTTTCACCCTCGCCTGACAGTGATCACGGGAACGAACGGGGTCGGTAAGTCATCGATTATCAAGAGCATCTATTGGACGCTTGGGGCAGCTCCGGCGGTGACTCACCCGAAATGGCCCGGGGTCAACGTCAAAGGGCTACTCACATTCGCGATCGACGGTCAGCGCTACAAAGCGCTTCGGAATCATGATCGCATTGCGATCTTCGACGAGAACGACGTCCTGCTGATCTCCACCAACTCATTTACCAAGGAGCTGGCTCCTTTCGTAGCGGAACTATTAGATTTCAAGCTCGTCCTCAGCAACAAGCAGACCGGCGAGCCGGAAACTCCTCCGACGGCGTACGCATTTCTGCCGTTCTACGTAGACCAGGATGGAGGCTGGGCAAAACCGCTCACGTCCTTCGACCGACTGACGCAATATGCTGACTTCAAGAAGACGCTAATCGAATTTCATACCGGGATTCGGCCAAACCGGTACTACGAACTCACCGCGGAAAAGAAGAAGCTTCAACTTGAAATCCGTGAGGTCGAACACGAACTCCGAATTGTCCGTAGGGCGATTGAGCGCCTCCGTTTTGAGCCAAGTTTCACCGGGCTTGAACTTTCTGCACCAGAACATGAGGCCGCCGTCGACGATCTTCTAATAAGGCTAAAGCGGCTTCGCGACGTGCGCCAAGCGCGAATGGCTGAGCTCGCTGATCTCTTGGACCAGAGAACGCTGATTGATGATCAGGCGGCAATTGTCCAGGCCGCCGTCCGAGAGCTAGCGCTTGACGTGCGATGGGCTACTGACGACGCGCGTAAAGAAATACCGTGTCCGACATGTGGAACGTTGCATATGAATGACTTCGCTAACCGTTTTGGAATACTCTCCGACCGCGAAGAATGCTTCGAATTTCTCGGCAGCGCAAAACTCAAGCGGCGTGACATTGCCCATCGCGTCGACAAGGCGCAGGCGCTGTTGGCCACGACCGAGAAAACGATCGCTGAGGTCCAAGGAATTTTGGAGGAGAAGCGCGGCGACGTGACACTCCGTGACATAATTCAGAATGAAGGCCGTCGATCAGCACTCGAGGTATTTAAGGCGCAGATTCAGGAGCTTGAAGGACCCCTTGGAACGAAATCTGGGCGAATTTCAGAAATCGATGATGAGGTTAAAACGCTCAACGACAAGGCACGAAGGAAATCGATTGAAGATTACTATGCCGGGTTGATGGTTTCCTACCTCACGAGTCTCAATGTGATAACTCCCGATTTCGACGCGGTTACGAAAATAACAGGCAAGATCGTTGAGACCGGAAGCGAGCAGCCGCGGCTGCTGCTTGCATACATCCTTGCGCTGGCGGACACGATTCAAAAGTTCACTAGCGCGTTTACGGCGCCCATGATCATCGACAGCCCTGTTCAACAGGAGCAAGACGAAACAAATGCCCCAGCGATCATTAGACGCGTGACGGCCAGACGGCCCAATGGCGGACAGACCATCGTCGGCACGATCTCGCTTCACGGCGTCATGATCGAAGAGGGGTCCATCATCGAGTTGAACACGAAGCAATCCACTTTGATAGACGTCGAGTACGCTTCGCTGTACGCGAAGATCGACCCTCTCCTTCAGCAAATGTAGCCGAGATGTGACATGGCGCTATCGGATCTCATTGCGGACGATCCCCTGCCCCAGATCCTCAATCCGATACATGGGGTCACGCTTCTCATCGGCAATGGTATCAATCGTTACGCCAACGACCGAGATGCGGGATGGGAGGATCTGCTTGAGCGGATTTCTCAACGGCAGGGTATCAGCCTCTCGAAAGAAGAGCTCAGCGAGATGTCCAACACCGAACGGTTCGACATTCTCGATATCGCAAGACCGAAGGGCGATCCCACAAATCTTAAGCAAATGTTCTGCAACTTGATGCTGGGATGGAGCCATGGGCCGCATCATACGCGGATTGTAGGTTGGGCTCGGCGCCACGCATCGCCTATCATCACCGTCAATTTCGATGAAAACTTGTCGCGATCTGTCGCGGCCCGTTTTTTTCGGACGTGCGGAGAGGAAGACGCGCCACGCTTCACGGACTGGTATCCGTGGCGCTCGTACTTCGGCGACGATGCCATTGAAGACCCGGAGAAGGCGTTCGCGATATGGCACGCTCATGGCATGATGAAGTATGTCAGGAGCATACGTCTCGGCTTAACTGACTACATGGGATCGGTTGATCGAGCTCGCGCGTGGATGCACCGCGGAGACAACTCCCTGATCCGATATCTGCAGGGCAAGAGTGAAGGTTGGCGCGGCTCTCATACCTGGTTGCACCCCTTCTTTGCATCTAACATTGCGATAATTGGGTTTGGCTTTGGGAAGGATGAGACCTTTCTCCGCTGGCTCTTTCTTGAACGCGCCCGACTACACGCGAGGTTTCCATCGCGCGCCAGACAGGCATGGTTCGTCACGACGGATTTCAATCGGAACCGCCACCGCCAGCCGTTCCTAACTCATCTCGGCATCAAGCTCGTCGCGGTGGAAACATATGATCAAATCTTTGCGTCCCCTGTATGGGACAGGTGACCGATCCTGCTTTCGCAAACCGTTGCCGCAGGCGTCTACGGGAGCCGCATGGGAAAGCAAGGCATGTGGCAGTGCGCTGCTGGTGGTTGGCAGCTGCAAAGCCGCCGTTCCGGCTCCCGGCCCCAATGTACGTGAAGAGTCGCGGCACTCGCCGGTCGTCTGCAAATTTTGTTGGTCTGTTTCGGTGTCGCCCCGACAAAGGCGCGTGCCACTGTTCATCCTTGAAATAGGGCGCCATCGCGGCGGGTTCGCAATACGCATTAGCGGTCCCGTTGCGGGAATCGCTTGAGCGCGGACGATACTGGTCCACACGGTAGCTTCCGCCAAGGCTTACGGGGAGGATCGATCTCGAAAGGCCATTTGGATTTTGCGGAAGCGGTCGTGGAAATCGTGCCTATCGCGCTCGTCCAATGATGCAATCGCTTGGCGAGCCCATGAGGCCGGTCGAAGCGCCGTCGCTACACGACCGTTTTGACTGAGAGAGAACACAAGCGAGCGATGGGTGAAGGCACTTGTGTCGCCAAGACGCGACGAGGGCTTGCCCTTTTGATAGCGTTGCAGTTTCAGTGCCCCGACGAGCATTAGCCCTGTCTCGCTGAGAAGGCGCTGCAAATGGGTGCGTTCGACGCTCAACCGCTGCCCGCTGTCGTCCCAGCTGTACTCACCCCGTCCGCCTTGAGTACCCCAAGATTCGGAACGGAAAGCAGCACCAATCCGACTCGACCAACTGCGAATTATTGAATCATCGGCGGTAAGACCAAGGTGTTCGCGTACCCAAAGCGACGGAGCGCTACGCTGCATCGCTGTCGTCGAAGCGTAAGGGTCATGTCGGTCTAGATTGCGCTCTGAATGCCGCACGGTTGCAACCCATTCACAGACTGAATGATTGTCAGGACCGAAGTGGCGGCTGATTTCCTCTTCGTCATGTGGAAGCCAACGTGAGAATTTTCCGTCGGTCAGCAATGTCATTACCACTGCGGTCAGATCGTCAGCGCCGACGAGCACTGTCGCCAAAGACGCGGTGCAATCGTTTGGCAGCGACCAGAAACCGTGGACCGGAAGCCAAGGACCGGCTTCTGGGCCCGCAGAGATACCCAGCAAGGGCAACAGCAGGCGACGATCTTCTTGTTCGGCGCGCTTTGGCATGATGTCTGGCATTGGCAGATCAGCAGCACGTGGCAGGTCCAAAGGAAATAATTCGGTCGCTTCGGCGAGCCAGCGTCCGTCATTTCGAGAAATGCGATACTCTGCGAGAAAGGCTGCCCAAGGATCTCCGCCCCAATCACGTCCGCTGACAACCCGAGATTGGAGCATGTCGCCCGCAACAAGCATCAATGCATGCCACCCCAGATAGCCACCGTAGCGATCGGCATCTGGGACATAGCCAGACGCCCAACCCCTTTCGTTGTCGTTACTGCTACGTGGGTCTGAGTACATGTTCTTTATCGATGGGTCCCAGCGACGAACCCAGTGAGTGATCCGGTCGTCAACTTCCCAGGCACCACAATTGAATACATGGCAGACACGCTCGACCTGATTGCTCGTAAAATCGTAATCGAGATGGAAGGCATTGGCCGGCTCAGGAGAGGAGTCCGGTCGGCGGGCATAACGTCCCTCGACAATGACGTCGGCGGGTTTGTGGGCAAATGGGGAAACGTTGATTCCCACGGTCCGTTCTTCCAAGGAAGCACGACTGTCCGGGTCGAGGAACGGCGCCAGTGCACGAAGCGCATCGAGGGCAAAGGAGCGCATGACCACATGCGGGAAATCGTTTGCGAAGGCGACACGCTCAAATAACGGCGAGTGCGGTGCAATCTGGCTCGGCCGATCGGCGGCTAGGCGTGCGAGCGCGATCAGTAACCATAAGCGAGCGTGGAGCGGATAAGGCGGAAGCTTTGTGTCGCCAAACGGCAGAATGGTCGCGCTGTCAAAGCGCGCAACAAGCGCGCTTATGACGTCGAATTGGCCAATCGCGGCCAGCCGCAACACAGCATGAGCAGCGCGCCAACGCATCGTTGCTTTGTGGTGGCCTAGCCGAGCCCAGATAAGTCCCGCAGCGACATCAACTGGATCTTCAGTGACCGCGAATCGCGCATCCCATGGGCCGTCGCCTTCTTCTGCCGGAAGCGCGGCGTCGCTTAGGGTAAGAAATCGTTCGAGTCCCGTAGCTATTGCGGAGGAACTGGCATCGGCGGCCAACTTGGCCGCGAGCGCGAGCCAAGAATCGCCGCTAACTTCCCCGGCGGTCGCGGCAAGCGATTCTACAACACGCTCGATAAGTGCGGGCCGGTCACCGCCGAAATCTTTAATAAGACCCCGCCAACTGGACCAGCCATCGACATTCGATTTGATCAACTCTCCAGCGTGCTTCCCCGCTAGAATCAGAGCTTGAGCTGGGAGGATATCGCGCAAAGCGGTAGAAAGGCCGGCCCATGCTGGCAGGAAATCATCCAGGGCACTGATCTTTTCGGAAAGTGACGCCGTGTTGGCGTCGACAACTGCCTTGACGAAAGCAAGGCGCTCAGCTGGCGTTTTCAGCGAACGGGCAAGTTTGGCTATCGTCGCCTGCGGCCAGCGACGGCCGGACTGATCGATGGGTTGGTCCAAGATCGCGCGATCGATCGCGGCCGGGTCCGCGAAGTCGATGGAGTATATCGCAGACGGATCGGTTGACTTTGTGAGCTCCGGCCTAGGACTTTCCGAGCCCGACCGTTCGGCCAGACTTGCAATTCGCCTGCGGGATGGCGAGTCGCTTGCCAACTTCGCGTCAGCCAATGTTCGGAGTGCAGCAATCGTCTCGCGCTGTGGCGCCAGGCGATCGTCGCGGTCGATCTCAACTAAAATCGACGCGAAGAGCCATTCTCGCAACTCGAGTGGCATAGTTTCCAAGGCCGCGGCCGCGAAATCGCTGATGTTCCAGGTCCAGGTATCGATGGGCGCTTCCAATCCAATCAGACAAGCAGCCAAATCACCGGGGAGCCTGCGCTCCCGCGCCAAAACGGTCAGGGCTGGTCCAAGGGAAAGTCCAAGACGAGCTTTATCGCGATCAGCTAGGCGCGCGACCATTGCCAGGGTGGCTAGGCCTGTGATTGGCACCATGGTCTGCGCGTATTCGATCCAAGGAAATTTCGAATCTTCGTTCTGGTTGAGTTCCAAAATTCGGGCGAGTGTGTGCCCTGCGCGTGCCGAAAGCGGTGGTCCATTGTAGTAGCCAGTTAATTCGAGCAGATGGTTCGTCCTATCGAAATCATCGGATCCGATTGCATCGGTAAGGTCGAGCGTGCGTCGAAAGTAGGCCGCGGATTCGTCGGTCGATACGCGCCACACTGCGCGGGCCAATGCACCATATGATGAAATCCGACTATTTACGTCAGTATCCAAACGTATCTGCCGCTCAACATAGCCAGCAAGACGGAGCGCGGGATTCTGACACCCATCAATTCGCGACAAACGCTCGATGACCGCCATCAATCTCGGTGTGTGCATGCCTGGGGCGGTCTGCAGCCAGGCTACGATACGCTCTGCGCCAATTGGATCGATTGCGCCGATAGCGTCGGCCACAGTGAAGAGTGCATGAAATGCGACACGTGCCAAATACGATTTGCCATCCTGGTAGGGATAGTTTGATGCGTGCTCGACATCGGTCGCCAAGTGATCAAGGGCCGCCATGAATATATCATGACGAGATTGGCCGATGGGCGGCCGTACCATGTCGGCGACCGCTTGAGAGTAGGCTAGTAGCGGTCGTATCCGCTCGTTGAGAGCGCGGCTATATTCTGACCGCAATTTGTCATTGACGGTTTTGCGGCGACGCTTTCGATTTACTCCTATTACTGGTTTGGGCTCGTTCAGCTTCCCGTCTAGAGCCTTCTCAAACGCAGCGGCGCCTCGTGCGGTGATACTTGGGGCCACCAGTCCCAATATCTCTCGCGGCGCGAGATCGAGAAGCGCGACTGGCTTACCGCGAAGCGAGGCCGACAGGCCGCCACGGACCACCGCGATGTCGGCGTCACGGTCAGCAACCCAATAGCTCGTATAGTCGTAGAGATTAGGCGGGCTGATGGCCGCAGCATCGAGAATCGCGCGCGCATCGTTGTCTAGGCCAAGGCCAATGGCACGGGCGGCTGCGGAGAGACTCGCATGCGCAAGTGGGTCATGCTGATCACTATGAGGTGGTGCGGCGGCGAACCTCGCAATGATCTTGCTATCATGGGTCGCATCGAGATTCGAAAAACGAAGTGCTGCCGCCCAGAGAGCTCGTGAGCCAGATTTACACACTTGCAGGCGCCGAAAAATTCGATCGGCCGGAGGGTGTGCACTGGCGCGATGACGCTCGAGCAGTTCGAAAAGTTTGCAAAACTTCTGATAGGCGATGGCTTCACCCTGCAGCCTAAAGAACTCGACAACGCGGATGTCATTGCCTGCGAGCATCTCGACATAGGCAAAACCGACATCATCCAATTCCGTCGAAGCTTTACCAGGAGTGTATGCTGCCCTCTGAGTTGTTTTGCGCGCCCAATTGTGCCAATCGATCGCGCGGCGACCATTGCGCCGGGCTTCTCCGAAATCCCCAGCAAACGCGTGAGCTAAAGCGAGGGCCGAATGGCGTCCCCCCGCCCATCCGGCTTTGGTTGAAAATAGTCGACGTAGGGCCTCAGCATCACCTGCGACTGCTGCGAGGTCCGGGAACTCATAGAGGAAGCGATCGGAGCGTTCGTGGCCGGCGGCCACAATCGAGGCTTCCAGCAGTAACTGCAATAGATCATCACGTCGCTGTATATTGGCGCATAGGCCGAGCGCGGCGGTGATGCGTGCGAGCCGGATGTCGCGCAAACTGACTTTGGAGGCGCTGGGCGGTACGCGCTCGTCGAAGGCGAGCGTAATAAGCTGATCGACGTCCTTGAGCGCTGTTAGAAGGGAAGGAAGAGCGCGCGCTGCATAATTGGATACTGCCTGACGCGTGAATAACACGTCGACGATCTTGACACGTCCCGCAAGGTCGTCGGCGCTCAGTTTACGGATGAGCGTTTCGGTTGGCTCGTCGCGGAACATTAGGCCGTGCGGCGTACGCTCGAGCAAAGGTGCCAGATCCGTGGCAAAGCTCTCTACCTGGGCGAGGGCAATTCCGTGCGCTGCGGCCAGCTCATCGATCGGAACGGGTGGGGGTAGCAGTGCCAAACCTGTCAGCAGCAGATCGATGTCGGCGTCCCTAGCCCCTCTTATGCGCGCGTCGTGTCTGGCTGCGCTGATCCGCTTGCGTAACAGGAGATCCAGTACATCAGCAGGAGTAGCCGCATCTTCTTCTGGCGTTGTCGGCAAGTCATAGGGGCGGCCCTCTACAAGAAGTGTGTCCAGGCAGCGCGGATTCCGGCCGGACCGCATCTCAAGTGCCGCGATTTCGGTAGGGGTTGCGCTGGCGTCACGCGCAAGGATCAAGCATTGCGCTTCGGCAGAGGTAAAGGCTGGGATTTCTAGCTCACGGTGTTCCGAATTCCCTACGGCCTGAGTAAGACGCTCCGTGCGGCACGAGGCGACTACGACCACGCCATCTATTGGGTCGACCGATAGACTGCGAAGTACACTGTGCGCGAAGGACGTCGTGTTGCTTTCTTCGGCGGCGATCGCTGCATGATCGATCGCGTCAAGAACGAGTACGACTGCCGCCTCGTTGGAGGCTTGCCGAACAGTAGCGACAGATTGGGTCAATCTCTGGCGAAAAGCGCGGAGCAAGCTGGTTGCTTCGGAAATCGGGAGCAAGATGTCGCAGAGGCCGTGCCCGGCGAGTAGGTTAGCGAGATGCACAAGAGTACGTTCGGGCCGATGGCGACCGTCAGCCGGGTCGCGCCAGCGACCAGCGCCAAACCCGTCGAACACTACGACTTGGTCGCGTTGGCCAAGTGTTGCCGCCAAGCCCTGCATCAGTACAGTTTTTCCCGTACCGCCTGCACCATGGATTATGAGGGGCAGGCCTTGTGTACGCGCCATCGCCGCCGCATCGTCCACAATGTTTCGTGGAATAGTCGTTTCGATCAGCGGAAATGCGTCTTCGGTTGGATAGAGTTGATCTTCATGATCGACCCTGAGTTCAGCGAGAACCGCAACGCGGTCGATCCGCTTATCCCCCCCATTGTCCGGACCAGCTTTTGTACGCACTAGATTGCGCAGCTTGAGTAGCCGAACCTCCGCCTGTGGATCACTGGTTTCGCTCCACGAGGCGAGGATCTGACCCACTTGACGATCAGCCTCGGCTAGCGAACCACCGCTGCCCGTCACAGCCAGTCGCCTGAGGAACTTATCGTGAGGGTAGGGATAGTCCCCCAATGCCTTGGCGATCTGTGCTTGCTGCTTCCCAATGTCGCCATCCGCCGCCTTGCCTTCGATCGTGGCGTCTATGGCAGCGATCAAGTTGGGATTTATCGGACGGTTGGTGGCGTAGTCATACCTTACGACCTTTTCGACATGGGCCGAGCCATGGCGTGCCTGCAACTCGACATCCGCAAGCGCAAATTTGGCAAGAGTCGAGGCGATATCGGCGGCGCGAGTGGCTGTCCCGGCGCTAGCAATTGAGTATTTGAACTGGACGACTTCGACGCGGATCGCACGCGAGATATCGGAATGACCATAATAACGAACGAGATCCGCGATTTCGACAGCTCCAGTTCCTAGGTCAGCCTCGTCGATATAGTCGAAACCTTCCAACGTGATAGCAACCAACTCAGTTTTGGGAAGGAGCAGTTCGAGCGCGGTTCGAGCGGCCCATGCTTCGTGATATGCATGCCCGGCTTTCGAAGCGCGCACCTTGTCAATGCCGCCACCGGACGTGAATTCTCGATCGACCTCGTCATCCCCAATACCCACTAGGTGCCTTCTCGACCTGATTCATGCTTACTTGCCCCAGCCGATACCAGATGGCCGCTACGTTCAAGCTGGAATCACGCTTTCCGGCTGCTAAGAGGCTCGAGCGTGTCAACGATCAGGTCACAAAATTTCGGATAGCTGAGCTTCGTTGTCACGTTGTGACAATAGGTCACCGTCACCTCGTTCGATGACGCGAGGTTCGTTGCAGACGGCGAGCGCAATGTTCGTCTATGGGCCAACTCGGCAACTTGATCAGCGGAATTCCTCACGAGATCACGTGATGCCCAAGAAGAAAATGGCGGTCCAAATTTGTGGTCCTCCAGGCGCGGCCTGAACGCTATTCGACGAAACCGATTGAGGGCGTTCGTGGATCCGCGTCATAGCGCCATCAGATGAGGAACCACGATGCGGCGACGCGTCCAGTTAATTACGCTTGATTGCGCAATCGTCATCGGTGAGGAAGGCAGTTTCCTTGGCGCGTCGCGACGCCTGGGAATTCACCATTCTGCCTTAAGTCGGCGCATTCGTGATCTTGAGCACTCGCTCGGAACCGCGCTTTTTGAGCGCCATACAGCGGGTGTCCGACCAACTCCGGCCGGCGCGAGGCTGCTGGGCAGTCTTCGTCGCGTTCTGACTGACCTCGATAGTACGCTTGCCACGGTTGCAAGTGCCCGAGGAGGACAGGCAGGCAGCTTGCCGACAAGCTTTGAAGCGCCCTCGCCCGCGGCAGAATTTCTCGATGCAATCACCGAAGTCATTCGAAGCAGGCCGGATCTCAGCCTCCGTCTCGTGGACAAGAAACGCGTCGTGGCTGGTCTGCCCTGATTGATGTTGTAGCGAGCTCCGCTGGCCGGCCCGTCGGTCGTCGAGAGTGCGCCGATGGGAGTACGCCTGTGCTCCATTTGTAGCCGCAGCGTTCCGAAGACTGCGGGCGGTCGACCGTTCAGTGCCCGCCAGTCCGACAACTGACAAACGGTGGCGCAGCGGTGGTCCGTTGGCGTACCGATATCAATCTCTCTTGGCTGGTCCTTGTAATCGGCTAGCTTGCCCCTGATGCTTTATTGAAGAAATCGTGGAGGCCCCATGTCGTTGCTTGACTCTTTTAGAGCAGACTTGACCAGACTGAAGAAGCAGGAGGCGACCCTGCTCAAGGAGCGGTCGGGCCACGAGGCTGCAGCGGCCGGCGCTCGTTTCAAGAAGGAGAGCAAGCTCCGAGACGCGTCCAAAACCAAAAGCGATTCGATGCGGAACTCGTATATCCGTGCCGCACAAGGCTACGAGAAAACCGAAATATCAGAGGCCAAGAAGGCAGCCGGAGTGGCAAGCAAGCTAGCAACGAATGCAGAAGCGCAGCGAAGGAAGCAGGCTTCCATTCAGACCCAAGAAAAACAGGAGGAGGGCCGTCGCGACAGCAAGGAAAAGCAACGGCAACGCGATGAGTTGTCCCATGCGAAAGCGGTGGGCAGAGCAATGTCGCCGGTGGTGAGGCATGTCATCGTACGGGAACCGCAGCAGGAGAAGCTGAGGGTTCTATATCTGACGACCAATCCGGACCCTGCCGGGGACTGGCTGCGTACTGATGCGGAAATCCGCGCAGTGAAGAACATCGTCAGGGGTGCGTTGCATCGCGACTATATCGTAGTCGATCACAAGCCTGCAGCGACCATGGAAGACCTGATGGATGGCATCAACGATATGCGACCGCACGTCATTCATTTTTCAGGGCATGGCGGCTCAAGGTCTCTTCTGTTCGATAATGGCAGTGCTGAAAGTCCAGATGGCCAGGAGATGGACTTCACACTCTTGGCCAAGATTCTCAACGCGACCAGCACTCCACCCACCCTTCTCGTCCTCAATGCCTGCGACACTCTCGATGGAGCCGAAGTCCTCCTGCCGGTTGTTCCGGTGGTGATCGCCATGTCCGATAGCATCGACGATGCCGCAGCCACGGTGTTCGCAGGCGCCTTCTACGGCGCGATCGCCAGCGCACAACCTATCAAAAAGGCACTGGAGCAGGGAAAGGTTCGCATGGAAGCAGCAGGCTTCGTCGATGACGCGAACCTTCCCGCTATGATCAACCGCGATGATGTAAATGTCGATCATTTGGTGCTTGTGGAACCGCCGGTTTGATACCAACTCGCGAGTCAGTCGGAAAGACGAAACCCGAGATGGGCATTCACATCTAAGCCGCTGTTATTATGAAAGCAGCGCTCGGCCCATATGAGACGTATAGCGCCTTGTAGCTTGGATATGTCGGGTGCTGGTGCAACCGAGACATCCCCAGCCACGAAACGCAGAAACCGCCCCGGTCAGACCGGGACGGTTAGGGTGTTATGACAGAAGTGGTTGCGGGGACAGGATTTGGCTTCTTTGTCCTGCGGCGTCGACCTTGCCTGCTTGCGGGCGACTGATGAGAGTTCAAATCAACCGGCCACCACAGCCAGATGCAAAAACGCCCGCACGAAGAACTCACCCCGTAAAGTTGGACACAACCTTCGGGGGGTCAGTTCAGATGAGCCGGGGTTTTCATTTTCGAGGCTAGATGTTCACCGAGGTCGGCAGGTCGTCGGCGTCGGCGCCGCGGTGGTTACGAAACGCCGGCCGCTCTTCCGCCATCGCCATCAGAAGCCGGGCAATCCGCAAGCTCGGGATACGTGTTTGCCCGCGAAGCGGCAGCAGATTGCCGCTGCCGTCCCGCCAGGAGAAGCGGAAGCCATCCTCGAACGGCTGGTTAGGGATGTGGTAGCGAACCGCCTGAAAACAGAGGGTCGCGCCGTGCTTGTAGCGGACGCTGACTTCGTCGAGGATTTCGACGTTGGTTTGATCACTTGCCATGTTTTGGTTCCTGAAAAGGGCCCCGCCGGGATGGCGGAGTTAATTTCCCACTTAGAACCCCGGCAATGGCGTCAATTCAGCCTCGAAAAAAGCCTTTTTTGCAGGTCAGCCGAAATCTCTACCTTCCGCACAAACACGTCGGCTTCCTAAGCCGCAGCAGTGAAGGCTTTCCGGCCGAGGCGCGTAATAGGTCTTGCCGCCGAACTCGGCCCCCATGGCTTCGGCTTCTACGGGCTCCTAGAAGTGGGGGCCGAGATAATCGCGGTCATTGCGGCGGATGAGACCATTCGCTCCGCGCAATCCATGCGACGAGCTCGGCGGTGCGCGGCTCAGAAGCCTTCTCGCAGCAATTCTCCTAGGGGATGACACCATGGTGCGCCCAATAGCTATCGAGATAGGAATCCGGGCGGATGTCTTTGTGACGGGGATTTCTCCGGCTATCAGGGCCGAAGGAGCCAAGGCCCCGCCATCAGCTTACAGATTGAGATCTGTGCGTTCCGACACGGGCTTAGCAATCTCTGCCATGCGGAGCCTGTTGATCCTCTCCAGAAAGGTCTCCTCGCGAAGCTTTCCCATGTGTTTCTGAACGAACCTCAGGGCCGCGCCATTGCTGCCATAGATGTAATCGGTAGCGTTGTTCACGACGTATGTGTTGACGGTCATCACAAAATCCCACGGCTGTTTCTCGACCAGCTGGCGTCTGAACTCTTCCGTCTTGGTGGCAACAAAAACGCGGTGCGGGCCTATAGGTAGAATGATGTGGGCCTTCGGACCGTTCATCCCGACCGATGCAATCAGGGGACGATCCGAGGTGAGAAATTCTCGGGCACCATCGATGTTGTGCACTGTCCACTGTAGCTGCCCGATCGCTCTGATCGCAGTCTCGACCTGCATCATGCCACTGAGCGCTACCATGGCAGCCCGCTCGTGGAACGTTGGCCCCAGCAGCTTCTGGTAGTCCTCCACCGTCCGGGGGTTGCCCTCCATGCCAGACTTCTTGAAGGCGGCTTGCAAGCTAGGGAGATCTGAGAACCAGTCGTATTTGACGTAGTGCTTGAGCCGTTTGATGTCGGCCGGCATGCGCATCATCAGCGAAAGCAGGAACTTGATCCATGCAACCGCTTCCGTTTGAGTTGCCTCGGTATCGAACCTACCCGTCATAAGTCGCTGCATTGCAACCGCAGCATCCGTGTCGACAGGGCGAGTGAACTCGGTCTCAAAGAGATTAGCTACCCTTTCAGGTAGTCCCTCAACCGCATAGAGGCGTTTGATATAGCCAACCGCGCTTGGGTGCCGCCGGAGCAATTTCACCCTCTCGTCATAAGGGTTCGGCTTGCTGAACTGGACAATGCGCCCATCGGCGCCAGCCCATCCCTTCAGGTAGAAAACCGGAAGGAAGTGGTGCTTGTTGGGCTCGTTCTGTTTGAACTCCTTTGTCATGCGGAGTCTATATCGCGCTAAACGCCTACCTTGATACGGCCACGGTTTACCGCGGCTTGGCCGTGCCGACCGATCGCCGCCAGGTACTCTGCAAATCCCCGCTCGACGCGAAGTGCTCAAATCAGGATGCCGGTTCCACTGCTGTTATCTCTGGCGTGCTGGCCGGCGGCGCTCATTGCACTGCATGCCCAGAACGCAAAAACCGCCCTGGTCAGACCGGGACGGTTAGCGTGTTATGACAGAAGTGGTTGCGGGACGCGCTTGAGGTAGCTCGCGACTGACCTCCTCATCGAGTCGCCCGCGGGAGACGCACCCCCTAAGCCGCTTCGGGGCGGGCGACGAAAATCTGACAGAGACACGTTTGTGAATAGGCACCACATTCTCGGCATTGACCGGGTTGACGTGGTTAGCCCATGCTCGCATCAGCTTGCGGCGCTTCTCGATGGCAACCGGCCTGCGATACCCAGAGGAGAGATGTAAGCTTCGGCCTGTCGTTGATAGTGGCGTTAGAAGGCAAGAAATGCGCCTGCCGGCGCCTTTGCCATCAACGGCAATGATGGAATTTCTTATCCTTATCGGCTCGGCAGTGGTGAGCGGTCCTTGTTCCGCTTGTCTGAGACGTAGCTCTGCCCATTCTCCATCTTCATTATGTCGAAGAGGCCAGTCGCCGCGAAGAGTGCCGGAAAGTTTTTGACTCCATAGTTTCGTGGATCGATGGGCGCCTGTCGTTTCGCTGCGCTTCCTGCCGATGACATAGCTGCCCATCCATCGTCTTGCGCCGTGGCTTCCACAGCGCCACGCAGGATCGCCACGAGGGTCGTATCTTGCGAAAGAGATTTGCCCGTTCGCTTGTCGGCGGACTTTTCGGCGGGCGTTTTGGATTTGGCCGCCGATTCCGCTTTGGTCTTTGGTTTCTCGCCGGGGGCTTCAGGAGTTGTCGGTTGCTCAGCATCGTCCAGGCTATCGAGGTAGAGGAAAGTCGTGCAGGCATTGATGAAGGGAGTGGGCGTTTTGCGTTCCCCAAATCCGTAAACTTCGTGTCCATTGGCCTTCAACTGCATCACGAGTGGTGTGAAATCGGCGTCGCTGGAAGCCAAACAGAAAGCGTCAAGCTTTTGCGTGTAGAGAAGCTCCATTGCATCGATCACAAGCGCAATATCGGTGGCGTTTTTGCCGGCCGAATAGGTGAACTGTTGAATGGGCCGAATTGCAAAATTGTGCAGCTTGTCTTTCCAGTTCTTGAGATTGGCGCTTACCCAATCGCCGTAGGCGCGGCGGATATTGGCCGTGCCGTATTTTGAAAGTTCCGCCAGTATCGCTGCGATCTTACCGTGGGATACATTGTCCGCATCGATGAGCAGGGCGATTCGCCGATCAGATCTGGTTCGCGACCTGTCCTCATTCTCCATTCGATTGTTCGCCCTCCCTGCGCATCTTCATTGATAGCATCTATGTGCGATGTGCGCACGATTGTGGTTCAAGCAGCGCCCTCGGGTGCACGGCGAGGGGCAGTTGGCCTGTCGAGCCCGTGGGGGCCCTGCCACCTAATTTCGATCGATCTTAGGCGACGTTTACGCTCTTGCTTACCGTCGCCGATAGCAGAAGAGTGCTTCGGCGATAATGGGTCTCGCGATGTGATCTAGGAGCGGAGGAGGCGAACTGGGCTGCTCGCGCGGCAGCAGGCAAGCACCGAGTAGGGCCGCTCTGAATGGCCACATCTGCCCTAAACCGGGCCTAACTCTAACGCGAAGCAAACGGCTTTTTACGGCCCCTTTTCAGGCAAACCTTTGCCTGGTCCGCTTCGCGCCCGCATTACGGCCGTTCAGAAGGCAGATCGGTAAGTCCTCAAGCCTGACGATCATCGAAGCGGCCAACAGCCGTTAGATGCGCGAGCTTTCTATTTCCGTAAGGGGCGGCGATCCCAGCCGCGATCGGGTCTGCCGGTTGGCCGGTCGGTCCGAGGATGACCCAACCGAATCTGGACGATCCTGCCTTCGCGACGGTGCTTTTGCCAAGAAAGGAAGATGCGCGAGGTCCGCCCCATGCCGATCAAGTCGATCATGTCGGGACGTGCTATTTCCGCTTCGGGAAGCGCCTCCTCGGCAGGCAGGTCAATGTTGAAGACGAGCGCAATCCCATGCATCCGGACTAGAAGCCCGGAAAGCCTCCGGCTCTCCTCATCGACGATCGGCCCGACCGAAACCGCGCGCCGGCCGACTAGGTCCTCATGTGCATCCTGTGTGAGGGGCAGGCTGAGCGTCATGAAGCTGCGCGGACTCTGCGAGGACAGCTCCGTCACGATTCGATCCATCGGCGGCTCGAAATCGCGAAACCGGCGATCGGGTGTCGTGAAATCGATCTGCGAGGCGTAGAGACTGGCAAGTGTCTTCATCGCCCACAGTTCCAGTCCGTCGCCCGAGGTCATGAAGAATCGACTTCTGCTCGACAGCGAACGCCGCTGCGCGTGCTTCAGCCCCTCCTCAAGCGCTAGGAAGAACCGGATCGCGTGTGCGTCGAGCGGCGACATTGCGCTATTGTGACGGCGACACAGTATGCGCGCGACGAGATTGTCGGGGGAATAATGCGCAACCTCTTCACGCTGCCAGGGCATGCCGCGCACCCTGAGTTCCGGACCGTCTATCAAGCCGCGCGAGATATAGTGCTCGCGGCTGAGTCCGCCACCACAGTCCGCGGTCCCCGCCATATAGCAGCCACTCTGCGCTTCGCCGGTCACCGGCGCGGGCGGGACGAGATCGCCGAGTACCATTGCCGGCCGGCCATCACCACCGAGGCAACAGTCGGCAAAGCTCGACCCGCTGTCGCATGGGCAGGGATCGTCTCGCTTCCAGGGGAAGCCGAACCCGTCTGTTGGGGGCCTCGCCATCAGTAATAACCGATATGGTCGGCCTGCATCCCGCCGAGCTCGGCCAGTTCTTCAAGCACGGTGATACACAGCGGCAGCAGCAGCCGTATCCGTACGGAATCGTCCCAATAGGCACTTCCATGCTTGCCGCCGTGGAACAGGTTGTTGCGCGCCGTCATAAGCAACAATGTGACGCGGTCGAGCTGCGAGGCGCTGTCCGTGAAAGTCACATCGTTGAACGTCAGCCCAGCGTCGCCGACGATCTGCTTCTGCGGGTTGGCGACGACGAGGCGTCCGGCGGCATCGGACGGAGCATAGTCTCCGCCATACGCTTCGACGAAACCCTTCCAGTCCGCCAGCGCAGTCGCGCCGACCGTTTGGGACTGGAGCCAGCTATTCTCTTTTAGGGCGGATTCGAACCGAGAAAACCAGAAGAAGAAGTCGAAAATCAGCGGCCGCAGATCTTCCTCCACCTCTTTGTGGCGCATGATGTTCCCCCGAGACTAAGCCTGCCAGACCGTCGGTGCGATCGGATCATGTTGACGACGGTTAGGACGATTATACAAGTCCGCAGGGTGAAGCTTCTTGACGAGACAGCCGCGCTCGACGCGATCCGCATGCCGATGGCTGAGGCGGCAGAGTACGTCTCGCGGTTGCCTTTTGGGGCAAAGGGTCCTGACCGTCCTCGCACGGTCGACGAGGATCAGGGCGAGCAGGTTGAGGCGGGGAGGGACGCTCCGCCTCGGGACGCCGGTCGATCGATGCCATGAGGTTGCGGTTAGTTGCCGGCGGGACGACCCCTTCTGCGACGCACGGCGGCGCGAGCCTGATCGAAGCTCGGGTCCTCGCGCGTCAGCGGCGTGCTGAGGATGACCCTCGGCCGTTGCAGAGTGGCGCGGTCCTTGTCGGTCACCTCGCCAGCAATCGCCCGGCGAATGCTGTCGGGAAGTTCGCGTGACGGACGGACCTGGAAATCCGCGTCGGCGGCAGGGGCGGCCTCGCCGCGGATCACATTGATGCGCTCGGCCACAAGGTCCGGATGGAAGGCGATTGACAGATATTCGAGCCCCAGGAATCCGCTGGGCAGGATGAACTCGGTTGCGGGATCTGCCGGCGGTGACGGCAGCGCGGGCAGGTCAACCACCGGCCAGCATAGAAGATCTGACAGCGACATGAAGCCCGCCCGCCATCGGCTGACCTTCTTCTCCTTCCGCTTGCACCCGCCAGCGACCATGCCAACGAGATCGCGCGCCAGCCGGATGTTGATGCCTTCGATCGCCGGGAGGGCTCCTACCGCACGCTGCAGCGCCGACTGAGGATGATAGAACATGTAGAGCGGAAGCGTGGCCATGCCGTCGGGCGATGTCGCAGCATGGTTCACCAGCGTCTGAATCTGACTGCCTTTCGGCGTGCCATGATCGAGATGATCATAATACCAGTAGCTTGAGCCATTCTTGAGCTTCTGTTCCTTACAGCGTTTCGACTGGATCATCAGGCGCAGATAGCTGCCGCCATCAACCTCATGCGGTGCTGCATAGATCCAGTCCATATCCGCGCCCGTGACCTTCTCATCGGGGAAGTCGACCCGGACGCCGAGCGGCTGGAGCGGCATGAGACCCATCATCAGCAGATCGGTCGCGGTCTCCTCGCGGAAGTTGCGGGTAAGATGACGGTCGCGCTCGAGGAGTTGAGCAAGGTCGCGCGGAAAGCGGTTGGCAAATTCACAGAGCATCAGTCGCTACCCCTTCTCACCGACCGCTATTGCCGACTCCCAAAAGAGGATCGGATGCGGCTTGACATGATGGCGAGATAGACTGCGTAGCTCCAAGTGGCAATTTACGTGCCAGCTCCCGGATTTGCCAGCTGTATTGCAGCGCAGTAGTCCGCGCTCCAAAGCTGCCCAGCAGCTCACGGCCCAATGCCGTCATTTCCGTCGCGCCCTATCTGCACCTTTGTGGCGCGATCGAGCCAACCCCGGCCATTGAAACGCAAAAAACCGCCCCGGTCAGATCGGGACGGTTAGTGTGTTATGACAGATTTGGTTGCGGGGACAGGATTTGAACCTGTGACCTTCAGGTTATGAGCCTGACGAGCTACCGGGCTGCTCCACCCCGCGTCACCTTTGGATGTAAGCCCAAGCCTACAATAGGATGGCCTACAGATAGGTAGAAGTCTCACCAAATGAAAGGGCCGCTTTCGCGGCCCGTGTTCCCGTTGGCGGGCCTGTTCGTAAGGAGAAGATTTCCTCTCCATCCGGTATCGTTTTCGATACTGGATGTGAGATCAACGTGCGTTTAGCAGACCTGGCAGCGACCTACTCTCCCGCGTCTTGAGACGAAGTACCATCAGCGCTGGAGCGTTTCACGGCCGAGTTCGGAATGGGATCGGGTGCAGCCGCTCCGCCATAACCACCAGGTCGGCAAAACGCACGTTGTTCGAGAAGCTTTTTGAGCGAAGAGCTCTGCGCGAGTAGCCAATAGGGGTTACCCTATCATGCTTTCTCGGAGCTGTTCGCTGGTCTTTGTTGTGCTTTCACATCTTCTGGCGGCAATCCTTCGGATTGCGCCGAGATGGGCATAAGGAATGAGAACGATCAAGCCGATCGAACTATTAGTACCGGTAAGCTTCAAGCGTTGCCGCTCTTCCACACCCGGCCTATCAACGTGGTCGTCTTCCACGGTTCTCAGGGAATACTCGTTTTAAGGTGGGTTTCCCGCTTAGATGCCTTCAGCGGTTATCCCGTCCGGATATAGCTACCCTGCTATGCGGCTGGCGCCACAACAGGTCCACCAGAGATCCGTCCATCCCGGTCCTCTCGTACTAGGGACAGATCCTTTCAATATTCCTACACCCACGGCAGATAGGGACCGAACTGTCTCACGACGTTCTGAACCCAACTCACGTACCGCTTTAAATGGCGAACAGCCATACCCTTGGGACCTGCTCCAGCCCCAGGATGCGATGAGTCGACATCGAGGTGCCAAACAACCCCGTCGATATGGACTCTTGGGGGTCATCAGCCTGTTATCCCCGGCGTACCTTTTATTCGTTGAGCGATGGCCCTTCCACGCGGGACCACCGGATCACTATGACCGACTTTCGTCTCTGCTCGACTTGTCAGTCTCGCAGTCAGGCAGGCTTATGCCATTGCACTCAGCGAACGATTTCCGACCGTTCTGAGCCCACCATCGCGCGCCTCCGTTACTCTTTAGGAGGCGACCGCCCCAGTCAAACTACCCACCATACATTGTCCCGGACCCGGATAACGGGCCGCGGTTAGACATCCATAGTAATAAGGGTGGTATTTCAAGGGTGGCTCCACCTGAGCTGGCGCCCAGGTTTCAAAGCCTACCACCTATCCTACACATGCCACTACGAATGCCAATGTAAAGCTATAGTAAAGGTGCACGGGGTCTTTCCGTCTAACCGCAGGAACCCCGCATCTTCACGGGGAATTCAATTTCACTGAGTCTATGCTGGAGACAGCGGGGAAGTCGTTACGCCATTCGTGCAGGTCGGAACTTACCCGACAAGGAATTTCGCTACCTTAGGACCGTTATAGTTACGGCCGCCGTTTACTGGGGCTTCGATTCAGAGCTTGCACCCCTCCTCTTAACCTTCCAGCACCGGGCAGGCGTCAGACCCTATACGTCGTCTTGCGACTTCGCAGAGCCCTGTGTTTTTGATAAACAGTCGCTACCCCCTGGTCTGTGCCACCCTCCTCTACTTGCGTAGAAAAGGGTCACGCTTCTTCCGAAGTTACGCGTGCAATTTGCCGAGTTCCTTCAGCATAGTTCTCTCAAGCGCCTTGGTATACTCTACCAGACCACCAGTGTCGGTTTCGGGTACGGTTTATAAGGAGGAGCTATTTCCTGGAACCACGCAGCAGCCCGTTCAATCCGATAAGATTGGACTACCTCAATGATCCGTCACTACCTCCAAGCCCACGAATATTAACGTGGTTCCCATCGACTACGCGTTTCCGCCTCGTCTTAGGGGCCGGCTAACCCTGCTCAGATTAGCTTTAAGCAGGAACCCTTGGTCTTTCGGCGGGGGAGTCTCTCACTCCCCTTACGTTACTCATGTCAGCATTCGCACTTCTGATACCTCCACCACCCCTCACGGGTATGGCTTCATCAGCTTACAGAACGCTCCGCTACCGCTCGTATTGCTACGAACCCTAAGCTTCGGTGTATGGCTTTAGCCCCGTTACATTTTCGGCGCAAAGACCCTTATTTAGACCAGTGAGCTGTTACGCTTTCTTTAAATGATGGCTGCTTCTAAGCCAACATCCTGGTTGTTTTGGGATCCTCACATCCTTTCCCACTTAGCCATAACTTGGGGACCTTAGCTGTAGGTCAGGGTTGTTTCCCTTTTCACGACGGACGTTAGCACCCGCCGTGTGTCTGCCGACTAGTACTCCCAGGTATTCGGAGTTTGGTTAGGTTTGGTAATCCGGTGAGGACCCCTAGCCCATCCAGTGCTCTACCCCCTGGGGTATTCGGTCGACGCTCTACCTAAATAGATTTCGCGGAGAACCAGCTATTTCCGAGTTTGATTGGCCTTTCACCCCTAGCCACAAGTCATCCCGAACTATTGCAACAGTTATGGGTTCGGTCCTCCAGTAAGTGTTACCTTACCTTCAACCTGCTCATGGCTAGATCACTCGGTTTCGGGTCTAATGCGACGAACTGAACGCCCTGTTCAGACTCGCTTTCGCTGCGCCTACACCTAGCGGTTTAAGCTTGCTCGTCACACTAAGTCGCTGACCCATTATACAAAAGGTACGTGGTCACCCAGGACGAACCTTGGGCTTCCACTGTTTGTAGGCAATCGGTTTCAGGTACTCTTTCACTCCCCTTGTCGGGGTGCTTTTCACCTTTCCCTCACGGTACTAGTTCGCTATCGGTCATGCACGAGTACTTAGGCTTGGAGGGTGGTCCCCCCAATTTCAGACAGGATTTCACGTGTCCCGCCTTACTCGAGGACGATGATTTGCATTACGCGTACGGGGCTGTCACCCACTATGGCCCTACTTTCCAGAAGGTTCCGCTTGTCTCATCATCGCCACTGGCCTGGTCCGGGTTCGCTCGCCGCTACTTCCGGAGTCTCGGTTGATGTCCTTTCCTACGGGTACTTAGATGTTTCAGTTCCCCGCGT
>NZ_CM165566.1:0-1967500 GCF_056781655.1 Mesorhizobium bavaricum | reverse complement strand
TTCTGAGCCAGGATCAAACTCTCAAGTTTTGAAACTTTGATTGGCTTTTATCTGGTCACGCTTTGAATTGACGAGAACATTCACACCTAGACACTCACGTGTCTTGGTAGACTTTATTCTCTCAAAACGTGTCCGCCAAAGTCTCGTTCGAACCTTCTATCCCTGGCGGGATAAGAGGTTCAGCAGGACTCTGCCGCCCACGTTTCTCTTTCTTCAATATTCAATTTTCAAAGAACAGACACCGCAGACGCAGTGTCGTGGCCCGTTTCGCTTTTGGCTCCGGGGCCGTCCGAGTGTCGCTTACGCGGCTCTCTTGAATTTCTCAAAGGGCAGGCTTAGAAGCAAACTTCTTCGTCGCCAGCGGCGAGCCGCCCTCGTTGGTGAGGCGTATATAGTCGCCGCCGAGCAGAAGTGTCAACAGCCATCTCAAAGTTTTTGAACTTTTTGCGACAGAAATCTCGGGCCCGATCTGTTGATAGCCGGCTGCCCCAGGGGAAGCCGGACAACGCGGGTGGGCGGCCACGACGGAGCCCTATTGCCGCCGCATTGCCGTTCGACACCAAAGCCAACAAAAGAGGCGCAGCGTCGACGGCGCGGTGCCTCTTAGGAGCCTCACACAGGGGTGCGCGATGGGCCTTGCAGAGAAGGCGCACCGCCCCTCTTTATAGAGCGCTCCATACAAGAGAAGTGCGCGAGGGGAATTCGGCCGGGGCCCAGGCTTCGTTGACTTCACCTGCCATGACAGGCAAATGTCACGGCCACAACAAAAGCGACAAGCCGTTCCGCCCGGGGAAGAAGCAGCCTTTCTGGATGCCAGACACGGAAGATGTCATAGCCGAACTCGGCAACGAGCCGCCGCTTATCGCGGACGGCCGCAGCGGCCCGCCCGACCGGCGCGAGGTTTCCGCACGCTGGCTGTCAGGCACCTTCCTCACCGGCGTGACCTCGAGCGTGCTGATGGGCGTGGCGCTGTTTGCCGCCCTTGACGGACGTCAGCAGCTGGCGACGCCACCCGAGATTGCGGAACTGATCAGCCTTGCCAGCAATGGCGATTCCGGTGAAGTGGCCAAGACGACCAGGCTGGTGCCGCCGCGCCAGATCGCCAAGGCCAAGGATCGCCGCCGGATGGAAGTGTCGATGGTCACCAAGGTCGGCGACCGTGACGTCATCCACACCATGCCTTTCGTGCAGATCAAGATGGCGCTTGCCGCCGGTCACACCACCAATCGCGCCTACCCGCCCTTCGACCCGATGCAGGTGTTCGGTGACGACGGCGACGACAGCGCGGCGCAGCCGGCCACAGCCTCGGCCGCTTCCGGCCAGATCTATGGCGCCAAGGTCGAAAGCGAGATGAGCCTGAAGACCGTCGATTTCCCGATCGAGACGGCGGCCTTCGACGAAAAGAGCGACCTGTCCGCCGACGAGGTGGAAAAGGTGGTGCGCGAAGCTGGCACCGACCTCAGTGACGGTGCTGTCCAGGTTGCTTCACTCCACTATGTCGACCCGCAGCGATTCGGCGAAGCTTTTGCCGAGAGCATGGCCGGCTCCTACGACGTCAAGATCGTGCCGGAAAACGTCTCGGTGGCGCCCCGCGCCGCCGCCGACGACCAGGCGCCGGCTTTTGCCGAGGAAATCATCCCCTTCACCAAGGATCTCGACGTCACCGAAGCTCTTGCTGATTCGGGCTATACGGGTGAAGACGCCACTGGCATGGCCGAAGCGATCGCCAAGCTGTTGAACGCGACGGCGCTCAAGGCCGGAACCGTGCTGCGTGTCGGCCTCGAGGTTCACGGCGATGTCGCCAAGGTCGTGCGCACCAGCGTCTACGACAGAACGCAGCACATCGTCACCATCGCGCTCGACGATCGCGGCCAGTATGTGCCGGCACAGGAGCCGGAGCCGAATCCCGAATTGCTGACGGCATTCGACGATTCGCCGCCGGTGGTGGTGCGCGGCAACCTGCCCAACGTCTATGACGGCATTTACCGCGCCGCCTATTCCTACGGCATGTCCAAGGCGATGACCCAGCGGCTGATCAAGTTGCTGGCGTCCGACGTCGACTTCCAGTCCCGACTGAGCCCCGCCGACCGCATCGAAGTGCTGTTCTCGCAGCCCGATGGCGACGACCAGACGTCGGACAGTTCCGACCTTCTCTACGTCTCGGCGACGTTCGGCGGCACGACGCGCAACTTCTATCGCTTCCAGATGCAGGACGGCAGCACCGACTATTTCGACGGGGACGGCTCGAGCGCCCAGCAGTTCCTGTTGCGCAATCCCCTGCCCGCCGGAAAATTCCGCTCCGGTTTTGGCGCCCGCAGGCATCCGATCCTTGGCTATGTCCGCATGCACACCGGCGTCGATTGGGCCGCGCCCATCGGCACGCCGATCATCGCCGCCGGCAACGGTACTGTCGAGAAGGTCGGCTGGGCTGGCGGCTATGGCAAACAGATCATCATCCGTCATGCCAATGGCTACGAGACGTCCTACAATCACCAGAGCGCCTTTGCCAAGGGCATCGAACCAGGCGTGCGCGTTCGCCAGGGCCAGACGATCGGCTATCTCGGCCAGACCGGCCTCGCTACCGGCCCCCACCTTCACTACGAACTGATCGTCAACGGCACCAAGGTGGATCCGATGCGTGTGCGCTTGCCGGTCGGCAAGGTGCTGAAGGGTGACGACCTCGTCGCTTTCAAGCGCGAACGCGAGCGCATCGACGACCTGCTGAAGCAGGAAGACAGTGATCCGCTGAAGGTTGCGAGCGCCAAGATCGACGGCTGATCGGTCAATCGGTCAACCTTGCGGATTGTCCGTACGCCACGGCCAAGGCAGCCGCTGACCGGAAATGGTCGTCCAGGCGATAACAGCCGAAAGCAGGCACAGCAGCGCCGTCACCGCAGAGACGGCGGAAAACGCGGCGTCGCTGGCGGCGAGCCTTGCCGCATCGACTGCCGGCGCCAGCCCAACCGTCGACGGCTCGCCAAAGCCCGGCACACCGGGCGTCGCATTCCCATCCAGTGCGTCCGCGTAGACCCAGGCGGCAAGCGAGCCCATCGCTGCCACTGCGATCAGGCCGCCGATGCGCGAGACGGCATTGTTTATGCCGGAGGCAGCACCGGTATCCTTGTCGTCCACAGCCGTCATGATCGCCGTCGACAGCGGCGACACGACCAGCGCCATGCCGAGCCCCATCAGCGCCATCAGCGGGAATGTTCCCGTCCAGAAATTGTGGATGCCGGCATGGGTGAGCAAAGCAAGTCCGGCAAAAGCGAAAGCCACGACAAGGCTGCCGCAGGCGATCGGAAAGCGCGGCCCGATCCGGTCCGACAGCTGGCCGACCGGTCCCGACAAAAGTGCCATCGATGCCGACAGGGGCAGGAAGATGAAGCCGACCTCGGCCGTGCTCAATCCCCAGCCTGCGATCAGCAGCATCGGCAGATAGAAAAGATTGGCCGACAGCGCGAAATAGAGGAAGAACGTCGCCAGATTGGCGCCGGCGAAAGCGCCGACGCGAAACAGCGACAGATCGATCATCGGTTCGCGCCGCCTAAGCTCGAAGACGATGAAGACGACCAGCAACACAGCGCCGGCGGCAATGCTTGGCCCCGACATATGGCCGTCGCCGCTGGCGCTCATCGAGGTCAGCCCATAGGCGAGCGCGCCGAAGGCCAATGTCGCGAGCGCGGCACCGCCGAGATCCAGACTGCGTTTCTCCGTCGGCACGTCGGCTGGAACCCTCGCCAGCAGAAGATAGATCGAGATGAGGCCGAGCGGCAGGTTGATGGCGAAGATCGCCCGCCAGATGCCGTCGCCGAAGGCCGACAGCACGAAGCCGCCGAGCACCGGGCCAAGAGCTGTGGTCAGCGCCGAGGCCGCCGCCCAGATGCCGATGGCGCGCCCGCGCTCTTTTTTCGGATAGGCCTTGGCGATGATGGCGAGGCTGCCCGGAACCATGATCGCCGCGCCAATGCCCTGAAGGGCGCGAAATGCGATCAGCACCACCGCATTCGGCGCCAGCGCACAGGCAAGCGAGGCGACAATGAACAGCGCAATGCCTGCCACGAAAGCGCGACGCAACCCGAATCGATCGCCGGCAGCACCCCCGGCAAGGATCAGCGCCGAAAGCGTCAACGCATAGGCATTGGAAATCCACTGTGCCTCGGCAAGGCTGGCGCCAAGGTTGACGCGGATCGCCGGCATGGCGATGGCCAGGATCGAACCGTCGATGAAGCCGAGCGCCGAGGCCAGGATCGCTGCGATCAACACAAATCGCCGCTGCGATGGCGGACAGAACGTACCATTCGTGACCGGACTGATCAGCGGGACGGCGGCGGCTTCACTTGGTGAATGCATGGAACCTTGCTTAGACCGCATGCGTGCCGGCAACAACCAGCCAGTGGCTTGACGTCCTTGAACCCAGCCATATCGCCGGGGTTGGGCCTGTCCGGGTGCAAACGGCGGCAGTCATGCTAGGTTTTCTGGAAAGTTGCAGCCGGGGAGAAATCGATGAAGCGGCCACTTGAAGCATCGGCGGAGGGACGCGGCCGTATCGTCGGCATCACCGACGGGGTGTTCGCCATTGCACTCACGCTGATCGTCCTAGAGATCAGGGTGCCGGCGCACGAGGCGATCCATTCGGAGCACGATCTGCTCGCGGCGATCGCGGCTCTGGCGCCACGCTTCCTGACCTATGCCCTGAGCTTCCTGACGCTGACCATCTTCTGGTTCGGCCAGCAGGCGCAACATGGGCTGATCGCCAAATCCGACCGGCGCCTTGCCACGCTGAACCTCTGCTTTCTCGCTTTCATCGCCCTGCTGCCGTTCTCGACCGACCTTTTGGCCGATTTCCTCGAGTTCAGAACCGCGGTCCTCGTCTACTGGCTCAATCTGCTGATGCTCGGCGTCGCGCTGTTCGCCAGTTGGCGCTATGCGGACAAAAACGGCTTTCTCGCAGAGGGCGTCGGTGCGGATACAAAACGCACGGTCTATCTGCGCATCGTCAAGGCGCAGATCCTGTGGGCGATCGGTGCCGCATTGTGCATGATCACTCCCTTGCTCAGCGTCGGCTTCATCCTGGTGGTGCAGCTGATCTACGCGGCAACGCCAGGCGCGAACTGGGTGCGCAAGATTATCGGCTGAGCGTCTGGGTGCGTGGAGGTTCAAGTCAGGCCGAACCTGACCTGAATCTCAGCGCGCGCTAGTCGACGAACTCCACCGTCACACCCGGCGAAACGAGCTTGGCGAGTTCCCGCGCATCCCAGTTGGTCAGGCGCACGCAGCCATGGCTTTCGGTCTTGCCGATCTTCGACGGGTCTGGCGTGCCGTGGATGCCGTAGGTCGGCTTGTCCAGGGCGATCCACACCGAGCCGACCGGGCCGTTCGGGCCCGGTGGAATGGTCAGGACCTTGTCGTTCTGGCCCTGCTTGAAGTTGATGCTGGGGTTGTAGGTATAGTTCGGATCGAGCGCGACGCGCGATACAGTGTGTATGCCGGACGGTGACGGTGTATCCGACGAGCCGATGGTTGCGGGATAGGCCGCCACCAGCTTGCCACCCGCATCATAGGCGAAGACCTCTTTCCTGCCCTTGTCGGCGACGATACGGGCAACCGGTGTCGAGACCAGTTTGCCGAAATTGGCAACCTTGATGATCGTGCCGGGACGATTGAAGTCGGCGTCCGGATTGAGCGCCTTGAGATAATTCTCGTCCATGTGAAAGCGCTCGGCGAGCGCTTCGGTCACCGACGTATAGCCCATGCGGTCGAGCTGCGCCTTCTGGCTGTAGTCTTCCGGAATCGAGGCGACATAGGGACCGGCCGCATCCTCCGGCGTGATGGTGTAGTTGGCGAAGGCATCGCCGCCGGACTGCGCAAGGGCTGCCTGAATGCCGACCGCATCAGTCGACCGCAGATTGCTGCCGGTGATTTGGTTGTAGGCGGCCAGAGCCTTGTCGACATTCGAACCGAAGCGCCCATCGATGACGCCGGGCGAAGCTCCACCCCGGTCTAGCAGCACCTGCAGCGCTGCGACATCCTGGCGTGCTCCCAGCGAAAGCGACGGCTCGGCGGTGGTCTTGCCGCCGGCCTTCGGCGGCAGTCCCGCCTGATCGGAGGGCACTGCCGGCTCGACAGGTTCTATCGAGGCCTGATCCAGCGGCTGGCGCTCGATGGTGCGCGGCTCTGCCGGCTGCGGCGCATCGGGATAATTGTTGTCGTAGCTGCCATCGTCCTGCGGCGGTGGCGGGAAGGCTTCCACGGAATTGTCGCTATCAGGGTCATATTCGTCCGCCGGCGGCGGGATGACCCGGCCTTCCTCTTCCAACTGCTTGCGGCGGAACCGCGCCATGTCTTCCGGATCATCGAGATAGTAGCGGTCATTGTCATCAGGGGCACGGCCCAGCTCGCGCAGCCTTGTCTCGCGACGCAGCGCGCGCCGGTCGAGCCTGGTCTGCGGCGGCTGGATGGCAATCACCTTGCCGGTATCGGCATCAACGATGACGCGGTTGCCCCTGGCGTCGTAGTAGACGTCGAGGTTGCCTTCCTGTGCGACGAGGATGCCGCCCGTCGTGGTGGCGCGGACGACGCGCGGTGCATTGTCCTGCGTCGGCGCGGCGAGCGCGCCGGTAGACACGAGCCCGGCGGCGAGCACCGAGAGGGTGAAGATCGTGCGGAACATCGTTGCCAAACTCTCCGGTCCGTAATTGCCGCCGCCCGGCACTGTCCCTGTACGGCGAACCCCTTCGCCAGCAAACCAGTTACCCAGCATAAAGTTCCAACATGAACCGGGCATGAAGATGGCGGTTTTCCGGCGCCTCGAGGAATATTAGCTAGCTTGTGGCAAGTCCCAATTCCCTTAGCGCCTGCTTCGTCAGCTTCAGGGCGACAAGGCGATGGCTCTCGCGCAGATAGTCCTTCAGCGCGCCATCATCCATGCTCTGGCTTGTCTGACGCTGGATCCATGTCATGCCGCGCGAAGCAAGATAGGGCGCCGGCCGCAGGCCCGGCTGCTCCTTGAGCACATCATACGCGATGTCGGAACATTTGAAGGTGACGAAGAGCTCCTGGCCCCGGTCCCAGCCGCCGATCGCAAAGACCTTGGCCCCGACCTTCCAGACATGGGCGCCGCCCCACTGGACGACATGCGTCGTCGAAGGCAGTGAAGCGCAGAAGCTGTTGTAGTCGTCCAGCGTCATCGGCGCCCTCATTTGTATGAATACGCCGCGCGTCCAGGATGGACGCGCGGCGTTGGATCAGGCTGCCGCCTCGGCCGCGACAATCGTCGGCTTCGAACGGAAGTTCAGCCGGTCGGAACCGGCTGTCACCTTGACGGTCGAGCCGTCGAGGATGTCGCCGAGCAGGATCTTTTCCGCCAACGGGTCCTGCAGTTCCTTCTGCATCACCCGCTTCAGCGGCCGCGCGCCATAGGCAGGATCGTAGCCCTTGGCCGCCAGCCAGTCGATAGCCTCCTGGTCCAGCGACAGCGTGATCTTGCGATCGACAAGCAGGCTTTCCAGCCGCTTGAGCTGGATCTCCACGATGCGGCCCATATCCTGTCGGCGCAGCCGGTGGAACAGAATCACCTCGTCGACGCGGTTGAGGAATTCCGGCCGGAACGATGCCTTGACGACATTCATCACTTCGTCGCGAACCTGGTCGACATCCTCACCCTCGCCGAGATTGACGAGATATTCGGCGCCGAGGTTCGACGTCATGATGATCAGCGTGTTGCGGAAGTCGACCGTGCGGCCCTGTCCGTCGGTCAGGCGCCCGTCATCGAGCACCTGCAGCAGCACGTTGAACACGTCCGGATGTGCCTTCTCGATTTCGTCGAACAGCACGACCTGGTAAGGTCGGCGCCGCACTGCTTCGGTCAGCGCCCCACCCTCCTCATAGCCGACATAGCCGGGAGGCGCGCCGATCAGCCGGGCGACCGAGTGCTTCTCCATGAACTCCGACATGTCGATGCGCACCATCGCGCTCTCGTCATCGAACAGGAAGCTGGCAAGCGCCTTGGTCAGTTCGGTCTTGCCGACGCCCGTCGGTCCGAGGAACATGAACGAGCCGATTGGCCGGTTCGGATCCTGCAGGCCCGCACGCGCCCGGCGCACGGCCTTCGAGACAGCCTGCACCGCCTCGCCCTGGCCGACGACGCGCTTGCCGATCTCGTCTTCCATGCGCAACAGCTTGTCGCGCTCGCCCTGCAGCATCTTGTCGACCGGAATGCCGGTCCAGCGCGAGACGATATGGGCGACGTGGTCGGGCGTGACCACCTCTTCGACCATGCCGACCTTGCCGTCCTGGGCCTCGGCTTCCTTCAGCTTCTTTTCCAGTTCCGGGATCTTGCCATAGGCAAGCTCGCCGGCGCGCTGGAATTCACCCTTGCGCTGGGCAATGGCAAGCTCGTTGCGGGCCTCGTCGAGTTGCTTCTTCAGGTCGGCGGCTAGGCCGAGCTTCTGCTTCTCGGCCTGCCACTTGGCGGTGATCTCGGTCGATTCCTCCTCGAGGCCGACGAGTTCTTTTTCCAGGCGGGCGAGCCGGTCCTTCGACGCATCGTCAGTCTCGACCTTCAGCGCCTCGCGTTCGATCTTGAGCTGCATGATGCGGCGATCGATCTCGTCGAGTGCCTCGGGCTTGGAATCGACCTGCATGCGCAGCCGCGATGCAGCTTCGTCGACAAGATCGATCGCCTTGTCCGGCAGGAACCGGTCCGCGATGTAGCGGTTCGACAGCGTTGCCGCGGCGACCAGCGCCGAATCCGAAATGCGCACCTTGTGGTGCTGTTCGTATTTTTCCTTCAGGCCGCGCAGGATCGAAACGGTGTCTTCCACCGTCGGCTCATCGACGAACACCGGCTGGAAACGGCGGGCAAGAGCCGCGTCCTTCTCGACATGCTTGCGATATTCATCGAGCGTGGTGGCGCCGACGCAGTGAAGCTCGCCGCGCGCCAGCGCCGGCTTCAGGAGGTTCGACGCATCCATGGCGCCGTCTGCCTTGCCGGCGCCCACCAGCGTGTGCATTTCGTCGATGAACAGGATGATCCCGCCGGCCGCCGAGGTGACTTCGGAGAGTACGGCTTTCAGCCGCTCCTCGAACTCGCCGCGGTACTTGGCGCCGGCAATCAGCGCGCCCATGTCGAGCGCCATCAGCTGCTTGTCCTTCAACGATTCCGGCACGTCGCCATTGACGATGCGCAGCGCCAGGCCTTCGGCGATCGCCGTCTTGCCGACGCCCGGTTCGCCGATCAGCACCGGGTTGTTCTTGGTGCGGCGCGACAGCACCTGGATGGTGCGGCGGATCTCGTCGTCGCGGCCGATGACCGGATCGAGCTTGCCGGCGCGGGCATCCGCGGTCAGGTCGCGCGCATATTTCTTCAGCGCGTCGTAGCCCTGTTCGGCGCTCGCCGAATCGGCGGTGCGGCCCTTGCGGACATCGTTGATGACCTGGTTGAGCGCCTGCGCGGTGACGCCGGCCTTTGCCAGGATGTCGGCGGTCTTGGCCGATTTCTCCATGGCGAGCGCCTGCAGCAGCCGCTCGACGGTGACGAAGCTGTCGCCAGCCTTCTTGGCCAGCTCTTCGGCGGTCGAAAACACCTTGGCCAGCGGCTGCGCCAGATAAAGCTGGCCATTGCCGCCTTCGACCTTTGGCATCGCCTCAAGCGCCGTCTCGACGCCAAGCTTGACGTCGCGGGCGTTGCCGCCGGCGCGTTCGATCAGCGATGCGGCCAGACCCTCGTCGTCGTCGACGAGCACTTTGAGGATGTGTTCGGGTGTGAACTGCTGGTGGTTGCGGGAGAGCGCCATGGTCTGCGCGGACTGGATAAAGCCGCGCACGCGCTCGGAGTATTTCTCAAGGTTCATATCTGTCTCCTTCCATCACCGGCCCGCTTTGCGGCACCGGATCCGATTGCGGTGACGGACCCGCCCATTCGAGCCGGATCCTGTTCAGCCGAGATATGGGGCATGGACCATGCTGTCTCAAGACGCCTTGATGTCGGTCAACCCACAATATTCCATCGCGGCACAAAACGAAAACGGCGGAGATTTCTCTCCGCCGTCCAATGTCCAGAAATGTCGTTCGATCAGTTGTCGATGTCGACAATGACCGGATCAGCATTGCTGCTGTCGCCCGGGGCCGTGGCCACCTCGCCGGCATCGGCATTGTCGCTACCGCCTTCGACCTGATCGGCGTTGACGCGCGGACGGCGCGGGCGCCTCGGACGACGGGCAGCACCGCTTTCGGCGGCAGCCTCGTTGAGCTCGGCCTGGGCGGCGAGACCCGCCGGCGACAGATTCTCGAACAACGGAGCGGGCTCGATCGTCACAACGGATTCGGTAGATTCGGTCGGCGAAACAGCTTCGGCCTGGATCGGGGCCTCGTTGCGCTGGGGCTGACCGCCTTGCTCCACAGGCGAACCAAAGTCGCGCTGGCCGTTCTGGCCGTAACCGCCATTGGGGCGACGATCGCGATGGCGCCCGCCATTGTTGTCGCGGCCGCCATTGTTGCGCCCGCCATTGTCACGCCCGCTATTGTTATCACGAGTGTCGCGGCCGCTTTCCCGGTTGAGCGCGACCTCGGCCGGCATGCCTTCGATGACCGGCTGCGGACCGGCGCCATGGTTGATCACCGGCACCTGGGCATCGGAATTCGTGTTGCCGCCGTTGCCGGCATTGTCGAACTCGTCGCGATCGTCGTCGCCGTCATCGTCGAAATCATCGCGATTCTGTTGGGCGTTCTGGATCGGCATCTGCGCCTGCGCGGCCGCGATGATGCGGTTGTAGTGCTCGGCGTGCTGGAGATAGTTCTCCGCCATGACCCGGTCGCCGGAGCTGTGCGCGTCACGGGCAAGGGTGGCGTATTTTTCGGCGATCTGCTGAGCCGAACCGCGGATCTTCACGTCCGGGCCGTTGCTCTCGTAGTTGCGCGTCAGGGGATTTGGTCCCTTGCGGTTGTTGTTGTTGTTATTGTTGTTATTGCCACCGCCGCCGCCATTGTTGTTGCGACCGCGCATGCGCCTGTTCTGCTGTTGTGGCCTCATCAAACTCTCTTCATTTTGAAATTTTCGAAAAACTCTTCACGAACGGAGGCGCTCATGCAGCCAGCCGTTTCGTCTCTTCACCGGCGTTCGCCCGCATCGATTGCGTTGGCGCCACGTGCCATCCTGTTCCGGTTACATCACTTGCCGGACGATTCCCGCACGAAGCTTGGGCATCGTTTGCGCAAGAAGGCAGCTATTTCCAAGGAAAACCGAATCGCTAAGAGCACTGCCTGCTTCGTCTCATCCGGTTAAGGCGACCCTAGCCGCATTCCCCGGCATTGCCAAGCGCTTTTTTTGCACTGCGTCAAGGCTTTGTCCTTTCAAAGACAATAACCCTGTCGTTTCCACCAAGGTCCCGAAAGGCACCGCCCGGCACATAGCCGGCTGCGGCGAATATCCCGGAGACCTCGTCATGCTGCGTGTGGCCGATCTCGACCGCAATCCTGCCATCAGTTTCCAAAAACCTTGCCGCCTCCGCGGCGATGATCCTGTAGGGGCTGAGACCGTCCGCGCCACCATCCAAGGCCAGGCGCGGATCGAAATTGCGGACTTCGTCCTGCAGATTTCCAATGTCTTCAGACGGTATATAGGGAGGGTTTGCGGCAATTACATGGTACCGGCCGGAAACTTTTTCGAACCAGTCTGACTGGAGCGCCGTAAACCGGCCTGCAATGCCAAGTTGCCGGGCATTGCGACTGGCCGTCGCCAGCGCGCCCGCGGACATGTCGACGCCGGTGGCGATCGCGGCCGGCACGGCACTGAGCAGCGCCAGCGCAATGGCGCCGGTGCCTGTACCAAGATCGAGGATGCGGCATTCGCCTTCCCGCACCGCCACTGCCCTGACGAAAGGCAGCATCGCCTCGACAAGGGTTTCGGTATCGGGCCGCGGTTCCAGTGTTTCCGGCGACAGCGACAGGCGCAAACCATAGAATTCACGATAGCCAAGGATGCGATGCACCGGCTCGCCGCCGGCGCGCCGTCTCAAGGCGTCAAAAATTGCGGCAACAGTGCTTCCATCGATCTTGCGCTCCGGATCGACGATCGCCTGCGTGCGCGTCGTGCCGGAAAAATGTTCGACGATCAGCCTCGCATCGAGCGCCGGATCATCGATAGCCGCGGCGGCAAGCCGAGCCTGCGCTTCCCGCAGCAACGGCCCCAGCGTCTCCGGCAGTTGATCAGCCATCGATGCCGATGTCTGCGAGCAGCTTCGACTGGTGATCGGCAATCAGCGCGTCGACCACTTCGTCGAGTTCGCCCATCATCACCCGGTCGAGCTTGTAGAGCGTCAGGTTGATGCGGTGGTCGGTGACACGGCCTTGCGGAAAATTGTAGGTGCGGATGCGCTCGGAGCGGTCGCCGGAGCCGACTTGCGACTTGCGCGATTCGGAGCGTTCCTCATCCGCCTTGCTACGCTCCAGGTCATAGAGCCGTGCGCGCAGGATCTGCATCGCCTTGGCGCGATTCTGGTGCTGCGACTTTTCAGCTTGCACCACCATGATACCGGTCGGCAAATGGGTGATGCGGACAGCCGAATCGGTGGTGTTGACGTGCTGGCCGCCCGAGCCCGAGGCGCGCATCGTGTCGATGCGGATGTCTTCCGCCCTGATGTCGATGTCGACCTCTTCGGCTTCCGGCAGCACGGCAACGGTGGCGGCCGACGTGTGGATGCGCCCGCTCGCCTCGGTCGCCGGCACGCGCTGTACGCGGTGCACGCCGGATTCGAATTTCAGATGCGCAAAGACGCCCTTGCCTGAGATCGTGGCGATGATTTCCTTGTAGCCGCCGGCGTCGCCATCGCTGGCCGACACCGTCTCGAAACGCCAGCCGCGTTCGGCAGCGTAGCGCTCGTACATGCGAAACAGGTCGCCGGCGAAAAGGGCGGCCTCGTCGCCGCCGGTGCCAGCGCGGATTTCGAGAATGGCATTCTTGTCGTCGGCCGCATCCTTGGGCAGTAGCAGGATCTGGATGTCCTTCTGCAGCGCCTCGATGCGGTCCTCCACCTCCGGCAGGTCGGCCTCCGCCAGGGCCCGCATCTCGGCATCGGTGCCTTTGTCGGCAAGCATCGCTTTCAGGTCGGCCTGCTCATGCTCGGCCGAGCGCAGCGCCCTGACCTTGGCCACCATGTCCTGAATCTCGGCGTATTCGGACGCCATCCGCACATAGGCATCCGGTGCCGGGCCGGCCGACATTTGCGCTTCGAGCATCTCGAAACGCTTGACGACTTGATCCATACGATCGCGTGGCAGGTTGACCATGATGAGGATGCTACAATGGAATCGAACGGTCGTCGGCAAAGGCCTGCAGCAGCGCCCGCATCGGCAGCCCCTGCGCCGGCGCCATCAGATTGTCGTCGAAAAACGCCTCCAACTCGTCCAGCGGCAGTTCCGTCAGCATCGCCTTGACGGGACCGATCGAGGCCGGCGACATCGAAATCGAGCGGAAACCAAGACCGATCAGCGCCATTGCCGAGATCGGCTTGCCGGCGAGTTCACCGCACAAGGTCACCGGCGTGTGGTTGCGGACGCCGGCATCGGCGATCTGCTTCAGGACACGCAGGAACGGCGCCGACAGCGTATCGAAGCGGTTGGCCAATTGCGTGTTGCCGCGGTCGACGGCCATGACGAACTGGAACAGATCGTTCGAACCGACCGAGACGAAGTCGACCGCCTTCATCAATTCATCGAGCTGGAACAGAAGCGACGGCACTTCCAGCATGGCGCCCAGCTTGAGGCTGGTCGGCAGGTGATGGGCAAAGCGCGACAGATGCCGCACCTCGCGGTCGATGATCTCGCGCGCCTGGGCGATCTCGCCGAGTTCGGTGACCATCGGCAGCATCAGCTTCAACTCACGCCCGCCGCTGGCCTTGAGCAAGGCGCGGATCTGGGTGCGCAGCAGCCCCGGCCGATCAAGCGTCAGGCGGATCGCCCGCCAGCCAAGCGCCGGATTCTCTTCCTGGATCGCACCCTTGAAATAGGGCAGCACCTTGTCGCCGCCGATATCGATGGTGCGGAAGGTGACCGGCTTGCCGCGCGCCGCCTCGAGCACATCGCGGTAAAGCTTTTCCTGGGCCTCGGCACGGGGAAATGTCGAGGCGACCATGAACTGCAGTTCGGTGCGGAACAGGCCGATGCCGGCCGCGCCTGCCTCGGCAAGCTGCGGCAGGTCGACGGCAAGACCGGCATTCATCAACAAATCGACCTGGACTCCGTCCCTGGTCATCGACGGCTTCTTGCGCAGCTCTCGGTAGACCTCTTGCCGGCGCGCCCGGAAACGCACCTTTTCGGCATAGGCGGCCTCAAGGTCGGGCTGCGGCCGCAAATGGATCACGCCTTCTTCGCCGTCGACGATGATGGCATCGCCGTTTTCCGCCATGGAAACGGCGCCCTTCATCTGGCCGGCGACGGGAATGCCCATGGCGCGCGCGACGATGACGACGTGGCTGGTGGCGGCACCGTCCTCGAGCACCAGCCCGCGCATCTTATCGCGGGGATAGTCGAGCAGCTCGGCCGCACCCATCGAGCGGGCGACGATGATGGCGTCCTTCGGCAGCGATGCGGCGACATCTTCCGGCCCGCGCCCCATCAGCTGGCGCAGCAGCCGGTTGGCGAGGTCGTCGAAATCGCACATCCGCTCGCGCAGATAAGGATCGGTCATGTGCAGCATGCGGGCGCGCATGTCGCTCTGCACCTTTTCCACCGCGGCTTCGGCCGTCAAGCCGTTGCGGATCGCCTCTTCCAGCCGGCGCACCCAGCCGCGATCGTTGGCGAACATGCGATAGGCTTCCAGAACCTGGCGATGCTCGCCCTCGAAGGCGACGTCGCGGCGCTCCAGCATGTCGTCGATGGAGAGCCGGAGCGAGCCGAGCGAGGTTTCGAGACGGCGAACTTCTTCCTCGCTGTCCTCATTGAACAGATTGGTGACGACGATGCGCGGCTCGTGCAGCACGACATGGCCGAGCCCGACGCCGTCGTTGAAGGACAGGCCGGTAAAACTGACAGGGCGGCGCAGATCGAGTTCGAGGCCGGGACGCGTGAGCCGCGCCAGATCGCCGGTGGCGATCATCTCGGCGATGACCATAGCCGTGGTTTCCAGCGCCTCGACCTCGTCGTCGCGGTAGTGACGCATGGTCTTGTTCTGCACCACCAGCACGCCGAGCGTGCGCCCTGCCCGCAGCACCGGCACGCCGAGGAAGGAGTTGTAGATCTCTTCCCCGGTCTCCGGCAGGTAGGCGAAGGCCGGGTGTTCCTGGGCGTTGGAAAGGTTCAGCGGCCGCGCGCTGGCGGCGATCGTGCCGACCAGGCCTTGCCCCAGCCGCAGCTGCGCCAGGTGGACGGCGTTCGGGTTCAAACCTTCGGTGGCGTAGAGTTCGAGCACCGAATCGGCGCGCAGCACGTAGAGCGAGCAGACTTCGGCGACCATGTTGGAGGCGATGTCGCGCACGATCCGGTCGAGCCGCTCCTGCGGCTCCAGCGGCTCCTGCATGAGCTCGCGGAGCCGTTTCAGCAAAACGCGCGGGCCACTGGCCTGATCACGCATCGCGGGTTCTTCTCCAATGGGCATTTTGCCCGCCGCAGTTTCCACTGCGACCGGCGCACACGCAACAACTCAAATCGTTCTCGCTACTGCTTATCCAGACCGTAGACGGAATGCAAAGTACGAACCGCAAGTTCGGTGTACGGACCGTCGATCAGGATTGAAATCTTGATCTCGGAGGTCGTGATGGCGCGAATGTTGATCGACTTGTCGGCCAGCGCCTTGAAAGCGGTGGCGGCGACGCCGGCATGGCTCCTCATGCCGATGCCGATGACCGAAACCTTCGACATGCCGGCTTCCGATTGCACGACATCGTAACCGATCGAGGCTTTCAGGCGCTCGAGCACGGCCAGCGCCTTGTCGACATCGCCCGACGGCACGGTGAAGGTCATGTCGGTGAACTTGCCGTCCTCGGAAATGTTCTGGACGATCATGTCGACATTGATGTTGGCCTCGGCCAGCGGCCCGAAGATGCCGGCGGCGACACCCGGCCGGTCGCCGACACGGCGCAGCGAAATCTGCGCTTCGTCCTTGGCATAGGCAATTCCGGTGACGACCTGCTGTTCCACGATCTCTTCCTCGTCGCAAATGAGCGTTCCGGGCGGATTGAGCAAATCCCCCATTCCGGGCGCTTCGGGATCGTCGAAGGACGACCGCACGAAGGTACGCACCCTGTGCACCATGGCAAGCTCGACCGAACGCACCTGCAGAACCTTGGCGCCGAGCGAGGCCATTTCAAGCATTTCCTCGAACGAGATCTTGGCCAGCCGCCGCGCCTTGGGCTCGATGCGCGGATCGGTGGTGTAGACCCCGTCGACGTCGGTGTAGATGTCGCAACGATCGGCCTTGACCGCCGCGGCGATGGCCACGGCACTGGTGTCCGAGCCGCCGCGGCCGAGCGTGGCGATGCGATTGTCCGGGCCGATGCCCTGGAAGCCGGCGATCACCGCCACCTGGCCTTCGCCGAAACGCTTGATCAGGAACGCGCCATCGATATCGAGGATGCGCGCCGCGCCATGCGCGTTGTCGGTCTTGATCGGGATCTGCCAGCCCTGCCAGGAACGGGCATGCACGCCCATGTTCTGCAGCGTAATCGCCAGAAGGCCTGCGGTGACCTGTTCGCCGGAAGCAACGACCGCGTCATATTCGCGTGCGTCGTGCATCGGCGAGGCTTCGCGCGTCCAGCCAACCAGCTCATTGGTCTTGCCTGCCATCGCCGAGACGACCACCGCCACTTCATGGCCAGCGTCGACCTCGCGTTTGACGTGACGCGCCACATTGCGGATGCGGGCGATGTCGGCGACGGAGGTTCCGCCGAATTTCATCACGATGCGCGCCATGGAAGCGAAATGCCTTTGACTGAAGCCGGACCCCAACCCAAAAGCGGAATCCCGAAAAGCGGAAGGCCGGCTGACGCCGGCCGCTGAATGCGCGGCCTCCTTAGCCAAATGATGAAGCTTTCGCAAGCTGGCTATGATTGGAGCTCCCGATCTGGCTGGCTGCGACGGCGGGATCTGCTTGTCTCCTCCAAGATAGTGGCGGTTGTAGAGCCCGGTGTTCGGATCACGGATCGACCGTTGCCGCAGCGAAGCCTTCGTTCGCGTCATCGTCCACTCCCTCGAATTCAAAACGATGCCTCTCCTCTGCCGCCAGGCCAATTGTGTCACCGCTGTACCCGGCAACTGACATGCCCTGACAGAATGCATCGCTCTGGCGGCAACGGAAAATTGTTGCCTTGACATTCGCTGCCTCACGCCCGACTTCCTAGCGTTCGAGGAGACCGACCGATGCCAGAGCCCCGACGATCGACGATCGATGCCGGAGAAGTCGAACGCTTTTCCGCTCTTGCCGCCGAATGGTGGAACCCGAACGGCAAGTTCCGTCCGCTGCACAAGTTCAATCCGGTCCGGCTCTCCTATATCCGCGACCAGATAGCGACGCGTTTCGGCCGTGACCCGCGCGCGGCTCGGCCTTTCGAGGGCCTGCGCATTCTCGACATCGGCTGCGGCGGTGGCCTTTTGTGCGAGCCGATGGCGCGGCTTGGCGCCGAGGTGGTGGGTGCGGATGCCTCCGAAACGAACATCGAGGTGGCCAAGCTGCACGCGGCCGAGGGCAATGTGAGCGTCGACTATCGCGCCACGACGGCCGAGGATCTGGCCGACGCCGGCGAGAAATTCGACGTCATCCTCAACATGGAAGTGGTCGAGCATGTCGCCGACATTGACCTGTTCGTCGCCAAATGCGGCGAGATGGTTCGGCCCGGCGGCATTATGTTCGTGGCCACCATAAACCGCACGCTGAAGGCCTTGGGATTGGCCATCATCGGTGCCGAGTATGTGCTGCGCTGGTTGCCGCGCGGCACCCACCAGTTTGGCAAGCTGGTGCGCCCGGAAGAACTCGAAAAGGCGCTTGGCGGCGCCGGCCTGAGCATCATCGACCGCACCGGCGTCACCTACAATCCGCTTGCCGACCGCTGGGCGCGCTCCAAGGACATGGACGTCAACTACATGGTGCTGGCGGAAAAGGGCTCGGTCTGACCGTTCAGGCGTCGAGCGGCCTGTAGCCGCCCCGCCAGTAGATCAGCGCCTGGCCGGCATCTCGGGTGCGCACGGCTTCGACCGAACCGATGACGATGGAATGCGTGCCGCGATCGATCATCTCGTCGAGGCTGCAGTCGAAGGCGGCCACCGCATCCGACAGCAACGACGCTCCGGTCTTCAGCGTCATCCATTCGGCGCCCTCGTAGCGGTCCTTGCCCTTGATGCCGCCAAAGCCGGAGAACCGCTCGGCCACGCGCTGATGCTGGGGCCCGAGCGAATTGACGCCGAAATGCCGGTAGCGCTCGATCAGCGGCCAGGTCGACGACGACCGGTTGACGCAGGCGATCACCTTGGGCGGCTCGGCCGACAGCGAGACGACCGAAATGACCACCAGGCCGGAGCGATCCTCGCCGACGCCGGCGGTGATGACGCTGACATTGCCGACGATCAGCCGCATCGCGGCTCGAAAATCGGCGACATCGACAGGTGTTCCCTCCGGAACCTTTGATTCAGTCATGACTGGCTCCCGGAGCGGGGTTTCGAAAATGGAAACGGCTTTCGGAAAAGATCATGCTCGAACAAGAAGATAAAGATAATCCAGGTACAAATTCAGGTGAATTCCACGCCAAGGTATCTCACGCCCAAGGACGGAACCCAGCGGTGAGAACACGGACTGAAGGTCGGAGCCTCTACGGCTTCTGGCTTTGCGCCTTGGTGGTGATGAACACGCCGGCGGTGATGATGACCGCGCCCGCCCAGGTCAGCAGCCGATAGTGTTCGCCAAGGAAGACCGTACCGGCAAATAGCCCGACTGCCGCCGCCACGTAGCCGATCTGGCTGAGATAGACCGGGCCGCCGACCGCCTGCAGCCGGAAGAAGAAGGCGAACATCGCCGACGCTGACGCAGCCTGCGCGACGACGATCAGCGGCACGCCGCCGAGTGGAGCGAAAGCCCTACCGCCGAACAGGGCGAGAATGCCGACCAGCAGCATCGTCGCCGACGCCAGGTGGCTGCCGACGGCAAGCTCGATCGGGCCGGTGCCTTCCGGCCAGTCGACGGTGCGGTAGATGTTGCCGGCGGCAAGGCTGACCGGGATGAGCAGCCCCATCACCACCCAGAACAAATCGGCCGGCTGGCCGGCCTCGCCGCGCGTCACCGCCACCATGACGGCGCCGACGAAGCCGACGGCGATGCCGACAATGCCCAGCAAGTTGGGACGCCGGACACGCAACAGGATCGAGAACACCAGCGTGATGACCGGCGACAGCGTGAACATGATGCCGGTGTAGCCGGCGCCGAGGTGCGGGATGGCCGAGAACATCAGGAGATTGGGGACGGCATAGGACACCGCCGCGGTAACGAAGAAATAGCGCAATTTGTGCGCGGTGAGCCGGACGCTCCGGCCGCGCAGCAGCAGGGAGCACAGCAGGACGCCGCCGGCGCCGAGCGAGATGACGAAGGCCCAGACCATGGCCGGAACGCCGGCAGCCGTGGCGAGCTTGCCGAACGGCAGCGTCAGGCCGAGCAGGCCGCCGGTGACGACCAGCAGGCCGAGCGCCGAATCCCAGAGAAATTTCATGATCGAGCCCTGTCGCGCGGCCCTTGGCCAGCATTGCATCTTGAGGTAAAGTAATGGAAAGATTCTTAACGTCAAGATATTTAACGGTGAGACAGTGGATCGGGCAGCAAGGGCGATCGAGCAATGGAAGCGGGAGCGGCCGGATCTGGATGTCTCGCCGATGGCCGTGCTTGGGCGACTGAACGAGGCCTCTTCGCTGATCGCCCGAGAGCGCCTCGCTCCGCTCTTTGCCCGTTATGGATTGCAGTCCGGGGAATTCGATGTTCTGGCGACACTGCGCCGCTCGGGATCACCCTTCGCCTTGACGCCGACCGCCCTCTACGAAGCGACAATGGTGACGTCGGGCGCCATGACCAACCGGCTCGACCGGCTCGAAACGGCCGGATTGATCCTGCGCGGGCCGCACCCCAACGATCGGCGCGGGATCGTCGTGCGGCTGACCGAAAAGGGCCTCGCACTGATCGACGAGGCTGTTAGCGCCCACGTCGCCAACGAGCACGAAATCCTCGCCAGCCTGACGCCGGCGGAACGGGAAACGCTGTCTCGTCTGCTTGAGAAATTGATTGGCAGCGTGAGCTAACCGCTCAGTTGCGGTCCCCCGGAAACACCGGGATCGGCATGAACTCGACGCCGTCCTCGGCCAGGCTCTTGGCCTCTTCCAGTGTCGCTTCGCCGTAGATGCCGCGCGCATCGCTTTCGCCGAAATGGATCTTGCGCGCTTCCTCGGCGAACTTGTCGCCGACATAGTCGGCATTCTCGCGCACCTTCTCGGCCATCGCCTTCAGTTGCGCCAGGGCCTGCTTCTGCGCCTCTCCCATGGCAAGCGCTATCGTTTCCTGCTTGCGCGCGGTGGACACGGCCGGCGCCATCAGGGCTTTCTGCACCTTGTGCGAGCCGCAGGTCGGACAGTCGACAAAGCCGCGCTTCTTCTGGATGTCGAAATCGTCGTTGCTACGAAACCAGCCCTCGAATTCGTGCTCATGCTCGCAAATCAGGGCAAATCGGATCAAGAGGCAGCACCCCTGAGACGCGGCGCATCGCCCACGCCGGCATTGACGGCGAAATCCCGCGCATTTTTGAGATTGGGGATCTTCTTGCGCGCCGCCGCCGACTGCGCCGGATCGATCTCGGCGACGATCACCGCCGGCTCGTCATGCGCGGCTTCCGCGATGATGCGGCCCCACGGGTCGACGATCAGCGAATGGCCATAGGTCTCGCGGCCGTCCTCATGCAGGCCGCCTTGCGCCGCGGCAACGACATAGGCGCCGTTCTCGATGGCGCGGGCCCTGAGCAGCACATGCCAGTGCGCCTCGCCCGTCTGGCGGGTGAAGGCGGCGGGCACCGAAAGCAGGTCGGCACCAGCCATCGCCTCGGCTCGGAAGAGCTGCGGAAAGCGCAGATCGTAGCAAACGGCGAAGCCGAGCCTTGCACCGTCGATCTCGGTGACGACTGCCTCGGTACCTGGTTCATAGGCGGCGGATTCGCGCCAGGACTCGCCATTGTCGAGATCGACGTCGAACATGTGGATCTTGTCGTAGGTGGCAAGCGTGGCGCCGTCCGGGCCGAACAGCAGCGCCCGGTTGGCGAGCTTGCCGTCGGCGCGCAGGATGGCGGTCGAGCCTATATGCAGGAAGACGCCGAGTTCGCTCGCCAGTCTGCGCGCGGTCGCGACGACGATATCCTTGTCTTCCGAGGTGAAGGAAGCGGCGCGCGCTTCCTTGTCGCGGATCAGCGCACCGGTCATTTCCGGCGTCTGGATATAGGTCGCACCTTGGGCCGCCGCCTCACGCACCAGCCGTTCGAGATCGACCGCGTTGCGCTCGGGGCTTTCACCTGAACGCATCTGGATCGCAGCGGCCTTGAAAACACCCATGGTCATATCCTCAAATTGTCGCGCCGTTGGCGAGCAGTTTGTCCAGCCGGCCTTCGGCTTCCAGATCGTGGAGGTCGTCGCAGCCGCCGACATGCGTATCGCCGATGAAAATCTGCGGAAAGGTCGAGCGGCCGTGGGCGCGGGAAATCATCTCCTGGCGCAGCTCAGGCGAGAATGAGGCGTCGTGCTCGGTGAAGGCAACGCCCTTGCGCTCGAGCAGCCGCTTGGCTGCCGTGCAATAGCCGCACATCATGCGGGTGTAGATCGTGACATCGACCATGACAAATTTCCGCTCTTCGTTGCCGACTTATATAGTCGCGGACTCGTCCGCCCGAAAGTCCCCCGGCAACACACGGGCGAAAGTCAGCACGTCGACGGCACCGGCGCCACCCCGTTTCAACGCCTTGGTCGCGGCACGGACGGTGGCGCCAGTGGTGTAGACATCATCGATCAAAAGCACCCTGCGGCCGGCGATCTCGATTTCCGCCTCGGCGGGCACCCGAAAGGCGGCCCGCACATTCTCTTCGCGTTCCTGCCTTTCCAGCCCGACCTGCTGGCGGGTGAGTTTCACGCGCCGCACCGCCGAGGGTGCGAAAGGCAATTCGCTGAGCACCGAGACCGCCCTTGCCAGTTCGGCCGACTGGTTGAAGCGCCGCCTGAAAAACCGCCGCCAGTGCAGAGGCACCGGCACCACCACATCCGCCTCGGCGATGAGATCGGCGCCGGCACGCACCATCCAGCGGGCCATCCATGGCGCGAGATCCGTGCGATCCTGGTATTTCAGTCCTTGCACCATCTGGCGGGCGACGCCGGAATAGGCGACGGCCGCCCGCGCGCGCTCGAAGGGTGGCGGATCGGCGATCGCCTCGGCGGACAGAAAGCCCTCGCCCATATGGTGGGTGAACGGCGTGCCCATCACCGGGCACCATGGCCGCTCCAGCAGCCGCAGCTTCGTCCAGCAGGCGCCACACAGAACGCCGGGCTGCGAGACATGCCGGCGGCAACCGGCGCAGACCGGCGGAAACAGGATGCGCGCCGGCCAGCCGAGGGCCGATCGGGCCAGGCTCTTGATCTCGATGGGCTTGATCTTGGGCATCGGATCGGCCACGTGGTTGGTCGTGGCGCCACTATATCAACGATTTCAGGGCGCGGACAAACAAGGATCTGCCCCGTTGCAGCCGATAATGGATACCTCTCTCTGGCTGGCGCGCAAACGGCGCGCGCTTGCCAATCCGGTTGATGGCGCCGACTTCCTCATGCGCCGCACGGCCGAGGAGCTTGCCGACCGGTTGGGCGCCGTCGAGCGCCGGTTCGGCACGGCGACGGTGCTGTTTTGCCAGACGCCGGCGGCAGCCGAAATGCTTGCCGAGAGCGGCAAGGTCACTGACATTGTCCGCGTCGAGATGGACACGGCTTTTCTGATTGGCGGCGGCACCGGCTTGATTGCACCGTTCGAAACCGTGCCGTTCGAACCGGAAAGCCTCGATCTGGCGGTCTCGCTGCTGTCGCTGCAGGCGATGAACGACATTCCCGGCATGCTGATCCAGATCCGCCGCGCGCTGCGGCCGGACGGACTTTTCCTCGGCGCCTTTGCCGGCGCCGGCACGCTTTTCGAGTTGCGCGAAAGCCTGCTTGCGGCCGAGACCGAGCTCTACGGCGGCGCCAGCCCTCGTGTCGTCCCGTTCACCGATGTGCGCGATGCCGGTGCGCTTCTGCAGCGTGCCGGTCTCGCTTTGCCGGTCGCCGACGTCGAGACGGTGACGGTGCGCTACCCCAACCTGTTCGGCCTGATGGCAGATCTGCGGGCCATGGGCGAAACCAGCGCGCTCACCGATCGCAGCCGGCGCCCCGGGTCTCGCAAGCTGTTTGCCCGTGCGGCGGAAATCTACGCCGAGCGGTTTTCCGACCCCGACGGCCGCGTCAGGGCAAGTTTCTCGATTGTCTGGATGTCAGGCTGGGCGCCCGACGCCTCGCAGCAAAAACCGCTGAAACCGGGTTCGGCCAAGGTCTCGCTGAAAACGATACTTGAGGCTCCCGAAGGGCAATGATCCGGTCAGGCGCGCACAGGTCAGGGTGCGAAGGCGTTCGCAAGCCTGCTGCCGTTGTCGCTGAACAGCCAGGTGATCGAGTTGAAGACCTGACTGATGCCGCCGACGATGGTCAGCGACAACACAGCGACGATAAGGCCATACTCGACGGCCGTGGCGCCGGTCTCGTCCTGTAGAAAACGCAGCAGCACTGCTTTCATGACCTCAATCCCTCTTGCCAGGACCTTACCGCCGATCTGTTAAGAAAGGTTAACGGCAAAGGCTTAACAGGCGGTGAAACCGCAGCCCTTCCCAAGTCTCTTAACCATGTCAGCAGTCGCCGCTGCTTCTGCCATTGGACCTGATGATGCAGACGGAACTGGGTTGCGGCTGCAACACGCTGCGGCGCAGCGTATAGATTTCGCGATGGCTGACCGATCCGGTGGCCGTCATGTCGAGTCCGCCGCCAAGATCATCGCGGGCCGATAGCGAGCGGGTCTGGCTGTCGAGGAAAGGTATCGCGATCAGCGCCAGCGCCACTGCGGCCGAACCGAACAAGAGCGTGATGCGCAATATGCCCATGCCCGCGTCGGCGGCGCGAAAGCTGCGCTCGGGCCGGATCGAGTCCCAATCCCTATCTAGGCTCATGCTATCGCTCCCCAGCGAATCGGCGGCGCGGCCGCGAAACGATCTTGCTTCAATTTTTCATGACGAGATAAATCTTCCATTAACGCTGGCTGACACAACGCCTCGGCCGACAGCCAAGCGGGCGCCTTCAAAGAAGATCGATGAGAAACGGGATCAGCGGCGCATCGGCCGGCGGCATCGGATAGTCGCGCATCTGCTTTGGCCGCACCCATTTCAGCGCCTGCCCTTCCCTGGGCTGGGCGATGCCGCGGAAGCGGCGGCAGATGAACAATGGCATCAGCAGGTGGAAATCATCGTAGGAATGACTGGCGAAGGTGAGCGGCGCCAGGCAGGGAATGTCGGTTTCGATGCCGATTTCCTCATGCAATTCGCGAATGATGCACTGTTCCGGCGTTTCGCCGGGCTCGACCTTGCCGCCGGGAAATTCCCACAGGCCGGCAAGTTGCTTGCCCTGGGGCCGCTGTGCCAGCAGCACCCGGCCATCGGCATCGACCAGCGCGCAGGCGGCGACCAGGAGCAGGCGCTTGCCGGCGATCGTCACATCACTCATGCCCAATTTCACTCATGAACAGGCGGCCGGCGATAATGGTAGCGATAGACTTCATCGAAGCCGAGCGAACGATAGAGCGCCAGCGCCGGCACATTGCCGGCCTCGACCTGCAGCCAGGCTTCGCGGGCGCCACGCAGGCGCGCCCATTTCAGCGCCGACAGAATCAGGTTGCGGCCGTGGCCCTTGTTGCGCGCCGACTTGTCGGTGGCGATCTCGAACAGGCCGGCAAGATCGCCGTCGTGCACGCAGATCAGCGTCGCCAGCGGTTCGGCCCCCTCTTCAAGCGCGAACAACCCGGCTTCGGGCTGGATGGCGCCGATGATCTCCGACAGGCCGGGCCGCAGCGAAACGTCCGAACCGCTGACCTTCAGCGACGCGCCGATGAAGCGGCTGATGTCCTTCAGCGGGATCTGGTCCATGGCGGCGTCGAGTTGCGCGTCGCCCAGCGGCAGCCGCATCACCAGCGATTCGTCGAACCGGCTCCAGCCCTCGCGGTCGAGATGGCCGGCGAGATCGGGACCAGACAGCGGCGACATGCGGAACGTCAGCGGCCTGCCATAGGCATCGAAACGGCGGCTGGCGCGGCCGATACGGTCGGCAATGTGCTGGGTGTCGCCGGGATCGAGCGGATTGACCGAATTCAGCCGCTTGGCCGGATGGCCTGCGGTCAGCCGCACCACCCAGGTGCCGTCATAGTGGACGGCCGCTGCCGGCCAGGCGCGAAAGCCGGCCGCCTCGTAGCGGCGCACGATCGCGAGCATGCTTGCCGGATGCTTGGAAGCCAAGACCATCAGCTCCGATAATCGCCATTGATGGCGACATATTCCTTGGTGAGATCGCAGGTCCACACCGTCGCCTTGCCGCGGCCGATGCCGATATCGGCGCGGATGCGGATGTCGTCACGCTTCATGTAGGCCGACGTCGCTGCCTCGGAATAGCCGGGGTCGCGCTCGCCCTCATGCGCCAGTCGGTTGTCGCCGAACCAGATCGACAGCCGGTCGCGGTCGGCAGGTTCGCCGGCCTTGCCGACGGCCATGACGACGCGACCCCAATTGGCATCCTCGCCGGCGACCGCCGTCTTGACCAGTGGCGAATTGGCGATCGACAGCGCGATGCGCTTGGCCGACCGCGCCGATTTGGCGCCGGTGACGGTGACTTCGACCTGCTTGCGGGCGCCTTCGCCGTCGCGCACTACTTGCAGCGCCAGCGATTTCAGCACCTTGCCGAGCGCGCGGCGGAACGCGCCGAGGCGCGCATCCTTCGGGTCGGTTATCCCAGGCGCGCCGCGGCTGGCGGCCTTGCCGGTGGCGAAGATCAGCAGCGTGTCGCTGGTCGAGGTGTCGCTGTCGACGGTGACCGCGTTGAAGGTCTTGGCCGTCCCGCGCGACAACAGATCCTGCAGCACAGGGGCGGCGATCGGCGCATCGGTGGCGATGAAGGAGAGCATCGTTGCCATGTCGGGCGCAATCATGCCGGCGCCCTTGGAAATGCCGTTGATGGTGACATCGGTGTCGCCGAGCTTGACGGTCGCGGTCGCCACTTTCGGATAGGTATCCGTGGTCATGATCGCCTTTGCCGCTTCGGTCCACAGGTCAGGCTTGCCGTTGCTGACCAGTCCGGCCAGCAGATGGCTGAACTTGCCGGTATCGAGCGGCTCGCCGATGACGCCGGTCGAGGCCAGGAAAACCTCGCTTGCCTTGCAGCCGGCCGCCTTCGCCGCCGCCTCGCCGGTCAGGGCGGTGGACTCACGCCCCTTCTTGCCGGTGAAGGCGTTGGCGTTGCCGGAATTGACGACCAGCACCCGCGCCTTGCCGGCGCCGAGATTCTGCCGGCAGAAATCGACCGGCGCCGAGGGGCACTTCGATTTCGTGAACACGCCGGCGACCGCGGTGCCTTCATCGAAGACCATGGTCAGCAGGTCGGTGCGGTTCTTGTATTTTATCCCCGCCTCTGCGGTGGCAATGCGCACCCCCTCGATGGTCGGCATCTTGGGGTATTTCTTCGGCGCAAGCGGCGAAATCGTCGTGGACATGGAGACCTCGGGCGGGAAAATCGCAAGGGAAGGCCGGTTTGCCCGATACGACGCCCGGGCGCAAGGGCGTTTTCGCTTGTCTCCGGGGGCGGCAACCCAGTCGGAATTAAGCCTGCATTTCAAATCTGTTGGCGTCGCCGTGGCCTCTAGCGTTATGATCTTCCCCATGGGCAGGCTGGCGATCCTCGCATGGGCATTTCTGGGACTTTTGCTGCTGAGCGCCGATGCACAGCCGCAACGGCGCGTGGCGCTTGTCATCGGCAACGGTACCTATGCCGAAGCCGGGACGCTGGCCAACCCGGTCAACGACGCGCTCGACATCGCCGACAAGCTGCGCTCCATCGGCTTCGAGGTCATCGAAGGCAATGATCTCGGCAAGCGCGAGCTCGAACGCAGCATAGGCGAGTTCTCCGATGCGCTCGAAGGCGCCGGCGTCGGGCTTTTCTACTATGCCGGCCACGGCCTGCAGGTCGAGGGCCGCAATTACATCGTGCCGGTCGATGCCAGGCTCGACATGCCGGTCAAACTGCAGCTCGAGGCCGTGCCGATCGACGAAGTCCTCGACATCATGGAACAGCAGACCAAGGTCAGCCTGGTGTTTCTCGATGCCTGCCGCAACAACCCGTTTGCCCGCAGCCTGAGCCGCACCGCCACCACCCGCTCGGCGACGGCGCTGGCCGGGCTGGCGCAGTTCGATTCGACGCGCGGCTCTTTCATCGCCTTCTCGACCGCGCCAGGTGCGGTCGCCATGGACGGAAGCGGGCGCAACTCGCCCTTCGCCGAGGCTCTGCTGCGGCACATCGCCGAGCCCGGCCAGAGCATCAACGACATGATGATCGCGGTGCGCCGCGACGTGGTTTCGCAAACGCGCGAGGCCCAGCGCCCCTGGGAGCAGGGCTCGCTGCTTGAGCGCTTCGAGTTCGTCTCGGACGGACAGCCCGCCCAGGCGCAGAAGCCGGCGGCGGCTCCGGCACCCCCCACGGAAATTGCCGCGCTCGAGCGCTCGGTGGGTGACGACAGGGGCTCGATCGAGAATTTCCTGCGCAAGGACTATCTGACGCCGGACACCAAGGCGATGAACGAGACCGTCAAGCGGCTCTACAGCCCCTCCGCCACCATCTTCGGCACCCGCTACGACACCGATGCCATCGTCAGGGTCAAGGCCGACTGGTTCGCGCAGTGGGCCTCCTGGTCGCTCGGCCTGGAGCCCGGCAGCCTGGAAGTCACTCCGCATGGCGAGGATCGCGCCGAGGTCGTCTTTGCGATGCGCTATGACTACGTGCCGAAGGACAAGTCGGCGGCGCCCCTGACCGGCAAGGCGCGTGTCACGCTTGGCTTGGTCAAGGCGGACGGCGGCTGGCGCATCGAGTCCGAGACATCGCAAGCGCTGCAATAGTCATCATCCGACGGCCGGTGCGGCGGTGTCGGCAGCTCCTGTGCCGGTCGCGTTTCACGTCGATAGGAATTTTTCTTGCCCCAGTGAGGGCAGCTATGCTACATATTTGTTCATGGTGCTGATTTGCGCCAGTGACCCGCCGCACAGGCGGGTTTTTGCGTTTGATGCTCCGTCAACCAACGCGCCGGCGAAGGCTCCGACAGAACCGTTAACCCGGATTCGTTGCCCTGCCGCCATTATCGCGTGCTTCCAGAAGCTTGAAAACGGGCCGTTTCGTTTGGTCGCCGGGTCACGTATATTGCCGGCGAAATTGTTGGCGAGGACGACGGGAATGGCCGAAGACGCCGATCCGGCACGCAAATCGATCGGCGCGCGGCGCAATCCCGACAGCGCCGATGCCATTCTCGAAGCCGCCGAGGCCGTGCTGGTCGAAGCCGGTTATGCCGGTTTCTCGATCGAGGCGGTGGCGCGGCGGGCCCGCGCCGGCAAACCAACCATCTACCGCTGGTGGCCAAGCAAGGCCGCATTGCTGCTCGAGGTCTACCAGCGCCAGAAACGCGTCGATGTTCCCGATACCGGGCGACTGGAGGAGGATCTGGTCGGCTTCCTGAAAAGCCTGTTCGCCCATTGGCGCGAGACATCGTCGGGCAGCGTGTTCCGGTCGCTGATCGCCGAGGCGCAGTCGGATGATGCGGCGTCCGCGGCGCTTGCCGGCTATGCGCTGGGCGGACGGTCCCATACCGGCGAGATCGTCGAACGCGCCAAGGCAAGGGGTGAAATCGGCGCCGACATTGATTCAGCGCTGGTCGCCGACCTGATCGCCTCCTTCGCCTGGAAGCATCTGTTGACCAACCGGCTCGACGAGGACGAAGCGACGATACGCAAGACAGTCAACTACGTGATGCGAGGCATAGCGGTGCCCGGAAAGTAAATCGGCTGTCGCCAGCCGAAAAAAAGGCGCGGCAACCCCAGGCTGCCGCGCCCTTTCGAAAATTCTTTCAGGCTTACTTCGCGCTTTCCAGCGTTTCGACCGCCTTCTTCAGGTTCGCATCCGGAATCTCGACCTTGGCGCCGGCGCGCAGCGACTTGACCAGCGCAAAATACTTGTCGCGGATGACCGCCTGCTTGGCTTGGTCCTTGACGTCGTCGAAAGCCGGCGGCTGCTTGGTGCGCTTGTCCTCGAGCTTGATGACATGCCAGCCGAACTGCGACTGTACCGGCTGCTCGGTGTATTTGCCGACCTGAAGCGCGAAGGCCGCCTTGTCGAACTCCGGCACCATCTGGCCAGGTCCGAACCAGCCGAGATCGCCGCCACTGGTCTTGCCTGAGGGATCGCTGGTGTGTTCGTTGGCGAGCTTCTGGAAGTCGGCACCGCCGTCGAGCTGCTTGATGATGGCCTCGGCCTCTTCCTTCGTCTTCACGAGGATGTGACGGGCATGCACCTCGTTGACCGGCGGCGTGTTTGCGATTTCCTGGTCGTAGCGGGCACGAACCTCGGCGTCGGTGACCTTGTCGACGACGCCCTTCTCGACCATCTCGCCATGCAGCGCGCGCTGCTGCAGGAAAGCCATGCGGCGCTGGAAGTCAGGATCCTTGTCGAGGCCGGTGGTGACCGCCTGGGCGGCCATGACGCGGATTTCGATGGCCGCCGAAAGGGCGGCGGCGCGGCGCTGCTCGGCCGGCAGCTGGGCGAACTGCTGCGACAACTCACCTTCGGCGAGCACAAGGTCGGCTTCGGTCAAGGCCTGTCCATTGACCGTGGCGATCACGGTATTCGGATCGACCGGCGCCGCGGCAGGTGCTGCTGCGTCCGCCGGAGCGGCGGGAGCGGTCTGTTGCGCCATCAGCGGCGACAGCGAAAGGGCCGACAAGCCGAAGGCCAGACCAAGGCTGGCGAGCGACGCGCGGCGGAACAACAAGGACATGAAGATGACTCCGGTAAGGGATTATGAGGGCGGGGAGGTTTCCAGATCAGCCGGATTGTGGCGGAATTTGGCGCGACCGGCAGGGCCAGCGCGGCGTTGACATCAGTTGAGCCCCCTCTTATCTGTCCAACGACTTTGCGTCCAGAACCGTTTTCCGGGCGCTTTTTGTGTTTGCCCGTGTTCAGGCGGTGCGTTCACGTGGATTTGATGGGGCCGGCCGGCGCCCATCTCAAAGATTGAGAATTCTATCGAAAGGACCATTGGATGGTCAGTCTCGGCGGTCTCGCCCGTAAGGTTTTCGGCTCCTCCAACGACCGTCGGGTCAAATCGACCCGGCCCCGTGTCGAGGCGATCAACGCCATGGAAAACGAGATGCGGGCGCTCTCCGACGAGGAGTTGGTCGGCCGCACCGCGAAATTCCGCCAGGACATCGCCAACGGCGCCACGCTCGACGACCTTCTGGTACCAGCCTTTGCCACAGCCCGCGAGGCGGCGCGCCGCGTGCTCGGCATGCGCCCCTTCGATGTCCAGCTGATCGGCGGCATGGTGTTGCACAATGGCGGCATCGCCGAGATGCGCACTGGTGAGGGCAAGACCCTGGTCGCGACGCTGCCGGTCTATCTCAACGCGCTCGCCGGCAACGGCGTCCACGTCGTCACCGTCAACGACTATCTCGCCACCCGCGACTCCGAATGGATGGGTCGCGTCTACAAGTTTCTCGGCCTCACGGTCGGCGTCATCGTCCACGGCCTGTCCGACGAGGAGCGCCACGCCGCCTACGCCGCCGATGTCACCTATGCCACCAACAACGAACTCGGCTTCGACTATCTGCGCGACAACATGAAGTACGAGCGCGCCCAGATGGTGCAGCGCGGTCACAATTACGCGATCGTCGACGAAGTCGATTCCATCCTAGTCGACGAGGCGCGCACGCCGCTGATCATTTCCGGTCCTCTCGAGGACCGCTCGGAAATGTACAACACCATCGACACCTTCATCATCCAGCTGCAGCCGCAGGATTACGAGATCGACGAGAAGCAGAAGACCTCGATCTTCACCGAGGAAGGCACCGAGAAGCTCGAGAACCTGCTGCGCGATGCCGACCTGCTCAAGGGCGAGTCGCTGTATGACGTCGAGAACGTCGCCATCGTCCACCATGTCAACAACGCGCTGAAGGCGCACCGGCTGTTCCAGAAGGACAAGGACTATATCGTCCGCAACGGCGAGATCGTCATCATCGACGAATTCACCGGCCGCATGATGCCGGGCCGCCGCTATTCGGAAGGCCTGCACCAGGCGCTCGAGGCCAAGGAGCATGTCGCGATCCAGCCGGAGAACCAGACGCTCGCCTCCGTCACCTTCCAGAACTATTTCCGCCTCTACAAGAAGCTTTCCGGCATGACCGGCACGGCGCTGACCGAGGCCGAGGAATTCGGCAACATCTACAATCTCGACGTCACCGAGATCCCGACCAATTTGCCGGTCATCCGCAAGGATGAGGACGACGAGGTCTACCGGACGGTCGAGGAGAAATACAAGGCGATCGTCAGGGAGATCCGCGAAGCCAGCGCCAAGGGCCAGCCGACGCTGGTCGGCACGACCTCGATCGAGAAATCCGAACAGCTGGCCGACCGCCTGCGCAAGGAAGGTTTCACCGATTTCGAGGTGCTGAACGCCCGCCACCACGAACGCGAGGCGGCGATCGTCGCCCAGGCCGGCAAGCCGGGCGCCATCACCATCGCCACCAACATGGCCGGCCGCGGCACCGACATCAAGCTCGGCGGCAATGCCGAGATGCGCATCGCCGACGAGCTTGGCGACATGCCGGACGGACCCGAGCGCGAGGCACGGGAAAAAGAGATCAACGCCGACGTCGAGCGTCTGAAGGAAAAGGCGTTGGCCGCCGGCGGACTCTACGTGCTCGCCACCGAACGCCACGAATCGCGCCGCATCGACAACCAGCTCAGAGGCCGTTCAGGCCGCCAGGGCGATCCCGGCCGCTCGAAATTCTTCCTGTCGCTGCAGGACGACCTGATGCGCATCTTCGGCTCCGAGCGCATGGACGGCATGCTGCAGAAGCTCGGCCTCAAGGAAGACGAGGCGATCATCCATCCGTGGATCAACAAGGCGCTGGAAAAGGCGCAGAAGAAGGTCGAGGCGCGCAACTTCGACATTCGCAAGAACCTGCTGAAATATGACGACGTCTCCAACGACCAGCGCAAGGTGGTGTTCGAGCAGCGCATCGAGCTGATGGATGGCGAGGGCCTGACCGAGATCATTGCCGAGATGCGCGAGGGCGTCATCGACGAGATCGTCGCCAAGGCCATCCCCGAAAACGCCTATGCCGAGCAGTGGGATGTTGCCGGGCTGAAGGCCGAGGTCGCCGAATTCCTCAATCTCGACCTGCCGGTCGACGACTGGGCCAAGGAAGAGGGCATCGCCGAGGACGACATCCGCGAGCGCATCACGCAGGCCGCCGACGCCGCCGCCAAGGAGCGTTCCGAGCGCTTCGGCCCCGAGGTGATGACCTATGTCGAGCGCTCGGTGGTGCTGCAGACGCTCGACCATCTGTGGCGCGAGCACATCGTCAATCTCGACCATCTGCGTTCGGTCGTCGGCTTCCGCGGCTACGCCCAGCGCGATCCACTGCAGGAATACAAGGGCGAGGCGTTCGAGCTGTTCCAGGCAATGCTGGGCAATCTGCGCCAGGCCGTCACCGCGCAGCTGATGCGCGTCGAACTGGTCCGCCAGGCCGCCGAAGCCCCGCCGCCCGAAGCGCCCGACATGTTCGGCACCCATATCGACGGCACCACCGGCGAGAATGATTTCGAAGGTGGCGAGACGGCGCTGCTGGTCCGCCCGGAGACGACCGCGATCGTCGCTCCCGAGGACCGCGACCCCAACAACCCGGCTAGCTGGGGCAAGATCGGCCGCAACGAGGCCTGCCCCTGCGGCTCCGGCAAGAAATACAAGCACTGCCACGGCGCATTCGCGTAAGTGCGCTCTCTTCCTCCTCCCCGTTCACGGGGAGAAGGTGGTCCGCAGGGCCGGATGAGGGGCGGCGCCGGCTCTCCTGATTGACCGACCTCGCCACTTGGTCCGCTAAGGCGCGCTGCCCCCCGGACCGGGGCCCCGTTGCCTCCGGCAACTCCCCGGCTTTCGCTCGCCATTCGTCATGCCACCGGCATGACGAATGGGCGTGCCGCGCACCGGCGGCTTGCCGGCCCTCCGCTACGGCTCCGGGCGTTCGTCGCTCGAAAAGCCAAATCGTTGGCTTTTCGTCCGCTGCGCGGACCGCTCCTCACCCAACCGTTTCTTAATGTGTTTTCGCTACACCAAAGCCTGAAAAGAAGCGGAAAACGGAGAGTAATCGGGGTGCGCTTTTCCGCGGCCACGACAGCCGGGCGGTTCTTGCCGCAGCGTTTGGCGCTGCGCATGAGACCGTTGCTTGGCCTCATCGACGCCGTGCTGTTCACCGCCGACGAGCGCGGCGAAGCCGGCCGCATGTCGGTCATCGCCTTCTCCATCCGCATCGTCAGCGCCGTCATCGCCTTCGTCAGCCAGGTGCTGATGGCGCGCTGGATGGGCTCGTTCGAATACGGCATCTTCGTCCTCGTCTGGGTGACGATGGTCATCGTCGGCAACCTCGCCTGCCTCGGCTTCCACACCTCTGTGATCCGCTTCATTCCCGAATACCGCGAACGCAACATGCTGGCCGAACTGCGCGGCATCGTGCTGGCCAGCCGGCTGTTCGTGCTGATCGCCTCCACGCTCATCGCCGGGCTCGGTGCACTCGGCGTCTGGCTGGCCGCGCCGTGGATCGAGAACTACTACGTGATACCGTTCATCCTCGGCGTCATCTGCCTGCCGATGATTGCCATGTCCGACCTTTTGTCCGGACTGGCACGCGCCAACAGCTGGGCGCTGTTTGCCCTGTCGCCGACCTATCTGGTGCGGCCGGTGCTGATCCTGCTGTTCATGGCGCTGATGCTGCTGGCCGGCTACGCGCCCGATGCGAGGACCGCGATCTTCGCCTCGATCGCCGCCACCTATGTCACCACGCTCGGTCAGCTCATCGGTGTCACCCAGCGCATGGAAAAGCAGATCCCGGCCGGGCCGATCAAGGTGCATTTCGCGCAGTGGTTCATCGTGTCGCTGCCGATCTTCCTGGTCGAAAGCTTCTTCTTCCTGCTCACCAATGCCGACGTGCTGATGGTCGGCGCCTATATGGATCCCAACGACGTCGCCGTCTATTTCGCCACCGTGAAGACGCTCGCGCTGGTGCATTTCGTCTATTTCGCCGTCAAGGCCGGCGTTGCCCAGCGCTATGCGCAGTTCACCCATGGCGAGCCGCACAGGCTCGCCGCCTTCGCCCGCGAGACGGTGTCGTGGACGTTCTGGCCGTCGCTGCTGATGGCGTTGCTGGTGCTGGCGCTGGGCGAACCGATGCTGGTGCTGTTCGGCCCTGAATTCAGCAGTGGCTATCCGCTGCTGTTCCTGCTCGTCTTCGGCGTCGTGGCCCGCGCCGCCGTCGGTCCGTGCGAGAGCCTGCTGACGATGAGCGGCAACCAGAACATCTGCGCCGCCGTCTACGCCATGACGCTGGCCTTCAACATCGGCCTCAACGTGGTGCTGATCCCGCTCTTCGGCCTGTGGGGCGCGGCGATGGCCACCGCCTTCGCGATGATCTTCGAAGCCTGCGCGCTGTCCTTCACGGTCTGGCGCAAGCTCGGCATCGTCATGCTGATCTTCGTGCCCGCCAAAGGAGCCGCGTGATGGCCGCCATCCCGTTGCTCGAGGAAACCAGCGGCGGCACGGCCGGCGCCATGGTGTCAGGCCTCGCCGGGCTGACCCGCGACGCGGACCCCGCCCATATCGAAATCCTCGCCAACAACCGGCCCGAGCGCAAACTCGCCATCTACCCGGCATCGGCCGGCTTCGACCTGGTCGAGGAACTGGATTATCTCTGCACCCGCACGATCGAGCCGAACGTGTTCTTCAACCCGCGTTTCCTGGCGCCGGCCATGCCCCGGCTGGAGGATCGCGAGGTGCGGCTGGCGGTGATCCGCGACGGCGACGAATACCGCAACCGGCTGCGGCTTTTGGTGCCGTTCTCGGTGGAGCGGCCGGGGATACCGCTCGGCGTGCCGGTCATGCGCACCTGGTCGAGCCCGTTTGGTCCGCTCGGCACGCCGCTGGTCGACCGCGACGACCCGGTCGGCGTCGTCGAGGATTTCTTCTCGATGCTGTCGCGCCCGCACCTCAAGCTGCCGAGAGTCTTCGTCCTGCCCGACATCCGGCTCGATGGCCCGCTGGCGAGCCTGCTTGCCACCGTGGCCGAGACGCGCGGCCTGATGCTGGTCACCACCGGCCAGACCCAGCGCCCGGCGCTGGACAGCGAAGCTGACGGGGACGAGTATCTGAAGGCCTCGCTGCGCTCGCACCATTACCGCGAGTTCCGCCGCCTGAAGCGGCGCCTCGGCGACCTCGGCAAACTCGAGCATGACGTGGCGCGCGGGCCTGAAGACATCCGCCATGCGATCGAGAGCTTCCTGACGCTGGAAGCGGCCGGCTGGAAAGGCCGCGAGCGCACCGCCATGGCGATCGACCGCTACCGCGCCGCCTTCGCCCGCGAAGCCGTGCACCGGCTGGCCGAACAGGACATGTGCCGCATCCATTCGCTGACGCTCGACGGCCGCACGATCGCCTGTCTGATCGTCTTCGTCGAAGCCGGCGTCGCCTACACGTGGAAGACGGCCTATGACGAGACGCTGGCCGCCTATTCGCCGGGCACGCTGCTGATGATCGAGGTGACCAGGCAGCATCTCGACGATCCCAACATCATGATGACCGATTCCTGCGCCATGCCCGACCATCCGGTGATGAGCCGCCTATGGACCGAGCGCAAGCCGATGGGCACACTGGTGATCGGGCTGACGCCGGACGCCGACCGCCTTACCCGCCAGGCCGCCTCGCAGCTGCACCTCTACCGCGAAACCCGCAACATGGCCCGCCTGCTGCGCCTGCGGATGAAGAGCTTGCTGGGGCGGCGGTAAGGGCCGGAGCGCCCTCGCCAAGGCTTCCGCGATCACACCATAGGCTAACGCCATCACTCAGTTCACAATATAACTACAAGTGGTCGATTCCTTAGGGATGTAGCCGCTCCAAAGGCCCGCCGCAGGTCGCTCCCGTGGCGGGCTTTTCATCGATCAGGGATAAGGGTTTCCGGCTCGGAGAGCCAAGCACCGTTTTTGCCTCGCGTACTCAGACCCCCGAAACCGCACCGGCCATTCCCCTTGATGAAAGCCTCGCCCGCGCACATTTCTGCCGTCTGCTGTCCTGAATCGGAAACGTGGCCAGCGAACGGTCCACGCTTGTCGACGGCAAAGCCGGCATCGTCGAAACCAACGAGATGGTTGTGCTGTGGAAAGTGTATCGTTTTACACAATTTCCAATTGCTGGACTCGCGCGATGCGTCGGTAGTTTAATTTTGCATCGAGCTAAGGAGTGGAAGGGTTGCAACTGGGAGGAAGCAGACATGGATTTGGAATTCGACATCCGCCATCCATCTGACGATCAGCCATACGAAATTACCTCTTTCGCCAAAAAGTACGGCCTAACGATCCCAATTGCGGACGCCGTGCTTTTCGCCAAAGGACCGTCGCGGACGGCATGCGACGCTGCCGCATTGGCTTTCCTCTGCGCCATTGCCGCACAAGCCAAGAAACCGAGGGCGCAATAGGCCAGCCAGCGGTCCACGCTGATTTCAAGGGAATCCACCGCTTGGGGGGTTGAAGAAATTGGGGCAAAGACAGGCGAAAAACTGAACAAACTCAGTGCCTGAAAAATGGGATGGTGCCCCTAGCCGGAATCGAACCAGCACTCCTTGCGGAACTCGATTTTGAGTCGAGCGCGTCTACCAATTCCGCCATAGGGGCTCAGGCCGGGAGGCCTGGATGGGCGCGGACTATACGGTCGGAGGCCTGTTCGTCAACTGGCCAATTGTCGACGGCCCGGATGCGACCAAACTTCACCTTTCGATTTCGCGACGGCGCTGCCATTGTGCAGCGCGGAAAATCTTTCTAGACAGGCGGCGCATCAAAGCGCGGCGCGTCTGACAGAATGGATGGCGCGCGCTTTGGGTCTTTGTCTTGCAGATGCCACTGTCCCGAAACCGCTGCGCACTTTTGGGCGACACGCATTAGGAGTGCCGATGCTTCGCGGATTGTACGAATGGACCTTGTCGCTGGCGGCAAGGAAATCCGCCGAATGGTGGCTGGCCTTCATCGCTTTCGTCGAAAGCTCGGTGTTTCTGGTACCGGCCGACGTGCTCTATCTGCCCATGGCGCTGTCGCGGCCGGATCGCGCCTACCGCTATGCGCTGATCGCCACCGCCGCCTCGGTGCTGGGCGGCATCGCCGGCTGGTTCATCGGCCACTACGCCTATGACGCGGTGGCGAGGCCGATTCTCGAATTCTACGGCAAGTATGACGAGTTCGAGGCACTGCGCGCAGGCGCGGGCGTCGGCTTCATCATCCTCATGCTAATCACCTCCGGCGCTGCCCATCTGCCGCCGATCAAGGTGGTGACCATCCTGTCAGGCGTCATCGGCGTCAATTTGCTGCTGTTCATCGTGCTGGCGATCGTAGCGCGCGGCGGCCGTTTTCTGTTCCTGGCATGGCTGTTGCGCCGCTATGGCGAGCCGATCCGCGAGTTCATCGAAAAGCGCCTTGGCCTGATCGCCAGCGCTGCGGCGGCTGCCCTGATTTTGCTCTATATCCTCGTCAAATACGCGTTCTAGTCCCTGTCGTCCAAAAGTGCCCAGCGGTTTTGGCACAACGACAAGGACAAAGGGCCGGCGGCGAACTCAACGGACGAAAACCCATGACAGCGACCATGAATGCCGACACCGGACGCCAGCGGACGCGCACGGCCCTGTTTCTCGCCGTCGCCATGGCGGCCACCGTCGGCTCGGCGCTCGGCTTCCAGTATCTCGGCGGCTACATCCCCTGCCACCTCTGTCTTGAGCAGCGCACGCCCTACTATATCGGCGTGCCGCTGATGCTGCTGGCGGTGATTGCATCCACGCTGCACGCACCGGCATGGCTGACGCGCGGCCTGCTGGCCGCCGGCGGTCTGCTGATGCTCTATGGCCTCTATCTCGGCGTCTATCACTCCGGCGTCGAATGGCAGTGGTGGGCCGGCCCGACCGATTGCACCGCGGGTGCCGGGCCGGTCGACACCGGCGGCAAGGGCGTGCTCGACGCTCTCGACAAATTCGTGCCGCCGTCCTGCGACAAGGCGGCGCTGCGCATCCTCGGCCTGTCGCTGGCCGGCTGGAACGCCATCGCCAGCCTCGTCCTGGCCGCCGTCGCCTTCCGTGGCGCTCTCACCCGCGACTGAGCCACCGTTTGCGCCGACGCGAGATCGTTCAAGAATTCGGCAGGCTGAGTCGGATGGAGTGATTGTCGAGAACCGAAGCGGAGCGGACATCTGGTCCGTGAGCATCGGAAGCGCAGACAATTGCTCCAGACGGCCAGCCTCCCGAATTCTCGGTCGATCTCAAGGTTCGAGTTCGACATCCCAGTACAGATAATCCATCCAGCTTTCATGCAGATGGTTGGGCGGGAACAGGCGGCCGTTGTTGTGCAAGTCGTGCACAGTCGGTTGGAAAGGTTTCTGCAGCGGCCACATCTTGGCATGCGCCGGCATCATGCCGCCCTTCCTGAGGTTGCAGGGCGAACAGGCGGCAACGACATTCTCCCACGTCGTCGCGCCACCGCGATGGCGGGGGATGACGTGATCGAAGGTCAGATCCTCCGGCGTGCCGCAATACTGGCACTGGAAGCGGTCGCGCAGGAAGACGTTGAAGCGGGTGAAGGCCGGATGCCTGGACGGCTTCACATAGGCCTTCAGGCTGACGACGCTCGGCAGCTTCATCGAGAACGTCGGCGAGGACACCGCGTGCTCGTATTCGGCGACGATGTTCACCCGGTCGAGGAACACCGCCTTGATGGCGTCCTGCCAGGACCAGAGCGACAAGGGGTAATAGCTGAGCGGACGGTAATCCGCATTCAGCACCAGCGCTGGAAGCCCATCCGGAGATACGGCAACCGTCACCTCGTTTACCTCCTAGTTCTCGAACCGATCGGCGCGGATACTGTAAGCCCGACATGACAGGGATGTGAAGCGGATTGTCGCGTCGCTGAAACGCCAAAAAAGCATGATTTTTATGCTTTTTTGCGAATTCAGGCTGGTGGCGCGGCGTCGCGCCCCCGGGTTTCGCGATAATAGGACCAGAAAAGCCGCGATGCGACACCTCGCCACGGGCTCCATGATTCGGCCAATGCGATCAGAATTTTCTCCGGCGGACGCGGCTCAATGCCGAGCGCGTGGCCGACCGCGCTCTGCAAGGCGACATCGCGGGCCGGAAAAATATCGGGGTGGCCGGCGGCAAACAAAAGATACACTTCCGCCGTCCACGGGCCGATCCCGGCCACCGCCGTCATCGCCGCAATCGCCTCCTGGGCATCGAGCGAACAGAGGTGATGGAGGTCGAGGCCGTCGGACACCGCCTGGGCAATGGCAATGAGCCCACGCTGCTTCGGCCGCGACAGGCCGGCCTCGCGAAACATGTCTTCGCCGGAGGTGAGGATCGCCTGCGGCGTCAGCGGATCGACCAATTTGGTCAGCCGGCCGAAGATCGCGTCGGCGCTGGCGCGGGACACTTGCTGCGAGACGATGATCGAGGCCAGGCTTCGAAACCCCGGCTCGGAGAGACGCAGCGGCACCTCGCCGGCCATGCCGCGCACCTTCTCCAGGCGCGGGTCGATCACGCAAAGAGCATCGAGCCCCCGGGCAATGTCGTCTGATGTGGCGATACGTTGCATGCTTTTCTTGTTCCTTGACCCTCGACAAGGTAGCAATTGGCGCAGCGTCGCAAAACAGGATTGCCGCCTGAGAGATGACACTCCTGACATTCCGCTTCGCCCCCAGCCCCAATGGCGACCTGCATCTCGGCCACGCCTATTCGGCGCTTCTCAATCAGAAATTGGCTGACGCCACCGGCGGCCGCCTGCTGCTACGCATCGAGGATATCGACACGACGCGCTGCACGCCGCAATTCGAGGCCGGCGTGTTTGCCGATCTGAAATGGCTGGGACTTGGCTGGGAACAACCGGTGCGCCGCCAGTCCGAGCACTTTGCCGAGTATCAGGCGGTGCTCGAGCGGCTGATCGAGGAAGAGCTCGTCTATCCCGCCTTCATGAGCCGTGGCGAGATCCGGGCCTTCATCACCGACAGCGAAGAGCGCGGACGCGACTGGCCGCGCGACCCCGACGGCGTGCCGCTTTACCCCGCCGCCGACAAGTCGCTGGCGGTGAAGGAACGCAAGCGGAGGATCGCCGAGAATGCGCCTTTCGCCTGGCGGCTGGATATCGATGCCGCCAGGGCGCGTGTCGGCAAGGATCTGTCATGGGCCGAATTCGTCGATGAGACGTTCCTTGCGACGCGCGCCGTCGAAGCCCGTCCGCAGGATTGGGGCGACGTGATCGTGGCGCGCCGCGATATCCCGACCAGCTACCACCTCGCCGTCGTCATCGACGATGCGCTGCAAGGCGCCAGCCATATCGTGCGCGGCCAGGATCTGTTTTCCGCCACCGGCGTCCAGCGCCTGCTGCAGGACCTCCTCGGACTGCCGCAGCCGGCCTATTTCCATCATCGCCTCATCCTTGGGCCGGACGGACGAAAGCTGTCGAAGAGCCTCGGCGACACCGGCCTTGCCGTCTTGCGCAATTCCGGCGGATCGCCGGACGACGTCAGGCGGATGGTCGGGCTATGACCCCGGCGGGGTCAGGGAAACCGCATGCCGAATTCGCCATGCGTTGAATTCCGGTGATGCATGGATCAATCGTTTCGTTTTGCGCGCCGGCTTGAACCGCATTAGAGCATCGCCACGGTCAATTCTCTCAAGCGCGGCGGTCTCCCGAACATGCACGGCATCAAGCGGTTCATTCCCGCCACCTTCGTCGTCCTGTGGGCGACCGGCTTCATCGGCGCGCGCTACGCCATGCCATGGGCGGAGCCGTTTACCTTTCTTGCCGCGCGTTTCGTCCTGGCCGCCATCCTTCTCGCCGTCCTGATGCTCGTGCTGGGTTCGAAAAGAGCCACCCGCACTGAAGCGCTGCACGCCACCGGCGCCGGCATCCTGATGCATGGCGTCTATCTCGGCGCCGTCTTCTGGGCCATCCACCGCGGCATGCCGGCCGGCTTTTCAGCGCTGATCGTCGGCCTGCAGCCGCTGATCACCGCCGTGCTTGCCGGCAAGTTTCTCGGCGAGGCGATCTTGCCGCGCCACTGGGCCGGCCTTGGCATCGGTCTCATTGGCATCGTCATCGTGCTGTGGCCGAAGCTCGGAGCGCTCGGCGGCGGCGTGACGGCGGCGACGCTGACCGCGTCGCTGGTCTCGGTGCTCGGCATGAGCGCCGGCACCATCTGGCAGAAGCGTTTCGCTTCCGGCGGCGACCTCGTCGCGGCGACCATGTGGCAATATGTCGGCGGCGCCGCTTTGATGATCCTCGCCGCGCTCGCCTTCGAGACGCATATGGTCGTCATCAACGGCGAGCTGATCTTCGCCATGGCCTGGCTGGTGCTGGTGCTGTCGCTCGGCGCCATCTTCCTGCTAATGGTGATGATCCGTGACGGCGAGATGTCGAAAGTGGCCTCGCTGTTCTACCTGGTGCCCGCGGTGACGGCCGTCATCGCCTGGGCCTTGTTCGACGAGCAACTCAATGCGCTGCAGATTGTCGGCATGGCGATAACGACATTCGGCGTTGGCCTGGCAACGGCTCGGTCGACCAAATCTCAGCCGACCAATCTCAACCGACCCGTGCGCGTGCCTCCAGGTAACGGCTGATCGCGGCATTGAGCTCGCCGCCGAGGATGAAGATCGCCGAGACCATGTAGAGGAAGACCACCGCGATCATGATCGAGGCCAGGCCGGCATAGGTCGTCACATAAGACGAGAAGTGATCGAGATAGGTGGCGAAGATGGTCGAACCGATAAGCCATGCCGCCAGCGTGAAGATGATGCCCGGCACCAGTGAGACGAAGCGGCGCTTGCCCGCCGGCAGCCAGAAATGCACGGCAAACAATCCGCCGACGATGACCGCCGAAGCGATGACATAACGCCATAGCGTGATCGTGCCCATATAGGGCTTGATCCCTTCGATATGGGCTTCGGCCAGCCGCGCCAGCAGCGGCGCGAACACCAGGAGCACGCTGATCGCCAGGAAACCGGCCGTCGCGATCAGCACGAAGATGATGCTCTGCACCCGGCGGTAGACGATGCCGCGCGTCTCCGAGACGCGATAGGCGCGGTTGAGCGAGGTGCGCAGCGCCTCGATGCCATTCGAGGCAAAGTAGGCGGCAAGCAGCACGCCGTAGGTCAACAGGTCGGTACGCCTGACGGTCAGCACATTGAGCACTTCGCGCGCGATCGGCTTGGCGATCTGTTCGGGCCAGGTGTCGAAGACCAGATGCACGGCCGTGTCGGCAAAGGCCTGGGCGCCGAGGAAGCTCGCCAGCGTCGTGGCGAAGATCAGGAAAGGAAACAGCGCCATCAGCGACGTGATCGCCAGATGGCTGGCCATCGCCCAACCGTCATCGGTGTTGAAATGGCCAAGTGCGTCGTAGAGCACGCGGCGCAGGGCGACAATATTCCGCAGCAAGAACCCGCGCTCCCTTCGATTGTCTCGACGCCGCGAATATGGGAAGGGAATGCGGCAAATGGCAACCCTTCGTCAAACCATGAATTCTCCAGCGGAAGAGTTGCGCTCGATCATCGTCACCGGCGCATCTTCGGGAATAGGCGCCTATTGTGCGCGAGCGTTGAAGGCCGAAGGCTGGCGGGTGTTCGCGACGGCGCGAAAACCCGCCGACATCGCCGCACTCGAGGCTGACGGCATCGAGGCTTTCTACCTCGACTATAGCGAACCAGACTCCATCGCCGCCCTGGTGACGGAAGTACTCGACCGCACCGGCGGCCGGCTCGACGCCTTGTTCAACAATGGCGCTTACGCTCAACCCGGCGCCGTCGAGGATCTGCCGGTGGCAGCGCTCAAGGCGCAGTTCGAGGCGAATTTCTTTGGCTGGCATGATCTCACCCGCCGGCTGGTACCGGTGATGCGCCGCCAGGGCCATGGCCGCATCGTCCACTGCTCGTCGATCCTTGGTCTCGCGCCGGTGCGCTTTCGCGGCGCCTATTCAGCCTCGAAACACGCGCTGGAAGGCCTGATGCTGTGCCTGCATCAGGAACTCAGGGGCAGCGGCATCCATGTCTCGCTGATCGAGCCGGGGCCGGTAACGTCGAAAATCGCCAGCAATGCGCTTCCCTGGTTCCTGAAGAACATCGATCACGAGAACTCGGTCCACCGCCTCGACTATCAGGCGCAACTGGAAAGGCTGCGGGCCGGCGGCAGCCAATCGCGGCTGAAACCTGGCCCGGAAGTGGTTCATGCGGCGCTTCGCCATGCACTTCTGTCGCGGCGCCCGCGCCCGCACTATGTGGTAACAGTGCCGGCCAGGATCGGTGCGGTGCTCAAACGCATCCTGCCCGCATCGATGCTCTACCGCTTCCTTGCCAAACGCGCCTGAACGAACCGAACTGGGAACACACCATGGCAACCGTCTTCAACATCCTCGCCGTTCTGGTCATGGTCGCCGTGGTGATCGTGCTCGTTCGCGGTCTCGTCAACATGATGCGTGGTGGTTCCGGCGTCACCTCGAACAAGCTGATGCAGGCGCGTGTCCTGCTGCAGGCCGTGGCGCTGGTGCTGATCCTGCTGGCGGTGTATTTCACCCGCAAGTGAGGATATCGGCGGCTGGGGAGGCGACGTGGTCAAGCTCAACAAGATCTACACCCGCACCGGCGATGATGGCACCACGGGTCTCGGCACCGGCGAACGGCGGCTGAAATCCGATCTGCGGGTCGACGCCTATGGCACGGTCGACGAAGCCAATGCCTGCATCGGCATCGCCCGGGTCCACACCGCAGCCACCCACCCGGCGATCGACGCCATGCTTTCCCGCATCCAGAACGATCTCTTCGACCTCGGCGCCGACCTCGCCGTGCCCGATGACGGCAAACCGCTCGGCTATGAGCCACTCCGCATCATCGCCACCCAGACCGACCGGATCGAAAAGGATATCGACCTGCTCAACAAGGACCTTCAGCCGCTCAGATCCTTCGTGCTGAACGGCGGCACGCCGGCGGCGGCCGCCCTGCATCTCGCCCGCACCGTGGCGCGGCGGGCCGAACGGCTGATGGTGGCCCTGGCCCAGGACCCGAGCGAACACGTCAACCGCGACGGGCTGAAATACATCAACCGGGTCTCGGATTTCCTGTTTGTCGCCGCCCGGGCGGTCAATGACAACGGAAATGCCGACGTGCTATGGGTTCCCGGCAAGAACCGCTGAACTGTCCGAAAGCGCGAGGGGGCCAGGGACCGATGTTCATCCCGCTTTACGACACCAACAGGCTGCGGCACATCCGCCTGCAATATGTGACGATCGGGCTGATCGTGGTCAACGCCCTGGTCTACTGCGCCACCACGCTCGGCGGCGAGAACTTCACCAATGCCGCCGTGCTCGGCCTCGGCTTCATCCCGGCCGTCGTCCATGACACCGCCGAGCTCGATCCTCGCTTTGTCGTCGTTCCCGAAAGCCTGAGCTACCTCACCTACTCCTTCCTGCATGCCGACATCTTCCACCTCGGCGGCAACATGCTGTTCCTGTGGGTGTTCGGTGACAATGTCGAGGACGCCCTCGGCCACGTCCGCTACCTCATCTTCTACCTGTTGTGCGCGGTCGCCGGAGCCGCCTTCCAGGGCCTCGTCGCCTGGGATTCGCAGGTGCCGCTGATCGGCGCCTCCGGCGCCATCGCCGGCGTGGTCGTCGCCTATCTGATTCTCTATCCCAGGGTAAAAGTGTGGGTGCTCGCCTTTGCCCGCATCCCGCTGCGCATTCCGGCCTTCATTCCGCTCATCCTGTGGGTGCTGTTCCAGGTGGTGATGTTTGCCGCCGGCGGCGAAGACCAGATTTCCTGGGCCTGCCACATTGGCGGCATCATTGCCGGCGCCGTACTGGTGCTCGTCTTGCGCAGCCGCGGCGTGCCGCTGTTTGCCGGCGCTGACGACGATGCTGCCGTTGCCGCTCCTCCCGAACAGCCGCCCGTTGCCGCCGACACGGTTACGCCCGACCCATCCGCCGCGCCGCCGCGCTGGGGGCGAGGAACCGCTTCCAGTTCCGACTGAACCGATTTGAGCGGCTTGCGGCGTATTGACGTGCAGGGTCGTCGCAACTACGGAAACGTCTCCGTCGCAGCCCAAGGCGGTCAAAGACCAGAATTTCCATCCGGAATGTCGGCTTTCGACAACTCAGAAAGGGCGCAGGCTGTTATAGCGCGCCTAATTATCTTGAAGAGGTGACAGGCAATGAAGATCCTTGTGCCCGTAAAGCGGGTTGTGGATGCGAACGTCAAGGTTCGCGTGAAGGCTGATGGTTCGGCGGTGGAACTCGCCAACGTCAAGATGGCGATGAACCCGTTCGACGAGATCGCGGTTGAGGAGGCGATCCGGCTGAAGGAGGCCGGCAAGGCCGAAGAGATCATCGTCGTTTCGATCGGCCCGCAGCAGGCGCAGGAAACCTTGCGCACCGCGCTTGCCATGGGCGCCGACCGCGCCATCCTGGTCAAGACCGACGAACAGACCGAGCCGCTCGGCGTCGCCAAGGTGCTGAAGGGCGTCGTCGACGCCGAACAGCCCGGCCTCGTCATCCTCGGCAAGCAGGCAATCGACGACGACTCCAACCAGACCGGCCAGATGCTGGCTGCATTGCTGGGCTGGGCCCAGGGCACCTTCGCCTCCAAGGTGGTGATCGACGGTGACAAGGCCAAGGTGACGCGCGAAGTCGACGGCGGCCTGCAGACGGTGGAACTGAAGATGCCGGCGATCGTGACCGCCGACCTTCGCCTCAATCAGCCGCGCTATGCCTCTCTGCCCAACATCATGAAGGCCAAGAAGAAGCAGCTCGACGAGAAGACCCCGGCCGACTACGGCGCCGACGTCAAGCCGCGGCTGAAAGTGCTCAAGACCGAGGAGCCGAGCGGCCGCAAGGCAGGCGTCAAGGTCAAGAGCGTCGCCGAACTGGTCGACAAGCTCAAGAACGAAGCCGGCGTTTTGTAAGCGATCGGGAAAGGAACAAGAAATGGCTATTCTTCTGATTGCTGAACACGACAACGCGACGCTTTCCGACCAGACCGCCAAGGCGCTTTCCGCGGCCCTGCAGATCGGTTCGGACGTGCATGTACTGGTTGCCGGCAAGGGCGCCAAGGGTGCAGCCGACGCCGCCGCCAAGCTCAAGGGCGTGAGCAAGGTGCTGCTGGCCGAGGCCGACGAGCTTGCCGAGCGCCTCGCCGAACCGACGGCGGCACTCGTTGTGTCGCTGGCGGGCGCCTATGACACAATCATCGCGCCGGCGACTTCGTCGGGCAAGAATGTCGCGCCGCGCGTCGCAGCGCTCCTCGATGTCGCGCAGGTGTCCGAAATCATCGAGATCGTGTCGCCCGATACGTTCAAGCGCCCGATCTATGCCGGCAACGCCATCCAGACGGTGCAGTCGACCGATGCCAAGAAGGTGATAACCGTGCGCACCGCCTCCTTCCAGGCGGCGCCCGAGGGCGGTTCGGCCGCGGTCGAAACCGTGAAGGCGGCCGCCAATCCCGGCCTGTCCACTTTCGTCGAGAACAAGCTCTCCGACACCGATCGTCCGGAACTGACCTCGGCCAAGATCATCATCTCGGGTGGCCGTGCACTGGGTTCGGCGGAAAAATTCCAGGAGGTCATCCTGCCGGTCGCCGACAAGCTCGGTGCCGCCGTCGGCGCCTCGCGCGCCGCCGTCGATGCCGGCTATGCCCCCAACGACTGGCAGGTTGGCCAGACTGGCAAGGTCGTGGCTCCCGATCTCTACATCGCGGTGGGCATCTCCGGCGCCATCCAGCACCTTGCCGGCATGAAGGATTCGAAGGTCATTGTCGCCATCAACAAGGACGAGGAGGCACCGATTTTCCAGGTCGCCGACTACGGTCTCGTCGGCGATCTCTTCGTCATTTTGCCGGAGCTGCAGAAGGCACTTTGACGCTTTCTGCCAAAGCGTATTAAATAGTGAGGGGCGGGGTAGACGAAGTCGCCCCGCCCTTTTAGTTTGCACCGCACAAAAAGCAGGCCGCAAAGGCCTTTTGACGGGATCGGTGTAATGAGCAAGATCGAGACGATCGGCATCATCGGCGCGGGCCAGATGGGCGGCGGCATCGCCCATGTCTCCGCGCTTTCGGGCTACAAGGTGCTGATCTACGACATATCGCCCGACCGCATCGAGAAGGGCATCGCCACCATCAGCGGCAACATGGCCCGTCAGGTGGGATCCGGCAAGCTCGACGAGAAGGTGCGCAACGAGGCGATGTCGCGCATCGCTTCCGCGCCGACGATGGCCGATCTTGCCGGCGCCGATCTGGTGATCGAGGCGGCGACCGAGGACGAGACGGTCAAGCGCAAGATCTACGCCCAGCTCTGTCCGCAGCTCAATCCCGAAGCGATCCTGGCGACCAACACCTCGTCGATCTCGATCACGCGGCTTGCCGCGCAGACCGACCGGCCGGAGCGGTTCATCGGCATCCATTTCATGAACCCGGTGCCGCTGATGAAGCTCGTCGAGCTGGTGCGCGGCATCGCCACCGAGGACCAGACCTTCGAGGCGGCAAAGACCTATGTGAAGCAGCTCGACAAGACGATCACGGTTTCCGAGGATTTTCCGGCCTTCATCGTCAACCGCATTCTGCTGCCGATGATCAACGAGGCGATCTACACGCTCTATGAGGGTGTCGGCTCGGTCGATGCCATCGACACCGCCATGCGGCTCGGCGCCAACCATCCGATGGGGCCGCTGCAGCTGGCCGACTTCATCGGCCTCGACACCTGCCTGTCGATCATGCAGGTCCTGCATGAGGGCCTGTCGGACTCGAAATATCGCCCCTGCCCGCTGCTGGTCAAATATGTCGAGGCTGGCTGGCTCGGCCGCAAGACCGGACGCGGTTTCTACGACTATCGCGGCGAGCACCCCGTTCCGACACGCTAGTCAGGTTTGGGGCTGATCGACCGGATCAGGATGCCGCCGCAAGCGGCGTCTCGGTCCCGCCGCTTGAACGGTTGTCGTCCGGTGCCACACAAACGCATCCGCGGCCGGCCGCCTTGGCCGCATAGCAGGCGGCGTCGGCCCTCGCGATGATCTCGTCGACTTCGCCGCAATTGGCGCCGACCGCAGCCAGCCCGATGCTGGCGCCGATCACGTGAGGACGCCCATCCCAGGCGAAGTCCAGGCCGCCGATCGCATCGATGATGGAGCGCGCCGCGATCTTGGCGCCGGCTGCCGAACCCGATTTCAGAATCACCGCGAATTCATCGCCGCCCAGACGCGCGACCATGTCTTCAGGACCAAGGACGCCGCGCACCGCCTCGGCAACCCGCTTGAGCAAGGCATCCCCTGCTGCGTGGCCGCCGGTGTCGTTGACCAGTTTGAAATGGTCGAGGTCGATGAACATGAACTGATGTCCGCTGCCCTTGCCCGAGGTGCCGTCCTTGCGCGCCTGGTCGAGCAGTGCCTCCATAGCGCGGATGAAGCTCGAGCGATTGGCAAGGCCGGTCAGCGCATCATGCGCGGCGGCATGGGCGAGCTGGCGCTGCAGCGCGCGCGCATCCGTAAAGTCCTGGAAAACGATGACCAGCCCGCAGAATTCGTTCCGATCGTTGATGATCGGCGACACCACCTGACGGATGCTGCAGCGCGTATCGTCGCGCCGGATGAGAACCGCGCGGCTGTTCTGGTCGGCGGGCGCCTGGCCGCCGACCGTGGGCCGGGTCACGCCGATCCGGTGTCCCGTCTCCTCGTCGACCGCCCAGTAGACATGGCCAAGCATCTTGCCGAGAGCGTCGCCGCCGGCCACCCCGGTCAGCTTTTCGGCGACCGGGTTCATGAAGGTGATGCGGTTTGCGGCATCGGTGCAGATGACCGCATCGCCGATCGACTGCAGCGTCACCCTCAGCCGCTCCTTCTCATCGGCCAGCATTGCCGCCGACACTGTGAGGCGTGCTTCGGTCTCCTTGCGCCGGGTGATGTCGGTCAGGCTGCCGATGGCCCTGACCAGCCGCCCCTCCTCGTCACGCTCGATGGCCTTGCCGCGGTCGAGGAACCACATCCAGTGGCCATCCTTGTGGCGCATCCTGAATTCGGCTTCGAAGTAGGGCGTATTGCAGTCGAGATGGGCGCGGTCCGCCTCGGCGACGGTCTCGCGATCGTCGGGATGGATCATCGTCAGCCAGTGGTCGGGGTCGCCGTCGAGTTCGCCGTCCGCATAGCCCAGCATCTTGACCCAGGTCGAGGAATAGGTCGTGCCACCCTTGCGCATGTCGAGGTCCCAGACGCCTTGACCGGCGCCGGCCAGCGCGAAATTCCAGCGCGTTTCCGCTTCGGCAATGCGCACCTCGGCCTGCTTGCGCGCGTCGATGTTCTCGATCTGCGAGACGAGATAGAGCGGATGGCCGCTGTTTTCGTCACGAATCACGGAACCGGCGAGATGGGCCCAGATCGGGGTGCCGTCCTTCCTGAGGTAGCGCTTCTCGAAGTGGAAGGAATTGACCGTGCCCGCTTTCAGAGCGCCCATCGTTTCCAGGCCGATCTGGACATCGTCGGGATGCGTGATCTGGAAGAAGGTCAGCGCCTCGACCTCTTCCCGGCTGTAGCCAAGCATGGCGGCGAAGGCCGGATTGGTCTCGAGAATGCGCCCGTCGAGGCCGACAACGACGATACCGATCGCCGAATCCTCCATGGCGCGGCGGAAGCGTTGTTCGCTCTCCGCGATCTGCCGGCGATCCTCGCTGACCCGGCGGTTGAACAGGACGGCGAGGAACAATGCACCCACCGCCACCCCCACCGCGACCTGCAGGCAGAGTTTCAGCGCCTCGGTGCCGAGATCCAGGTGCGACAGCAGGATCGAGGCCGTCACGACGCAGAGGCCGGCCACGAGCACCGCCAACCCTGCGTACCCAAGAGATTTTCGGCCGGTCAAGCCTTGCCACATCACGATACGTGCCACCCCCGTGCGCAAACGCATGTTGTCGCGACAACCTTGGCGGATCGATTTTAAGGAATGGTTGCGTCCGGCATGCCCGAGCCATCGCTAACCGACAAACAATTGCCGGCATGATTAAGGATCGGTGTGCATGGGGCGGCGAGTGCGGCGGGCGCTACCAGCGCACGAAAAACCGCCCACCGAGCGCGCCAAGCATCGCGAGAACCGCGATTGCTATCGTGTACCAGGTGGCGACGAAAAGCGGCGAATCGTCGATGCAGTGCGCGGCATAAAAGGTCGCCGCCAGCCCGCCGGCTAGCAGGCCCGCGATCGCGCCGGCAAGCACCGGCCGTGTCGGTGCGCCATAGCGCAGCATCCACAGGAAGATGGCAAGCGGCCCGATGCCGATCAGCGGAATGAAGCCCATGCAGATCATCATGTTGGAGCCGACCATCCGTGTGCCCCAGTCGGCCTCGGGCACGGCTAACAGCTCAAGAACCACGGCGACGGCTACCAACAGCGGCGCGGCGATCATCCCAGCCATTGCCTGGCCTGTCGGGGCACCGGGTGTCGACAAGGCGCGGATCAGGGCAAAGGCGCTGACCGCAAGCACGATTGTGAAGACGAATTTGGAGAGGAAGCGCATCGTGTGCGCGGCGGCCATGAAGTCCGGGCGCGGGCCGATCGTCAGCAGGAAAACGATGGCCGCGATGACAACAGCCGCACCGGCGGCCATCCACCAGACCGATTGCAGCGGCATCGCCTTGCTGCGGGCATCGGCGTCCAGCGCCTTGATGAGATCGTCCGTCCTCATGTCATTCCCGCCCGAAGCGCCCCTGCCCGAATCGCTTGGCTATGGCGGCGAGCCCCCGATGCAGCGACACACGCACCGCCGTCTCGCTGATGCCGAACTTTGCCGCCGTCTCGCCGATCGACCGCCCTTCCACCGACACGGCCGAGACCACGGAACGCTGTGCCGGCGACAGGCCGTCCAATGCCCGGTTGATGTCGCGTTCGCTGATGGTCTCCGTTTCCGGCTCGGCGAATGTCTCCGCGATGTCGTCGACATCGATCTCGATGCGCCGTCCGCGCCGCCGGAACGCGTCGATCAGCTTGAAGCGGGCGATCGCATAGACCCACGGCAGCACCGGCGCATCCTGGCGCCAGGTATGTCGTTTCACATGAACGGCCAGCAAGGTTTCCTGCACGACATCCTCGGGATCGACCCCGCCCTGCACGATCTTGCGCCTGACAAAACCGCGAACCAGCGCGGCAATCCGGTGCAGAAAGTCGGCGTAGGCTCTTTCATCTCCCGCGATCGCGGCCCGCATCAGCCGGGAAAGCTCGGCCTCATCCTTGCCGGTCACAAGAGTTACTCCCCCGATTTTCGCGTCTCGGCGCTGATTTGTTACGTGGCCGGCGAAATAATGTCCAAGCCAAATTACCGGCAAATCACGAAAGTTTGCGTCCCGGCGGTTGATCAAAATCGGCAAGACAATGTTGACTATCCCTGTCAGGTATCGATAGGTGCAGCCGTGACAGACGCAAGACCCCCGAGATCGAGGACAATGCCATGAAATACGCTCTTTCCACCCTCGTCGGCGCCACCGCGCTGGCAATCAGCCTGATCGCCGGCCCGGCGATGGCGGAAGATGATGGCATCATTGTCTACAACGCTCAGCATGAAAACCTGACCAAGGCGTGGGCCGAAGGCTTCACCAAGGAAACCGGCATCAAGGTCACTGTCCGCAATGGCGGCGACAGCGACTTCTCCAACCAGATCGTCGCCGAAGGCGCTGCCTCGCCGGCCGACGTGTTCCTGACCGAAAACTCGCCGGCCATGGTGCTGGTCGAAAGCGCCGGCCTGTTCGCTCCGGTCGACGCCGACACGCTGGGGCAAGTTCCCAACGACTATCAGCCAGCCAGCGGCAAATGGGTCGGCGTCGCCGCACGCAGCACCGTCTTTGCCTACAACAAGACCAAGTTGACGGCCGACCAGCTGCCCAAGTCGATGCTCGATCTCGCCGATCCGAGCTGGAAGGGCCGTTGGGCCGCCTCGCCGTCCGGCGCCGATTTCCAGGCCATCGTCAGCGCGCTGCTGCAGCTCAAGGGTGAGGCCGCCACGGCGGACTGGCTGAAGGCGATGAAGACGAATTTCACCGCCTACAAGGGCAACAGCACGGTGATGAAGGCGGTCAATGCCGGCGAGATCGAAGGCGGCGTGATCTACCACTATTACTATTTCGGCGATCAGGCCAAGACCGGCGAAAACAGCGGGAATGTCGAACTGCACTACTTCAAGAACCAGGATCCGGGCGCGTTCGTTTCGATCTCCGGCGGTGGCGTGCTGGCCTCCAGCAAGCATCCTAAGGAAGCCCAGGCGTTCCTGAAGTGGGTGACCGGCAAGGGCGGCCAGGAGGTCTTGAAGGCCGGCGATTCCTTCGAATACGCGGTCGGCAAGGGTGCCGAGTCAAATCCGAAGCTCGTGCCGCTCGCCGATCTGCAGGCGCCGAAGGTCGATGCCACGACGCTGAACTCCAAGAAGGTCACCGACCTGATGACCGCAGCCGGCTTGCTTTAGTTGCCATTCGTCCTAAAAGGACAACCGACCACGCTCCCGCGGGAACTCACTTTCCGCGGGAGTGATTTTGTTTTTCGAGATGGCATTCGTCGATGACGACACGCTGTGTTCCCGACCGCAATTGCGGTCCTTCAATTGCTGCCGCTGGACGGCCACGGCACGGCGTCTGATCTGATGCAGTCTGCGGTCGATCTCGCGCGCTCGGGCCTGCCTGTGGGCACAGGCCGAAGGGCTCGGCGACGCGCGGCACCCTGGCTGGTTGTCGCCGCCATCTTCGTTTCGCTGCTGGCGCTGCTGCCGCTTGCCTTCATCATCTGGATCGCGGTGCAGACCGGCTGGGAAACCGTCGCGGCGCTGGTCTTTCGGCCGCGTGTCGGCGAGCTTCTGGTCAACACTGTCTTGCTGGTCTTGCTGGCCGTGCCGATTGCCATTGTGCTGTCGGTCACGTTGGCCTGGCTGACCGAGCGCAGCGACCTACCTGGCGCCAGGCTCTGGGCCTGGCTGTGCGTGGCGCCGCTCGCCATCCCGGCTTTCGTGCACAGCTATGCCTGGATCACCATGGTGCCCAGGCTGCACGGCCTGTGGGCCGGCGTGCTGGTTTCCGTCATCGCCTATTTCCCGTTCCTCTATCTGCCGGTGTCGGCGGCATTGCGCCGTCTCGATCCCGCCCTCGAGGACGCCGCGGCAGCACTCGGCCTTGGGCCCTGGCGCGTGTTCTGGCGCGTCGTGCTGCCGCAATTGCGGCTTGCCATCTGCGGCGGCTCGCTGCTGGTCGGGCTGCATCTGCTGGCCGAATATGGCCTCTATGTCTTCATTCGCTTCGACACCTTCACTACGGCGATCGTCGATCAGTTCCAGTCGACCTTCAACGGGCCGGCGGCCAACATGCTGGCCGGCGTGCTGGTGAGCTGCTGTTTCGTGCTTCTGGGCCTCGAAGTGCTCGTGCGCGGCGAGGAGCGCTATGCCCGTGTCGGCTCCGGCGCCGCACGGTACCAGCAGCGTGCGAGCCTCGGACGCGCCACCATTCCATGCCTGCTCTTGTTCGTCGCCACCACGCTGCTGGCGCTTGGCGTGCCTTTCGTCACCATCGGCGGCTGGCTCGCCGCCGGCGGCACCGCTGTCTGGCGGTTCGACGAGATCGGCCTGGCGCTCGGCCAGACGCTGTTCCTGGCGATTGCCGGCGCCCTGCTCGCCACTGTCGCCGCCATGCCGATGGCCTGGATCTCGATCCGCGCGCCCGGACCCTTGCAGCGCCTGCTGGAGGGCTGCAACTACATCGTCGGCTCGTTGCCGGGGGTCGTCATCGCGCTGGCGCTGGTCACCATCACCGTGCGCATCGCCTTGCCCCTCTATCAGACCCTCTTCACCATCCTGGTGGCTTATGCGCTGATGTTCCTGCCTCGCGCGCTGGTCAGCCTGCGCGCATCGATCGCGCAGGCGCCGGTCGAACTCGAACGCGCTGCCTCCAGCCTCGGGCGACCGCCGCTGCAGGCGCTGTGGTCGACGACGATCCGCCTGTCGGCGCCCGGTGCCGCAGCCGGCATGGCGCTGGTGGCGCTCGGCATCATGAACGAACTGACCGCCACCCAGATGCTGGCGCCGAACGGCACCCGCACCCTGGCGATGGCGTTCTGGTCCTACAGCGGCGAGATTGATTATGCCTCGGCGGCACCTTACGCCTTCATCATGGTGGCGATGTCGCTACCCCTGACCTGGCTGCTCTATGTCCAGTCGAAACGGATGGCCGGACGATGAGCTTTCTCGAAATCAGCGGCCTGCACAAGCATTACGGCCCAGTGGCCGCACTTGCCGGCGTCGATCTGAACGTCACCAGCGGCAGCCGCACGGCGATCGTCGGCCCGTCCGGTTGCGGCAAGACGACCTTGCTGCGGCTGATCGCCGGGTTCGAGGCTCCGGACCAGGGCCGCATCGCGCTCGACGGCGCAGTGCTGGCCATGGACGGCAGTGCGGTGCCTGCACATCGTCGCGGCATCGGCGTGGTGGCGCAGGACGGCGCCCTGTTCCCGCATCTGACCATCGGCGACAATATCGGTTTCGGCATGGGCCGCGGCGAGGACAAGCGCTCCGAGCGCATCGTCGAACTCGCCTACATTGTCGGGCTCGACAAGGCGATCCTCAAACGCCGCCCGCACGAGCTCTCCGGCGGCCAGCAGCAGCGCGTGGCGCTGGCCCGCGCCATGGCGATGAAGCCACGGCTGATGCTTCTGGACGAGCCGTTCTCGGCCTTGGATACCGGCCTGCGCGCATCGATGCGCAAGGCCGTGGCCGAGCTTCTGGAGGCGGCTGGCATCACCACCATCCTGGTGACGCACGACCAGGCCGAAGCGCTGTCCTTCGCCAGCCAGGTCGCGGTGATGCGCGACGGCAAGTTCTCGCAGGTGGGCACGCCGCGCGACCTCTATCTCAAGCCGAAGGACAGGATGATCGCGGAGTTCCTCGGCGACGCCATCATCCTGCCGGCAAAGATATCCGATGGTTTCGCAAACTCGCCGCTTGGCCGCATCGCCGTCGACACAAATGAGCGACGCGATGTTGCCCGCATCATGTTGCGGCCCGAGCAGATTGCCCTGAAGAGAACATCGCGCGAAGGCATGTCGGGCACCCCTGACATGCTGTTCGGCGAAGTGACGGAATCGGAATTCGCCGGCGCGATGTGCACGATCGCGGTGCGGCTTCTGAACAGCGCCGATCCGCCCGACGCGGCCGCGATCGGCAACACGCCGCTGGTCCTGCGCAAATCCGGCATGGACGCGCCGGCGGTCGGCGAGATCGTCCGGCTGACCGTATCGGGAAAGGCGCATGTGTTCGCCTGAACGGTCATGAACGACGCGACCGCGTCCTTGTGTTCAGGCGCGGCGGCTGTCCCGTGCAATGATCTCGCCCGTCTATTGCGTGGCCCGTTGGTTGACTGTCGAGTCAATGGCGGCTTGCAGTTTTTTTAACAGCCGGTGTCCGTGCAAAGGTACAGACCCCGGGGCAGCGCCACGCGGGGAAGGGATACCGCATGACAACAACCAGTCAAATGCATCAAATTCGCCAGGCCTTTGGGAACAAAATTCCCGAGCGACCTTACAACTTGTATTTTGCGCCTATCTAGGTTTCATAAGTCGGCAAATAACTTAGGGAGGTATTCAAAATGACAAGAAGGGCAATTCTTGGCGCCGGCATCCTTGCCGCCGGAATGTGGGCCGTGTCGTCATCGGCGTCCGCTGAAAGCCTGACTATGTATTGCGGCGTTGACGAGGTCTGGTGCCAGCAGACGGCGCGGGCCTTCGAGGAAAAGACCGGCATTACCGTGGATATGACCCGCAAGAGCGCTGGCGAAATCTATGCGCAGCTACGCGCCGAGGCCGCCAATCCCAAGGGTGACATTTGGTGGGGCGGCACCGGCGACCCGCATCTGCAGGCGGCCGAAGAGGGCCTGACCGAGGAGTACAAGTCTCCCCTGCTCGACCAGTTGCAGCCCTGGGCGATCAAGCAGGCGGAAACATCCGGCCACCGAACGGTCGGCATATATTCCGGCGCGCTGGGCTTCGGCTATAACAAGGATCTGCTGGCAAAGAACAATCTGCCCGAGCCGAAATGCTGGGCCGATCTGATCAAGCCGGAGTACAAGGGGCAGATCCAGGTCGCCAACCCGAATTCCTCAGGGACCGCCTACAACATGCTTGCCACGATCGTGCAGCTGTTCGGCGAGGAGAAGGGTTTCGAGTACATGAAAGCCCTGCACAAGAACGTCAACCAGTACACCAAGTCGGGTTCGGCGCCGATCAAGGCCGCCGGGCTTGGCGAGACCACGATCGGCATCGTCTTCATCCACGACGCCGTGTCGCAGGTCGTTGCCGGCTTCCCGATCGTTCCGGTCACCCCTTGCGAGGGAACCGGCTACGAGATCGGCTCGGAATCGATCATCAAAGGCGCCCGCAACATCGAAGCCGCGAAAAAATTCTACGACTGGGCGCTCGAGGCCGACGTCCAGTCTACGGCGCAGGACGCGGGGTCGTTCCAGGTTCCGTCGAACAAGGCGGCAAAGACCTCCGACAAGGCGCCTGACCTAGCTGCCATAAAACTGATCGACTACGACTTCAAAAAGTATGGATCGAGCGAAGAGCGCAAGCGCCTGCTGAAAAAGTGGGACGAAGAGGTCGCATCGCTGCCGCAATAGCAGATGCGCTTTCGCCAAACCCGCGGGCTACTTGAGCCGACCGCCATCCTTTGGATGGTGGTCGGTTGGGTGGGTTTTGCTTTGCTGCCATGGTACGGCATCGAAGACGGGTTCTTCGGCTTGTCATGGTTGCTCCACGGCTACCCGTTCGACAGCAAATTCGCACCAGCGCTGGTTCTGGTCCTCAAGGGCGAGAAAATGTGGCTGGCGCCGCTCGGTTTCCTGCTGGCAGCGCCGCTGCTTCTGTGGGGCCGCAACAAATCCGATCCGTTTTTCGGCCGGGCGCTGATCATTATCGGCGCTGCCGGTTTTAGCTGGCTTTTGTTCCAAGGCTTCGCCATCGGGTTGCGCGGCTGGCAGTTCAGCTGGTTGACCAGCCTGTTCGGGGATCTTGGCGACCGCCAGTTCGGCATGGGTTACGGCGCCCTGCTGGTGAGCAGCGCCTTTCTGTTCCTGCTCACCCTTGGCATTGCCGCGCGCGGTGCCGTCGGCGGTGACGTATTCGTCGTCAGTTCGATCGGGTTTGTCGTCGCGGTGGTTTCCATCTTCATCTTCATGCCGCTCCTGATGATGCTGGCCAACGCCATGCAGACCGACGACGGTGGCTATTCGCTTGTCGCGTTCCTGGCCAAACTGTTCAGTTCGCGTCTGTGGAGCCTGGCTTGTCTCGCCGGCGGCAGCCGCTGCGGCGTGGCCTGGAACTCGCTGCTGCTCGCCGTACTCGTCGGGCTACTAACCATGTTTCTGGGGCTGGTGTTCGCACTCGTTGTGACACGCACGGGTTTCCGCCACGGCAAGCTGCTGCGTGCGCTGACCGTGTTGCCGATCATCACGCCGGCCTTCGTCATCGGCCTTGCCATCATCCTGTTGTTCGGACTGTCGGGCACGGTGACCCAGAGCGTCGCCGGTGTCTTCGGCATCCAGCCAACACGCTGGGTATATGGCCTTCCCGGCCTGCTCATCGCCCAGGTTCTCGCCTTCACCCCGATCGCCTTCCTGGTCCTGATCGGCGTTGTCGAAGGCGTCAGCCCGTCGATGGAAGAGGCCTCACAGACACTCCGCGCCAGCCGCTGGCAGACCTTTTGGACCGTATCCTTGCCGCTCATGCGGCCAGGCCTCGCCAATGCCTTTCTGCTCGGCTTCATCGAAAGCATGGCAGACTTCGGCAACCCGCTGGTGCTGAGCGGCAACTACGACGTCCTGTCGACGGAAATCTTCTTCGCCATTGTCGGCGCGCAGAACGATGCGGCACTTGCGGCGATCCTGGCGCTGGTGCTGCTAGGCTTCACGCTTAGCGCCTTTTATGCACAGCGCTTCTGGATCGGCCGGCGTTCCTATACCACCGTCACCGGCAAGGGCGACGCAGGCGTCCATCCGCGCCTGCCGGATGGGCTGACACGCGCGCTCTATGTGATCGCCGGGCTGTGGACGGCGTTCACCGTGCTGGTCTACGCGGTCATCTTCTACGGCAGTTTTGTCCGGTTGTGGGGGGTCGATCAGAGCCTGACCCTGCAGCACTACAGGAAGGCGTTCTCCGTCGGCTGGAATGAATTCGGCATCCATTGGTCGGGGTCGGCGTGGAGTTCGTTCTGGACGACGATGGAGATCGCACTGATATCGGCGCCTCTGACCGCCGGGATAGGGCTTCTGACCGCCTATCTTCTCGTCCGCCAGAACTTCCGTGGCAAGAATGCCTTCGAATTCGCTACCATGCTGTCTTTCGCGATTCCAGGAACCGTCATTGGCGTCAGCTACATCATAGCCTTCAACGTGCCGCCGATCGAACTGACTGGAACCGGCATCATCCTCGTGCTGTCGTTCATCTTCCGCAACATGCCAGTCGGCGTACGCGCTGGTGTCGCCTCGATGTCGCAGATCGATCGCAGCCTGGATGAATCCTCGCTGACACTTGGCGCCAACTCCTGGCAGACCTTCAGACGCGTTATTCTGCCATTGCTGAGATCGGCAATGCTGGCGGCACTCGTCTATTCCTTCGTGCGCGCGATGACCGCGATCAGCGCCGTCATCTTCCTGGTCAGTGCGCGCTACGATCTTTCGACCAGCTACATCGTCGGACGTGTCGAGAACAATGAATACGGCATCGCCATCGCCTATTCGACGGTACTGATCGTCGTCATGCTGGTGGTCATCGGCCTGATGCAACTGGTCGTCGGCAGCCGCAATATCGGCCGGCGCGGTATCCAGAAGGGCGACGGCGGCTGGAGCGTGCGCACCAATGTCAGCCTGCCGGCAACGCCAGGCGGCCAGACGACAATAGCGGGAGCCGGGTGATGGCCGAAATTCGCGGCAACGCTGCCTCTGTGACCTTCGAGCATGTCACCAAGACTTATCCCGGCGCCAGCACGCCGGCGGTCAACGACATTTCACTTGCGATCGAGGCCGGGAAGCTGGTGACGCTTCTCGGACCCTCCGGTTGTGGCAAGACGACCACGCTGCGTATGATCGCCGGCCTGGAGATGCCATCCAGCGGCCGTATCCTGATCGGCGGCGACGATGTGACTCGGCTGCCGGCCACCGACCGCGACGTGTCCATGGTGTTCCAGTCCTATGCACTGTTCCCGCATATGACGGTGATAGAAAATGTCTCCTACGGGCTGCACTTCTCCGGCCATGACAAGAAGGAGGTCGCGTCCCGCGCCCGCGCCGGGCTGGAGCTGGTCGGCTTGACCGGTTTCGAGGCGCGCCTGCCCAGCGAACTGTCGGGTGGTCAGCAGCAGCGCGTGGCAGTGGCGCGCGCTCTGGTGCTCGAACCGCAAGTGTTGCTGTTCGACGAACCGCTTTCCAACCTCGACGCAAAGCTGCGCCGGCATGTGCGCGAGGAAATCAGGGAGATCCAGACCAAGCTCGGCCTGACCGTGGTCTATGTCACGCACGACCAGGAAGAGGCGCTGGCGGTTTCAGACCGCATCATCGTCATGAACAAGGCGGTGGTGGCGCAGGACGGTACGCCGCGCGAACTCTACGATGCGCCTGCCAACGCTTTCGTTGCCGACTTCATCGGCGAAGCCAACATCCTGGATTGCGAGGTGGTTTCGGTGCAAGGGGACGAAGCGGCCGTCCGGGTCGGTTCGCTTGCCTTGAAACTGCCTGCGCGTGGCCACCGGGCCGGCCCGGCGAAGCTAGCCGTCCGCCCGAGCCGCATCGAGATCGGCGCTGCCGGCACGCCGCAGACGATCGCAGGCACGCTCGCAAAGGTCACCTATGCCGGCAGCCATCTCGAATTGGTCGTTGCCACGGGGCTTGGCGACGTGTTCGTGTTGTCGCGCAACGTCGATGCGCCGTTTCAGGCGGGCGACAATGTCGGCATCGGCTTTCCGGAGCGCGGACCGGTTCTGATCAAAGCTTGAAGGGTTCGATGCAAAGGTCGCGAATCTGGGCGAACACACCGTTGCCGGCGCAGATCACCAGCGTACCCTTCTCCAGAACGGTTCTCGGGTCCGGCTTCACGATCGTGCCGCCGGCTTCTTCCACCAAGAGCATGCCGGCCAGGCAATCCCACGCGTTCATGTGCTCTTCGACATAGCCGAGCAACCTGCCGGCAGCGACATAGGCGAGCATCAGCGCACCCGAAGCGTTGCGGAAAAACACGCCGCCTTCGGCAATCAGGGAGCGGATGAGCATAACGATATTTTGCATCTCGGCGCGGTTGGAGACGCCGGTGCCGACGGACCCTTCGGTCAGGCTGGTGACGACACTTGCCCTGATTGGCTTGCCGTTGAGAAACGCACCACTGCCCTTGCGGCAATGGAAGGTCTCGCCGGTAGAGGGCTCGTGGATGACGCCGACGACGGTATCACCATCTTTGGCGCAGGCGATGACCACGCACCAGGCTGGAATGCCACGCACGAAATTCGCCGTGCCGTCGATCGGATCGATCACCCAGACATGCCCGGTCGACCCGATGACCGAGGCATGTTCCTCGCCGACAATGCCATCGTCCGGATAGGCAGCTTTCATCGCGGCGCGGATGAACAGCTCGACCTCACGGTCGGCCTGCGAAACCATGTCCTGATGGCCCTTGCTCTCGATGGTAAGGCTGTCGAGATCGCGAAAATATTTCAGGCCGATCTCGCCGGCGCGCTGCGCGAGATCGATGGCGAAATGTTCACGCACTCTGGTTTCGGGCGGCATATAGTCCCTGGCATAGATAAAGGCTAAAGATGGTCCAGGAAGAGAAGCTTAGCGGTCAAAACGAGGGTCTGCAAATGACTCGTGGGCCTGTTTGCCGGGCCACCTGTCAGGCGCCTCCCTCTCTCGCTGCGGCCGTTGCGAAGGGGGGTGCTCGTATTTTGGCCGCCGATTGTCGTCCGGGCTACAAGCGTCTTCCTGTCCCGTCGAACCAGTGAAGTTTCTCAGCCTTGGCCACGACGCGCAACTGGTCGCCGGGCTTGGCTGTTGCACGGCCGGCAACACGCACGACGATGCGGTTGCCGCCTGCCGCACAGTGAAGGAAGCTTTCGGCTCCCACCGGTTCCACCGCCTCGACCATGGCCGGCAGGATGAGCGCGCCGGACGTTGCCTCGGCACCGAAGGTGACGTCGGCATCCTCGGGGCGGAAGCCGAGCGTGACGGCGTTCGCAGGCGCAAAGTCAATCGTCTTGCCATCAGTCAGTGCCGGGCCAGCCGGCCCTTGCGAAAGGGGCAGAAGATTCATCGGCGGCGCGCCAATGAAGGAGGCGACGAAGGTCGAGGCCGGCTTCTCGTAAATGTCGAGTGGCGCGCCCGTCTGCTCGACCAATCCGCCATTCATGACGACGAGGATATCGGCCAAGGTCATCGCCTCCAGTTGGTCGTGGGTGACATAGACCGAGGTGACACCGAGCGAGCGCTGCAAATTCTTGATTTCGACCCGCATCTGGCCGCGCAATTTGGCATCGAGGTTGGAGAGCGGCTCGTCGAACAGGAAGACTTTCGGATTGCGCACGATGGCGCGGCCCATGGCGACACGCTGGCGCTGACCGCCGGAAAGCTCGCGCGGGCGCCGGTCAAGCAGCGCGGAAAGCTCCAGCACCCTGGCAGTCGAGCGAACCCTGCTGTCGATCTCGTCCTTGGGCGTACCGCGATTGCGCAGCCCGTAGGCCATGTTGTCGTAGACCTTCATATGCGGATAGAGCGCATAGTTCTGGAACACCATAGCGATGTCGCGCTCGGTCGGGCCGATCGTGTTGACGATCTTGCCGTCGATAGCGACAGTGCCGGAAGAAATGGTCTCCAACCCGGCGATTATCCTCAAAAGCGTGGACTTGCCGCAGCCGGATGGCCCAACCAGCACGCAGAGCTCCTTGTCGGGAATGCCGATGGAGACGCCCTTCACGGCCTCGACGCCGCCGGGATAGACCTTCTTCACATCCTTCAGATCAACGGTCGCCATTGGCTTCTCACTTTTCGGAATCGACCAGTCCGCGCACGAACCAGCGCTGCATCAGCACCACGACCAGGATCGGTGGCACGATGGCCAGCATCGCGGTGACCATGACCAGATGCCACTGGGTGTCGGCATCGGCGAAGGACACCATCTTCCTCAGCGCGATGACGATGGTGTTCATGTCGTTGCTGTTGGTGACGAGCAGCGGCCACAGATATTGCGTCCAGCCATAGATGAAGAGGATGACGAACAGCGCCGCGATGTTGGTGCGCGACAGCGGCAACAGGATATCGAAGAAGAACCGCCATGGCCCGGCGCCGTCGACACGCGCCGCCTCGACCAGTTCGCCCGGAATGGTCATGAAGAACTGACGGAACAACAGCGTTGCGGTGGCCGAGGCGATCAGCGGGATGATCAGGCCGGCATAGGTGTCGATCATACCGAGATCGACCATCACCTTGTAGGTCGGCAGGATGCGCACCTCAACGGGAAGCATCAGGGTGATGAAGATCAGCCAGAAGAAGACCATCCGCAGCGGAAAACGGAAGAACACAATCGCATAGGCCGACAGGATCGAGATGAAAATCTTCCCCACCGCGATGCCGAGCGCCATGATCGTGGTGTTGAGCAGCAATCGACCGACGCTGACGCCGCCGATGCGGCCGACACCGCCGAACAGTGCCTCGCTGTAATTGTTCCAGAACTGGTCGCCGGGCAAGAGCGGCAATGGCGGCTTGAGGATGGTTTGCAGCGTCTGCGTGGAGGCGACGAAGGTGTAGTAGATCGGGAAAGCGACGATCAGTATGCCGAGGATGAGCACCGCGTGGGCGATGACGGTGCGGAGCGGGGACTGGCCGATCATTGCTCGCCCTCAGCCATAGTGGACTTTGCGTTCCACATAGCGGAACTGGATGGCCGTGAGCGAGATGACGATGACCATCAGGATGACCGACTGCGCCGCCGAATCGCCCAGGATCAGATTGACGAAACCGTCATTGTAGACCTTGTAGACCAGCGTCTCGGTCGTCTTTCCCGGCCCGCCGCCGGTGACTGCATGGACGATGCCGAAGGTGTCGAACAGGGCATAGACGGTGTTTACGACCAGCAGGAAAAAGGTCGTCGGCGCAAGCAGCGGGAAGACGATGGTCCAGAAGCGCTTGGTCTCCCCGGCACCGTCCATGGCCGCCGCCTCGATCAGCGTCTTCGGCACCGCTTGCAGTCCGGCGACGAAGAACAGGAAATTGTAGCTGATCTGCTTCCAGGCAGCTGCAGACACCAGCAGGATCATGGCGTGGTTGCCGTTGAGCAACGGGTCCCAGTCGATACCAAGGCCTCTCAAGGCGTAGGCCAGCGAACCGATCGATGGGTTGAACAGGAACAGCCACAACATGCCGGCAATCGCCGGCGCCACCGCATACGGCCAGATCATCAGCGTGCGATAGAGTCCTTTGCCCCGCACCACCTTCTCGGCCATGACGGCAACCAGCAGTGCCACCCCCATGGCGACGATCGCGGTCGCCAGCGAAAACACCACCGTGACCTTGATCGAATTGAGGTAGGCCGGGTCGGCCAGCACCTTTCGGAAATTGGCAAGCCCGACGAACTTGCTCTTCAGTCCGAACGGGTCTTCTCTGAGCATCGATTGGTAGAGCGCCTGACCGGTCGGCCAGTAGAAAAAGATCAGCGTAATGGCGAGTTGCGGCGCCACCAGCAGGTAAGGCAGGGTCTTGTTGGGAAAGGCGACGCGTGGAGACAGGGTGATTTCCCTCGCTATTCAGGAAATCGTCCACGCGAGTCTGCGTGGACGAGATTTAACTGAGACAAATCGCTTCAGTTCCCGATCGCTTCCTGGATCGCCTTGTTGCCGCGTGCCACCGCGTTGTCGAGCGCCTGCTGGGCAGTCTGCTGACCGGCCAGCATCTTCTCGAACTCCTCGTTCTCGATGTCGCGCACCTGCGGCAGGTTGACAAGGCGCACGCCCTTCGAATTCTCAGTCGGCGCCTTGCCCAGCATCTGCAGGATCGGCGTCTCACGACCCGGGTTCTTGTCATAGAAGCCGGACTTCTTGGTGGCCTCATAGGCAGCGAGCGTCACCGGCAGATAACCCGACTTCTGATGCAGATATTCCTGCACTTCGGTCTTGGACAGGTAGGCGAAGAATGTTGCAACGCCCTTGTATTCCTCGTCCGATTTGTTGCCGAACACCCACAGGCTGGCGCCGCCCGGCGTGGTGTTCTGGGGTGCGCCCTTGGCGTCGCTATCATAGGGAAGCTGGCCGATGCCATAGTTCATGCCTGACTTGGCAATGTCACCAAGGCCACCCGACGATTCGGTGAAGATGCCGCATTCGCCGGCAAGAAAGATCTGCTTGGCTTCGGAGGTGCGGCCGCCATATTTGAAAGTGCCGTCCTTGGCCAGGTCGGCGATCGCTTGGAAATGGTTGACGAAGATCGGCGCATTGATCTTGAGATCGACGTCGGTGCCGGCAAGTCCGTTCTGGTTGGTGCCATAGGAAACGTCGTTCCAAGCAGCGAAGGCCTCAAGGTGGATCCAGGTCAACCAGGTCGAGGTATAGCCGCAGGAGGCTGCGCCGCTCGCCTTGATCTTCTTGGCGTCTTCCCACACCTCGTTCCACGTCTTCGGCGGGTTGTTCACATCAAGCCCCGCCTTCTGGAAGATGTCCTTATTGTAGTAGAGGATCGGCGACGAGGAGTTATACGGGAAGGACAGCATGGTGCCGTCCGGCTTCGAATAATAGCCGACGATGCCGGGCAAATACTGGCTCTTGTCGAAGGTCATGCCGGCGCTGGTCAGCACTTCGGCCACCGGCTTGATCGCGCCTTCGGCGGCCATCATGACGCCGGTACCCACATCGAACACCTGGATGATGTCGGGCGCTTGACCCGCACGAAAGGCAGCAATGCCGGCATTTAGCGTCTCGGGATAAGTACCCTTGAATACAGGAAGGATTTCATAGTCGCTCTGGCTGGCATTGAAATCCTTGGCGATCTTGTCGACCACCTCGGCATTGGCACCGGTCATGGCATGCCACCAACTGATCTGGGTGACGGCGAAAGCGGAGGTGGTGGAAAGCATGGTCAAGGTGGCGGCAACACCGGCCGCGAAGCCGAACAACTTCATGTTTCATCTCCCGTTTGTCATTGGCGAAAGGGGCACTCCCGCAAAGGCAATATGTGTCGGCCATGACAATCGGACAACGGTTTTATTGCTGTTTTGTGAACTTCATACCCGGCTAAACTAGCGTTCCCTCGGGCCGGAAAGACCACGGACAGAAAATACCAAGCCGGCTCAGCGATCAAATGAGCATGGTAGAGCTGTCGACGACCGCCGACCGCTTTGCGCTCAGCCTGATGGGCCCATTGCCGCCTCGACCAGCCGCCTGGCATAGCGTGACGAGCCGCCCTACCCTGGAAAGCACGCCAGGGTTGCAGGGTACTTAATCGATCCTTCAACGGCCAAGCGCTAATCAATCACCATCATATTATCATATTGCCTTCTTCATTTCCGATAGATCAGGTTAGAGAAGATGCTGACGGTCTACAATTGTATCGTCAACGAACACGATCTGAGACTGGTCGCGCTCGCCGCGTTGATCTGCGGGATATCGTCCTTTTCTGCCGTCAACCTGCTTCACCACGTCGGCAGATCGACAAATCGAAACCGGCTTGCCTGGTTGATGATTGCGGCGGCGTCGACCGGCTTTGGTATCTGGGCAACGCATTTCATCGCCATGCTTGCGTTCACGCCGGGAATACCCAACGCATACAACCCGGAACTCTCCGCGCTCTCGCTTGCCGCCGCCGTCGTCCTGACCGCCGGCGGCATGTGGGTCGCCACATTGCGCAACGGGCTCGACCATTATCTCGTCGGCGGCGCCATTCTTGGCGGTGGCATCGCCACCATGCACTACATCGGCATGGCGGCATTCGAGGTGCAGGGCCGGATTGAATGGAACCCTCTGCTGGTGGCGGTCTCCTTGCTGGCGGGGGTAACGCTTGCCGCCCTGGCACTCGTTGTTGTCCTGCGTCGCCCATCGCTGTCTGCGACACTGGGCGGCGCGGTGCTGTTGACGCTGGCGATCTGCACCTTGCATTTCATCGCGATGGGCGCGGTGTCGATCGTCCCGGATTCCTCGATCGAGATATCGCCATACACGATCGAGCCCACTTCGCAGGCCTTTGCCGTAGCGGCCGCCAGCCTGGTGATCCTCATTCTCTCGGGCACGGCACTTTGGATCGATCTGCGCTTCCGCCGCCAGAAGCTCGAGGCCGACCGCATGCACGGTCTGGCCAACGCCGCCGTGGAGGGGCTGATCGTCTGCGACGGCAACCGCATCATCAGCGCCAATGACAGCATGGCGAAGCTGACGGGCATGGCAACCGTGACGCTGAACGAGATGCAGCTTGACGACCTCTTCGGGTCCGATATGTCCGGCTTCGGCGAGCAGCCGCATGAGGCCGAATTGCGCGGCCACGACGGCACGGGCATTCCCGTCGAGCTGATCGCCAGGACCATTGACTACTGTGGCAAACCTCACAACGTGATTGCAGTCCGCGACATTCGCGAGCGCAAGAAGGCGGAACAGGAGATCCTGCGCCTTGCCCATTTCGATCCATTGACCGGACTTGCCAATCGCCGCAGCTTTTCCAGCCGGCTCGAAATGGAAATCGTTACGATGGGCCGGGTCAGGAAAAGCGGCCACCTGGCGCTTCTGCTGCTCGATCTCGACCGGTTCAAGGAGGTCAACGATTTGTACGGGCACGGCGCCGGCGACGCCATGCTGCAGAAGGTTGCGCATTGCGTCACCGGCATTCTTCGTCAAGGACAGATGGTTGCGCGGCTGGGCGGCGACGAATTCGCCATCATCGCCCCAAACCTGACCGACCCGTTGGAGGCCGGCCGCATCGCCAACGCCGTGCTGAACGCGATGCGCGAGGAAAACAGGCTGTCAGTCGGCGGCGGCCTCGTGTCAGCCAGTATCGGCATCGCGCTTTATCCATCGGATGCCGAAAACCAGGCCAGCCTGATAACCCACGCCGATACCGCACTCTATCGGGCCAAGACCGAAGGCAAGGACACATACCGGTATTTCGAGGCCTCGATGGGGGCCGAGGCCCGCGACAAACGCGTGATGGAGCACGAACTGCGCCAGGCCGTCGCGCGCAAGGAGTTTTATCTCGTCTACCAGCCGCAGAAGGAGATCAGCAGCGGAAAGATGGTCGGCTTCGAAGCCCTGATCCGCTGGCGGCATCCAACGCGCGGCGACGTGCCCCCGACGATATTCATTCCGGTGGCCGAAGACAGCGGAGCCATCGGCCAGATTGGCGAATGGGTGCTGACGGCGGCCTGCGAGGAAGCCGCCCGCTGGGAAAATCCACTGACGGTGGCCGTCAACGTCTCGGCGGTGCAGCTTCACAATCCGAATTTCAGCCGCAAGGTCCACGAGACACTGCTGAATTCCGGTCTTGCGCCGGGCAGGCTGGAGCTGGAGATCACCGAGACCGCGCTGGTGAAGGATATGCCGCGCGCGCTGGCGACCTTGCGGCAGGTCAAGGCGCTGGGCGTGCGCGTGGCCATGGACGATTTCGGAACCGGCTATTCCTCGCTTTCCAACCTTCGTGCCTTTCCCTTCGACAAGATCAAGATCGATGGCTCCTTCATCAAATCCGTCGACAAGAACGGTCAGGTCGCGGCAATCGTGCGCGCCGTTCTGGGGCTTGGTCGCGGCCTCGGCCTGCCGGTTCTGGCGGAGGGTGTCGAGACGCTCGGCGAACTGAAATTCCTCGATGCCGAAGCCTGCGAGATCGGCCAGGGCTACTATATCGGCAGGCCCGGCCTCATCGAGGAATTCGGCGACCTGACCGGTGTCGTCGCACCCAGGGTCGGCAATGACGCCGCCGGCGAGCGCGACAGAAGCGTCCTGGCCTTCGCACCCGCGCCTGCACTCGGTCTGAACAGGGCCTAAGGCGGTTCAGTGTTTGAAGCGCACCACCCGTTTAGACGCGCCGCGCTTTAGAGGCTTTCGGGCTTGAGCGCCGTCTCGACCAGCCGCTTGGCGTCCGGCCCCGACCATTCGGCCGGGCCATTCATATGGGCGATCAGGCAGCCCTCGCCGTCGATCAGCATGGTGACGGGAAGACCAAGCGCCAGGCCGCGCGTCTTGAGGTCGTTGAACAGCGTCATCGTCGAATCTCGGTAGTAGCCGAGCGTCTCGACGCCGGTCTCGCTGAGGAACTTCTTCGGCTTCACATCGTCGCCGGCATCGACATTGACGGCGATCACCTGAAAGGCATCGCTGCCCTTTTCCTTCTGCAGCGCATCGAGCGCCGGCATTTCGGCACGGCACGGCGCGCACCACGTCGCCCACAGATTGAGCAGCACCGTCTTGCCGGCATGATCGGCGAGCGTCATCGGCTTGCCGTCCGGACCGTTGAAGGCGAGCGCCTTCAACGATTGCGGCGGATCGGCCGGCAACAGCGCGGCAACCTCGCCAGTCGCCGAGGCCGCGATCTTCTTGGCGCGGTCGCTCTTGGCGGCACAGGCGACATCGTCCTTGCTGTCGCCGATGGCCACTTGTGCCGGTGCGTTGTTGCCAGACCGGCTCTCGCTGACATATACCGCGACCGCGCCGGCCAGCACGCCCGCCACCAAAGCGGTGAGGATCAGGCGCGGGGCCGGGAAGAATCTATTACCGTCTGCCATTTTCTCAAAACTGCTCCGAAGCACGGGTTATAGCGATGAGCGACAAGAAGACCAGCAACCAGATGTGGGGTGGACGTTTTGCCTCGGGTCCGGCCGCGATCATGGAAGCGATCAACGCGTCGATCTCGTTCGACCGCAAACTCTATGCGCAGGACATCCGAGGCTCGATCGCCCATAGCGAGATGCTGGCGCAAACGGGCATTATTTCGGCGGCCGATCAAGAAAAGATCGCTCACGGGCTGAACACGATTCTGAAAGAGATCGAAGCCGGCACGTTCGAGTTCTCGACCCGGCTGGAAGACATCCATATGAATATCGAGGCTCGCCTCGCCGACCTGATCGGACCTGCAGCGGGCCGGCTGCACACCGCCCGCTCGCGCAACGACCAGGTCGCGGTCGACCTGAGGCTGTGGGTCAAGGACGAGTGTTTTCGCGTCGCCGAGGCGTTGAAAGGGCTGATCGCGGCGCTGCTGGCGCGGGCCGAGGAGCATGCGGCGACGGTGATGCCCGGCTTTACCCATATGCAGGCGGCGCAACCGGTGACCTTCGGCCATCACTGCATGGCCTATGTCGAGATGTTTTCGCGCGACCTCTCGCGCGTCCGCGACGCGATCGAACGGATGGACGAAAGCCCGCTCGGTGCCGCGGCACTCGCCGGCACCAGCTTCCCGATCGACCGCCACCAGACGGCCAAGGCGCTCGGCTTCCGCGAGCCAATGCGCAATTCGCTGGACAGCGTTTCGGACCGCGATTTCGCGCTGGAGTTCCTCGCTCTTGCCGCGATCTGCGCCACGCATTTGTCGCGGCTCGCCGAGGAGATCATCATCTGGTCGACGCCGCAATTCGGCTTCGTCAGACTGTCGGACAGCTTTTCCACCGGCTCGTCGATCATGCCGCAGAAGAAGAACCCCGATGCCGCCGAACTGGTGCGCGGCAAGACCGGCCGCGTCACCGGCCATCTGGTCGGCCTGCTGACGGTGATGAAGGGCATGCCGCTGACCTATGGCAAGGACATGCAGGAAGACAAGGAATCGGTGTTCGATGCCGCCGAGACGCTTGACCTGATGCTGGCGGCGATGACCGGCATGGTCTCGGACATGACGATCAACGCTGCGGCGATGAAAAAGGCCGCCGGCTCCGGCCACGCGACCGCCACCGACCTTGCCGACTGGCTGGTGCGCACGCTCGGACTGCCGTTCCGTGAGGCACATCACGTCACTGGCCGGGCGGTGGCGCTGGCCGAAGAGAAGAAGGTGGGGCTGGAGAGGCTTTCGCTGGAAGACCTGCAGTCGATCAATCCCGGCATCACAGGGGATATATTTTCGGTGCTGGCGGTGCAGAACTCGGTCAAGAGCCGCACCAGTTTCGGCGGCACCGCGCCGTCGGAAGTCAGGAAGCAGATTCGCGGCTGGAAAAAGCGCATCGCAAAGGCGTGAACCCGGGGTGCAATACGCTGAGAACTCGGCTAAAAGCGGCGGCTGGAAAAAGTTTCGGACGGATGGATCGATGACCGGAAGCAGGATTTTGGTGACGCTGACGCTGCTGGTGGCGATTGCGGCCGTCTCGGCTTGCGGCAGGAGGGGCGGTCTCGACACGCCCTATGAGGCAGCCGTCCAGGCGCGCAAGGATGCCTCGAAGGCGCACCAGCCTGTGCCGCCGGAGCCGGAAAAACCGGTTCAGGACAAGAAGTTCTTCCTCGACCCACTGATCTAGCGCCGATGAGACCGCGGGGAGTCTTTCCAAACCCGGTCCCATCGTGCTCCAACTTTCCGGAACCACTCTCGTGAACCATTTCGACTACCGCGACGGCGTGCTGCATGCCGAGGACGTCGCGATCCCTGATATCGCCGCACAGGTCGGCACGCCGTTCTACTGCTATTCGACGGCCACCCTGACCAGGCACTACCGGGTGTTTGCCCAGGCCTTCGCCGGGCTCGACGCGCTGGTCTGCTACGCCATGAAGGCCAATTCCAACCAGGCAGTGCTGCGGACGCTGGCCAGGCTCGGTGCCGGTGCCGACGTGGTGTCGGAAGGCGAATTGCGCCGGGCGCTGGCCGCCGGCATCCCGGCAAGCAAGATCCTGTTTTCCGGTGTCGGCAAGACCGCGCGCGAAATGGACTTCGCCCTCGCCGCCGGCATCCTTTGCTTCAATGTCGAATCCGAACCTGAACTGGAGCTGCTGTCGGCGCGTGCCGCGGCACTTGGCAAGGTGGCGCCGATCTCGCTGCGCATCAATCCCGATGTCGACGCCAAGACCCACAAGAAGATCTCCACCGGCAAGGCCGAGAACAAGTTCGGCATCCCGTGGCAGCGGGCGCGCCAGGTCTATGCCCGGGCCGCAAAGGTTCCGGGTCTGAAGGTCACCGGCATCGACACCCATATCGGCAGCCAGATCACCGAGCTGCAGCCCTTTGACGACGCCTTCGCCCTGCTTGTCGATCTGGTCGGCGCATTGCGCGCCGATGGCCATGCCATCGAGCATGTCGATCTCGGCGGCGGCCTCGGCATCCCCTACCGCGTCGACAACAACCCGCCACCCCTGCCCGATGCCTATGCCCACATCGTCAGGAAGCATGTCACCAAGCTTGGGCTCAAGGTGATGTTCGAGCCCGGCCGGCTGATCGTCGGCAATGCCGGCATCCTCGTCTCCGAAGTGATCTTCGTGAAAGAGGGCGACGCCAAGAATTTCCTTGTCGTAGACGCCGCCATGAACGATCTGATCCGGCCAACGCTCTACGATGCCTTCCACGACATTCGGGCGGTGGTGCAGCCGCCGGCCGACACGCCGCGCATGCTGGTCGACGTCGTCGGCCCGGTCTGCGAAACCGGTGACTATATCGGCCTCGACCGTGACCTGCCCAGGCTGAAGGCCGGCGACATGATCGCCGTTTCTACCGCCGGCGCCTATGGCGCTGTGCAGGCCGGGACCTACAACACCCGCCTGCTGGTGCCCGAGGTGCTGGTCGACGGTGACCGGTTCCACATCGTGCGTCCGCGCCTGACCTATGACGATCTGATCGGGCTGGATTCGGTACCCGACTGGCTCGCATAGACGCCTGCCCGGGCCACAACGCCCGGACAGCGACCCTACAGCCGGTTCTGGATGAGCGCCCTCGTGTCGGCGATCCTGTCCTCGTCGCGGCGGTAGAACGTCCACTGCTTGATGCGCTTGGCACGCAGCAGGCCGGCCTGGGTGAGCACGCGCATGTGCTCGCTGAGCGTGGCCTGTGTGATGCCGAGCTTCTCGGCGATCAGCAGCGCGCAAACGCCATCCTCGACCAGATCGCCGTCGGCCTGGCGTGGGAAATGCGCGCGCGGATCCTTCAGCCAGTCGAGGATTTGCAACCTGCGTTCGCTCGCGATCGCCTTGAAGACATCAACCTCTTGCATTTAGCCATTTTGCCAAGTTACTAATTGCTGTCAATCCCGGGAGACGTCGATGGTCAACGGCAACACGATCACACGCGAACGCATTGCCGCGATGGAACCGCGCATTCGGCCCTATGTGCGCCACACACCGGTGTTGGGCGTCGACATGGCCGATTTCGACCGGCCGCCGCTGGCGATCGACCTGAAGCTCGAATGCCTGCAGCATTCCGGCTCGTTCAAGGCGCGCGGCGCCTTCACCAATCTTCTGGAGAGAGCGGTTCCCAAGGCCGGCGTCGTCGCTGCATCGGGTGGCAATCACGGCGCCGCAGTCGCTTATGCCGCCATGCGGCTCGGTCACAAGGCGACCATCTTCGTTCCTGAAGTGAGCCCGCCCGCCAAGCTGGAGCGGATCCGTTCCTACGGCGCCGAACTGGTTGTCGGTGGCGCCCGCTATGCCGAGGCGCTGGCCGCCAGCGAACGTTTCGCCGAGGAAACCGGCGCCTTGCAGATACATGCTTTCAACCAGGAGGAAACGCTGGTCGGCCAGGGCACGCTCGGGCTCGAGATAGAGCGCGACCTGCCGCAGATCGACACGCTGCTGGTCGCCGTCGGCGGCGGCGGCCTGATCGGCGGCGTCGCCGCCTGGTTCGCCGGCCGCATCCGCATCATCGCCGTCGAACCGGAGGGGGCACCGACGCTTTACCGCGCCTTCGAGGCCGGCCAACCCGTCGACGCGCCGGCCGAAGGGATCGCCGCCGATTCGCTGGCGCCAAAGCGCGTCGGTGAAATGATGTTCCCGATTGCCGAAGCCTTTGTCGAACGTTCGATCCTGGTCAGCGACGACGACATCATCGCTGCCCAGAAGGCGCTGTGGAACCGGGTCCGCATCATCTCCGAACCGGGTGGTGCCGCCGCTTTCGCGGCTGTGCTGTCCGGACGCTATGCGCCAGCACCGGGCGAACGCATCGCCGTGCTGGTCTGCGGCGCGAATGCAAACCCCGCGACGTTCTGACTGCAACCGTCACACGGCCGGCTTCACGTTTTTTCAAACTGCCTCGCCTTTGCCGTGTTTGCTGGTATTCTTCGAGTCGTGAGGCTTGGGCTATCCTGCCCGCCCCATGGAAGGGCCGATGACGGAACGACCCACCTTCAGCAGCGATCGCGGCCTGGCCGGGCGCCTTGCCTTGAGCCGGCTGGCGACGCGGGTCTCGATGACGGTCGAACGCGGCTGGCCGTTGCTGCTTCCGCTCGTTATCGTCGCCAGCCTGTTCCTCAGCGTCTCCTGGCTCGGCATTTTCTCTCGGTTGCCGGACGTGGCGCGCATCGGCCTGGTCGCCGCATTCGGCGTGGCGGCGCTGGCGGCACTCTATCCGCTGCGTTTCTTCCGGATACCCGGCGCGGCCGAGGTCGACCGCCGGATCGAAGCGGCCAATGAATTGTTGCACAGTCCGGTGCTGGTGCAGACCGACCGGCCAAGCGGCAGGGAAAGCAGCTTCTCGCAGGCGCTGTGGCGCGAGCACCAGAAGCGCATGGCCGGAAAGCTCGACAGCCTTGGCGCCGACCTGCCGCGCACACACGTGCCGGAGCGCGATCCCTGGGGGCTGCGCGCGGTGGCGGCACTTCTGCTCGTCACCGCCTTTGCCTTCTCCTTCGGGCCGTCGGGCGGCAGGATAGGCGACGGGTTCAGCGCCCATGGCGCGCAAGATATCGTGCCGCCGCGCGTCGACGCCTGGGTGACGCCGCCAGCCTACACCGGCAAGCCGCCGATCTTCCTGACGGCCGACGCCAACCAGACGACGCCGACCTTCACCGTTCCCGAAGGCAGCGACGTGTCGCTGCGCGTGACCGGCGGCTCGGGCGAGGAAACGCTTGCCTTTGCCGACAAGAATGGCAATTCCCGCGCCATCGATCCGGCCAGCCCGCAGGCCGCCGCCACGGCCAAGCCGGCGGCAAGCCCGGCGACGCCGTCCAAGGTGCGCCAGTTCACCGGCAAGCTGACCGGCGACGGCACGCTGACGCTGACGTCAGGCGAGAATTCGCTCGGCCGTTGGGCCTTCGCGGTCATGCCGGACAAGCCGCCGCAGATCCGCTTCGTCGGCGAGCCGAAGCGCGCCGCCAACGGCGCCTTCGAACTCAACTACCAGATCGATGACGACTATGGCGCCGCCAATGCCAAAGCGGTTTTCGCGCTCGCCGATCCACAGGCGCCCAATGCGCATCCGCTCTATGGTCCGCCTGAAATGCCGCTGTCGCTGCCGCGCCGCGGCGGCAAGTCGAACGCCGCCAGGACGTCGAAGGATCTGACCGAGCATGTCTGGGCCGGCGACAGCATCAAGCTGACGCTCGTCGCCACCGACGATGCCGGGCACACCGCGTCGAGCGAGACCAAGACGCTGCTGATGCCGCAGCGGCCATTCGCCAATCCGCTGGCGCGGGCGGTGATCGAGCAGCGCCGCCTGCTGGCGCTCGACGCCAACGCCAAGCCGCGCGTGCTCGGCCTGATGGACGCGATCACGCTGCGGCCCGAGGACACGTTCGACAACATGTCTCACTACCTCGCCATCATGAGCGCCCGCAGCCGGCTGAAGATGGCTACCACCGACGACCAGCTGCGCAGCGAAGTGTCCTATCTCTGGGAGATCGCGCTCGGCATCGAGGAGGGCAATCTCTCGGCCGCGGAAAAGCGACTGCGCCAGGCGCAGCAGGCACTGCAGGACGCCATCAAGAACGGCGCCAGCGACGCGGAAATCGAAAAGGCGATGAAGGAACTGCGCGAGGCGATGAACCAGTTCCTGCAGGAATTCGCGGAACGCGCCAAGCAGAATCCCAACGCCCCGCAGATGCAGCAGAACGGCCAGGAACTGCGCCAGAGCGATATCGACCGCATGATGGACCAGATCGAGAACCTGGCGAAGTCGGGCGATCGCGACAAGGCGCAGCAATTGCTGTCGCAACTGCAGGACATGATGAACAACCTGCAGGCCGGCCGTCAGCAGCAAGGCGGCCAGCAGGACAGCGAGATGCGCCAGCAGATGGACAAGCTCGGCGAGATCCTGCGGCGCCAGCAGGAGATGATGAACGACACATTCCGCATGGACCAGATGCAGCGCGGCGAGCGCCAGCGCGGACAGAACCGCGAAGAGCAGCTCGGCCAGGACGGTGAGCAAGGTCAATCGGGCGAAAACGGCAAGTCCGGCGAGGATGGCCAGCCGAAGCCGATGACACCTCAGGAATTCGCCGATGCGCTGAAACAGCTGCAGCAGGGCCAGGGCCAGCTGAAAAGCGACCTCGAGCAGCTGAAGAAGGGGCTCGAAGGCATGGGCATGGAGCCCAATGAGGGATTCGGCGAGGCCGGCAAGTCCATGGGCAATGCCGAACAGGCGCTCGGCGAAGGCGAAGGCGATCAGGCGGTCGGCCACCAGGGCCGGGCGCTGGAGGCGCTGCGCAAGGGCGCCAAGGACATGATGAAGCAGTTGCAGGCGATGCAGGGCGACCAGGGCGGCAGCGAGCAAGGCGGCCGCCAGCAGAACGCCGATCGTGACCCGCTCGGGCGGCCACGCGCCAGCCAGGGTCCCGACTTCGGCGATTCGGTGAAGGTGCCTGACGAGATCGACGTGCAGCGTGCCCGCCAGATTCTGGAAGCGATCCGCAAGCGGCTTGGCAATGCGCTCAGCCCCGACATCGAGCGCAGCTATCTGGAACGGCTGCTGGAGCTGAAATAGGAATCGCCGCGCCGCGTCCAACCCCATCCGAAGACACTCGAACGGTTGCAACACCATGCCGACACTTGGCACTGTCACGCCCATCCTCCGCATCTTCGATATCGCCAAGGCACGTGAATTCTATGTCGGCTTCCTCGGCTTCGAGGTCCAATGGGAGCATCGCTTCGACGACAACGCGCCGCTTTACATGGCGGCCGGCCGCGACGGGTGTGTGCTGCATCTCAGCGAGCACCACGGCGATGGCGCGCCTGGCGTTGCCGTGCGCATCAAGGTCGAGGACATCGCAGCATTTCATCGCGAACTGATCGGCAAGAACTACCGCTTCGCCAGGCCCGGCCTGGAAGAGACGCCGTGGAAATCCCGCGAGGTGTCGGTCGCCGATCCGTTCGGCAACCGGCTACATTTCTACGAGGATGCCGGAGGCTGAGTCTTTGTCTTGTGCATGTCGTTATCCCAAAACCGCGGCACACTTTTGGGCGACATGCACTAACCCAGCCTGTTGACGAACGCCTCGCGAATTGCCTCCTGCATGCCATCGATCGCCTCGCCCGAGGCATTCGGGTTGCGGTGCATCACCACATTCGAGGAATCGATGTCGCCGAACCCATCGGCGGACGTCAGTTCGCGACAGCCAGCAGGGATGTTGCTGCGTGAGATCGGCGCGATGGCCAGCCCGGAGGTGACGGCGAGCTTGAGGCCGCCGGTGGTGTCGCTCGTATAGGCGACACGATAGGCAAGGCCGCGCTGCTCCAGCGATTTGATCGCGAAGTCCTTGCACCAGCCCGCCCGGTTGTAGAGCGCGATCGGCACCGGCCGCTCCTCATGCATGTGGTGCAGGGTCGATGTCACCCACACGGTCGGATCGTGCATCAGCACTTCGCCGCCGGCAGGATCCTGCCATTCGAAAACCACGCAGAGATCGAGTTCGCCGGCGGCGAGGGCCGCCACCTGCGCCCCAGAATGCGCATAGCGCACGGTGACTTCGACCTGTGTGTGGCGCTTCGAAAAAGCGCCGAGCGCACGTGACAGGATGGCGTGGCCATATTCCTCCGGGATGCCGATGCGCACCGGCCCGCCCAGCGGCGCTGCCGCCATCGTCGCCGCCGTCTCGTCGAGCAGCGAGACGATGCGGCGGGCGTTGACGATGAGTTCGCCGCCGCGCCGCGTCAGCGCGACGCCGCGCGAACCGCGCTCGAAAAGGCTGTCGCCGATCAGGTCCTCGAGCTTCTTCATCTGCATCGATACGGCTGACTGGGTGCGGCCGGCCTGCTCCGCCGCCCTGGTGAAATTGCCGGCTTCGGCAACGGCGACGAAGGTCCGCAGGAGGTCGCTGTCGAGGTTCGGCCGCATGAAATCCGCCATAAGGGAATTTGATTGCTGATATCATTCCAATTCGTTTGCAACATGTCAAACGCCGGACGATAGTCGCCTCTCCCATTGGATATGCGGCTGCGAAATCGGCCGCGGACCAATTCGAAGAGTCCTCACTCATGCCCGCTGCCCGAAACGGTGGCGGGTTCTTTTTCGCTTGCAGGGAGCCTGGACGGCAGATGCGGAATCGGATGGTGCTTGGCATCCTGAGCCTGTGCCTTGGCGTGCTGGTTTTCTCGCTGCAGGATCCCCTCGTCAAAGCCGTATCGAGCGGCTATCCGGTGACCGAAGTGATGGCCATCCGCTCGATCGTTGCCTTGCCGATCCTGGTTGTACTCGTCCACGCCGATGTCGGCTTGCCAGCGATCCTGTCGAAGCGATTCGGCATGCTGACGATGCGCGCCTTCATCCAGTTCACCTCCTATACGGTGTATTATCTGGCCATCGCCGCCTTGCCGCTGGCCGACGCGGTGGCGCTCTATTTCATGGCGCCGCTGTTCATCATGGTGCTGGCCGGGCCGTATCTTGGCGAGCGCGTCTCCTGGCAGACGATGGCGACCGTGCTGATCGGGCTGTTCGGCGTCCTCGTGATGTTGCGCCCCGGCGCCGGGTTGTTCGACTGGGCGGCGCTGCTGTCACTGGGCTCGGCGGCGCTCTACGGCTTTTCGCAGCTGATGGCCCGCAAGATCGGCGATACCGAATCGTCGACCGTCATGGCCTTCTATCAAAATGGCGCCTACCTGGTTGGCGCGGCCGTGGTTGCCGGCGCATTTCATCTTGCCGGCATTACCCACGCCGTCCACCCGAGCCTGGAATTCCTGGTGCGGCCCTGGCTGTCGCCGACGCTGCCCGATTTTCTCAAGATGGCGGCCTGCGGTTTCGTCGCCTCCGCCGGCATGATCCTGCTGTCGCAGGCCTACCGGATGGCACCGGCCAACCGCGTTGCCACTTTCGAATACACCGGCATTCTGTGGTCGCCGCTGTGGGGTTTTCTGTTCTTCGCCGAGGTGCCCAGGTCGACCACCGTGATCGGCGCGGCCCTCATCATCGGCGCCGGCCTGCTCGCCCTCAACTCCGAACGCCGCAAGAGCGCTCCGCCCGTGCTCGCTGCCACCGATCCGGCCTGATCAGGCGAAGCAGATAAGCGCCCGTTCGACGCGTGAGCGGATTTCGGCCAGCGTAAACGGCTTCTGCACGACATCGAGGATTACGCCGTTCAACTCCTCGGCGCGCTCGCGCTGGTCGGCATAGCCGGTCATCAGCATGATCTTCATCGACGGGAAGAGTGCCGCCGCCGCAATCGCCATCTCGATGCCGTCCATCTCCGGCATACGGATGTCGGAGATGACGAGATCGTAGCGGCCAAGCGCGGCCCGGATCAGCGAAAGCCCCTGCGCGCCGTCCGCGGCGACGTCGATTGTGTGCCCGGCACGTTCAAGCGCGCGGGCGGCCAGGGTGCGGACGGACTCATCGTCCTCGACGATCAGAAGCTTTGCCATGGCCGCCATATTTGGCGGCGAAAAGTTGACTTTTCCTGAAGGCGCTAGGCCTTTTCAGAATTCGCACCGGCGAGTCAAATGGCGTGGTTTTCGAGAACCGGAGCGAAGCGACCATTCGGGTCCGTGAGCACCGGAATCACAGAAAGCCGCGTCAGGTGGCCGGTGTAGAATTATCAAAGGGCCTCACACATCACCTTTGACGACGCCGACGAACGGCAACTCACGAAAGGCATGGGCGACATCCATGCCGTAGCCGACGACGAAATAGTCGGGACAGTCGAAGCCGACATAGTCGGCGTTGAGCGCGGTCTGGCGGCGCATGCGCTTGTCGAGCAGCACTGCAATAGCGCAGCTCCTGGCGCCGCGCGACAGCATCAGGTCGCGGGTGAAGCTCAGCGTCTTGCCCGATTCGAGAATGTCGTCGATTAGCAGCACGTCGCGCCCGGCGACCTCATTGTCGATGTCGCGCAGCACCCTCACCTCGCCGCTGGTGGTGCCGGCGCCATAGCTGGAAATGAAGATGAACTCGACCTCGGGGGACAGCCCGACATCATGCATGGCGCGGATCAGGTCGGCGGCGAAGATGAACGAGCCCTTCAGCACCGAAATCACCAGCAGGTCGTGATAGTCGTGCTCGGCGATCTCCTTGGCGAGTTCGAGATTGCGCCGTGCGATCGCCGATGCCGAAAACAGGACTTCGATGTCCTTGCCGCGTACGATGGGCATTGGTGGTTGTTCCCCGGTGATCGCCTACTGCGCGAAAGTGACCGATACGGTCCTTACGCCGTTCTTAGGCACGTCGAGGCGGCTGGCAAAGCCGAATCTTTCGCCCGACGCCAGCGAACGGCCGGATGTCCCCAACGTATAGCGGGTCATGTGCCCATCATTGCCGGTCACCCGGATTTCGAGCGGCGGCAGCGGCGCCGGTTTCGCGCCGTCATTGGCCGCCTCGCCGTCGACGAACAGCACGGGATTCTGGCCCGAGGCGTCGACGCGTGACGTGACGCCGGAAATGCTCAGTGCCGACGCCTGCGCGCTGGACAGGAACGGCGCCTGGCGCACCAGCGCATGCCCGCCGGAGACCCAGAAGGCGGCCAAGGCGGCGCCAATCCCGGCAATCCAGAAAATCGGTCCGCCGCGCGAGGCCGGCGGCCGCTCCACCGGAGCCTCGGGCTTGCGCAGCATGTCCATGCCCTCGATGGACGGCGTGACGATCGCACGCGGCAGCGGCGAAACGCTTTCCGCGGCGGGGACAAGGCGTGGCATCACCACGTAGTCGGCATCGACGATATCGGCCGCCGGACCGCGCATGAACCGGTCCGCTGCGGCAATTGCCGCCGGATCGGTCATGATTTCGCCGGAAACCGGGCGCGCGGTTCGATCGTCAGCCATCATGGCACCAGCATTGCAGCACGTGTTCGCTTTTCGTTTCTTTTGCGTAAACACAAATGGTTAACGCTTCCCCACCGGAGCCCTCGTGACGAGCCGAAAGAGCCCAGAAATTAACCGCCGGTTAACCATGCCGGCCGATGGTCTTTTCCCAGAACAGGCTGGCTCACTGCAGCCGCGCATTTCAGGTCGTCGAAATTGATTCGCTTCGAAAATGTCGGCCTCCGCTATGGCATGGGTCCGGAAATCCTCCGCGACATTTCCTTGCACATCCCGGAGCGCTCCTTTCAGTTCCTGAGCGGGCCTTCGGGCGCCGGCAAGACGACATTGCTGCGCCTGCTGTTCATGTCGCTGAAGCCGACGCGCGGGCTGATCACCATCTTCGGCAAGGACCGTTCGCGCATCTCGCGCACCGAACTGCCGCATCTGAGGCGTCGCATCGGCGTGGTGTTCCAGGATTTTCGCTTGCTCGACCACATGACCACCTATGAAAACGTGGCCTTGCCGCTGCGCGTGCGCGGGCGCGAGGAGGCGAGCTACCGCACCGATGTCACCGAGCTGTTGAAATGGGTCGGGCTGGGCGAGCGCATGCATGTGCTGCCGCCGGTTCTGTCGGGCGGCGAGAAGCAGCGCGCCGCGATCGCGCGGGCGCTGATCGAGCAGCCGGAGATCCTGCTGGCCGACGAGCCGACCGGCAATGTCGATCCGCCGCTGGCGCGACGCCTGCTGCGGCTGTTCATCGAGCTCAATCGTCTCGGCACCGCCGTGGTGATCGCCACTCACGACCTTGGCCTGATGGAACAGGTCGACGCACGCCGCATGATCCTGGCCGGCGGAAGGCTGGATATCTATGACTGAGCTGTCCGCCGAACATCTTGAGGAACGGGAGCAGGACGCCGAGGCAAGACCGCGTGCCCAGCGCAGGATGGCACCGATCGTGCCGGCGCAGAACATCGCCGGCCGGGCGCTGGTGCTGGTCATCGCAATCATGACCTTCCTGTCCTGCCTGACTTTCGGCGCGGTGACGCTGGTGCGCGACACGGCCTCTGTCTGGGAGAACCAGATTTCGCGCGAGGCGACGATCCAGATCAAACCGGTCGACGGCCTCGACATGGAGGCAGCTCTTGCCCAGGCCTCGCAGATCGCCGGCGAATTCCCCGGCGTGAAGGCGACCCGGATCATCGATCGCGAGGCGACCGCGAGGCTCTTGGAGCCGTGGCTGGGCTCTGGCCTCAACATTGACGAGCTGCCGGTGCCGCGCCTGATCATCGTCACCATCGACGAGAGCAGCCCGCCTGATTTCGTCGCCATGCGCGCCGCGATCACCCCGAAATTGCCAAGTGCATCGCTCGACGATCACCGCACCTGGGTCGACCGGCTGGTGGCCATGGCCCGCACCACGGTGACCATCGGCATCGCCGTGCTGGCGCTGATGCTGTCGGCGACGGTGCTGACCGTGGTGTTCGCGACGCGCGGCGCCATGGCTGGCAATGGCCATATCATTGAGGTGCTGCATTTCGTCGGCGCCGAGGCGCGCTTCATTGCCCGCGAATTCCGCCGGCATTTCCTGGTCACCGGGATGAAGGGTGCCGCTGCCGGCGGAGCCGCCGCAGTGCTCGTGTTCATCGTCTTTTCCTGGTGGTCGTCGCGCAACATCGCGACGCCGCAGGCCGACCAGGCGACCGCCTTGTTCGGCAATTTCGCCATCGGCTCGGCCGGCTATCTCGGCGTCGTTCTCATGGTGCTGGTGATCGGCGGACTGACGGCCGCGACGTCCCATGCCACCGTTGTCGCCTATCTCAGTGATATCGACGTTCGCCAACCGGATGCCGGCTAATCCACGTCGCTCGAAAGCAGGACCAAGGTCGAAACAGTCAGATCGATACAGACAGGGTGATCACGGATGGAGAATTGGCGTAACGCAAATTGCGTCTTTCAACTACCCAAGACCGCATTTCAGGATTAACCATATGGCGATGGACGCGCGGGAACCGACCGGAACGGCTGGGCCTATGCCAGTGATGGTTGCCCGTTCGTGTGCCCACGGCGAGCTCAGCCGTCTGAAGGCTGCGTTGCGTGTGTCCGCTCTCTCCCTGCTCATCCTCGCAACATTGTTTGCCGGCGGCTTTGGCTGGTTCGCCAACAAGGTCAGCCATCTGACGACGCCCGCCAATCCGGCCAAGGCCGACGCGATCATCGTTTTGACCGGCGGCCAGTCCCGCCTCGACGCCGCGATGGATCTGCTGGCGTCCGGCAAGGGCGAGCGGCTGTTGATCAGCGGCGTGCATCCTTCCGCCAGCCGCCGCCAACTGCAGGCGGCGATCGGTGGCGACAAGCGACTGTTCTCCTGTTGCGTCGACATCGACCGAGCCGCGTTGGACACGATCGGCAATGCCGAGGAAAGCGCCAAATGGGTGGAGAGCCATGCCTACGGCACGGTGATCCTCGTTACCAACAACTATCATATGCCGCGCAGCCTGCTGGAAATGGGCCGGCTGCTGCATGGCGCCAAGCTCGAGCCCTATCCGGTGGTCAACACCAACCTCGACAATGGCAGCTGGCTGACCAAGCCGCGGGCATTGCGCGTGCTGTTCACCGAATACAACAAATATCTGCTGGCGCTGGCGCGCGGCATCGTGCCGATGAAGCCGACACCCGATGGCATCGCGCTGGCCGAAACTGCGGCCGGCGGCTGAACCATCATTCCCCGGCGGCAGCACCTGCCTCGGCGGCAGTGGCTGAAGTCCCCTTGAGGCGTGCGATCTCCTGTTCAAGGCGCTCGATACGCCTGTCCCGTTCGCTGAGCGCCGCTGCCACGTCAGCCGCCTCGAACCGCTGCGGGATGTGTTGCGCGCAATTGGCATCCCAGGCTGACACCGCGAACAGGATGACCTGCTCGGGGCGGGCCTTGTAGTCCGGTGGCATCAGCCTCGCCGTCAGTTCGGCGTCGCCTTCCACGACCCGCGCGGAGCCCCAGATCTTGATGCGCTGCCGGTGGGCATAGTCGATCAGGAACAGGAAAGCCTGCGGATTGTCGGCCAGGTTGCCCTGCGTGATGAACTGCCTGTTGCCAGAGAAATCCGCAAAGCCGATCGTATGTTGATCCAGCACTTTGAGAAAGCCGGCGGGTCCGCCGCGATGCTGGATATAGGGCTGGCCATCGCCATTGGCCGTCGACAGGAAGACGCTGGTCTGCATCTCGATGAAGGCGGCAAGATCAGGTGAGATGACGGCCTGCCAGCCGCCACGCTCCTCGACGCGAGCATAGGACTGGCGTGACCCCTTGCGAGCCTGGATCGCCTTGACGGTCGGCGTGAAGGCGACGTCGCTGGTGAAAGCGTGAGCATTCATGAAAGCCTCCTTGCCCGGACGATCTTAAAGCCCGAGCTCCGACAATGACGGATGGTCGTCCGGCCGCCGGCCGAGCGGCCAGTGATATTTGCGATCCGCCGCGCCGATCGGCAGGTCATTGATGCTGGCGATGCGCAGACGCATCAGCCCGTGTTCGTCGAATTCCCAGTTCTCGTTGCCATAGCTGCGGAACCATGAGCCACTGTCGTCGTGCCATTCATAGGCGAAGCGCACGGCGATGCGGTTGCCGTGGAAAGCCCAGACCTCCTTGATCAGCCGATAGTCGAGCTCGCGGCTCCATTTGCGCGTCAGGAAAGCCTGGATGGCATCGCGGCCTTGCAGGAACTCGGCGCGGTTGCGCCAGCGGCTATCGGTTGTGTAGGCAAGCGCCACCCGGGCCGGATCGCGCGAATTCCAGGCATCCTCGGCCATGCGCGCCTTCTGCGCGGCGGTCTCGGCTGTGAACGGCGGTAGCGGCGGCCGGCTTTCAGACATGGTAGCTCCTTGCTCGTCGAGGCCTTGCTGCAGCCAGGCCAACCCCGATATAAAGCCTTCCATCCTTCAAATGCAGATGACATATTCGCAATCCGTCCTTCCACTTTCTGGAAGAAGCTATGGATCGTCTCGAAGCCATGTCGCTTTTTGTCGCCGCAGTGGAGGCCGGCAGCCTTTCCGCCGCGGCGCGCCGTTTCGGCATTCCGCTGGCGACGGTCAGCCGCAAGGTTTCCGATCTGGAACGGCATCTGAACACACGCCTCTTGAACCGCTCGACGCGCCGGCTGACGACGACCGATGCCGGCCAGACCTATCTTGCCGCCTGCCGTCGCATTCTCGATGACGTCGGCGAGGCCGAACGCACGGCAGCCGGCGAATACAGCGCTCCGACCGGCGAACTGGCCATCACCGCCCCGGTCGTCTTTGGCCGCCTGCACGTGCTGCCGGTCGTCACCGGCTTTCTCGCGGCCTATCCCGACGTGGACATCCGCCTGACGCTGGCAGATCGCATAACCCAGCTGGTCGAGGACCATTTCGACCTCGCCATTCGCATCGGCCGGTTGCCCGACTCGAGCCTGGTTGCCATTGGCGTCGGCTCGATCCGCCGCGTCGTTTGCGCGAGCCCGGCCTATCTCGCCGAACACGGCACGCCGACGACCCCGCAGGATCTGGAAACACACAGTTGCATCACTTTCGAGGGACTTGCCTCCGCCGCCACCTGGAGCTTCACCAAGGGCAAGGTGGAAGTCCCGGTCCAGGTCCGCTCGCGGCTTCAGGTCAACACCGCCGAAGCCGCCATCGATGCGGCAATTGCCGGTGTCGGGCTGACCAAGGTGCTTTCCTACCAGATCGAGGCCGCGCTGCGGTCAGGCACGCTGCGCGTCCTGCTGCAGGAGTTCGAGCCTGAGCCATGGCCGGTAAGCCTGGTGCATGCGGGCCACGGTCTACTGCCGGTCAAACTGCGTGCTTTTCTCGATTTTGCCGCCCCGCGCCTGAGGGAGCGGCTGGCGCGACTGGTGTAGCGGAACCGGGCTGCCTGCCGATCGACGCTCGTTCTTCTTTGCCGGTCAGAGCGGCTTGCGGCCATTTCCTTTTTGCCTGCGCTTGGTGTAACCAACGCACACCTCCTCACCGGGCCTCCCGCATGCTCTATATCCGATCGCTGGCGTTCAATTTCGTCTTCTACGTCAATCTGATCGTCCAGATGATCCTCTGGACCCCCTACTATTTCCTGTCGCCCCGCCACCGCGCCTGGTTCGTGCCGAAATTCTGGTCGCGCACCTGCATGTGGCTCTATGACAAGATTGCCGGCACCAGCAACGACATCACCGGCCAGGAAAACCTGCCCGAAGGCTCCTTCATCCTGGCGCCCAAGCACCAGTCTTTCTGGGATGCCATCGCCTTCTTCCCTTTCCTGCAGGACCCGCTCTACATCCTCAAGCGCGAGCTGACCTGGATCCCGTTCTTCGGCTGGTACATCATGAAGATGCGCATGATCCCGGTCGATCGCGGCAGCCGCTCGAAGGCGCTGAAGGTGGTGGTCGCCGCCACCAAGGAGGAAATGGCGCGCAACCCACGCCAGCTGATCATCTACCCCGAGGGGACGCGCCGCGCGCCGGGCGACGAGCCGGCCTACAAATACGGCATCGTTGAAATCTATTCGCAGCTTGGGGTTCCGGTGGTGCCGGTCGCCCATGTTGCCGGTCTCTACTGGCCGCGCCGCAAATTCCTGCGCTACCCCGGCACGATCAAGGCGCGGTTCCTGCCGCCGATCCCGCCCGGCTTGAACAAGGACGAATTCATGGCCCGGCTGATCGGTGAGACGGAGGCTGCCTGTGACCAGCTTCTCATCGAGGCATCCCGCGCACCCAACCCGCCCGCCTTTCCGCCAACGGCAATGAAGCGGCTGCGGGAACTCGGCGCGAAAGCTTGAAAGGCTCGTGAGTCGACACTTAGCCGACCATGGCCAGCGCGGTGGTCAACACCAGCGTCGCGGCGAAGACCAGGTTGATGATCCGCGACGCGGCCGGCCTGCGCAGGAAGCGCGCGAACGCCGCGCCCGCGACGAGCCACAAGGCATGGATGGCAACAATCATCACGGCGAGAACAGTCAGTTTGGGCCACATGCCGATATCGCCGGCCGACGAGGCGCCGGCGAACACGGCAGCGATCGCCACATAGGCTTTTGGGTTGGCGACAGCCAAGAGAAACCCAGCCAGCCATGTTGGGCGCGAAGCCTCTCGGGCGCGCGCCGCCAATGGCGGAGCCGTGGCGATCCTGAACGCGAGATAGAGGATGTAGGCCGCGGACGCGACAGCCAGCACCGGCGCCAGCTTCGGCATCGAGGCAAGCACCGCCACCACCCCGGTTGCCACCACCAGAAGCACGGCGATCGTGCCCAGGATGATCCCGCAGGCATAGCGCAGCGAGTGGCGCAGACCGAAGGCAGCGCCAACGGCGGTGACGCTTATCGTTGCCGGCCCCGGGCTGCCCATGACGACGGTGGCGGCAAGCACCAGCCCGAGCAATTGGCGCCAAAGATCCGGCTGCGAAAGAAGCGGCTCAGTCATCTCATCCTCTTGCCTCGCCACGTGCGAAGGACGGTATGGCAAGGCAAGAGGGCGGTCTTGGACGTTCGTGCGTGCAGCGGCCGAAGGAACTTTCAGCCGCTCGCTCTGTCCAGTTCGGCCATGTCGTCGGCGGTCAACTTCAGCGACACCGCCTTGATCATGCTGTCCATCTGCTCGGGCTTTGTGGCGCTGGCGATCGGCGCGGTGACCCCTGGCCGCGCGATAACCCAGGCAAGCGCCACCTCCGCCTGCTTTGCCGAATGCCTGGCCGACACGGCATCGAGTGCTGCAAGGATGCGCGCGCCGCGCGCATTGAGGTAGTCTTTCACCCCGCCGCCGCGCGGGCTTTGACCGAGATCGGCCTCATTGCGGTACTTGCCGCTGAGGAAGCCCTTGGCCAGGCTGAAATAGGTGATGACGCCGATATCCTCACCCGCGCACAGATCGCGCAACGGCCCGTCGAAGGAGGAGCGATCGTAGAGATTGTATTCCGGCTGCAGCACCTCGTAGCGTGGCAGGCTGCGCAGGCTCGCCACATCGAGTGCCGCGCGCAACTGGCCGGCGTCGAGGTTCGAGCAGCCCGCATAGCGGATCTTGCCCTTGGCGAGCAGCTTCTCGTAGGCGCCAAGGGTTTCCTCATAGGGCGTGGCCGGATCCGGCCAGTGCGACAGATAGAGGTCGATGACGTCGGTCTGCAGCCGCTTCAGCGACGCGTCGACGGCCTTTTCGATATAGGCGGCGGACAGGTCCTTGTGGCCCTGCCCCATATCCGAGCCGACCTTGGTGACCACCACGACTTGATCGCGATTGCCGCGGTCCTTCATCCACTTGCCGATGATGGTTTCGGATTCGCCGCCCTTGTGGCCGGACACCCAGCGCGAATAGGCGTCGGCCGTATCGACGGCGTTCAGGCCGGCGCCGACGAAGCGGTCGAGCAGGTCGAATGAAGTTTTCTCGTCGGCGGTCCAGCCGAAGACGTTGCCGCCCAGAACCAGCGGCGCGATGGAAAGGTCGGTGCGACCGAGACGGCGTTTCTGCAAGGCGTATCTCCGGGGTGATTGGTGGCGGGCGAATGCTGCCCAATGGCTGAGGTTCGGACCCTAACCTAGGTCCCGCAATGTCGAGGTCAAAGGCCTGGCCGCCTTTTCCGCAGAGCCAGCACTTCACAAAGGCGCGATGCCGCTTCTTCCAGCCAGTCGCGGATTCCAAAGCCTGCGCCTCGCAGACAGGTTCGCTTACTGGTTCTGACGCCGGTATTCACCAGGCGGCAGGCCCACCGCGCGGGCGAACAGCCGGCTGAAGGAGGCAGCATCCCGATAGCCGACCTGATAGCAAACTTCGAGAACACCAAGCCTGGTGCTTTCCAGCAGGGTTTTCGCCGCTTCGATTCGCTGATCCTGAATCCAGCGCCCGGGCGTCGTATGCAATTCCTCGGAGAACCGACGGGCAAGCGTCCTTGGCGTCAGCCCCAGCTCCTTGCCAAGAAAAGCAAGGTCCAGCCGCCGCAGCTGGCTGTTAGACAGCGCTTCGATCCGGTCGCGGAACGGCGCGGGTACAGGCTGGTCCGGCAGCGGAAACTCATAAGGCGTCTGCACCTGCCGCGACGGCGGCAGCACCAGGAGCTTGCGCACAAGGCGTTCTTCCTCGGCAAAGCCGAGATCCCTGAGCAGGGCCCGGCCAAGTTCGAGGCCGGAAAAGCCGCCGCCGCAAGTGTAGATGCGCCCCTCCTGGACAAGGACGCGGGAGGCGTCCCAACGCACCTTCGGAAAGCGGCGACGCGCATCCGTCTTCAGCCACCACGAGATCGTCGCCCGCTTGCCATCGAGAAGGCCAGCCTCGGCGAGGAAGTAGCCGGCACCGCAATGCCCGGCAACGATGGCGTTCTCGCGCTGCGCCCTGGCGATTATCGGAACGGCATGGCGACCCTCTTCCTCCAGTGCGGCAGTCAGCTCCGGTATCTGCATGCCAGGCATGGCAAGCAGGATCAGCGCGTCCATCCGTCTGGATGGCTCGCGCTTCGTCTGAAAGGAAATCCCGGGCGTGGTGGCGGCATCTGGTTGCCGTGCCACGAACTCGAAGGAGATCATTCGCTCGCGGCGGATGGTGTTCACCATGTCGAACATCTCGACAAGGGTCGCGGCGACCGCCGAATAGAAGGTCGACGGCAACCAAATCACCACGTGGACAGGGCTCATCGGATCCCTTTCGACAGATTCTGCAGTACGGCAAGTTTGGCAATTTTAGCACATAGATTGTCAAATCTGCCAATTCGGATTTTTTGGCTGCCGTCCTAGCTTCCCGGCATCGTCGGCGCGGCTGTCGCGCCGGAGCTTGCCATTGGAGGCTGAAATGAAGGCAATCGTGTTCGATGGAATCGGCTCGCCGCGGGATGTGCTCTATCTCGACGACATTCCCCTCCCGCAGATCGGCGACAATGAGGTGCTGGTCAGGATGGTGTCGGCATCGATCAACCCGGGCGATTTCCTGTTCATCGAAAACCTCTACCCCGAACCGAAGAAGCCGCTCTTTCCACGCCAGGTCGCGGGAAACCATGGCGCCGGCATCGTCGAGCGGGTGGGCGCCAACGTCGCCCTGCAACCCGGCACACTGGTTGCGTTCAGCTACTACAACAGCTGGGCCGAATATGCCGCCGTACCGGCCGAATGGCTGATCCCGTTGCCGGCGGACTATCCGCTTGAACGCGCCGGACAGATGGTCAACCCGATTACGGCGTGGGACCTGCTGGAAGATTCCCGCGTTCAGCCGGGCCAGTGGCTGGCCGTTACGGCGGGCTATTCGTCGGTATCCACAATGGTCATGCAATTTGCCCAACGGCGCGGCATCAATGTTCTGTCGGTGGTGCGGCGCACCCATGACGGGCTGGACCTGAGAACGCTCGGCGCAGCCGCCGTCCTCGATCTATCGAACCTCAAGGCCGGAGTCCGGGAAACGGTTCTGGATATGACCGGAGGCGCGCGACTGAGCGGTATCGTCGACAATGTCGGCGGGCCTGTCAGCGGCGAACTGATCCGCAGCCTCGCGCTCGGCGGCCAGATGGTCATCAATGGCGGCATGAGCCCGGAACGCTACGAGCTGCACAATTTCGACGTGCTGCTCAGCGGCCTCGAAATCAGGGCCAATATCTATCGCTACTTCTTCTCGCCACCGGTCGAAGCCGACGGCCCGATCCTGCGCAAGATCATCGATGTCTTCGGCCGACCGGATTTCCATGTTCCGGTCGGCGGGCTTCATCCGCTGGCCTCGTTCAAGCTCGCCGTCGCCGACAGCCTGGACCGCGCCGATCTCGGAAAGCAGATTTTCGCTATGTAGCAGCCGCGCGTCGTTCCTCAGAGCTCGATTCGCTTAGCCACGTCCTCCAGCCAGTGGTCGCTTATCCCCAGCGCTTCAAGGTGCTCCAGCGTGCTGAGCACATAGTCCTCGTTGTTGCCGGACTGGCCGACCGCGCCGCGCACCACGGCCGCCGCGTCCGCCGCGTCAAGCGCGCCGGCATATTGCTCGTGCTGGCGGTTGACAATATAGGCCACGGCTTCGACCGTGCCGCCGCCGTCGAGGCGAACCTTGAGCGTGCGTTCGAGATAAACGTTGGTGACCAGCTCGCGCTCGCGCAGATAGGCGATCACCTCGTCGCGCAATTCGCCGGGCACGCGGAACGCCAGGCCGACGCAGGAGCCGCCACGGTCGAGGCCGAGCACCAGCCCCGGGCGTTCACGCGTGCCGCGATGCACGAAGGAATAGACGCACAGCGAGCGCCGGTAGCCGTGCAGGCGCGCGCGCTGTGTCTCGACATGCGCGAAACCCGGCCGCCAGATCAGCGATCCATAGCCAAACACCCAAAAATCGCCCATATCGCCGCGCCTGATTGCAAAGAATGGCAACACCGCACCGGAACCGGTGTTTTTTCCGTCCGCCTCTGTCTACCTATTGTTGTCGGAATCGAGAGTCCGCCTACAACATCCATGCGTTAACGAGAGCCAAAGCATGACGTCAAGTGACGAACACCAACCGAAACGCCGACGCGGCCTGTTGTGGCTTGTGGCGTTCGTCGTCGTGCTGTTCGCGATCTACAGCGGCGGCTGGTTCTACCTGGCCGGACGGGTCAAGAGCGAAGCCGACCGCGCGGTGGCCACGCTCAACAAGAATGGCGTCGAGGCCGGTTGCGCCAATCTCCAGGTCAGCGGCTATCCCCTGAGCTTTGCCATCTCCTGCGACAACCTCGCCTATGAGGACGATGCCAGGAACATCGCCGCCTCGGCCGGCAGCTTCAATGCCATCGCCCAGATCACCCAGCCTCTGTCGCCGGTTGCCGATCTGCGCGGTCCGCTGAGGACCTCCGTTCCGGGTATGGTGCCGCTGTGGATCGACTGGGACAATCTGCAGGCCAACGTCAAACTGTCATGGCCGCTGCCACGGCGGATCTCGCTGCAGGCAGACGGTCTGTCCGGCCAGACCGACCCGGCCGACGACACCGATCCGGTCCAACTGTTCAGCGCCGGCAAGGCGGACGGCCAATTGCAGCCGAACGGTGGGGATATCGACTATCTCGGCAACTTCCGCGATCTCGAGATCGATTCCGAAGCGATCGGTGGGCGCGTGCTGCCGGCGCTCGACGCCAGCGGCGACGTGACGCTGAAGAACGGCGTCGCGCTGATCGGCACGCAAGTGAAGAGCCTGCGCGGCCAGGCGATCGAGATCCGCAACCTCGACCTGTCGTCGGGGACGGCGCGCATCACTGTGTCCGGACCGCTGTCGGTCGATGCCGAAGGCCTGATCGACGCCGACCTGATGATCCGGCTGAAGGATCCGAAAGCCGTGGCGGCCATCCTCGGCGCCGCCATCCCCGAGCAGAAAAGTCAGATCGAACAAGGCTTTGGTGCCTTGGCGCTGCTCGGCAGCGAACCGTCGATGCCGCTGAAGGTGGTCAAAGGCAAGGCCTCGCTCGGCTTCATCCCGCTGGGCAAGATCAAGCCGGTTGAATAGTGCATGTCGCCCAGAGTACGCAGCGGTTTTGGCACAACGACATGCATCAGGCAGAGACTTGAAGTGCGCCGCATGAGTCCCTCGAAATGAACCACCCCGTGAGGCTCTTGAGTGTCGGCGCCCTGACGCTGGACACCATCTTGCGGGTCGAGACGCTGCCCCTCCATCAGGGCAAGTTCATCGCTTCCGACGGCGTCCAGATCGCCTCGGGCATGGCGACCAGTGCGGCCTGCGCGGCGCATCGTCTGGGGGCAAAGGTGTCGCTGTGGGCGAGCGCCGGGGACGATCCGGTCGGCGATCATCTCGTTGCCGCCATCGAAGCCGAGGGTGTCGATTGCGCCTATGTCCGCCGCGTCAATGGCGCTCGCTCGGCACTGGCCTCGATCCTGGTCGACGCGCATGGCGAGCGAATCATCGTACCTTTCTACGACAGGCTCGCCCAGGCCGATCCCGGTGCTCTGCCGGCCGCCGACCTCACCGCATTCGATGCCGTGCTGGTCGATGTCCGCTGGCCGGGTGCGGCAGCTCTTGCCCTGGAGGCGGCGCGCGCCATTGGCCGGCCGGCGATCCTCGATGCCGATACCGCGCCGAGGGATGTGCTGGAGCAACTGCTGCCGCTGGCATCCCATGTCGTCGCCTCTGAGCCGGCGGCGCGCATTCTGTGCGGGGCGGAACTGGATCCGCGCCAAGCCTGCGAGGTGCTTGCCCGGCGCAGCGATGCATTTGTCGCGGTCACCGGCGGCGCGGCAGGAACCTGGTGGTTCGATCGAATGACGGGATCGTCCCGCCATGTCGCGGCGCCGAAGATCAAGGCGGTCGACACCTTGGCGGCCGGCGATGTCTTTCACGGCGCGTTTGCCGTCGGGCTGGCGGAAGCAATGCCGGTCGAGCTGGCGCTGCGTTTTGCCAGTGCGGCCGCCGCACTCAAATGCCAGCGCTTCGGCGGCAGGTTGGGTGCGCCGAACCGCGCCGAGACGCTGGCGATGATGGCGAACCACTGGCCGGCAGGCTAGCCTGGATCGGGCAGCTAGCTCTTTGCAGGATGCTCGACCGCCTGACGGCCAAAATCGGGCACGTCGATGTCCTGGCCGGCCTCGATGATCGAGCGGCGAACCGCACGGGTGCGGGTGAACAGATCGAAGAGTTTTTCGCCGTCGCCCCAACGGATCGCGCGTTGGAGCGAGGCCAAGTCTTCCGAGAACCGCGCCAGCATTTCAAGAATCGCGTCCTTGTTGTGCAGGCACACGTCGCGCCACATGGTCGGGTCGGAGGCGGCAAGACGGGTAAAATCGCGAAAACCCGAGGCCGAATATTTGATCACTTCGGACTTGGTCACCGATTGCAGGTCGTCCGCGGTGCCGACGATGTTGTAGGCGATGATGTGCGGCAGGTGCGAGACGATGGCCAGCGTCATGTCGTGATGCTGTGGGTCCATCGTGTCGATGTTGGCGCCGCAGCGGCGCCAGAGTTCCGACAGCCGTTCCAGCGCCTCCGGGTCGGTGTCGGGCAGCGGGGTGAAGATGCACCAGCGATTGTCGAACAGATCGGCGAAACCGGCGTCGGGACCAGACTTTTCCGTGCCTGCCAGCGGATGGCCGGGTATGAAATGGACGCCATCAGGCACATAGGGCTGCATCTGGGCGATGACCGATGCCTTGGTCGAGCCGACATCGGTGAGGATGGCGCCTTTCTTCAGGGTCGGCGCGATTTCCTCGGCCACCGCGCCGGACGAGCCGACCGGCACCGAGACGATGACCAGATCGGCATCGCGGACCGCTTCTTTGGCATCGGCGGTATAGGAATCGCCGAGCCCAAGCTCCTCCGCCCGCGCCAGCGTCGCGGCACTGCGTGTCGAGATGGCGACGTGACGGGCCAGGCCCTCGCGGCGGATGACACGGGCCAGCGACGAGCCGATCAGGCCGATGCCGACAAGCGCGATCTTTTCAAACATCGGTGATGTCATGGTGTTCTAGCTTTTCAGGAATGTCGTGAGAGCGGCGACAACGCCACGATTGGCTTCTTCGGTGCCGATGGTCATCCGTAGCGCGTTGGGAAAGCCGTAGCCGGAAACGCGCCGCAGGATATAGCCACGCGCCGTCAGATAGTCGTCCGCCGCCGCCGCCGAATGTTTCTGGTCGTCGGGAAAATGGATCAGGATGAAATTGCCGACGCTTGGCGTTACCCGCAGCCCGAGCTTGCTCAATTCCTCGCTCAACCAGGTGAGCCAGGTCTCGTTATGCATCACGCTGCGTTGGACGTGATCGCGGTCACGGATTGCGGCGATGCCGGCCTCGATCGCCGTGGCATTGACGTTGAAAGGGCCACGCACGCGGTTGATGGCGTCGACGATGTGCATCGGCGCGTACATCCAGCCGATCCGCGCCCCGCCCAGGCCGATCTTGGAGAAGGTGCGGGTCATCACCACGTTCTCGGCACCGCCGACCAGTTCGATGCCGGCCTCATAATCGTTGCGGCGGACATATTCGGCGTAGGCCGCGTCGAGGACCAGAAGCACATGCCTGGGCAGGCCGGCATGCAGACGGCGCACCTCCTGGAACGGCACATAGGTGCCGGTCGGGTTGTTGGGATTGGCAAGGAAGACGATCTTCGTACGCGGTGTGACGGCGGCCAGCATCGCATCGATGTCGGCGCGCTCGTCGGTCTCCTTGACCGCGACCGGAGTGGCGCCGGCTGACTGGATGTAGATCTTGTAGACCATGAAGGCGTGTTCGGTGAAAATCGCCTCGTCGCCGGGCGCGAGATAGGTCTGCGCCAGCAGGCCGAGAATTTCGTCGGAGCCGTTGGAGCAGATGATGTTCTGCGGGTTGAGGCCATGCACCTCGGCGATCGCTTCACGCAGCCGCCTGGCGGTGCCGTCGGGATAGACGTCGAGCTTTCCAGCAATCTCTCGCGCTGCCTCGATCGCCTTCGGCGACGGACCGAGCGGATTCTCGTTCGACGACAGCTTGTAGACTTTGGCGACGCCGGCGGGCGCCGTGCTCTTGCCCGGCACATAGGCGTCGATGTCCATGATGCCCGCGCGCGGGGTTGGACGTGCCTTGTCCGGTGTCTGGCTCATGTCATAAAAATCCGTCGAGAACGCTTCCGCGGGGAAGCCGCAGCGGAAATACAAGCCATGGTCGGCAATGTCGAGAGGTGCAGTTGTGCCGGCCGCCGGCATTGACGGCGAGGCGGGCGAGTTCTAGAAGAACGCTGACAGTTCCGTGGTGATTTGGCCGGTCGGCTTGCAGCCACGTTAAACAACTTGCTAAAGGGCCGTTTGCATCCTGTAACCGGCTTTGCGACCGCAATGCCGGTTTTTTGTTGTCCGCGCCGGCCGGACGCCGCATCGGCATCGATCTTCGAAAAGCACGGTGCGTGGATTCAAAGTGTGAGATGGATGCAATGGCCGCTTTGCGCGCTGGAAAAACCAACAACGAGGCCGACCAACCGTCGAGCCCGGTCTTGCGTTTTGGACCCGACAAGCCACTCAAGCTCGATGCCGGCACCCTGCTGTCGCCGTTCCAGATCGCTTACCAGACCTACGGCACTCTGAACGACGCCCGCTCCAACGCCATCCTCGTCTGCCATGCGCTGACCGGCGACCAGCACGTCGCCAGCACCAATCCGGTGACCGGCAAGCCGGGCTGGTGGGAGGTGCTGATCGGCCCCGGCAAGATCATCGACACCAACCGCTTCTTCGTCATCTGCTCCAACGTGATCGGCGGTTGTCTGGGCTCCACCGGCCCGGCCTCGACCAACCCCGCCACCGGCAAGCCCTATGGGCTCGACCTGCCGATCATCACCATCCGCGACATGGTGCGGGCGCAGCAGATGCTGATCGACCATTTCGGCATTGAAAAACTGTTTTGCGTGCTCGGCGGCTCGATGGGCGGCATGCAGGTGCTGGAATGGGCGTCGAGCTATGCGGAGCGCGTCTTCTCGGCACTGCCGATTGCCACCGGCGCACGCCATTCCTCGCAGAACATCGCCTTCCATGAGGTCGGCCGGCAAGCCGTGATGGCCGATCCGGACTGGCACGGCGGCAAATATTTCGAGCACGGCAGACGCCCGGAAAAGGGGTTGGCAGTGGCGCGCATGGCGGCCCACATCACCTATCTGTCCGAAGCCGCCCTGCACCGGAAATTCGGCCGCAATCTGCAGGATCGCGAAGCGCTGACCTTCGGTTTCGACGCCGACTTCCAGATCGAAAGTTATCTGCGCCACCAGGGCATGACCTTCGTCGACCGTTTCGATGCCAATTCCTACCTCTACATGACGCGCTCGATGGACTATTTCGATCTCGCCGCCGACCATGGCGGCCGGCTGGCGGATGCCTTTGCCGGCACCAAAACCCGCTTCTGCCTGGTGTCCTTCACCTCGGATTGGCTGTTTCCGACCGAAGAGAGCCGCTCGATCGTGCACGCGCTCAACGCAGCCGGCGCGTCGGTATCCTTCGTCGAGATCGAGACCGACCGTGGCCACGATGCCTTCCTGCTCGACGAGCCTGAATTGTTTGCCGCCATCAATGGCTTCATCGGCTCGGCAGCACGGGCGAGAGGGCTCAGCGCATGACCCCGCAAAGTTGCAGACTTTTCGGACCAGGATCATGCACCAGTCAGGAGGTGAAATCGTGAGCGTCAACCGCGACCAGCGCGTCGACCTCGAGGTCGTCGCCAACCTCATCCCGCCGCAATCCCGCGTGCTCGATGTCGGCTCGGGCGATGGCTCGCTGCTCGAATTGCTGCAGGACACCAAGCAGGTCGACGGCCGCGGACTTGAGCTGTCGCAGCGTGGCGTTAACGAATGCGTGGCGCGCGGTCTGTCGGTCATCCAGGGTGATGCCGACAAGGATCTCGAATTCTATCCTGACAAGGGTTTTGATTTCGTCGTCCTGTCGCAGACCCTGCAGGCCACCCGCAACCCGAAGCTGGTTCTCGACGAACTGCTTAGGATCGGCAACCGCGCCATCGTGTCCTTCCCCAACTTCGGCCATTGGCGGGTGCGCATGTCGCTGTTCCTCAATGGCCGCATGCCGGTGACCAAGGACCTGCCCTATTCCTGGTACGACACGCCCAACATCCATTTCTGCACCATCCGCGACTTCGTCAACCTGTGCGACGAGCTTGGCGCGACAGTGGAGAAAGCAACCGCACTCGACGCCAATGGACAGAAGATTGGCCTGTCGATGCCGTGGTGGTTTTGGAACTTCTTCGGCCAACAGGCGGTGTTCTTGCTGAGACGGTAGTTACGAAAACGCGAAGTTGAGTTGTTCCACCAATAGACTACTTCAGGACATCGGTGGCCTTATGCGGATGTTCGACGCCCTCGGCGAACACAACATCCGATTGCGAATTGTCAGTCCGCAGCGTCAGGATCGCCTGGTAGGCGGGCGAATTGTACCAACCGCCTGCATGCTGCCTGTCGGGAAATTCTATGACAATCAGGTGGCCCGGCCAGTCGTTCTCGATCACCTCCAAATCGCCGCCATGGACCAGAAAACGGCCGCCGAAAGGTTCCAGCGTGGCATCGATCTTCTGCAGATATTCGACAATCTGCGGACCCATCCGGGCTTGGCGCATATGGGCAACGGCGTAAGCAGTCATGACTGTACTCCCTCTGCAACCGAGGCTGACCATCCGGCCTCGCAACGGCAATCTGTCCAAATACCAGCCGCGATGCGATTACGTCCGACGTAATGGAATGCATGCGATTCGCTATCGATGCGTCGTCGTTGCAGCGAGGCGATTTGCAAGCATATCGCGCCGCAATAGTGTTGCAGTTGAAGCGCTAGACTTGGAAATCGTCATTTCACGCGCATCGAGCAGCAGCACAATGGGGTGACACGGACGCCTGTTTTCTGTAGCCTCATCCTCTATACGAGGGAATATGGAAGGGAGTCCGATCCATTTGACCGTCCTGAAGATCGAAAGACCTGGCAGGAAGCGCATTTTTCGTGCTGGAACGGCTGACGCTATATGACCGGGAACACAGAGCACGCTCCTCTCATCACGGTGATCACGCCGACCCACAACAGGCGGGAAGCGGTATTACGCGCTGTCGAAAGCGTACTTTCCCAGAGCATGTCGAAGTTCGAGCATATCGTCATCGACGATGGCTCGACGGATGGAACCGCGGCAGCGCTGGCCGGCATTCGCGATCCGCGACTGATCTATGTCGGCGCGAAATGGCGAGGGGCCAATGCCGCCAGGAATGCGGGCATCGAGAGAGCGCGAGCACCGATCGTGACGTTCCTCGATTCCGACGACGTCTATCTGCCGCACAGGCTTGAACAGACCCTGACCTGGTTCGATGCCGATCCGGCTCTCGAAGTGCTGATCAGCTCCTACGTCTCCCTGAAGGGCGGACGCGCCACCAATTGCATCAATCGCGATGCATTCCTCAATCCGGGCACGCTGGAGCGGACGCTGGTCGCGGAGACGATCTTGATCGCGGGATCGGCGATAACAGCGCGCCGCGAGGCCTTGCTGGCCATCGGCGGCTACGACAGCGACATCGCCCGGATGCAGGATCGGGAGTTGCTGCTGCGCCTTGCCCGGCGCTTCGGTGCGCAGTTGTCCCAGAACATCGACTGGACGAAGCACAATTCGGAGAATTCGATTTCGCGACGTCGCCGCGGCTATGTCGAAGCCTATGCGAACCTGATGCGCAAACACCCGAATATTGCCCGCTCCTACCCACATATTCCGCCCTACATGATCACGCGGCAGATCATTTCCGATATTCTGAAGTGTCGGATCCCGGAAGCCTTCTCGGGCTACATGGCCAACCGTTCGTCGAAAGATCTTGGCTATTCGCTGCCCGAACTGATCAACGGCTATGTCTATGGCCGGCGTTGGCGCCGCGACCTCCACGATGAGATTCGGCAGAAGTTCGGCGCCCGGCCGGCCTGAGGCCCGTCGTCGCAGCAGAGCTCATCGGTCGAGCTCGGGAAAATACGGATCGGATAAGAACCGCCTGTCCCGCTCGCCTTGCAGGCAATCGACAGGCGCGGCAGCATCGACGGGGATGGTCCTGGTCTTCTCCTGAATGCCGCTGACCTCCAGGATCAGCTTGCGGCGGATGGCTGTCGAAAACTCGGCGGCCGCATAGATCGGCAGCACGAAGGAACCAGGCCCACCAGTCACGCACTGCGCATAATACTGGTCGAGATGGCTGAAGGTCGGCGACGGGTTGATCAGGATCGGCAGGCCGTTGACGACGATGCCTTTGGGGATTGCCGCATCACGCGTCGTGGTGACCGGCGGCCCGATATTGTTGGGGCCATCGCCGGAAATATCGATGACGCTGCGTTCGCCCTCGAAAGAAGTGCGGTCGAACAGCTCGGTCCCGAAAGCCAGCGCACCGGAAATCGAGGTACCGCGGAAGCTGCGGAACGGACGCGCCGCGACCTTTTCGGCAAAGCTGTTGGCGGTCTCTGCGCTGTCGATGATCTGCCAGTCGATGATCGCGTCATCACGCACCGTGCCGGCCCATTCGAAATAGGCAAGCGCAATGCGGCCGGTATTGCCGGCGCGGACAGCCTGGATGAAATCGGGATGCCGCAACGCCTCGACATAGCCGGCGCGCTGCAGGGCGAACTCCTTTTCGTCCATCGACAGCGAAATATCGACCGCCAGCACCAGCTCGACGTCGACCGCCAGGCCATCCGGCGGCGAGGCGATGGGAGCGGCCTGGGCGCAGGCAAGGCAGGCAAGCAAGCGCAGAGCATCAAGCATGGCCGACGCCAGGGTTGTTTCTCCGGGGAAGCTTCCCTCGCGATCACGGCAAAATAAAGCTGGAGCCGGTAGCCCGGGAAAACAGCCTACTTCTTGCGGCGGGCGCCAGCCGGCGGCGGGTCGATGGCGCCGGCCCTGACCCGGACAGGTTTCAGGGCCGGTGCGTCGGCATCCTTGACGATCGTCAACGCGCGCGGAAAGAAATGATTGTTGTGCTGGCCGCGTCCGATGTTGAGGAAAGCGGTCCCGGGCAAACGCTTCTCCAGCATCGACAGCACGCGTCGCAACGAGGGTCCGTCGAACGCGTCCATGGCTTCGTCGATGATCACCCATTTCGGCTGCCGCAAGGCGAGCCTGGCAAAGGCCAGCGAACGCTGTTCGTCATCGGCCAGCTCATGCTCCCAGCGCGCGCTACGATCGAGTGAGGATGACAGCCGTCCAAGCCCGACCTCGGCAAGCACCGCCGAAATGTCGGCGTCATTCGCCGGCGCAGTTCCGTTCGGGTGATCGAGAACCTCGCGCAACGTACCGGCCGGGAAATACGGGACGCGCGGCACGAATATGGGGGTCTCTCCCGCCGGCAGGCCGATCCGTCCGCTCCCCCATGGCCACAGGCCGGCAATGGCGCGGAAGAACAACGTCTTGCCGGCGCCCGGATCGCCGGTGATCATGACGCGCTCGCCGGGGCGGATTTCGACATGCTGGTCGGCGAGCCTGGTGCAGCCGTCCCGCGAGGCCACTTCGAGCTTCTCGAAAGTCAGGCTGCCATTGGCGTTTTCGCCGAAGGCAATGCGCCTTTCCTTGTCGTGCAGCACATCGGTTTCATCGAGCGCGATGCGGAAGTCGGCGACGCGCATCAGCGTGGCGCGCCAGTCGGCAATGCCGCCGATATTGTTGATGAACCAGCGCAGGGAAGAGTGGACCTGGTTGAAGGCACCGACCGCCATCATCAGCCCGCCAAAGCTGATATCGCCCGAGAAATAGACCGGCGAAGCGACCAGGATGGGTGCCACGACGGTGATCCAGCCATAGGTGTCGGTCACCCAGGACAGGTTGATCTGGGCGCTGTAGATGCGCCGCATGGCGCCCAGCACCGTATCAAGGTCGAATCCGAGCCGTCGCCTGGCGTCGGCCTCGCCATGGTACAGCGCAATGGCATCGACATTCTCGTTGACGCGCACCATCGACGAGCGCAGCTCCGCTTCCCGCGTGTAGCGGTCGCTGTTGAGGCGGATGAGCGGCCGTCCGACCAGCCAGCTCAGCCATGAGGCGGTGCCGGCATAAAGGATGGCGGCCCAGACCATGTAGCCCGGGATGGCCAGCGAGGTGCCGCCGATATGGAACACGAAGCCTGAAGACAACTGCCACAACACGCCGACGAAGGACACCAGCAGGATGCATGACTGCAGCAACCCGACGCCGAGATCGGTCGACAGGTCCGACAGATGGGCGGCATCCTGCTGCATGCGCTGGTCGGGATTGACACCGATGGCGCCGGCATTGGCCAGCCGGAAGGCGCGCGCCGGCCGCATCCATTGGTCGATCAGATCCACCGTCAACGCCTCGCGCAGCTTCAGCCTGATCATCTGGTTGAGCCAGGTCTGGCCGATATTGAGCACCAGAAGCCCGCCGGCGATTGCCGCAAAGACGAGAAGCTGGTGCAGGAAGGCGGCCATGTCACGGCGCGCAAGCGCATCGTAGAAAGGCTGATTCCAGCGGTTGAGCAGGACCTGGCCGATCGACGTTGCGATGATGACGGCCATGATGCCGACCGACATCCAGAGCAGTGTCTTGCGAACCGGCGATCCTCTCAGCGCCTGCCTGATCGTCGCCACCTGATCGTGCAGGCTGCTGGCTTCGACCGCCACGGCAACCGGCTGAACGGTGACGGCATTGTACGGTTGATCAGCCATACCCGAGGTCCTTGCGTTCAATGACAGTGCTGACACCGGATGGAGAGACTTGAAGGCATCCGTCGTTCAAATGGGACGCGAGCCCACTTGCGACAGATAGGTAGGGAAAAGACCCCGGACGTTCTTGCCGCGATCACGAAGCCGTCACCTGTGCAGCCGATGGCCTGGCATCCCCGGCCTCAGTGAGACGGCCGAGCCGGGTGGCGCCATGTGGCGACAGCACCGGCACGAAGACGCGGCGCGAGCCGCGCTGGGCGGCTGGCACGCCTTGATAGAGCCGCTTCTGCGCCTCGACGACGATGACGCCGGAAAAGATCGGCCACAGCCGCCGGCCGACGCGTTCCAGCACATTGTGGAAGCGCATCATGAAGCGCCGCCGCGACGGCGGAAAGAACAGCGCGTCGGACCAGGACGCAGGCGTGAAATTCGTCTCGCGCAGCAGTTCCGTGAGCTGGCCGCGCGAGAAAGGCCGGCCATTGCCGAACGGCGTATGTTCGAAGCGCGCCCAGACGCCGCGCCGGTTGGGCACGACGATGACCACGCGTCCCGCCGGCGACAGCACCCGCCAGATCTCGTTCAGCGTTTCGCGCGGATTTTCGACATGTTCGAGCGAATGGACGAGCAGCATGCGGTCGATGCAGGAATCGACCAGCGGCAGCTCCTCGTCGAAGACCAATGCCGTCGCCGTCGGCCCCGTCGCCGGCCACACCACGGCACCTTGTGTTGCCGGCATGAAGGCGAAGACCCGCTCGGCATCGGTGCCGAAGCGCTCCAGCCACGGCAAGGTGTAGCCGAGGCCAACTAGCCGCTCGTTGGGTACGGCAGCCCAGATCGATGACAACGCCATGGCGATCGAGCGCTCGGCGAACCGGCCGAGCGTTGTCGAATAGAAGGAGCGAAGATCGACGATGTCGGAATGCATGCGAGGGATGTAGCCGTGATATCGGCGGGTTTCAACAAAAGGCCTCGATGAGCCCGACGTTACGGGATGTCATTCGACATTCCGGGATGACATCGGCGTGCCCTCGCCCTATGTCTGCGGCGACAACGGAGAGATGCGATGCCGGTCGAAATCGAACAATTCATGTGCCGCAGCGACAATTTCGGCGTGCTGGTGCATGACCCCAAAAGCGGCCAGACCGCGATCATCGACGCGCCCGAGGAAGCGCCGATCCTGGCCGCACTCAAGCGCACCGGCTGGACCCCGACGATGATCCTGACCACGCATCACCACGTCGATCACGTCGAGGCCAATCTGGCGCTGAAGGAGCGCTTCAAGCTGCGCATCGTCGGACCGGAAGCGGAAAAGGCGAAGATCCCCGGCATCGACGAAACCGTCGAAGAGGGTTCCGTCATTCACCTCGGCGATGAGCGGATCGAGGTGATCGCCACACCCGGCCACACCGCCGGCCACGTCTCCTACTACTTGCCGGCATCGAAGGTGGCGTTCACCGCCGACACGCTGTTTGCGCTGGGTTGCGGGCGACTGTTCGAATGCAAGCCGCCGGTGATGTACGAGTCGCTGAAGAAGCTCGCAGCACTTCCCGCCGCCACCACAATCCATTGCGGCCACGAATACACGCTCTCCAACGCCCGTTTCGCGCTGACCGTCGACCCGACCAATTCGGCGTTGAAGGAACGAGCCGCCAGGATCGAGGCGCTGCGGGCCGACAACAAGCCGACCCTGCCGACGACGATCGGTGAGGAACTGTCGACCAATCCGTTTCTGCGCTGGCACGATCCGGCAATCCGCAAACATCTTGGGCTGGAGAAAGCCTCGGACGCCGAGGTGTTTGCCGAAATCCGCAAGCGCAAGGACAATTTCTAAGCGAGGCCGGGAACCCATGACCAGCGCAGCCGAAATCATAGCGGTCCTCGGTCTGAAGCCGCATCCGGAAGGTGGCTGGTATGCGGAGACGTTTCGCGATGGCGCCGGCGGTGCGCGCGGCCACTCAACCGCGATCTATTTCCTGCTCGAGCAGCACCAGGTATCGGCTTGGCACCGGGTCAAGGACGCCACCGAGGTCTGGCATTTCCATGCCGGTGCCCCGCTGGCCTTGTCGATGAGTGAGGAAGATGGCGCCGTGTTCGAGCAGGTCCTCGGCATCGAGCTGGCGGCGGGCGAGCGGCCGCAGCTCGTCGTGCCGGCAGGCTGGTGGCAATCGGCGCGCAGCCTGGGCGAATGGACGCTGGTCGGCTGCACCGTCGCACCTGGCTTTGAATTTGCAACCTTCGAACTGGCCGAGCCGGGCTGGCAGCCGAAACAATCCTAAGTCAGCAAGAACCCAAGGGTAATCGCGAGCTGGGCGGCGTAGTAGAGCACCCAGACCGAAAACCGCATCCAGACGCGGTGCGGCGAGATGGCGGCCACCAGGAATTTTTCTGCGGCGAGCAACCCGTCCGATGCCATGAACAGCAGGGCACCGCCGACAATCGAGACGCTGCTTGTCGTCAGCGCCGAAACGCCCATGGCCAGAATGGCCGCGATATAGGCGACGATAGGAACGCGCAGGCCGGGACCAACACGCCGCCAGAGCGCCACCAGCATGACGAGCGCGAACACGGCCATGGCCAGCGCAATCGCCTCGCGCCACGATTCGGCGCCAAGCAGTTCCAGGCCGCCACCGCTGCGCAGGAACAGTGCGACATAGACGATGTGGGCGACGAGAAAACTGGCGAGCCCGCCGAGAAAGGCCTTTTCGCCATCGCGCGACAGGAAGGCGTCGCCAACGGCACTGAGCGTGAGTGCGGCGACCAGCAGCAGCGGGCCGCCTTGCAGCGCCGCCAGCACGGCAAGCATTGCCACGGCAAGCGTCTTTGCCGCTGAACGGGCGAGCGTCGGCGGCATGCCAAGCGTGAAAGCGTAAATCACCGCCGCCACCAGCGAAAAGATCAGCGTCGCATTGGCGTTGGCGTCGATGCCGCCTGGAAACGGCATCGTCATGCCTTGGCTCCGCTTTCGGTAGCGACCGGCTTGCGCAGGAATAGCGACTTTGCCGCCAGTGCCGCCCCGCCGGTGATGAGCACGCAGGCGGCGAGGATGCGCAGCGACGGCTCGGCAACGCCCGCCGCGATCAGCACCAGCGTCGACAAAAGCGGCGCGGCATAGCTTGCCGCGCCAAGCACCTGGATGTTGCCGCGCTTGACGCCGATGTCCCAGGCGTAGAAAGCCGCCCCGACCGGCATCAAGCCAAGCCCGAGCACGGCCAGCCATTGGCTGATACCCTCAGGCAGCACCGTTTGTTCCAGCGCCAGGTGGCAGCCGAGCGACAGCAACGCGGTGGCGGCGCAGAACCAGGTGACGATGCTGGTCGGCACCGACGGGAAGCGCCGCGACAGAAGCGAATAGGACGACCACAGCACCGCGCAGACGGCGGCCATGGCATAGCCGAAGGCGTAACGGGCGTCGAAGGCGAGGCCGCCGCCCTTGGTGACGATCAGCACGGTGCCGGCAAGGCCGAGCAGCGCGCCGACGACATGGTTCCAGGCCAGGCGCTCGCCCGGCATCAGCGCCGAACCAAGCACGATCAGCAGCGGCCACAGATAGGCGATCAGGCTCGCCTCCACCGCCGGCGCATTGCGCAGCGCGGTGAAATAGAAGAAGTGGTAGCCGAACAGGCCGGCAATGCCGATAAGCCAGACCTGCGGCGGTATCTTCTGGCTCTTGTCGGCGGCCGGCATGAACAGCCGCGCGACAAGCCCAACCCCGGTGCCGATCGAGAAGGTGATCGCCGACAGCAGGAACGGCGGCACTTTTCCAGATGCATCCGTGAGCAGCGCCAGCAGCGCCCACATGGCGACCGCCGAAAAGCCGATGAGTGTTGCGCGCCCCATTCTGTCTCCAGTGGCGCGTCCCATTCTGTCCCCAGTGACGCGCCTATTGTATCGCTTCGAAACGCCCGGCGCTGATGGTCAAGGTGCCGATCTGCGTTCCGACCGTGGCGTGGATCGGCGCATATACGCCGGTTTGGCCGAGCGGCGCAAACGTCACCATCATGCGGCTGCGGTTCTTCAGATAGTTGAGCGCCTTGCGGCCCTTGCGGTAGCCGGCCACCGGCTCGAAACCCATCCGGCAGGTGATCGTATCGCCCTTGTAGCCCGGCACCGAGATCGTGCCTTTCGAAGCGTAGGTCAGCGTCAGATCGGCGCGCATCTCACCGTCGTAAAACTTCACCGTGCGGCCGCAGACCTGGTCGAGGCTGTCGGCATGGATCACGGTGGCCGCCATTGGATCGAGCACCGATGCCAGGTCGCTGGCGCCGAGCGGCACCCAGCTCTTGGGATCGCGCTTGCCCGGTGCCGGGATGACCTGCGTCGAGGTGACAGCGCCATTGGCAAAGCGGATATCGACCACCGAGGCCTTCTTGCCGGAGGTGTAGTCGGCACGGAACGCCTGTGGCACCATCTTCTTGCCCGAAATCGTGCCCTTGGACGAGACCGTGCCCTGGGTGTCGTCGAACAGCTTGGCGAGACCAGCAGCGCGTACGCTGCCGTCGATCGCGTAGGCGCCGTTCTCATAGTGGCTGGAAAACGTTGATTTCGCTATGGAAAGACCAAGGAACGACACCGTGTACTCGCCCTTGAACGACTGCGGCGAGGCCGCCGTGGCGGCGGACGGCAAGGCAATGGCAAGCACGGCGGCAAGGGCGTGAGACGAACGAAGCATGGCGCCATCGGGTCCTTGATTTTTGGCCGGAGGCGGGCAACTCCGGGCTGGCATGTCCCTATGAGACCGCTTATAGGATGAATTCCGGCCTTAATATGAAATGCCGGGCGCATCCGTGGGCATGCCGGAGCTTGACGCACCGGCGAAATGCAACTATGGAACGCCAACTTTTTCCATAAGGCCGCCTGACCAGAACCGCGCGCCACCCGGCGTGGGCACAAAGGTTTGGCAGACCCCGAGAACTGAAGGTTAGAACAATGTCCCGCACCTGCGAACTCACTGCCAAGGCAGTCATGTCCGGCAACAATGTGAGCCACGCCAACAACAAGACCAAGCGTCGCTTCCTGCCGAACCTCGTCAAAGTGACGCTGATTTCAGAAGCGCTGAACCAGAACGTGCGCCTGCGCATTTCCGCCAACGCGCTGCGTTCGGTCGAACATCGCGGCGGTCTGGATGCCTTCCTGGCCAAGGCCGACGTCACGGAACTGTCGCAGCGCGCGCGTCTGCTCAAGAAGCAGATCGCCAAGAAGCTCGCCGACCAGCCGGCTGCTTGACATCGTTCAAAGGCGGGGGACGACCGCCTTGGGCATCGGATCGAATCCACAAGGTTCGGCAATCCGATGCTCAAATACGAAGCGAGCATCGCCCGAACAGGCATGATGCTCCGCTGGTTCCATTACCCAGGATAAAAAAATGAATTCCTTCTCGCGATACCTGCCCTTCGTGGCCGCCATGGCGCTTGTCGTCGTGGCGTCGAACATTCTCGTGCAGTTCCCGATGCAGGGACAGATCGGCGGCCTGTCGCTGGCCGACCTGCTGACCTGGGGCGCCTTCACCTATCCCTTCTCGTTCCTGGTCACCGATCTCGCCAACCGCCGCTACGGGCCTGCCGTGGCGCGCAGGATCGTCTTTGTCGGCTTCATGACGGCGGTGGTCTGCTCGATCCTCATCCCGCCCTTCCTGTTCCGCCACGGCCTGATCGAATTCGAGACCGCGGCCGACCGCCTGGTGCGCATCGCGGCGGCGTCAGGCGCGGCGTTCCTCTGCGCGCAGTTGCTTGACGTGACCGTGTTCAACCGGCTGCGCCGGCAAAGCTGGTGGCGGGCGCCGATCGTCGGCACGCTGGTCGGGTCGGTGTTCGACACCGCCGCGTTCTTTACTGTCGCTTTCTCTGCCGCTTTCGCTTTCGCGGGTCCCAACGACAGTTTCGCGCTCGAAAGCGCACCGCTGATGGGCGTGTTCCATGTTGACACCATGCGCTGGATCTCCTGGGCACTTGGCGACCTCAGCGTGAAGCTGATCATCGCCGTAGTGGCGCTCATCCCCTATCGGCTGCTTGCCGCCCGCTGGAGTCAGCCAGCGGTTGCGGTCTAGGCCGTGATCCCGAAAAGTGGAATGCGGCAGAGAGTAAGCCCGTGATCCCTTGGATCCAGCTAGACTCTGCGAAGACACCGGACGGTCAGCAGGAACTGCGCCTCAAGCGGCGCGGTTCTGAATTCTCGATCATGCTCGGCGGCAACGAGCTGATGAACAGCCGCCTCAGCGGCTCCGAGGAAGCGCTGGCAAAACTATCTTGCCAAAGGATTGCCGGCCATCGGCAACCGAGGATCCTGATCGGCGGACTCGGCATGGGTTTTACCTTGCGCGCCGCTCTCGGCGAGTTGGGCGACGATGGCGAAATTGTTGTCGCGGAGCTGGTGCCGGCGGTCGTCGCCTGGGCACGCGGCCCGATGGCCGAGCTGTTTGGCGGCTGCCTCGACGATCCGCGCATCACCGTTGAGGAGACCGACGTCGGCCGGCCGATACGGTCGGAGCCCGCGGCCTGGGACGCCATCCTGCTCGATGTCGACAACGGCCCGGAAGGCATTGTCCACAAGTCCAACGATGCGCTTTACAGCCTGCAGGGCCTCGGAGCCGCACGCACCGCCCTCAGGCCGGGCGGCGTGCTGGCGGTGTGGTCGCAAGGCCCCGACAGCGGCTTCACGCGGCGGCTGAAGCAGGCAGGCTTCGTGGTCGAGGAGGTAAACACGCGCGCCAACGGCAAACGTGGCGCGCGCCATGTCATCTGGATCGCCACCAACGGCTCGCGACCCTGATTGGAGCCGGACAGCGGACCGGCTTACGTCGACTTCTGGAGTTCCGCCGCAAGGGCTTCCAGCAGCCCGCGGGTTCCTTCTTCACGTCCCTTGGCGGAATCGACACCGTCGAAAAAGGCGCCTTGCTCGGTATAGGTCAGCTGCGTGCCATTGCCCGACGGCGTCAGCTCGACGGTGGTCAGAGATGCCGACATTGGCTGCGGCCCGATCGCCATCCGGTAGGAAAACACGATACGCTGGTCGGCAACGATGTCCTGGAACTGCGCGTCCAGGCGGACTTCCGGTCCGCCGGCATAGCTGAACCGCGACACCTCGCCACCGCCGACACGGAAATCGAAGCTGAATTCGGCGATGGCAAAACCATCGCCTTCGACCCGCCAGCGCCGCACCGTCGCCTTGTCGGCGAAGGCATGGAAGACGCGGGGCGGCGATTGCGGATAGGTTCGTTCGATGGTGAATGTGGAGTGGATGACGGAATGCTCGTCCTTCACGGGGGCGATCTGGTTCATGTCTGTTCGTCCTTTTCCTGATCTTGAACTTTCGGGGACAATTGGTCTGTCTCGGCCAGGATCTGGCCAAGACGGTCGAGGTGACGTTCCGCCGGTATGCGGCGTTCCGTGATCCAGTCGGCGAGCGGGGCAAGCCCGCCCGGTTCGATCCGGCAGGTGCGCACCCGCCCGATCTTTTCGCTGCGGATCAGCCTGCAGGCTTCCAGCGTCTGCAGATGTTGCAGCACGGCGGCGAACGTCATGCCGAACGGTTCCGCCAGCTGGCTGACTGTGGCCGGTCCGCGACTCAACCTTTCCAGGATCTGGCGGCGGGTGGGCTCGACCAGAGCCCGCAAGATGCTGTCGATCTCGGAATAGTTAAGCATGGGCTTGAGTATTCCTTCCCCAGCATCAATTGTCAAGTCTTGACTAAAGTGTTCGACAGAGCGTGGCGGCCCACGTCCGGAAGCGGGAAGACGGCAGAGACACGAATGAGGAATGGCGCGACAGCGGCCGCAGGTCGATGCTGGCTCCAACGGCCGGGGGCGGGAAGGTTGTATCCGTATCACTTAAGCGTCAGGGAGAAGCCACCAGCGCCGAATGAGTCGAAATAGGTCTTGAGGGCAAACTCTCAGTACCATCCCGAGATTCCCGGAACGGCTTGCCTTTGCCAGGCTTAGCTCTGGCTCAGCGTGAAAACATGTTGCTCATGTTCGATATCCCGTAAGCGGTATTTGCCCAGATCGACCAATGGTATGTCGACCTCCCGCGCAATGGTATCCGAAATGAGCACGAGGCGGTCGAGGCTCTTTGCAAGCTCCAACAGGCGACTGGCGCGGTTAACCGCAGGACCGATGACTGTAAAGTCAAGCCGGCGGGAGGCGCCGACATTGCCGTACGCGACCTCGCCCATATGCAGGGCGAGACCATGGGTGACAGGCGCTTCGCCACGTTCCCGGCGCTTGGCATTGGCTGTGTCGGTCCTTCGGCCAAGTTCTTGGGCCGCCGCCAGCGCCATGCGGCAAATGCACAGCCGTGGTGGGGAAGATGGCCAGCACCGCATCGCCCATGAATTTGAGGATCTCTCCGCCATGGGCTTCCACGACTTCGCCGATGGTCTCGAACCATGAGTTCAGGTACCGCAAGACATCCGGGATATCGGTTTGCTCCGACAGAACGGTAAAGCCGCGAAGATCGGCGAACCAAATGGCTGCCTCGATTAATTCCAGACCTCCCCGATCCACCCGGCCCTCGATGATGCGCTGTCCTGCGCGAGGACCGACATAGGTATCGAGCAGGTCGGTTGCGATACGGCGCAAAACGTGGCGCTCGACATAGGGGCTCAGGATCTTGGACGCCAATTCCAGTCGCTCAAGATGGGTGTCGTCAAACCCTCCAGTATTGTCGGTGGCAAAGGAGATCACAGCAGTTCGCGATCGATCCAGGAACGGGAGCGGATACATCACGTAATCCGTAGCTCCCTCTGACCACAGTTCTTCCAGCAACGGCATGTCCTGAAGGGGCTCGTTGAGCCTTCGGCGAAATGGTTGCGCAGTTTCATCGACGATGCGCGTCGGACTATTCAGATAGGCGTGAGATGTTGCGGCGTTCGCCCTGTCACTCTTGCGCAAGGACTGGCTTTCATGGGTCCAGATATGCTGCCATCCACTGACCTCGGGGTGCAGGACCTCCAGCGCAAGAGAGCAGCGCGAAAGCGGAACTCCCGATTGGACAATCATGGGGCAGAAAGCGGCAAACAGGGTCTTTACGCTGTCCTGCAACGGACGTTCCGCCAGCCATCGTGCGACGTCTTCCATAAACTCTTTCTTTCTCCGCAACCGCAGCGACCCAAGCATCAACCGCAGTCTGGTACGTCGAACACCGCCTATCTTACCATGGTGCCCAGCTTCGTTCCGACAGCCATTGAAAAGTTGCTTTTCTAACCACAAGCAGGTCATAGCGGCTAATCAATACTCGCGATGGCGAGGACAGGGATCATTGATCCGGAACCAACTGCGAGGGTCCAGGAAGGCACCGCCAGAGTGAAACCCAGGATTGCAGCGCCGCTTGCGTGCGGCCGCCAGCAGATATCCTCGGCGTCACGCTCAATCCTGGTGCAGGATGAATTCCAGATAAAGGTTGCGCTGCAGGATCGAGTGGTTGTCGTCGGAGATCAGCGACACCATCAGCGCGCCGTCGTCGCGGGTCCAGACGTCGAGCCCTTCCATATTGTCGATCTGGTAGCCCATGTCGGCTTCCAGAAGCACCGGCCCGTCGGCGACGGCGCCCTTTTCGACGCTCTCGCCATAGATGCGCCGCAGCCGCATCTTGACGCCCCTCGCCATCGAGAAGCTGCGCTCCAGCAACAGCAGGTCGCCATCCGGCAGGAAGGCGCCGTCGGTGATGTCGAAATCGCCGTTGCGCTTGACGGTGAAGACGCCCTTGTGCGGCCCTTCGATGATAGCGGCATAGATGTTGCCGGCGTTGTCGAGGCTCTTTTCCGAGACCACGACCAGCCCGCCCTCGTGCTGGCCGTTGACATTGGCATGGGTAACGGTCTCGAAGCCGCGGTTCTGGCGCAGTTCCCGAGCCGGCACCAGGAAGTCCAGCTGTTTGAACGGCGCCTTCATGTCAGCCGGATCGATCTTGAACTGGGCAACGCGTTGGTTGCGCTCGAAGCCGACGGTGGCGATGCCATCCTTGACCGCGAGACCTTCCGCGTCGACCTCCCATTTCTTGTCGATCGCCTGGCCCGTTTCGTCGACCATCTGCTGCATGCGGAAATTCTGGATGCCGGACGGCCGCTTGTCGGCGTCGCGGATCACTGTTCCGAAGAACCAGAAGCCGGTGTCGGCAACGCCGATGAAGTCGCTGCCAGCTTTGAGAAAACGGAAGGCCGACAGCGCACCGAAATCGCGCGTCGGCGAGGTCATCTCCAGCCCGCCGACGAATTCGAATGGGCCGAACTGTTTGTCGGCGCGGCCAATCTGGAATTCGGTAATCGGACGGGCCGAGATTTCGACCGGTTCCACCGAGGTCGACCCGGCCGACCCGGCTTGTGCCGAAGCCACGCCGGCAAGCAGGGCGATGGCGGCGAAGAGCGTCTGCCGGAAGCCGCCGCGCGAAAAAATCATCCGGCGCGCCGCATGCCGCCGCGCCGCGAGTCGCGCGCGCTTTCCTCGGCGAACAGCGAAGCCAGTTGCTCAGTCATGGCCCCGGCCAGTTCCTCGGCATCGACGATGGTGACGGCGCGCCTGTAATAGCGGGTGACGTCGTGGCCGATGCCGATGGCCAGCAGTTCCACCGGCGAGCGCGTCTCGATCAGTTCGATGACGGCGCGCAGATGGCGCTCGAGATAATTGCCCGGATTGACCGACAGCGTCGAATCGTCAACCGGCGCGCCGTCCGAGATCATCATCAGGATCTTGCGCTGTTCCGGCCGGGCGATCAGCCGGTTGTGCGCCCACAGCAGCGCCTCGCCGTCGATGTTTTCCTTGAGCAGGCCCTCGCGCATCATCAGGCCGAGATTGCGCCGCGCCCGCCGCCACGGATGATCGGCGGATTTATAGATGATATGGCGCAAATCGTTGAGCCGGCCCGGGTTCGGCGGCTTGCCGTCCTTCAGCCACTTCTCGCGCGCCTGCCCGCCCTTCCAGGCCCGCGTGGTGAAGCCGAGGATCTCGACCGACACGCCACAACGTTCCAGCGTCCGCGCCAGGATGTCGGCGCAGGTGGCGGCGACCGTGATCGGCCGGCCGCGCATCGAGCCGGAATTGTCGAGCACCAGCGTCACCACCGTGTCGCGGAATTTGGTGTCGCGTTCCTGCTTGAAGGACAGCGGCTGCATCGGGTCGATGACGACGCGCACCAGCCGCGCCGGGTCGAGGTAACCCTCTTCCAGGTCGAAATCCCACGACCGGTTCTGCTGCGCCATCAGCCGCCGCTGCAGCCGGTTGGCCAGTCTCCCGACGACGCCGGACAGATTGGCAAGCTGCTTGTCGAGGAAGGTACGCAGCCGGTCGAGCTCTTCCTCTTCGCAAAGCTCCTCGGCCCCGACCGTCTCGTCGAAAGCGGTGGTGAAGACCTTGTAGTCGATTTCCTTCGGCAGATTGGTGAAGGGATTGTCGTTGCGGCGCGCCTCGCCGGGCGTTTCGGCATCCGCATCGTCATCGTCGGACAGATCGTCGGCGGTGGCGTCGGACGCTTCCGTCTCGGCCGACTGTTCGTCGTCGGCGGAAGCCTCGGCATCCTCGGACTGCGACTGTTCGGAGCCGGAATCCTCTTCGCCGCCCTCCTCGCTCTGCTCCTCGCCCTGCGGCTGGTTGTCGTCATTGTCCTCGGAGTCTTCCGTCTCCTGGTCGTCGCCGAGTTCCTCGGCCATTTCCATGGAGGCGAGCATCTCGCGCACGACGCGGGCGAAGGCCTGCTGGTCGTCGAGCTTGGCCGAAAGTCCGTCGAGATCGGCGCTCGCCTTTTCCTCGACCCAAGGCCGCCAGAGCTCGACCAGCCGCTCGCCGCTCTTCGGGATCGGCCGGCCGGTCAACTTCTCGCGCACCATCAGCGCCAGCGCCTCCTCGATCGGCGCGTCCGCCTTGTCCTTCACGTCGACGAGATTGGCCTTGGCGTATTTGTCCTCCAGCATCGAGCCGATATTGTCGGCCACGCCTTGCATGGCTCTGCTGCCGATCGCCTCGACGCGGGCCTGCTCGACCGCGTCATAGACGGCGCGGGCCTGCTTGCCTTCCGGCGCGAGCTTGGTGTGGATGCGCGCATCGTGACAGGCGCGCTTCAGCGCCATGGAATCGCCGAGGCCGCGGGTGATGGCGATGTCGGTCTTCGACGCCTTCTTCGGCAGTTCGGGCAGCCGCGCCCGGCTGCCGGCAAGTGCGGGTCTGTCCTTGGCGAAGCCGACCTCAAGTTCCTTGTCACCGGCGATGGCGCGCATGCAGACGGTGACGGCGCGCTTGAAGCTGTCGGCTTCAGACCCCGTCTTCGACTTGTTGCGCGTGTTGTCGCCCGGACCCGCCATCGAGACTCTGCTTAGCCCAGCACCACATTCGCAGCTGATTCCGGCAGATCCTCGCCAAAGGCGCGCTGGTAGAACTCGGCAACCACCGAGCGCTCGAGTTCGTCGCACTTGTTGAGGAAGGTCAGCCGGAACGCCATGCCGATATTGCCGAAGATCTCGGCATTCTCGGCCCAGGTGATGACCGTACGCGGGCTCATCACGGTCGACAGATCGCCATTGATGAACGCCGAGCGCGTCATGTCGGCGACGCGCACCATCTTGTTGACGATGTCCTTGCCCTTGGCGTCGCGATAGTGCTTGGCCTTGGCCAGCACGATGTTCACCTCGTTGTCGTGCGGCAGGTAGTTCAGCGTGGTGACGATCGACCAGCGGTCCATCTGCGCCTGGTTGATCTGCTGGGTGCCGTGATAAAGGCCGGTGGTGTCGCCGAGGCCCACCGTGTTGGCGGTCGAGAAGAGCCGGAAGGCCGGATGCGGACGGATGACGCGGCTCTGGTCGAGCAGCGTCAGCCGGCCCGACGATTCCAGCACGCGCTGGATGACGAACATCACGTCCGGACGGCCGGCATCATACTCGTCGAAGCACAGCGCGACATTGTGCTGGTAGGCCCAGGGCAGAATGCCGTCGCGGAATTCGGTGATCTGCAGGCCGTCCTTGACGACGATCGCGTCCTTGCCGACGAGATCGATACGGCTGACATGGCTGTCGAGGTTGACGCGCACGCAAGGCCAGTTGAGGCGGGCGGCGACCTGTTCGATATGGGTCGACTTGCCGGTGCCGTGATAGCCCGACACCATGACGCGGCGGTTGTAGGCAAAGCCGGCGAGGATCGCCATCGTCGTGTTCTTGTCGAACAGATAGTCCGGATCGATGTCGGGCACATGCTCGCTGGTCACCGAATAGGCCGGCACCACCATCTTGGACTCGAACCCGAATTTTTCCTTCACCGACACCGTCGTGTCGGGCAGGTTGGCGATGTCGCGATCGACCTTGTTCATATCTCTCAACGTCTCCACGGGCGAAAAGCCTGATTTCGCCGGCAATCGATTTTGTCCGGGGGCGGTCTTAGAGCCTTTTCCAACCTTATGAAAGTTGGAAAACGACACCGACCGTATGGTCGCTCAGCACAAGCCCGCCTGTTTGAGCACGCGATAGGCCTGCAGCACATCGCGGAACCGGTCTTCCGAACCTCTGTCGCCACCATTCGCATCCGGATGGTGACGCTTCACCAGTTCCTTATAGCGCGCCTTGATCTCCTTGCCAGTCGCCTTTGTATCAAGGCCAAGCGTTTCCAGCGCCTTGGCCTCAAGCGGCTTGGCCTTGCGCTCGCGCGCCTCGCGCGGATCCTTTGGCCCCTTGAACAGGTCGAACGGGTCCCGCATGCGGTTGTAGTAGCCGGCGCGGCCGGAGCGCATCTGCGCCATTTCGGGCGACGAACGCGTCGAGGCGCCGTTGACGCCCATCTTCCAGGTCGGCCGGTGGCCGGTCATTGCTTCCTTCTGAAAGCGCGCGACCTCTGTGTCCGGCACGCCGGAAAAATAGTTGAAGCCCTTGTTGTACTCGCGCACATGGTCGAAGCAGAAGCGGAAATACTCGCCCTCCTTCATGCGTCCGACCGGCGCACGATGGGTGCCAGCTTCCTTGCAGCCGTCCCACTGGCAGATAGGCGAGTGCGACTTCAGCTCCGCGTCCTTGTCGGGGCGGACGCGAATCTTCTCGAAATATTTGGGATACGGCTTCATCTCACCCATTTATGGGGCGTTCGCAAATGCGAAACAAGAATTGACATTTTCGCGATGATCGCCCTAACCGCTGAATCGCGGCATAAAGCAGGCGAATGGCTGATTTTGTTGCGCGGCAGTGGCTTTTGCGAGGACCGATTGCGGTTTGTGGACTGCTGCGCCAGCCATATGTGGTGAAGGGAGATGGCGATGTCCATACAGGCGACCATGGAAGACAAGCTCAACAAGGCATTTTCGCCGGACCGGCTGGTCATCATCAACGAAAGCCATCTCCATGCCGGACATCACCATCATGGCTCCGATCATCACGGCGCCTATGACGGCACCGGCGAGACCCATTTTCGCGTCCGCGTCGTCGCTTCCGCCTTTGCCGGCATGAGCCGCATCGACCGCCACCGCGCCATCAACGAACTGCTTGCCGACGAACTGAAGGCCGGCGTGCATGCGCTGGCGATCGAACCGGCGGCTCCCGGCGAAAAGACCCGCTGGTAGGTCGGTTCCGCCTTGGCTGTGCTCAAAGCACCGCTTCGATGAGAAACGGTCCGCGCCGCGACAAGGCGCTGTCCAGCAGCGCGTTGAACCGCTCGCAGGTGTCGGCGCGAGCCGCCTCCACGCCCATGCCTTTGGCCAGGCAAACCCAGTCCAGCGACGGATGGTCGAGATCGAGCATTCGCCTGGCGTTCTCGCCGATCGTTCCGACCCCGACATTGCGCATCTCGCCATGCAGGATCGCATAGGTTCGGTTGGAAAAGACGATCGTCACCACGTCGAGCTTTTCCCTGGCCTGCGTCCACAGCCCCTGCACCGTGTACATGCCGCTGCCGTCGGCCTCCAGATTGATCACCTTGCGATCGGGACAGGCGATCGCAGCCCCGGTTGCCATCGGAATGCCTCCGCCGATCGATCCGCCCGTGCCCATCATGTAGTCGTGAGGAGCGGCGAAGGCCGATAGCGCGAAGAAACGCCGCGCCGAGGTAACCGCTTCGTCGCAGATGATCGCATCGGCCGGCAGCTTTCGCGCCACCGACAGCGCGATCGCATCCTCGGTCAGTTTTCCGCTGGGCGTTGCCTCGTCGGGAAAGGCGGTCGCGAACACCGTCTGTTGCGACGGCTTGACGCCGAGTTCGTCGCGGAGTGCTGCCAACGCCGCATTGAGATTCTCGCCATGGGTGGCCAGCGTCAGCACCTGGCAGCCCTCCCGAACCAGCCGTCCCGGCTTTCCCGGATAGGCGAAGAACGCAACCGGCTCCTTCGCGCCGACCAGGACCAGAACGTCGATATCCCACAGCGCAGCCGTGGCGGCTTCGACCGGATAGGGGATGCGTGTCGGCGCGACACGCCCGCGGCCACGCTGCATCCGGGCGGTCAGAACCTCGCTGAACAGACGGACATCGCTGCCTGTCGAGATCTGTCCGGCGATGGCGAGTGCATCCGCTCTCGCCGCTCGCCCGCGAACGATGATGCCGGCCCGACCCGGAGCGGCGCGGATCGCCGCGGCGACGGTGCGCACGGCGTCCATGTTGACGGCAGGCGGCGGTGCCAGCGTTACCTTGCCGACTGAGGCCGCGCCGACTTCGCCCCAGGCGGCATCCGCCGGCAGGATCAGGGTAGTTACGCCTGGAGGCGTCAGCGAGGCGCGGAATGCCGCCTCGGTCGCCGGCGCGACATCGTCTGGGCCAGCGATGCGGCGCACCCAGTTCGACATCGGCGCCGCAAGGCTCTCGATATCGCTGGTGAGCGGAGCGTCGAGCGGCAGATGATAGGAAGCGTGGTCGCCGACGATGTTGATCATCGGGCTCAGCGCGCGCCGGGCATTGTGCATGTTGGCCAGGCCGTTGGCCAATCCCGGACCGGTATGCAGCAGGGTCGCGGCAGGCCGATCGGTCATGCGCGCATAGCCGTCGGCGGCACCGGTGACCACACCCTCGAACAGGCCGAGCACACAACGCATCTCGGGTTTGCGGTCTAGTGCTGCAACGAAATGCATTTCGGACGTGCCGGGGTTGGCGAAGCAGACCGTCACGTCATTGGCCAGCAGCACGTCACACAGGACATCGGCGCCGTTCATGAAATTCTCTCCCGCTTGACCATCTAAGAGAGCAATTGCACCGGCAGGCGCCCGCGCAGCAATATCCCGCCAGCACTTTTGATCTGATCCAGTTCTTACGACGCCTGCTTATGGGCAGGCATCAGCCGACCGTCGATTTCAGGAACGCCAGCGCGGCGGCGGTCAGCGCGTCGCCATCCGCGCCGAAATCGCGGTTGATCGACATGTGCGTATAGGCGCTGCCGTCGAAGACAGTGACCTTGGTGCCGGTGGCGCGCAGGCGCGCGGCAAAGGCCTTCGACTCCTCGCCACGGCCCGAAGCACGCGAATAGGCGATGAACGTCGGCGGATGTTTATGGCCATCGACGTAACTGGCGGGCGACAGCGCAGCCCACTGCGTGGGGTCGGAAAAGACACGTGCATAGGCCCGGACCATGCCGCCATTCCGGGAAAGCGAGGTGAGATCATAGGCCCTGGTGTCGTCGAGGATGAGTGCAGCTATGCCAGGCAGCCCACCGCGCATGCCGGTCAGCGCAATCAGATGGCAGCCGGCTGAATGGCCCATGCCGACAATGCGGTTCGGGTCGCCGCCATGCTGGGCGATGTTGGCGCGCACATAGGCATAGGCCTTTTCGACATCACCGGCCTGGGTGGCGACATCGGCCTCGGGCAACATGCGATAGTCGATGGAGACGAAACAGAACCCATTGGCGAGCAGGAAGGCCGGCTTGGTGTTGACCTGGCTGCGATTGCCAAACTGCCAGGTGCCACCATGGACGAAAAAGACGCCCGGCAGCCCGGTTGCACCATCCGACGCATAGATGTCGAGCTTGGCCGGCCCATAGTTGAAGGTTTTTGGCGCGGATTGTCGCGGCCGCCAAGCGGCCGATGCTCCCAATGGCAGCATCACCGCCACGGATGCCAGAATGAGGCTTCGTCGATCGATCATCATGGTCTCCCGACCGCGTAGGCCAACAGTGCCCGCAGGCGCCGCGAGCGTCCAGTTACGGATTGGCAATATTCAGAGGTCTGGCTCGGCGATCGATCATCGATCCGACTGTCGAATGGCACTCGAGCTTTTGTGTGCTCATCCGCTGTAGGCCGGATCAACCGGGCTTCGTCGAACTCGCATCGGGTCACAACTCTCGCAGCATCAGGCCACATCAAATGGGCTGCCCTTGCAGTTCAGTTCACGAAATCAATATCTACCCCTTGACGGTCTCATCTGGCCATCACCACCTAAGTATTCAGGTAAGCATTTTAGCCACATGGGTGGTGTCCCGGGTTTCAATGCCAGATGCACGCGCTCTCCTTCATGTGAAGGGAACCACAATGCGTCCCGGCAGTTGAATATAGGATGAGCCAGCTGACAGCCGGAACGGCTCTGAGGGCAAAATATCATGCGCGAGAATCAGTCCGACGTCTTCGATCTGTTTTCGGAGATCTATGCGAACGCGGCCCAGGAAGAAATCAGCCTCCAGCAATATCTCCTTGCTTGCCGAGAGGACAAATCGATGTACGCCTCGGCGCCTGAACGGATGGTCGAGGCAATCGGTGAGCCGAACCTGGTCGACACCAGCAAGGACGAACGGCTCGGCCGCATTTTCTCGAACCGCACCGTCAAGATCTATCCCTCCTTCTCCGACTTCTACGGAATGGAGGAAACGATCGAGCGCATCGCCGGATATTTCCGCTATGCCTCGCAGGGACTCGAGGAGCGCAAGCAGATCCTCTACCTCCTCGGCCCTGTCGGCGGCGGCAAATCCTCTCTGGCCGAACGGCTGAAGAAATTGATGGAGCAGCGCCCGATCTACACGCTGAAGGTCGGTAACCAGATCAGCCCGGTTTTCGAATCGCCACTTGGCCTTTTCCATCCCGATCGCATGGGCGACCTGCTGCAGGACAAATACGGCATAGCCCGACGCCGCCTGAACGGGCTCATCTCGCCATGGGCGGCCAAGCGCCTCGACGAACTGTCCGGCGACATTTCCAAGTTCAGCGTGGTCAAGCTGATGCCCTCGCGATTGCGTCAGATCGGCATCGCCAAGACCGAGCCCGGCGATGAGAACAATCAGGACGTTTCGGCCCTGGTCGGCAAGGTCGACATCCGCCAATTGGAAAATTTCAGCCAGTCCGATCCGGACGCCTATTCCTATAGCGGCGGACTGAACCGGACCACCCAGGGCCTGCTCGAATTCGTGGAAATGTTCAAGGCGCCCATCAAGGTCCTGCATCCGCTGCTGACCGCGACCCAGGAGGGCAGCTACAACGGTACCGAGAATTTCGGCGCCTTTCCCTATCAGGGCATCATCGTGGCCCATTCCAACGAATCGGAATGGCAGCAGTTCAAGAACAACAAGAACAACGAGGCCTTTCTCGACCGCATCCTCGTGGTCAAGGTGCCGTATTGCCTGCGGATCACCGAAGAGAGGCAGATTTACGAAAAGCTGCTGCGGGAGAGCGAATTGGCGGCCAGCCCCTGTGCCCCCGAGGTGCTGGACATTCTCAGCCGGTTCACCGTCTCGACCCGCCTTGCCGAGCATGACAATTCGCCGCTCTACACCAAGATGCGCGCCTATGACGGCGAGAACCTGAAGGACGTCGATCCCCGGGCGAAGTCGGTTCAGGAATATCGCGACGCGGCTGGCGTCGCCGAAGGCATGACCGGCGTCAGCACACGTTTCGCCTTCAAGATCCTGTCGCAGACATTCAACTACGATACGAAGGAGGTGGCTGCCGATCCGGTGCATCTGATGTACATCCTGGAAGAGGCAATCAAGCGCGAGCAGTTTCCGAAGGAGACGGAAGCTGCCTATCTCGAGTTCATCAAGTCGGAACTGGCAACGCGCTATGCCGAGTTCATCGGTCACGAAATTCAGAAGGCCTATCTGGAATCATACAGCGAATATGGCCAGAACCTCTTCGACCGCTACATCGCCTATGCCGATGCCTGGATTGAGGATCAGGACTACAAGGATCCCGACACCGGACAGGTTCTCAATCGCGAGGTATTGGAGAAGGAATTGTCGCAGGTCGAAAAGCCGGCCGGCATCGCCAATCCAAAGGACTTCCGCAACGAGGTGGTGAAGTTCACGTTGCGCGCGCGCGCAAGAAACCACGACCGCAACCCGTCATGGACCAGTTATGAAAAACTCCGCGAAGTCATCGAGAAGCGGATGTTCGGACAGGTCGAGGATCTCTTGCCGGTGATCAGCTTCGGTTCCAAGCAGGACAGCGTCACCGAAAAACGCCACAATGAATTCGTGCAGCGCATGGTCGAGCGCGGCTACACTCAGCGGCAGGTGCGTCGCCTTGTGGACTGGTACATGCGAGTGAACAAGGCGGGCTGAGAGAGCCCGGGTGGTTCCATGCCGATCTTCATCGACCGCCGTCTGAATCCAAAGGACAAGAGCCTAGGTAATCGCCAGCGCTTTCTGAGGCGTGCGCGCGAGGAGCTGAAGCGGAGCATACGCGATCAGATCCGCACCGGCAGGATCGCCGACGTGGATGCCGAGCACGCCGTGCCCATGCCCGAAAGAGGAACGGCCGAGCCGAGCTTCAACAACGCCAGGAACAGCGGCAGGCGCCAGCACATCCTGCCGGGCAACAGGCATTTCTCCCCTGGAGACCTGATCCCCAAGTCCGGCCAGGGCGGCGGCGCGGGAGCGTCGTCCCCGGGAAACACGGCGTCTGAAGACGACTTTCGTTTTGTGCTGTCACGCGAAGAGGTGCTCGATCTTTTTTTCGAGGATCTCGAACTCCCAGATATGGTCAAGCTCAACCTCAAGGAGATCCTAGCTTTCAAGCCGCGCCGGGCTGGCTTCGCCGCTACCGGCTCACCGACCAACATCAATGTTGGGCGCACGATGCGTAATAGCCACGGCCGACGCATTGCGCTGAGGCGCCCTAAGCAGGAGGAGTTGGACGCGATCCTCAAGGAAATCGCCATCCTCGAGGTGGTGCCATGCAGCGCAGCGGCGCGCCAGCGCATTGCGGCACTGCGCGAGGAGCTTGACCGGCTGGAGCGGCGGCGCCGGCGAATTGCCTATGTCGATCCGGTCGACATCCGATTTAACCGCTTCGATTCCCGACCTGTGCCGAACGCCAATGCCGTCATGTTCTGTCTGATGGATGTGTCCGGCTCGATGGGCGAGCGTGAAAAGGATCTGGCCAAGCGCTTCTTCGTGCTCCTGCACCTGTTCTTGAAACGGCGCTACGACCGCATCGAGATCGTCTTCATCCGCCACACGCACCTGGCCCAGGAGGTCGACGAGGAAACATTTTTCTACAACACGCAAAGCGGCGGCACTGTCGTTTCCACCGCGCTGGAGGAAATGCACCGCATTATTGCCGAACGTTACCCTGCCCACGAATGGAACATCTACGCCGCCCAGGCCTCGGACGGCGACAACTTCGCCGGCGATTCCGAGCGATGCATCGCATTGCTCAACGGCAAGCTCATGCGGCTGTGCCAGTATTTTGCCTATGTCGAGATCATCGACGAGCGTGAAGCCCATATCTTCGGCACGACCGAAAACGGAACATCGCTATGGCGTGCATATAGCGAAATCGACCTGCGATGGCCGAACTTCCAGATGAGCCGCATCGCCACGCCCGCCGATATCTACCCGGTCTTTCGCCAGCTCTTCAGCAGACAGCCGGCTTCCCTTAAGCGAGCGTGAGGGGCTCCGATGGCCAGACAAGCCAGTAAATCCAGCCTGCTCTTCTCAGGGTCCGACTGGGATTTCAAAACATTGTCGCGGGCCTATGACGCGATCGAGGCAATCGCGGTCGAAGAGCTTCATCTCGATACCTACCCCGTGCAAATGGAGATCATCTCCTCCCAACAGATGCTCGACGCCTATTCGTCGGTCGGCATGCCACTGATGTACCGTCACTGGTCTTTCGGCAAACACTTCCTCCACCAGGACCTGCTGTATCGCAAAGGCGGGCGAGGGCTTGCCTATGAACTGGTCATCAATTCCAATCCCTGCATCGTCTATCTGATGGAGGAAAACACCATGGCCCTGCAGGCCTTGGTGACGGCCCATGCTGCGCTCGGGCACAACCATTTCTTCAAGAACAATCAGTTGTTCAAGCAGTGGACGGACGCTGGGGCGATCCTCAGCTACCTGGACTTCGCCAAGGGGTACATTGTCCGTTGCGAGGAGCAGCACGGCGTCGCCGCAGTCGAGGCTGTTCTCGATTCCGCTCACGCGCTGATGGCGCAGGGTGTGTTCCGCTATCACCGGCCGCCTAAGCTGTCGTCGGAGCGGCAGCGCGAAGGGCTTCGCGAGCGCCTCGAATACGAAGAGCACTCCTACAATGACTTGTGGCGGACGCTGCCGCAGTCGCAGCAAAGGGCCAGCGACAAGGGACCAGATCCGGAGCGGAAGAAATCGCTCAACCTGCCCGAGGAAAACCTGCTGTATTTCCTGGAAAAGAACAGCCTGGTCCTGGAGCCTTGGCAGCGTGAGATCATCAGGATCGTTCGGGTCATAGCACAATATTTTTATCCGCAACGGCAAACACAGGTGATGAACGAGGGCTGCGCCACTTTCGTCCACTATACGTTGATGAATATGCTGTTCGATCGCGGCCAGATCAGCGAAGGCTCCATGCTCGAAATCCTGCGGAATCATTCCAACGTGGTCTTCCAGCCGGCGTTCGACGATCCGCGCTTTTCCGGCATCAACCCTTACGCTCTCGGCCTCGATATGATGCAGGACATTCAGCGCATCTCGACCGAGCCGACGGCCGAGGACCGGGACTGGTTTCCCGACATCGCCGGCGTCGGCAACTGGCGCGAGGTCCTGCTCGACGCCTGGGCGGATCACCGCGACGAGTCCTTTATCCGCCAATACCTCAGTCCGACTTTGATCCGGAAATGGCGGTTCTTTGTGCTCGGCGACGCTGCCGACCAACCGCATTGCCAGGTCACCTCCATCCACAACGAACGCGGCTACGACAAGATACGCGCCGCGCTCGCTCACAGCTACGAGGTCGGCGCGAACCAACCGGACATCCAGGTGGTGGATGTCGATCTGCTCGGCGACCGACATCTGCGACTGCAGCACAAGGTCAATGACGGCATCCTTCTCGATGATGCCAGCCGCGACGCCACGCTTCGTCACATCCGCAGGCTTTGGGGTTATGAGGTCAGCTTGGCGGCCGTCGACGCTGAAACGGGTGCGACGATCCACGAACGCTCGACGAGCCAGATCGCAGAATGAGGCTCCGTAGTTGCGCTGGTTCTGATGGCGCCAAAATTGCGCAGCGGGCTTGGGCGGCATTCATTGAAACTGGGGCTTAATGCACGTCGCCTGAATTCGTTTCAACGCGACGCGCTTTAGAGCAATTCCAGGAAAAGTGTGAAACGGTTTTCCGTCCGGAATTGCGTCAGAACAAAGAGCTCTAGGCGTCGCCGGCTGGTCTTATCCTCAGCCTTGCGATCCGGTTCTTGTCGCGCTTCATCACGACGAAGCGTTTGCCGTGGAACGTAAAAGCCTGTTTTTCCTCGGGGATCGACTGCGTCTCGTGGATGACGAGGCCGGCAATGGTGGTGGCCTCCTCATCCGGCAGGTTCCAGTCTAGCGCCCGGTTCAGGTCGCGGATCGGCACCGTGCCGTCGACGACGACGGAACCGTCGGCCTCCTGCTTGACGCCCTGAATGTCGACATCGTGCTCGTCGGCGATCTCGCCGACGATCTCCTCGATGATGTCCTCCAGCGTCACCAGCCCTTCGACCTCGCCATATTCGTCAACGACGACGGCGAAATGCGCCTTGCGGCGCAGGAAGGCGTTGAGCTGCTCCTGCAAGGTCGTGGTGTCGGGCACGAACCAAGGTTTCGAGGCGATCTTCATCACATCGATCTTGGAGAAGTCGTTACCGACTTCGTTGAGCGCCCGCAGCAGGTCCTTGGCGTGCAGCACGCCGACAATGTTGTCGAGTGAGCCCTTCCACAGCGGCATGCGGGTGTGCGGGCTCTGCAGGATCTCACGCACCACCGCCTCCGGCGCATTGTCGGCATTGACCGAGCGCATGTTGGTGCGGTGGACCATGATGTCGGACACTTCGAGCTCGGCGAGATCGAACAGGCCGCCGACGCGATCGCGATCCTCGCGCACCACCTGGCCGTCGCGGCGGAAATCGTCGACCGCGCCGCGCAACTCGTCCTGGCTCGAGCGCTGCGGCTCGATGCGCGACAGTTCATAGCCGAAAGCGGCAAACAGGCGCGTGCGCAAGGCAACGGCCAGCAGGATGAGGACGGCAAGGACAGCGACGACGATCCAGCCGGTCTCGTTGGTCATTTCGGCCGCATCTTCTGCTGGCCCGGCCGCATCTTCTGCTGGCCCGGCCGGCTTTCCTGCTCGCCCGGATGGTTCTCCTTCAGGAACGACAGCACTTCCGAAGCAGGCACATCCCTGGCGATGAAGGCCTGGCCGATGCCGCGCGTCAGGATGAAGGTCAGCGCACCGCGCGACACCTTCTTGTCCTGCGCGATGAAGGAAAGCAGTGCCTCGGGATCAGGCAAATCACCCGCAATGTCGGCCATCCGCCACGGCAGGCCGACGGCACGCAGATGTGCCTCGACGCGCGCCGCGTCGTCGGGGCTGGCGAGGTTGAGCCGCGACGAGAAGCGATGCGCCAGCGCCATGCCGATGGCGACACCCTCGCCATGCACGAGGCGGCTTCCGTCATACTGCGTGGCGGCCTCCAGCGCGTGACCGAAAGTGTGGCCGAGATTGAGCAGGGCACGGTCGCCGGTCTCGAACTCGTCGCGGGCGACCACATCGGCCTTGGCACGGCAGGCTTCGGCAATGGCCTGCGCCCTCTCCGGCCCGCCGGCGAACACTCGGGCCCAGTTCTCTTCCAGCCAGGCGAAAAATGCCGGCCGGTCGATGAGCCCGTATTTGGCAAGCTCGGCATAACCGGCGCGAAATTCGCGGATCGGCAGCGTGTCGAGGACTTCGGTGTCGGCCAGCACCAGCTTCGGCTGATGGAAGACGCCGACCAGGTTCTTGCCGCGCGCGCTGTTGATGCCGGTCTTGCCGCCGACCGAGGAATCGACCTGCGCCAGCAGCGAGGTCGGGATCTGCACGAAATTCATGCCGCGGCGCACGATGCCGGCGGCAAAGCCGGCAAGGTCACCGATGACGCCGCCGCCAAAGGCGATGACGATGTCACCGCGTTCCAGCCTGGCGGCCAGCACGCCGTCGACCGCCTCTTCGAGATGGGCAAAGCTCTTGGTCTTCTCGCCGGGCGGCAGCGTGATGACGGCGGGCTGGATGCCGCCCGTTTCGAGACCGGCCTTCAGCGCATCGAGATGCGCCGCCGCGACATTGGCATCGGTGATGACCGCGGCACGCGTGCCCGGCAGGCGCCGCGAAATCTCGGCACCGGCGCGCGACAGCAGACCGGAGCCGATCAGGATGTCGTAAGTCCGGTCGCCAAGGCCGACTTCGACGGTGACTGCCTGATCCGCACTCACGATCGCACCTCGCCTGTCGCGGCAGTCTCATCAATGCCGAAATGCCGGCAAAGCGCATTCACCACCTCGGCCGCGATGACCTCCTTGCGGTCGTCGCGGGTCGGCACGGTGACGTCTGATGTCGCGTAGACCGGATAGCGCTCCTCCATCAGCCGCTCCAGCACGGCGCGCGGGTCGGCACTTCTGAGGAGCGGCCGGTTCTGCTTCTTGGAGACGCGGTCCATCAACAGGTCGAGCTCGGCCTTCAGCCACACCGACACGCCATGGCCAGCGATGGCCTCGCGCGTATGCGCGTTCATGAAGGCGCCGCCGCCGGTCGACAGCACCTGCGGGCCGTTTTCCAGCACGCGCAGGATGACGCGCTGCTCCAGGGCCCTGAACTCGGTCTCGCCATAACGCTCGAACAGCTCCGGAACGGTCATCCGCGAGACGCTTTCGATCTCCTGGTCACTGTCGATGAAGGGCAGCGCCAGCATCGCGGCCACCTTGCGGCCGATCGCGGTCTTGCCAGCGCCCATCAATCCGACGAAGACGACGGAACGGCTGCCCAGCCGGCCAAGCAGCGCGGCGTGGTTCTCGTCTGGAGGATTTGCTGGCAGCGCGGTCATCGGATGTTTCGAGGGCCCTCTTTGCCGGCGTATCGACATGAAAAGCCCGTTTGCGTCAAGCTTGGCGAGCAGCCTGAGCCCGATATGGGCTGGCCGGCCTGCATCAGAAGTTGCTTACAAGCCTCAGCTTCTTCCTTGAATTGGCCGGATTAGAGTCCCATAAGGGCACAGGGTTTGGAAACGCAGAACAAGAAGACGGGCGAAAATTGATGCCGACACTGTTTCGCTTTGTCGTGATCCTCGCGATTCTGGCCGGCATTGCCTATGGTACGATGTTCGCGCTGGTGATGTTCGTCGAGCCCAGGAAGGCGGAAATGAGCGTGCGCATTCCGCCGGAAAGGCTCAACCCCAAGAAAAGCTGATCGATGCCCCGGAAACGATCTGCCAAGAAAAACTCCGAATGAACAGCGCCGCCCGCATCGAAGCCTTCCTGGAAATGATGAGCGCCGAGCGGGGTGCCGCCGAGAACACGCTGTCCTCCTACCGCCGTGACCTCGAAGACGCTTCGGACGCAATCGATGGCGGGCTTGCCGGTGCCGCCGCTGCCGATATTCGTGCCTATCTCGACGACATCGCCGCGCGCGGCTTCGCGCCGACGTCGCAAGCGCGCAAACTGTCGGCGATCCGGCAGTTCTTCAAGTTCCTCTACGCCGAGGGCCTGCGCGCAGACGACCCGACCGGCACGCTGGACAGTCCGAAAAAGGGCCGTCCGCTGCCGAAGACGATGAGCGAGGCCGACACCGGCCGGCTGATCGACCGCGCAGCACTTGAGGCCGGCGATCCCAGGCTCGGCAACGATGCCGCGCTTGGCAACAGCGATTGGCTGGCGGCACTGCGCCTGCATGCACTGGTCGAGGTGCTTTATGCCACCGGCCTGCGCGTTTCCGAGCTGGTCGGCCTGCCGGTGACGGTGGCGCAGCGCGACGACCGTTTCTTCATGGTGCGCGGCAAGGGCGACAAGGAGCGCATGGTGCCGCTGTCGGCCAAGGCGCGCACGGCGATGCGGAGCTGGCTTGCCGCCCGCGCCAAGGTGCCCGCCTTCGCTGACAGTCCGTTTCTGTTTCCCGCCGCCTCCGACAGCGGCTATCTCTCGCGCCAGGTCTTTGCCCGCGACCTGAAGGGGCTGGCGGCAAGGGCCGGCATCGCCTCGGCGAAGATCTCGCCGCATGTGCTGCGTCACGCTTTCGCCAGCCATCTCCTGCAGAACGGCGCCGATCTCAGGGCCGTGCAGCAATTGCTCGGTCATGCCGACATATCGACGACACAGATTTACACCCATGTGCTGGAAGAGCGGCTGGTGCGGCTGGTCAACGATCATCATCCGCTTGCCGACTAGGCCTCATATCGCTATGTGAGGACGACATTCCACCGCCCGGAGCCTTGGATTTCAGGGTTCTGCCAGTCCTCGCCTTTCCGACGTATCGGTCCGCTCACGCATGTACAATTACCTCGATTTCGAAAAGCCGGTGCAGGACCTCGAGGGCAAGATCCTCGAGTTGAAGAAGCTTGCCGAGAATGGCGAAGCGGTCGATGTCGGCGACGAGATCAGCCGTCTCGAGAAGCGCTCCCGCGACGCGCTGCGCGACGCCTACAAGGCGCTGACGCCCTGGCAGAAGGTGCAGGTGGCGCGCCATCCCGACAGGCCGCATTGCGTCGACTACATCAAGGGCCTGTTCAACGATTTCACGCCGCTGGCCGGGGACCGCAATTTCGGCGAGGACCAGGCGATCGTCGGCGGTTTCGCCCGCTTCCGCGGCGAGCCGGTGGCGATTATCGGCCAGGAAAAGGGTTCCGACACGACCAGCCGGCTGAAGCACAATTTCGGCTCGGTGCGGCCGGAAGGCTACCGCAAGGCGGTGCGGCTGATGGAGCTCGCCGACCGCTTCAAGATTCCGCTGCTGACGCTGGTCGACACCGCCGGCGCCTATCCCGGCGTCGGTGCCGAGGAGCGTGGCCAGGCGGAAGCCATTGCCCGCTCGACCTCGGCCTGCCTTGGCCTGAAAGTGCCGTCGATCTCGGTGGTCATCGGCGAAGGCGGCTCGGGCGGCGCCATCGCCATCGCCACCGCCAACCGTGTCTACATGCTCGAGCATTCCATCTATTCGGTGATCTCGCCGGAAGGCGCCGCCTCGATTCTGTGGCGCGACACGACGCGATCGAAGGATGCCGCGACCAACATGAAGATCACCGCGCAGGATCTTCTGGAACTGAAGATCATCGACGCCATCATCCCCGAGCCGCTCGGCGGCGCGCATCGTGGCGCCGAAACGGTGATTGCTGCGACCGGTGACCTCATCGCCAAGACGATGAAGGAGTTTTCCGGCGCCAACACCGATTTCCGCGAGCAGCGCCGCGAGAAATACCTGGCAATGGGTCGCAGTCTCTAAACCATGGCCCTGCCCTGCTCGCCGCAATGTGGCGGCGCGGAGCATTTTTGCCACAAAATTGCCGCTGCATTCGGCTCAATGAGACTACCGCAAGGGGACGTGTCGACACTTGTGGTAAGGAATTTTCAAGGTTAACGGGCTTAGGGTCCGTACACGTTCAATGCAGTAGCCTTGGCATGAATTGCCTTGGCGCAGAGAAAAAGACGATATCCGCAGCCATGTTCGCCAAGCTTGCCCGCACCGGAATCCTGATCGCTGCCCTCGCCGTGGCCGGCTGCAACGATTCGTCGATGAAGGATTTCGCGCCGGAGGCCAACAAGCCGCTGCCCGACAAGATCCTCGCCGACATGAGGGCGAAGGGCATGGTCCGCACCTCGTCGGTGATGGCCCGCATCTTCAAGGAAGAGGGCAAGCTCGAAATCTGGAAGGCCAAGACCAACGGCCGCTACGACATGGTCGCGAGCTACGACATCTGCAAATGGTCGGGCAAGCTCGGGCCGAAATACACCGAAGGCGACCGCCAGGCGCCGGAAGGCTTCTACACGGTGCGCCCGGCGCAAATGAATCCGCGCTCGAACTACCATCTGTCCTTCAACATCGGCTTTCCCAACGCTTATGACCGCGCCAATGGCCGCACCGGCGCCAATCTGATGGTGCACGGCGCCTGTTCGTCGTCAGGTTGCTATTCGATGACCGATGCGCAGATCGAGCAGATCTATGCCTTCGGCCGCGATGCCTTCCAGGGTGGCCAGACCGAATTCCAGATCCAGGCGTTTCCGTTCCGCATGACCGCCGCCAACATGGCGCGCTACCGCAACGACCCGAACTATGAGTTCTGGAAGATGCTGAAGGTTGGCTACGACAATTTCGAGGTCACCAAGGTGCCGCCGAAGGTCGACGTCTGCGAGAAGCGCTACGTCTTCAACCAGGTTGCCGCCGACGGCCAGACGTTCAACCCGACCGGCCCTTGCCCGGCGACCACCCAACCGGATTCTTTGAAGAGCGCCTACAACGCCTATCAGAGCACCTACGACGCGGCGTTCAACGGCGCGCTCAAGGCCAGCGTGCCCCCGCCGAAGCCGACCATCGCCGGCATCAAGGAAGCCAGCATCGTCTCCGACTGGTCGAAGCGCCGGGCGCGCGGCGAACGCGTGCCGATCGACCCGCCGTCGCTCAACACCGACGGTTCGGTGACCGAGACGGCGCGCATGGGCCGCATCGATTCGCCGGCCGGCCGCAAGATGGCGGCACTGGACGCCGAAAAAGCCGCCAAACAGAAGGCCGAAGAGCAGAGGCTGGCCGCAATAGAGGCTGCCAAGCAGGCCAAGGAAGCCGCGAAGGCGCAGGCCCTGGCCGAAAAGGAAGCAGCCGAAGCCGAAAAATTGGCGGCCAAGACCGCCAAGGAAGCGCCTGTCGCCACCGCCACCATAGCAGCCCCCACCGAAGCCGCGCCTGAAGCAGAAACGCAGGCGGCAAGTGCCGACGAGAGCCGGGTAACGAGGTTGAAGAACAAGCTGCTCGGCATGTTCGGCGGCTGAGGTTTTTCGCCTTGGCCCAGGACGACGCCGTCTATGACCTCAAGGGTTTGAACTGCCCCTTGCCCGTGCTCAAGGCGAAGAAGCGCCTTGCCGGGATGCAACCGGGCAGCAGGCTTTGGCTCGAAACCACCGACCCGCTCGCCGTCATCGACATCCCGGCTTTCTGCTCCGACAGTGGCCATCAACTGATTGAAACGGCGTCGGTCTCAGGCGGCCATCGTTTTCTGGTCGAGCGCGGCGAGCGGCGAACCTAGGGTTTAATGCCCGGCTATCGCCAGCGGGTTGTTCTCCAGCGCCGCGCGGTCGGGCGTGTCGATCGACGGCCGGTTGGTGAAGGCGGCAAACAGCCGGCGGATATAGTCCTCGGGCATGTCGAGCGTGATCAGCACCAACCGCGTGCCGCGCTGGCCATCCGGCCAGGACCGCAATTGGACCGGCGGATGCAGAATCTTCTGCACGCCATGGATCACCAATGGCCGCGACGGGTCTTCCCTGAGTTCGATGACGCCCTTCATGCGCAACAGATGCTCGCCATGCGTCGATCGCAGCAAGTCGAGAAACATCTCGATCGCTGAAAACGGCACCGGGCCGTCATGGACCAGCGAATAGGAACGCACGCGCTGATCGTGGCGATGGTCATGGTCATGCTGGTGATCATGACCGTCATGATTGTGATCATGGTCATGCGTCGCTTCCTCACCCAGCCAGCGCCGCACGTCTGCGGATTTGGTCGCCGGGTTGTAGAGCCCACAGTCAAACAGCGCCGCCACGCCGGTCGCCGTGTCGGCGGCATCGAGCAGTTCGGCCCCCGGATTGATCTGCCGCAAGCGCGCCCGCAGCGTTTCCAGGTCGCTGGCGTCTGTGACCAGATCGGCCTTGCCGAGCACGATGCGGTCGGCTACGGCGACCTGCTTGACCGCCTCGACATGACCATCGAGCGTGGCATTGCCGTTGACCGCATCGACCAGCGTGATGACGCCGTCGAGCCGGAAGGCCTGGACAAGCGCCGGGTGCGCCATGATCGACTGCAGCACCGGCGCCGGATCGGCAAGACCCGTGGTCTCGATGATGACGCGGGCAAGCCGGGCGATGCGGCCGGTCTGCAGCCGGTCGACCAAATCGGCCAGCGTGTCGACCAGTTCGCCACGCACCGTGCAGCACAGGCAGCCGTCGGAAAGCTGGATGATGCCGTCGGAAGCCTGCTCGACCAACAGATGGTCGATCGCCACCTCGCCGAACTCGTTGATGATGACCGCCGTGTCGGCCAGCGCCGGATCCTTCAACAGCCGGTTGAGCAGCGTCGTCTTGCCGGCGCCGAGGAAACCGGTCAGCACCGAGACTGGGATCGGAAAGCCGCTCATCGGCCTAGTTGGCAACCTTGACCGGCTGGTCGCCCTGCGCAGCGGGACCGGCAACGACCGGACCGGTGCCGGCTGGTGCCGGCCTGTCGGGACGCCAGCTCGGGACCGGCACATCGGCATATTCCTGGCCACCCTGGTCGAGCATCGCCTTCGGCGCCGGACCGGTGGCGCCGCCGAGGCCGACGGCTACCAGCGTCGGCACATGGTCGAGCTTTTCCTGGTAGGGCGACTTCGGCACGTCCTTGGTGGCAGCCGCCGGCGGTGCCTCGGACTGCTCCGCCGGCGCCTTCTTCTTGCAGATCTCGTCATGCATGTCGTTGGGCGAGACGGTGTCGCCGTACGGCGCCAGCGTGGCGATGGTGGCAGAGCCGGCCGCCGGCGTGTCAAAACCCTGATCGAGCAGTTTCGCGGCGGTCTCGGCACGGGTGACTGCCGATTTCTCGCCAAGCACGACCGCGACCAGCGTGCGTCCGTTGCGGGTCGCCGAGCCGATCATGTTGAAGCCGGAAGGACAGACGAAGCCCGTCTTCATGCCGTCGGCGCCGGGATACCGGCCGATGAGCAGATTGTAATTCGGGATCGCCTTCTTGCCGACCGCAAGGCCCTCGATCGAGAACCATGGCGCATATTGCGGAAATTCACGCCGGATCGCCATCACCAGCACGGCGAGGTCGCGCGCCGTCGTGTACTGGTCCGGCGAATAGAGCCCGTTCGGATTGACGAAATGCGTGCCGTTCATGCCGAGCCGGGTCGCCTCGGCGTTCATCCGTTCGGCGAACGCCGCCTGCGAGCCGCCGACATTCTCGCCGACAGCCATGGCAATGTCGTTGGCCGACTTGACCAGCATCATCTTCAGCGCGTTGTCGAGCCGCATCACCGAGCCCGGCTTGAAGCCCATCTTGCTTGGCGGCTCGGCGGCGGAGTGTTTGGTCACCTTGATCGGCGAATCGAGCTGGACCTCGCCGGCCGCGATCGCCCGGAAGGTCACATAAGCGGTCATCAGCTTGCTCAGCGACGCCGGATACCAGCGCTTGAACGCGTCCTGATGCTGCAGGATCTTGCCGTTGTTGAGGTCGAACAGAACGACCGGATTGGCCTGCGCCGACCCGGCCAGGACCGACAGCACGATTGCGCCAGCCGAGAATAGTTTGAGGAAATGCCTGTGCCGCATGATCAAATCCGAAATCGCCTCTTGCCGTAGTCGCCCCTGGCTCCGTAAGATTTCGTTACGCGATCGCCAGCATGATGCGTCCGACCCTCAAAAAACCGGACCACATCGTTGCGGTGCTATTTACTCTATGTGACGCCAACATGGCAAAGTGCCTGACAATCACAATTGCAAGGCAGCGGACGACACCCGCCTGTCCCAACAGCGAAATGGAACCATCATGCCAATCCTGAACCGTGCAGCCGAAATGCAGGACGAAGTTGCCGGCTGGCGCCAGCATCTGCACCAGACGCCGGAATTGAACTTCGACGTCTTCAAGACCGCGGCCTTCGTTACCGAGAAGCTGAAGGCCTTCGGTTGCGACGACGTGGTGACCGGCCTCGGCAAGACCGGCGTCGTTGGCATCATCCGCGGCCGCCAGGGCGAAGGCCCCACCATCGGCCTGCGCGCCGACATGGACGCGCTGCCGCTCAACGAGATCACCGGCAAGCCCTACGCCTCGACCAATCCCGGCAAGATGCATGCCTGCGGCCATGATGGCCACACGGCGATGCTTCTGGGTGCCGCGAAATATCTCGCCGAGACGCGTAATTTCACCGGCTCGGTGGCGGTGATCTTCCAGCCGGCCGAGGAAGGTGGCGGCGGCGGCAACGAGATGGTCAAGGACGGCATGATGGAGCGCTTCGACATCTCCAGGGTGTTCGGCATGCACAACATGCCGGGCCTGCCTGTCGGCCAGTTCGCCATCCGCCCGGGCCCGATCATGGCGGCGACGGCCGAGTTCACCATCACCGTGCGCGGTAGAGGCGGCCATGCGGCAATGCCGCACGCCACGGTCGACCCGATCGTCATCGCCAGCCAGCTGGTCGGCGCCTTGCAGACGATCGCCTCGCGCAGCACCGATCCGGTCGAGGCCGTGGTGGTGTCGGTGACCAAGTTCCACGCCGGCGATGCCTATAACATCATCCCGGAAACGGCAGAAATCGCCGGCACCGTGCGCACCTTGCGCAAGGAAATCGCCAAAAAGTCCGAAGAGCGCATCCGCACCATCTGCGAGGGACTGGCGACCGCGTTCGGCGCCAAGATCGAGGTCGACTACCAGGCGAATTACCCCGTGACCTTCAACCATGCGGAAGAGACGGTGTTTGCCAGCGACGTCGCGGCCGGTGTCGCCGGCGACGCCCATGTCCACCGCGGCATCCAGCCGGTGATGGGCGGCGAGGATTTCTCCTATATGCTGGAAGCCCGGCCCGGAGCCTTCATCTTCATCGGCAACGGCGACACCGCCGGTCTCCACCACCCGGCCTACGACTTCAACGACGAGGTCATCCCACACGGCATGAGCTATTGGGTGAAACTGGCTGAAACCGCGCTGGCGGCCTGATGCCTATTGCCAAAAGGGCTGGCCGAATTGCGTTCGGCGGGCCCCCTTGGCGAAACGATCCGAAGCGGCTATGTGTCGGGCCGCGTGGTCCCGTAGCTCAGTAGGATAGAGCGGCAGATTCCTAATCTGTAGGTCACAGGTTCGATTCCTGTCGGGATCACCAACGTTCTCAAGGACTTAGAGAGAAACTGCCGTACTTTTTGCGAAATTTTTTGTGAAATTAGTACGGTGAATTTCCTAGACCTCAAACTTTGGGGCATTGATCGGCCGGGATGCAGTGCATGCCGAGCGCGTGATACCCGCTGCGAGCCGGCGGATATCGTTTCTGGTCAGGCATGCAGCGGACCGGCGGTGGGTGGCCTTTGGTCCTAAGATAAAATCCACGCCGGAAACGTGCTAGGATGGCCGCCGCGCGGCGCGACTTGTCATGCTTCAAAGCGGTCAGGAACGATTGTCATGCTCAATCCAATCTCCATCATGGCCGACCGGCTCGGCGATCATCTGTCAGAACTCTATCTCCAGTATTTCTCGCATCGCAATCCGGAATATGCGAGCTACATAGGCGGGGCGGCCCGCCTTGTCCTGGAGCGCATCGGCAATTCGAACGCCCTCTATCACAACATCGAGCACACGCTGATGGTTACGCTCGCTGGCCAGCAGATCATCCGCGGCCGGCTGCTTTCGGAATCCCTGACCCCCGATGACTGGCTGCATTATACCTGCGCGCTGCTTGTCCACGACATTGGCATGGTGCACGGCGTGTGCCCGGGCGACACCGAGGACAGCTTCGTCATTAACGAGGCCGGCGACCGCTATACGCCACCGCGCGGCACCTCCGACGCGGTGCTTGCGCCCTATCATATCGAGCGCGCCAAGATCTATGCGCGCCAACGTTTTGCTTCCTCGAAGTTCATCAACGAGGAGCGCATTGTCGAGGCGATCGAGATGACGCGCTTTCCGGTGCCGAACGATCCGGCCTACCAGGTCACCAACACCGAGCCGGCGCTGGTCAGGGCCGCGGACCTGATCGGCCAGCTCGCTGATCCCTTCTACCACCGCAAGCTGCCGGCGCTGTTTGCCGAGTTCTCTGAGATCGGGATGGTGGAAAAGCTCGGCTGCAAGACCGCCGCCGATCTCGGCGCCATCTTCACGGATTTCTTCACGCTGCAGGTCGAGCCCTATATCGGCGACGCGATCCGCTATCTGGAGTTGACGACGGAAGGCAAGCAGTGGATCGCCAACCTCCACAGCAACCTCTTCCAGTCCGGGCATCGCCCGGCCAAGATCGGGCCGTTTCCCGGCGTGTCGCAGCCGACCTCGGCGAGCCTTTCGGTGGTAACTTAAGAGCCTGGGATTGTTTCCTCTTTTCCGCCGATGCCAAGCCGGCGTTGGTTGCATTCACCAGGCATGCAGCGAACCAGCGATGGGTCGACTGGGAGTGGGTCTTACAGTCCGCCGTACTTTCTTGCGAAATCAGATCGTTGGAGAGGACGAAACCATCACACCCTTGCGCGCGCATTCCATAGCTGTCGGGCCCCAGAGGTGAGAGAGAACCCTCGCCTGCGCTGGCATTTCGGCGTTCGTCTGTTGCACTGCCTGACCGTGATCGCACTCGCGGTGCAGATTACTGTCGCCTTCGGACCGATGAACGGGCCGGGAATGGCGATGATGAACTGGCTTCCGCTCCACATGTCGATCGGCGTGACGATCCTTGCCATCATCGTGCTCAGGCTTTGCTGGCGCATCCTCACCCAGCCCCCTGTCAGGCAAACCTCACGGTCCGTGCGGTTTGCTACGACTTTCTTCCACATGTTGCTCTACGTCATGATTCTTGCCGTGCTCACAACGGGATGGCTAGGCTACCGGCCAATGCCTTTCATGCCTCCGGCACGGCTTTTCGGAAACTTGCCTGTCCCGTTGGCACCATCCGTCGGCGCGCTGTCGGCAAGGGGTTTCGCGTTCGTCCATGCAAAGCTGGTCTGGATCATGCTTGGATTGGCCGGCGTTCACACCTTGGCCGCGCTTGTGCATTTCGCACTGCTGCGCGACGGTGTCATGCGCACCATGTTCTTTGGACGACAGGACATCGCTTCGCGGGAAGAGAAAGCACAGTTTGCGGTCGACGATGATGCCGGCAGCTCACGCAACGGCTGACGATCCTCCCGCAATGACAGCCGCGTACCGGGCGGCCTTGCCCAGGGCGACGAGAACACGCTGAGATCGACGCGGCCATCACGCAATGTCTCAACGATCATTTTGTGTACCCAGATTTGTTCTAAGATCGGACTCAACCGGAGTGCAGCACGAAGGGCAGAGACTGCCTCCGGCATCAAAACCAAACCAGCGATCAACGCCCCCACAGTGGCGTCGGCTTGAGTCACCTTGTAAATAGCGAGCACATCTTCGATGCCGGCGGCGACTTGCTCGGCAAGCATGACCCAATCGATATCGATTGCGTCAGTAGAGCCGGATAGAACCTTACAACTACGCTAGATTTCTTTCCAATGGACGTGAATGTGACCTTTTCTGGTCACTTCGCCCATAGTCGCTCGCCAGTTCCCGTCGTCGGCGACTTGGAGGAGAGCACCGCGCGATCCTAACCAGGTGTGTTCGCCTTGACGACCTTCTGGCATTCCGGCGTCAGCTCGCTCAAATGCTCTGTCAGACATTGAATGACTTTGCCGCCACCTGGCTCCACGCCTTTGCAGAACTTTTCGTAGTCTGCCTGGCAAGCCTCACGTTCGGCCGCTGTCTGCGCCTGAGTTGCAACCATCTGAATGGCCAGGAAAACCGCGCTTAAGGCAATTCGCATGACAAACCCCTCCAAAGTAGCTAACCTTGATCAAAATACCGTGAAGTGTTGAGAGGGGTCAAATGCTTTTGGTATGGCGCATCGCGCTGGCCGTAGCCTCGCTTACGGGGACGGTGCTGCTTTCAGCATGCAACAAACAAAATGACTATGTTCCGCCGCCACCGCCCAAGGTTGACGTGGCGCTGCCGCTCAAGCGGACAGTAACGCCCTATCTTGAGGCGACGGGGAACACGGCGGCCGTCAATTCGACGCCGTTGGTTGCCCGGGTGGCGGGCTTCATTCAGGAAATAGACTACAAGGACGGCGACAGCGTCAAAGCAGGCACCCGACTGTTCCTCATCGAGCCTGAACCTTACCAATTGGCACTTGAACAGGCACAGGCAGGACAGACGTCGGCCGATGCCTCGGTCAAACAGTCCAGCGCCGACCTGAAGCGACAGCAGGATTTGCTCGCGCAGAAGGTGATTTCGGCTTCGACGGCGGACCAGGCCGCCGCTGCCGCCGCGGTCGACGTGGCCAAGCAGCAGCAGAACGCCGTTGACGTCAAGCAGGCCCAGCTCAACCTAAGCTACACCGAAGTCAAGGCGCCATTCGACGGCATCGTCACCGCCCGCCAGGTATCCGTCGGGCAGTTCGTAGCCACTGGCAGTGCTTCCGACCTCGCAACGATCGTCCAGATGGATCCGATATACGTCAATTTCAATGTCAGTGAGCAGGACGTGCAGCGGATCAGGGTCGAAATGGCCAAGCGTGGTCTGACAATGCAGAATCTCAAGAAGATAGCGGTGGATGTCGGCCTGCAGACCGAGACTGGATATCCGCACAAGGGAACGCTCGACTATGCGGCGCCTCAGGTATCTTCCTCCACCGGTACGCTTCTGGTTCGCGCCGTTTTGGAAAACAAGGGAAATGCGCTGCTGCCTGGTTATTTCGTCCGACTGCGCATTCCACTCGGCGAGCAGCCGGACATGCTGCTCGTACCGGATCGTGCGATCAGCAGCGACCAGAGCGGTCGCTATGTGCTCGTCGCCGGAAAGGATGACACAATCGAGCAGCGTAGCGTCGAGATCGGCCAACTGGTCGGCGAGTTGCGCGTCATTACCTCCGGCCTGACAGGGGATGACCGCGTCGTCATATCTGGCATGCTGACGGCCGTGCCCGGCCAGAAGATCGAACCGACGGTGAAGACCCTCAAGGCAACTCCGGCCAACGGCGCTGGCCAATGATCTCCAAATTCTTCATCGAACGGCCCGTGCTGGCGAACGTCATAGCCGTTCTTATGGTCGTCATTGGCGTCGTCTCGCTCTTTGCGTTGCCGGTAGCGCAGTATCCCGATGTGGTTCCACCGACCGTTTCGGTTACCACCCGTTATCCGGGCGCCAGCGCGCGCACGGTCATCGACACCGTAGCCTTGCCGATCGAGCAGCAAGTCAATGGCGTCGAGAACATGCTCTACATGCAGTCCTTCGCCGCCTCCGACGGCAGCTACAACCTGACCGTAACTTTTGCCATCGGTACAGATCTCGACCTTGCCCAGGTGCTTGTTCAGAACCGGGTCTCTGCCGCCATGGCCGGGCTGCCCAACCAGTGCAGGTGCAGGGCGTCAACGTGCAGAAGAAGTCGACTGCCATCCTCGAGATCGTGACGTTGACCTCGCCTGACGGGAAATATGGCAGCCTCTATCTCAGCAACTACGCGACGATCAGCCTTAGAGACGAAATCTCGCGTTTGCCTGGCGTCGGCAATGTCAGCGTATTCGGCGCGGGTCAATATTCCATGCGGGTCTGGCTCGATCCCGAAAAGATGTTGGCGCGCGGGCTGACCACGCAAGATATCGTTCAAGCACTTCAACAGCAGAGCGAGCAGGTCACAGCAGGTCAGATCGGCGCCCCGCCGGCGCCGGACGACCAGTCCTTCCAGTATTCGATCGAAGTGTCCAGCCGCCTTGACGATCCCGACCAGTTCGGCGCCGTTGTGGTCAAGACGGGCGCCAACGGTGACATGACGCGTGTTCGCGATGTCGGGCGGGTTGAACTCGGGGCGCAGACCTACGGACAGTTCTTCAACCTCGACGGCCAGCAGGCGGCCGGCATGGCCATCTTTCTGGCACCCGGCGCGAACGCGCTCGATGTGGCCAAGAGGGTCGCGTCCAGGATGGAGGAACTGGCGCGTGCCTTCCCGCAAGGCATAGCTTACGCGATACCGTTCAACACGACGAATTTCGTCAGCCAGGCGATCGACGAGGTCTACAAGACGCTGTTTGAGGCTGCGGTGCTGGTCTTGATCGTCATCCTCGTCTTCCTGCAGGATTGGCGGGCGATGCTGGTTCCGGCCACGACCGTACCGGTCACCATCATTGGCGCGTTCGCCGCAATGGCGGCGCTCGGCTTCTCGGTCAACCTTTCCACCTTGTTCGCCATCGTGCTCGCCATAGGCATCGTCGTCGATGACGCCATAGTCGTGGTCGAGGGGGCCGCCCATAACATGGAACGCGGCATGTCGAGCCACGACGCCGCCATTGCCGCCATGAAGACACTGTTTGCGCCGATCATCGGTATCACGCTGGTGCTGCTGGCGGTGTTCCTGCCGGCGGCCTTCCTTCCCGGCCTTACGGGCCGGATGTACGCGCAATTCGCGCTTGTGATCGCAGCGACCGCGTTGATCAGCGCGGTCAACGCCGCGACATTGAAGCCAACGCAATGCGCGACATGGCTTAGGCGTCCAGTACCACCGGACCAGCGCAATGTTTTCGCGCGGGGCTTCAATGCGGCCTACCAGCGTGCCGAGAATGCCTACGCTCGGTTGATCGGAATGATGGTGCGCCATAGCGCCGTAACGGGCGTGATCGCACTCATGATCATCGGCGCGGCTGGCTACGGCATGTCGCGCGTCGCCACCGGTTTCATCCCTATCGAAGACCAGGGTTATCTGCTGGCCGCGGTTCAACTGCCTGACGGCGCCTCGCTTGGCCGCACCCAGGAAACGCTGCAGCAGGTTTCAAAGATCGCCAAGGCCACACCTGGCGTGGAGACTGTGGTCACCATCGCCGGGCTTTCGGCCCTCGACAACAATTCGACGCTCGCCAACGCAGGCGTCGCCTACATCATTCTCAAGGACTGGGGGTTGCGCGGTAAGAACGAGGACCTCGCTTCGCTCTACGCCACCCTCAACAAGAATCTGTCGGCTATGGCCGACGGGCTTGTTCTGGTGCTTCCTCCGCCACCCATCCAGGGCATCGGCAACGCCGCCGGCTTCACACTGCAGATCGAACTCCGCGATGGCAGTTTCGACCTCTCGAAGCTCCAAAGCACCGTGAGGGCGGTGGTAAGCAAGGCTGAGACGCAATCGGGCATCCAGCGCGTCTCGTCATCGTTCCGCGCCAACGTCCCGCAGTACAAGGCCGAGATCGACCGCGACAAGGTGGAGGCCCTCGGCCTTACCACGGACCAGGTGTTCCAGACGCTCGCCGGTTATCTCGGCTCGAGCTACGTCAGCCAGTTCAACAAGTTCGGGCGTGTCTTCCAGATCTATGTGCAGGCTGACGCCCAGTTCCGGTTGACGCCGGAGGAAATCGGCCGCCTTACCGTCCGCAACAATAACGGAGACATGATCCCACTCGGAACCGTGTTGACGATTGAACCCAGCGTCGGTCCATCGCTGATCAGCCTGTACAATCTCTACCCCGCCGCGTCGATCGTGGGCGTGCCCGCCGCGGGCTTTTCGTCAGGCGATTCGATCAAGCTGATGGAGGAGATCGTAGCGGATAGCCTTCCGCCCGGTACTGGCTTCGATTGGACTGCCCTGTCTTTCCAAGAGAAGCTTGTTGCCAATCAGATTTACCTGGTGTTCGGAATGGCGCTGTTGCTTGTCTACCTGGTCCTTGCCGGCCAATACGAGAGCTGGCTCGCTCCGATCTCAATCCTGCTAGCCGCGCCGCTGTCGCTGGTGGGGCCAGTCCTGGTCCTCAATGGCCTTGGCATCGACAACAATCTCTATGTCCAGATCGGCCTTATCTTGCTCATCGCACTGTCAGCCAAGAATGCGATTCTGATCGTCGAGGTCGCACGCGAATTGCGTGCCGCCGGCACGCCTATCGTCGAATCGGCGATCGATGCCGCACGTGCCCGCTTCCGGCCCATTCTGATGACATCGTTTGCCTTCATCCTCGGCGTGGCGCCGCTGGTATTTGCAACCGGCGCCGGTGCCAGCGCGCGGAAGTCGATCGGCATCACGGTCTTTTCAGGCATGCTCGCTTCGACCTGCCTGGCCATTCTTTTCGTGCCATCCTTTTTCGTCATCCTGCAACGATTGGAGGAACTGCGCTCCAGACGCCGGAAGAAGAACGAGGCGACTCCAACGCTCCTCTAGTGGCGGTACAATCAAAACCAGACGGCGCGCCGGCATGCCTAGGCGTCAACCACCAAAGGCCCGCGCGAACAGGCAGCTCAGCCGACCCTGACGACAAAATGCTTGGTCACCGGCTCGATGATCTTCCACGTTCCCTTGAAATCGGCTTCCACCACGAAGGCATCGCCGGGGCCGACCTCGACCGGTGCACCGCCGTCGGGGGTGATGATGATGCGGCCGGCGATCATGTGCACGAATTCGTAGTCGGTGTAGGTCGCATGATAGGTGCCGGGCGTCGCCTGCCACGTGCCCGACATCACCTTGCCGTCTTCGGTCGTGTGCTGGACGGCGGTTTTCATGGTCGGCTTGCCCTCGACCACGACCCAGCCGGCCAGATCGCCGGCTTCCGCGTTTTCGACGGCGCCGAATTTGAGGATCGTCTTGTCGGTCATATCAGGGGCTCCGTTTGATTGGTCGTTCAGGCGTCAGGTGTCTGGACGGTCAGATAGCCGATGGCCCTGGTCCGGGCAACCGGCGCGGCGGCCTCATGGCGAGCCTTGCGCCGCGTGAGCCTCGAGCATGCGCCGCGCGCTTTCCTCGTCGGTGATCAGGATCGTCGGCGCGATCAGGGTCATGGCACCGAGCAGCGCCTCTGTCTTCTCCGCACCGCCGGAGGTGAGGATACGGATCGGCGCCTTGCGCAGACGGTCGACATCCACCGACATTACGTGGCTGTTGACCGGATGGTCGACCAGATCGCCATTGCGGTCGAAGAAATGGAACAGAAGGTCGCCAACGGCGCCACGCGCAAGCAGGGCCTCCCGATCCGCTTCTTTGAGAAAGCCGCCGCGAGAGAAGGTGGTGGCCGAGGCGATGCCGCCGACGCTCAGCAAAACGGCATCGAGCACGTTGGCCATTTCAAAAACCTCCTGCAGGCCGCAGCGCTCAACCAGCGCGATCTTGGTCTCGACGCTGTCGACGACGGCCGGCGTCGGGATCAGATAGCCGTCGCCCTGGAAGATTTGGGCGAAGCGCCAGGCGAACTCGGCCGGGTTGAATCGACGCACCACGCCGACACCGCCAAGCAGCGAAATGACCTTGAAGTCGGCGAGCGACTTGGCGCTGATGAAGGGCAGGCTCGAGAACAGCGTCCGACCCCAGCCGACGCCGACACGCATGCCGGATTTCATCGTGTCGGACAGGAAACTGCCGGTCTTGGCACTGATTGCCGGTACCGGATCGGCATCGGGCGTGGAAAGCGGCGCCACCAGCGCCTGCTGCAGCCCGAAGGTCTTTTCCAGCGCGCGCTCCAGCCGCACGATCTCCGACAATTCGCTTTCGATGCTGATCTTCACCTCGTTGCGTGAACGGGCATCCGCCAGCATGCGCACGATGGTGACGCGGCCAACGCCGAGCACGTCGGCGATCTCGTTCTGCGTCATCTGCTCTACGAAATACATCCAGGCGGCGCGAATCCTGAGGCGATCCGTCCGGCTTTCGCCAGCGACCTGCTCGGGCGTCTCGCTTTTACCTCGACTGTTTTCGGTTTCGCCCTGTCGTCGCCTGCCCAATCTATCCCTCCCCACGGCGATGGCCGAGCGCGCTGTCGCCGATTCTGCCTGCTGGTCTAATATCCCCTATTGATCTACCAATCGATAGGAACAATGTAGAGGTGGTGGCTGGAGCCCTGTTGGCGGCCACCCGCACGAATTTCGAGGCGATCGCCATGCTGCGACAAATCTCCGAAGACGTCCGCGTCAATCTGAAGGACCGGTTGCGGGAAGTTCGCGATATGATCCGCCAGAGCCGCCATGACGGCACCGGCGACGCCAGTGTCTTGCGCGAAGCCACCAGCCATCTGCCGCCGTTTCCCGGCAAGGGCATAGAAGACCTGCTCAGCCATGCCGCGAGCGCCGTCGACGAAGCGTTGTCGATTGCCGAATCCTTTGTTCCGCGTGAACGCCCGATAAAGGTCGACGGTACGACCGTAAAAGGCCTTGGAACCTATTTCCCGGCCGGAAACCAAGAGCGGCAGTTGAGCGCGGAGCGCCTGTTCCGACGCGACATGTACTATCTGACCAAGGCGGTGCTTGCAGGCCTGAAGATTGAAAACGCCCGCATCCACGAAGCCGATTTCGCCGCGGTCCATGCCACGATGCACAAGCGGCATGGCAATCTGCTGGCCGCTCTGACCGCGCCGGGTGCTGGACTGCAGGCAATCGCGGCCACCTGTTCGGCGCTGCTGGTCGAGTGTCTCGCCCAGCGTCCCGTCCGCTTTGCCGAAACGGCGCCGGAAATGCCGGCGATTGGCGACCGGGCGCTCGACATCAACTGCCTGGCGCCGCTCGTTCTGGCCTGCGGCCTTGCGACAACAGGCAGGGACGGCTTGCCGGAGCCGGATCTGCTGGAGATCGCGATCCTGGCCGCCGATATCCGTCATGATCGCATTGTTCAGGCCTGCGCCAAGGCGAGCCCGATCGATGAACTGACCACCGTCTTCGCCACCTTGCTTGCCCATTTGCCGTAACCCGCTCGAGCAATTCCAGGAAGCGATTTTCCGTCCGGAACTGCGCAAAACAACGCGGCGGCGGAGATCTATTCCCCGGCCGCCAGGGCCATGATCGTCTTCTTGGCGCGCTGGATCGAGGCCGGGCTCATGCTGAGTTCGGTCAACCCCATCTTCACGAACGTCGCAATGAGATCGGGCCGGCCGGCCGCTTCGCCGCACATGCCGACCATGATGCCAGCGGCAACGCCGGCTTTTGCCGTCATTTCGATCGCCGACATGACGGCCGGGTTGGTGACGTCGTTGAGCTTCGACACCGTCGGATTGAGCCGGTCGGCGGCCATGATATACTGGGTCAGGTCGTTGGTGCCGATCGAGAAGAACGCCACCTCTTTTGCCAAAGCCGGGGCGATCAGCACGGCGGCCGGGGTTTCGATCATCACCCCGAGGTCGAACGGGGCATGCGGGACGCCTTCGGCTTTCAGCTCGGCGGCGCATTCCGCGACCAGCACGCGCGTCTGCCTGACCTCGCCGATGTCGGCCACCATCGGCAGCATCACCTTGACGTTGCCGTGCACGGCCGCCCGCAGCAGCGCCCTGAGCTGGCGCTTGAAGATGTCGGGCCGGTCGAGGCACATGCGAATGCCGCGCCAGCCGAGAAAGGGGTTTTCCTCGTCGGGGAATTCGATGCCGGCGATTGGCTTGTCGCCGCCGATGTCGAGCGTGCGCACGATCACCGGGTACGGCGCAAATGCCTTGGCCAGCGCCGCATAGGTTTCGGCCTGCATGTCTTCCGAGGGAAGGTGCATATGGCGCATGAACAGAAGCTCGGTGCGGAACAGGCCGACGCCCATCGCACCAGCCTCCTGTGCTGCCTCGATTTCCTCCAGCGAGCCGATATTGGCGGCAACTTCGATCACGGTGCCGTCGGCGAGCTTCGGCGTCACGCTCTTGAAGACAGTCAGCCCGGCGCGCTCCTTTGCCGCCGCTTCGACACGACCGGCGAACTCGGCGCGAGTCGCCGAATCGGGGTCGATGATCACGCGGCCGCTGTTGCCATCGAGCGCCACTTCGCGTGCCGTGCGCAGAGCATTGATCTGGTCGCCGAGGCCGAGCACCGCCGGAATGCCGTGCGAGCGTGCGATGATGGCGATGTGCGAGGTGGCGCCGCCATGGCCGCACACCACCCCGCCAATGCGCTTCAGCGGCGCGCGCGCTAGGTCCCAGGCGCCGATGTCGTCGGCGATGAGGACGGCGCCTTCGGGGATGGTTTCGAGGCTGACGTCGTCCTGCCCAAGCAACACCAGGCAGATCTGCCGCCCGACCGCATGGACGTCGTCCGCCCGCGCGTTGAGATAGTGATCGTCGACCGCGCTGAAATCGGCGGCGATGGTGGAGGCGCCGGTGATGACGGCTGAAACCGCGTCGTTGCCACCCTTGATCAGGCCCTCGGCCTCCCCGGTCAGGCTGTCGTCGGCGGCGATGTCCCTGAGCGCGGCGATGATGCCGCGGTCTCCGGCCGACAGACTGTCCTGCGCCAACGCCCTGTCCATGCGCGCCTGGACGGCGCTGACGGCGGCGCGGAACCTGTCGATCTCGCCGGCAATCTCCTCGGCCTGCAACATCCGGCCTTGTCCGGCCATATCAGGCGGGAAATGCGCAAAGGCCGGCCCGATGGCGACGCCCTCGCTTGCGGCAACACCACGCAAGCCGTTTGCTCCACCAGATGCCGCGGGTTCGGGCGCCGGCGCAGCCGCCTCGTCCTGCCCGGCATCATTCGCCGGGCTCTGCGTCTCGGCTTCATCATCGAGGCCGGCCTTTGGATTTTCGAGATAGCCGATCAGCGCCTCGATGGCCTCGATGGCGTCGGCGCCGTTCGCCCGCACGGTGACTTCCTGGTTTTCCTTGACGGCCAGCAGCATCAGCTTGACCGAACTCTTGGCGCTGACTGCCTTGCCGTCCTTGACCAGTTCGACATCGGATTCGAAGCCCTTGGCGAGCTTGACGAATCGCGTCGCGGGGCGGGCGTGCAGACCTTCATGCACTCTGACGATGGTCGAGCGTTCCATGGCAAATACTCTGGTTTTGAGCGCCGCTCCCAACATAGGCCGCGGCGCGAATGCTGTCAGGCGGCGATGGTTATGATCGCGCCGGTCTTGAGCGCAGCCACGAGCGCTTGCGCATCGACTTGCGAGGCGCAGATCTCGCCCGGCCTCTCGGCCTCGTTGGCGCCGTTGAACGAGATGACGACATGGCCCATTTCCAGCACCTTGCTCCAGGCACTGGACCCGACCGCGGTTATGGTCGCGGCAACAGGACCAAGCGTGATCGACGCGCCCTTCTGAGGCGCGCCGTCGCTGGGTCCGTGCTCCGTCTTGTGGAGCACGGAAACCTCGGCAAGTTCCGGCGGCGAGCCATCGGCAAACAGGATGACCACGCCCCCTTCGGCAAGGTCCGCCACTTCGGGTCCGATGGCAGTGACCCGTGTTCTCAACAGAACCGTCATGTGGCGAACCTCATTTGCTATTTTTCCTGAGAGCGGTTCAGCGTTTCACGGAAACGGCGAACCGCTCTATCTCTTTGTTTCGACGCAATTCCGGATGGAAAACCGTTTCACACTTTTCCTGGAATTGCTTCAGAACACGATCAGGCTGACGATCCAGGCGATCAGCACCGACACAGGGCCCATGATCTGGCGGCTGATGAGCACCGCCGGAACACCGATCTCGATCGTCTTCGGCTTGGCCTCACCGAGCGCCAGTCCGACAGGAACGAAGTCGCAGCCCACCTGGGTATTGTAGGCAAACAGCGCCGGCAGTGCCATTGCCGGCGAAATCGTGCCGTTGGCGATCTGCGGACCGATAATGGCCACGCCGATGACCTGCGCAATGACGGCGCCTGGCCCGAGGATGGGCGACAGGAACGGCAGGCCGCAGATCGCCGAGATGATCAGCAGGCCGACGATGTTGTTGGCCAGTGGACCCATCGGCTGCGCCAGCACGTCACCGATGCCGGTGTACAGGATCAGACCAATGAGCATGGTCACGAAGGCCATGAACGGCAGCACGTTGCGCACGACCTGGTCGATCGTGCGGCGGCCGGCATTGAAGAAGATGCCGACGACACGGCCCATGACGCGGCCGATCGAGCTGATCAGACCGATCACACCGCCTTCGCTTGGCAGCGCCTGCGGCGCCGCAGGCGCGTTGTTGCTTGAACTCATCGATGCTGCTCCCCCGGCAGTGGTGACCGCTTCGGATCCGTCCGCCATTGTGATGTTGGCCGGCTTCACGCCCGAAACGTAGATGTCCTCGGTGATGAACTGGGCAAGCGGCCCAGACTGGCCGACCGGCGTCAGATTGACGGTCGGGATGCGCTTGCGGGGATAGACGCCGCATCGTGCGGTGCCACCGCAGTCGACGACGACAACCGCCATCTCACTTTCGATCGGCGGCGCCTTGAAGCCGTCGACGGCCTCGGCGCCGGTCATGTCGGCAATGAGCTGCGCCACCGGGTGAATGCCGCCACCGGTGACGGAAACAACCTTGCTGCGCTGTTCGGTCGGTTCGATCACGAGCGGACCGCCCCAACCGGTTTTGCCCCGGGAAATCTGTACGGCTTTGTATGTCTTGGCCATGATGTCCTCCCGACCTTACAGCTCGACGCCCTGGCGGCGTGCCATGATGGCGGTGATGCGTTCGGTCAGCATGCCCTTGAGCAGGATGACGACGAGGCCGACGATGGCGTACCAGATCGCCACCTTGACGTGATAACCGGCGACGACGGCGCCCTTCTTTTCCAGCTCCAGCAGCGCCACGAGAATGCCGCCCCAGACGAAATATTCGCCGGGATTGATGTGCGGGAACAGGCCCAGCGGCGGGTGCACGTAGGACACGGCCGCGTCATAAAAGGCCGGCTTGTGCTTTTCTTCCAGGAACGATCCGAACGTATAGGCCATCGGATTCGTGAGGAAGAACACCGCCAGCAGCGGCAGCAGCGTATAGCGGGTCAGCGCGATCCGGCCGGCGCCGCGCGCCAGACCATGCACGCGCTCTTCGCCGACCAGTTCGGTGACGGCGTAGAAGGCTGTCATCAGCACGACCAGCGTCGGAATGATGCCGGTGACGAAGCCGGCGAAGACCTCGCCACCCTTCTGGAAGATACCGATAAAATATTTGCCGATGGCGGTCAGCCAGCCGAGTTGCTCTTCCTGCTGGACTTCCTTCAGCTTTTCCTTGAACTGATCGACGGTGATCGGTCCGCTGTCCGCCTGTGCGAGGACAACGAGATGGTCGGAAGCATGCTCGACCGCGAGCTTGCCATGCAATGCAGCATCCGAGACCATGGCACCTGCGACATGCAGATTGTGCACGGCCATGTCGGCATGCTGCGCCAACAACGAAAATACAGACATTTCTCCTCCTTATGCCGCCCGCCGGTTGATCCCAGTCGGTGCGCGGCGTCCTCTAGGCCCTTGCTACGTTCAAACCGGACAGACCCGGCTTCTTCCCCGGCTCCGACCGTGTTTTGTCGATCTGTTCGATCGCCCGCTTCACGGCCTCGGCCACACCGGGTTCCCCCTCCCCCATGACTGCAGGGTCGGACCGGAGTCGATCGAGGGGAACGCCCTCGAATTCTTCATGTCTTTTGAACTTGGTGAAGACAGAGCGTCCGCTCATCACCATCAGGCGGCGCACGACCAGATCAGGCGTCACCACGACGAGCGCGATGGTGCCCTTGGCCAATCGACCGCGAAAATTGCCGGCTCCGACGAAGCCGTCCTTGTATTGGTCGGTGACGCCCCTGAAGACATCCGAATAGTGCCGCATCTGCAGCCAGACGCCGAGCGACTGAAGCGCCCAAACAATAACCAGAAGAAGCAGTCCCCACTGCCAAATCGCCATTCGGTTCTCCTCCCGAAGCCTATGTTGAACCGCACCTTGGACCGACGCGTGGCAACAGCAAAGTGAGAACATTTGTTTCCGCGAATGTCAATATGTATGATATTGGTCTTGGCCACGGTCATCCACAGGCCGTCAACCGATTTCGGTGGCGGCGCCGTTGTGCTAGCCTGACCGGGAACAGGAAACGCGGAACATGGATCTCCCCTTTAGGGACGAACTGGCCTTGATGCCCGACCTTCGCCACCGGTTGCGGCAGTTGCGCTGGTTTCGCGCCACCTTCCGCGGCAGCGCCAAGGTGGTCTCGGACACATTCGGCGTGCGCTTTGAAATCGACGAAGCCAAGCTCACCAGGGCCTTTCTCGACTGGGTCGAGATCATGGAAGCGCAGAAACGCTTCGCCGCGATCGACCGCGCCGACTTCATCGTCTTTGCCGCCGGTCTCGTTTTGCGTGAGCTGATCAAGCAGGCGCCAGCCAGGGAGATCTCCGGCCTCACCCAGCTCATCGAGACGGATAAGAATGCCGGCACGCTGGAGATCATCCGCTTCTGGCCGGAAGGATTCCTCTACACCAACTACTGCGTCTCGGTGATTTCAGCGATCCACGAGCAGGAATTCGGCAGCGCGCCGAGCATCGACAAATGCGCCGACGACCTGCGCACATGGTGGTCCTATCGCGAGAACGTGACCGAGATGCCGGCCTATGCGGTGGCTTTCCTCGACCGCTTTCTCGGCGCCGAGCCGAACTGGATCACGCCCGATCGCGCCCAGTCCCGGCAAGCCATGCAAAGGGCGCTCGGATCCTCGCGTGCGAGCGATGCCCTCCGCCAGCTATGAACACGGCTTCGACGCGCACTATTGAACATTTGACTTTTTGCCGATAGCGATGTGCGAAATCGACTCGGGGGAGAAGCGCGTGGCGCGACCAAGGCCTATCATTTTCGATTGCGACGGCGTTCTTGTCGACAGCGAGCCTCTGGCCGCCCGGGCCTATGAACGCGTCTATGACAAGCATGGCATGCCTGGCGTCAACACCAGCATCATCGCCCAGTGCATCGGCATGAAGCAGGCCGATATCATCGCCAAGATCAGGGAATTGACCGGCCACCAGTTTCCAGCAGCATCAGACGGCGACATCTGGGCCGAGACCAAGATCCTGTTTTCCCAGGAGTTGAAGCCGACACCCGGAATTACCGCATTTATGCAGACGCTTGCGGGCGACCGCTGCGTCGCCTCGTCATCTTCCGTCGAGCGCATAAACCACAGCCTCGCCGTCACCGGGCTGGCGCGATACTTCGGCGACGCGATCTACAGCTCCTCGATGGTCAGGAACGGCAAGCCCGCGCCGGACATCTTCCTGTTTGCCGCCGACAAGATGGGCGCCACCCCTGTCGACTGCATCGTCATCGAGGATTCACCCTTCGGCATCCAGGGCGCAGTTGCCGCCGGCATGACGGCGATCGGCTACACCGGCGGCGGCCATACCTATGCCGGGCACGGCGCGCGGCTGACAGCGGCCGGTGCCGATTTCGTCTGCGCTGACTGGCATGACGTTAGCCAGCAATTGTCCAGGCTCGGTGTCCCCGCCTAGTTTATCAGCGAAGTCCAAAGCGAGCCGCTTCTTCGGGCGAAACCACAGTCCCGACACGGTAGGCGAAGGACGAGACCCTCGTCGCATCGGTATCGACCTCGCACCGGAAGCTCAGGTGGTACCATCCTGTCGTTGTGCGGAATGCGACATCCGGGGCGTCAAGGACGTTGCCCGCCTTCAGCCGAACAAACGGCAACAAGACGGGAAGATAAGAGGCGTCCAGCAGTTGCTGTTGCAATACGCTGGCGCAAAGTTTGCCAGCACGCTGATCGCGAGGCACGCCGCTCATCGAGGTCGTGGCCAATGCATCGCCAGTAGCGCTCTGCGAGTTGAGCCTGCGAACACCCGGAAGGCTCGAATAGCCGCGTGATGCGGCAACGGCAGCGTCCTGAGAATTCGGCCGCCCGGCGCTCCCGCTTCGGGGCTTCGAGACCTTTGCAGGGCTGGGTTTCGGCGCGTTTTCGGGTCTGGCCTTCGGCGTCTCGGCCGACATGGGAAGCTCGATCTCACCGCCGGTGGCAGCCAACGGCGTTGGTGCCGCTTCTGTTTGCTTCTCAGCGTCTCGCGCTCCTGCCTCTTGTTTGTCCGCCTGCTGTTTGTCCAGTTCCTGGCTTGAAGTTGCCTGCTTCTCCTCTGCGGACTCGGCGTCCTTCGCTGCGGTTACCTGTTTCTCGGCGGCCTTGGTTGAATCTGGCGGCTGATCGGAATCTGCCGGCGCTGCAGGTTGGTTTTCTGCAGGCTTCGGCACGACAGGCGGCTTCGAAGCGTCATCCTTGGCCGGCGAGAGCGAGTTGTCTTGAGCGCTGGCCCCATCCAGGGATTTCCGGGGGCCGCTATCCTTGTCGCCGAACTGAAAAACAGGCTTCAGAACCTCGATTGGAGGGGGCTTGCGCAGCTGCTTTTCCGGTGGTTGCGGCTTTTCGACATTCTGCTCGGGTGGCTTTTCAACCTTCGGTTCCGGTGGTTTTTCGGCTTTGGGTTCCTTTGGAGGCGGTGCAGGAGCAGGCTTCGGTTTTGGCTGATCGGGCGGAGGCACGAGCGCGACATTTACGGTTTGCTCCTGCTGCGGCTGTTGGGGAGGCTTCGGCAGGCTGTAGACCGCGAGCGCTACGATGAGCGCATGCAGGATCAGCGAGGCGGGCAAGCCCCACAGCAAATTCCGACGCCGTTCTCGTTCCTCGTCCTTCATCCTGACCGATGTGGAATGAAATAGCGGCGGCTTCAAGCATAGGCACTGGATTGACGCAATTTTAGCCGCAGGAGAGGATGGCAGGGGCCGCACCACCCGAGGCGTTGGCGCGACTCGACGAGCACCTGTCCCGTCCCGACATTCGCGACAACTCGTTATCTACGACCTCGGTGGGACATCTTTTGACGAAATCGGACACCACGGTGCAAGCGTTCCACGGTCCGATTCCATCAAGACCTGTGATCAGCTAGCTTTGCCGCTGGCGCAGGATCCTGTCCAGAAACCGGTCGTCCAGCCGCGTTTCGCCAAACCAGTTCAGCCGGTTGATGCTCACGAAGCCGGCATCGATCGCTGCGTTCTCGTCCCCAGACTGGGTGGCATGGTCGCGGCCGCGCGGGACGGTGATGACGGTTCGCTCACCATCGCTTTCCACGATCTCGGCCTTGCGGCCGATCTTGTCGCGGCCGATGCGCGGCTGCCGGAGTTCAGCAGGCAGCGAGGTCGGCAGGTTGATGCTCAGCCAGTGACCTTCCCTTGCCCAGTCCGCGCGCGATTGCCAAAGCGATGCGATCAGCGCACCCAGCCACTGGTCATCGGCATCGGCAAAATCCGGATTTTTCACGCGCGAGAAGCCGATGGCAGGCACGCCCCAGAAGGTCGCTTCACGGGCAATGCCGAGCGTCCCGGAATAGGCAAGGTCCTCGGCAACGTTGCGACCGTCATTGACCCCCGACAGCACCAGGTCCGGCTTTTGCCCATCGGCAAACAGCCACGTCATCGCACTCACCACACAATCGGCCGGAGTACCGGAACAGGAATACCAGCCAGGCCTAGTGCGGCGCATCGTCAACGGCTTGGCGATCGTCAGCGACGACCCGGCGGCGGTGCGTTTGCCATCGGGTGCGACCACCCAGACATCGTCGCTCAATCCGTTTGCGGCAGTGACAAGCCGGGCAAGCCCCGGCGCTTCGATGCCGTCGTCGTTGCAGATCAGGATTCTCATCTTTTTCTTGCCTCCGGCACCGTGATGCGCTGGCCGGTGCGGCATTGTGCGCGCAGCGACGGGATGTGGCTTTGCAGGTCGCACAGAAGATCGGTCGCACAGGAATGACCGAGCGCTGCGGGGCGCCCAGCCTTCTCCCAAATGTCGACATTGCCCGACAGCGTTGGATGGGTGGGCATGCGCACCCAGTCGGCCCGACCGGCCTTGTGCAGCACATCGCCCGGGGAGCCTGATGGCAGATGCCCGGTGAGCAGCACTGGAAAACCGGCCTCTTCCGCGCGCGGCAGCAGCCGCGACGACGGTCCGGCCTCACCCATGCCGTCATCCGCCAGCAAAGGCAATGACGGCAATGGATCGGAATCGGCCCAGTCCGCTGCGCCTCGCAAGCGGCGAAGCAAGAAGTCTGAAACACCGGGCAACAAAGCTGCGGTAGCACCGATCTGCGCCTGGAGCGATGAACGCATCCCGGCGTGGATGGCAAACGGTCCCGGCAACGTCGCAATCAATTCCAGCGATCGGCCCGACAGCGGCGTCGGCAAAAGGCATCCGTCTGAATGTCTGTTCACCCACTCCGAAATTGCACGCGCGCGCGTCGCCCCCGGCACCGGATCGGCACCGTAAGAAGCGTCGAGAACAAGCAGATCGCAGTGCGGGATCGTGTCCATCACGAACACGTTGCTGTCCGGCACCACATCGCCCGAATAGGCGACGTGGCACTCGCCGTCGTCGACGGCAAACCAGACACCGCCGACGACATGTCCCGACCGCCCCGTCCGGATCGTGAGATTGCCGCTCTTCAGCGTATCGCCGGGCTCAAAGAGTTCGATGCGATCGCTGGGAAAGGGAAAACGCTGCAGATCCCCGGGCTCGGCATAGCCGGCGAGTGTTGCCGGAGCCTCGTTGCGGGTCTCCGCCGTCATGAAAATCGGACCTGCATACCCTTGCGACAACAGCCAGCTCAATGCGCCGACATGATCCTCGTGCGCATGCGAGACAAACAACGCGTCGATGTCGGCAACCGAACCGTGGAGAGCCGGATAGTACTCGGCGCCAGACTCGCCAACCTTGATGCCGACGTCGAGCAGGATGCGATCTTTTCCGCTGCTGACAGCGAGACTGGTGCGGCCCTTTTCCCCAAAGCCGCCGAGCAGGTCGAGCATCATCACCATGCTTCCCCCGCCGCCGGGATGAGCCAGCCTGACCTTATCCGCAGCCGCGCCTGTGCGCCGCTCTCCAGCACCACCGGATCGGGCTGTTCGAAATGCAAGGTGAGATCCGCGCCGGCGGCAGGCGTAAATTCGATGCGCGCCGCGCCGCCTTGGTAGATCACCCGCTTGACGAGGCCGTCGAAGCCAGGACCATCCGGCGACACGTCGAGATCGGATGCCCGGCAGCAGATTTTTGCGCCGGCGCGCGGCCGTTCCCCCGCCCGGCAGCGGACGGCCAGCTCGGCGCCGAGCACCCGGACCTTGCAGAGACCGGCCTGCTCCGCGCTCAGCACGTCGGCGGGAAGCAGGATGCCTTGCGAAATGAAGGATGCAACCATTTCATTTGCCGGCTCATGGTAGAGTTCGCGCGGCGTCGCCAGCTGGGCCAGCCGCCCGCCGTCCATCACGGCAATGCGGTCGGCGAGCGCCATCGCTTCGGCCTGATCATGGGTGATGTAGACGATGGTCGTACCCGTGCGTTTGTGAAAGGCGGCGAACTCATCCTCCATCGAGGCCCTCAGATGCACATCGAGATTGGCGAGCGGCTCGTCGAACAGGACAAGCGAGGGCGCGGCGACTAGGCAGCGCGCCAGCGCCACGCGCTGGCGCTGGCCGCCTGAGAGATTGGCCGGCCTGCGGTCGCCTAATCCCTGCAAATTGACCAAAGCGAGCGCGTCTTCGACCTTCCGGCGCGCGACCGCCTTGTCCAGCTTCGCCACCTTCAGCGAATAGCCGATGTTCTCGGCAACCGTCATGTGCGGCCACAGCGCATAGTTCTGGAAGACGATGCCGACGCGCCGCTTCTCCGGCGCGACGCTGCCGCCCTTGCCCGACACGACATCACTGCCGATGCGAATCTCGCCGGATGTCACCTTCTCGAATCCAGCGACCAGCCGCAGCAACGTCGTCTTGCCACAACCGGAGGGCCCGAGGACCGCCAGGAACTCGCCGTCGCCGACATCGATCGACACATCCTTGACCGCGTCGAAGTCGGCAAAACTCTTGGTCACGTGGTCCAGGGTCAATCGCGCCATGGCAGCACTCCGCTGGGAAGATGAGGGGCAAGCAGATTGGTTACCAGCATCAGCACGAAGGTGACTGCCACGGTGACGACGGACATCGCTGCCGCGTAGTTGGAATCGCCGCCCTGCTCGAAGGAAAACATCACCACGCCGATCGTTTCCGACCCAGATGACCACAACAGCGCGGAAACGGTGAGCTCGCTGAGCGCCGTCATGAAGATCAGGAGGCCGCCGGCGATCGCCGCCGGTGCCACGAGCGGAAAGATGATCGTGCGCATGCGCGTGAACAGCCCGGCGCCTGCCACCTGGGCAGCTTCCTCCAGCGCCCTGTCGATCTGGTGATAGCCGCTGATGGTCGGCCGCAGCGCCAGGACCAGGAAGCGGGCGAGATAGGCATAAAGAATGATCCAGACGGTGTTGTAGAGCTGGATGCCGGTCAGCGGAATCGGCCGCAGGAACAGCAGCAGCGAGGCGATCGCCAGCACCACGCCGGGCAAGGCGTAGGGCAGTTCGACCGACAGGTTGAGCAGCCGCACCCAGCGCTGCTTGCCCCAGGCAATGAGGTAGCCGATCGGCACGGCGACCAGGACCGCGAAGACCGCGGCCGCGATCGACAGCCAGAAACTGTTGAAGAAGGCGCGGCTGGCCGCATCATGCTCGAACAACACGAAGCGATAATTGTCGAGCGTTGCCGTCCTGGCACTGAGTGCAATGCCGTAGCCCGGCACCAGCGACGTCAGCACCAGCCCGAACAGCGGCAGGAACAGCACAGCCACGATCAACAGCCACATACCGGCCTGGACGACAGGCCGCCAGCGGCCGAGCTCATAGGGTTCGGCCGCCAGCGAGGTGGAGCTTATGCGATAGTCGTGGCGGCGGCTCGTGAGCTCCTGGACGAGAATGCCCGCCATGGCGATGACGCCGATCAGCACCGACAGGAACGCGGTTTCGCCGAGCACCGCCGGACCGCCGCCGGCCAACCGCTGGTAGATCAGCGTCGGCAGCACGAGATAATTGGCAGGAATGCCGAGAAATGCGGGAATGCCGAAATTACCGACACAGGACACGAAAGCGAGTGCCGCGGCTGCCATGATCGACGGCGTCATCAGCGGCAGCACGATGGTGACCAGCACGGTGAACCAGCCGGCGCCGCCGGCCCGCGCCGCCTCGACCAGCTCGCGCGGCAGCTTGCGCAGGCCGGCGCGTACCAGCAGGAAGACCAGCGGGCCGTACTGCACGCCGAGCAGCAGGATGATGCCCGAGGTGGAATAGAGCGGGTTTTTGGTGCCGAGCGGGGGTGCTGCGCCGAACAGCTTGAGGAACGGACTTGCCGGGCCGAACAGTTGCAGCCAGGCCAGCGCCGTCACCTGTGGCGCGATCATCAGCGGCATGACATAGCAAAGCACGAGGGCGCTGCGGCCACGAATGTCGGTCAGCGCGACGAGGACAGCCACCAGCGTACCCGACAGCACCGCAAGCAACGTGCCGCCGATGCCGACGACCAGCGTGTGCCAGGTCGCGATCCAGGTTGCCGGGTTTCTCAATCCGGCCTCTATCGCCACGCTGGACAAGGTGCCGCCGGGTGCGACGATCTCCTTGATGAGACGCAGCATCGGCAACACGGAAAGCAGGACGATGACCACGGCCACCGCCGCCGTCAGGGCCATTTCCTGGCCCCGACTTTCCCTGATCCTTGGTGACATGATTGCTTTCCCTTGGGATCGATCGCCGACGCGGTCGGGTTCGCCCGAAGCGGTCCGGTATGCCGTCGAGACGGCATACCGCCGCGATTGTCGGGCTCAGCCGCCGAACAGTTCCGAGAACTTCGCCTTGTCAGCGTCGGTCTTGGCGACGATTGCCTTGGTGTCGAATGGCATCACCTTGACCTTGACGCCTTCCGGCATCCATTCGGGGCGACCGACCGAGGCGCGCGCCGGCAGGTAGCCCATGGACAGCGCCAGCTTCTGGCCCTCGTCTGAAAGAATGAAGTCGACGAACTTCTTGGCGCCATCGACATTCTTGGCCGTCTTCATGATGGCGACCGGTTCAGTCACCGCCGGCACGCCTTCGCTAGGGAACACGAACTCGACCGGCGAGCCCTTCTTCTTGGCGTTCATCGCCATGAAGTCGACCAGGATGCCATAGGGCTTCTCGCCGCTCGCCACCGACTTCAGCACCGCCCCATTGCCACGCACGCTGACGGTGTTGTTGGTCTTCAGCTTCTGGAAGAAATCCCAGCCATAGTTGGCATCGCCGACGAAGCCCGAAAGCAGGTAGGCGGCAGCGCCCGAATAGAGCGGGCTCGGCATGACCAGGCCATCGGCATAGGCCGGCTTGGCGAGATCGGCCCAATGCTGCGGCTTTTCGGCGGCCGCGGTGTTGTAGACGATGCCGGTGGTGATCAGCTTGCTGCCGAAATAGGTCTTGTCGGCGTCATAGGCATCCGCCTCGATGCCGTCGAGCTTCGCCTCGGGATAAGGCAGCAGCCGGTCGTCCTTCTTCAACAGCTCCATGCTGACCGCGTCGGCGATCAAAAGCACATCGGGCTGCGGACTGCCGGCGGCGAATTCGGCTGCCATCTTGGTCAGGATGTCGCTCGTTCCGGAGCGGTAGATGGTCACGTCGATACCAGGCCGCGCCTTCTTGAAGGCGTCCACGGTCTTGGCGGCATCGGCTTCCGGCTGGGATGTATAGAGCGTCAGCGTTTCGGCGCCGGCCACGCCGGCAAACAAAGTTGCCGCGAGCGCCAGCTGGCTGGCCAGCAGCTTGATGATTAGCGTCTTCATGAGACCTCCTGTCTTGTCTGTGCACGACCGGTCCGGCCCCTGGCCAGTTCCCGTCTCTCCTCCCTGCACGGCGCATATGACTGGTGGATGACACTGCGCGTGAAACCCACAAAATATGTTCATATGTACAATGTCAATTACAAATGAACAGAATTGTGCGACGATCGACGTGCCGGCGGACCGGCATCAATTGACATCGGGCCGGCGTTCCTCCGATGAGGACAATTCGGCCAGGTGATGGCTCATGAGGACGAGGACCGATGCCCACGGAAAAACCCAGACCGGCTGGCCTGCCGATGGTGTCGTCTGACCTCAACGTCAAGACGGCCTGGCTCTACTATGTCGAAGGCTTCACGCAGGAGCAGATCGCCGAAAAGCTCGATGTCAGCCGGGTAAAGGTGATGCGCACCCTCGCCGCTTGCACCGCCGAAGGCATTGTCGTCACCATGATCAATGCGCCAACCGCCGAGCAGGTGGCCCTCGAGCGCGCACTCGAGAAGCGTTGGGACCTCAACGCCGCCGTCGTCGTCCCGACGCCCTCGTCGCACGATCATCTGGAAAAGGCGATCGGCCATGCCGTGGCGGCCTATCTCGGCGAGCAGATGCGGGATGGTATGACGTTGGCCATCGGCGGTGGTGCGACCCTGCATGCGAGTCTCGGCTTCCTCGCCCGCCGGCAATTGAAGCGCGCCTCGGTGGTGGCGCTCGTCGGCAGCCTGCCGCACTCGCAATGGATCAACCCGTCGATTGTCGCCGCCAAGGTCGCCGATGTTTTCGAAGTCGACAACTACCAGATCACCGCGCCGGTGACGGTCGACGACCCCTCGCTTCGCGATCTCTTGTGGGCGCAGCCGACCCTGCAGGACGTGCGCCAGCGCGCTGCCGCCGCCGACATCGCGCTGCTGACCGTCGGCGACATGTCGCCCGACGCCACCATATTCCGGCACGGCATCGTGCCGTCGTCGCTCATCGCTTCGCTGAAGGCGAAGGGCGCGGTCGCCAACATCCTGTGCTTTTTCGTCGACGCCGCAGGCAGGCTGGTCGACCACGAGGTCAACGGACGCGTCATGGCCATCGATCTCGATGTGGTCGGTCAGGTGCCGAACGTCGTTCTTGCCGCAGGCGGTAAGCGCAAGGTTCCGGCGATCCTCGCCGCGCTGAAAGCCGTCAGCACCAATGTGTTGATTACCGACAGCGATACGGCCACGGCACTGCTGGCAAGGGGCGGTTGAAACTCGGCGCTGTAGCTAGATAAGCCCACGCTCGCGCAAAAAATCCTCGACGCCGACATGGGTCATGGATTCGAATTCGGCCACGGCTTCAGCCACCCGTTTGCGCTGGGCCGCCAGCAGCGTGAACACCTGTTTCATCTCGCCGGAAACACCAAAACGGCTCCAGCGCTCGGCGATATGCACCGGCAGGCCAATGTCGGCGCAGAACGCGTCCAGACTGCCATAGCCGAGGCTCACGACCAGTTGCTTGGTTTCCTCCGCCGACATGCGCGGCTCGAAAGCGTGATCGTGCAGGCGCTGCGCCACCAGCTTGATGTCAGACGGCGACGCGCCCATCACCTTGCTGAACAAGGTTTTGACGTCCGATGGGTCGAATGCGGGCATGCTGGCCTCCCTTTGGATCGAAATCCACTTACAACATGGGTCAGGGGTTGGCGCCTGACAAGTCGTTTCTGACATAAGCCGGCTTCGCAGGGCGGCCTTGCCTTATGTCGCCACGCCCGAGGGTGTGTTGAGATTCAGGTCAGGCCGGATCGAGAATGGTTGTCTTCGAGCACCGGAGCGCAGCGTACTTTCGGGTATGTAAGCACCGGAAGCGCAGAAGACCGCCATTCGCAGGTGCCGGCCTCACCTGAACATCAGTAGACCCTAGACCAGCATGCCCATCGGGTTCTCGATCAGCCGTTTGAAGGCGACGAGCAGTTCGGCACCCAGCGCGCCATCGACGGCGCGATGGTCGGTCGACAGTGTCACCGACATCACGGTGGCTATCTTGATCTCGCCATTCTTGACCACCGCCCGCTCCTCGCCGGCGCCGACCGCCAGGATCGTCGCATGCGGCGGGTTGATGACGGCGGCAAAGTCCTTGATGCCGAACATGCCGAGGTTGGACACCGCCGTGGTGCCGCCCTGATACTCTTCCGGCTTCAGCTTGCGGCTGCGCGCCCGGCTGGCCAGGTCCTTCATCTCGTTGGAGATCGCGGACAGCGTCTTTTCGTCCGCCTTGCGGATGATCGGCGTGATCAGGCCACCTGGGATCGACACGGCGACGCCGACATCGGCATGCTTGTGCTTGACCATCGCGCTTTCGGTCCATGACGCATTGGCATCCGGCACCGCCTTCAGCGCCAGCGCCATCGCCTTGATCACCATGTCGTTGACCGACAGCTTGTAGGCGGGCGCGTCGCCCTTGTCGGTCTTCTTCACGGGCGTTGCGGCGTTGATCTGCGTGCGCAATGCCAACAGGGCATCGAGTTCGCAATCGAGCGTCAGGTAGAAATGCGGGATGGTGGTCTTGGCCTCGACCAGACGGCGCGCAATGGTCTTGCGCATGTTGTCATGCGGGACCAGTTCGTAGGAGCCCGCCTCGAACAGTTTCAGCACCTGATCGTCCGACATCGCCTTCACCGGCGCGGCAGAAGCAGCAGCCGGAGCCCCGGCAGGTGCCGCCTTGGCGGCAGGCTTGGCGCCGCCACCGGCAATCGCCGCATCGACATCGGCCTTCACCACGCGGCCGTGCGGACCGGTGCCGGCAACATCGGAGAGCGCAAGACCCGCTTCACGGGCAAGGCGCCGAGCCAAAGGTGTTGCGCGCGCAACCGAAGGCGATTGGCCGATCTCCCCCCTTGCGGGGGAAATGCCCGGGAGGGCAGAGGGAGCCCCGACAGACTGAGACGCAGGCGGGACAGCGCCCCCCTCTGTCGACTTTGTCGACATCTCCCCCACGGGTGGGGAGATTGGCGCTTTGTCTTGCTCCGCCTTGTCCCCATAGGCCTCATCGTCGGCATAGATCCAGGCAACCACCGCGCCGACCGCAATGTCGACGCCCTCCTTGCCGGTGACGTCGCGCAGGACGCCGCTGGCCGGCGCATCGATCTCCATCGCCGCCTTATCGGTCTCGATCTCGAACAGCACATCGCCCTTCTTGACCCTGGCGCCTTCCTCGGCAAACCAGCGCGAGATCTGTCCGGTCGCCATGTCCATGTCGACCTTGGGAAGAATGACTTCGGTCGGCATCGCTCAGCGAATCCCTTTCACGAGGTCGCGCGCGGCCGCGATGATGTCGGGAACCTGTGGCACAACAGCCTTTTCGAGCTCCGGATTGTAGGGGATCGGCGTCTCGGCTCCGCCCAACCGCACGATCGGCGCATCGAGGTAATCGAACGCCTCGCTCTCGGCGATCATCGCGCTGACCTCGGCGCCGATGCCCAGCGTCTTGACCGCTTCGTAGACGCACATCAGCCGCGACGTCTTCTTGACGCTGTCGATGATGGTCTGCTTGTCCATCGGCCGGATCGTCCTGAGATCGACGACTTCGACGTCGATGCCTTCGGCCTCGAGGGCAGCGGCGGCGTCGAGCGCCTTGTGCACCATGATCGAGGTTGCGACGATGGTCAGGTCGCAGCCCTCGCGGCGGACATCGGCCTTGCCGATCGGCACTGTGTAATAGCCTTCGGGCACCGGCCCCTTCATCTTGTAGAGCAGCTTGTGCTCGAAGATCATCACCGGATCGGGATCGGCGACCGCCGCCAGCAGCATGCCCTTGGCATCGTATGGCGTCGCCGGCTGGATGACCTTCAAGCCAGGTACATGGCCGAGCCAGGCCTCGAGGCTCTGGCTGTGCTGGGCGGCGGCACCCGTGCCGGAGCCGGCCGGAAAGCGCATCACCACCGGAACCGAAACCTCACCGCCGAGCATGAAGCGCATCTTGGCCGCCTGGTTGACGATCTGCTCCATCGCCAGCGTGGCGAAGTCGGAAAACTGGAACTCGAAGATCGGCCGCATGCCGGTGAGGGCGGCACCGACCGCCACGCCAGCCCCACCCAGCTCCGAAATCGGCGTGTCGATGACCCGCGCGGTGCCGAAACGATCGACCAGATCGCCGGTGACCTGGAAGGCGCCGCCATAGACACCGATATCCTCGCCCATCAGGAAGACGCGCTCGTCCATTTCCATGGCGATCGCCATGGCTTCCTGTATCGCCTGGGCGTAACTCAGTTCACGCACCATCGCGTCCATCAAGCCTGCTCCGTGTAGACATAATTGCCGGTGTCGCGGACGTCCGGAGACGGGCTCTCCTTGGCGAACTCGATGCCGTCGGCGATCTCTTGCGCCACCGCGCCGCGAATGGCCTCGATGCCCTTGTCGTCGATGAAGCCGAATTCGCGCAGCTCGCTTTCGAACAGGGTGATCGGATCGCGATTCGACATCCAGTCCTCGATTTCCTCCTTGGTGCGGTAGCGGTTGCGGTCGCTCTTGGAATGACCGCGATGGCGATAGGTCTTGGATTCGATCAGTGTCGGCCCATTTCCCACGCGGGCACGCTCGACAGCCTGGTGCGATGCCTCGGCGACCTCGGAGAAGATGTTGCCGTTGACGATGACGCCCGGCATCGAATAGGCGGCGGCGCGTTCGGCGATGTTCTTGACGGCGGTCGATCGGGCCGTCGATGTCGACATGCCGTAGCCGTTGTTCTCGCAGACGAAGATAACCGGCAGCTTCCAGATCGCGGCTATGTTCAGCGCCTCGTGGAAGGCGCCTTCATTGTTGGCACCATCGCCAAAGAAGGAGACCACGACCTTGCCGGTCTTCATCATTTTGGAGGACAGTGCCGCCCCGACGGCGATCGGGATGCCGCCGCCGACGATGCCATTGGCGCCGAGATTGCCCTTGCCGACATCGGCAATGTGCATCGAGCCGCCACGGCCCTTGCAATAACCGGTGGTCTTGCCGAAGAACTCGGCGAACATGCGCTTGACCTCGGCGCCCTTGGCAATGCAGTGGCCATGGCCACGATGCGTCGAGGTGATCTGGTCATCCTCGGCAAGTGGCATGCAGATGCCCATGGCGCTGGCTTCCTGGCCGATCGACAGATGCATTGTGCCGTGGATAAGGCCGCGCGTGTAGCACTCCTCCGCGCCCTCTTCGAAGCGGCGGATGAGGTACATCTTGTACAGCACCTCTCTGAGCTGCTCGGCGCTGTATTGGCGATAGACGAAGGGCAGGTTGGCGCGACTGTCGGCGACGGCTTTGCTGGCTCCGGCCATGGTCAGGCTCCCACGGAGCCGTAGACGAGCTTGTCCTGGCGGGCGCGCAATTCGGCGATCTTGGAGCCCGGCGCGGGAGCGGCATTTGCATAGGTGATGAGCTCGCCCCTCTTGATCGGCGCGGTCACCGAGCCGCCTTGCAGCAGGCCGCAGGGAACGGCCTTGGCGGCGCGCGCCTCCGGCGCCGTCATGATCCAGGCGCGGTAGCAATATTCACCGATCGCATCGAGCTTCTCGCCCGGCTTCATGTCCTTCTTGGCCACCGCGCAGACTTCGGCGGTCGGCTTGGCCAGCGGCACCATGTCCGCCTTTCCGTAGAGCACGACGCGGGCGCAGGTCAGCGGCACTTCGAGCGAGGTCAAATGATAGGGGCGGTGGAAGGTGAAATACGGGCCCTTGCCCATCTTCAGATCTTCCATGCGCTCCGAAATGCGCGGGTGCGACATGTCGGCGACGACGAACACACCGGGCGCGACACCCTTGCCGATCGAGTAGTCGACGACGCCGACCTTCGACAGCACGCCGCCATCCTTCTGCGGCACCAGGACCTTGGACAGGTCGCCAAGCGTCGCCGCCGGGCCATGCATACCGGGCTTGTCGGGAACCAGCCCGGTGGCATTGGCGATCGCCGCCATCTCGACCATTGTCTTGGAGCCATCGACGAATTCGACCAGCATGCGCACATTCATATGCCGGCGCTTGGCCTCCTCCTCATAGTCGGGGGGCGTGGCATCGATGTTGAGCGGATTGTTCTTGCCCTTGCCGGCGGCGACGATCGGATGCCCCATCGCCGAGACGAATTCTATCAGCTCCATACAAGAGGACGGCTCGTCGCCGGCACCCAGCGAATAGGTGACTCCCAGCCGGTCGGCCTCGCTCTTCAGATAGGCACCGATGGTGACGTCGGCTTCGACATTCATCATCACCAGATGCTTGCCATGCTCCATGGCGCGGAGCCCAATCTCGGCGCCGACGGCAGGAACGCCGGTGGCGTCGATGACGACGTCGATGAGATCGTTGTCGATAACCAGGCTGGCATCGTTGGTCACCGCCACCTTGCCGGCCTCCATCGCGGCCGTCATCGTCGAAGCGTTCGACACTTCGCGCGCGTGGCCGGTTTCCTGGAAGGCGATATCGACTGCCTTGCTGGCGGCGGGCAGGTTCAGCTCGGAGATGGCGCCGATCTCGATGCCGGACATATGCGCGACCCGGGTAACGATATCGGTGCCCATCTCGCCGGAGCCGATCAGGCCGATGCGAATGGGCTTGCCCGATCTGGCGCGGTCCTCGAGATCGCGGGCAAGGCCGGTCAACGAAACATTGGAAGCCATACCGCTCGTTCCTCCCATAGTGCAGGCTGTTCAATGGCCTGACGGGTATTGAACATATGTATTTCTGTCAAGACTAATGTGCAGATTTCGCATGCTTTTAAGGCGCCTGGCGGAAGGCATGTCGTGTCGAAAAAGAGACTTGGAGGGCTGTAGCCCAAGCAGTCGGCCGGTCCGCTTCAACGAAGGCTAGCGGCCGCCAGATGTAGCTCGCGATGTACGAGAACGACGCTGATTCAGCAGCGCAGCCGCCAACGGCACATCGCCTAAATCATCGCATCCTGCTGGCGTTGCACAATTTTCTCCACGGCGTCTTGCGGCACGTTGAGCTGCGCCAGCGCCCTTCGCACGAGGCTTGGCCAATCCTGCATCGGGCAACTCTTTAAGCCGGCAAAACGATCTTTGCCGATGAAGAAATTACGCGTCGCGTGGAAGCCGAGCGCTCGATAGACCTCGAATTGCTCTTCATTGAAGAACTGATCCAAGGTCGTTTGATGGGGGAACTGCGGGTAACGCCGACGATAGTCGCGTATCATGTCGCTTTCGTCACCGCTCATGCATGACTTGATGTAGATCAGCACGCCGTGCTCGTCTTCTCCATAGTCAATTCTACCGATCGCGACGTGGGGGCCATGGAACGGCCCCTCATCGGTAGGGCTGTCGTTCAGCTTCTCCTCGCTTGCCTGCGCATTCGAGCGTCGAAGCTCGGCCCAAGGCAGATCTATCAGAATGCCGAGATCGATTCGTGCATAGCGCTCGACCCGAATGAGCGAGTTGAAATCGAGCGTCGGGTCGGCCTCGGCGTCGGCCACGACGATAACCTTGCAGCGCCTTTTCAGCAGCTCATAAAGGCCCAGATTGTCGAAATGGCCTCCATCCGTCAGGTAGACATTGCTTGTCAGTTCATCGACTCTGCCCATCGCTTCCTTGGCAAAGTACCAGGGCGCGACATGGGCCAGCCATCCCCGCAGGCCCGACCGGTCACCGAGGAACCGCGGATTTGGAAGCCAGTACCCCAGGCGTACGTTCAGCGCAGCTAAGCTGAAAGTCAGGGCGCGGATGGTGTTCGCCCCCATATTTGCGGATGCCGCCGCTCCCGAGATAGCCATTGCCGTGCCGAGATTGAGATTGCGGTCGGCCTGCTCGACTGACTCCGTCGCGATGTAGCCCGTAGCCTGGCTGCCGGTATAGAGGGGGCTGAGAAAGAAGGCATCGGCACTGCGACCGCGCCTGCCGAGAAAGGGCGACCCCTCCAGATTGACCGTGGTGTTTATGATCAGATAGGGCGAAAACCAAACGGAATCAGCCCAGTTTCCTGGGGAGCCGGGCTTCAGCGACGTCAATTTGAACTGGTCGACATCGATCTCCCGTTTTCGTGCTTTCCGGTCTTTGAGCCATCGCTTCAGGGGAGCGAGCACGCGGTTTTTTTCAACAAGTTCGCTCTTGGCGCCGTCTCTCAGCTTGTCCAGCCGCCAAAGGAATGCCCTGCTCAGACGGTCCCGGTAGTAACCGTGGAGCGAATTCGCGTTTGGCGTGACCAGCAATGAGAAAAGAATGAGCAGGCCAGCCACGATCGCATAGTTCTCGCGTGCATTTTCGGTGACAGCTGCCGCGCCGCCACCGCTAATTCCCGCATAGGACAGGCTTAGATAAACCACCCACAGGAATACCGGCACAACCACGGACAGGCAGTACAACAGGATCTTGGAAGCCAGATGTTAGCGGTTCCGGTCCACGAATTGTCGCCCTTCGAGGCAACCACGACGGCGATAAGCTTGTTGCCGAAGGCAGCAAGCCCGGCCGACATGCCGACAAGGACACTCCAGAGCCCGCTCAGTGAGTTCGGCATATGGATCAAGGCGCACCCGACCCAGTTGATCGCTTTGCAATCCTTTGGTGGGTTCGCCGCATCGAAGAGTCCGGCGAGAACGTAAGCCTGAAACTCGAAGAAGGCGATCAGCAGGCACACGATAAAGACGAATGCAAAAACCCGGCTGGTCGTTTCTCGCTCTACAAGCGTGGTCATGCGATCAGCCCGCTTCGAAGGCCAAAAGGCAACTATCGAATAGCCAATCTGCATAATGCCGAATGCAGTCAGCAGAACGATCGACCAAAAGAAGACGCTTTGCGAATCCCCGGTCAATTTTTCGAAGATGGGCAGCCGCAGTGATGCTTCCGTCGGGTTGATCAGGAGGGTCAGCCAGGCAAGCGTTACAAGAGCCGCAAGGAAAATCATCGCGTTGACCAGCAGCCCACGCAGCAGCACCACGAGGCCGACAATGACGTCGATAAACCCATTTGGCGCCAGATAGTTGGAATAATGCCGAATGTGCTGGGTCTCGAGGGACTCCGGGCCGCCGAGTGTGCTTGTGAACGGAAAAACACCATCCGTCTGCATCAGCCCGGCGACCAGCGACGTTCCGATGTAGCCGCCTCCGGAAACCGTCGATAGGTAATCGACATTGTCGAACACCTTCGGCTGGTCCTCTTCGGTGATGGACTCCAGCGCCTGCATAACGCCCATGCAAAATGCCGCCGAACGAACGCCTCCGCCTGAACACGCAAGGCCTGTCAGGTCGCGCTCCGCCTCGATTCTGGGATAAGGATTGCCGCGCTCATCCGCCGTCCCCGATGTCACCACTTGGACCCGGGCCGCACGGCTCGCCGCCACCGACGACGCACTCGGCGGTCTCTTCCCGCCCTTTTCGTCCGACGCACGTCTGGCGGCGATCAGTTCTCGGCGACGACTGACAACGGAAGCCTCGGCGATCATCACATCGTAGAACGAAATCGGGAGTGTTTCAGCGTCTCCAGACATGACATTCTCGGGTGGCAAGGGAACTTTCCGACTGAGAAGATGCTCTGGAAACGCGAAAAATGACATGGTGCGATAGCCCCATGAACGCGATTTCTGTTTCACTCGATTGATGGGCGACGGGCCTGCGCATTTGATTCATGCCGGCCAGCCAAATCAGGCGGCAGCGCTGTCCAGAAAATCGTGAAAATGCACGATCACCCATCCGCATCGATCAGGATCACAGCATAGACCGGCGACTCGTGCCCCAGGCGCCAGGGCGAAAAGCCTGGCGGCCGGCCCTTTCAGGCGCCGCTGGATCGCGTCTTCAGGATCGCCGAAAACAGCGGATCGAAGGCGCGGCTGATAGGCGCCGCGGCGGCACCGAGCGCGATCGACCAGGGATCGGTGGTGCCAAGCTGCAGGCGCGGCAAATTCCGCCCTGGCCGGTCGGCGATCGACGGCAGCAGCGGATGCATCGCCTCGATCAACCGGCGGGCCAGTGCTTCCGGCGCTCCGCTGGTCAGGATGACGGTCTGCGGATCGAAGATCGTTTCGATGAGGTGCACGCTCCAGCGCAGATCATGCGCCGCACCATCGATCCAAGCCGTCATCTTGGGATCCTCGACCATGACCAGGGCGTCAATCTGTTGGTAGATATCGTTGTCGGCCGGGTTGAGATCGAGATGCTGGTAGAGCGAGGCCAGCGACGCGCGATGTTCGAGCGGCGTCGAGCCGGGTCCGGCCGGCGACAGCAGCGCCATGCCGATCTCGCCTGCATTGCCATGGCCCCCGCTGTAGAGTTCACCGTTGAGAATCAGCCCGGCGCCGATGCCGTAGCCGACGTAGAGGCAGACCGCGTGATCGACACCGTGCGCCGCGCCGACGATGCGTTCCGCCGTCGCGCAGGCGGCGGAGTCGTTCTGCAGGCCGACATTCAGGCCTGTGCCTTCAGCCAGCGTCTCCAGCAGCGGAAATTTCTGCCAGGCCGGCATCATCCATTTGTCGTCCGAGTTCTTCAGCCCGAAAGGACCCGGCATGGCGACGCCAAGGCCGACCAGCCTCTGTTCGGATTGGGCGGATAGCTCAGCCAGTTCGCGTCGGACGCCACTGATCAGGCCGAGGATGACCTCGACGCCCTTCGATGGTTCATCGAATGGCAGGTTGGCCTCGGCGCGAGCCAGCACGCTGCCCATCAGGTCGACGGCGACCGCCCGCGTCAGATGGCGGTCGATCTGCAGACCGATGGCGAAGGCCCCCTCGGGAACCAGCTTGTAAGGGGTCGAGGGTTGGCCCCTGCCCTTGCGCACCGCATCGAGGGCAACGACGAGGCCATCGCTTTCGAGATCCTCGATGATGTTGGAGACCGCCTGTTTGGTGAGTTGCGTCGCCCGTGCCAGATCAGCCCGCGACAGGGCGCCATTGAGACGCAGCGCCTCGATCATGACACGGCGATTGTGCGCACTCGTGCCTTCCTGATTGGTGCCGCTTTTGGCGCGGATCGGGCTGATATCGTCCACCGGCGTTTCCCTCTTGACTCCATTAGGATATTGATCGACTAATTAAGTCAAGCGAATTGACTTAATAGCGAAACCGACCGCAAAACAAGACGGCCAGGGCTTTGGACCCTGTCGCCGCCCCCCGGTCGGGAAGCATTGGGTCACGTGACATCAACCCGGGAAGGCAATGAAGATTGCCGGCCCGCCAACATCGGAAATGGGAGAAGAAGATGCTGAAATCGATCGGTAAGACCCTTTTGGGCGCAGTCTTTGTCGGGGGGCTGTTCGTTCCCCATGCCTTCGCCGAAACGTCGCTCAATGCGCTTTTCATGGCGCAGGCCGCCTACAGCGAGGCCGACGTGCGCGCCATGACGGACGCCTTCACCAAGGCCAATCCCGACATCAAGGTCAATCTCGAATTCGTCCCCTATGAAGGCCTGCACGACAAGACCGTGCTCGCGCAGGGCTCGGGCGGGGGCTATGACGTCGTGCTGTTCGACGTCATCTGGCCGGCCGAATACGCCACCAACAAGGTGCTGGTCGATGAGTCGTCGAAGATCACCGACGACATGAAGAAGGGCGTGCTGCCCGGCGCCTGGACCACGGTCCAGTACGACGGCAAGTACTACGGCATGCCGTGGATCCTCGACACCAAATACCTGTTCTACAACAAGGATATCCTGGAGAAGGCCGGCATCAAGACGCCGCCGAAGACCTGGGAAGAACTCGGCGAACAGGCCAAGATCATCAAGGACAAGGGCTTGCTGAAGACACCCATAGCCTGGAGCTGGGCGCAGGCCGAGGCCGCGATCTGCGACTATGCCACGCTGGTTAGCGCCTATGGCGGCGACTTCCTAAAGGACGGCAAGCCGGACTTCCAGAATGGCCCCGGCGTCGCAGCGCTGAAATACATGGTCGACAGCTACAAGTCGGGTCTCACCAATCCCAATTCCAAGGAATTCCTGGAAGAAGACGTGCGCAAGGTCTTCCAAAACGGTGACGCCGCCTTCGCGCTGAACTGGACCTATATGTACAACATGGCCAACGATCCGAAGGACAGCAAGGTGGCGGGCAAGGTCGGCGTTGTGCCGGCGCCAGGCGTTACTGGCACCAGCGAGGTGTCGGCCGTCAACGGCTCAATGGGCCTCGGCGTCACAGCGGTCTCAAAGCATCCGGACGAAGCCTGGAAATACATTGAATTCATGACCTCGCAGGCGACGCAAAACCAGTATGCCAAGCTCTCGCTGCCGATCTGGGCTTCGTCCTACGACGACCCGGCCGTCACCAAGGGCCAGGAAGAGCTGATCGCCGCCGCCAAGCTCGGTCTGGCCGCCATGTATCCGCGCCCGACCACGCCGAAGTACCAGGAGCTGTCGACTGCCTTGCAGCAGGCGATCCAGGAATCGCTTCTCGGCCAGTCTTCGCCGGAAGACGCCTTGAAGACCGCCGCACAAAACAGCGGCCTCTGAGACGTTGCTTCCAACCACGGGCGGCCCAGTGCCGCCCGTGCTATGTCTGAAATCACCATGGATGAAGAGGGGCTGCTCCGATGTCGGGCACCTGGATGACAACCCGTGCGTGGCTGCTGATGCTGCCGCTGCTCGTGGTCATGGTCGCCGTCATAGGCTGGCCGCTGGTCGATACGGTTGGGCTTTCCTTCACTGACGCCAAGTTGGTCGGCACCGGCGGAAATTTCGTCGGCTTCGACAATTATGCCAACATGCTGTCCAGCTCGAACTTCTCGCGCACGCTGGTCACCACGACACTCTTCGCGGTGATCTCGGTCGCCGCCGAAATGGTGATCGGCGTTCTCGCGGCGCTGCTGCTCAATCAGCAGTTTCACGGCCGCGCCATCCTGCGCGCCTTGATGATCCTGCCCTGGGCATTGCCGACGGTGGTCAACGCCACGCTGTGGCGGCTCATCTACAATCCCGAATATGGCGCGCTGAACGCCGCGCTGACCCAACTGCATCTTCTCGATTCCTATCGCTCCTGGCTCGGCGAGCCGGGCACGGCGCTGGCTGCGCTGATCGTTGCCGACTGCTGGAAGAATTTTCCCCTGGTGGCGCTGATCGCGCTGGCCGCGCTGCAGGCGGTGCCGCGCGACATCACCGCCGCCTCGCTCGTCGACGGCGCCGGGCCGTTCAACCGCTTCCGCTTTGTCATCCTGCCCTATCTTGCCGGCCCGCTGATGGTGGCGCTGGTGCTACGCACCATCGAGGCCTTCAAGGTCTTCGACATCATCTGGGTGATGACCCGCGGCGGTCCGGCCAACAGCACGCGCACGTTGTCGATCCTCGTCTACCAGGAGGCCTTCTCCTTCCAGCGCGCCGGCTCCGGCGCGTCGCTGGCGCTGATCGTCACCTTGCTCGTCACCGTGCTGGCCGTCGCCTATGCGGCGCTTGTGCGGAAAACCGCCGGGAGTGCCGCCTGATGGAACGCCAGAGCCCTGCCTTCACCATCTTCATCCATGCCTGCGCTTTGCTGCTCGCAGCCGTCATCCTGGCGCCGCTCGCCTGGCTGTTCATCATGAGCATATCGCCGGCCGCCGACCTTGCCGCCAAGCCGCTGCGCTGGTGGCCGCAAAGTGCCGATTTCTCCCGTTACCAGCAATTGCTGTCGACAGCTGAAAACAGCGCCGGTGGTGCCTTTACCTCATCGCTGCGCAACAGCCTCGAGATTGCCGGCATGGCGACCATCGCAGCCCTGGCGCTGGCGATCCCCGCGGGCTGGGCCGTCTCGCGCACGCCGTCGATCGGCTGGTCGCTGTCAATGGTCATCGCCACCTACATGCTCCCGCCTGTGGCGCTTGCCGTACCGCTCTATATGGGCCTGTCATATCTCGGCCTGCTCAACAATGTCTTCGGCTTGGCACTGGTCTACCTGACCATTCTGGCACCCTTCACCACCTGGCTGATGAAGTCGGGCTTTGACTCGATCCCGCGCGAGATCGAGGCGGCGGCGATGATCGACGGTGCCGGTCTGTTCCAGACTTTGCGCATCATCACGCTGCCGCTGGCCGCGCCCGTGATGGCGACATCGGCGCTGTTTGCCGTGCTGCTTGCCTGGGACGAATTCTTCTATGCGCTTCTGTTCACCTCGGACCAGCGCGCCAAGACCTTGACCGTCGCCATCGCCGATTTGGCCGGCGGCCGTGTTTCCGACTACGGATTGATCGCCACAGCCGGCGTGCTGGCCGCCTTGCCGCCGGTGCTGATCGGCCTGGTCATGCAGCGCGCGCTCATCTCGGGCCTGACCAGCGGCGGTGTGAAAGGATGATGATGACTGCAGCAAAACCCCGGCCGGCCGGACTGCTCGCCATCGACCGCGAAATGGCGCGCCAGTATGCCGATGCAATCGCCTCGTTCAAACAGAATGCTGCCAAGGCGGCAAAAGTCGCCGCCTCGGTCCGGCAGGCCGGGCGCCTGCTGCTGCTCGGCATGGGCGGCTCGCACGCCGTCGGGCGTGCCGTCGAGCCGCTCTATCGCGCGCTTGGCATCGATGCCCTGGCGCTGCCGCTTTCCGAACAGCTCGGCCAGCCACTGCCGCTGGCCGGCAGGACCGTGCTCGTCACCTCGCAGTCGGGCGAGAGCGCCGAGGTCGTCAGGTGGTTCGCGGAGGCTGGCAGCACCGCCGATGTTTTCGGCCTGACACTCGAAGCCGCCTCGTTCCTGGCTCGCACCGCGCCTTGCCTGGTGGGCGCCGGCGGCACCGAACTGGCCTTCGCCGCCACCCGCAGCCTGACCGTGACTTTCGCACTGCATCTGGCGATCCTGGCCGCACTCGGCGAAGACCCGAGTGCGGCGCTCAGTGCACTGGATCGGCCACATGACAACGACATCAGGCAAGCGCTGGCAGCACTGGACCAGGTGACGGCCATCGTCACCTCGGGCCGCCGGCTGCAAGGTCTCGCCGAAGCGCTGGCGCTTGGCCTTACCGAATTGTCGCGCCTGCCATGCTTTTCGCTCGAGGGCGGCCAGTTGCGTCACGGCCCGATGGAGATGCTTGGCCCGCACATCGGCGTCATCCTGTTTCGCGGCAATGACCCGACGTCAGAGCTGGTGACCGCCATGGCCATATCCGTGGTCGAAGCCGGCGCGCCGCTGGTCGTCTTTGATTCGTCCGGGCAAGCGCCTGTTGCGGGTGCCATCACGCTTTCGTTCAAGCCGGCCTCCGGCATGGCCGCGATGTTCGCCATGCTGCCTCTAGCGCAGCGCCTGATGATCGCCTTCGCCGATGCCCGCGTCGACAATGCCGGCACGCCTGTCCGCTCCACCAAGATCACCAGGAGCGAGTGATGCGTCCGCTTGCGGTGATCGGCAACGTCAATGTCGACCTGATTGTCGGCCCGGTCGCGCCATGGCCAAAGGCGGGAACGGAGACCGTCGTCGACCATGACGAATTGCGCGTCGGCGGCCAGGCCGGCAATAGCGCGCTGGCATGGCAGGCATTGGGCGTCGATTTCGCCGTTGCCGCCAATGTCGGCGACGATCAGTTCGGCCGCTGGCTTCGCGAGGCCTTCGGCCGCCGTGCCGAGAAATGGCCGGTCCGTCCCGAAGGCACGACGTTGTCCGTCGGCATGACGCACCCGGACGGTGAGCGGACCTTCTTCACCACACGCGGACATCTGCCGCGCTTCAGTCTCGCCGATGTGTTTTCCGTTCTCGACGGTAGGGCGCTCTCCGGTGGCTACGCGCTGTTGTGCGGCTCCTTTCTGACCGAGGATCTGACACGCAACTACGAAGCGTTTTTCGACTGGGCGGACAGCCACGATATTGCCGTCGCGCTCGACACCGGCTGGCCGATCGATGGCTGGACCGAGGCCAATTGCGCCGCGACGCGCGCATGGCTGTCGCGCTGCGAGCTGGCGCTGTTCAACGAGGTCGAGACCGTGACCCTGGCGGGAAGGCCGAGCCCAGTGGAGGCCGCACGCGAAATCCGGTCGAGTATGAGGCGAGGCGCGACCTTCGTCGTCAAGCGCGGGCCGCTGGGCGCCATCGCCATCGGCCCGGATGGAGCGCTCGTCGAAGCCATGGCGCCCGATGTCCGGGTTGTCGACACGATCGGCGCCGGCGATGTCTTCAACGCCGCTTTCCTGGCGGCATTGGCCCAGGAGCAGCCGCTGTCGGCCTGTCTCTCCGCCGCGACGCATGTCGCCTCGCGTGCGATCTCCACCTTGCCCCGCAACTATGGCGGGCCGATGCATTTCGAGGAATCCACACATGAGCGCGCTTGAAATCCGCGACATCCGCAAGAGCTACGGCAGTGTCGAGACGCTGAAAGGCATCGACATCGCACTGCAGAGCGGCGAGTTCCTGGTGCTGCTCGGCTCGTCGGGCTGCGGAAAATCGACGCTGCTCAACATCATCGCGGGGCTGGCCGAAGCCACAAGCGGCGATGTGCTTATCGGCGGCCGCTCGATCCTTGGCGTTCATCCCAAGAACCGCGACATCGCCATGGTCTTTCAGTCCTATGCGCTTTATCCGAACCTGACCGTCCAGCGTAACATCGGCTTCGGGCTGGAGATGCGCGGCGTTGCCGCCGACGAGCGCGACAAGGCCGTGCGCGACGCGGCAAGACTGCTGCAGATCGAGACCTTGCTCGACCGCAAGCCGAGCCAGCTTTCCGGCGGCCAGCGCCAGCGCGTCGCCATCGGCCGGGCGCTGGTGCGCAAGCCGCAGGTCTTCCTGTTCGACGAACCGCTGTCCAACCTCGACGCCAAGCTGCGCCTGGAAATGCGCACCGAGCTGAAACGCCTTCACCAGATGCTGCAGACAACGGTCGTCTATGTCACCCACGACCAGATCGAGGCGATGACGCTAGCGACCAGGATTGCAGTGATGCGCGACGGCAGGATCGAGCAGCTCGGCACGCCCGAAGAGATCTACAACCAGCCGGCAACGCTCTATGTCGCGAGCTTTGTCGGCGCGCCATCGATGAACATGCTGCAGGCGGCTATCGCCGACGGAAAGCTGGCCATCGCCGATTCCAACGTGCTGATACCCTTGCCCGCAAGCTATCGGAACTCGGCCCGTGACGGCGCACAGGTGGTCGTTGGTATCCGCCCTGAAGCGCTTCGCGTGGCGACCAGTGCTGCAACGGAGTTGTCGTTGCCAGTGGAGATCGAGGTGACCGAGCTGACCGGACCCGAACTGGTCACCACGGCTCGCATCGGCGCGCAGCGGCTGACGGCCTGCCTGCCGCCACGGACCCGGCTTGCCAAGGGTGAAACATGCTGCTTCGCCTTCGACGACGCTGCACTTCGCTTGTTTGACCCGGAGACCGGCAAGGCTTGCCTGGATCAGCCCTGACCGGTGTCCTTGGGGGTCTGTGGCAATGCCGCAATTTCGAGAAGGGACGACACCAGCAGCTGCCGCTCGTCTTTCGACAGGACATCCGCATCGAAGAGGTTCATGCTACGCAGCCCCTCGATGGCGAGATAACAGACCAGCAGCGATTTCAGATCCTGCGTCTCGCCCTTCAGCCGTTCGAAAAGCTGCCGCTTGAATGTCTTTATCGGCGTCATGAAATCGGGATCCTCGGCGATCGCCGAAAAGATCCAGGATGCCGACGGCTGCTTGTCCTCGCAATCATCCGCCGACAGCCTGATGTAGACGGCGAGCGGGTTTTCGCCTTTGTCGCTGCTGTTGGCGGTTTCGAGCGCCTGCCCGAACTCGCGCAAATAGCCCTCGACCAGTCCCTGCATCAACTTGGCCTTGGTCGGGAAATTGTAGAGCAAGCCGCCCTTCGATACGCCGGCACGGCTGGCGACCGCGTCCAGCGACAGGCTGCCTGGCCCGGTTTCTCGTGCGACATCGGCCGCCGCGGCGAGGATTTTCTCACGCGAATTCGATCTTGGAGCTTTCATGGCCCCTCCCATCGCAAGCTTAGGCCCAATTGACAAGACCGTCCAGACGGTACAGTAAGACCGCCATTATTTGAAATCGGGACCTGCAGTCGATATGTGTCCCGATGTCCGAGCTTCGCGCCGGATTTCGACTGAGGGGACTTTCTTGTTCAAGCGCATCCTTCGTATCGTCATCATCGCCCTGGTTCTGCTTGTCCTTGTCGTCGTGGTCGGCGGCATTGTCGGCTTCAACTTCCTGCGCGACAACGGCATCAAGCAGTATTTCGCCTCGATGAAGCCACCGGCGGCGACCGTGTCGACGACGATCGCCAAGCCGTCGAGCTGGACACCGGGAGTCGAGGCGATCGGTACGGTCAGGGCGGTGCGTGGTGTCGATCTGACGGTTGAAACCACCGGCATCGTCAAGGAGATCCTGTTTCACGCCAATCAGAAGGTTGCGGACGGCGCAGTCCTGCTGCAGCTCGACGGTGCGGTCGAGCGTGCCGATCTAGAAGCGACGAAGGCGCAAGTGGCGGTCGTCCAGATGGCGCTGACGCGCGCCATTGAACTGCAGAGGCGCGGCGTTAATGCGGAGGCTACACTCGACACGGCGCGGGCAACCGCATCGGCAACCGCCGCGCAAGTGAACAAACTGCAGGCGGTGCTCGACCAGAAGCAGCTGACGGCGCCTTTCAGCGGCACGGTGGGTATCCCGAAAATCGAACTCGGCCAATACCTGGCGCCCGGCACCGTAGTGGTGACGCTACAGGATCTCGACACGATGCGGGTCGATTTCACGGTACCGGAACAACAGCTGCCTTCGCTGAAGATCGGCCAGACGGTGCGGCTGGGCATCGGCGGCGGCGAGATGCCCTACGCCGGCACCATTCGCGGCATCGACCCAAAAATCGACCCTTCGAGCCGGCTGGTCAACGTCCGGGCCGAGGTCGCCAACACCGAAGGCAAATTGACCCCTGGCCAGTTCGTGCAGGTTCGTGTCGAACTGCCCGAAGAGCAGAATGTGCTGACGCTGCCGCAAACGGCGCTGACGACCAGCCTCTATGGCGACTACATATTCGTGGTGCAGCCGGCGAAGCCCGCTGGAGCGCCGCCCGCGCAGACAGCCAAGCCGGAAGAAAAGCCCACTTCGTCGGCAACCGAAAAGCCGGCGGACGCCAAGCCTGCAGACACCAAGGCGGCTGATGCCAAGCCGGCTGATGCCATGAAGCCAACGGCTGATGCAACCAAGCCTGCCGCCGATGCGGCAAAGCCAGCGGACAAGCCTGCCGATCCGGCCAAGCCGGCCGCGGAAGGCGACAAGCCTGCGCTGGTGCTGTCGCAGGTCTTCGTCAAGCCAGGCCGCCGCAATCAAGGCATGGTCGAGATCGTCGAGGGGCTGAAGGCCGGTGACGAGGTCGTTACCGCCGGTCAGAACCGACTCTTCAATGGCATGTCCGTAGCCGTCGACAACACCATCGACCCGACCAAATCGGCGAACAAGCAGGCCGACCCGCAATGAGTTTTTCCGATATCTTCATTCGCCGGCCTGTCCTTTCGACCGTCCTGGCATGCATGATCCTGCTCCTGGGTTTCCAGGGAATCTTCAACCTGTCGATCCGGCAGTATCCGAAGGTTGACGAAACCGCGATCACCATTACGACGGCGTATCCGGGCGCTAGCGCCGACCTGATCCAGGGCTTCATTTCCGCCCCGATCGCCCGCGCCGTCGCCTCGACCGAAAACATCGACTACGTCACCTCGTCGAGCCGTCCTTCCTCCAGCACCGTGACGGTGCAGATGAAGCTCGGCTCCAACCCCGACGTCGCGCTGACCGAAGTGCTGTCCAAGGTCCAGGGCGTGCGCGGCACCTTGCCGGACGCCTCCAAGGACCCGGTCATCGTCAAGGGCACCGGCCAGCAGTTCGCGATGATGTACATCTCGATGCAGAATCCGAACATGACGAAGGAGCAGCTGACGGAGTATATCGAGCGCGTCATCCGGCCACGCATGTCGACGGTCGAAGGTGTCGCCGACGTGCAGATCTTCGGCGCCCAGGAATATTCGATGCGCGTCTGGATCGACCCGATCAAGCTTGCCGCGCGCGGCGTGACGGCCTCGGACGTGCTGACGGCGATCAACAATTCCAACTTCCTGTCGGCGCCCGGCAATACACAGAACGAGTATGTCGTCTCGTCGATCACAGTACGCTCGACGCTGCAGACGCCGGAAGCGTTCGCCGAGCTGCCGCTGCGCTCGACCGACGGCAATGTGGTACGGCTGCGCGACGTGGCCCGCGTCGAACTCGGCGCCGAGAATACCGACACCAGGGTCAGCTTCAACGGCAAGCCCGGCACCTTCCTCGCCATCTTCCCGACGCCAGCGGCCAACCCGCTGACCACGGCGGCGGCGCTCACCAAGCTCGTGCCGCAGATTCAGGAGACGCTGCCGAAGGGCATGACGATCGAAGTCGTCTACGATGCGACCGGGCAGATCAGCGCCTCGATCGACGAGGTGTTCAAGACCATCGCCGAGGCGGTTGCCATCGTCATCGTCGTGATCCTTTTGTTCCTTGGCTCTTTCCGTTCGGTGATGATGCCGATCGTCACCATCCCGCTGTCGCTCATCGGCGTCTGCTTCCTATTGTTTGCGGTCGGCTATTCGATCAACCTTCTGTCGCTGCTGGCCATGGTGCTGGCGATCGGCCTTGTCGTCGACGACGCCATCGTGGTGGTGGAGAATATCCATCGCCACATGGAAGAAGACCATATGACGCCAATGCAGGCGGCGTTCAGTGGCATGCGCGAAATCGCCTCAGCCATCGTCGCCATGACCATGACACTGGCCGCCGTGTTCGCGCCGCTGGCCTTCACCGGCGGCCTGACCGGCGCGCTGTTCCGCGAATTCGCCGTCACGCTTGCCGGCTCCGTGGTGCTGTCAGGCGTCATCGCCGTCACCATCACCCCGATGATGTCGGCGCGCCTCTTGAAGTCTGGCACGCCCGGCCGGTTCCAGCGCATTGTCGACGGCGCTTTCGCGCGGGTCGAGCACGTCTACGAGAGGGCGGTCACCGGTTCGCTGAACTATCGTCCGCTGACGCTGATCATCGTGCTTGCGCTTGTCGGCGTGACCGGCTTCATGTTCACCAAGACCTCGACCGAACTGGCGCCGGAAGAGGACCAGGGATTTCTGCTCTCGATTGTGACAGGGCCACGCTATGCGACGTCCGATTACACCGAGACATACGTCAACCAGATGCTCGGCCTTGTGAAGGATATTCCCGAGACGCGGGCACAGTTCTCGGCCGTCGCCTTCAGCGGCGAGACAAACAGCGCTTTCGTCGGCTTTGCCTTCAAGGACTGGGCGGAACGCAAGCGTAATTCCAAGGAATTGCAGGCCGACATTACGGCCCGTCTCGCCAAGGTGGCGGGTGTCCAGGCCTTCGTCTTTGCGCCGCCGACGCTGCCGGGCTCCGGTGGCGGCCTGCCCATCGCCATGGTGGTGCGATCGACCGGCGATTCCTCGGAAGTGTACGAGGTGGCCGAGCAGATCAAGAACAAGGCGCAGGCCTCCGGCCGCTTCATCGTCGTGCAGAATTCGATGGCCTATGACGCACCGCAGGTGACGGTGACCATCGATCGCGACCGCGCCGCGGCACTAAACCTGCCGATCGCCGATATCGGCCGGACGCTGACGCTGCTGGTCGGCGGTGCCGAAGTGGCGCAGTTCGATCGCGACTCCAACAGCTACGACATCATCCCGCAGGTGCCGCAGGAATTCCGCGACAATCCCGAAAAGCTCGGCGAGTACTTCGTGCGCAGCGTCACCGGCGAGATGGTGCCGCTGTCGGCCGTGGTGAAGATCTCCAACAATGCAGCACCGGCCGCCATCGAGCAGTTCAACCAGCTGAACTCGGCGACGATTTCCGCGCTCCCACTGCCCGGCGTCACCACCGGCGACGGGCTGAAGGCGCTGGAGGACATCGCCAAGGAGAACCTGCCCGATAGCTTCTTCATCGACTACTCCGGCCAGTCCAGGCAGGAGAAGGAACAGGGCAACACCATCCTGATCGCCTTTGCGGCGGCCGTCATCGTCATCTATCTGGTGCTGGCGGCGCAGTTTGAAAGCTTCCGCGACCCGCTGATCATCATGATGGCGGTGCCGCTGTCCATCTTCGGCGCCATTGTGCCGCTCAATCTGGGCCTCGGCACGCTCAACATCTATACGCAGGTCGGCCTGATCACGCTGATCGGCCTGATCACCAAGCACGGCATCCTTCTGGTCGAGTTCGCCAACCAGCAGCGCGAGGCCCATGGCATGCGGCGGCGTGACGCCATCATCGCCTCGGCCAAGGTGCGCCTGCGGCCGATCCTGATGACGACGGCGGCCATGGCGCTCGGTGTGGTGCCGCTGATCACATCCAGCGGCGCTGGTGCCGCGGCCCGCTACTCGATGGGCCTGGTGATCTTCACCGGCATCCTGGTCGGCACCATGTTCACGCTCTTCGTCGTGCCCATGTTCTACACCTTCATCGCCAGCAAGGACCTGCCGCACCACGCCGAGAAGCCGGATCCCAAGCTGATGCCGGCACTGCAGGACTGAAGCAATTCCAGGAAAAGTGTGTCGCAGTTTTCGTCCGGAATTGCGTAAAGGCAGATGACAAAAAAAGAGGCCGGAAAATTCCGGCCTCTTTTTTTGGGCTGGGCTCAATACCGTCGGTTTAAGCTGCACTCAATACCCGAGAAGCTTTCCTGCGGGAGTCTCGAACGAGGCACGGCAGTTGGCCGGCCCGTTCCACAGCCTGCTACTTGACGATGAGGATGCTGGTGTTGGTTGGCCCGAACATTTCGACAAGCTGATAGAAATCTGCCGCATTGTCGGGATGCAGCCGCACGCAGCCATGCGAAGCCGGCCGGCCAAGGCGCTTGATTGCATTGGTGGCATGCACCGCATAGCCGCCACTGAAGAAGACCGAATGCGGCATCGGCGCGTTGTCGTACTTCTTCGAATACCACATCGCATGCATGCGCGTCGGCTTGAACGAGCCGGTCGGCGTCACATGTGCCCCGTCGCCGGTGGAAACTTTCCAGGCGAAGGCCGGCCGGCCGTCGACCGAGACTTCCATGATCTGCTGCGAGAGCGAAACCCGCGCCACGATCTTGTTGGCGGCATGGGCAGCGCCTGAGCCGGCGCCGAGCAGAAGTGCTGCACCCGTCAGGGCGGCGGCCGTGATGTTGATGAGCTTGGCGGAAATGGCGGTGTTCATGATGTCCCCTCTCTCTGCCGGGCTGGCCGGCTCCAATTCGATGGCCGCTTATCCCAACATCATGTTTCAAGCAGATTTCGCGAAATGCGCGTTTGTGTTTCGAATCTGTTTCCCCTGGTTAACAAGCAGTGCCGTCCACGGAGCCGAAATAGGGACCAGGACGCTGCCTGCTGGCGAGACCGTGATCCCCAAAAACATGAGTATTTGTCCCTAAACTAAATGCAAATTTCCTACATACGAAAGAAGAACCATCAATCCCGAAACCAACCTGCAACAGAGCGCAGCTTCGAGCGGCATGATCCGGATACGGGCCGCCAGCAAAGTTGACGCAACGAAAACAGCCGGTAACGAAAATGGAAACGAAATCGAACGCACTGTCCTGGCTTCTCAGGATCAGCATCGCGGCAACGGTCATCGGCGGCGTCGGCACGGTTGCCGGCAACCCGCTGACAAGCCTCGGCGCGATGACGTCTGGCGAGATTTCGACACTGCATGCCGCACTGTTTTTCGCCACGGTCTGGATTGTTTCCAGCCTGCGCATCGCTCGGCTCAAGGCCCTCTGGCGGGTCGGTCTTAGGCTGACGAGAATGCGCGGCCCCTCCGGCAACTTGCTGCCGAGAGGACCGAAGGCCCGCGCCGCGACGGGGGGCTCCTGAGCGGCGCGGGCTCTTCGGGAGTATCCTGAAGAGCCCTGCAACACACATTTGGGGAACTGGTTCGATGAAAACGAAATTTGCCGCTTCGGTGCTTTCCGCACTGCTTTACGCGCAGGGCCTGCTCGGCTTTGCCGGCGTTGTCACCGTGCTGCTCAGGGACCGCGCCCATGCGAGCGAACTCACCATGGGCAATGACATGCCATCGGGGCCATCGCTGCTGGTGGTGCGCTGAGCGTCGGGGCATCGGATCCAAGTGGAGAATCCGATGCTCAACCGAAGAGATGGCCTCAGCGCCCGTTCGTCAGTCGGCGAATTGCTGCGGCGGATCGAACCGATAGCCGGCGCCGCGTATTGTGGTGATGGTGTCGGTGTCGAGCTTGCGGCGCAGCCGCACGATGCGCGAATCGATCGAGCGATCGAAGGCGTCGGCGTTTTCGGCCGGTGCCGCGGCTATGATGTCGTCACGCGTCAGCACTTTGCGCGGACTGGCCAGGAACAGCCTGAGCAGCGCCACCTGACCGGGCGAAAGCTGTTCTTCCGTCCCGGAGCGATGCATGACCATGGCCGATCTCAGATCGACGGTCGCGTTCTCCAGCACGATCAGCTCCTGGGTGCCCCTGCCGCGCCGCGACAGCAGGCCGCCGACACGGGCGGCGAGTTCTCTGACATTGAGCGGGCTCTCGACGACGTCGGCCGCGCCAAGCTCGAGCGCCAGCACCTTGTCAACGAGATCGGCCGGCCGGCAGATCAGGATGAAATCCGGCCCGCCCTCGCCGCCATGGCGCCTGAGCAGGTCCCGCCCGTCCGCCTGGCTGACGCTGTCGCCGACGACGACGACGTCGATGCCCTTTCCCGACAGCAGCGATTCGGCCTCCCATGGCTGCCGCGCCTGGCGCACATCGTGGCCCCGCCGATCGAGATGGTCGGCGAGTTCGGTCGCGACCACTTCGGCGACGGAAACGAGCGCAATGACGGATCGTGCGGCCATATTTTCCAACCGTTCCCTGGCAACCGGATATGAGTGCTGGACATCATGTTTATACCCAATCTACTTTCCACTGAAAGTGGGAGCGAAAGCATCGTGCGGGCAAGAATTGTCATCGTCGAGGATGAGCCCGACCTGAGGGACGCGGTCGCCGAGTATCTGGGCGCCGCCGGCTATGACGTGGTCACCGCCGAAAGTGCCGCCGCCGCGCGCAGCCTTGTTGAAACGCGGTCGTTCCATCTCGCCATCCTCGACATCGCCATGCCGGGCGAGGATGGCCTCTCGCTCGGCCGCTGGCTGCGGTCGCGGCTGCCGATCGGCATCATCTATGCGACCGCCGCGGGCACCGCGCTCGACCGCATCGTCGGGCTGGAACTCGGCGCCGACGACTACATCGTCAAGCCCTACGAATTGCGCGAGGTGCTGGCGAGGGTCCGCAGTGTGTTGCGCCGGGTCCCTCAGCCGCAGGAGCCGCAGGGCAAGAAGGCCTCGACGGATCGCCGCTCCGTTGCCTTCGGCCCTTTCCAGGCCGATCTCGACGGCAGGCTGGTCACCGGCGTCAATGGCGCGGTGATCGACATGGCCAAGAGCGAATTCGACGTGCTGGAGGTTTTCCTGACCCGCGCCAACCGGCTGCTGACCCGCGCCGCGATCTCCGAGGCGATCGGCTTCACCGAAGACCCGGAATCGTCGCGCGCGGTCGACATTCGCATCATGCGGCTACGCAAGAAGATCGAGACGGACCCGGCCAATCCGAAATTCCTGCGCACGGTGCGCGGCGAAGGCTATATCTTCTCGCTGCCGACCGGCGACGGCAACTGAGCACCGAGGCCAGAGGGTTCGGTTTGCGGCCGTTGCTCGTCGATCGAAATTGGCACGACTCTGGAATGACGGCAGAAGATGACCGCTGAAGCAGCAAGCACGGATATGCAAGGGCTCAGGCAGGGCGCGGCGATGGCGGCCGTGCGTGTCGTTCGCCGGCTGCGCGAGGCCGGCGACTGGCAGCGCGAGATGGAAGGCATATTGGAGACGCTGTGCCGTGCCATGGAATGCCAGCGCGGCATCCTGTTCCGCTTGCGCGAACTGCCCGGACAGGGCTTCGCGCAGTCTGTCGCCGCCTACTGGATCGACCCCGACTTCGGCGGAGAACTGGCATCCCCTACCGTCATCATGCAGTCGGTCGTCAATTCGGACCCATTGCTGGAGCGGGTGGCCGAGGATGAACGGCAAGGCAAGATCTTCGCCGGGCATACGCGCAACCTCGAAGGATTCCTGAGAACCGATTTCGAAAAGCAGAACATCAAGTCGTTCCTGTCGGTGTCGGTCTTCGCGCACGGCCATCTTTGGGGCACGCTGGCGGTCAATGACTGCGTCGACGAGCGCGAGTGGACCGACGAGGAAGAAGCGACGCTGCACATCATCGCGCTCGCTATCGGCGACGCTATCGAGCGATCGCCCTCCGACGCCCATGCCAGCGAGGTCATCCGCCGCACCATGTTGCAGGCCTCGCTCGATGCCATCATCGTCATCGACGAGACCGGCTCGATCATCGAGTTCAACCCGGCCGCCGAGAAGATGTTCGGCTTCCTGCGTAGCGACATCCTCGGCAAGGACCTGCTCGACACCGTCGTGCCGGAATACTACCGCAAGGGCTATTCGTCGGGGGCCGAATACATGTCCGGCCGCGGCGCTCCGATGGTCGGCCAGCGGCTTGAGACGGTGACCCAGAACGCCGCCGGCGAGGTGTTCCCGATCGAGCTGACGGCAACCGAGATGCGGGTCGCCGACCGCCGCCTGATCTTCGGCTCGATCCGCGACCTGCGCGACAAACTGCGCGCCGAGGAGGAGATCGGTCGCCAGCGCGAGAAGCTGCACCAGAACGAGAAGATGGCGGCGATGGGTTCGTTGCTGGCCGGCGTCTCGCACGAACTCAACAACCCGCTGGCCGTGGTGGTGGCGCAATCGACGCTGCTGCACGAATTCGCCTCCGATCCGCAGACCAAGGTGCGTGCCGAGAAAGTGCGCGCCGCCGCCGAGCGCTGCGGCCGCATCGTCAAGAGCTTCCTGTCGATGGTCCGTCTTCATCCCGCGGCACAGGCCGAGACCGATCTCAACCAGGTGATCCGCGCAGCCCTCGAGGTGACCGCCTACGGCGCGCGATCAAGCGGCATCATCATCGACACCGATTTCGCCGCCGGCCCGCTGTTGGTCATGGCCGATGCCGACCATGTGACCCAAGTGGCGGCCAACTTCCTCATCAACAGCCAGCATGCATTGGCCGGCGTCGCCGGCGACCGGCTGATCAAGGTGCGGACGTTCCGCAGCGACCGTGCCAACCCCTGCTTCTCGGTCGAGGACAACGGCCCCGGCGTGCCTGAAGCGATCCGCGGCCGCATCTTCGAATCCTATTTCACCACCAAGCCGGTCGGTGTCGGCACCGGCATCGGCCTGTCGATCTCAAAATCGATCATCGAGCGGCACAATGGCAATGTCTGGTTCGAGGAAGTCGTGCCGAGGGGCGCGCGTTTCGTCGTCCAGCTGCCGCCCATCGCGGCCGGCGTCGCCAGCGCCGGCGAGAACCAGCCGCGCTCGAGCGGCTTGCGCCATGCCTTGATCATCGATGACGAGCCGGATGTCGCCGGCTCGCTCTCCGACATTCTCGAATTGATGGGCATCAAGTCGCGGATCGTTCCTGTCTGGGAATCGGGCACCGCCACCTTGAGCGGCCACATGCCGCCCGACATCGTCTTTTCGGACCTGCGCATGCCAGGCATCAGCGGCATATCGATCTATCGCGAGTTGCTTGCCGAAAAGCCTGATCTGGCACGACGTTTCGTGCTGGTCACCGGCGACCTGATCGGCGCGAAAGCCGAAATCGAGGCCTTGCCCGTGCAACAGCGGCCGCAGATCCTGGAGAAGCCGTTCAGCACGCTGGACGTACGCAGCGTGCTGTCCGCCATTGCCGAACAGGCTGCATTGAAAGGATAAAAAAAGAGGCCCCCGGCCGACGTCGCGGCGGGGAGCCAAAGAAGAGCGCGCTGGAGGCAGCGCTCGGGGAGGTCGGAGCTTGATCCCAAGATGGGAACCGGTTTCGGGATCAGGCTTCGACAAAAATCAGAAAACGTTCGGCGTGCCGGTCAACGGTGCGGCATTGGCGATCATGCGGATCGCGCGGGTCTTGTGCGCTCCGGACTGCATGGCGATGGCGCGCAGGCAATCGATGCTCTCGGCACCCCAGGCCTGGCCCTTGCAGGCGAAGTCGATCGCCGGCACCGGCAGACGCGCCGTCTTGGTCGTGGTCTGCGCGCCGTCAACGACGTTGGCTGGCGGATTCAACGAAGCGAAGGCCGGCCCGATTGTTGGCGTGAACGCCATGCCGATGAAGGCACAGGCAGCCAGCATGATGAACATCGCCATGGGGTGGTCGCTGGCGCGCTGGCGCAGCGCCAGTTTCGGACGGCGGTCATTGCGCTCTGGAGCCTGGAAGCGGCACTCACCGCGGGTGGTCTGGATTTTCGCAAACATCGTCTTCCCCTTCGCTGAGTTTCTTTTTGGCGATGAAACGAACTTAGCTGAGCTGTGTAACAGCGCGAAGGTGACGCAAGACTGGCAATGTAACGGGTTATGAAACAGTGTTTCGGGCAGAATCGGGCAAAAGCGGTCACTCAGTTCGCATATCTTCTCGAAGGATGATCCTTCGCCCAGATCCGACGTTGATTGCCGTGGCGCCGCCGGAACGCAGTCAAAGCCAGCGAGCGGCAAGGCCTTTTTTGCCCCTGCAAGGCGCTTTGTCCTCCGCTCCGTTTGCTTCGCGAGTTCGTGTCGGGACAGCGCCTTTGAAACCATGACTAACACCCGGATTCTTCGGGATTTTCCGGACCGACAGCCGCGCGGATTTTGGCTCCAGTCGACACGAAGATTCCATCCTGAAAGTTGATGAATTTTCACAAGTCATTGCATTTCAATGAAAAATATGTTTTTATTGAATGAGTATTCAACAAAAAGAAGAGACGTTTATGAACCCGCACCTCCGTGACGTGGCGATCCCCAACGATTGGGACCGGCGGGGACTACCGGGCTGGAGTTACCATTCCGATGCCCTTCTCGAGCTTGAGAAGGAGCTCGTCTTTCGCAACCATTGGCAGATCGTCGGACATGTCTCGGACATACCGAATGCCGGCGATTACCTGACCATGGACGTGGTTGGCGAACGCGCTTTGATCGTGCGCGGCAAGGATGGCGCCGTGCGCGGCTTCAACAACATGTGCCGCCACCGCGGCAGCCGCGTCGTCGCCGACAGCCAGGGCAATTGCAAGAATGCGCTGGTGTGCCCGTTCCATGGCTGGGTCTACAATCTGGACGGCTCGCTGCGCGGTGCTGCACGCCCGCGCTCGTTCCCCGATCTCGACAAGACCGAATTCGGCTTGATGCCGCTCGATCTGGAGGTCTGGATGGGCTTTATCTTCATCCGCTTCCGCAATGGCGGGCCGCAGCCTTCAGTGGCTGAGCTGATGAAGCCGATCGAGCCCGAGTTCGCGCATTACAACGCCGCAGACATGGTGCCCTCCTGGGGCATCTGGACCCAGAAGACCCCGGTCAACTGGAAGTCGGTGCGCGATGTCGACAATGAGGGCTATCACGTTGCCATGGCGCATCCCGCCCTGCAGGATCTCTACGGCGCCACCTATTTCGACGAGCCCTTCATCAACGGCGTGTCGCGCTCCTTTGCCACCTACAACCCGCATGCCGGCCGCCGCTGGAGCGTCAGGAACTACGTCAAGATCGCGCCCGAGCCGGCGCATCTGCCCGACTATCTGAAGAAGGCCTGGGTCTATTACGGCATCTTCCCCAATGCGGTCATTTCGGTGATGCCGGAATCGGTGCAGTTCTACCAGGAGTTCCCCCTGTCGACCGGGCAGACCCTGCTGCGCGGCGCCATCTATCGCTACCGCGACGAGAGCCGCGAGCAGGCCGCCGCCCGCTATCTCTCCTTCCGCATCGATCGCGATACGATGTCGGAGGACGTCCAGCTTTCGGTGTGGTCAAACGAATCCATGCTGTCCGAAGCCTTCGAGGGTTTTTATCTCTCGGACCTCGAATATGGCGTGCGTACGCATCACGACCATCTGCGCAAGATGCTGCCGGTGCTGGGCCTGGAGACCGCACCCGACGAGAAGGATATGTGGAATCTGAACGACGCGCTCAGGTCGCGATCGTAGCCTTCTGTTCTGCAACGCCCAGCAATTGGCGAAACCATCGATGAGAGTGCCCCTCTCCCCCGTCACTATACGGGGAGAGGATGCCGGCAGGCAGGTGAGGGGCAGCACCAGGCTTGTGAGGTAACTACACAGGCAGGGCATCGGGTGCAGCCAGTCGCCAATGCGAGCGCCGCCCCTAATCCTGCCGGCACCTTCTCCCCGTGGAACGGGGAGAAGGGACTATCCCCGCCACACCCCTTCCTTCCTCAAATCATCCATCGTGCGCGAAATGCCCTCGCGCAAGATGCCGACCATGTCGTCGATCTGCTCGCGCGTGATGACCAGCGGTGGCGACATCACGCACATGTTGATCAGCGGCCGGACCAGCAGGCCAAGCTCGTGGCAATGTGCGTCGATGCGCTTGCCGACATCCTTGTCGAGCTGCAGCGGATCCTTGCTCTCGCGGTCCGCCACGCATTCGACGCAGCCCATCAGCCCGAGGCCACGCACCTCGCCGACCAGCGGCAGCTCTTCCAGCGTCTTCAGCTGCGCCTGGAAATAGGGCGCGACGTCCTGTGCATGGGCAAGCACACCCTCTTCCAGCAGGTCGAGGTTCTTCAGCGCCACGGCGCAACCGACGGGGTGACTGGTGTAGGTCAGGCCGTGGCCGAACATCGCGTCGGGGTGATTCGAGCGCCGCAACTCTTCCAGCAACCGCTCCGAGATGATGATGCCGCCAAGCGGGAAATAGCCCGAGGTGACGCCCTTGGCGAAGGTGATCATGTCGGGATCGATGCCGAACACGTCGCCGGAGGCAAAGACATGGCCAAGCCGGCCGAAGGCCGTCACCACCTCGTCGGAGACATAGAGGATGTCGTTGTCGCGGCAGATCTCGCGGATACGCTTTAAGTAGCCGTCGGGCGGCACGACGACGCCGCCGGATGCCTGCACCGGCTCGCCGACGAAAGCGCCGATCCTGTCGGCGCCGACGCGGGCGACCGTGTCACGAAACTGATCGACCAGGAAATCGGTGAAGGCGGCAAGGCTCATACCGTGCGGGCGGCGGAACGGATCGGGCGAAGACAGCTTGATCACCAGCTCGTCGGCGCCGTCCATCCAGTCGCGGTCGCGCGGACGGCCGTTGAGCGAGGCCGACAGATAGGTCGAGCCGTGATAGGCGCCGCCCCGGCTCAGGATCAGCTTCTTTTCCGGCCGGCCGCGCACATTGTTGTAGAATTGCATGAAGCGCAGCGCCGTCTCGACGGCCGAAGAGCCGCCTGTGGTGTAGAAGACGTGGCTGAGATCGCCTGGCGCATGGCCGGCGATGCGCATGGCGAGTTCCGCCGACGGCGCGTTCATCGTGTACCACGGCGTGTTGTAGGACAGCGCCATCGCCTGGTCGTACATCACCTTGGCGAGTTCCTCGCGACGGTGGCCGACATTGACGCACCACATGCCGGCAGGCCCGTCGATCAGCCGCTTGCCGGCGCTGTCGGTGATGTAGATGCCGTCGCCTTCGCCGATCAACGCGCGCGCTTCGGCACCGACAGAGCCGGCGAACGGCCATGGCTGGATGAGATGGCGCTTGGCCAGCTCGACGGCATCGTCAACACCGATATCAGCCGGTTCCGTCGTTCTCAGATCTCTCGCAGCAGCCACAATCGCCTCCACATCATCCAATCGAATTTCTCAGGCATGAAACTCAGCGTCAAATGCCGGAAATGCCAGCTTTCTTCACTCAATTTTGAATGTCCGTTCAATCAATATCGCAGAAATAGCGCTTGATTTCAATCCGCGGATGCGCGCATGATGAAAGAAAGCCGGCAAGGAGAACAAGGAACCGGCGCCAGCACAATGGGAGCCGCATGGCGGGACAGTCCAGGCCAGCAACCGACATCACACCCGGAGCCCTGCAATGACGGCGGCGGCGGAAGGGTCGTCCCCGTTGCGGATGACGCGGGCCAGACGAAATGCCCTTCTGCAATCCGAACCCGTCCAGGGCCTTGCCCTGATCAGCCCGACCTTCATCTACGCGCTTGTCCTTCTCGTCCTGCCGATCCTGGTGGTCATTGCCCACTCCTTCTGGACGCAGAACTACCTGACCATCGACCGCACCTTCACGCTGGAGAACTACCGCGTCGCACTGACCGAGCCGATCTACCGCGACCTGTTGTGGCGCTCGCTCTACATCTCGCTGACGGTCAGTCTGTTCACGGTCATCCTGGCCTATCCGATCGCCTACTTCATTTCCTTCCATGGCGGCCGCCACAAGAGCCTGTGGCTGTTCCTCATCACCATCCCGTTCTGGACCAGCTATCTGTTGCGCGTCATGTCGTGGAAGGTCATCCTCGGCTACAACGGCGTCCTGAATTCCGGTCTGATGGGCCTCGGCATCATCGACGAGCCATCGACCGCGCTGCTCTACAATTCGACCGCCGTCATCATCACGCTCACCCATGCCTGGGCGGCCTTCGCCATCCTGCCGATCTTTGTCTCGCTGGAAAAGGTCGACCGCACGCTGGTCGAAGCAGCCACCGATCTCGGCGACGGCCCGCTGCGCTCGTTCCTGCGCGTGACCCTGCCGCTGTCGGCCCCCGGCGTCATCTCGGCGGCGCTGATCGTCATGATCCCAACCGTCGGCGACTATGTCACCCCGAAGCTCGTCGGCGGCAAGGACGGCGTCATGATCGCCAACGCCATCCAGGCGCAGTTCGGCAAGGCCTCCAACTGGCCGCTTGGTGCTGCCCTGTCCGTCACCACCATGCTGATCGTGACGCTGATGGCGGGCGCCACGGTGCTCATCATCCGCGCCCTGCAGAGGCTGGCGCGATGACGGCGGTGCGGCGCTTCCTGTCAGGCGGCTGGCTGCCGGCCTACGCGTTCCTCTACGTCGTGTTTCTCTACCTGCCGGTCATCTTCCTGCCGATCTTCTCGATCAACACGGCGGCGACGCCGAAATTTCCGCTCTCCGGCTTCACCTTGCACTGGTACGAGGATCTGCCCCGCACCCCGGCTTTGCTCGACGCCGCCTGGAACAGTCTGATCGTTGGGGTGTCGGCCGCTATCCTCTCCACCGTGCTCGGCATCCTCGCCGCCCGTTCGATCACCCGCTACCGCTATCCCGGCCGTCGCACCATCAACGGCCTGATCATGGCACCACTGGTGCTGCCCGAAGTGATCGTCGCCATCTCGATGCTGCTGGTGATGCTGCAGCTTGGCTTGAGCCTGTCGCTGTTCACCGTCGTGCTCGGCCATGTCCTGGTCTGCATCCCCTATTCGATGACGGTGCTGACCTCCGGCTTCGAAGGCTTCGACCGCAGTCTGGAAGAGGCTTCCGCCGATCTCGGCGAGAGTGCCTTCGGCACGTTCCGCCGGGTGACGCTGCCGATGGTGGCGCCAGCGATCATCTCCAGCCTGCTGGTCTGCTTCACCATCTCGCTGGACGAGTTCATCATCGCCTTCTTCCTCACCGGCACCGATGCGACGCTGCCGATCTACATCTGGGGCCAGCTGCGCTTCGCTGCGAAGCTGCCCGGCGTGCTGGCGCTGGGCACGCTGCTGCTGGTTGCCTCCTTCGTGCTGATGACCGTCGCCGAAATCCTGCGTCGCCGCGCGGCCAGACGCACCCAGAACGAGGGAGGCCTCTATGCCTGAGCAGCCGCAAATCGACCTGCCCAAAGTCGAGCGTCCTCAGGACGACCGGTCCAGGCCGGAACGAGCGATGATCGAAATCCGCAGCGTCACTCGCAGCTATGGCGCGTTCAAGGCGCTCGACGACGCCTCCTTGACCATCATGGAGGGCGAATTCTTCTCGCTGCTCGGTCCGTCCGGGTGCGGCAAGACCACGCTGTTGCGCATGATCGCCGGCTTCGACAATCCGACCAGCGGCTCGATCTCGGTCGGCGGCCAGCCGATGGAAGGCATCCCGGCCAACCGCCGGCCGACCAACATGGTCTTCCAGAGCTATGCGATCTTCCCGCATCTCAATGTCGAGCAGAATGTCGCCTATGGGCTGAAGCGGCTGAAGCTGCAGGGCGTCGAAGAAAAGCGTCGGGTCGAGGAAGCGCTGGCGCAGGTGTCGCTGACCGGCCTCGGCAAGCGCCTGGCGACAGAACTTTCCGGTGGCCAGCGGCAGCGCGTCGCGCTCGCCCGTGCTCTGGTGATGCGCCCAAAGGTGCTGCTGCTCGACGAACCGCTGTCGGCGCTCGACAAGAAACTACGCGAGCAGATGCAGGTCGAACTGCGCCGCCTGCAACAGGCGGTCGGCATCACCTTCATACTGGTCACCCACGACCAGTATGAAGCGCTCGCCATGTCCGACCGCATCGCGGTGATGTTTGGTGGAAAAATAGCGCAGGTCGCCTCACCGAAGGAAATTTACCAACGGCCAGTCAACCGGCAGGTTGCAGACTTCCTCGGCGGCATGAATTTCGTCAAGGCGCAAATTGTCGAGGAGAATGGCGCCTCGCTGGTTGTCGACACGCTGGGCTTTGGCCGCGTCAAGACCGACAAGCCCAAGGCCTTCGTCCGCAATGGTGGCACAGCCACGCTCGGCATCCGGCCGGAGCGCCTGCGCGTGCTGTGGGACAATGCGACGGCGAAGTTCGAGGTCGCCGGCAAGGTGGTCGAACGCCACTATTTCGGCGAGATCACCCATCTGATCGTCGAGATACCGGGACTGGAAAAGCCACTGTCGGTGACCGAGACCAACGATTTCGGCGCCGACGACATCCCGGTCGGCACCTTGATCCGCCTTGCCTACGATCCCGAGGCGCTGGTGGCTATGGCCGACTAGAGCAATTCCAGGAAAAGTGTGAAACGGTTTTCCCGGGAAAAGCGCGTAGCGCTTTCCCTAGGGAATTGCGTCAAAACAAGGGGAGCATGATCCCGAAAGTGGGAACCGGTTTTCTCGGACCAGCGGAAACCGTTTGTCCAGAGATCAGGCTCAGCCAAGAATTTGAAGCTCGGCCATGATCTTGCGCGCTGCGATGCGTCCGGCGACGATGGCGCCTTCGACATAGCCTGGAAATGACGGCGACAGTTCTGAACTGGCGAAATGCACCGGTGGCGCGCCGGTGAGAAGCGTATGCTCGGCGTCGGTCGCCGTCGCATCGATGATGAGATCGCCGTAGGCGCCGCCGCTCCAGCGATCATCCGTCCACTCGCGAAAGCTGAAATCGGCCATGTCTGCCGATTCCGGACCAAGCGCTTCCGTCAGCCTCGCCGTCACCTCGGCGCGCAATCCAGCATCGCCGAGCCCGCGCCAGCGCAAGGCGAGCGGCCCGCCGACGAAGACGACCAGCGCCGCGTGATCGTCGTCCTTGCCGACATCACAGGCAAAGAGCCCCGGCAGGTCGCGCCACATCACCATGCCGCTCAGGCCGCGGTCGCGCCAGAAGGCGGTGGGATAGCGCACCAGCACCTTGATCACCGCGCCGCTTTGCCAGACCGCCAGGGATCTTTGCAGGCCAGCCGCCAACGGCGGCGTAAAATCCAGTTTCGCGGCCATCGTCGGCGGAACGGCAATCAACACCGTCCGTGCCTCGACGGTGCCCGCCACCGATGCGAGACGAACCCTTCCCGGCCCATGGTCGATCGCCATGACCGCTGCACTCAACCGCAGCCGGTCGCCGAGATCGCGGGCCAGTTCGTCGGCCAGCGAATGCATGGTTTCGCGCACGAAATACTGCAGCTCCGTCACCTCATTGGTGATCCGCCGGTCATTGTCGATCAGGTGCCACAACGGCAGCTTTTCCAGGGCCTGACACCACAGGCCCTGGATCATCGAACGGAACACCGCCTTGGCGTCAGCAGGATCATTCTGGCCATCGAGCCATGTGGCGACGGTCAGGCCGGCAATCGCCGGATCGTCAGGCGCGATCGCATTCATGCGGTCGCGGATCACCATCGAGCCGGCATAGGCGCGTTCCCCCTCCCGGGCGGACATCGCCGGTTGGGCGACGAAGTCGCCATCGAGATAGGTCTCAACCAGCGTCTTGCCGCGCGCCTCAACCATGGCCATCAGTTCCGGCATGTCCTCGCACAGGAACTGGCCGCCGCTGTCGATGCGCTCGCCAAGCCCGTTCTGTCTGGACTCGACGCGCCCGCCGACTCGGTCGCGCGCCTCGAGCAGCAGAAAGTCGATGCCGGCGGCCTTCAGCTCAAGCGCTGCCGACAGGCCAGTGAAGCCGGCGCCGACGATGACGACGTCGGTCCTTTCCGGTTCGCTCGTCAATAGCCGGCCTTAATCTTCTCGAACTCGGCCACCATGCGCTGCTTGAGTGCCGGCGCCACCGGCTGCTGGAACAGCGTCTTGTCGAGGAACGCGTCGAGATTGTCGAAGCCGCGGTCGGCCAGCACCTTGTGGTCGATAGCCGCCATGCCGGCGCCATTGCCATGGCCATAGCCGAAGGTCTTGACTATGTAGTCCGACACCGCGGGTGCGTTGACGGCATTGAGGAAATTATAGGCTTCATCGAGCTTGCCCGGCGCATCCTTCATCAGCACATAGCCGCACACCCAGGTCGAAATGCCTTCCTTGGTGTCGCGGTTCATGACGATCGGCATGCCTTGACCCTTGAGCGTCACGAAGGTCTCGTTCCAACCCCAGACGAGGTCGACCTCATTGCCGATAAAGGCCTGGTTGAGGTCGGTGTCGTCGGTCCAGTAGAAGCGGATGTTCTTGTGCACGTCGCGCAGGAACGCGGACGCCTCCTGGAACTGCGCGTCGGTCATCTTGGTCCAGTCCTTGAGGCCTATGACCAGACTTGCCAGCGCATAGGCGTCGTCGACATTGTCGCCGATGGTGACGCGGCCCTTGAACTTCGGATCGGCGAAGATCCTGAGCGACTGTGCCTGATCAGCCGTCACCTTGTCGGAGCGGTAGAGCAGCGAGGTGTTGCCCCAGTCGAACGGCATGAACCAGGCCTTGCCGTCGGCGGTGGTGGCGAGATCCCTCATCGCCATGATGCCGGGATTGAGGTCTTTCCAGCCGGCGATCCTGGAGGTGTCGAGCGGCTGCAGCATGCCGGCCTCGCGCCACTTGACCACGCTTTGCGAGCAGGGGTGGGCGATATCGGCCTTGAAGCCCGCCCGCATCTTCTCGAAGGCTTCGTCCTCGTCGCCAAAGAAAGCGAAGGTCGGCTCGGCGCCGTATTTGGCGGCGTAGGCGGGGTGCAGCAGCGGATCCTCATAACCCGACCAGTCGAACACCACGAGGTCGCCACCGCCTTCCGCCCACGCATAGACCGCGCCGGCGCCGATCAAACACGCGGCGGCGAGGGCAAGGCTGCGTAGCACTGACTTCATGGCGCGAACTCCCCCATCGCGAAAAACATCGCTGCGAGGTTAGGAGAATTCGGCGGCCTTGGCGAGCCCGTCCGCTCGCCATGTCGGCGGGCGGACGACACTCCAAACAGGCTCAATAACCGGCTTTGATCTTCTCGAATTCGGCAATCATCTTGAGCTTGAGGTCCGACGGCACCGGCGACTGGAACAGCGTCTTGTCGACGAATTTCTGCACGTCGTCATAGCCCTTGTCCTTCAGGATCGCCTGGTCGACGCCGGCCATGCCCTTGGCGTTGGCCTGGCCGTATCCCCAGTCCTTGACCAGCACCTTGGCGGTCTCCGGATCGTTGACCGCGTTCAGATAGTCATAGGCCTTGTCGATATTGCCGGGCGCGTCCTTGAACAGCACGTAGCCGCAGACCCAGGTCGAGATGCCTTCGTCGGTGTCTTTCTTGGCCTTGATCGGCACGCCGGCCGCCACCGACTGCACGGTTGCATCGTTCCACGCCCAGGCGAGATCGACCTCGCCGCCGCTCAGCAACTGCACGACGTCGGTGGTGTCGGTCCAGTAGGAGCGCACGTTCTTGTGCACCTGGCGCAGGAAATCCGATGCCTGCTTGAACTGGTCGTCGGTCATCTTGGTCCAGTCCTTCAGCCCGATGGCCAGACTGGCAAGCGCGTAGGCGTCGTCGACATTGTCGCCGATCGACACCCGGCCCTTGAACTTGGGATCGGCAAAGGCCTTCAGCGACTGCACATCCTTGGCGTCGATCTTGGAGGAGTTGTAGGTCACCTGCGTGTTGCCCCAGTCCCAGGGCATGAACCAGGCCTTGCCGTCCGATGTCGTGGCAAGATCCTTCATCGCCATGATGCCGGGATTGAGGTCTTTCCAGCCTGTGATCTTGGACGTGTCGAGCGGCTGCAGCAGGCCGGCTTCGCGCCATTTGATCACGCTTTGCGAGCAGGGATGACCGAGATCGGCCTTGAAGCCCGAGCGGACCTTCTCGAACGCTTCGTCCTCGTCGCCGAAGAAGGCGAAGGTCGGCGAGTCGCCGTTCTTCTCGACATATTTCGGATGGAAGCTCGGGTCTTCGTAGCCGGACCAGTCGAACACGATCAGGTCCTTGTCGGCCGCGATCGCCAATGCGGCGGCGGACGCCGCCAGCGTTCCAGCCAGTGCCAGGGTCAATGTCAAGCGTCGAGTGAATGTCTTCATTGCTGTTCCATCCTCTGTCTTGTTCTGATTTTCTTATGGTTTCGTCGCACCGCTGGCCTTCCCCGGATAGTGTTTGGGGAATGCCGCCGACAGGAATTCATTGGCCGCTTGCAAGGCAGTCTCGCGGGTGGTGTCCTCGGTCCCCATCATCAACCGCAGCCACAACCCCTCCAGCATGGCACTGAGCGCCAGCGCCATGACCTGCGGCTCATAGGCGTAGTCGCCGCTCTGCTTGAGCGTCGCGCACAGGTCGATGAAGATGGTCTGATAGAGGGCGTCGCGGGCGCTGCTCAGCGCCTGATAGGTCGGCCGTGACTTGGCCTCGCCCCAGAAGGCGCACCAGGCGGCGAGCTTGCGCTTGTTGCAGATCGAGCGGTCGAAATCGGCCGCGACTAGGGCCTGGAGCTGGCGGGCGGGATCATCCCCTGCCTTCTGCAGGGCATTGCGCCAATGCGCGGAGTACTCGTCATACATGTACTGCAAGGTCGCAATGAGCAGCTTTTCCTTGCTCTCGAAATGGAAATTGACGATGCCGCGCGACAGCCCCGCACCGTCGGCGACATCGGCCATCGTCGTCTCCGAATAGCCGCGCTTGGCGAGTGAATCGATCGTCGCTTCGATGAGCTGAAGCTGCCTGACCTCCTTCGAGGCCTTGCGGCCGCGCTTCTCGGATTCGGTTTTCCGCGCCGGTTCAAGAACGGGATCCCTGGCCTCTGCCGTCTTCATGGGTGTGATGGTCTCCAGCATCGCCGGCTATCCCTTTGCATCCGGCTTCCACCCGCGAAGATGAGTGGGACGGTGTTCGCCACTGTCAAGCACCTTCTGCATGGCTTCCCAGGTTCGGATGTTCTTGTCGACATAGGCGGCGCCGACCACGGCCGCGACCGTCGGATAGAGCGGCCCTTTCAGTCTTTCCAGCTCGCCGCGCGCGACGTCGCGGTACCAGGGATTGCGGTCCCTGACGGTGACATCTGCAAAGCCGGCCCGGCGCATCGCCTGCGCGTAACGCGCCGGCGACGCCATGGCGAACGACAAGCCTTCGGCGGCGACGTACGCCTTCATCTCGGACGACGGTTCGCCGTCATGCGAGATCATCCAGTTGGAGGCGGCGAAGACGCCGCCCGGCTTCAGCACCCGGAAAATCTCCGCGAACAGGCCCTCCTTGTCCGGCACATGCAGCAGCGCATCCTTGGAGAACACGACATCGAAGGAGCTATCGGCGAACGGCAGTGGTCCCGACGGGGCCTGAACGAAGCTGGCGCGATCCGTGAACCCGCGAGCGGCGGCGCGCTTCCTCGCCGTTTCGATCACCGGCTGTTCGACATCGAAACCGGTGGCGTGGGCGACGCCATGGCGTTCGACCAGATGCAGCGTGATGCCGCCCGAGCCGCAGCCGATGTCGAGAATTGTCTTGCCCTTGAGCGAGAGCCCTTCGACCACCCGGTCGACCTCGTCCGGCCCGCCCGGCGACAGGTAACCATCGCCCCACAGCGCCTCGAGGAAGCGGATGGCGGTGTCGTCATACTCAGGCTCGGCTGCTACCGTTTCGATCATCGCACCTCGGCCCCATCAGCCGATTTGAGCACTTTCGATTGCCGGCAAAGCGTAGCGCATACAGGGCAAAACGCAACACCATTTGTTGAACATTCATTCAATATGGCTGGACAAAATAGCGGCTGCCATGCCAAATTCCGCGCATTCGGGAACAGATCACGCAAAAATGAAGAGCGGGTCAGAATGAAGACTGGGCCAAAATGAAAGCTTGGGATGCGATCATCATCGGCGGCGGACACAACGGATTGGTCAACGCCTGCTACCTGCAGCGCGCCGGCCTCGACGTGCTGGTGGTCGAGAAGAACGACTGGGTCGGCGGTGCCGCCACCAGCCGGGAATTGACGCCGGGCTTCCTCTATTCCAACTGCTCCTATGTCTGTTCGCTGTTTCGCCCCGAGATCATGCGCGACCTGGAACTGCCGCGCTTCGGCCTGCAGGTCATCTCTTACGAGGGCGGTGCGGTGTTCACCCGCGACGGCGACTACCTCGCCAACTACCGCGACCACGATGCCCACCGGCGCGAATTTGCCCGCTTCTCGAAGCGCGATGCCGAAGCCTATGACTGCTACGCACGCGACGTGACGCGGCAGTGCCGCTTTATCCAGCCGCTTCTGATGCGCACCGCGCCCGACCCGACCAGTTTGCGGCCGCGTGATCTCGGTGAACTGCTCTATCTCGGCAAGAAATTCGCCGGGCTGTCGGCCGAGGAGATGGCGCTGACGCTGCGCTTCTGGACGATGTCGATCTCGGAGTTCCTAGACGAATATTTCGAGACCGATGTCATCAAGGCAAACTTCGCTTTGTCCGGCATCATCGGCACAGCGCTCGGCCCGATGTCGCCCGGCACGGCTTACGTGCTGCTGCACCACTATATGGGCGAGGTCGACGGCTCGGTCGGCGCCTGGGGCTATGCGCGCGGCGGCATGGGCGCCGTCACCAAGGCGCTGGCCGCGTCGTTCAAGGCGTCGGGCGGAACCATCCGCACCGGCGCCGAGGTCGATCATGTGCTCGTCCAGCGCGGCAAGGCCAAGGGCGTGGTGCTGGCCGGCGGCGAGGAGATCCCCGGCAAGCTCGTCGTCTCCAATGCAGATGTGAAGCGCACCTTCCTGAAGCTGGTCGAGGAGAAGGAACTGCCCGACATTTTCCTGCGCCGGGTCAGGAACTTCAAGATCCGCGGCTCGTCCGGCAAGGTCAACATCGCGCTCGATTCGCTGCCGGAATTCCCGGCCCTGCCGAAGGATTCGCCGGTGTATCGCGGCGACATGCATTTCACCGATTCGATGGAGCGCATGGAGCGCGCCTATGACGACTGGAAGGCTGGCCGCTGGTCGGCGGATCCCTTCCTCGACATGGTCATCCCGACGACGCTCGACCCGACCATGGCGCCACCCGGCAAGCACTTCATGAGCTGCTTCGTGCAATACGCACCACCGAAGATTGGCGGTCGAGAATGGACCGATGCCGACCGCGACGGCTTCGCCGAAAGCGTGATTTCGCAGATCGCCGAGTACTCGCCGGGTTTCCGCGACCGCATCGTTCACATGGAGGTTCGCACGCCACGCGAGATCGAGGCCGAGGTCGGCCTCACCGAGGGCAACATCTTCCAGGGCGAACTGACCTTCGACCAGCTTTTGTTCAACCGTCCCGTGCCGGGTTACGCGCAGTACCGGTCGCCGGTTGGTGGCCTCTATATGTGCGGCTCCTCGACCCATCCCGGCGGCGGGGTCATGGGCGCGCCCGGCCGCAATGCCGCGGCCGAAATCCTGCGCGACCTCGCCAAATCGACCTCGCATATGAGCCCTGCCCATGACGTCATTTGATGCGATCATCGTTGGCGGCGGCCACAATGGCCTCGTCGCCGCGGCCACGCTGGCGAAAGCCGGCCGCAAGGTGCTGGTGCTGGAGGCCGGAAGCGAAGTCGGTGGTGCCGCGCGCACCGAGGAATTCGCGCCAGGCTTTCGTGTCTCCTCCGTCGCCCATCTGCTGAACCGGCTGCATCCCGATGTGGTGAAGACGCTGGATCTTGAGAAGCACGGGCTAAAAGTCGCCCGCGGCGACTTCATGCCATCGGTTGCGCTGTCGAAGGATGGCCCGCCGCTGATCCTGCATGGCGCCTATGGCGAGGTGCTGACCGGCTCCAATTCGTCCGAGCAGTCCGCCTGGAAGGAATTGCGCGCGCAGCTGCTGCGCTATGCCGACATCCTGAAACCGTTCCTCTCCCGTCGGCCGCCCGATCTCGCCGGCATGTCGCTGCTCGAGACCGCTTCACTCGGCCAGACCGCGCTGGCGCTGAAAAAACTCGGCAAGGAAGACATGCGCGACTTCCTGCGCGTGCTGCTGATGAACGTTGCCGATCTGCTCGACGAGCAGTTGGATGACGAGCGGCTGAAGGGGCTGCTTGCCTTCGATGCGACGCTTGGCAGTCATCTCGGCCCACGCTCGCCGACCTCATTGCTCGGTCTCTACTACCGGCTGGCAGGCGCGACCGGCGGGGCTACCGGCGCGCAGATACTGCCGCAAGGCGGCATGGGCGCGGTTGTCGCCGCCATCCGTTCCTCGGCGGAAAAGGCCGGCGTCGCCATCCGCACATCGGTGCCGGTGGCGAAGATCATCGTCGAGAACGGCCGTGCCGTCGGCGTCGCGCTCGACAATGGCGAGGTGCTGCGCGCCAGGACGATCGTCTCCGCCATCAATCCGGCGACCACCTTCCTCGACCTCGTCGGGCCGCGCGAGATCGACACCGGCTTCGTTCGCAAGGTGAAGAATATCCGCATGAAGGGCGATACCGCCAAGCTCAATCTGGCGCTCGACCGGCCACCGCAATTCACTGGTGTCGATACCGCCAGCCACAAGGGACGGCTGGTCATCGCCCCCTCGCCCGATCACGTCGAACGCGCCTTCAACCCCTCCAAATATGGCGAGTTCTCGGCCGAGCCGGTGATGGAGATCACGCTGCCCAGCCTTGCCGACCCGTCGCTCGCGCCCGGCGGCGCCTGCGTGCTGTCGGCGGTCGTGCAATATGCGCCCTACGCGCTGAAAGAGGGCTGGGCTGCCGGCAGGCCGAAATTCCTCAAGGCGATCATGGCGCAGCTCGAGGCCTATGCGCCTGGCATCGGCAAGAGCATTGTCCACGCCGAGTTGCTCACGCCAGCCGACATCGAGAGGCGCTATCGCATGCCGGGCGGCCATTGGCACCACGGTGAATTGCAGGCCGACCAGATGCTCATCTCGCGGCCCGTCTCGGGTTGGTCAGGCTACGATACACCCGTCGATGGGCTGTTCCTGGCCGGCGCAGGTTCGCATCCCGGGGGCGGCGTCTCTGGCGCTCCCGGCCTCAACGGCGCGCGGCGCATCATCGCGATGAAGGGGTAAGCCATGGCCCGGGCAACCAAGAACAAGCCCATCTCCGCGCGCATCGCCGCGCAGGGCCATTTCCGCACGCTTCGGCTCGGCACGCCGTTCCAGCCGCGCATCGACGCACTGGCCAAAACTCAGGACTGGTACAATTGGGCCGGCTACCGCGCGCCGCATTCACTGTGGGACGAGGAACTCGAGTATTTCGCCATCCGCAGTCAGGCGGCGCTGTTCGACATTTCGCCGATCACCAAATACCGGATCGAGGGGCCGGACGCCGAAGCCTTCCTCAACCGCGTTACCTTGCGCGATGTCACCAAGCTAAAACCCGGCCGCGTCCACTACACGGCGTGGTGCGACGACGAGGGCTTTGTCCTCGACGACGGCACGCTGTTCCGGCTGTCGCCGACGCGCTTCCGGCTGTGTTCACAAGAGCGGCATCTCCCCTGGCTGCTCGACAGTGCCATCGGCTTCGACGCAACAGTTGAGGAGGAGACCGAGGCCGTCGCGGGCCTCGCTTTGCAGGGACCGACCTCCTTCGCCGTGCTGCGCGATGCCGGCTTCGCCGGCGTCGATAAGCTGAAGATATTCGACCTAGCGGACTTCCCGCATGACGGCGGCGTCGTCAGTATTTCGCGCACCGGCTTCACCGGTGATCTCGGCTACGAACTGTTCGTGCCGGTCGACAAGGCGCTGAGCCTGTGGGACCGGCTGATGACGGCGGGCGAACTGCGCGGCATCAGCGCCATCGGCTACACCGCGCTCAACCGCGCCAGGCTCGAGGCCGGGCTGATCGTCGCCAATGCCGACTTTACCACCGCCGAGCACGCCATCCGCGCCGATCGCCTGCGCATGCCAGACGAGATCGGCCTCGGCTTCATGATCGATCTCGAGAAAGGTCATTTCAACGGCCGCCGCGCCATCCTCGAAGCCAGGGCGAAACGCAAGCTGCGTCATGTGCTGGTCGGGCTGGAGATCGAAGGCAACATCCCCGCCGAACACGCCATCGTCTACTACAAGAAAAGCCAGGAGGTCGGCCTGGTCAGCGCCGCCATGTGGTCACCGATGGCCAAGCGCAACATCGCCATCGCCTCGCTGGCGCGGCCGTACGGTGATAGCATGGTCGAGGACCTCTGGGTCGAGATCTACGCCATGCGCGAGCTGCAGTACCAGAAGCTGATGAAGCGGGCCAAGGTGGTGGCGCGGCCCTTCATCAAGCTCGACCGCCGCACCGCCAATCCGCCGGCGGATTTCTGACCATGACCGACGAAGCCGAACTGGAAGCAGCCGAACAGTGGGAGCTGGTCAACACGCCGTTCGGCGAGAAATGGTCCGGGCGCACACGCTATGCCGCCGCGATGTTCTTCTACAAGCGTGGCGAGATGACCGCCGAGACGCTTGAGGTCTACCGCATCTGCGCGCGGCTCGATTCGGAAAATCCGCTGCCAATCATCCGGGATCGTGGCGTTGGCAAGGACTGGCTGAAGCGCATAGGTTTCGGATAGATCTTTCTAACCGATGGTTTTCTCGAGCATGCTGAGCCAGTTGCGATAGGCGATCTTCTCGATCAGCGCGCGGCCGAAACCGCGCGCCGCCAGCGCATCGATCAGCTTGGGCAGGCCGGCGACGTCGCCGATGACGGCCGGGATCATGGCGCCGTCGAAATCCGAGCCGAGGCCGACACCGTCTTCCCCCAGCGCCTGCAGCAGCGAATCGACATGGCGCACCATGATGTCGAGGCTGGTGTCGGCATTCATGCGGCCGTCATCGCGCAGAAAACCGGTGGCGAAGTTCAGCCCGACCATGCCGCCGGACTCGCGGATCGCGCCGAGCTGCCAGTCGGTGAGATTGCGCGAATGGCCGCAGATCGCATGCACGTTGGAATGGGTGGCGACCAGCGGCGCATCGCTAAGCGCAGCGACATCGCGAAAGCCCTTCTCGTTGAGATGCGACAGGTCGATCATGATCTTCAGCTGGTTGCAGCCCTTGACCAGCGCCTTGCCGGCATCGGTCAGCCCGGGGCCGGTGTCCGGCGAAGACGGAAAGCGGAACGGCACGCCATGACCGAAGGCGTTCGGCCGGCTCCAGACGATGCCGAGCGAACGCAGGCCGGCGGCATGCAGCACGTCGAGCATGGTAAGTTCGGGATCGATGGCCTCGACGCCTTCGATGTGAAACACCGCCGCGATCGAGCCTTGCACCATGGCGTTGCGCACATCGCCGGCACTACGACAGACGGTGAGCGCTCCGGCTCGTTCCAGCCTGAACAGGATCGAGGCCATCGCGATCGTCGAGGTCAAAGCATCGGCGCGCGGAACCTCGGGCGGCAGCGGCTCTGCATCGCTCGGCGCCAACGGCACGGCGCTGCGCCTGGATTTCTCGACGGGCGGCGGAAAGATGGCGAACATGCCGCCGGCAAATCCGCCGGCCTTCGCGCGCGGCAGGTCGATGTGGCCGCCCGATTTCCCCTCGAGGAACAGCTTTTCGACGTCTGTGTCTTTGGACTGGTAGAGTCTGAGCAACGTATCGTTGTGGCCGTCGAAGACGGGAACGAGGTCGGTTTCGGTCATTGGGGGATCATTCGGTTCGTTTGTCGGCGCGGTGGCTGCGGCATATCATATCCACTTGGGCAAGATGCGCTACCCGTGCAAATGCCAAAGCCATCCCGGCGGCCAAAGCCAGCGGGATGACAGCCTGATGTCGCGCCGTTCCGATCGAAGAAATGCCGGCCGATCCTACTGCTTCAGCACGTCGGCCCATTCGTGATGGCGGCGGAACTGGGCATTGGCGAAGGGGCAAAGCGGGATGATCTTCTTGCCCGCCGCACGCGCATCCTCGACGGCGCGAGTGACGAGCCGAAGCCCGGCACCCTGGCCGCGAAAGACGTCCGGCACTTCTGTATGGTCGATGATGATCTGGTGCTCGCCGATCTTGGTGAAGGTCATCTCGGCCTCGGCGCCATCAGGCCCGCGCAGGACATAGCGACCCTTGGAACCGCGATCCTCCAGTTCGATTTCAGGCAGTTGGTCCGGCATCGCTATACTCCCTGGATGGCACCGGCAAAGAGACGCCGTGCCGCCTCGATTTCGTTTGGCCGCACCTCGTGCCCGCCTTCATGCCACTCCACTGTGACATCGGCGCCGTCGGCGCGCAAATAGGCTTCGAGCCGCGTGGTCAGGTTCGGTGGGCAGATCGGATCGCGCCTGCCGGCGGTCACGAGAATGTGGCGACCGGCAAGGCTGCCTTTCACCTCCGGTTCGAACGGGATCAGCGGGTGCATCAGCACCGTGGCATCGAACACTGCCGGCGCGGCGAACACCACCGAGGCCAGGATGTTGGCGCCGTTGGAATAGCCAAGACCAAACACGGCCGAAGGCTTTGCCGCTTCGACATGGGCCTTGACGAAGCCGGCCATCTTGTCTGTCGCCCGCGCCAGATCGTCCATGTCGTAGACGCCCTCGCCGGTGCGGCGGAAGAAGCGCGCAGCACCTTGTTCCGACACATCACCGCGCGGCGAGATGATGGTCGCCTCAGGCGCGAGATCGCGCCCCAGCGACAGCAGCTGGTTCTCATCGGCCCCCGTGCCATGGAAGACGAAGAGCAGCGGACCGCCCGGTGAACCGGGCAGCAGCTTGTGAATGTAAGCGTCCTTGCTCATGATCTCAGCCTTCCAGCTTCTGCAGATGCTGTTCGAGGTAGGGCCGCAGGTGCTGGTGCTGCGTCGGCAGCTTCAGCGCCTCACCGAGATGAGCGGTATCCTCATCCCTGTCAAAACCCGGTTCGTTGGTGGCGACTTCGAACAGCACGCCACCCGGTGTGCGGAAATAGATCGCCCAGAAATAATCGCGATCGATCACCGGCGTCACGCCATAGCCGGTGTCCATCAACGCCTTGCGCACTTCGAGCTGCTTGGCGCGGTTCTCGACGGCGAAGGCGACATGGTGGACGGAGCCGGCGCCGAGATCGGCGAAGGCGGCAGCCGGCAGCGATTCGATGTCGACGACATCTGCGCCATTGCCGTTCTTCACCGCCAATCGCCTGACGTTGCCGGACTTTTCGATTTCCTCGTAACCCATGAACTTCAGCAGCTCCGCGGTGGCGCCGCCATCCTTCAGGCGCAGCGACACGGAATGAAAGCCGCGGATCGCCTCATCAGTGGGAACACCGCCCTTTGCCCACGGCGCTCTGCTGTCGGCCTTGTCCTCGACCAGCGCGAAACCGTCGCCATCGGGACCGGCAAAGGCCAGACGCTTCTCGCCGAAGGTCTCTTCGCGCGACAAGCCGGTGACGCCCTCATCGGCGAAGCGCTTTTCCCAATAGGAGAGCGTGCCTTCCGGCACCGAATAGACCGTCGTGCCGACTTCGCCGACGCCATGACGGCCCTTGCCGATGTCGGGAAACGGGAAATAGGTCATCACCGAACCGGGGGTGCCGGCCTCATCGCCATAGTAGAGATGATAGACGTCAGGCGCGTCGAAATTGACTGTCTTTTTGACCCGGCGCTGACCGAGTTTCCTGGTGAAGAAATCATTGTTCTGCCGGGCATCCCTGGCCATCGAGGTGACGTGATGCAGGCCCTTGATCTGGTCGAGCATTGTCTTGCTCCTTCCCTTGGTGCTGGTGCGGCCCTTGCCGCTGTCCACGCCAATATGAGGACGCGACCGCATGCGGCAAAGGCGGCAAACGCAGAATGGACTGTGCTGTAAAAGTGAACAATCTAAAGAAGTCTGTTCACCAATTGATAAACTTGTCAGGCTTGCGCCATGGCCGGAATTCGGTTCCATGATCGGCGTTTGACCATCATGGGACAAGGGTATCGCGAGTGACAGGAAAAGCCAGGCGCCCGAACATTCTCCTGATCACATGCGACCAATGGCGCGGTGATTGCCTGTCGGCCGCCGGCCATCCGGTGGTGAAGACCCCGAATGCAGACGCGCTGGCGGCCGACGGTGTGCTGTTCAGGCGGCACTACGGTGGCGCAGCACCTTGCTCGCCGGCCCGCGCCTGCCTCTACACCGGCCTCTACCAGATGAACAACCGCGTTTGCCGCAATGGCACACCGCTCGACGCCCGTCACGGCAACATCGCGCTGCATACCCGGAGCCTCGGCTATGATCCGACGCTGTTCGGCTACACCGACGTGTCGCTCGACCCGCGCCTGCTGGCGCCGAGCGACCCGCGGCTGCAAAGCTATGAGGGCGTGCTGCCGGGATTCACGGTGCGCCAGTTGCTACCCGAGCATCAGAAGCAGTGGCTGTCCTGGCTGAAGCAGCGGGGCATCGATGTCAGCGCCGGATCTCCCGACATCCATCGCCCGGTGAACGACGGCGGCAAGGTGGAGGCCACCGTCAGCAACGCACCGCCCGTCTACTCGAAGGACGCAACGCCAGCGGCCTTCCTGACCGGCGAATTCATGCGCTGGCTCGGTGAGCAGGAGCAGGCCACGCCGTGGTTCGCTCATCTCTCCTTCATCAGCCCGCACCCACCCTTCATCGTGCCGGAGCCATACAACACGCTGTATGATCCAGCCGACGGTGCCGCCTTCCGCCGTGCGGCGAGCTGGCAGGCCGAGGCAGAGAGCCATCCCTATCTCGCCTATGATCTCGGCCAGCAGAAGCAGGCCAAGTTCCGTCCTGGCTCCAGCGGCAAGGTGCATGATTGGAGCGATGACAACTTTCGCCGCGTCCGCGCGATCTATTATGGCATGATCTCCGAGGTCGACGCGCAGCTCGGCCGGATCTGGCAAGCGGTCAAGGCGGCGGGCGCCTGGGACGACACCATCATCGTGCTGACCTCCGACCACGCCGAGATGATGGGCGACCATTTCATGCTGGGCAAGGGCGGCTACTTCGACGGCAGCTACCACATTCCGCTGATCATCCGCGACCCGCGCCAAGGCAAGGCGGCCGGTAGCGTCGATCATTTCACCGAAGCGGTGGATATTTTGCCGACGCTTCTCGACCTGCTTGGTCAAGATGCCGCTCCGCACCTCGATGGACACTCACTGAAGCCGTTCATCAAGGGTGAGCAGCCGTCAGTCTGGCGCGATGCCGCGCACTGGGAATTCGATTTCCGCTCAATTGCCGGAGGCGAGGCCGAACGGCATTTCGGCATCGCCTCAAATCAGTGCAACCTCGCCGTCATCCGCACGGAAAAATTCAAGTATGTGCATTTCGGCGGCGGCCTGCCGCCGCTGCTTTTCGACCTGGAAAGCGATCCGGGCGAATTGAACAGCCTCGCCGCTCATCCTGCCCATCAGGCCGTGCGGCTGGGGTTCGCCGAAAGACTGCTTGCCTGGCGAGCCGAACATCTCGACCAGTCGTTGGCATTGGCCGAACTGACCGACCACGGCGTCGTGGGTTATATCAGCAGAGGACAAGGAGAGGGCAGTAGGTAAGCCGACGGCCGCAACCCTACTGCCCTACTGCCATTATTCGTTCCTACTGCACGATCAGACGCTGCTGGTCGCGTTTCTCGGCATAGCTGCCCTTATCGTAGGCGGTTTGCGCCTCGAGCTGTTCCTTGGTGAAGGTCGTGTACAGGTACTTCTTGCCGTCCTTGTCGGTCATGAATTTGAGATTATCCATGCCGACCGCGACTTCCTTCTCGCCAATGCCGAGGAAGCCGCCGACATCGACGATCACCGCATCGGTCTTGCTGTCGGGCGCCAGCACGACGTCGCCAATCTCGCCGACCTTGGCGTCGTTGGCGCCGTAGACGATCGTGCCCTTCAGTTCATCGCCTCGGATTTCGCCAACCGGCATCTCGGTCAGTGTCGACTTGTCGATAGCTGCCGTCTGAGTTTGATCCGGAGCCGTGGCATCGGGTGTCGTAGCCTCCGCGGTCTTGTCCGCCGTGGTGTCGGACGGTGCAGCGGCCGGCGCCGTTGCCGCGGGCTCATTGGACGCCGTCGTCGCCGGTACCGGGTCATAGGCCTTGCGGTTGAAGTCCGGCTGCGCCTGTAGCTCTTCTCTGGTGGTCTGGGCTACGAGCCAGCGGTCGCCGTTCTTCTCGGCCCACTGAGCCTTGCCGAACTCATAGGCAACATTCTTGGCGCCAAGACCAAGGAAGCCACCGACGCCGATGATCAGCGACTCGGCCTTGCCCTCCTTCGTCAAAACGATGTCGTTGACGCTGCCGATGTTCTGCGCGTCATCACCGGTGCCGTTGTAGACGGTTTCGCCGATGATGTTGGTGGCGAGATTGCCGTCGGCACGCTTCACCGCCTCAGCCGGAGCAGCATTCAAATCGACAGGCGTCTGCGCGGTATCCGTCGTCGCCGGCGCCGTCGGCGCCGTTGCATCGGTCGATGCGGCAGGAGCAGGAGCCGGCGCATAGGGTTTGCTGTCGAACTCCGGTTGCGCCGTCAGTTCGTCCTTGGTCGTCTGGGCGACCAGCCAGCGGTCACCGTTCTTCTCGGCCCATTGCAGCTTGCCATAGTCGAAAGCGACGTTCTTCGCTCCGACACCCAGAAAACCACCGACGCCGATGACGACGGATTTGGCCTGGCCTTCCTTGTCGAAGACGACATCGCTGACCTTGCCGATGCCCTCGGCGTCATCGCCGGTGCCGTTGTAGACGGATTCGCCGATGATGTTGGTGACGATGCTGCCTTCGGCACTCGGCACCGGAGCGGCGGCTGGTTCCTGGACGGCAGGGGTCTGCGCTGGCGCCGCGGTTGTCGCACTCTGCGCGTAAGCCCCGGTCGCGACCAGCGTTGCGATTGCAGTCGTGGCTAAGAGGTTGCGGATCATGTCAGTCTCTCCTCGTGCGTGATTTCGTGCACGCCACGCCCAGTTGAACCCTCACTGAGGGGATCGGACGCGGCATCTGCTACAGCTTCACAACGTCGTGACCATGCTGTTGTTCCGACAAAAAAATGCGCGCCGATGGTGAAAACCAGGGGGATATACGAGGCGGCCGTAGAATGCGTCGTGTGAATTTCGCTGCTCTTGAAACGGAACCTTTCCCGCTTCGTCACGTTTCAGCCTGTGGCTGGGCCTGTCCCGGCCCAATTGCGATTGAATGACGGAGCGGGGCATGAAATTTGCAGCGGTGCTGAACCGGGACGGCGGCACCTTGCGCAATACGGACCTTGCCGTTTTCTCCGACAAGATGCGTCAGACCCTGGAAACGGCAGGCCACTCGCTCAGCATTGAAATTGTTGACGGCAAGGACGTGGTGGAGACGCTCGACGGCGCTGCATCGCGCCGCTCCGTCGACGTCGTACTGGCCGGCGGCGGCGACGGAACCATTTCTGCCGCGGCCGCTCGGCTGATGGGCACCAGGAAGGCGCTCGCCATATTGCCGGCCGGCACCATGAATCTGTTCGCACGCGGACTGGGCATTCCACAGTCGCTCGATGCCGCGCTGAAATCCTTCGCTGACGGCGAAATCATCGCGGTCGATATAGCCACCGCCAACGGCCGGCCCTTCGTTCACCAGTTCTCGATCGGCATGCATGCGAAGATGGTGCAGCTGCGTCAGAAGATGGAATTCGGTTCGCGCTTGGGAAAAATCCGCGCCTCGGCCAGGGCGGCCTGGGCGACGATCAACAATCCACCGGCGATGAATGTGACGCTCAGCATCGGCAAAGCCGAGATGGCGGCCCGCATTACCGGCATCGGCATCACCAACAACCTGTTCGGTGAAGGTCACCTGCCTTACGCCGACAACCCGGCGGGCGGCGTACTTGGTGTCTATGTCACGGTGGCGCAACAGCGCGCCGAACTGGTCAAATTCTTCTTCAACATGGCGCGCGGCAAGTGGCGCGACAACGAGCACGTGGAAATCCATCAGGCGGACAGAACGGTCCTGAAAATCCATTCGGGCAGCAGGAGGTTTCGCGCCGTCATGGATGGTGAACTGGTCAGGCTTGACCGTGAGACGACGATCGAAATCCGGCCCGGCGCGCTGAATGTCCTGGTGCCGGCCAGCATCGCCGAGGCAAAGGCTGCCTGATGCGACCGCGGACGATGAAGGTTGAAAATCTAGCCGCCTGGCGCGCTTCCTTGCTCTGTCGCCGGCGTCTTGGCCAATTCACCATAGATTTCGGCGATGCCCCAGGCAACGAAGGCCAGAAGCAGCGCGGCAATCAGGATACGCAAGCCGTGCCAGCCCCACCGGCCCTGACGCGCTTTGTTTTCAGGAATGATCTTGACCATTGTCGGTCCTTGTCTCGTTTCGCGCCGACTGGCGCGCTCGGCAAAACACGGTCGGGTAACGGTTCCTCGCTAGGATGGTTCCGGGAAGCCGGCTGGTTGCAGGCCGGCAGGTCCGTGAATCGGGCAAGACCAGGACGGGGTATTGGGGACTTGGGTGGATAGCAAGGCAGAAACAGTGCCGGATCTGCCGGCCGAAGTTGCGCGCGCGGTCAAGGACGAGGACCGGCTTGCCGTGCTGAAGGGGCTGGAGGTGCTGGACACGGCGGCCGATCCGGATTTCGACCGCATAAGCAGCCTTGCCGCGGCGGCGATGCACGCGCCCATTGCCTTGGTGACGCTCGTCGACCACCAGCGGCAGTGGTTCAAATCCTGTGTCGGTCTGGACGAGACCGAAACGGCGACCGACATATCCTTCTGCGCCCATGCCATTGCCGCCGGCGACGAGCCGATGGTGGTGACGGATGCAACGACGGACCCACGCTTCAAGGCCAACCCGCTGGTCACCGGCAAGCACCATGTGCGCTTCTATGCCGGCGCGCCGATGATCGTGGCGGGCGCCCGCATCGGCACGCTGTGCGTGCTCGACCGCAAGCCGCATGCCTTTCCGTCCCGCGCCAGGCTTGAGCAGTTGAAGGCGCTCGCCGGCCTCGCCGCCAGTCTGTTCACCTTGAAGGATGCAACCCGCAGCGGCGCCATCGCCGAGGCAGCACTCGTGCGCGAGGAAAAGCGGCGCGCCATCGCGCTCGATGCCGCTTCGCTCGCCAGCTGGGCATGGGACATCCGCACCGACATCATCGAATGCGACACCTTGCTGTCGGAGCTGTTCAACTTGCCGCGCTCGAACCGGCTGCGGGCGCGCGACATCCTCACCGCCATCGATCCACGCGACGTCTACCAGACCGAAACCCGCTTTCGTGACGCCTTGACCGGCAGCGACGACTATTTCGGCGAATACCGGGTGAAGGACTTTCATCCACCGCGCTGGCTCGCCACGCGCGGCCGTGTCATCGAGCGCGATGGCGGCGGCAGGCCGACACTGATTTTCGGCGTCAACTACGACATCACCGAGCGCAAGCTTGGCGACGAGCGGCAACGGCTGCTGCTGCGCGAGCTCAACCACCGCGTCAAGAACACGCTGGCGACCGTCCAGGCGTTGGCGACGCAGACCGTGCGGCATGCCCGCCAGCCGAGTGAATTCCTCGAAGCCTTCGGCTCCCGGCTTCAGGCCCTGGGCATCGCCCACAATCTGTTGTCCGACCGCGAGTGGCGCGGCATCGGTATCCGCGAACTCGTCCAGATCGAGGTCAGGCCGTTCGACACGACCGAACAGCCACGCATGACGATCTCCGGCGACGAGTTGTTGCTGTCCCCCGACCAGGCCGTCGGACTTGGCCTGATCCTGCACGAGCTGGCCAGCAATGCGCTGCAATATGGCTCGCTGTCGGTGGCGTCCGGCAAGGTTGATCTCGACTGGAAGACGCAAGGCAGGAAGGGTGCCCGACGCCTCGTGCTGACCTGGCGCGAAAGCGGCGGCCCGCAAGTCGCTCCGCCGGAGCGACACGGCTTCGGCTCGATCCTCATCCGCCGCAGCCTCGCCAAGGTCATTTCAAGCGAAGTGATCCATGAGTTCCGGCCGGAAGGCGTGTTTTGCCAGATATCGATGCCGCTGGAAGATCTGTCGAAGTGACAGATCATGAAGGTCAGCGAAGCAAAAGTGGAAGCCGGTTTTCGGATCCCCCAATTCACCCGGGGGAGACCGACGACCTTACTTCCGCTCGTCTTCATCCGAATCGTCGGGTTTCACGTTTTCGCGGTAGATGGCGTAGGCGGCCAGCGCCACGGCCGGGCCCAGAATGACGCCGAGACCGCCTTTTCCCTTGAGCAGTGCCGGCAGCACGGCAAGCGCGGCGGTGATGCCTATCGCTTTCATGTCGGCATTGCGTCGTTGCGCCCGGCGCCGGGCGCGCGCGCCTGCGGATATCTGGTAAATCAGCAGGATCAGCCCGGCAAGCACCAGGAACCCGGCGCCGAAGCCCAACGCGGCCGCTTGCGATCCGTAGCGGGTTGCGGCCCAGATGTAAGCTGCCCCGACCAGAAAGCCGAGGCCGCAGAGTGCAGCGATTGCGGCGAGCCCATAAACGATTGCCGCCGTGCGTGCACGCCGCATGGCGGCCACGGTTTCGCCAGAGGCGAGACCGGAAATGAGGGATGCCAGCATTCCCATCTGGTATGCGACTAGCGACGCGCGAGAAGCGCGAAGAGGAAGCCGACGCCGGCAGCGATCGCCAGTGACGTCACCGGCTTTTCGCGCACGCTTGCCATCATCTGCGCTTCGATATCCTTTGCGTTGCCGCGCAGACTGTCAAAGGCTGCTTCGCCCTGCGCACGCAGCTGCTCGACCCCTTCCGTGGCCGCACGGCGCGCGGTGCCGTAACCATGCTCGCCGGTCTTGGCCAGCTGCTTGGTTAGCTTGTCGATATCGGCCTTCAACTGCCTGATATCGGCTTCCAAGTCTGAATTCGGCCGGCCTTCGTTAGCGGTCTTTCCTGCGGCAGTTGCCATTGCTTAACTCCTTGTGATTGCTTGATTTCAAACGCGCCGCATGTCTCAAGGTTCCGAGAACCGGGACAAAGTAGCCGAAAACGCCTGCGCGCGCACCCGATCCTAGCGCCTCGCGAAAGTCGCTTCGTCAGATCAGCGGCCGGCGCGCCTCGCCCAGCCCTTCCCAGCCGGCGAGCTGCTTGAGCCCTTCATTGTCGGTGACCTCGCAACCGCCGTCGCGCCAGACAATCAGCTTGCGATCCATCAGCTTGCGGATCGTCTTGTTGGTATGAACCAGCGACAGGCCGAGCGTGTCGGCGATGTGCTGTTGCGTGATTGGAATCTGGACGGATTGCTTGCCGTTCAGTCCGACGACCTTGGCCCGGCTGCCGATGAAGGCGATAAGGTAGGCGGCACGCTCGATTGCGCTGCGGCGCCCGAGGCTGAGCAGATTCTCGTCCAGCATGCGCTCTTCGCGCGAGGCGATCCAGGTGATGTCGTAGGCCAGCCCGGGATGGTTGCGGTAGAGCTCGTGGAGATACTCGCGTTCGAAAACGCACAGCAGCATCGGCGACAGGGCCTCGACGGAATGCTGCATCTCGCCCATCACGCTGCCCTGTAGGCCGATCAGATCGCCGGGCATGAGATAGTTGAGGATCTGGCGGCGGCCGTCCCGCATCAGCTTGTAGCGAAACGCCCAGCCGGAGAGCACGGTGTAGAGATGAGCGCTGTGGCTTCCCTCCACCAGGACCGTGGCTCCCTTGTCGACGGCGAGCTCGCCCTTCTTGAATTTGCTGATGAAGGCCAGTTCCTGCTTTTCGAAGTCGCGGAAAACCGGTAACGGCCGCAACGGGCAGTTCTCGCAAGGATATTGGCGGCTGGAGAAAGCGCGACCGGTCTGGCCTGACATTTCGACCCCTCTTCGAGTAGCCCGGTCTTCAGAAGGCTGCGTGTCAAACGCGTTGCGCAGATCGAGGTTCCGGGGCGGGCACATGTCTTTTTTAAATGACAGCTCACCAAATAGCGATCATGACTTTCGGTGCGTTTCGAGGAGCCTTTGCCTGTGCCCCCTTTGCTTGACGGATTGCGGATTCTGGTCCTGGAGGATGAATTTCTCATCGCCATGGATGTCGAGCAGCTTTGCCGTGACCATGGCGCCGGCGAGGTGGTGATCGCTCGCGATCTGGCCGAGATCGACGGCCGGCAGGTCGCCACGCACTTCGACGCCGCCATCGTCGACCTCATGCTGGGCGGCACCTCGACGCTCGATTTCGCCTCGGGACTGCGCGCCGCGGGGGTCCCTTTCGTGTTCGCCTCGGGCTATTCGGATCCCGATGAAATCAAGGCATCGTTTCCCGGCGTCAGGCTGGTCGGCAAGCCCTATTCGGGTGATGACCTCATGCAAGCCGTGGCGGCGGCCTGCGGGCGCGCTGCTCCCGGTTGCGACACGATCCCGACTTAAGGTGTGTAGAGGTTCAGGTCTGGCCGAAATGCTGGTTTTCGAGAACCGGAGCTGAGCGCACTTAAAGTACGTGAGCGCCGGAAGCGCAGAAACCGGCGTTTGCAGGCCAGCATTCATCTGAACATCACCACACCTTGGTGCGATCGCGCCTCGCGATCGCAGGTCAGCTGGCCGGTGAGCCAGTTACCTGAGCCGAGATTGCATCCGGACCATACTCGTCTTCCCCGGAGATCTTCAGGATCTCCTGCAATCGCGTGCGGGCCCGGCTGACGCGGCTCTTGATCGTCCCGACCGCACAACCGCAAATCTCGGCGGCTTCCTCGTAGGAAAAGCCCGACGCACCGATGAGGATGATGGCTTCGCGCTGGTCCTCCGGCAATTGTTCGAGAGCGCCGCGAAAATCCTTCAGGTCGAGCTGGCCATGCTGGGCCGGATGAACGGCAAGCCTGGCCGTCATGATACCGTCGCTGTCCTGCACCTCACGCCCACGCTTGCGCATCTGCGAATAGAATTCATTGCGCAGGATGGTGAAAAGCCACGCCTTGAGATTGGTGCCGGGCTGGAAGCTCTCATGCTTGTCCCAGGCCTTGACCAGTGTTTCCTGGACGAGGTCGTCCGCCTTGTCGGCGTTTTGCGTCAGCGACACGGCAAAGGCGCGCAAGCTCGGGATTGCCCCAAGCAGATCGGTCTTGAAGCCTTGGGAGACCGCTGCCATGCCTCAGTCCTTCTTCTGTGCGGGTTCGGCCTGTTCCAGCTGACTGAGCAACTGGGCGAAGCGATCCGGCACATCGTCAGAGACCAGCTCGTCGTAATATTGTTTAAGTTTGCGTCCGATTTCGGAGTTCGGCCCGAGTGCGTCACCGGAACCGTTCCGGCGCCTGCCCGCGACGCCAGCCAGAATATCTTTCGTCATATCCTTCATTTTGCCCTTGTATTCCCAGCGCCCAAGCCGCTCACAATATTACTCGACACAACGCAAGCGACACCCTCGTCTGGTTGCCCATCCCGAATTCAAACGCCGTCCCGGCGCTTTAGTTCCATCAAGGTCGGAACTTTTTCTCAAGACCCGCGTTGTTTACCGGGGCTTGCAATCAGCTTGACCTGCAATATGCAATCACGTCATTCTGAGGGAGACGTCTTACCATGAGCTTATCCGCCACCATCGCACCACATCTGCCGTTCCTGCGCCGCTTCTCGCGGGCCGTTTCCGGATCGCAGGAGAGTGGCGACGCGCTGGTCGCCGCGATGCTCGAGGCCATCATTGCCGATGTCGATATCTTTCCCGAGGCTTCGAACGAGCGCATTGCGCTGTACAAGGTTTTCGCCAAGCTGTTCACATCGGTCGCCATCCGCGTTCCGCAGGAGCAGCCGCAATCAGCATGGGAACAGCGCGCCGCCGCCAATCTGAATGCGATTGCGCCGCGCCCGCGCCAGGCCTTCCTGCTCGTCGCCGTCGAAGGTTTCAGCGAAGACGAAGCCGCCGAGATTCTCGATGTCGGCGACCAGGAGTTTTCAGAGCTGCTTGCCCAGGCAAGCAACGAGATATCCCGCCAAGTGGCAACGGATGTACTGATCATCGAGGACGAACCGCTGATCGCCATGGATATAGAAGAAATGGTCGAGAGCCTCGGCCATCGCGTCGTCGGAACGGCGCGCACTCATGCCGAGGCGGTGACTATGTTCGCCAAGACGCGGCCGAAGATGGTGCTGGCCGACATCCAGCTTGCCGACGGCAGTTCGGGCATCGAGGCTGTGAACGAGATCCTGTCGTCGACATCGGTGCCGGTGATCTTCATCACCGCCTTTCCCGAGCGTCTCCTGACCGGCGAACGCCCCGAGCCAGCCTTCCTGGTCACCAAGCCGTTCAACCCCGATATGGTCAAGGCACTGATCAGCCAGGCGCTGTTCTTCGATCGCCAGGCGAAAGCCGCCGCGTAAGGCCGCAGCACTTCCTGACGACGCCACATCAAGGACCGCCTGACGCGATGCATCAGGCGGTCTTTTGGCATGCCGCACCCGTCACCAGCGAATTACCGGCGCCACCCTGCTCAGAACGATTTGCAGGCATCGCCTTTTTCGGCAAATGGTGGAACAAACCGCATCTAACCACGTTTTCATCGCACCATTCGAAGGAGATGGATCATGCTTTACTGGGCGCTCGTATTTCTCGTCGTGGCAATCATAGCCGGCGCGCTTGGTTTCGGCGGCATCGCCGGCACGTCTGCCGGCATAGCGCAGATATTGTTTTTCATCTTTCTCGCTTTCCTTGTGATTTCGCTTCTTGCCGGCCTGTTCAAACGGGCGTGACGACCGAGCGATCATCCGAGCGAACACTGGAAGCCGCACCCCTCAAACGGTTTCCAGCCACCGCCGGGCGGTATCCTTAAACGGATGCCGCTCGGCGGACTGCTTTTGGAGCCCGGTTTTCGGGTAACCCTCGTTGGAACCCATTTCACAGTGAGCCGTTCAGCCTTCAGCCCTGAGTTGGGTGGACAGATTGGCCGATGCGTTCCAGAACCGAAGATAGGAAAGACAACGTGCAGAGCGATGAAGTCATCGCCCTGCATCCTGCCGAAAGCGGGATGCAACTTGGCCGGGCTCTTCTCCACGCGCTGCACAATGCCGGCATTTCCGTTCTCTATCAGGATCGAGAAATGAAAACGGTGTGGGCGCGCAACATGCGTGCGCCCTGGGTTTCCGACACCGCTGACGGCAACGGCATCCTCCCAGCGGCGCAGGTCGACCGCATCGGTGCGGCCAAGCGCGACGTGATCGCATCCGGCAATCCGCAACGCCTTGAAATCAGTGTTCCCGCCGAAGACGGCTTTCGCTGGTTTCAGGTGTGGGTCGACGCCGACCATGGCGATGGCGGCACAGTGCAGGGTGTCGTCACCACCATGGTTGAAACGACCGACCAGAAGCGCCGTGAGCAGACCCTGACGACGCTATTGCGCGAAGTCAGCCATCGCTCGAAGAACCTCCTGGCGATCATTCAAAGCATAGCCACCCAGACTGGGCGCTATTCCGATGGCATCGCTGATTTCCTGACCCGCTTTCGCGGCCGGCTGCAATCGCTGGCCTCGTCCCAGGATCTGGTGACGTCCTCCAACTGGCGGGGCGCGGCACTTCGCGAGTTGGTGTCGGGCCAAGTCGGTCGCAACGGGGTGGATCCGTCGCACGGCCTGCGCTTCCGCGGCGCAAATCCCTATCTCAATCCCAACGCCGCGCTGCACATCGGCCTTGCCATACATGAACTCGCCGTCAATTCGGTCAGCTATGGCGCCCTTTCGCATGCGGACGGCTTCGTCGAAGTAACGGCCGATCTTGAAACCGCTGCCGAGGGCGTCGCGCTGTCGCTGATATGGGCCGAGGCGATATCGGCGAGCGACATCGAGCGCAGCCAGAAGCGCTTCGGCAGTGTCGCGCTTGAGCGGGTCGTGCCCGCCTCGCTGAACGGAACTGCAACGCTTGAAATAATGCCGGACCGCCTTGAATACCGCCTTGTCGTTCCTCATGGCAATTTCGAGACGGAATGAGCGCGCGCCTTCGCTAGCTCGTCCTTAACCGGCTATTCACCATAAAAGCGGATGCTGTTTTTCCCAGACACCGCTGGAACCCGCCGCGCCGCCGGACATTGCCGCAGCTGCCTGGGTCTGACCGCGGTGATCGTCGCGGTCGTCCTGTTGCAGCTGGTCTCCTGAGGTCCATCCCCGCGCCTGCAACCGCAGCCAACGCCGGAATTACCCATCGCGCCGCGTTATTTCGCTCGGCGGCCCGGCGGTCAGGAACTTTGGCGACCATCGACCGTTACTATGGCGAGAGGACATGTCGCCATGGAACACATCGCTGCATTGCTGCTGGTTATCGGTTGCTCGAACACGATGGCCGACTGCCGTGAACTCCAGGTACCGGTTAGCGTTTTCGAGACCGCCGAGCAGTGTGTCGCCGAACGGCCGTTCGCCATGGGCGACTTGCAGGGGCAGGCCCAGCGCATCGTCGCCAAATGCCTTGCCGTGGATCCGGCGCTCGAAGACGACTATGATCAGATCGTCTGGAACGTGCGTGCGGATGGCACACTCGATGCTTCCCTGGAAATTTCCAACGTCGTGATGGCATCGAGCGCGGTGCGCCCAGAAAAAGACTATCTTAGCCAAGAATAAATTCGAGCAGCAAAGGCCGTCATTTCGTGCTAAATGGTTGCTGGAGCTTACCAAAAGTGTGGACACCAAGTGAGGAGTGACTCTATGCGGAAGATGATTATTGCCATGATTGCGGTGGCTGCCCTCAGCGGCTGCACCAGCACCGAGCAGGATGTCGTTGGCGGCGGCCTGATTGGCGCCGGTATCGGTGGCCTGGTCGGCGGCGGCAAGGGCGCGCTGATCGGCGCGGCTGTCGGTGCCGGATCCGGCCTGCTGGTTCGCAGGCTGCAGAACGGCTATTGCCAGTATCGCGATCATCGCGGCCGGATCTACACGGCTCGCTGCAACTAGTTCGGCGATAATCGAAATGTCGATCCGGAGACCGGTCCGCCGGTCTCCGGATTTTCGATGTCTGGACGCTAAATTTTTGTTCGCCTGACGGTCGCTGTTGGATCAATTCCAGGAAAAGCGTGAAACGGTTTTCCGTCCGGAATTGCGTCAAACAAGGCCCTAGGCCGTCAGCGGAATTCTGATCTCCACATTCAATCCGTCATCGCGATAATCGCGATGGATCGTACCGCGCAATTCGCGCGTGACGTTGAGGTCGATCAGCTTGGTGCCGAATCCGGTCTTGGCAGGCGCTTCGAGTTTCTTCTGCCCGGTTTCCCGCCAATTGAGAGCCAGCACGCTGTCGCGCCCACGTCCTTCGACCGACCAGTCGACCTTGAGCGCGCCAACTGAATTGCCGGCTTCGCCATATTTCAGCGCATTCGTCGCGAGTTCGTGGAAAGTCAGGCCGAGCGCTTGCGTCGTGGTTTCGTCGAGCAGCACCTCCGGTCCCGACAACAGCTCTTCAGGCAGCTCCTTGCCGAACACCTGACCAAGTTCGATGCGCAGGAGGTCGCCAAGATCGGCCTTCTGCCAGCGCGAGCGCGTCAGCATGTCCTGAGATGCCGCCATCGCCTGCAGCCTGGCGGAGAAGGATGAGGAAAACTCGTTGACGTCAGTGGCTCGCGAAGCCGTCTGGCGCGCGATCGCCAGCACCCTGGTGATCGAGTTCTTGATGCGATGCTTCATCTCCTGCAGCATCAGGTCTTTTTCGAGCAGGCTCTTTTCTGTCGTTTCGTGCAAACGCGAGGCCGCCTCATAGGCCCGCTCCTGATAGCGTGCCACCAGCGCGATGGCGCCCGCCAGCAGCAGTCCGAACAGCCCCAGCATCACCGGAATGGCGCGCGACGACGGCTGCGAGAAGGCGCTTGTCGGCCGGAACAGGACCGTCCACGGTTGGCCGGCCACCGTGATCTTGCGGGTGATCAACAGCCTGTCCCCGAAGGAGGAAGCCGGCGGCGTCTCCGACCGGAACAAGAGATTGTCGCCACTCACCTCGCCGTCGTAGATTTCGGTGTTGACCGGCAGCAGCGGCGAGCGGCTGAGCGCTATCTGGAACAGGTCCCGGGCCCGAAAAGCCGCATAGAGAAAGCCGGCCGTCGAGGACCTCGACGCATTGATGACATCGGGTGCGGTTTCGACATTGAGCCGCACGAAGACGAAGAAGCCGGTGAAGGTCTGCGCAGCACCCGTATTCTGGCCCAGTTGCACCAGCCCGCTGGCGTGCTGCTGGTCGTCCGACATTGCCTTTTCGATGGCCGCGCGCCGCACAGGTTCGCTGAACATGTCGTAGCCGATGCTGGTCTGGTTGGACGGGTCCAGCGGCTCGAACAGCACGATGGGGGTACGCCAGGGCTGCGTGGTATCAGGATAGATTGGGTGGCTGACACCCCAGTCGTGCAGCATATCGCGTTCGACCGCAGCCTCGTCGCCGGCCTTGGCCAGCCTGAGAAAGCCGATACCGCGCAAGCCGGCGAAATTGTTGTCGACATCGAGTGCGTTGAAGAACGCCTTGAACTCGTTCTGGGAGATATCGCCGTTGCGGGCATCGAACAGCGCCCGGGTCGACCGCAGCAGCGACAGATGCAGGTCGATGCGGCTCTCGATCCGGTTGAGCGCATCGTCGGCCGTTGCTTCGAACTTGATGCGTGCGGCCTCCTGGGTCGCGAAATAGGCAAACCCCGCCATCGTCATGCTGATCAGCGCAACGGCGATGAACGCGACGATTGGAAAAAGCTTCTTCAACGTATGATGCGGTCCATGGGCAATGTCGGACCTTTATGGGCAAGTCGCCGTGCCAACACAATGGCAAGGCCAAGCCATCATGACAGCTGGCATATCACATGACCGGCAACCTGCGACCGGCATGCTCGTCCGGCCAGGGCGATACTGCCTGCCGGCAGGCCGGAGCATGATCCCGAAGAGTAGTCCCAAGTTTCGGAAATGATCATACTCGAACAGGCTCTAGGCGGCGATTTTCAGCGCGCCTGGCCCCGGAATGGCGCCGGGTGGGCATTTGCCCAGAATGATCATGCCGAGCACCTCGTCCTGGGTCACATCGGTGGTGTGCGCGGTGCCGACGACCTGGCCGTTCTTCATGACGCAGACCCGATCGGCAAGCTCGAACACGTCGTGGATGTCGTGACTGATCAGGAAGATGCCGATGCCGTCGGACTTGAGCTGCTTGACCAGCTCGCCGACCTGCGCTGTTTCCTGCGGACCAAGTGCCGCCGTCGGCTCGTCCATGATCAGGATGCGGGCGTTGAACAGGATCGCGCGCGCGATCGCCACCGATTGCCGCTGTCCGCCCGACAGCTTGATCACCGGCTCCTTGAAGCGCTGGAAGCGGGGATTGAGCCGACCCATCACCTTGCGCGCCTCGGCCTCCATCGCAACGTCGTCGAGCGTGCCCCAGGCGGTCATCAGTTCACGGCCGAGGAACAGGTTGGCGGCGGCATCGACATTGTCGGCCAACGCCAGCGTCTGGTAGATCGTCTCGATGCCGTATTTCTTGGCGTCGCGCGGGTTGGAGATCGATGCCTCCTCGCCATTGACGAAGATCTGGCCTGAGTCGCGCTTGTAGGCGCCGGACAGGATCTTGATCAAAGTCGACTTGCCGGCACCGTTGTGGCCGAGCAGCGCCACGACCTCACCGGGGAAAAGATCGATCGAGGCGTCGTCAACGGCGCGGATGCCGCCAAAGGCGATCGATATGTTCCTCATGTCGATCAGCGCGGTGGCGGCGGGATCAGTCTTGTCAGTCATGGCCATGCCTCCTAGACGCGCTTGCGATAGACAGTGTCGAGCCAGACGGCGATGACCAGCACGGCGCCGACGACGATGCTCTGCAGGGGTGAGTCGACTCCGAGCAGCACCATGCCGGACTGCAGCGACTGCATCAGAAGTGCGCCGAGCATGGCGCCGATGATCGTTCCCGAACCGCCGGCGAGCGACGTGCCGCCAATGACGGCGGCCGCGATGACCAGCAGTTCATCGAGCGTTCCAAGCACGTTGGTGGACGAATTCTGCCGGGCCGAGGAGATCGCGGCGGCGATCGTCGCCAGCACGCCCATGATCATGAACACCTTCATGGTGATCCAGCGCGTGTTGATGCCGGCGAGATTGGCAGCCTCCGGATTGCCGCCGATGGCAAAGACATAGCGGCCAAAGCGGGTGCGGTTGGTGATGAAGGTCATGACCAGCCCGACCGCGACCGCCATCAGCACCGGTATGGCGATGCCATGGGCGATGAACAGGCCGCCTTCGGGAACGGTGATGTTGTTGGCCGCCGCGTATCTGTTCACGATGCCGATCGGCCATGGATAGGAATTGGCGAGCCACACCGCACCCATGATGACGGCGCAAGTGACGGCGCCGAGCAGCGTCTCGGCCCAGATCGGCCGCAGCGGGAACCGAAAACGCTTGCGCTGCACGCGGCCGTTGAACAGCGCAAACACCACGGCAAGGCAAGCGACGATACCGACAACCCAGCTCCAGGTCGCACCGATCGATCCCGCCGGTCCGCCGCCCATCAGCTGGAAAGTGGCGTCAAGCGGCGCCACCGTCTGGCCGCTGGTGACCCACCAGGCGGCACCGCGCCAGACCAGCAGGCCGCCCAGCGTGACGATGAAGGCGGGCACTTCGAGATAGGCGATGACAAAACCCTGGAAGGCGCCGATCAGCAGGCCGAGCGCCAGGCCGATGACCAATGCCAGAACCCAGATCCATGGATTGCCGAGTTCGAGCCCGACGAACCGCACCAGGAAATGCACTTGCGCAAAGCCCATCACCATGCCGATCAGGCCCTCGGCGGAACCGACGGACAGGTCGATGTTGCGCATGACGATGACCAGCACCATGCCGCAGGCCATGATGGCCACCGCGGATGTCTGCACCGACAGGTTCCACAGATTGCGCGGCGTGAGGAAGGTGCGGCTGTCGAAATCGAGCGGATTGACACCAAGGCGCAGGCTGGAAATGACGTGCAGTCCGATCCAGATGATCAGCAGCGCGCCGACCATGCCGAGCATGCGGGTGTCGATCTCGGTCGCTTTCAGGAACCGGGCGACCACGCCGAGTTCCGACGCGCGCGCGGTGTCGACCTGCGGGTTGGACGTCGTGTCGGTCATGATTTCCTCCCACCGGCTTGCCGTCTGACGCGGATGCCGGAACCCAGCCTAGAAGCTATCCGCCTGATGCGGAAACACAAAACTTTTGAGAAAACGCCGCGGCCTTTGGGCCGCGGCGTTGATATCGAGCAGGTTCGGCCGCTATTAGTTGCAGGCCGCGACGGTGCCGGCGGCAACACCCGCGCAGACTTCGTCCTTCTTGATCCAGCCAGCGTCGATGACGACGTTGAGATTGTCCTTGGTGATGGCAACCGGGGTCAGGAACAGCGACTTGACGGTGTTGCCGCCCGGCGTCGTGAAGTCCTTGGCGCCGGCGATGTCGCCCGTCTTCTTGCCGTCGGCCAGCTGCGAGGCGATCTCGGCGGCATTCTTGCCGAGTTCGCGCGCGTCCTTCCACACCGACACGGTCTGCGTGCCGAGCGCGATGCGGTTCAGCGCGGCGTGGTCGCCGTCCTGGCCCGAGACCGGCACGGTGCCGGCCAGGCCTTGCGCCGTCAGCGCCGCGACGACGCCGCCGGCGGTGCCGTCATTGGCCGCGACCACCGCGTCGACCTTGTTGTCGTTGGCGGTTAGGAACTGCTCCATGTTCTTCTGGGCGTTGGCAGGCAGCCAGCCGTCCGTATAGGCCTCACCGACATTCTTGATCTTGCCGCTGTCGATGGCCTCCTTGAGCACTTCCATCGAGCCCGAGAACAGGAAGTCGGCATTCGGGTCGGCACCCGAGCCCTTGATGAAGACGTAGTTGCCTTCCGGCTTGGCCTTGAACACTTCGCGGGCCTGCATGCGGCCGACTTCCTTGTTGTCGAAGGTCAGATAGAAGACGTCCTTGTTCTCGATCAGCCGGTCATAGCCGACGACCGGAATGCCTTCGTCCAGCGCCTTCTGCACCGCCGGGCCGATGGCCGAGGCATCCTGCGCCAGGATGATCAGCGAATTGGCGCCCTGCGAGATTAGGCTCTCGACATCGGTGAGCTGCTTGCCGGGATTGGACTGTGCGTCTGCGGAGATGTACTTGTCGCCGGCGGCCTCGATCGCCGTCTTCATGGCGGCCTCGTCGGTCTTCCAGCGCTCTTCCTGGAAGTTGGACCACGACACGCCGATGACCTTGTCCTTCGCCTGCGCGACCGACACGAGCGTCAGCGACATGGCGACACCCGCCAGGATGGCGGCTGTGAATCTTTTCATATTATCCTCCCTGCGCCGCGTATGGCGCGACCAAACTGACCCGTAGGCCGGCACAGAAGCTCTATTTTTTCGAGCCTCGAAAAAATACTGATCCAACAGCCGAACGCTGTCAACATCGATTCTGATGGATTTTGATGTCTCTCTGAATTTTTTTCGAGCCCCGGAATAAATAATGACAGGATGGCAGGCTTCTGCCAGAATTTGATCGGCGCATGTCGCCCAAAAGTGCGCAGCGGTTTTGGGCGACATGCGCGGAAACAAGGCCTGAGGTGCTTCGCGCTTCAGGCTCCGCTGACAGCCTTCGGGGGGCACGAAAGGCTGCAGCGACCGGGAGGATGTGAAAAAACATGTCGGTCGGAATCCGCCACGACGATCTGCGCCGTCGCAACCGGGCGATGGTGATTGCGGCCGTGCGTCGCGCCGGACAGCCGTCACGCACCGAGATCGCCGCGACCACAGGCCTCAGCCACTCGACCATATCGGCGATCTCCTCCGACCTGATCGGCGAAGGCATCTTGGCCGAGAGCAAGCCGAGCGAGGCCGGCTCGCTCAAACGCGGCCGGCCGCAGGTCGGCCTCAGCCTCAATCCGGAAGCAGCGGCAGTGATGACCGTGGTGCTGTCGCTGAACTTCCTCTCCGTCGCCGTCATCGACTATGCCGGCCAAGTGATCGCCGAGGAACAGCGCCGGCTCGACACGCTGACCATGTCGCGCGACGCGCTGGTCGGCGAATGCGTCGCCATCGTGCGGCGCCGCCTCGAAGATCCCGATCTCGACGTCCGCAATGTCGCCCGCATCGCGCTGGCGATCCAGGGCATCACCGACACGCGTGCCCGCGCCATGTTGTGGTCGCCGATCACGCCGCACACCGATATCGCCTTCGCCGACATACTCGAGGACGAGTTCGGCATTCCCGCCACCATGGAGAACGACTGCAACATGATGGCGGTGGCGCTGCGCTGGCGCGACCCTGATCGCTACCGCGACGACTTCATCGCCATCCTTTTGTCGCACGGCATCGGCATGGGCCTGGTGCTGAAGGGCGAACTGTTCACCGGTACCCATTCATCGGGCGGCGAGTTCGGCCACATGATCCATCGGCCGAACGGCGCGCTGTGCCGCTGCGGCCGGCGCGGCTGCGTCGAGGCCTATGCCGGCAACTACGCCATCTGGCGCAACGCAAGGCAGATGAGTGAGGACGCAGAACCAGTCGCCGATGTCAGCGACGCCGATATGCGCGCCCTGGCGACCGCGGCCCGCGAAAGCGATGGACCCGAGCGCGAGGCCTATCGCAAGGCCGGCGAAGCGCTCGGCTACGGTCTCGGCAGCCTCTTCGCGCTGATCGATCCGGCGCCGGTCGCCATGGTCGGTGTCAGCGCCGCGGCCTTCGACCTGATCGAGCCGGCATTGCGCGAGGCGATTGCCCAGACCGCAGGCGGCCAGCACTCGAAATCGATTTCCTTCGACACCGAGCCGAACGAACTGCCACTGATCCGCGAAGGCTGCGCCATGCGCGCACTGACCTTCGTCGACCAGGAAATTTTCGCGCTTGGCACTCACACAAGATCCGGCATCGTCGGCAAGAACGTCGCGTGAATCAGACGGGAGTCAATCTTCCCTGATCGCGTATCCCGCCCCACGAATGGTACGGATGACGTCGGGCATGCGGCCATTGTTGACCGCCTTGCGCAGCCGGCCGACATGCACGTCCACCGTGCGCTCGTCGATGTAGATCGTCTCGCCCCAGACATTGTCTAGCAGCTGGCTGCGCGAAAACACCCGACCGGGATGACGCATCATGAACTCGAGCAGGCGGAACTCGGTTGGTCCGAGCCGGATCTCGCTCTTCTTGCGATAGACCCGGTGCGATTCACGATCGAGCACGATGTCGCCGACCTTGAGCACGCTGGACAGCACTTCCGGCTTGGCGCGGCGCAGCAGCGCCTTGACCCTGGCCATGAATTCGGGGGTCGAGAACGGCTTGACCAGATAATCGTCGGCGCCGGTCGAGAGGCCGCGCACACGATCGCTTTCCTCGCCGCGCGCGGTCAGCATGATGATCGGCAGCCGCTCGGTCTCGGGACGCATTCTTAGCCGGCGGCAGAGTTCGATGCCGGAAACCGCCGGCACCATCCAGTCGAGCACCAGAAGGTCGGGGACGTTCTCCTGCAGCCGGATTTCGGCCTCGTCGCCGCGCGTCACCACCTCGACCTGGTAACCCTCGGACTCCAGATTGTAGCGGAGCAGCACGCCCAGCGGCTCTTCGTCCTCCACCACCATGATGCGTGGCGCGATCATCGACTGGTCACCCCTGTCATCATGCCGCCGGCGCGGACATTGTCGTCTCGTCCTGCTTCGGACGATTGGCGGGCAACTGCGTACCGGTCAGAACATAATACGCATTCTCCGCGATGTTGGTGACGTGATCGCCGATCCGCTCGAGGTTCTTGGCGCAGAACAGAAGATGCGTGCAGGCGGTGATGTTGCGCGGGTCTTCCATCATGTAGGTCAGGAGTTCGCGGAACACGGAGGTGTATTTGACGTCGATGCGCTCGTCGTCTGCGCGCAGTTTCGCCAGGGCCGCGGCGTCGCGCGCCGCATATTCCTCGATGACACCCTGCACCTGGATCAGCACCAGCTGCGCCATTCCGTCAATGGAATGCGACAGGTCGCGCGGCGTGACGCTGAGGCCGACGGTGCCGACGCGCTTGGCGATGTTCTTGGCAAGGTCGCCAATGCGTTCGAGATCGCCGGCCATGCGGATCGAACCGACGACATGGCGCAGATCGTCGGCCATCGGCTGCCGCTTGGCGATCAGCGTGATGGCGCGGTCATCGAGCTCGCGCTGGCGCGCGTCCATGATCGCGTCGTCTGAAACAACGCGCTGTGCCAGCGCGTTGTCGGAATTCAGCAGCGCCTTGGTGGCACCACCGACCATCGAGCCGGCGAGATCGCCCATGTCACTGATGAGCCTGCTGATCTGTCCGAGATCCTCGTCGAAAGAAGCGACTGTGTGTTCGCCCATGATCCTGTCCCTCGTATGCCTGAGCTCAGCCGAAGCGGCCGGTGATGTAGTCCTGCGTGCGCTTCTCGCGGGGCGACGTGAAGATCTTCTCGGTGCGGTCGAACTCGACCAGTTCGCCCAGATACATGAAGGCAGTCTGCTTCGACACGCGCGCCGCCTGCTGCATGTTGTGGGTGACGATGACGATCGTGTAGTCGGCTTGCAACTCGTCGATCAGTTCTTCGATCTTGGCGGTCGACAGCGGGTCAAGCGCCGAGGCCGGCTCGTCGAGCAAGATGACTTCCGGCTTCACCGCCACGGTTCGGGCGATGCAGAGCCGCTGCTGCTGGCCACCGGAGAGGCTGAGGCCGCTGGCGTTGAGCTTGTCCTTGACCTCGGTCCACAGAGCCGCACGCTTCAGCGCCTGCTCGACGCGGCCGTCCATCTCCGACTTGCTGAGCTTCTCATAGAGCCTGACGCCGAAGGCGATGTTTTCATAGATCGACATCGGGAACGGCGTCGGCTTCTGAAACACCATGCCGATCTTGGTCCGCAAAAGGTTGAGGTCCTGCGAGCGGTCCAGAACGTTCTGGCCGTCGAGCAGCACCTGACCCTCGGCGGTCTGCTTGGGATAGAGTTCGTAGATGCGGTTGAAGACGCGCAGCAGCGTCGACTTCCCGCAGCCCGAAGGACCGATGAAGGCGGTGACGCTGCGCTCGGGCAACGACAGCGTGATGTCCTTCAGCGCCTTGCTCTGGCCGTAGTAGAAGTTGAGGTTCTTGACCTCGATCTTGGCCTTGCTGGCGGTTGCCTCGGCGGCGATCGTCATGTCTGGAGACAACATCTGGCTCATTTGTCCTCTCTGCGTCCTGTCAGGCTGCGCGCAAAGATGCTGAGCGCGAGAACCGTCAATGTGATGATGAGTGCGCCGGTCCAGGCCAGTTGCTGCCATTCCTCGTAAGGGCTGAGAGCGAACTGGAAGATGGTCACAGGCAGGCTGGCCATTGGCGCGTTGAGATTGCTCGACCAGAACTGGTTGTTGAGCGCCGTGAAGAGCAACGGCGCCGTCTCGCCCGAGATACGGGCGATCGACAGCAATATGCCGGTGACGATGCCGGACAGGGCAGCGCGGTAGGCGACCGACTTGATAACCACCCAGCGCGGCGCACCGATCGCAGTGCCGGCTTCGCGCAGCGCGTTCGGCACGAGGTTGAGCATGTCCTCGGTGGTGCGCACGACGACCGGGATGACCAGGATGGCAAGCGCGACGGCGCCGGCGATCGCCGAGAAATGCCCCATCGGCCGGACCATCAGTTCGTAGACGAACAGGCCGATGATGATTGATGGCGCCGACAACAGGATGTCGTTGATGAAGCGCACCACGGTGGTGAGCTTCGAGAAGCGGCCGTATTCGGCCATGTAGGTACCGGCCAGCACGCCGATCGGCGTGCCGACGATGACGGCGATGATGGTCATCACCACGCTGCCATAGATGGCGTTGAGCAGGCCGCCGGCGTCACCGGGCGGCGGCGTCATCTGCGTGAACACGTCGAAGGACAGGCCGGCAGTACCCTTGTAGACCAGTGCGCCGAGGATCAGCGCCAGCCAGGCAAGTCCGATGCCCGCGGCGGCGACGCAGAGCGTCATCATCACGGCATTCTTCCGCTTGCGGCTCTGGTGAAGCGATGTGGCTGTCGACATCGGTCAGGCTCCCGTGCGGGCGTCAATGCGCATCAGCATGTAGCGTGCGATGGCGAGGATCAGGAAGGTGATGACGAACAGGATCAGGCCGAGCGCCACCAGAGAGGAGGTGTAGAGGTCGCCGACGGCTTCGGTGAATTCGTTGGCGATGGTGGCGGAAATCGTCGTCGCCGGCGCGAACAACGAGGAACTGATGCGGTGCGCGTTGCCGATGACGAAGGTCACCGCCATGGTTTCGCCGAGCGCGCGGCCGAGGCCGAGCATGACGCCGCCCATGATGCCGATCCTTGTATAGGGAATGACCACGCGGCGGGTCACTTCCCAGGTCGTGCAGCCAATGCCGTAGGCGGACTCTTTCAGCACCGGCGGCACCGTGTCGAAGACGTCCTTGGTGATCGAGGTGATGAAAGGCAGCACCATGATGGCAAGGATCAGCGACGACGTCAGCAGGCCAATGCCATAGGGCGGACCGGCAAACAGGCTGTTAAGACCGGGAATGCCGTGGAACGTACCGATGATGAATGGCTGCACGGTCGTCTGCAGGAAGGGCGCCAGCACGAACAGGCCCCAGATGCCGTAGATGATCGAGGGGATGCCGGCGAGCAGCTCCACCGCCATGCCGATCGGGCGCCGCAGCGGGCGCGGGCAAAGTTCGGTGAGAAAGATGGCGATGCCGATGCCGAGCGGCACGGCAATCAGGATGGCGATGGCGGATGTGATGATGGTGCCATAGATCGGCGCCAGTGCGCCGAATTTCTCCGTCACTGGATTCCAGCTCTCGCTGGTCAGGAACGAGAAGCCAAACGTCGACAGGGCCTGCCAGGAGCCGGCAAACAGCGAGATCGCAACGCCGCCGAGCAGGACCAGCACCAGTATGGCGGCGCCCCGGGTCATGCCGTGGAAGATCGCGTCGGTCAGCGCGAACCGCCTGACAGTCGCGTCGCGCGAACCTCGAATGGCTGGCAAGGCTTCCTGGACAGCGCTCATGTGAAGCTCGGCTCTTTGAGTGGAGGGAAAAGGAGCGCCGCGGCGCGGCGCTCCCTCAAGGGGATATTATTCGCCGACGTAGATGGGCTTGCCGTCGGTCTGGATGTCGGCCTTCCACGAGGCCTTGATCAGGTCGACGACGCTGTCGGGGATCGAGACGTAGTCGAGCGCCTTGGCGGTTTCCTTGCCGTCCTTGTAGGCCCAGGCAAAGAACTTCAGCGCTTCGCCGGTCGCTGCGGCGTCGTCGGGGGTCTTGTGGATCAGCACCCAGGTCGAAGCAGCGATCGGCCAGGTGGCGTCGCCGGGCTCGTTGGTGATGATGACGTTGAAGTTCTTCGCGCCCTTGAAGTCGGCATTCGAAGCAGCCGAGCCGAAGGATTCGAGCGACGGCTCGACGACCTTGCCGGCGGCATTCAGCATCTTCGAGTAGGACAGGTTGTTCTGCTTGGCGTAGGCATACTCGACGTAGCCGATGCCGCCGTCGGTCTGCTTGACGGTGTTGGCAACGCCTTCGCTGCCCTTGGCGCCGACGCCGACCGGCCATTCGACCGCCGTGTCCGAACCGATCTTGTCCTTCCAGTCGGGCGACAGCTTGACCAGATAGTTGGTGAAGTTGAAGGTCGTGCCCGAGCCGTCCGAACGGTGGACGACGGCGATTGCCGTCGACGGCAGGGTCAGAGTCGGGTTCAGCGCCTTGATCGCGGCATCGTCCCAGGTGGTGATGGCGCCGAGGTAGATCTGCGCGATCGTCTTGCCGTCAAGGATGAGTTCGCCCGGCTTGACGCCGGTCAGGTTGACGATCGGCACGATGCCGCCCATCACCATCGGGAACTGCACGAGGCCGTTCTTTTCCAGGTCTGCGTCGGACATCGGCTTGTCGGTGGCGCCGAAGGTGACAGTCTTGGCGATGACCTGCTTGATGCCGCCGCCCGAACCGATCGACTGGTAGTTGAGGCCGACGCCGGTGTCTTTCTTGTAGGTGTCGGCCCACTTGGCGAACACCGGATAGATGAAGGTCGAGCCGGCGCCGGAAAGATCAGCTGCCATCGCCGCGGAAAGGGTGAAGGTGGACGCCGTAGCCATTGCAATAGCAACGGCCGCCGAGCGGATGAAATGTCTCATGTGGCCTGCTCCTGTTCGGAAGATGGTCTCTCGGCGCCATTCCTCTCGGCGCCCGCTGAGGCCAATAGCCTTCGATTATTACAGTCGCATGACAGTTTGATGTCACCCCGGTAACGCGTCATCGGAGTGGGGAAAATGCCGGCCGGCCGGCATTCGCGACGGAGCCCGGCTTTGCGCCGGAATCAGGCACTTGCACCGTTTCAACTCGAGACCGGTCTGCGGTTTCGCGATCGCCGGTCGGCAAAGAAAATCCGGACGGGAGCGCGTTGCTCTCGACCACATGTTGTGGCCGGGCCATCGCCGAAAACAGGTCCGTTGGGGTAGGTTGACGCTGTCTCATGCCGGCGGTCGCTGCTCCCGCCCGTAACTGGAGGAGCGGAATTCGATGTGGCCATTGTCTCGGCTGGACGCCGCCTTTGATATGGTGCGATCGCGCCATAGTCTTGCGTCGGCGCGCAAAGCGAATCTCCGCCGAATCTACCACAACGCGGCCAATGCATGTCGCCCGAACTGGCCCCGGTCATGGGAAGAACGACGTGCGCAAACAAAGATCTGAAGCGCGCATCGCCTGGATCCGTTCAAATGCGACGCGCTTTAGGGGGCGACGCCGGCCTTTAGCCGGCGTTGCGCTGAGCCTGGCGGCTGACACCGACCCAGCGTTCGACCTTCTCGAGAAGGGCCCTGGGGCTGATCGGCTTGGGCAGATAGTCATCCATGCCGGCCTCCAGGCAGCGTTCGCGATCGCCCTTCAGCGCATGCGCGGTGACGCCGACGATCGGCACATGCGTGCCGGTTTCTTCCTCCAGCCGGCGAATGGCGGCGGTGGCTTCGAGCCCGTTCATCTCCGGCATCGAGACGTCCATCAGGATCATGCACGGGTTGAGCCGGCCGAAGGCGTCGAGCGCCTTGCGGCCATTGCCGACGATCTCGAAACCATACCCGGTCTCGCCGAGAATCTGGGTGAAGACCATCTGGTTCACCTCATTGTCCTCGGCGACCAGGATATCCAGCCTGTCGCCGCCGCCCGTCGCGGGTGGCCGGGGGCGCACCGAGGGCGGCTGCAGCAGCGCCCTTTGTTCCGACGGTGTCGACTGCTGTGGCCGCGCGACGCTGCGTGGAGGGATCCCGGCTGCCGGCGGCTGGGTGTCGGTCGTGTTGTGGCGATGCCGCTGGATGGTGGCGACCAGCGTCTCCAGCAGCACCGATGACCGCGCCGGCTTGATCAACTGGGCGTCGATGCCGAGATCGCGATAGCTGGTGTTGGCGAGCGACTGGTCGACCGAGGTCAGCATGATGATCGGCGTGCCAACAAGGCCGGCGGTGTTGCGCACGATCCGCGCCATTTCGGCGCCGCTCATGCCCGGCATCTGGTAGTCGAGCACGACGCAGTCGACCGGCACGCCATAGGCGGCGGCGGCGATCAACACCTTGAGACCCTCGGCACCGCTTTCGGCTGCGCAGGAATCGAACGTCCACGATGTCATCTGCTCCGTCAGGATGGCCCGGTTGACGGCATTGTCGTCGACGATCAGCACGCGTGCGCCGGTCACGTCGACAGGCATGATGCGTTGCCCGTTCTGCTGTCCGGCCCTCGGCAGCGTGACCGAGAACCAGAAGGTCGAGCCCTTGCCCTCGGCGCTCTCGACACCGATGTCGCCGCCCATCAGTTCGACGAGCCGCGACGTGATGGCAAGGCCGAGGCCGGTTCCCTCGTGCCGCCTCGTCGACGAGGTGTCGACCTGGCTGAATTTTTCGAACACCAGTTTTAGCTTTTCCTCGGGGATACCTATGCCGGTATCGGTGACCGAGATCGTCAGTTTTGTCCCGGTTGGAACCCTTTCGCCGGTAACGTCGACCAGCACGTGGCCTTCATCGGTGAATTTCACGGCATTGCCGAGCAGGTTGGTGACGATCTGTCTGATGCGGCCGACATCGCCGACGAACAGGCTCTCGAGACGAGGCTCGATGCGCACGATGAGCTCGAGGTCCTTTTCCTTGGCGCGTGTCGACACCAGCGTCGCCACATCCTCGATCGCCTCGGCAAGGTTGAAGGGCGCCGGATCGAGCACCAGCTGGCCGGCGTCGATCTTGGAGAAATCCAGGATGTCGTTGATGATGGTGAGCAGCGCGTTGCCCGATTTGACGATGATGTCGGTAAACGTCTTCTGTTTCGGATCGAGGTCCGATTTGGCCAGCAGTTCGGCCATGCCGAGCACGCCGTTCATCGGCGTGCGGATCTCGTGGCTCATATTGGCGAGGAATTCCGACTTGGCGCGGTCGGCGAGTACGGCGCGCTGCCGCGCCTCGCGCAGCTCGGCCTCGCGCGTCTTCAGCTCGGTGATGTCGGTGGTCGATCCGATCAGGTAGAGCGAACCGTCGGAGGCGATCATCGCCCCCTTGCGGGCAAACTGATGCCTGACGCTGCCGTCGGCTGCCGTCACCGTCTCTTCGACCTCCTGGGTTTCACCGGTGCGCAGCACCGCAAGGTCGCTGTCGACAAAGGCCTGGCCGTCCGGCCCGAAGATCTCGATGTCGGTCTTGCCGATCGCCTCTTCCTTGGCGAAGCCGGTCAGATCGCACCAGCCCTTGTTGACGTAGAACTGCCTGAGGTCGGAGCGCTTGGCGTAGATCGACACCGGCACGTTGTCGATCAGGCTGCGGAACACCTCGTTCTCGCGCATGCTCTCCTCCAACGCGCGCTCGCGCGCCTTGACGTCGGTGATGTCGGTGCTCGAACCGACCAGGTGCACCGATCCGTCCAGCGCTACCAGGCGGCTCTTGCGCGTCATCAATTGCCGAACCGTGCCGTCGCGATGGGTGACGGGTTCCTCGACCTCCTTGACTGTGCCTCTCACGGCGACTTCGGTGTCGTCATGGCTGTAGCTATCGGCGTCCTGCGCACCGAACAGCTGGCGGTCGGTTCGGCCGATGACGTCTTCCTTGGCGAGGCCGGTTATCGCGCACCAGGCCTTGTTGACGAACTCTATGCTCAGGTCCTGCGCCTTGATGAAGGCGGCCACCGGCAACTCATCCAGCACGTGCCGGAACAGATCGATCTGGCGCATGCTGTCGCGCAGCGCCTTTTCGCGGCTCTTGATCTCGGAGATGTCGACGCGAACGCCGATGAACGTGCCATCGTCGGTCCGCATGTCGTAGACCTGATACCAGCGCCCGTCGGGATTGAGGCGCTCGAACGAGGAACTCGGCAAGCGATAGCGGGCGAGGATCGCGTCCAGCCAGCGGGCGGCGTCGTCGTCGTAGAGCTTGTCGACTTGCGGGTCGCCGCTTGAGCGGAAATAGCCGTTCGAATGGCCGAGAATGAGCGCTTCGCGGAGTGTGCAGCCGGGCTGCCATGCCGGCTTCAAAGCCGGCAGCGTATCCTGGATCTTGCGGTTGGCGAAAACGAACTTGTCGTCGCGATCGTAGATGATCACGGCCGCCGGCAAGGATTCCAGCACGCTGGCGAGATGCTTGCGAGCATCCTCGGCCTCGGTCTCGCGGCGCTTCATGTCGGAAATGTCGAACAGGAAACCGGCGACGTAGTTGCGGCCGCTTGGCATGCCAACGCGGCTCTTCCTGACGATGCGCGAGCGGCTGGCGCCATCGGCCTCGAAATTTTCTTCCACCTCGTAAGCGCGCCCGGTGGCAAGCACGTCCCGTTCGCTCTGTTCGAAAAGCGCGACGTCGCGCCCTGACAGGAAATCGCCGCCGGGCTTGCCAAGCATGGCTTGCTGCGTCTGGCCAAACAAGGCAGCGAACGCCTCGTTGACGAACACAAACCGCAAATGATCGTCCTTGACGAAGATCGGATCCTTGACGGCGTTGATCACCGCTTCCGCCAGCCGCGCTTTCTCCAGCGCGTCGGCAAGTTCGGCCTCGCGATCCTTCATGTCGGTGACGTCGACATAGGAGATCAGCCGCTTGCCGCCGGCGAGCGGCGCCATCGACGAGATCAGCGTGCGGCCGTCATTGCGCGGGAACTGCCGTGATCCGCATGTGCCGGCCCTGATTTCCGCCTCGCGATCGGTGATATGCCGCTGCCATGTCGCGTCGTCGGAACCAAATGGGTCGACGTCGCGGCTGGCGTCCATCAGCTCACGGAAGCTGCAGCCGATCTCGGCCCGCCGGGCGTCGATCTGCCAGAAATCGTAGAACGCACGATTGATGACTTCAGCGCGCAAATCGGCATCAAGGACGAGGACACCGATCGGCATCTGGTCGACCATCGTACGAAGGTTGGCGAAGGTCTCGGTGGTCCTGGCATTGGCGTTCTCGACTTCGGCGTCGCGAAGCTTCAGCTCGGTGATGTCGTAGTAGGTCAGCAGGCGCTTGCCACCGGACAGTGCGGTGACCGAGAACATCATGGTTCTGCCGTCAGCGTGGAGAAACTCGCGTGGCGCCACCGAGCCGGCGCGGATCTCCTCCATGCGGGTGGCGAGGTAGCGCTGCCATTGCCGTTCGTCGATATCGCCATAGATGCCATTGCGGCGGTTGAGTTCCATCAACAGGCTGAACGGAGCGCCGACGGTCACGGCACCTTCCGGAATCCTGGAGAGGTCGCGATAGGCCTTGTTGACGATCAGCGTGTCGAGCCTCGCATCCAGCAGCACGACGCCCATGTGCATGGCGTCCATCGTCCGCTCGAGATCGGTAAGATGCTCGGCGGGTTCGCCGTCCGTCGGCGGTCTCTGCTCCAGGGTCCCGAAGGCGGCGGCCAGCGCTGTGACGTTGCGGCCAATGCCGCGATAACCGGCAAATCTTCCCTCGCCATCGAACCTTGGAAAGCCTGATGTCAGGATCCAGCGGCAATCGGCGCGGCCACCTTTCAGTTTATGGACGACATCGCGAAACGGCCGCTGCGCCTGCAGATCCGCCAGATGCGCGGCACCGCTGCGGTCACCGTTCAGGTCCTGATTGAGGAAGTCGAAGCGGAACCGGCCAAGCACAGCAGCCGGGTCGATGCCGGTGGCAGCCTGGTAGTTCTGCGAAAGCCAGGAGAAGCGCAACTCGGCGTCGGTTTCCCAGACCCAGTCCGAACCGGCTTCAACCAGTTGGCGAAGCGTGTCACTCGAACCCATGTCCGCAACGGACGACAAGCCATCGTCGCCATGCGCTACCGATTTGCGAGGCCCGCGCTTGCCGCGCGCGCCGATTGTGTCGTCCGATTCCGCCATGCCATCCCCACCCCGAAACCAAGGCCGAACCCTCCTTCGCGGTCCGTCGGCGGAATGTGCCCGAGAAGCATTAACGATCCGCTAACCTTAACGATCGGTTAGATATATCGGCCGACACGGCCAGCGCTATTCCGCCGGGTTGCCGGCGGGATCGAAGCCGCTATATAAGTCCCAAGGGATATTGCGGATGCTTGGACGGATTTTGCCTTTTTTCATGGGGCTGGCGCTGCTTTTCGGCGGCGGCTGTTCACGCAGCTATGACGGCACAGTCATCATCCCGAGGCCACTCGATGTCCGGCGCATCTGGGACCGGCCGCCACCACATGTCGAATACGGGCAGGTTGAAGAAGGTGCCTTTCCGGTAGCGCCGCAGCCGCCACAGCGGTTTTCCGAGCGCAGGGTCGTGAGCCATGCCGCGCCAAGGCGGCACCGGACGAGGGTCTCGACACCGCCTTCCTCGACTGAACCGGCGAAGCTGCTGACGTGCAGAAACGTCAGCGAGCCCGGCAAGAGAGCCCGCATGGTCTGCGAATAGCAGATTGATCGGCAAATGCCTGTCAGCAAGCTCTGTGTTCAGAGCGAGGCGGCGCCCTTTTTGGGCTCCTTCGCACCGAGCTTGTCGAGGGCAAAACGCACCTGGCGCAAATCGTCCTGCCAGCCGTCTTCGTCGCCCATCGAGCTCTCCGAGGCAGCCCGCTGCAGCCCACGCGCCTCGGATTCAATCTCGCGCAGTTCAGCGATTTTCTGTTCGGTGGTCAGGGAGCCGTCTTCGACGATCTCCAGCACCCGCATTTCCCTGAACGTGGCCATGGCGTTTCTCCTGCCTGATGTCGATCACAACGCCGTGAGCGCCCCTCTGTTCCAGACCAGGCTAATGTTCCAGCCAGATCGGGACAGCCCCTGCAACCAGCCTTCCGCCAATCGCCAAGGGCCAGCGGTCAGTTGCCCGGGAAGAAGGCTGGGCCAACCACGCGCACCTTCAGGCTGAGTTCCCAAACAATCCGGCAAGGCCGACGATCGCCGAGGGTCCGCAGCGCGATGGGGCGGAATCCGTCGTTACCGCCCGCTGCCTTTGAAACCTTTGCCCGACCTTCAGCGTTGATGGCCAAAGGAGAACGCAGATGTCGATCCACTTCACGGTCTCGGACCTGACAAGAAACCTGTTTCACTCGCTGGGGCTGGATCACGAGCGCGCGCCAAGGCCTCTCAACGCCGAGCAAAGGCTGTTGCTGGAATGCTATCTGGCCGGCCATGTCCCGGAATCGGCCTGGAACGACTACGTCTTCGAGACGCCTGACCTGGCCCGGCATGCCGAGGCAAGGCGCAATCATCACTGAGCCGCCACGGGCCGCGAGCACCACCCCTGAGGTGCTTGTTGGCTTACTTGGGGGAAGCGAATTGCAACGTGAACACGTTGCCGGCGACCCCTTGCGCCAGCTTCGGTGAGAAGGTCAGGGGCAAGCAATTCTGCAGGGCCGTTGTTGCGGCATCGACAAATGACTTTTTCGCATTGGCGTCGCCGTTGACCTTGATGGCTGTCGGCCTCGGCGGGCCGATCAGCGTGCCGTCCCGCTTGAAGCTGAAGCTCAAGGTAACGCTGGCAGTCCCGGCATCCGCCGGTGGCGTCCAGCACGCCTGGATCGCGGCGCCGACATCGCTCATTGTGTTGAGTTCAGCGGCATTGGAAGGATGAACAGCGCCCGCCAGCATCACGCCCGCAATCGCAACCTGCCTCGCAACGCTTTTCATCGCCAGCCCTCGTCTCACTCCTGACCGGCAATCCATGCCGGACTGCCGAAATGGATGGTAGGGCCAACGCCGGCAATGACAATATCTCTCGGCAAAAGTTGACGCCAAAAAAGCGACGCCCGACGAGGCTTGCGTGGCCTTATCCCTGCTCGATCGTGTCCGGCGATAACGTGCGAAAGCAAAAAGGCCGGCATTGCGCCGACCTTTCCTTCCACCTCGGCGCCAGTACATCCGTGGTCGGGGGGGTGAATTATCGGCAGTAGACAGGGCTTTGGTTAACGAATCCTTAACCTCAGGTCCCCTTAACCTCAGGCTTGGGCCTGCGACTTCACATGGGCGATGTAGCCGCGCACGTCGCCGGCCGGCTCGCTATAGGCCTTGCCGAGCGCCTTCTCGATCGCCGCCATATATTCCTTGGCCCATTTGGGCAGTGGATAGTCGATGACCGCCAGGAACTCGAGTGTCGCCGCCAGGCGGATGTCGGCGATCGACGGGCTCTTGCCGCCGATGAACGGCTTGCCGTCCCTGAAAAAGCTGTGGAAGACATCCAGCGGCTCGGCGATCGCGGCCATCGCGGCCTTCTGGGCTTCGGACTTCTTGTCTGGGTGGGCGTCGCTGTGGCCGACCTCGCCGGCATATTGCGGAAAGCCGAGGAACGGATAGGTGGCGCGCGCCACATAGGGGTAGAGCGTACCGACCAGGTAGAACATGGCACTATCGATCATCGCCCGCTTGGCCGGCGCTTTAGGGTAGAATTTCTCCAGCCCGTGTTTGTTGGCGAGGTATTGCATGATGGCGCAACTCTCCCACAACACGCCTCTGGGAAGGCCCTTGTCCTCGATCATTGGCGTCAAATGCGAGGGGTTTCGCGCCGTGAATTCCGGCGAACGGGTGTGGCCCCAGGCATCGGTCTCGTCGGCACCCAGCCCGGCCGCGCGCGCGAACACGCGAACGGTCATGTTGTTGACGCTCGGCTTCAGCATGCTGAGCTTCACGCCGGGTTTCTTCCCCGGCTTCGCCTTGGCCTTCGCAGCGGGCTTGGCCGCTGCCTTGGCCGCCGGCTTTGCCGCCGCTTTCGCCGCCGGCTTGGCGGCTGCCTTGGCCGCGGGTTTCTTCAGGCTCTTCGTCGCTGTCTTGGCCATTTGTTCCTCCCTCTGGTTTTGTTCAGTATGGGTTCTTCGGTGCCCGGTCATCCGACAAGGTTGCGCGGGAACGCTCTACCAGCGCCTGGATCGCATCGGCGAGATGCACTTCGGCAATATTGTAGTCGCCGCGCGCGACACGCAGCCTGTGCGCTTCCATCAGCACGTCGGCATGGGTGAAGCCCGCCGGCGGCTCGAAGCGGTAGGAGGCGAGCTCGATCAGCAGGCCGAGCGTATCCTCGAAATAGATCGAATCCATGAAGCCGCGATCCTTGACGCCGCTGTGCTTGATGCCGCGCTCGTCGAGCCGGGCAACCGCCTGCAGGAAGGTGACGCGCGACACCGAAAAGGCGATGTGATGGACGCAACCCGGATCGGTCGGCGTGCGTCGCTTCTCCGGCGTGCGGCTCTCGTCGGTGAAGATGGTGATCAGCCGGCCGTCGCCCGGATCGAAATAGAGGTGGCTTTCCCTGGGCTTGTCGAGATTGGGCTGTTCGAAGATGAACGGCATGCCGAGCACGCCTTCCCAGAAATCGATCGAGGTCTGGCGCCCGGCGCCGACCAGCGTGATGTGATGGACACCCTGCGATTGCAGTTTCTGCATTGGCCTTCCTCCCCGCGCGGCATCACCTGCCGGTCTGGACCTGGTCAGGGTCTGACGTTCTGCGCGCCGTTTGAGCCGTGCCTCGATCCATGATGCGAATGCTAATGCAATCGGCCCCGCTGCGCCAGAAGCGACGAATGCCGCCTGGATTGAACGATCGTTGGAGACGGAAATCCTTGGTACGCCCAAGGGGAATCGAACCCCTGTTCCCGCCGTGAGAGGGCTGACTTTACGAGGCTCCGACGTTCGCGTTAGTGCGCAGAAGTTCTTATTTTACAAGGCTTTCGTTCTCTATCGTTCACCTCTGTACACGGACGTATATTCGACGTATATTCGACGTGTTTTCAAATCAACACGGCGGAAACACGATGGCAAAGACCCTCAAGGAAGCCCCAATCACCACGGCAAGCGCCCGCTCGAAACTGGCGGCCGGCGAATATCCCCGGCGCCTCGATGCAGACGCGGCTGTCTGGTATCGCAAGGGCAAGCGCGGCGGTGTCTGGTTTGCGCGCTGGCGCAATTGGGGCGAAGGTGCCAACTACCTTCAGTCATCTGTTGGTCCGGCGAACGACGTCAACGACAAGCCGACTGACGGTCTGCTGACCTTTCCACAAGCAGAGACGCAGGCACGCCAGATCGTTCAACAGGCCCGCCAGGAGCAAAAAGCCGCCGCCGCCGGCCCCGCTCTTACCGTTCGTGGCGCCGTCGAAACCTACATTGCCGAGCGCGATGCGCGGGACGGCCGCAGAAAGGGCCGTGCGGTACGCTCTGACGCCGGTCAGCGGCTCAGGCGGTATGTGCTCGGGCAGGACAAGCGCGGCAATCAGGAGGCTATTCCCGCCGCCCCGCTGGCGACGGTGATCTTGCACATGTTGAAGGAAAGCGACCTCCTGAGGTGGCGGGCAGACTTGCCCGAAGAATTGAAGGGCTCGACCGAGCAGCGGCTGATCAACGATCTGAAGGCAGCGCTTAACGGCGCCTATTCCACGCACCGGGAGCGGCTGGAGCCGACATTGCCGGCCATCATCAAGCATGGGCTTAAGGCCGAGAAGTCGGACAGCGACGACGCCGTACCACTCGCCCGCGACAACCAGATTTTGACCGCCGCTCAAGTGGGGACGGTGATCAGCGCCGCCCGCAAGATCGATGCTGAACAAGATTGGGATGGTGATCTGTTTCGTTTCGTTGTGGTGCTCGCGGCGACAGGAGCACGGTTTTCACAGATCGCCCGCATGAAGGTCGGCGACGTACAGAGACCCCAAGGCCGGTTGATGATTCCAAGCTCTCGCAAGGGCAGAGGAGGCAAGATTGCCAGCATACCCTATCCAGTCGGCAAGGACGTATTGGACGCGCTGCTGCCTGCCACCGCAGGCCGGGGCAATGGTGAAATCCTGCTGGAGCGATGGCGCAGCAAACAGGTTGCCGGTTCGATAGGATGGGAACGCGCTGGCCGCGCCGGGTGGCAGTCTTCGAGCGAATTGCAACGGCCCTGGAACGAAGTCCGGCAGCGGGCCGGAATGCCAGCGGTGATCCCTTACGGCCTGCGGCATAGTTCGATCGTGCGAGGCATCCGGGCAAACCTGCCAATCAGGCTTGTGGCAGCGCTTCATGACACTTCAGTGCCGATGATCGAAAGGCACTACGGCCGATGGATTGTTGACGGCCTCGAAGATCTTGCCGCCGCCGCCGTTGTGCCACTGGTTCCGCAGGATAATGGCGCCCGCGTGGTTCAGTTGAGAGGCGGGGCTATATGAGCCACCTCCCCCTCTTGGAAGCTTTGGAAAAGGCGGCAGCAACGTGGTTTCCCACCGGTGGCAGTCCGGAAGAGGGCGAGCAAGCCGTGAACAAGTTCCTTGGTATGCTTCGAACCGGCAATTTGACCGTCTATTACTTCGACATTGTGCGGACGCGCCAAACCATCGGAGCAAGCTTCTGGCAGCCGCCCGAGGCCGTTGCCGATCTGGCAGACGGGCGATATTGGCCGTTCGGGCGGCCGGAAAAGTGGTACGAGAACCGCCCGAACCATCAAATGCTTGTCGATGCCGATGAATTGCAGCTTGCGATGTCACCCGGCCGCAACGAGACCGTGGCGGCGGAAAACGACTGCTGGAAATGGCTCCATGCCGAAATGTCCGCTTCTCCGGCATTGAACCCACGAACGAAAGAGGGTTGGCGAACTGAAGCAACCGACAGGTTCAAAGTCGGCAAGAACGCCTTTGACCGAGCTTGGGCACGCGCTATCACGTCATCCGGTTCCGTTTGGGGCGAGTCCGGTCGGAAATCGGCTCACTGAAATCAACCCACCAGTTTAATCGCACCGGCTATTTCTCGGGTCGCTCATTCACAACATTGCCCATGAACTTCAACACGTTCATGGAGCACTGCAATGGACGACTACCACCACAAAATCGGCCTCACAATCGAGGAAGCAGTTGATCGCTCCGGCATCGGCCGCACGAAGATTTTCGAGGCAATCAAGCTGGGCAAACTGACGGCAAGGAAGGCCGGCCGCCGCACGATCATCCTCAACGAGGAGCTTTCCGACTATCTAAAGTCGCTTCCGGTGAGGGAGGCCGCTTGATGACCGGCCTCTGTCATGTCTCGGAGCAGGCTATCACCACTGCAGCGGAATGGCTTGCCCGCACCCCACGCGAGCGCATCGGGACGCCGATTGTTCCGACCTTGCGGAATCAGTTTGGCCTTACCGTCGAAGGCGCTATCGAGGCTATCAGAGAGGCCCAGGCGCTAAGGAGCGGCGCCAATGCTGCATCCTGAAAAGCGAAACCCCAGCGCTGCTAACGCCGGGGTCGCTCTAAATATCAAGGCGCAGGGCAGCACAATTGACACTTCGGAAATTAACTGGAAACCAGTTGATTTTCAAGCGAAACGATTGCAGGCCCGTTTTCATATCTCGTGGCCGCTGGCGGTGATCACCGCAGAGCATATCTATGGGCGGGCACCCGCATGATCGCGACGCTCGACACTCCACACCAGCAGCACATTGACTGGCTCCTGAAGAACGGCGTCACGACGCCTGCGATGGTCAACCCGTTGGCGATCCTGCTTGCTCGTGGCGAGCGAGCTCGTGATGGTTGGTTCGAAGCCGATGAGGCTGGCCCCTTCTGGTTTGTGTTTGATGAACCGGAAGACGTTGTCTTCTGGCAACCCCGCACTGGTCAGCTTGCCACCCATGAAGGCCGCGCTTTCGCTCTCGGCGAGGATGCGATCTGTAATCCTTGGACGTTCAGTTTCGACGGCCATCTGAACATCTTCGCAAACCCCCTCGATTGGCTTCGGGCAAAGCGAGACGGGATTGTCGTTCTCGACTGGACGCGGGCATTCGATCGGCTGCGGGACTGCCCCAGGATCTCCGTCGCCGAAGAGTGTCTGTTTCTCTATCGCCGGCACATGCACCCGCCGCAACTGCCTGAACTATACGTCCAGGCCGGCAGGATGGCGGTTGCATGAACAATTCCGTCATCCCGATCGAAGAATATGACGCGGCATACCGTGGCGTCGACTATGACGGCAAGCCGGCTCAGGCTCAGTTCCGGCTTACAGCAGCGCCTTTCGTGTGGCGCGATCCGACCGACATCCCGCCACGGAGATGGCTGTTCGGCGGGCACTACATTCGCGGCTACGTCACCGGCACGGTGGCTCCCGGCGGCATGGGCAAAACGTCTGTTGTACAGACCGAAGCCCTGTCAATGGTCACAGGCCGCGATATTCTCGGAATCAAGCCAGTCCTGGCATCGCTCAAAGCCTGGATATGGAACCTGGAAGATCCGACCGAAGAGGTGGAACGACGCTTTGCTGCCTCAGTCGTTCACCACGGCATCGACCCGCAAACCCTCGCCGGCAGGATGTTTGTCAACTCCGGCCGCGACACGCCCTTAGTGATCGCCCGCAAGGTCAAGGATGCGATCACGGTCGCCGAGCCGGTCATTGATGCCCTGGTCGCCGAGATCGTCGCCAACGGGATCGACGTGCTGATAATCGACCCGTTCGTCAGCAGCCATGGCCTTCCCGAGAACGACAATGCGGCGATCGACGCCGCCGTGAAGGCGTGGGGGCGTGTTGCTGGTCGCGGCAACTGTTCAGTCGAACTGGTGCACCATGCGCGCAAGCTCAATGGCGATGCAATATCGGCTGACAGCGCACGAGGCGGCAGCGCCTTTGTGGATGGCTGCAGGGCGGTGCGCGTTATCAACCGCATGTCCGACGAGGAAGCGTCTCGGCTTGGCGTTGCCGAGCCTAGGCGGTTTTTCTACATGCTCGCCGATAAGCAGAACATGGCGCCACCAGCGGACAAGCGCGACTGGTATCAACTCGTCTCTGTGCCGCTGGCCAACGGTGACAACGTTGCAGCCGTGGATAAGTGGACGCCGCCTAACCCGTTCGATGATGTCACGCCCGATCACCTGCGGCGCGTCCAGGCACTCTTTGCCGCCAGCGATTATCGCGAAAGCGATCAGTCACCGGAATGGGGCGGCTATGCCGTGGCCACCGTGCTAGCCCTCGATGCTGGCAACGGCAGAAAGGCAAGCGAGCGAACAGGGGCACAGAAAGCCGCCAGATCCAAGGTCAAGGGCATCCTGCGGACATGGCAGGACAACGGCGCAATCATCACGGAGATGCGTCAGGACGCCAAGCGTATGGACAAGCTGTTCTATGCCTGCGGTGAACCAGCATGAGAGCCGGCGGAAAACTTTTCCGTGGCCTCCTGCCGCACTGCCTCACCCCCAAGTGCGGCAAGGTGCGGCAACTGCGGCAAATGCACTGCCTCACCACCACCCTTATAGGGGTGTGGGGTGGGGCGGGGCAGGCAAGCAGGGCAAACTTCAGGTGCGGCAAAAGGTGGGCCCAAGACACGCCCCGCCCAAGACACGCCCCAGCAACGCTACTTTTCCCGAGAGAGCCACAAGAGGGCTCCGTCAACCCTGCCAAAGAACTGGTCGCATCGCATGTCTTCGCCGTGCAAAGGCGGAAACAGTACGCTGCCGAACGTAGGCGAACGTTTGAAATCAATGACTTAGGTTTCGCCTCATGATACATATCGCATATATGTCGAATAAGGAGCCTTTTGAAGTGCTCGCCAATACCCAAGCCATAGCCGCCGCAAAGGTAGCCGAAAGCCCTGCGAATAGCCGGCCATTAGCGATTGACATGCTCGATCGGCGTACGCGCGAATGGCGGCGGCGTGGCGAGTTGATCGCCGTCTTCACCGCAGCACTTGCCGGGAACGCCGTTTCGCCCATCCTGGCAGCCAAGATCGAAACTGCCGCAGAGCTTGCCGTCGTCGCCGAGATGACCCGCGCAAGCTTCATGGCTGGGTCTGGGGCCGTGGCCGATGATGTCGTGCGCACTGCAAACCAGGCCGCGAAGGCAGAGAAGGCGCTCGGCATCGCCGCTCGCACCAAGCCGCAGAAGCCGAGCCTCAACACCTACCTGTCAGGCGCCGGTGCATGAAGCCACGCGTCACAATGAGGCATGCGCTCACCGACCCGCAGTTGCTCGGCGGCGCCCTTCCCGGTGAAAGCTGGGCGATCTGGCGCACGCTGCTAATCGCAGCCATGGGAGAGGCTCTAACCGATGACGAGCGTGCGGCCTTCACTGCCATCACCGGCCTTGAGCGGGAGTCGCTGGAGCGCGTTGACGAGCTTTGGGCGATCGTCGGCCGCCGAGGCGGCAAGACCCGCGCTGCTGGCACGTTGGCGGCCTATGTAGGCGGCCTGTGCGACCATTCCGAGTATCTCGCGCCCGGCGAGCGTGGTGTGATCCCGATCCTCGCCGCGAGCACGGCACAGGCGGGCAGGGCCTTCATGCATGCAAAGGGCATCCTGCAGCATTCGCCGGTTCTCTCGGCGGAGATAGACGGCGAGCCTACGGCTGACACAATTCGGCTCACCACTGCCATCGATATCGAGGTGAGGCCCGCCAACTTCCGGACGGTGCGATCGATAACCGCCGTCGCAGTGATCGCCGACGAGATAGCCTTCTGGTCAATCGAAGGGGCGGCAAACCCAGACACTGAGATCCTGAACGCAGTCCGGCCATCGCTGGCCACGACAGGTGGGCCGATGATGGTCATATCGAGCCCGTATGCCCGCAAGGGTGAACTCTGGACCACCTATCGCAAATACTACGGTCCGGAAGGCGCCGATCCGCTGATATTGGTGGCGAAGGGACCAAGCACGACGTTCAACCCGCTCTTGCCGCAAAGAGTGGTTGAACGTGCCTATGAACGGGACGAGGCTGCGGCCAAGGCTGAGTACGGCGGCGAGTTCCGCAACGATATCGAGGCACTGCTGACCCGTGAGGCTGTCGAGGCGGTGACGATCAAAGGCATGCTCGAGCGGCCACGCATGTCAGGGCACGGCTACTTCGCCTTTGTAGACCCATCGGGCGGCTCAGCAGATAGCTTCACGATGGCGATTGGCCACAAGGAGGGCCTCGATAACCCGCACGCCTTCATCGACGCGGTGAGGGAGCGCAAGCCGCCATTCTCGCCCGAGCAGGTGGTGGTCGACTTCGCCACGCTGCTCAAATCATACGGCATCACGACCGTCCAGGGAGACCGCTATGCCGGCGAGTGGCCTCGTGAGCAGTTTCGCAAGAACGGCATTCAGTACGAGCTTTCCGATCTCAACAAATCCGAGCTCTACCGCGATCTGGTCCCGGTCATCAATTCGCAGTCCTGCAGCCTGCTCGATATCGACAAGCTCGCGTTGCAGTTGATTGGACTGGAGAGGCGCACCGCCCGAGGCGGTCGCGACAGCATTGACCACCCGCCTGGCGGCCATGATGACGTAGCGAACGCTGTTGCCGGCGTGCTGTCGCGGATCATGTCGCGTCAGTCGAGCTACACCCTGGATCATGTCTGATGAGATCAAGCGTCGTCCACCTTACAGCGCCAGAAACAGAGCGCTATTCCCGCGCGGTGCTTATGCGCCACGATGACATCATTGGCGTTAAGGCGGCTGCCGACCACGCTCATCGAGACGACAAGACAATCCGGCGCTGGTGCAAACTACATGGCATTGGCCGTCAGGCAGGCCGCAATGCGCCCCTGGAGATAAGCAGGATCGGACTGGAGATGGTCATGCATGGTGACTGGCAGGCTCTGGAACTGCTCAGGGCCGGGCAGCGGACCCATCCCGACGTTATGACGTATTTCGATTTCGTCGGGGTCGCGCCTTAAATCCTGGAAGCTGTTCGAACCGAGAACTAGGTGATAGGCGTTTAGCACTGGCTGAACCCTATTCGAATGAGGGCATCGCATTGGTTCCCATTTTCCTCGACCCGGTATTGCTCGCACCACTTGCCCTTTGGCTCTACCATGTAAGAAATCTGGCCTGGCAGGTGGTCGGAGCAATAATCATCGGGGCGGCGTATGCAGCACTTTCGATCAAAATTTTATATATACACGCGGCTCCCGAAGCTGTTGTCGCCGCCGCAGTCTTATCGTCTTTGCTCATTACCGCACTTGTTCGGGTCGCGACGGCTTATTCGCCACCCGTCATTGAATGGTTCTCTGCAAACCCGCTTCGCCGATCTTTAGGTCTGGCGATTCTGGTCGCCGTTGGTCTGGCTGCGGTTATCGCCCCCGGAGCAATAATGGCAACACAGGTCCAGAATCAAATAGCCGCCAAGCAGGCCGGCTAAGCCACTGAAGTTTGCGGCAACCAAATGTCCGCACATGCCCATCCATGTCCAATCCCCAAGATGATGGAGCCATGATCTCTTAGCCCGATCGAAATCGAATCGGGATTTTAAGAGATGGCTCTTACCCCTACCAATCAGACCCGGAAGGCCGATGACATCGTTGCCGTCGCGCTCAATGGCGGCCGCGTCACGTTCGGCTTTCGCGCCGCGCTTTTCGAGGCCGCCGCGCGCGCCGGCGTCAGTGTGAACGAATTCGTCTTGCAGTCCGCCGCCGAAAAGCTGGTCGCTGCCGGCCTTGACTTCCCAGGCGTCTTCCATCCCGGCGATATCGACGCCCACAACGACAACCATGGACAGAAGGCAAGGCGCAAAGCATGAACGCGACCATTTCCCTCGATGATCGGATTGCCGCAGCCTTTACCGGCTCGCCGACCTCTGCCGACCTTGCCGCGCTGCTCCAGGCCGTAGGCGCCGCCGATGCCAAGGCAAAGGCGGACCACGCTGCAGCCAAGGAACGGGCGCTCGACCCCGTCATACCAGCCGCCGACGTCGCGAAGGCACGAAAGGCGATGGAAGACAGCGAATTCTCTTCCGCCCGAATGAGCACCGCTACGGCGCGGCTCAACGAACTGCTTGCGACGGCAAAGGCTCGCGAAGCGGAGGAAGCCAGAAAGCAGGAAATGGCCGCTGCCATAGTCGAGCGTGACGCGCTCGCCACCGACCTGGCCAGGGAATATCCAGAGATCGAGCGAAAGCTTGTCGACCTCATGTCTCGCCTGGCGGCGAACAATGATCGCCTCGCCCGCGCAAGCGGTGGCGCCGTGGTGCGAACAGCCGAGGGCATCGCGCGCCGCGCACCAGAGAGTTTCGAGGTGCAGCCCGCTTATTCCATGCCGCAGCTGGCTCTGGCGCTGAAACTGCCGTCGTTCTTCGGTTCCCAGCAAGGCTACGCCTGGCCAAAGTTATCGGGGCGCTGAGATGTCGTTGCCCATCTCAGATTTCCCGATATGCGCGGGAGGGGAGTTTGCTTGTTCCTTTCGCCCCTCCCGCAAACCGCTCGTCGATGGTGATCAGCAATGACGATTATTAGCGACAAATGCACCTCAGCTTGCCGATCAGGCGCCTGCGATTGTGGCGCGCTGGTCAGCGATGTCCTGCAGAACCGGACGTTCCACATCCCCCTCATGATGAAGGACGGCGCCCCTTCGCAACCTGAAAGAAAGATCTTCGATATGATGACCGATGCCGAAAAGCGAACGATGAAGGACAGCGTCAAGGGCATGCCTTTGTACAAAGCGGCAGCCCTGCCGATCTATGACGGTGTGCGCGGCAGTTTCGCGGCTGGCCGGCCGGCGCCAGAATACTACGCCATCGTAGACGGAGCCTCGTGCGGCGATGCCCTCGGCGGTCGCGAGAGAAGCTTCGCCAACATCGACGCCGCGGCCCAATCGATCGCAGCTCGTCAACAGCGCGATTACGATCTCACCAACGCTTGGCGCACTCCAGTGAACGACAACAAGGGCCGTTGATCCACAATGGCAGAAGAACCAGCCGGCTCAGTCAACATCGACATCAAGGGCAATCTTGCGCCGTTTGAACAAGCGTTGGCAAAAGCCAAGCAGATGGCCGACCAGTTCGATGCCCAAATTAGCCAAAAGCTTTCCGGTGCCGGGGTCTCTGCAGGCCTGGCCAAGATTTCGGCCGGGATCGAAAAAACCAACGAACTTCTGGCGCGTATGACTGGCACGACCAAGGCGACGGCATCCGCCTTGTCGAATGTCGCCGACGAGGCCACCAAGGCCAACGCGGCGCTGAAGACCATCGATGTCACCACGACCGCTGCGAGCACGTCAGCGACCAGGCTGAACGCCGCGCTTGCCACGAACATGGCCACCACCAAGGCCGGCTTCGCTGGGCAGGCTGGCGTCATCAAGGGTGTTGCCGAGGAAACGGAGCACCTTGGCACCGCCGGTCGGCTTGGTGCCACCCAGATGGCATCCCTAGGCCATTCCGCACGGTCCGCGATCGAAAGCCTCGCCTTGGGCGTGCCGGTAACACAGGCGCTCACCGCTCAGGCCAACCATCTTTCCTACGCCTTCAGCGGCCCGCAAGGTGTCATTGCCGCCTCCGCTGGCGCGAGAGCGGCCTTTGCCGGATGGCTCACTTCCGTGCCTGGCCTTCTGACAGGTGCCGGCATCGCGGCGGTTGCCGGCGTGGCTGCGTATGTCATCGAGGCCCGCAACAGCATCAAGAGCGTTGACGAGGTGTTGTCCGAGCACAAGTCGTTGATTGACGAAATTGCGGCTGCCTATCCAGAAGCGGGGAAGGCTGCTGCTTCATATGCCGAAGCGGCCAAGCGCATTCCGCAATCCGTCGCTACCGCCGACATTGTTGAGCAGGCCAAGGAAAACAAAAAGACCCTGGACGACCTGATGGGCAGTCTCTCGACTCGGGTTAAGTTGCTGAGCGAGGAATGGGGTCTCGTCGGCTCGGCCGGCACAAAGGCGTTCGGCGACCTGGCTCAGATCGCCAATTCGGGCGCTGCGGACGCGGCTGATCGGCTCGAGAGCGCTCTAGGCCGTATGCGCATCGATCCGAGTTTGAATGAGAATGCGCGCCAGTTCGCGAAGGAACTGCAGGGTGATGCCACGGCGGCAGCGGCGCTTCAGGATGCCTTGAATGAGAAGAACGCCATCAAGGATATCGTTGCCGATGGCAAGAAGGCGGCGCAAACGCTGTTCGATGTCAGCAAGGGCTTTGGCGACGTTTCAGCCAAAGCCGGTGGCGCGGATGCGATCATCGGCAAGTTTTTTGGCACTCTGAACTCAGGCGATCGCTTTGGCGTGACACGTTCGATTGCGGATCAGTTCGGAAGCCAACTCACAGGCCAGCTTCAGGCCACTGTCGGCATGTTCCAGACCGTCGACCAGGCAGTGCAGGAAGCAAGGCAGAACCAGCTAGCCGGTATGGTCCAGCTTCAAGCGCAGTTCCACGCTACGACCACTGAGGTTGACGTCCTGAAGCAGGCGCTCGCCACGGCCGGCGGCAAAGACAACATCGGTGCATTCTTCGGCGACGTGTCGAACATCGCCAACGCCAACGCAGAGATCGAGAACTCGGTCTCGACAGTCCAGAGGCTGTTTGCCGCGATGGCCACCGGCAACACCAGTGTCAACGCTGTAAGCCAGGGCCTCGAAATGATCAGGCAAACCCTGATCAACGACGGCTTCCCCGTCGATAGGGTCGATGCCTTCTTGAACCGGTTGGTTGGGGTCAATCAGCAGCTTGTCGCCGATCAGAGCCAGGTGCATCAGCTTGGCGCGGCGATCAACGCGCTCAAGGACAAAACGGTCAATATCACCGTTGTAACGCGCAAAGTCGGTTCCGGGACGCAAACCTCCAATCAAGTTCCAACCACCTACGGCGGGGCGGAAAGCGCCGGCACCGGCTCCAGCTATGGCGTGAGCGGTTCCAGCGGTGTCAACGTCACGCGCTTTAGCAGCAACGGCTCGCCGGTTTCACAGACGCCGATCTTCAACACGTCAACGAACTCGTGGGGCTACACCCAGCCCACGACCTATCAAGATCCGACTGTGCTGAAGCAAGTGCACGACATGTATGGCTTCGACAGAGGCGGTATGATCCACCCGGGCGACAGTCAGCAAGTTTCGTTCTTCAAGTCGCCGGATGAGGCCGTGGCTATCCTGACACCAGGCCAGCGCTCGGCTCTGGCCGATCCGCAATCCGCCTTCACCGGACAAGTGGCCACGCGCGAGACGGATCGCATGTGGCAGACTCAACTGAACATCGAAAGCAATACCAGGGAAACCGCCGCGCTGCTCGATGATATCAAGGTGAAAAGCGCCGTCAGCAGCTCGGGCCTGTCGTCGGGTTCGTCCTATGGCGGAACGTCATCTGGTGGCGCCACCACTGACCGCAGCGAGCGCGATACCTATTTCAACCAGGTGCTCAACGATGCCAAGGCCAACTATCAGAACGCAAGGGCGGCGGGCGGCGGCGACGGCATCCTTGGCTATGGCTTGGGCGGTCTGTCCGCCACCCCGTTCCAGATCGCTCTTAACCTCACGAAACAGAAATACGGGTTCGATAGCGGTGGAATGATCGCGCCTGGTGACAGCCAAAAGGTTGAATTTTTCAAGAACCCGAATGAGCGCGTCATCGTGGCTCGTCCAGACCAGTTCGAGGACCGGCGCTCAACTGGCTCGTCCACATCGTCCGACAGCACCAGCCAGCGTCCGATCCAAGTGACAATACCAATCACCGTCCAATCTGGCGCCCAAGTAAACAGGGACAGCATCGCCGAGATGCGCAGGCAAGCGTCGCTTGCGGTTCGCGATGCAATGAGGGGCATCAATGGTCGCTAGCGCTTGGCTCGCCTTTGCGCTCTCCGCTGGCGTCGTCCTGGCGCTGGCTTGGCCCTTCTAGGAGATCACCATGTTCATTCAGATGCTAGGCGGTCGCGGCAAGGGCGCAGTGGTCTCAATAGGCGGCGGCAATGGCGACAGCGACGGAGGATTTATCGACCCCCCAATTGTCACCACGACGGCCAGCGGCAACACGACTGTCACCGGCAAAGTGAAACCCGGCTCTTTCGGGAAATTCGTTTATCCCATGGCTTCTATTGCCGCCGGCAGACAGTACACGTTTCGCACGACCGCTAGTTTTTCCCAGCTCTCCAAACAGGGCAAGCTTGCAATGGTCGGGTTTGGGGTCAAGAACGGGAATGATTTCCACCTTGCCGGCCTTCGTGGCGACGGCTCGACCGGCTGCACGGTCTATGAAGTTTATGGCACGCCTCCCAATGGCTGGAACAAGGAGACAGGCCACACAACGGCAGATAGCGGCGCTCCGGCCCATGGAACGCAGTACAGCGCCTATCATCGCCTGACGACCTCCGCAGGCGGCACGACGGCTGATTATGCCACGTCGGCCGATGGCGTGGCCTGGACTGAGGAGCTTTCCGACTTCGCCTTGACGCCGTTCACCAACGTCTCCGGGGTTGCCACGTTCGGCATCGCACTTTGGTTCAACAACTCAGACGCCGGGCAATTCTCGATCCTCATCGATCAGTTTGCCGATGCTGCGGCGCCATCCTTTGCGCTCGACGGTCTCACGCCGACTGCTGCATGGTCAGTTGGCCGTGATCTGGCAGCCGCTTTCGTCGGAAGCGCCCGCTACACGACGGCAACCGGCATAAACAGTCTAAAGGATCAAACCGGCAACGCCCGCAACCTCGACGTTGCATCAGGGCCAGCGCAGCCGATCGTCACCACGGATGGACCGAACAGTCGCGCTTGCGCGGACTTCAATGGTTCCAGCATGACCCTGTTCGGGGCTGCCTCCAGCAATTTCATTACGTCAACTGGCGGTTACATGATCGCCAGCTTCGTTGCTGACGCAATCACCCAGAACGATGCAAACGCTTCGCACAATCACCTGATCCTTGGGTGTTCCAACGCGCAGTTCGGTCTCAATCTCCAGAACACCGCAGGCACTCCCGAGACGGTCCATTCCGTCATGTTCAACGGCACTACGCTGTATCTCGCATCGAGCGCAGCAATTACTGTCGGCACTGCCTACGTGGTCGAGTGGCGGTACGATGGCAATTTCGTCTACCTTCGGGTTAACGGCGGGACGGAAATAGCAACTGCAACAACGGGCGGCATCAACACGGTCTATGCCTTCACCATGGGCGGCAACGGCTACCTGATGAACGGCAAGGTGTTTGAGGCTGCAACCTTCGGTGCGACGATCCCGACACAGGGCCAACGTGATGCGCTGGTGGCCAATTTCAAGACCTGGCTCGGGATATAGAAGGGACGGCGCGACGAACGCCAAGATCAAGGCATCCTAGTTTCGACTTCCCCTGCTGCGTCCGCCACCGGCCTCGGGTTAGCGTTTTTTGCGAACGGGTAGGCGTATTGGCCAAGGTAGCTTGAAGGCACCGGGTCATCGATGCCGTACTTCTCCGGAGTCGATGTTCCGGGAATGCGATAGGTGCCAAAGATGACATCGAGGATGGAGAGCTGGGCGGCGAAATTGGTGTCATAGGCCTCCCGCTCGTTGGCGTGGTGCCAGTGATGGAACTGCGGCCCGGCGATGATCCACTTGAGTGGACCCATCGGCAACCGAACGTTAGCATGCAGGAGCATAGCCTGAGCCCGGCCAATCAAGGCAAATATCGCGATGGCCTCCAGCGAAAATCCTAGGAAGAAGATCGGAACCACCGAGACAGCCTTTGTGGCGATAAGGTCCACAGGATGCGAGTGGAAGGCCGCCAGCCAGTCCAGTTCCTCGATGCCGTGGTGGATTGCATGGAACTTCCAAAGCCACGGAATCTCGTGGAAGGCGCGGTGGGCAACATAGAGGCCGATATCTGCAATCACGGTCACTTCGACGACCTGGAGCCAGAGCGGTTGGCCGCTTACCGCCTGCGATAGAACGGCAGGGGTCAGCACCGATGCGGCACCGATAGCTCCCGCTGTTATCAGGAGGAAGGCAAACTTCAGGATGAAGCTGTTGAAGATCGCGTAGACGAGGTCGACGCCTAAGCCTTTGCGAAGAATCTTGATTGGTCGCTCGGCAAATAGCTGCTCTAGCGGGATGAAGATCAGCGCGCAGATCAGCAACCCTTTGATGCCAAAAATGTCCACACGAGCGTTCCCCACCCGCACTAATTGAACCACCTACCCGCCCCGCACGCAAGCGGATGGTTACCGGGTAGTTAACAACAGTAAGCGGGAGCTTTCGGGCCTTTAACCTATAGCGTGACGCTCGCCCCACATGCCTGCATCGGGAAGGGGTCGAACCTCCGATGTTGACGACCTGTCGACAAGTGCTACCACAATGCCAAGGCCTAACGCGAAGGCTCCAGCGAGCACGAAGAAGGTGACACCGATTCTAGCGTTGTGCTGATTGCTTTCCAGAGCCTTGGCGAGATCGTCGAAGACTGTTTCCATTGGCCGACGCTAACAGGCGTCAGGCAACAAGGCGTTAACGCTACGAGGGCATCCAGGCGAGCGCAACCGCAACTGGAAACCGACCTTTGGTCAAGGGACTTAGGGACTTCAGTCTTAATTGAGCTATTTCTAATATGCCTATAGCTTAGGCAACGCGGGAGGGACGTCCAATCAAAACCCGCAGTGACCGGTGCGGCTTTCGCATCCCCAAGATAGCCCCAAGGCCGCACCGGCCATCGTATCCACACGGTTCAGCCCGGTGGGCAAGGTGAAGTATGCCAGCCGGACCTGAGCTGCCCGCAAGAACCACCTACATCGTCAGCGTTTTCGAGGCTCCGCATTGGCGCACCGTACTCACCACGAAGGACAAGCAAGCGGCCTTCGATATGGCCAAGGAGATCGGCGACAGGGTGCGGATTGAGGAAATCACGCCGAAGCCGAAATAAGCGGAGGGCGGGCCCGACACCTTTGGCTTTGGGAACTCCGAGACGCCGGGCCCTTGGACCGGAGAGATGGGTGAATCTCCCAAGCCCCGTCTATAATGTGCCTCTGATATAGGCCGATGGCAATTTCACTTCCGCAAGCGCGAACGCCTACGAAAGCAGCAGGTAAGCGCCCATAGCGGCCATCAGGAGGCAAGCGGCCATGCCAACCATATCGCGCTGCCTGTAGCGCCAAACGGCGCCAGCGAACATCGTGGCGGTGATGGCAGCGATGTAGACCGGGATCAATGCCACCAACCTGCCGCGCGTCCGACCTCGACCATCGCGCCGACACAGGTGGCGAGTGTGGCGAAAAAGGCCAACCATCGCTCAAAGCTTGCGAGCTTTCTTTCGGTGACAAGCTTCTCGCCGTCCCAATAGAGTTCGTTCGTCTTGGGATCGATGCCGATATGGCTCAGGCCGTCGAGGCTTATGATTTTGACGTGTTTGGGCCAATGCGTCGGCGCGGTGCTATTTGAATACGCCTGAGGGCCGTCAGCCATCAACCGACTATCCGTTCGATCGTGATTTTCTTCCCTCGGGAGAGTGCGACCAGCAACCCGAGAATGATATCCCCGAAGAGCCAAAGCCAAAGTAGCATGCCGACCGCGAGTGTCCCGCCGATGGCAGTGCCAGCCTGTCCGGCGGCATCAGTGGTGGCTTGAAAATGCTCACTGGAAATCTTGATGGCGTAGAAGATCCACAGCCCCATCAGCGCGTTGAAGGCCAGGAACATCCACCAGAAGATCATGCCGAAGAAACCGCGCCTGCGGGTTTCTACACGTTCGATCCGTGTTGCCATTGTATTGCCTCTCCCATTGCTTCCCGTGCACACCACCGGGTTGTTAGAAAGAATCGACGGTTCCGTCCTGATAGACAATTCGCTTAACGGAGACTTCTGTCTTCGCAGTCCCTGCAGCAACAGGACCAATCATCTTGCTGTACGCATCGTCGTGCATGAACTGGTTATCTTCCCAAAAGAAAAACGTATCGCTCTCTGTCGATCCACCGGGCAGTATGCTTATGTCCAACTTGCTATCGTTGGCCAAAATCTCGTCGCCAAATGCATCCCTGATGGTGATTAAGAGGGCCAATGCTGAGACGCGTTTTGCGGACGCGTTCGAGAAGGAGAGATGTAGCTCAATCCTTGAGTTATAGATACGCTGGCTCAGGTTCTCCTCTCGAACAGTGAAGCGCGCCAGCGCCAGTTTAACTGGCGAGTCGGGCATGCTAGCTGACGGCTCTGCTTTCAGCGGGAGCGGTTCATTCGGCTTTAGCGCATCGTAGCAGGCTAGTCTGTCGACGCCGTCTACCAGTTGCCGACAATTTTCAATGTTTTGGAAGGATTGGGCGTTGGCGGCGCACGCGAACACAAGCGAAAAGCTCGCTAGAACCAGCTTGAACATCCCATTTACTCCCCATAGCCGCTAGTAGAGCGAGATCAATTCTTCACGTTGCCCTTAAGCACTTGGTCTCTCAACCAACCGGTCTGCGTGAAGTTATCTACGACCACCGAGTACCACGCCGCATTCGCCTTGCTTGCTGACATGGATCCGTATTCGCACATTGAGAGGCCACGAACCGGGGTTCCGTAAGCGTTCGGCGCGTCGTAGCTGATGAAGAGCGTAAACTTTGTGGGTGGATCCTTGTCGCGAACATCGTCGTTGTACATCCTGGTCCACAAATCCCGATCCGATTTAGTGGTCGCATCGCGGTCCTTTAGATAGTCTACCAAGGACAGTGGTTCGGAACTTTCCGTAATTTCTACCCGCTTGTAGCCGGCAGGTGCGAGAAGGCGTTTCTTTAAGACTGACTCGCAAGCTCGGGTCATTGGCGATACGAACGGATTGTAATCACTGTTAAGCACAAAGAAGGCCGCAACTGCCGCGACAGCAGCAGTTGAGGCCATAAACAGCCATCTGTTCAAGGAAAAGCCCTCCCATCCCCTGCGATGACAATCGCGCAACTTGAAAGCGCGCGCAAGCGGGCTCCCCGAAGGGCGTAGAGGTTAGGGCTTCCTCAACCTCACCCCGGCGCCGCCGCCATTCTCGGGGATGAACTCGACGCCGGCCGATTCGAGAGCGGTCTGAATTGCTCTCAGCGTCGACGCCTTAGGGTCGCTGGTCCCGCTCTCAAGATTGTTCAGGCCCGTTGTCGATATCCCCGCGCGCTTCGCAAGCTCTGCTTGTGTCAGACCGAGCATAGCCCGGGCGCCTCTGATTTGATGTGGTGAGATCATGCCGCAATCTACGGCGAACTAGAGATAATATCAACTGCGCTTGACACTTTCGGCGCTTGTGGTTAATTCAACCACGCTTGATAATTTCTCAATAGGAGCACCTGATGCCGAACACCCATGTTCCGGCGGCCGGCGAAGCTATGCCTGCTGCCGAGGTAATGCCGATCATCGGAAGATTTTCCCGCCGCGCCCTGCTTAGCGCCTTCGCCATTCCAGCCTTGGGGACGCTTTCCGTGCTTCCGGCGCCCCAACTGCCAGAACCAGCCATCGGGGGACCATCATGGAAGGCGCACGTATATGGCGCGTCCACCAGCCCGTACCCGATAGAATTCGAGAAACTGGGCGCCAGCACGATCTTGGATGGCTTCCGGCAGTGGCGAGACCGTCAACAAACGGATCTGGACGGTATCAGCGACGAGGATCTAGACCGCTACATCGCGGATGTAGATGACATAGTTGGAGGGATGGTTGCAGCACCCGCAACCACGGCGGCAGAGTTCGCGGCGCAGTTCATGGTCGTCTGTAGCGGCGACACGATCGAGTGCCAGAACGCCGCCCGCAAACTCCATGCTCACGCGCAAACTCTTATTCGGGGGCTGCGGCTATGAGCGCGCATATCAGAACGTTGAAGCCCCTTGGAATGCCGAAGGGCATGGACCCGCGCACATGGCGCCAGTCCGTCGAGAAGCGCCTGAACGACCTCCTGGACCGTGCCATGTCGCTCATCACGGCGCTCGATCTCATGGAAGCAGATTGCGATCTGGAGGAAACGGCCGACGACGAGCCGTCCCTTGGGTGCCTCGATGATCTGGAGCAGGACAACAGCGACTATGAGGAAGGCGGGGACGCCGAACCGTGCCCAGATATCTACGGCGAAACGATCATGTGGCCCGACGACATGAAGTCTCAGGAAGTGCTGGTGTCGCCATGACTGGCCCGAGTGACAGCCTCGATGATCTGGAAGGCGACATTCGCCACGTCTCGACGCTCATCCGCACAATCTACGATGTCGCGACCGATACGCCCATGCCGGTAAACGCATCCGCGAGGGAGGCCATGCAGCAAGTTCTAGATCTGCTCTGGATAGCTCGTGACCTCGCCGAACAATTGACCGTCAGCGCTTCAGCCTGCCACCATAGGGTGATTGATGAACGCAAAAAAACCGCCGGCTGAAGCTTCCCGCCAATTGGCGGACCCGGCCCGCTGCCTCACGGTGGCGGGCTTTTCGTTATCCTCTTACAGCAGCGGGTCTCAAGGCCTCAGCCAATCGATCTTTCCAGCCTTCCACGTGCACGATTCGCGCTTCGTGGAGTTCATTATTTAGAATTTCCGCCTTCGAGTTTTGAGACGTGAGCTCCCAGTTTTGGTTGAAGATATAGATCGCATTATCAATTCGAATGCTCTCAAGAGCCACCTTACCGACCTCAGGGAACTCATAAGCAAGGTAGTCCTGAAAACCGCCGTGCCCTACATAGATATTCGTAGGGCCGTGACTTCGGATTGTCTCAAGGCGATCCTCAATTACTCGCTGAACGTTTGCTCCTGCGCGACCTATCGCAGGCGCTATATGTTCTCGGATCCTCTCCCAAGGATATGCCCCTTGGGGAAGCATCTTCCAATTTACGGTACGCAGAATCGGCGGCTGGTATGCCTGCAAGTCGGCCGTCACCAGATCACACTCTCCGAAAAGCTCCAGAAACAGGTTTATCGTGTGCCTATTTCGCTCGACGTCCTGTTCGACATGTCTAAGGATGGGAGATGTGAGAAGAATCTCAGCCGCTGCATTTGCGACCGTCAACTGAACAGATGGAGGGCTTACGAACTCACGAGGATAGCAGTCGCGGTGAATATCCCGCATTTCCTCATGTTCTTCAACCGCACCCCGGCCAGCCCATTGTTTCCATTTCCAAGAGACAGTTCGGATGTAGCGCGATTCCTTCGGTTGATCTCTGAATACGTTCCATCTCCCATTTGAGTTAAAACGCGATACGGGACCGATCGGAGCTGGCAAGACTGTATCGCCCACTTCCGGATCTTCAGAGAAGCCTGCCCGGATGAGCCTGTTGGCAGGTATCCCGTGTAAAGCTTTGATGACGCGAAAAGACGCGCCAGCAGGTATCAACGCCAAGTAGTTCTCGACATTTATAACTCTGCTCCGTTGGATTGGCATGTTCTCCCCCTCGTGTCGCATCCATATCACCTGGACCTGTCTATAGTCGCAGGAACGCGTGCGAAAGCAACGGTTGCCGTTCACACAAATTCGCAGGGGTTTATTCGGCGGATATTCGATGAATAAGGGAGAAGGTCGCTAAGTGCTTGAAATCATTGGTACGCCCAAGGGGAATCGAACCCCTGTTCCCGCCGTGAGAGGGCGGTGTCCTGACCGCTAGACGATGGGCGCGTTCAAGAACCGGCGATATAGGCTGACGGCTGGGAAAAAGCAACTGGGGTTCGGCCGCTTTACCGCATCGCGGAAAAACTGGCCACAAGCCTACGTTTTCGGCTCGATCAGATCCCAGAGATTGCCGTGCAGATCGGCGAAAACCGCCACCGTGCCATAGGGCTCGAAGCGCGGCGCCTCGCGGAATTCGACGCCCTTCTCCAGCATCGCCGCGTGGTCTCGAGCAAAGTCGTCGGTTTCGAGGAACAGGAAGACACGGCCGCCGGTCTGGTTGCCGATGCTTTTCCCTTGTGCCTCGTCGGAAGCCTCGGCCAGCAGCAACCTGGCGCCCTGCCCGTTGGCCGGCGCCACCGTGACCCAGCGTTTGCCGCCGCCGAGATCGACATCCTCGACGAGCAGGAAGCCCAGCCGCTCGACATACCAGGCAATCGCCTCGTCATAGCTGGCGACGACCAGGGCGACGGTCGCGACGCGGCGATGTTCGGCGAACCCGGTCATCCCTGAGGCTTGCTCCTGTGTTGCCGCCCGCTCATTTGTTGCGAATTGCAAAACGGCCGATCAGACGGCGCTCTGTCATGTCGTAGACGAAGATCGTGCGACTGCCGTCAGTGAGCTCGGCGTCGATGGAGACGCGATTGCCGGACAGCGACTGGCTGACCACCTTGGCGCCGACGGGCAGCACGATGTCGCCGCTGACCGGCTCGCCGGCTGGCACCTGGATGTCACTGGCCAGCGCCGGGTTCGCCGGCGGTGCGTTGCGCGCTTTATAGACAAGGGCACCGATCACCACCATAAGGGCGAGGAACAGCAGGCCGAGATTGATCCCGACGAAGCGGACGAGTTTCCTGCGCACCTTTTCGACATCGGGGTCGAGCGGTTTCTCCTGATCTTCCTCGGCAATTGGGCTGGCCATGGCAAATAGTCCGGAACGGTTTTTCAATGAGCGCTCATAGCGAAGAGGCCCCTGAATTGATAGAGGACCAATTCATCGCGGCAGCCCCCACCGTGCTGGTGGCCAGCGCGGATGCGGCCGGTCAGCGCCTCGACCAGTGGCTGGCAGCGAGCCTCGGCCCGGATATGTCGCGCAGCCGCGTGCAGATGCTGATCAGGCAGGGCGCGGTCTCGGTCGACGGCAAGCCCATCAGTGAGACCAAACGCAAGATGACGCCGGGCGAAAGCGTCTCGGTGGCCATGCCGGAGCCGGAGCCGGCGGAGCCACAGGGCGAGAGCATCGCGCTTGATGTGCTCTATGAGGATGACGAACTGATCGTCATCAACAAGCCGGCTGGCCTTGTCGTGCATCCCGGCGCCGGCAACTGGACCGGCACGCTGGTCAACGCGCTGATCCATCATTGCGGCGACAGCCTTTCCGGCATCGGCGGCGTGCGCCGGCCGGGCATCGTCCACCGCCTCGACAAGGAAACCAGCGGCGTCATGGTGGTCGCCAAGACCGACCGCGCCCACAAGTCGCTGTCCGAAGCCTTCGCCGATCACGGCCTGACCGGCGATCTCGAACGCGCCTATCTGGCTTTGGTCTGGGGCATACCGCAGAGGCCTACGGGAACGGTCGACGCACCGCTCGGCCGTGCCGCCGACCGCGTGCGCCGCGCCGTGGTTCCGGAAGGACGCGACGACGCCCGCCATGCCGTCACCCACTTCGCCGTGCGGGAGCGCTTCGGCGTCGTTCAGCAGGAGTTCGCCACCGCCAGCCTGGTCGAATGCCGGCTCGAGACCGGCCGCACCCACCAGATCCGCGTCCACATGGCGCATATCGGCCATCCGGTGATTGGCGACCCCGACTATGGCCAGGCCTTCCGCACCAAGGCCAACCGCCTGCCCGAACCGCTGAAAAGCCAGGTCAAGGCATTTTCCCGGCAAGCTTTGCATGCCTGGCTCCTTGCATTTCGCCACCCGACTACCCATTTATCGATGAGGTTCGAGGCGCCGACACCGAGGGACATGGAGGAACTCGTCAACGGCTTTCGCAAGCTCTGAACCGGTCACCAACAAGCTTCAAGCTAGCCATCAAAAAACCTGACTGGCATTGTTCACTTCAGCGTGACACACTGTTTCGTGTTGAACAAACGCCTGTCTTTTCTGGTTTTGTTCCTGTATAAGATCTGATGTCGCGGGCGAGCCTTTTGGTGCTCGCGTCACATGCCCGCCGCGTTTCGGGGGCATCACTCCAATAGAGAGGGGGCGCTATCATGGCCCAGTCATTACCCAGTATCGTTTCCGGCGAAGGCGGCCTCAGCCGCTACCTGGAAGAAATCCGCCGCTTTCCCATGCTGCAGCCGCAGGAAGAGTACATGCTCGCCAAGCGTTATGCCGAGCATGAGGACACCTCCGCCGCGCACAAGCTCGTCACCAGCCACCTCAGGCTCGTCGCCAAGATCGCCATGGGCTATCGCGGCTATGGCTTGCCGATCGGCGAAGTGATCTCGGAAGGCAATGTCGGCCTCATGCAGGCCGTGAAGAAATTCGAACCCGAGCGTGGCTTCCGCCTCGCGACCTACGCCATGTGGTGGATCAAGGCCTCGATCCAGGAGTACATCCTGCGCTCGTGGAGCCTGGTCAAGATGGGCACGACCGCCAATCAGAAGCGCCTGTTCTTCAACCTGCGCAAGGTGAAGGGCAAGATCCAGGCGCTCGACGACGGCGACCTCAAGCCCGACCAGATCGCCGAGATCGCCACAAGGCTGAACGTTTCCGAAGCCGAAGTGGTGTCGATGAACCGGCGCCTGTCGGGCGACGCCTCGCTCAACGCCCCGATCCGGGCGAGCGAAGGTGAATCCGGCGAATGGCAGGACTGGCTGGTCGACGACCACGAAAGCCAGGAAGAGATGCTGATCGAGCAGGACGAGCTGGAAAACCGGCGCGGCATGCTGTCGGGCGCTCTTGCCGTGCTCAACGAGCGCGAGCGGCGCATCTTCGAGGCTCGTCGCCTCGCCGAGGAGCCGCTGACCCTGGAAGAGCTGTCGGCCGAGTTCGACATCAGCCGCGAGCGCGTGCGCCAGATCGAGGTGCGCGCCTTCGAGAAGGTGCAGGACGCGGTCAAGGCCGCCGCTAAGCGCCAGACCCAGGCGCTGCGCACCATCGAGGTCCAGCCGGCGGCGTAAAGCCAGCTTCGGCACCGAAACAAACACAACGGCGGCGTCAGGAAACTGGCGCCGCATCAGGCCCGGTCTGCCGGGCTCGAAGCCTTGCGAGTTGCACGCTAGCGGTTCCGCCTTGGCGCATGCCGGGCTTCCTTGTGACAGCGAGCGCCCCTATAAGCACCATCATAGGGTGGAGCTGGTCATGCGTTTTGCTATCGATTCGGTTAGGCAACATTTCGGGTCGTTGGTCGTGATTGGCTGGTCTGAAACAGGAAAGCCGGTTCTAGTGGTCAATGGCATCGAGCACCAAGGCGCGTCGGTTCCCATGTCCCGCCCGGACGTCGTCGATGTGTTTGGTGAATCGGCCGGAGAATGGGGCTGGATGGCCATTTTTCATGTGCCGGAACCCATCGACCTCGCAGATGGTACTGTGGTCGCGATAAGGGACGGCAAGCAACTCCATATCGTTGAAATCACGGCGCTTCCGCTCGAGCAGCAAATGCAGGCGTCATCCATTTTTGTTGATTTCATGCAGATCATTCGGGACGCTCAGGAAGGTCAGGCGATTCTGGAAATCGGAAGCCGCGCCCGAAGTGGAATATCACGGCGCGATATGTTCGTGCCCAAACTGAAATATGTTGGGCTGGATATCATGGCTGGCCCAAACGTCGATGTTGTCGGCGATGCTCACAATCTGCCGGTGGAATTGAACAATCGATTCGATTTTGCTTTTTCTGCCTCGACCTTCGAACATTTGCTAATGCCTTGGAAGGCGGCACTGGAACTGAACCGGGCGCTCAAGCCAGGTGGCATCGCCTATATCCAAAGCCACCAGACGTGGCCGATTCACGAGGAGCCGTGGGACTTCTTCCGATTCTCCAAATATGCCTGGACCGGACTGTTTAATGTCCACACCGGATTCGAAATGGTTCGCGCCGATCATTGGCACAACGCCTCTATTGTTCCCGGCTTTCCTATCGGCGCGCTCAAGGGCTTGGGAGATCAGCCGGCCTTTATGTTGAGCGCGTGCATCGTTCGCAAGATTAGTGATCCCTTGGTCATCTGGGCAGGCAATCCCGCTGAAATTACCGACCTGAACTACGACCACGCGCTGCCAGTCACCGCGGTGTAAGCGGGCAGCACCGCGGATCAACTGCGGGCAGAAACAAAAACAGGATTAGCGCCAATGCGGCGACCCAAAAGTGTCGAGTGGAAACTTTAGATATCGCCGGCCATTGGCTTCCGGGTCCGGCAGCCGTCCGCCATTCATGTTGACCTGCAGCGCATGCAGGATCAGCCTCGGCATCGGCAGTGTCCTGTCGCGAGTTTCACGCAGGGCGACGAAATCAGCCTCGGTGCGCGCGGCAACGAGATGGATGTTGCCGGCTTTCTGCTCGCCGATCGTACTTTCCCACAACGGCTCGCGCCCACCGGCCTGATAGTCATGGCCGACGAAAACGCGCGTCTCGTCAGGCAACGCCACAATGTCCTGGATCGAGTGCCAGAGCCGCGCGGCGCTGCCGCCTGGAAAGTCCGTCCTCGCCGTGCCGCTGTCGGGCATGAACAGCGTATCGTGGACGAAGGCGGCATCACCGATCACATAGGTGATCGAGGCCAGCGTGTGCCCGGGCGAGAACAGCACCTTGACCGGAAGGGTGCCGACCCGGAAGGTCTCGCCTTCTCCAAACAGCCTGTCCCACTGCGAACCGTCGGCGGGAAAATCCGGCCAGTTGTAGATCGCCTTCCACAGTTTCTGGACGTCGACGATCCTGTCGCCGATCGCCGTGGGCGCTCCGGTCTTCTGCTTCAGGTAATGTGCCGCCGAGAAATGATCGGCGTGCGGATGGGTATCGAGGATCCACTCGATGCTCAGCCCCTGCTCGCTGACAAAGTCGAGCAAGGCATCGGCATTCCCGGTCGCCGTGGCGCCGGACTTCTCGTCGAAGTCGAGGATCGGATCGATGATGGCGCATCGCTTGGTTGCCGGGTCGGCGACGACATACTGGATAGCCCCGGTTGGCTTGTCGTAGAAGCCGCGGACCTGCGGCCTGGCCAAAGCTACGTCCAATTTCGGTTTCCCCAACCCTTGATGCATGTCGCCCAAAGTGGCCCCGGTTTCGGAGAGCGACATGCATAAAAACAAAGACCTACAGTGCGTCGCCTGAATCCGTTCGGACGCGGCGCACTTTGGTCGGCAGGAATGATTTTCTCTACCGGCACCCGAGAAGAGCATGGTTGTCCGCTCGGGTGACCCAGTCAAGTATCATTTCGCTCGCAGCAGCGAGAAAGCCAAAAACCGTTCCGAAGGGTCGCGGTCAGGCGGTCGGCTGCTTGGTCTTCCTGAGATAGGGCAGGATGGTTTCGTAAGCGCCGAAACGCTTGATTGCATCCTCGTTGGAAACCGCGGCGGTGATGATGACATCCTCGCCCTGCTTCCAGTTCGCCGGCGTCGCCACCTGGTGTTTGGCGGTCAGCTGCATGGAATCGACCGCGCGCAAGATCTCGTCGAAGTTGCGGCCCGTGGTCATCGGGTAGGTAAGCACCAGCTTGATCTTCTTGTCCGGCCCGATGACATAGACCGACCGCACCGTGGCGTTGTCGGCGGGCGTGCGGCCCTCCGACGTCTCGCCGGCGCCCCCAGGCAGCATGTCGTAGAGCTTGGCGACCTTGAGGTCCTTGTCACCGATCAGCGGATAGTTCACCGAATGGCCGGTCGCCGTCTTGATGTCGTCCTGCCATTTGCCGTGGCTTTCGACCGGATCGACCGAAATGCCGATGATCTTGACGTTGCGCTTCCTGAAATCGCCCTCCAGCCCGGCCATCGTGCCAAGCTCGGTCGTGCAGACCGGAGTGAAGTTCTTCGGATGGCTGAACAGGATCGCCCAGCCGTCACCGATCCATTCATGGAACTTGATCGTCCCTTGTGTGGTCTCGGCGGTGAAGTCCGGCGCGATGTCGTTGATACGAAGGCTCATGGCACATCTCCCCTGTAACAAATTTCGCCAGCAGGGAGGACGGCGGGCGGCAAATCACGCCGCCATCGAGGCGTCCACGCTCCGGCATGGCCGCATCTTAGCGCAAAAATCGTGACCGCGAGATAATATGAAACTCTTGTCGGCGGCAGAACGAGTATTTTTGTGCTGCCGACGGGCAACGCTGGCGCATGCGAGCTTTGGGATGGACAGAAAGGCTGCGTGCCGCCTCAGGCCTTGTTGACCGCCAGCGTCGCCGTCAGGTCTTCCATCCGCTGCGCCAGCGCGCCAAGCGCATTGGTCAGCACGCCGTCGTTCTTGTCGGCCTTGGTCAGCGCATCGTCGCGCGTCTTGCGCAAGGTCAGCACTTCGCTTTCCATTCCCTTGACGCGCTTCTGCAGTTCCGAGAGTTCGTCCATCACCATGATGCCGGCCATGACGGTGAGCCGCTGGTCGCCGATCTCGCCAAAGGAGTCCTTCAGATGCAGGACATAGCGGTCGAAGCGTTCGGCAAGATCGATCAGGTGCTCTTCCTGGCCTTCGTCGCAGGCCATCCGATATTGCTTGCCGTCGATGGAAACCGTGACTTGTGCCACCTGTCCAGCCCCCTATCTGTCCAACACAGCGCGGATGGTTTCCATGGCGGTCACCAGCCGTCGCGATACTTCCTTGTTGGCGTCTTCCAGCCTTTCGGCGCGCGCTTCGGAATTGTCGAGTTCCTGCGCCAGCCGGGAGCGGTCGGCATTCATCCGCTGCACCTCGGCCTCGGCTTCCGAGTAATCGCGTTCGTGCTCGAGCTTGGCGGCAACGGCATTTTCCAGCCCCTCGATGGCCTTGCCCAGCCTCGCGATGACTTCCTTGAGTGTGGCTTCCCCGGTCATGGCCTTCGTCCTGTGCCCTGCCCATCACCGAATCGTTCGCGTTCAGAACGCGTTATCCGTGAAACATTAGGCACCGGGTGAAGGCAACGTCAACAAAGCTCTCGCGACTGTCCCCTGCTAACGCTAATGTAGGCCCGCCGCCGGCTTCACAAGACCGGCAAAGGCACACCGATTTGTTGACTAAAACCCCGCGCCTGCTATGTGTCGCGCACCCTTTTCAAGGCTATCCCAAGCCCCCAAACCCCCAATTCTGGAGGAACCATGACGTCGCGTGAACAACATGACCGGATGGCCAATGCGATCCGCTTTCTCTCCATGGACGCTGTCGAAAAAGCCCAGTCCGGCCATCCCGGCCTGCCCATGGGATGCGCCGACATCGCCACGGTGCTGTTCACGCGCTTCCTGAAATATGATCCCAAGGCCCCGCACTGGGCCGACCGCGACCGCTTCATCCTGTCGGCCGGCCATGGCTCGATGCTGCTCTATTCGCTGCTGCATCTGACCGGCTACGAGGACATGACCCTCGACCAGATCAAACACTTCCGCCAGTTAGGCTCGAAGACCGCCGGCCACCCTGAATATGGTCACGCCACCGGCATCGAGACGACGACCGGCCCGCTCGGCCAGGGCCTCGCCAATTCGGTCGGCTTCGCCCTCGGCGAGCGCATCATGAACGCCGCTTTCGGCAACGACCTGGTCAATCACTACACTTATGTGCTGGCCGGCGACGGCTGCCTGATGGAAGGCGTCAGCCAGGAAGCCATCGCGCTTGCCGGCCACCTCAAGCTCAACAAGCTTATCGTCTTCTGGGACAACAACAACATCTCGATCGATGGCCCAGTGTCGCTCGCCGACAACACCGACCAGGTCGCCCGCTTCCAGGCTTCCGGCTGGAACGCCAGCCACATCGACGGCACGGATCCCGAAGCGATTGCCTATGCCATCGAAGCCGCCCGTCATTCCGACAAGCCGACGATGATCGCCTGCAAGACGACCATCGGTTTCGGCGCGCCGACCAAGGCCGGCACCAACAAGGCGCACGGCTCGCCGCTCGGCGCCGAGGAGATCGCCGGCGCGCGGAAGTTCTTCAACTGGGATTCGCCGCCCTTCGAGATTCCGGCCGACATCCTCGACGCCTGGCGCACAGCCGGCAAGGCCGGCGTCAAGGCACGCACCGACTGGGAAGGCCGCCTCGGCAAGGCCGATGCGAAACTGAAGGCTGAGTTCGAGCGCCGCCTCAGTGGCAAGCTGCCGTCTAACTTCGACGCCGTCATTGCCGACTACAAGAAGAAGCTCTCGGCCGACAAGCCGAAGGTCGCTACCCGCAAATCGTCCGAGATGGCGCTCGAAGTCATCAACGGCGCCGTGCCCGAAACCATCGGCGGCTCCGCCGACCTGACCGGCTCCAACAACACCAAGACCAGCCAGACCAAGAACATCACGCCGGACGACTACGGCCAGCGCTATGTCCACTATGGCATCCGCGAGCATGGCATGGCCGCCGCGATCAACGGCTTGACGCTGCATGGCGGTCTCATCGCCTATGGCGGCACCTTCATGTGCTTCTCCGACTATGCCCGCCCGTCGATGCGGCTTGCCTCGCTGATGGGCATCCGCTCGATCTTCGTCATGACCCATGATTCCATTGGTCTGGGCGAAGACGGCCCGACCCACCAGCCGGTCGAGCATATGGCGGCACTTCGCGCCATCCCCAACCACAATGTCTTCCGTCCGGCCGATGCGGTGGAAACCGCCGAGTGCTGGCAGATCGCTCTCGAGTCGGAAAAGACGCCCTCGACGCTGGCGCTGACCCGCCAGAACCTGCCGACGGTGCGCACCGAATTCGTCGCCAAGAACCTGAGCAGCCAGGGCGGTTACGAACTGGCCGCCGCCAGCGGCGAGGCCGCGGTGACGATCTTCGCCACCGGCTCCGAGGTCGAGATCGCGCTCGCCGCCCGCGAATTGCTGGAAAAGCATGGTCATCCGACCCGCGTCGTATCGATGCCTTGCTTCGAACTGTTCGACAAGCAGAGCGACGACTACCGCAAGAAGACGATCGGCAACGCGCCGGTGAAGATGGCGATCGAAGCCGGCATCCGCCAGGGTTGGGATCATCTCATCGGCTCCGATGGCATCTTCATCGGCATGACCGGCTTCGGCGCCAGCGGCACCATCGAGCAACTCTATCCGCATTTCGGCATCACTGCTGATGCAGCTGCGAAGGCAGCGGAAGCCCGCCTGCACGGCAAGTAAAGGCCTATGCATGTTGCCCAAAAGCGTATCGCGGTTTTGGGACAGCGACATGCATGGAACAAAAAGGCTCCGGCGAAACCGCGCAAGGCGATTTCGCCGGACTGGCCCAACCTAATCGATTTAAATCCACGTCGCTGCGGCTGGATTCTTTCCGCTTCCGCCGCTATGAAGCTGCGGACCCATCGTCTGGCCCCCAGCTCCCAGGGAGAGAAAAATGACCGTCAGAGTTGCCATCAACGGATTCGGCCGCATCGGCCGCAACATCCTGCGCGCCATCCATGAATCCGGCCGTAAGGACATCGACGTCGTCGCGGTGAACGACCTCGGCCCGGTCGAGACCAACGCCCATCTCTTGCGCTACGATAGCGTGCATGGCCGATTCCCGCACGAAGTCTCTGTATCCGGCGACCAGATCACCGTGGGCAAGGAAACGTTCAAGGTCACCGCGATCAAGGACCCGACCCAGCTGCCGTGGAAGGAACTCGGCATCGACATCGCGCTCGAATGCACCGGCATCTTCACCGCCCGCGACAAGGCCGCCGCGCACCTGACCGCCGGCGCCAAGCGCGTCATCGTCTCGGCTCCGGCCGAAGGCGCCGACCTCACCGTCGTCTACGGCATCAACCACGACAAGCTGACCAGGGACCACATCGTCATCTCGAACGCGTCGTGCACCACCAACTGCCTGGCCCCGCTGGCTGCCGTGCTGCACGAGACGGTCGGCATCGAAAAGGGCATGATGACGACGATCCATTCCTACACTGGCGACCAGCCGACGCTGGACACCATGCACAAGGATCTCTACCGCGCCCGCGCCGCGGCACTTTCGCAGATCCCGACCTCGACCGGTGCCGCCAAGGCGATCGGCCTGGTGTTGCCCGACCTCAAGGGCAAGCTCGACGGCATCTCGATCCGCGTGCCGACCCCGAATGTCTCGGTCGTCGATTTCAAGTTCATCGCCAAGCGGTCAACCACCGTCCAGGAGATCAATGAAGCGGTCATCGCCGCTTCCAACGGCAAGCTGAAGGGCATTCTCGGCGTCACGCATCACCCGAACGTCTCGATCGACTTCAACCACGATCCGCGGTCCTCGATCATGGCGCTCGACCAGACCAAGGTGATGGACGGCAACTTCGTTTCGGTGCTGTCCTGGTACGACAACGAATGGGGTTTCTCCAACCGCATGTCCGACACTGCCGTCGCCTTCGGCAAGACCATCGCCTGATCGCAACGCTTTCTTTTCGAGACCTGAAACGCCCGGCTTTGTCCGGGCGTTTTTCATGAGAGCGCCGTGCGCCTTCTCAAATTGTGTCCTGAGCGCCAAAGCGCCCGAAAATCAGCGGCATAGGGCAAAAAGCCACCCTGCCGCCTTGCACTGGTCACGTCTTCGCCCCACTCTGCCGTAAACCAGGAGACAGGTGAATTTGAGGGGCTGATTTCACGATGGAGCATGCGATCTATCTCGTCACGCTGGTCGGCACAGCGCTTGTTGTCGCCGCCGCGTTTTCGAGCCTGATCGCCTTCCGCTTCGGCGCCCCGCTTCTGCTTCTGTTCCTCTGCATCGGATTGGCCACCGGAACAGACGGTCTCGGCATCCAGTTCGACAACGCCCGGATCGCCTATTTTGCCGGCTCACTGGCGCTGGCCGTTATCCTGTTCGATTCCGGTTTCGGTACGCCGCTCAACGCCTTGCGGCAGGCGGCAGGCCCGGCCCTGTCGCTGGCGACCTTCGGCGTGCTTCTCACCACAGGCCTGTTCGGCACCGCCGCCCACTATCTGCTCGACCTCACCTGGCTGGAATCCTTCCTGCTCGGCGCCGCCGTCGCCTCCACCGATGCCGCGGCGGTGTTCTTCCTGCTGCGCGCCGGCGAGATCAATCTGCGCGAACGGGTGCGCTCCACCCTCGAGGTGGAATCCGGCACCAACGATCCGATCGCCATCTTCCTGACCATCACGCTGGTCGAGATCATCGCCGCCCACGTCAACCCCGAGGCCCATGTGCTGGTCGCCAGCCTGTTCCTCGGTTTCCTTGTCAATATGGGCCTCGGCGCCGTCGTCGGCGTGCTCGGCGGCCTCGCCATCGTGCGCCTCGTCGACCGGCTCAATCTCGATCACGGCCTGCTGCCGATCTTCGTGCTGACCCTGTCGCTGATGATCTTTGCCGCCGCCGGTGCCATTGGCGGCTCGGGCTTCCTGGCGGTGTACATCGCCGGCCTGATCGCCGGCAATTCCGACATCCGCGCCGTCACCATCCTGAAACGCTTTCAGGACGGTATGTCGTGGCTGGCGCAGATCATCATGTTCCTGATCCTCGGCCTGTTCGCGACGCCGTCGCAGTTTCCGGCGATCATGGTACCGGCTGTAGCGCTCGGCCTGTTCCTGATGTTTGTCGCGCGGCCGGTCGCCGTCTGGCTCTGCCTGATCCCGTTCCGCCTGCCGCGGCCCGAGGTGGCCTTCGTCTCCTGGGTCGGCCTGCGTGGCGCGGTGTCGATCCTGCTCGCCATCACCCCGCTGCTCGGCGGGTTGGAAAACGGCCGTGTCATCTTCAACACCGCCTTCATCATCGTGCTGGTGTCACTGGTCATCCAGGGCTGGACGGTCGGGCCGCTGGCGCGCCGCCTGGGCCTGATCGTGCCGGCCCGCCTTGGCCCGCTGGACAAGGTCGAGCTGGAATTGCCGGGCTCCGCCCATCACGAGCTTCTTGCCTATCGCGTCGCACACGGCAGTCCGGTGGCGCGCGGCGAGCGCATCCCGCGCTGGGCACGGCCCTCGCTGGTATTGCGCGACGGCCGCTCGATGCGCTTCCAGGACATGGGCCGGCTCGCCGCCGGCGACCAGGTCTACATCTTCGTGCCGGACCGCTATCCACGCCTGCTCGACAAGTTGTTCGCCAGCCGCGCGGTGGTCGACCCCGAGGATGCCGATTTCTTCGGTGCTTTCGCCGTCGACCCGGCACGTTCCGCCGCCGAACTGGAGGCGGCCTATGCGCCGGGCCTGACCGAAGCGGAACAAAAGCTCACCGTCGGCGCATTGGTCACGACGCGGCTCGGCGGCCATGCCGAATATGCCGACCGCGTGCTGCTCGGCTCGATCGAGTTGATCGTCCGCGACGTCGACGACAAGGGCAAGATCACAGGCCTCGGCCTTTCCTTCGAGCCGACCGCGCCGGTGGCGCGGGTGCCGGTTTTCCTGAGCGCCGGCGAGATCGGCGACCGTCTCTCTGCCTTTATCCGCAACTGGCGCAAGCCGACTGAAACGCAACTGGCAGAGACGCGGGCGGACGACAAACCGGCGCCGGAGCCGGCGGCGGAAAAGGCGACGCCCGAGAGCTGACACAGCGATCGTTCGCGCTGCCTCATGTCCGCCTGCCGGCCCAGCCTTGGCACGGACTTCAAAATTTCGCTTCCGCCGCGGCCTAAGCCTTGCATCATCGTTGGCGCGGGGTATGGTCCCGGCGATTTTTCGCGAAAGGAATCCGCATGGCCGCCTTCAAGACCCTCGACGACATCGGCAACATCAGCGGCAAGCGCGTGCTCGTGCGCGTCGACCTCAACGTCCCCGTCGCCGACGGCAAGGTCACCGACGCCACCCGCATCGAACGCATCGCCCCAACCATCGCCGAGCTCTCCGGCAAGGGAGCCAAGGTCATCCTGCTCGCCCATTTCGGCCGCCCCAAGGATGGTCCCTCGTCCGAATTCTCGCTGGAGCCGATTGCCAGGGCGACGGCTGAGGTGCTCGGCCGCCCCGTCGGCTTCGCCAGCGATTGCGTCGGTGACACGGCGGGAAGCGCCATCGCCGCCATGGACAAGGGGGATGTGCTTCTGCTCGAAAACACCCGCTTCTACAAGGCCGAGGAAAAGAACGATCCGGCCTTCACCGAAAGGCTTGCCGCCGGTGGCGACATCTTCGTCAACGACGCGTTTTCCGCGGCGCATCGCGCCCACGCCTCCACGGAAGGGCTGGCGCGTCTGTTGCCGGCCTTCGCCGGCCGCGCCATGCAGGCGGAGCTCGAAGCGCTGGAGAAGGGTCTGGGAAATCCGGTCCGTCCGGTCGTCGCCATTGTCGGCGGCGCCAAGGTCTCGACCAAGATCGATCTGCTGATGAACCTGGTGAAGAAGGTCGACGCACTGGTCATCGGCGGCGGCATGGCCAACACCTTTCTCGCCGCGCGCGGCACCGATGTCGGAAAGTCGCTGTGCGAGCATGACCTCGCCAACACTGCCAAGCAGATCATGATCGAGGCGGCCGAGGCCGGCTGCGCCATCATCCTGCCGGTCGACGGCGTCGTCGCGAAGGAATTCAAGGCGGGTGCCGCCTGCGAAACCGTCGCCATCTCGGATGTGCCGGCCGACGGCATGATCCTCGATGTCGGCGCCAAAACGGTGAAGACCATTGGGGAATGGATCGACCGCGCCGCGACTCTGGTCTGGAACGGTCCGCTCGGCGCCTTCGAGATCGCGCCCTTCGACCATGCGACGGTGGCGGCGGCGAAGCACGCGGCGGCGCGCACCAAGGCCGGCAAGCTGGTCTCGGTTGCCGGCGGCGGCGATACGGTGGCGGCGCTCAACCATGCCGGCGTCGCTGACGACTTCACCTATGTCTCGACCGCTGGCGGCGCTTTCCTGGAGTGGATGGAGGGCAAGCCGCTGCCCGGCGTCGATGTGCTGAAGCGCTGAAGCAACTGCAGCCAGGCGGAAACGCCTGGCTGCAGCGAATGCGGCTGAAACGAACAACCCGATCAACACAAGGAGAGCCGACGGGGGCTCTCAAGACTTTCAATCGATTCGAGCTTTCCGATGCCATTCCTTTGGCGGTAGACTTCCGTTAAGCGCGGAAACAACCGTTTCAGGAGAAGCAGAATGAGCGAACGTCTCGAAGACATTGCCGCCGCGATCGTGGCTGATGGCAAGGGCCTGCTGGCCGCCGACGAAAGTTCCGGCACCATCAAGAAGCGTTTTGACGTCATCGGCGTCGAATCGACCGCCGACAGCCGCCGCGACTACCGCGAGATGATGTTCCGCGCCAGGGAGGCGATGACCCGGTACATTTCCGGCGTCATTCTCTACGACGAGACGATCCGCCAGAAGGCCGCCGACGGCACGCCGCTGGTCGACATCATCAAGGCGTCCGGCGCCATCCCCGGCATCAAGGTCGACGCCGGCGCCAAGCCGCTGGCCGGCTTCCCCGGAGACACCGTCACCGAAGGGCTTGACGGCCTGCGCGAACGCCTTGCCGACTACCACAGGCTCGGCGCCCGCTTCGCCAAATGGCGCGCGGTGATCGACATCGACAGCGGCAAGGGCGTGCCTTCGGCCAATTCGATCAGCTCGAACGCCCATGCGCTCGCCCGCTATGCGGCGCTTTGCCAGGAGGCCGGCATCGTGCCTATCGTCGAGCCGGAAGTGCTGATGGACGGCGCCCATGACATCGACACCTGCTATGAGATCTCGAAGGCGACGCTGATCAAGCTCTATGACGAGCTCCATGCGGCGCGTGTCGTGCTCGAGGGCACGATCCTGAAGCCCAACATGGTGCTGGCAGGCAAGAAGTCGGGCAAGGTGAGCAGGCCGGAAGAAGTCGCGGAAAAGACCATAAAACTGTTCCGCGAGACCGTGCCGGCGGCGGTACCGGGCATCGCCTTCCTCTCTGGTGGCCAGGAGGACGAGGAAGCGACCGCCAACCTCAACGCCATCAACGCGATCGGGCCGCATCCGTGGAAGCTGACCTTTTCCTATGGCCGCGCGCTGCAGGCCGCCCCGCAGAAAGCATGGAGTGGCAAGGCGTCGAACGTCGCCGCCGGTCAGGCCGCCTTCACCCACCGCGCCCATATGAACCATCTGGCGGCACTCGGAAAATGGAAGGCGAGCCTGGAACAGGCCGCCTGACAGGGCTTTCCCTCTTCCTTCAAGCCCGGGCCGCTGCGCCCGGGTTTTTTGTTTGTGGCGTACCTGGGCTTGGGATGGGCTTCTCCGTCCTTATTTCCTCTCCGGCGCTGAAGCATGATCCCGAAAAGTGGAATCCGGTTTTCGGAGAAGATCATGCTCGAACAACACCGGCGATGTCGGCTTTCGCCCATCCCGAACGTCCTTGGGATGACAGACAGGGAGAGGTTCATGCATCGCAACAAGGTCGTTTCGCGCGAAGACTGGTTCCAGGCGCACAAGGCACATCTGGCCCGCGAGAAGGAGCTGACGCGGCTTCGCGAGCGCATTTCGGCTGAACGGCGTGAACTGCCCTGGCTGAAAATCAGGAAAGACTATGTCTTCGAGACCGGGCAAGGGCCGAAAAGACTGGCCGACCTGTTTGCCGGAAACAGCCAGTTGATCGTCTACCACTTCATGTTCGGGCCGGGGTGCAATCATCATTGCGAGGGCTGCTCGTTCCTTGCCGACCATATTGACGGCGCCGACCAGCATCTCAGGCATCACGACGTGTCGCTGGTCGTGGTCTCGCGGGCGCCGCTGGCCGAACTGCTGCCCTACAAGCAGCGCATGCGCTGGAAGTTCGACTGGGTGTCGTCCTATGCCTCGGATTTCAACTTCGACATGCAGGTCTCCTTCACCGACAAGCAGATCGCCGCCGGCGATACCACCTACAATTTCGAGACCCGTCCCCGGACGTCGAAGGAACTTCCCGGCACCAGTGTTTTCTACCGGGACGGGACCGGCGACATCTTCCTCACCTTCATGTCGCGCGCCCGTGGCGGCGAGGCGTTGATCGGCACGTATGATTATCTCGACATGACGCCGAAGGGCCGCAACGAAGCCGGCCCCTACCACGGCCTGATGGATTGGGTACGGCTGCATGATGAATATGGCGACAGGTCTGGAACACAGGAGACCTGTCATGATTAGGGCACGCGACAGGCATCCGCCGGTCGTTCACGTCAGGCGCAACATGCGCTAAAGGATGCGCATGCAGCGCCTTCTCGCCCTCCTCACCTGGCTCGCTTACCCGGTCTATGTCTGGCAAGGCCTCGGCGTGCGCCGCCGCACCACGCGCATGCTTCCGGCGCAGGGGCCGGTCATGCACGATCTCGCCGGCAAGGCGCCGCCAATCTCGCTTCTGGTGCTGGGGGATTCTTCGGCCGCCTCAGTCGGCATCGGCAATTCGGAAAACGGACTTGCCGCGCAACTCGCCGTGCTGATTGCGCAGAGTACAAGCCGCGCCGTGCGCTGGCGGGCCGCCGGCTTCAATTCGGCGACCTCGGGCCAGATCCGCGACCACGTCCTGCCCAATCTGTCGGCGGATCCGTGGACGCATATCGTGCTCGCCATCGGCACCAACGACACCAAGAATTTTCACTCGGTGCCGCGCTTCAAGAAGGAGTTCGGCGGCCTGCTCTACGCGCTGCGCGCCAAATGGCCGGAGGCACGCGTGGTGTGGTCGCCGGTGCTGGAGTTCACGCGGGCGCCGGCGATGCCGCCACTGCTCGGCAAGATCCTCGAGATCCGCGCCGCCGCAATGAACCGGATGGGCGAGCGCCTTTGCCTGGAGCGCGGCGCGGTGCCGGCACCGCGCCTGCCGATCACGAATCCTGAAGAGGGTTTTGCCTCCGACGGATTTCACGCTTCGGAAGCCGGCTACCGGGCCTGGGCCGAGCATCTCGTCGGCCCGGTGCTTGCCAGCTGAACGACTGGCGGCGGCCTTGCTCAGTGCGGGCTATGTCCAATGTCCGAGCACGGCCGTTATGGAAATTGCCGCCATCGCCAGCAGCGCCAGCTTCCAGAAATCGCTGCGCCGCTTCAGCCCCGGCCAGCCGAGCGGCTTGATCAGCTGGATGACCATGATGCCAACAATGACGAGCGCGAGAAGTTTCGACATGCCGCCTTTGAACAGCAACGCGGCCGGCTGTCAAAGCGCCTCGTTCATTCCCGGGAGAGAATGGACGCCGCGATCCCGAACCGGGTACGCGGCACCCACCCTTGACCGGGGCAATCTACTTCAGCGGCTTGAGGCCAGCCTCGATCGAGGCACGCTTCGGTTCGAGGAACGGCGGCAGGGCCAACTTTTCACCCAGCGTTTCCAGCGGCTCGTCGGTGGTGAACCCCGGCCCGTCCGTGGCGATCTCGAACAGGATGCCGTTCGGCTCGCGGAAATAGAGCGAGCGGAAATAGTAGCGCTCGACCTCGCCGCTCGACGGCAGACGGAATTCGGCCAGCCGCGCCGTCCATTGATGCAGCGTCTCCTGGTCCGGCGCCCTGAAGGCGACGTGATGGACCGCACCGGCGCCTTGCCGTGCCGGCGCCAGACCCGGCTGCACCAGGACATGCAACTCCGCCGCCGGGCCGCCCTCGCCCATTTCGAAGACGTGAACCTGGCCCTCTGGCGAGGCATGGTCGCGAGCCTTGCGCATGTTCATTACCTGCGTCACCACCGCCTCGGTGTTGGTGATGTCGGGAACGCTGATGACGATCGGCCCGAGCCCGCGGATCTGGTGCTCGGCCGGCACCGGGCTTTGCGCCCAGGGATGGCTATCGCCCTTGCCGCCATCGCTGACGAGACGCAGGCGCTGGCCCTCGGGATCCTCGAAATCCAGGCAGGGGTAGCCGCCAACGTCGGCGATCTCACTCGTCACGATGTTTTCGCCGGTCAGGTGCTGCTTCCACCAGGCAAGGCTTTCCTGGCTGCCGACCCGGAGGCTGGTCCGCACGATGCTGTGCGTGCCGCGCCGCTCACGGCCAACCGGCCAATCGAAGAAGGTGAGGTCGCTGCCCGGTGTCGCTTCGCCGTCGGCATAGAAGAGGTGGTAGGCCGAGGTATCGTCCTGGTTTACTGTCTTCTTGACCAGCCGCAAGCCCAGCACCTTCGTATAGAAATGAAGATTTCCAGGCGCATTGGCGGTGATGGCGGTCAGATGATGGATTCCTGTCAGTTGCAGGCTCATGGTCGTCTCCCTGTTTTTGGGGGAAGAATTTTCTCCTTCCATATCAGAACTGTGGCCACGTCACTGAAGGCCGCGTATCCGGACAGTCCGTCGCCAGAGATTAAACAGTGGAACCTCGACAGTATCCTTGCTGTGAACAATCTCAGCCGCCGAGCCTGTTGCGGGCCGCCGTCCGATGCAGCGAAAACGGTGCCTTTCCTCGGCATAGGCACCCAGTCGCAACTATCGTCCGCGCCCTGCCATCCTCCTGACAGACTGCTGTCAGGAGGGGTATGCGATAGTGTCTCCATTCAGAGAGAGGAGACTAGCCATGAACGGTTTTACCATTCTGCGCGGCATGCAGCACTATGTCGGCAAGATCCGGACGATGCGCAACGAAATCCGCACCCAGCGGTTCATGAACTCGCTGCCAGCGGACCTTCGCAAGGATATCGGCTGGCCGGACATGTATTCGGAACGTCGCCATCGCGGCAATTGAGACGAATTTTTCGACACAGCGGTTGGATGTGGGCGCCCCAACGCCCAGATAAGTGGTCCGGCGCGCGAGGGATGGAGCGAGCTCATGCCCGAACAGAAGACAATCGGCTTTCTTTTCATCGAAGGCTTTGCCGACTGGGAATATGGCCTGCTGGCGGCATCGGCGGTCGAATGGTTCGGCGCCCGCACCGTATCGCTGACATCAGATGGCAAGCCGGTGACCGGGATCAGCGGGTTTCGGCTGACGCCCGATCGCTCGGCCGAAATTGGTGACAATGCCGATCTCGATGCCATCGCCGTCATCGGTTCCGACCAGTGGGCGGGCGAGGCGCCACCGGATACGGCGGAACTGCTCACCGCCGTAGCGTCGCGCGGCGGCGTCGTCGGCGGTATCTGTGCCGGCACGCTGGCGCTGGCCCGGGCCGGCTTGTTTGAGACGGCCATGCACACCAGCAACGGCCGCGACTGGATCAACAGTCATGAAGCCGGCTATGCCGGCGACGACAACTATCAGGACGTGCCGTATGCCGTCGCCGACGGCAAAGTCGTATCCGCGCCAGGCTCGGCGCCCGGCACATTCGCGCTCGCCTTTCTGAAGACGCTCTATCCCGAAAGAGGCAGCGATGTCGCGCAGATGCGGACGCTGTTCGCCAAGGAGTATGCTGAAGCCTCCTGACAGTATGCTGTCAGGAGGTACGTGCAATGGTGCGAAATCGAGATGCTGTGCATCGGCGGTCGAGAGGACGATCGATGAAAAGCTGGAACGACAGATTGAACACACAAGGTATCAACGGCGTGAAACCGACGCCGCGCACGATGGCCGATGTCATCGAAGGCCAGCCGATGCTGGTGCCGACCGCGCGCCAGGTCGATGATTTCATCCGCTCAATTCCGGAAGGCGTCGAGATGGATGTCCGTGCGCTGCGGACGGCACTTGCCATCGAGCATGGCGCCGAAGTGACATGCCCAATCACCATCGGCTATCATCTGCGCACCGTCGCCGAGGCAGCCAACGAAGATCTCGAACGCGGCATGACACTGAGCGATATCGCACCGTTCTGGCGCGTGCTCGATGCGAAGACGCCGACCACCAGAAAACTGTCCTTCGGCGCGGCGTTCGTCGCCGCGCAGCGCAAGCGCGAAGGGCTGAAACCATAAACGCCGAGGGACCATACGATGCGCCGCGCTGACAGGCTCTTCCAGATCGTGCAACATCTGCGCGGTGGCCGTCTGGTCACCGCCCAGAAGCTCGGCACGTGGCTCGAGGTTTCCGAGCGAACCATCTACCGCGATATCGCCGACCTGCAGTCGACCGGAGTGCCGATCGACGGCGAGGCCGGCGTTGGCTACATGATGAGAGAGGGGTTCGACCTTCCGCCGCTGATGTTCACGCGTGACGAGATCGTCGCGTTGGTTGCCGGCGCCCGCATGGTGCGCGCCTTTGGCGGCGCCGCAATGGCGCGCGCCGCCGACGAGGCGCTGATCAAGATCGGTGCGGTGCTACCGGATGCCGAGAAGGACCGCATCGCCCGCACCGAGATCCACACGCCGATGTGGGTGGTCAGCGACACCGCCCGTGAGGCGATCGACCTGATCGAACGTGCGGTCGAAAAGCGCCAGGTGCTGACCATCGACTATTGCGACGAGGCCGGCCGCGGCACCGCCCGGGATGTCCGTCCGCTCGGCCTGTGGTTCTGGGGCAAGGTGTGGACGCTGGTCGCCTGGTGCGAGATGCGCGATGATTTTCGGGCCTTCCGCATCGATCGCATCGCCTCGGTGATCATCGCCGGCCGCATCTTCAAGCCGGAGCGCGGCAAGCAGCTTGCCGACTTCTACCGCGCGGTGGAGCGCAGCGAGGATTACGGCATGGCACCGGACCGATCGGCGCGAACCTAGAGCAATTCCAGGAAAAGTGTGGAACGGTTTTCCCGGGAATAGCGCGTAGCGCTTTGCCTTTGGGAATTGCGTCAAAACAAAACGATAGAGCGGTTCTGCGTTTCCGTGAAACGACGAACCGCTCTGAGATTGCCGGATCGCACAAAAAAGCCCGCTCGAAGCGGGCTCTTTTCTTGGGCAGTCGGAGACCTTACTCGTCTTCGTTGTCCGTGTTCTTCGACTTCAAGGCCGAGAGCTTGGCGAAGACGGCGTTGGCGTCGAGTTCGGCATCCTCGTCCTTCGGCTTCTCCGGAGCCGGCACCAGCCGCTCGGTCAAGGCCGCCGGCAATAGCGTGTCGCCGACCGGCTGCGCCTGTTCGCGACCACGCGAAGCGCGGTTGACTTCCATGTCGAGGTCGATCTGCGAAGCGAGGCCCAGCGTCACCGGGTCCATCGGCTGCAGGTTGGCCGAGTTCCAGTGCTTGCGCTCGCGGATCTGCTCGATCGTCGACTTGGTGGTGCCGACGAGGCGCGAGATCTGCGCGTCCTTCAGTTCGGGATGGTTGCGCACCAGCCACAGAATGGCATTCGGCCTATCCTGGCGCTTCGACAGCGGCGTGTAGCGCGGACCCTTGCGCTTGGATTCCGGCACCCGCACCTTGGGGTCCGAAAGCTTCAGGCGCTGGTTCGGATCCTTCTCGGCGCGCGCGATCTCGTCGCGGCTCAGCTGGCCGGTCATGATCGGATCCATGCCCTTGATGCCTTGCGCCGATTCGCCGTCGGCGATAGCCTTGACCTCGAGCGGATGCAGCCCGCAGAACTGCGCAATCTGCTCGAAAGAAAGCGCGGTGTTGTCGACCAGCCAGACGGCGGTCGCCTTGGGCATCAGCAGCGTATTGGCCATTGCAAAAAATCCTTCTCGTTCGCCCGCGTTCCCGCGCGGGCGGTGGTTTAGAGCCACCAAAATGGGAAATTCGCGGCTTGTATAACCGCTCTGTCGCCGCTTCGCAATGTTTTTGGATGTCATCGGCCGGAAACCGTGCAACCCACGGCTACCGGAACAGGCGCGCTTCAGTCGGCGTCAGATCGAAAAGGCCGGTCTGCAGCGTTGGCCAACGCAACATCGAGCGGCGGGCAGCCCTGCCCGAACCCGTACAGGCTGAGGCCGCGGTCGATCCCGCCTCGCCATCCGGTCTCCAAAACGACAAAACCCGCCGGACTGGGTCCAGCGGGTTCGGAACCGCGACGGATAGCCCGTCTGATGCGGCTCTGGCTTCTATAGCAGGGTCCGCGTCTCAGAGCGGACCCTGCCCGACGTCAGATGGTCTTGCGGGCAATCTTCTCGATGTCGGCGCGGTTGATGCCGAGATCGCTGAGCTGGCGTGCGTTGAGGCGGTTCAGTTCGCGCACAGTCTCGGTGTACATGCGCCAGTTACGGAAAGCACGGATCGGGTTCATGGTAGTCCTCCAAATGGGTTGTTCGTTTCGGTGATGCTCAAATAGTCATCATCGAGCGGGACTTGAACGGCTGATTTTGCATAGCAATGATGCAAATGCTGCATTGCACCATTAAGCCTCTGTTCATCTTGTGGGCAGCGAGACGCACGCCGGGGACGTGTCGAGATTCAGGAAGCGCAGGAAGCCGCCATTTGCAGCATCAATCACCTGTATCTCGATGCGTCCTAGCCGACGTCGAGCACGATCTTGCCGATGTGCTCGCCGTCCTCCATGCGCTCATGCGCCCGCCAGGCCTCGGTGAGCGGGAAGATCATGTCCATGACGGGAGCGACCTTGCGGGTGCCGAGCAACGGCCACACCTGCGCCTCCAGCGCTGCCGCGATCGCCGCCTTGAATTCGACGGTGCGCGGCCGCAGCGTCGAGCCCGTGTGGGTCAGCCGCTTGACCATGATCTTCGAGAAGTCGGCGCTCGCCACGGCGCCGGCCTGCACGGCAATCTGGACAATGCGACCCTCCCCGGCGGCGGCCTCGTAGTTGCGCGCCACATAGTCGCCGCCGACCATGTCGAGAATGACATTGGCGCCCTTGCCGCTCGTTGCCTCTTTCACCGCGGCGACAAAATCCTCCTCGCGATAGTTGATCGCCCGGTCGGCGCCAAGCTTCAGGCAGGCGTCGCATTTCTCCTTGCTGCCGGCGGTGGTGATGACATAGGCGCCGAAAGCCGAGGCAAGCTGGATCGCCGTGGTGCCGATGCCGGACGAGCCGCCATGGACGAGCAGCGTCTCTCCGCTCTTCAGGCCGCCGCGCTCGAACACATTGTGCCAGACGGTAAAATAGTTTTCCGGCACAGCCGCGGCTTCGGTGTGGGTAAAGCCGGCCGGCAGTGGCAGCACGCTGCCGGCGTGGACCTTGACATATTCGGCATAGCCGCCGCCGGGCGTCAGCGCACAGACGCGGTCGCCGACGCGCCAGCGCGATATGTCATCGCCAAGCGCGGCCACTTCGCCGGACGCCTCGAGGCCCGGCAGGTCGGATGCGCCGGGCGGCGGCGGATAGGCGCCCTTGCGCTGCTGGATATCGGGCCGGTTGACGCCAGCGGCATGCACCTTGATCAGGATCTCGCCGGGGCCGGGCTGCGGCACGTCACGCGTTTCGGGTTTCAGCACCCGGGGGCCACCCGGCTCCGAGATCGCGATGGCCGTCATTCTTGCCGGAATTTTCTGTCCGATCGCCATGAGATTTCCTCGCCGTTGTCCGATCGGCTGTTTGCATCGACGCCCCTGCCCTATGTATGCTGATTGCCAAATCAGGCAAATGGCCAATCTGGGAAGAGCGACGATGGCGATCTTCGACGACGAACCCAAGAAGAAAGCGCGCCCGCACGAGATCGGGCAGGACCTGTCGCTGCTTTCGGTCGGTGAGTTGACCGAGCGGATCGGCATCCTGCGCGATGAGATCACCCGCCTGGAGAACGAGCTCAGGGCCAAGGACAGCACCAAATCGGCCGCCGAGGCGCTGTTCCGGCGCGGATAGACACGGGCGCAAGACTCGCCGCCGAAAAGCCCGAATGCGACTGTCTTCAGACCCAGCGCCCCGCCAACCCGAGCCGGATCAAACAATGTTCGCAACCTACCGACCGATCCTCTCGCTGCTTCGCGGCACCGCCTTCCTGCTCGCGGCGTCTGGATTGCACGGGCTGCTGTTGCCCCTGCGCGGTCAGCTGGAAGGCTTCTCGACCGCATCGCTCGGCCTGATGGGCACGGCCTGGGCCGGCGGCTTCGTCACCGGCTGTTTCTTTGCACCGCGCATCGTGCGCCGCGCCGGGCATGTGCGTGCCTTCGGCGCCTTTGCCGCGTCGGGCGCCATCGTGGCGCTGCTCACCGGGCTGATCATCGACGAGTATGTCTGGATCCTGCTGCGCGCCTTCACCGGCTTCACCATGGCCGGCGCCTTCATGGTCATCGAAAGCTGGCTGAACGAGAAGGCCACCAACGAGAACCGCGGCACCGTCTTTGGCCTCTACATGATGGTCACCTATGCCTCGATCATGGGCGGACAGATGATCGTCGCCGGCGGCGATGTGAAGTCGGCATCGCTGTTCATGATCACCGGCATCCTGTTTTGCCTGTCGCTCATTCCGACCGCGGTCTCGACCGCTTCACACCCCAAGCCGCTGCAGGATGTCTCGCTCGACGTCAAAGGCCTTTATGCCAATTCGCCGGTGTCGGCTGTCGCTTGCCTGTTGATCGGCATCGCCAACGGCGCCTGGGGCACGCTTGGCGCGGTCTATGGCGCCCGCATCGGCATCTCCACGGCCGAGATCGCGCTGATGATGAGCCTGGTGGTGGTTGCCGGTGCAGCCATGCAGCTTCCTGCCGGGCGTCTCTCGGACAAGACCGACCGGCGCTTCGTTCTGGCGGGTGCTGCCTTCGGCGCGGCTCTGTTCGCCATTGCGATCTTCCTGTTCGAGCCACGCTCCAGTGTCTTCGTCATCGTCTGCACTGCCGCCTATGGTGCCTTCGCCTATACGCTCTATTCGATCGCTGTGGCGCATGCCAACGACCACGCCCGCTCCGAGGATTTCGTCAAGGTGTCGGGTGGCCTGTTGCTGCTTTACGGCTTCGGCACGATGATCGGACCCCTGCTGGCAGCCGCCCTGATGGGCTGGATGCGCCCCGAGGGCCTGTTCCTGGCGACTGCCTTCGCGCATCTTTGCCTGGCGGGCTATACACTGCTGCGCATCAGCCGCCGTGCTCCGGTACCGATCGGCGACCGTGACGCCTTCAAGACGCAGCCGGCCGACCGTTCGGTGACGCCGGAAGCATTGCGACTTGATCCCAGAAGAAAAGCAGAAGCAGACGGTTGAGATTCGAAAGGCTTTGCCTCACAAATACAGCATGATCTTTTCCGACGCCTTCATGGCGATTGCCGATCCCAACCGGCGCCATCTTCTGGAAGAACTTCGCCGCGGCCCGAAAACCGTCAACGAATTGGCCGCGGGTTTGCCCGTATCGCGCCCAGCCGTTTCGCAACATTTGAAAGTGCTGCTCGATGCCGGGCTGGTCAACGCCAAGGCCGAAGGCACCAGGCGCGTCTACACGGTGAGCATTGCCGGCTTTCTCAAACTCAACATCTGGCTCGATCAGTTCTGGGAAGCCTGACCCGTTGGGCCAGGACAACACCTGCGGCGCAGATCAGCCCTCCTTCCGCAAGAATGCGCCGAGCGCGTCGAGCAGCTCGCCCGTTCCGTGTTCGCGTGTGGCTGAATTATCATGGCCGTCGAGAAAGGCGCCTTGCTCGGTCAGCACCAGCCGCGTGCCCGTGCCCTCGGCAAGAAGTTCGACAGTTGCCAGCGAAACCGAAATGCGGGTTTCGCCAAACAGCATGTCGTAGCTGTAGACGATGCGCTGATCCGGCACGATGTCCTGGTAGGTGGCAGTGTAGACGTAGATCGGCCCGTCCTTGGGTCCGCCAGCATTGACCTCCTTGCCGCCGACACGAAAGTCCATGTCGTACCGGCCGGGTATCGGATTGTCGGGGTCCGCGAACCAGCGCCGCTTTGCCGCCGGATTGCTCAACGCGAAATAGACTTTTGCGGGCGACGCAGGGTAGCTGCGTTCAATGACGAAAGTGGAATGGACGACGGAACGTTTTGTCATGATGGGCTCCTCAGTTTCCTTCGGTGTCATCGCCGGTCTCGGCCAGAAAATCGCCGAGCCGATCCAGCCGGCGCTCCCAGGCGAGACGCCGCTCATTGATCCAGTGTTCGGCCGCTCTCAGTGCCTTGGGTTCGATCTGGCAGGTGCGTACCCGGCCGAGCTTCTGTGTGCGCACGAGGCCACTGGCCTCCAGCAGGTTCAGATGCTGAACGACGGCCGACAGCGACATCGCCAGCGGCTCGGCCAGCTGGCTGACCGAAGCGGGGCCGCGCGACAGCCGGTCGACCATCTGTCGCCGCGCCGGATCGGCGAGCGCCTGGAACATCAGATCGATCTGGGCAGGATCGTGCAGCATCGCGATCAGCCGTTGTTGTAGGGGAAGAACTTGAAGTAGGGTTGCGCTTCCTCGATCACGCGGGCGAAAGCAGGGCGCTGCACCAGGCGGTCATGGTATCGCTTTACGGCAGCATACTCGTTGCTGAACGGCTCGACCTTGTTGGCGTAGAACAGCGCGGGAGACGCCGCGCAATCGGCCATGGTGAACGCGTCACCCATCGCCCAGGTCTTTGTCCGCATGTCCTGTTCGATGATGGCGTAGGAATTGCGCAGCTGGGCGCGGGCCTGCTCGACGCCGAACGGATCGGTCTTGTCCTGCGGCCGCAACCGGTCGCCGACGATCTTCTGCATCGGCTCCTGCACATAGAAATCATAGAAACGATCAGCCTGCCGGACTGCCAGCGCGAGGTCGACGTCGGCGGGAACGAGGTCGACCAGCCCCGGATGGTGCGCGGCGAGGTATTCGACGACGATGGTCGATTCCAGCACCGTGCGGTCGCGCGCATGGTCGCGCAAAGCCGGCATCTTGCCGGTCGGCGAAATCTTCAGGAAGGCCGCCCGCGACTCGGGATCGCCGAGATCGACGATGACAGGCGTGAACGGTATGCCGTTCTCATACAGCGCGATCAACGGCTTCCAGCAGAAGGAGGCCAGCGGATGGAAATGAAGCGTCAGGGACATTTCTTGCTCGTCTGTTTCGGGATGCGTCGGTGGCCGGTGCCGTACTGATTGCCAGGATTAATCACTGAAGCATTTACTTAACTATTGCCACAGACCTTGCTCGTCAAGACCCGCGCGGGGCGCGCCTCAACCGGCTTGGGTGTGGCCGACGATGGCGGAAGATATCATCGTCCAGTCGTCCGGATGCAGCTCGTGGCCGCCGCCTGCGATCCGAAGAATTTTCGCACCGGCGACAGCCTCGGCCAGCGCCTCGCCGTGCTCGACCGGAAAGATCGGGTCCGCCATGCCATGGATGACCAGCAGTGGCGCCGTCATCTCGCGCAGCCGACCCTTCCACGCATCGCCACCCCTAAGCATGAAGTGATTGGTCGCGCTCAGCAGGCCACCGGAGCGGTCGTAATCCTGCTCGACAAAAGCTCGCATCCGAGCCTCATCGAATGGGTGCGCGGTGCTGGCGATCGCCTGCGCGTCCTTGACCACGAAATCGATCACCTGGCCACGATCCGACCAATCGACTTTCGCGCCCTCAGCCGAATGCTTGATATAGGCATCGCTCGTCTGCGGCAGATGCGAGGTGTCGATCCCCACGGGTGAGCTGCTGATGACGGTCAGCGAAGCGACGCGGGACGGGTGTTTCAGCGCCACAAGCTGCGCGATCATGCCGCCCATCGACATGCCGACGACATGCGCCTTGCCGACGCCGTGGTCGTCGAGCACACGCATCGCATCGTCGGCCATGTCGTCGAATGTGTAGGGCGGCTCGCCCGGCGGATATTTGGTCGAGCGGCCGGTGTCGCGATTGTCGTAGCGGATGACAAACAGGCCGGCATCGGCCAGTTTCCGGCACAGCGCCTCCGGCCACCAGAGCATCGAAGCCATCGCTCCCATGATCAGCAACAGCGGCGGGTTTGCCCGATCGCCAAAGGCTTCGGATATGATCTGGGGACGTTCGATCGTCGTCATGGCGCAGTCTCCCGTTTTGCAAAACTGATTGCATTTTGCAATCGGTTGCACAATAGTAAAACTGATAAGATAATGCAACCGGTTTTTGGAGAAAATCTCATGAGCATGGATCGCCGGTCCGGATGCCCGATCAACCTGTCGCTCGAAGTTTTCGGCGACCGCTGGAGCCTGATCATCCTCCGCGACATGATCTTCGGTGGCAGGCGGCACTTTCGCGAACTGCTCAATGGATCGATGGAAGGCATTGCCTCCAACATCCTTGCCGACCGGTTGAAGCGGCTGATGGGGCTGGGCATGCTGACCAAGGCAGACGACCCCAGCCACAAGCAGAAGGCGATCTACAGCCTGACCGAGATGGCGATCACACTGGTGCCGATCCTGGCCCATCTCGGCGCCTGGGGCCGTGTCTGGCTGCCGGTCAGCGAGGAACTCTCGATCCGCGCCGAGCTTCTGGAGAAAGGCGGGCCGCCAATGTGGGACAAGTTCATGGACGAGTTGCGCCACGAGCATCTCGGCAGGCCGCTCGATACGGCGACTGGTCCTTCTATCCGCGCGACTTTGCAGGCCGCCTACGAGGCCGTGGTCGCCAGCAAGTCCCTCGCCGCCAGCCCGGCCGCTTGACCAACTTATTTTCCCGTTTGGGGGCCGGCTCTGCTAGAACAGGCGGAAAATCACAATTCACGGGATTGGATAAGGTCTTGGTTGAGAACTCTCGGGATGCCGCCCGCGCGCGTGCTGACCTGCGTTTCAAGAAGCAGGAAGAGGCGGCAACGGTTCGCCAGAAGGCGATGGCCGAATACGTCGCCGAGAGCGACGCCCGCCAGGCCAAAACCAACAAGTTGCGGGCGCTGCGTCTCGCCAAGGAAGCGGAAGACCTTGCCAACGCGCCGGCGGCACCCGCCAAGAAGCCGGCCCGCACCAAGAAGAAATAGCCCTCCTCCAGGCACGTCTGGAGCAATTCCAGGAAAAGTGTGAAACGGTTTTCCCGGGGAAAGCGCGCAGCGCTTTCCCTGGGGAATTGCGTCAAACAAAGAGAGGGGAGCCATAGCGATGGCGCCATGTCCGGATGGTGTCGGTGAACGCCGCTTTCCATTCCGCCTCTTCATGCGAAGCTATTTCAACCGAAACCGGGATTTTGCCGTGCCCGTCGACGGTCGATGATCGACGCGTTTCAACCAGGAGACTGCCATGACCGCACTGTCGCTCGAAAAAGCCGTTGAGATCATCGATGCTGCCTTTGCCAGGGGTGCCGATCTCAAGCTCAAGCCGCTCGGCGTCTCGGTGCTCGACGCCGGCGGACATCTGGTCGCCTTCCAGCGCCAGGATGGCGCCTCGTTCCTGCGTCCGCAAATGTCGGCCGGCAAGGCCTATGGCGCGCTGGCCATCGGCATGGGCTCGCGCCGGGTCGAGGCCTTCGCCAAGGAGCGCCCGCACCTCGTTGCTGGCATCTCGGACGTGTCTGGCGGTCGCGTGTTGCCGGTCGTCGGCGGGGTGTTGATCCGCGACAAGGCCGGCGCCATCATTGGCGCCGTCGGCATTTCCGGTGATACCTCGGACAATGACGAAGCCGCCGCCATCGCCGGCATCGAGGCCGCCGGCTTCACCGCCGATCCAGGCTGAGGCCTTGGCCCTAGTTTAGATTTATGTCACGACTGGCCGACCGCATCGACACCGCGAATCCGGCCAGCACGTCGAACAGCGCGATGACCATCAGCGTGAAGAACACGGAATGTGCCGCACCCTTCACCAGCAGGAACTCGACCAGGAATGCGACGAAGACCAGCGTCGACAGAAGATGGTCCATGATCGAGGCATTGGTCGTTCGCACCGACTTCGCCATTTCGAGGAAAAGGAAGATAAGCCCGAGCAGCACCATCAGGTCGCCCAGCGTCATCGAGAACACGCCGCCCGACATCATGCTGAACGAGAAGATTTCGTTCGCCCACGGGTCGTCCCCGCCGCCGAATATTCCGAGCAGGCCGAGATTGTAGAGCACGAAAGGCACGATCAAAAGCGGGACGGCACCGAACATCTGGCGTCTCCATATGGGGGCAATCCTTTGTAGAATGCGCCACGGGCACGCCGTCAAGATTTTTCGTGAGGAGCCACGAACACGGTGAAAGACCGGATGCAACAACCGTGTCAGCCGAGCGCTCGGCTGACACGGAGCAATTCCAGAGAAATGTGAAACGGCTTTCCGTCCGGAATTGCATCAAACGACGAGATAGCGGGCTCAGCGCTTGAATTGACCGGCGCGCACGGCCGCACCAATGACGTTGAGGATGATGTGGCCGGCGGTCATCGAGGTGATCTCGTTGATGTCGCGGGCGGGCGCGATCTCGACGATGTCCATGCCAACGACACGCCCCTTGGCGAACAAGCCCTTGATCAGTTCGATCGTCTGGCGATAGCTGACGCCGCCCGGCTGCCAAACGCAAAAAGACCGGCCACTGGCCGGTCTTTCGGTAACTCAAGACTTCAAAAAAGCTGGTCTCAGCTTTCCTTGGGCGTCAACACCTGACGACCGCGATACATGCCGGTCTTCAGGTCGATGTGGTGCGGACGGCGCATTTCGCCAGAATTCTTGTCCTCGACATAGGTCGGGGCCTTGAGGGCGTCGGCCGAGCGGCGCATGCCGCGCTTGGACGGAGAGGTTTTTCGTTTCGGAACGGCCATGGATATGCTCCATTACATGGTCAAAAAGCCCCGCCCGCCCTCGTGAAAGGGCCGTGTCGGGGCCGGAATCTGAGAAAGTCGGGTGCCTATACACGCCCTGCACCGTTTTGGCCAGCACTGCCGCGAATTTTTTTGAGCTGGCTACTGGAGACAGCCGACATAGGCGCCGGAGCGGCCGGCGCGCCGCTCGATCAGATTGGCGAGCCGTCTCAGGCCCGGCCCGGGCTTCGCCGGATTGCGGGCGATCGGATTTGGCAAGGAGACGGCCAGAAGTGCGGCCTGCCGCCGCGACAGCTGTTTTGCCGAAATGCCGAAATGGTGCTGTGCCGCGGCCTCGATGCCATAGATGCCCGGTCCCCACTCGGCGATGTTGAGGTAGATTTCCATGATGCGCCGTTTCGACATCACCGCGTCGAAATAGACGGCCAGCGGAAGTTCGACGACCTTGCGCACCGAACCCAGCGGCCGTGACCAGAGAAACAGGTTCTTGACCGTCTGCATAGTGATGGTCGAGGCGCCGCGTGTCGCCTCGCCGGCCAGCGCATCGTCGACGACGCCCCTCAGCTCGCCGAGATCGACGCCGCGGTGGAAGCAGAACTGCCCGTCTTCCGACATGATCACGGAATTGGCCAGCACCGGCGCCACATCGTCGATCGACACCCAGCGGCGGTCGTAGCCGGAAAACGTCGAAAGGTCCTTCAGCATCAGCGTCGACACCGGATGCACGAAGGACGGCAGATAGAGCAGCGTCAGCACCGTTGGTATCAGCGCCAGCACCGCGGCCACGACGATGCCGCGCCGGACCCAGCGCTTGAGACTGCGGCGGTTCACGCCCCGCGATCTCGTCGCCATGTCCAGCTTTTCGATTTCATGATCGACGATCGGTTCCGCCAAGCCGCCCAACCCGTGCTTCTCCCTGCTCCGGCATAATGGCGCTTGGCTTCTTGCGCAACGTCTGAGTGTCGGCTACCGGTCCCGGCCATGACGAATGACGACGAAATGGCCTTCGAAATGGCGCTCATTGGACGTGCAGCAGCCGTCGAGGTGCTGCTGCGGCGGCTGCTCGACGACCGGGCGCTTTCGGGCGAGATAGCGCGCCCCGATCGCCTGATGGCGGCCATGCGCCACGGCGTGCTGAACGGCGGCAAGCGCCTGCGCCCCTTCCTGGTCATGGAAAGTGCGGCCCTTTTTTCCGCCGACGGCGAGGCGGCACTGCGCATCGCGGCCGCTCTCGAGTGCGTGCATTGCTATTCACTGATCCATGACGATCTGCCCGCCATGGACGATGACGACCTGCGTCGTGGCCAGCCCACCGTGCATAGGGCCTTTGACGAAGCGACCGCCATCCTGGCCGGCGACGCCTTGCTGACGCTTGCCTTCGACATCATTGCCGACGAGGCGACCGTGCTGCCGGCGGAGCGACGGGCCGCCCTGGTGCTGGCGCTGGCTCGCGCGGCTGGGACAGGCGGCATGGTCGGTGGCCAGAAGCTCGACCTTGAGGCCGAACAGGCGCCGCCGGACGAGGCCGGCATCATCCGGCTGCAGGCGATGAAGACCGGAGCGCTGATCCGCTTCGCCTGCGAGGCGGGCGCGCTGATCGCCGGCGCTCCTGCCGAGGACCGTGAGCGGCTGGCCGAATTCGGCTCGGCGATCGGCCTCGCCTTCCAGCTTGCCGACGATTTGCTCGACCTGACCGCGGATGCCCGGCAGATGGGCAAGGCAACCGGCAAGGATGCCGCCGCCGGCAAGGCGACGCTGGTGGCGCTGCATGGCGCGAACTGGGCACGCAGCCAGCTTCATGGGCTTGTCGAACAGGCGCATGAATTGCTCGCGCCCTATGGCGAGCGTGCCTTGCTGCTGAAGGAAGCGGCGACATTCGTGGCGGCGCGGACCAGCTGACATCAGACCAACCAGGACGTCGGCCCGATCGGATTGCGAAATTCGTCTGCTTTGCGCCATGAACGGACGCAGCGCCATGCATCGACGTGGACTGACCAAACCAGCCTTTGCCACGCCGGCCGCTCGTAGGCGGACCTTCGCCGGAACCGGCATTCTGACCCAGAGACGACCTCGGTTGCTCAATGAGGGGGCCAACGGGCCGGCTTGGTCCGCCGGCCATTGGTTACGACTGGCTCAAGCCGCCTTGATCTTCATCTCTTCTTCGCCGCGCACCATTTTGGTCACGGCGGCGAAGTCGAGCTTGCCGGAGCCGAGGACCGGCACTTTCGCAACCACGCGCACTTCGGCCGGCACCATCAGGTCCATGGCGCCGTTGGCCTTGGCGAAGGTCAGGAACTCGGCGCGGGTGGCGCCGGCCGCCTCGGTGATGAGGATCAGCTTTTCGCCCTTGCGGGCATCCGGCACGGTGGCGACGGCCGACAGCAAGCCTTTCCACAATTCGCCCGCGAGCGCCTCGACCGCAGCCAGCGAGATCATCTCGCCGCCGATCTTGGCGAAGCGCTTGGCACGGCCACGGATGGTGATGAAGCCGGCCTCATCGACGGCGACGACGTCGCCGGTGTCATGCCAGCCATCTGCCAGCGGTTCGAGCACGCCCGGCTTCTCGGCCCTGAGATAGCCCGCCATGACATTGGGGCCGCGCACGAAAAGCCGTCCACCGTCATCGACGCCGGGTACCGCATCCAGGCGATACTCCATGCCCGGCATGATTTTGCCGACGCTGCCGGAGCGGTTGTACATCGGCGTGTTGATGGAAATCACCGGCGCGGTTTCGGTCACGCCGTAGCCCTCGAGGATGCGCAGGCCGAACTTCTCCATATAGGTCATGCGCGTCGCCGCCTTGACCGGTTCGGCGCCAGCAAAGCAATAGCGCACCGAGCGGAAATCGTAAGGGTGTGCCGTGCGGGCATAGCCTGCGAGGAACGTATCGGTCCCGAAGATGATCGTCGCGTTCGATGCGTAAACCAGTTCCGGCACGATTCGGTAGTGCAGCGGCGAGGGGTAGAAGTAGACCGGCACGCCAGAGATCAACGGCAGCACCGTGCCCGCCGTCATGCCGAAGGAATGGAAGATCGGCAGCACGTTGAAGACCTTGTCGCCCGAATGGAAGTCGATGCGCGATGCGGCCTGGGCGGCATTGGCGAGGATGTTGCGATGGGTGAGCACCACGCCCTTGGGCGTGCCCTCGGAACCGGACGTGAACAGGATCACTGCCGGATCGTCGGGCTTGCGGGCGACCCGCGGCGCGCTTTTGCGCAAGAGGCCGAGCAGCTTGTCCTTGAGGCCGATGGTAGCCCGCAGGTCATCGAGCCAGACGATGCTCACCGAGCGGCCGAGCTCTTCGACGACGGCGCCGAGCTTGGCCTGTTCGATGAAGGCGCGCGACGTGAGCACGGTCCGCACCTCGGCGGCCTTGCAGGCGGACAGGATGTTGGCAGCACCGGCGGTGAAGTTCATCATCGCCGGAACCTTGCCGGCCGACATGACGCCGAGCAGCGTCGCGCAGGAGCCGTTGGCGTTGGGCAGCATGATGCCCAGAGTCTGCTGGCCGGCATACAGGTTCTCGAATTTCTCGCCCAGCACTGCGGCAGCCGTCAGCAGCTTGCCGTAGCTCAGCGAACCGGTGACCGGGTCCTGAACGGCGAGTTGCTTCATGCCGCGCTCGCTCGCCGTCTGGATGATCTTTTCCAGGACAGTCGTGTCGATGTCCTGTGTGCGGAAGACGAGGTCCGACATCACCTGGTAGAGGGCGGCACCCGCCGCAGCGCGACGCTTGCGGCCCTTAAGTTCCTGCTGCACTTCGAGCTTGACCGGTTCCAGGATGGTCACCTTGACCTTCGGGAACAGGCGGCGGCGCACATGCTGCGAGGTCAGCCGCGAAAAGTAGCTCTTCTCCAGCCCGTCGATGCGCACCGGCACGACCATCGAGCCGGTCTTGTCGGCCACCATGGCGGCGCCGTCATAGACCTTCATCAGGCCGCCGGTGACGGTGATGCGGCCTTCCGGGAAAATGACCAGCGGATCGCCGCCCTGCACGATCTTGATCAGCGTGCGGGTCGACATCGGCTTGGATGGGTTCAGCGGCAGCGCGCGGGCGAGTTTCATGAACGGCTTCATCCACCAGGCCTGGGCGATGGTATGGTCGATGGCAAAGACCGGCTCTTCATCGGTCAGCGTCAGGGCCAACGGACCATCGAGGAAGCTGACATGGTTGAGCGCCAGTATGGGTGCCGGGCCGGCGGCCTTGAGATTTTCCATGCCCTCGACTTCGAGGCGGTGGAACGCACGAAACAGGATGGAGACAAAATCGCGGAACGCGTTGGTCGGCAGGTATTTCAGCATCAGCCAGGCGGCGACGGCGTTGAACGCGGCGAGGCCGAACAGGATGGCTCCGGTGGAGACGCCGGCTGCCTGGATCGTGGCGACGAGTATGCCGCCGACCGTCATGAAGCCTGCATTGACGATGCTCACGGCGGCGACGACGCGAGCGCGGCGTTCTTCAGGCGACCAGGCTTGCACGGCGGCAAAGGTCGGCACCACAAGGAAGGCACTGGCAATCGCCATTCCGGCAAGGTCGATCGCAACATGGATCGTGTTTGGCCCGGCGAAGAACAGGGCAAGGGTTTCTGCCCTGGGCGATGGCTGCATGCTCCAGATGGTCCAGGCCAGGTCCAGGCCGAACAGCGCAAGCAGCGCCGTGCCGACGGGTGCAGGCAAGAGCACGATACGGCCCTGCGACATCCACGCGGCAATGGCGGAGCCAATGGCGATCGATACGGCGAACACTGCGAGATAGACGGTGACCGCCATCTCGTTGCCGCCGAGCGAATCCTTGACCAGGGTCGGCAGGATCGAAAGGACGATGGCGCCGATCAGCCAGAACCACGACGTCATCAGTCCGGCGCGCCAGATTCTTTTGTCGCCACGCAATCCGTCGACCTGACGCCAGGTCGAGCGAAAGATATTTTTGTCGATGACGAGGTCGGGGGCCGCAGAACCGGTGGACGGGATGTAGCGGCTGACAAACCAGCAACTGACCGCGAGGATCATCATGATCGGCCCGAAGACCGAGACGCCTATGCCATCGGCCGAGACGATGCCGCCGGCGATGGTGCCGCCGAGGATGGCCGCGAAGGTCGCCGACTCGATCCAGGCATTGGCACCGGGCAATTCCTTGCGCTCCAGATGATCCGGCAGGATGCCGTACTTGATCGGTCCGAACAGCGCCGAGATGATGCCGAACATCAGCAACGCCACCATCAGTACCGGGATCGACGACAGCGCGATGCCGACGACGGCGACGCCAGCAGCGGCGATCTCGATGAATTTCAGCCGCCGGGCGATGAGGGCCTTGTCGAAGCGGTCGGCGATCTCGCCACCAAGGGCGGACAAGAGCAGGAAGGGAGCCATGAACACGGCACCCGCCAGGGTGACCAGTGACGCCGCCTTGTCCGCCGCCAGCGTGAACAGAATAAGGAACACCAGCGTGTTCTTGAGGAAATTGTCGTTGAAGGCGGACAGGAATTGCGTCCAGAAGAGAGGCGCAAAGCGCCGTGACGTCATCAGATGGCTGTTCGCATGATTGTTCGAGGCGATGTCCATAGCGGCGACTTCCATTGGGCAAGACCGTTGCAATCCTGATCGGATCGATCGGCGGTCTTGCGTGATTTGAGCCTTGTTGTAGCGGGAACCCGATTACACTTCGTTACTGCGGCTGACGTCCATCAGCAGCTTCTCGTTCTGGCAACTTCCTGTCGGTTGATGGAGCGGCTTGCTTCTCCGCGTCACACCGCGCCTTGGTGAGATCGAGGTATGCACGAGCAATAGTCGCGGCCATCGCATAGAGCCCCTTGGCGGCCAATCATGCCTCCATGAAGGTGATGCCGTCCACGCTCATCGAGGCGGCAATGGCGAAACCGGCCATGGCGAACGTTTTCCAGGCACTTGAGTTTTCTTGGGCGCATAGTTGTTGGTGGTCATTCGATATGATCTTTTCGTTTCAGGGTTAAGTCGGGTCGGTGTGGGTCTGTTTCAGGCCGGATACAATCAAGCCGGCTTGCCAATCGTTTTCGCCAGCCGTTTCGAGCACGGCGTCGGCGCATGGTTCTAGTCCACACACGAACGAAATTTTAATGTAAATGAAGCGTAATCCCGACCATTAAAATGGTGCGTATGTGTTGGGGTTGCGCATGCCGGAATATTCGTCTTTCATCCGGTCGGTCCGGATCCGCTATATTTCAGGGTTGCTGATTTTCGCGCTGGCTTCAGCGGCGATCATGATAGCGCTCGATCGTGTCAATTCCTTTCGACATGACATCGATACGCTGAGCAGCAATCTCGTGGTCTTTACCCGTGACCTGCGCAACGCGACCAGCTTTGCCGAGACGACCGGCACAGCCTGGCGGGCGGAGACGCGCGATGCCCTCACCTCATCGGCGCGCGGCCATTCGGAGCGCCTGACCGGCGAGATCGAGACGCTGACCGAGCAGCTTGCCGCGATAAGGTCACGCCTTTCGGGCAAGACCATCAACGAGCTCGAATCCGCTTCCGTCAACGGCGACCTGTTCTGGTCCCCGCGCGACATGGTGCGCAACTTCAACCTGATGTCGATGGCGCAGAAGGTCGACGAATGGAGCTATCGCGAAATCCGCAACCAGAATGACCTGTTTGCCCAGCCCATGCTGGTCCGCGTCCGCACCGCCATGGACGATGAGCGCCATCTGGCCGATGCCTCCAGCGACAGGCTGCTGCTGTGGGCAAGCGGCATCCTGTTCGCCGCCCTTGCCATCGTCGCCTTCTGGATCTTCCGCCCGATGGAAGTGGCCATCCGCCGCGCCTTTGCCGAATCCGCCGAATCCCTATTCAAGGCCGAGGCCGCCGACCGCGCCAAGTCGGAATTCCTGGCCAATATGAGCCACGAAATCCGCACGCCGATGAACGGCGTGCTGGGCATGGCCGAACTGCTGGCCAAGACCGACCTGACGGCGCGCCAGAAGACCTTCACCGACGTCATTGTCAAATCCGGCAACGCGCTGCTCACCATCATCAACGACATCCTCGATTTCTCGAAGATCAATGCCGGCCAGCTCACCCTCGATCCTGCCCCCTTCCGTCTTTCCGAGGCGGTCGAGGACGTGGCGACGCTGGTGTCGGCGCGCGTCGCCGAAAAGAATCTCGAACTGATCGTGCGGGTCGACCCGCGCCTGCCGGCCCATGTCGTCGGCGACGCCGGACGGTTCCGGCAGATCGTCACCAACCTGCTCGGCAACGCGGTGAAATTCACCGAAAAGGGTCATGTGCTGATCGATGTCGGCGGCGAGATCGTCAATGACGTGGTCCAGCTCAAGGTTCGCGTCGAGGACACCGGCATCGGCATACCGGCCGAGAAACTCCAGAACGTGTTCGAGAAATTCGCCCAGGTCGACGGTTCGTCGACCCGCCGCCACGAGGGCACCGGCCTCGGCCTCGCCATCGCCGCCCGCCTCGTCGACCTGATGGCCGGCAAGATCGGCGTCGAGAGCGAGATCGGCCGCGGCTCGGTGTTCTGGTTCGCGGTGCCGCTGCCCGCGCATCATGCCGCGGCGCGCGACGAAATCGTGCCGGTCGACGTCACTGGCGCGCGCGTGCTGGTCATCGACGACAATCCGGTCAACCGCGAAATCCTGCTCGAGCAGCTCAGAAGCTGGAGCTTCGACTGCGCCGCCGCCGAAAGCGGCGCCGTGGGCCTGGCTTTCCTCGATCGCGCCTTTCAGTTGGGAGCCGCCGTCGACTGCATCATTCTCGACTACCAGATGCCCGGCATGAACGGCGCCGACGTCGCCAGGGCCATTGCTTCCGACAGCCGGCTGGCTTCCATTCCGGTGGTGTTGCTGACATCGGTCGACCAGGTCGATTTCGGCAAGATGATCATCGACTTCGGCATCGCCGCCCACCTGACCAAGCCGGCGCGCTCCGCAGTCCTGCTCGGCACCGTCATCTCGGTGGTCCAGAAAGCCCGCTCGCAGGTCGGCAAGGCGCAGTTCGTCCGCGAACCGATCGTGCAGGCTCCCCCGGTTGCGCCGCCCGCTTTCACCGTTATCCGTGGCCCGGCAAAGCCGGTCGCCACCGCGCCGGAATCGGCGGCCACGCCTAACGGCCCGATCGACATCCTCATTGCCGAGGACAATGATGTGAACCAGCTGGTGTTCGGCCAGATCCTCAACGGCCTTGGTCTCAGCTACCGCATTGCCGGCAACGGCCGCACGGCGGTCGAGATGTACCGGGCGCTGCGCCCCAAGCTGATCCTGATGGACGTCTCGATGCCGGAGATGAACGGCTACGAAGCGACCCGCGCCATCCGCGCCATCGAGACCTCGTCGGGCACCCACATCCCGATCATCGGCGTCACCGCGCATGCACTGAAGGGCGACCGCGACAAGTGCATCGAAGCCGGTATGGACGACTACCTGCCCAAGCCGGTCTCGCCCGACCGCCTCGGCACCAAGATCGGCACCTGGCTCAGCGAGACGGTGGTGGCGAAGACGGCTTAGCCACCTCCATCGATGCATCAGACGGCTGCATCCAGATGATAGCGGCGCATCCAGTCAAGGCTCGTTTGGTCGGAGAGCTTTGCAACGCCCGGGCTTACATCCTCGGCATTCGGCGCTTGAACGCCCAGGGCTTCGCAGATGCCCTGCAATGCTGCAGCCGGATTGCTTGAAAGGCGCTCATAGCCAACCCGCAGCGGAATTATGCGTTGTTCTGCAAACCAAATGTTCCAGGCCGCGTCATAGGCCTTGAGCGCCGTGAGCTCACGTTTGATCCGCCCGAAATCATAGTGCGGCTCTTTTGCGGGTGCGACCCTTTCGATCTCGGTGCCATCAGGAGCGATATGCCAGAGACCTGTTTGCTCGGCTTTGACCAGGGAGACAGCCTGCGCAAGCTTGTTCTCACGCGAGAGATGTATGTAGAGAACATGGCCGAATGCTTTTTCGAAACGCGCCTCGTCTGACGGAAGCCGTGGGAAAATCTGACCGAGGATTGCTGACAGCTCATCCAGGTTTTCGCGCATCAGACGAAGCCCGAAAATGCCTGTTCCACCCTTGCCCGCGGTAATTGCCGCATCGAGATAGGCGACATTGAATTCGAGCTCGCTCATCGTGTCGCGATCGGGCAGGTTCCAGTCTACGGCCCACTCCGAGACGTCCTGCCGCCGATAGAATGAATGAGGATTGCCGGCCGTCTTGGTGGAAGCCAGAAGCTTGCACAGCAAGGTGCTTCCGGTTCTCGGAGTGCCGCAGATAATGTATCCATCGAACATCTAACGCCCATGCCGTCGGAGGCAGCGCTGTCGCCCCAGCCAAATGATGGCCGCCGCTATAACTGAAATCTTTGCTGGCTGCGACGGGCGCATTCGAGCGGCGTAAGCAGGCTGCTGTCGACTTCGAGGTCGCAAGTTAGATTACCGGTTGCGCACCACCACGCACGCTCCTCCGACGCTCTGCAATTTCTGGCAGATGACATTGGCGGCGGCGCGGTCATCAACACCGATCCTGACCGCATAGATGCCGCGCCGGCCGATCGGCGTGCGCACCCGGCTGACCACCGGATCATGGCCGCTGAGCAGGACCGGAAACCGGCTTCTTACCCGCAGCCACTGGCCGATCGCGGCGCTGCGGCGGAAGTTGCCGGCCACCTGGATGCCCCACGGTTTAATATTGATCAAGGCCATCGCCACGGTCTGCGACATGATCACAGGCAGCCTGCGGCAAGCCACGGCAAAATCCACTTTTGCATCGAGCGGCTCGACCTTGCCGGCATAGGCCCGGTCAGTGAACATGTCGACCGGCTCGCCCATGATGTCGAAAACATAGCTCTCGGTCTCCATCGGCAGGAAACCGCCGGAACCAAGCCAGCGCGAGACCCGGCTTTCACCGGAATTGTAGGCGGCCGCCGCCAGGCCGAGATTGCCGTAGCTGGCTTTCATTTCGGCGAGATACTTCGCCGAGGCCGGAATCGCCTGGTTGATGTCGAACGAGTTGGCAAGGCCGCGCATCTTGGCAGTGCCTGGCATGAACTGCGCGATGCCTTCGGCGCCGACCGGACTGACGGCGTTAGGATCGAAACGGCTTTCCTTCCAGATCAGCCGGGCGAAAAAGTCCCGCGGCAGGCCGTTCTGATCGGCATGGGCCTGGATCAGGGTGCAGACCTTGTCGATGAGCCTCTGCTTGGCGGATTGCGGCGGATCGGCCTGAGTCAGCGTCGACCAGCCCGGTCCGCACAACAAAATCAGCGCCGCCCAGAGGAAACGCGGCATTTTGATCTACTCTGCCGCGGCTTTGCCGCGACCAAACCGTTGCTCGATATAGTCGGCGACCATTTTCTCGAAATCCGCAGCGATCGACGGCCCGCGCAGCGTCGCCGCCTTCTTGCCATCGACGAAGACAGGCGCCGTCGGCGTCTCGCCGGTACCGGGCAGCGAAATGCCGATGTCGGCATGCTTGGACTCGCCCGGGCCGTTGACGATGCAGCCCATCACCGCGACCTTGAGGTTCTCGACGCCGGGATATTTTTCCCGCCACACCGGCATGTTCTTCCTGAGATCGGCCTGGATGTTCTGGGCCAGTTCCTGGAACACGGTGGAAGTGGTGCGGCCGCAGCCGGGGCAAGCGGCGACGATCGGCACGAACTGCCTGAAACCCATGGTCTGCAGCAATTCCTGCGACACCTGCACTTCACGTGTGCGGTCGCCATTCGGCTCCGGCGTCAGCGAAATGCGGATGGTGTCCCCGATGCCTTGCTGCAGCAGAATGCCCATCGCGGCCGACGAAGCGACGATGCCTTTCGAACCCATGCCGGCCTCGGTCAAGCCAAGATGCAGCGCATGGTTGGAGCGGGTGGCGAGTTCGGTGTAGACGGCGATCAGGTCCTGCACGCCGCTGACCTTGGCCGACAGGATGATCTTGTCGCGGCCAAGGCCGATTTCTTCCGCCATTTCGGCCGACAGGATCGCCGACTGCACGATCGCTTCGCGCGTCACTTCCTGCGCCGTCAGCGGGAAGCCCTGGGCCTGATTGTCGTCCATCAACCGGGTCAAAAGCTCCTGGTCGAGCGAACCCCAGTTGACGCCGATGCGCACCGGCTTGTCGTATCTGATCGCCATCTCGACGATTGCCGCGAACTGCCGATCCTTCTTGTCCTTGAAGCCGACATTGCCCGGATTGATGCGGTATTTTGCCAGCGCTTCGGCGCAGGCCGGATGATCGGCCAAAAGCTTGTGGCCGATATAATGGAAATCGCCGACCAGCGGCACGTTGATGCCGAGCCGCGCCAGCCTTTCGTGGATGCGCGGCACGGCGGCGGCACTCTCGTCACGATCAACGGTGATGCGCACGATCTCGGAGCCGGCGCGGTGCAGCGCGGCAACTTGCGCAACCGTCTGGTCGACATCGGCCGTATCGGTGTTTGTCATCGACTGCACGACGACAGGCGCGCCGCCGCCGACGACCACGCCGCCGACATCGACGCCGACCGAAGTGCGGCGGGGGAAGGGAGAGGAAAAATATCCGGTCATGCCGGCAGCCTTTTGTCTCTGGAGCGCCATGTGTCCCCTTGGACGCACAAAGACGCCCTGGGCCGATGCGCTATGGTCCGGGCATGAGGTGGAGGAGCAAAGATGGCTTGTCAATGGCGACAGGTCGCCACTGGCCGCAATTGGCCCGCCGCCGGAATCAGAAACGACCCACGATCCGGCGACGGCCGAAGTGGAAATTGAGCTGAATGGAAGTGCAGGCTCGACTGAGATAGCCCAGTGTCTGGAGATCAAAACCCAACACACCGGCGGCAGCTGCCGCCGGCAAGAGAGGCCGTGGATCGTGATCGGCTATGTCAGGAGGGCATCAATGCGTGGTCGGTTGCGCTCTCAGTTTTTCAATCTCGTCCTTGAGTGCCAGCTTGCGTCGCTTGAGATTCACGATTTCGAGGTCGTCGACCGATGGATGGTTCATCGCGTCATCGATTTCGCGCTCGATGTCGCCGTGTTTCCGCTGCAACTCATCAAGATGGGATGCAAGAGACATGATTGGTTCTCCCTTTCATGGATTCCTCGATTGCAGCCGTCACGGCGCGTCCACCGCAGGTTCGCTTCTGTGACGGCACGGTGACAGTGTGCCACCTTCCGGCAGCGATGTCGAATGCTGCGTGGTAGCATTCCACGACAATGTGAAATGTGATATGGGCTGCGCGCCGGTGACAAAAGACCCCGGCCCCGCCCAATCAGGCCCAGTTTTTGGGCGCCGCAGACGTGCAGACGGTAGAGAATGTCCGATCAGGAACAGGCCGATATTCGCCTCGAATTTTCCCGGCTGAAGCAGGAACACGCAGATTTCGACGCGGCGATCAACGCGATGATCGCCACGAACTGCGACCCGCTGCAGATCCAGCGCATGAAGAAGAAGAAGCTGTTCCTCAAGGACCGGCTGATGGCGCTGGAAGACAAGATCATTCCCGACATCATCGCGTGACGGCAGAGCCCGGTCGCGCCCCCTCGTCTTGCGCTTATCCGGCGATCGAAAGCCTGGCGGCGCGGTCGCGCAGCAGGCCGATGAGACTGCCGGTCCGCTCCTCGGACGTGTCGATGGGAACCACCAGGCACATCGTCGCCTCGACCTTGCCAGGCCCTGAAAAGACGGGTGCAGCGAGGCATTTCGTATACGCATCGACAAGGCCCGAGGTGACGCAATAGCCGGTGGCTTCAGCCTTCGCTATGTCGGCGACGAAGTCGTTGAGAAGCAATCTGCGGCCGTCCGGCAGGATGAGATCATCTTCGGATACCATGTCTTGGATCCGGGCCTGTTCGAAGCCCGCCAGAAGCAGCCGTCCCGAAGCGGTCCAGGGCAGCGGTATCTGCAGGCCGGTGGCGGAGCTGATGCGGAACGGCCTGGTGCCCGGGCTTGAATGGACGATCGTATAGCGGCCGCTCTGCAGCATACACAGTTCCGAGGTTTCTCCTGTTTCGCGCGACAGATTGTCGACCTCCTGGCGCCCGCGCCTCAAGAGGTCGTTGCCCCGCACATAATCCATTCCGTAGAGATAGAGCTTCTTGCCGAAGTAGACGCGATTGCCGTCGCCTGCCATTTCCAGCAGGCCGGCATCGACCAGCGATCGCACGAGCGTGTAGGTCGTCGAGCGGGGTGCGTTCACCCCCTTGGCAAGATCGCCAATGCCGATCGCCCGCTGCGTCGTATGAAGAAACTCCAGGATCTCGAGCACCCGGTTGAGGCCTTTTTCGCGGGAGCCCGAAATCTTCTCGCCGGCTGAAACTGCCAAGGCACTGCCATCTTGCATTGTCGATTCCTCGTGTTAGTATCTGTCTTGTACAGGATACATACGTCTCTTGTAAGAGACAATCGCCCTGAAAATCAACGATGCGTGTATTGCCTGTGCATAGGGGAACACAACACGAAAGGAGGTCGCCGTGAACGACACATCCGGAAGACGTGATTTTCTGAAATTGGGAATGGCAGGACTGGCCACGGCTGGCGTGCTGGCAACCGTCGATGCCCAGAAGGCTGCTGCCCAAGCAGCACCCGACAGTCTGCTGCGCACTGTACTCGATCGCGGCAAGCTGATCGTCGGCACCGGCAGCACCAACGCGCCCTGGCACTTCGAGAACGATGCCGGCGAACTGGTCGGCATGGACATCACCATGGCGCGCATTCTTGCCAAGGGACTTTTCGACGATCCGACCAAGGTCGAATTCGTCATGCAGGACCCGGCGCAGCGCATTCCCAACGTGACCACCAACAAGGTCGACATCACCATCCAGTTCATGACCATGAGCGCCCAGCGCTCGCAGTTGATCAATTTTTCCCGGCCCTACTATGTCGAGGGTGTTGCCTTGCTGACCCTTCCGACCGCCGAGAACAAGACGTTCGATAAATTGCTTGCCGCTGGTTCGGCGACACGCGTCTCGATCCTGCAGAACGTCGATGCCGAAGCATCGGTGCACATAGCTCTGCCGCAGTCGCAGGTGATGCAGATCGACACCCAGGCCAACGTGTTGCAGGCGCTGGAAGCCAAGCGTGTCGATGCTGCCGCGGTTGATCTTTCGACCGTGCGTTGGCTTGCCTCGCGCAATCCGGACAAATACTTCGATGCCGGCAAGAGCTGGTTCTCGATGCTGTATGGCGCGGCGCTCCGGCAAGGCGATCTCGACTGGCTGACCTTCGTCAATCAGACCTTCACCATCGCCATGTTCGGTCACGAAACGGCGCTATACGACGCCGCGTTCAAGGATTACTTCGGACAGGAGCCACCGGCCCGCCACCCTGGTTTTCCGGTCATCTGATCCAGTTGGCGGAAGGGCAGCATTCGGCGCCCTTCCGCCAGCTTCTCCTCGACGGCCCTTCGCACTGAGGCGGACGCATGGGCTATGCCCTCAACTTCAACTTGATCTGGCGACATTTCGACAAGCTGTGGGGCGGGCTGCTGCTCAGTCTCGAACTGGCCGTCATCTCGATCGCCATCGGCATCGTCATCGGCCTGGTTCTGGCGGTCTGGTATGTCTCGGCAGGGCGCGTGGTGAGATCGGCCATCGCCGCCTATGTCGAATTCATCCGCAACGTGCCGCTGATCCTGCTCGTCTACCTCGTCTTCTATGGCTTGCCGACCGTGGTCGACCTCGCCTACAGCGCCCAGACCTCGTTCATCCTGACGCTGGCGGTCTATAGCGGAGCCTACCTGGTCGAAGTGTTTCGCTCGGGTCTCGAAGCGGTTCCGCGTGGCCAGCTCGACGCCGGCAAGGCAATTGGCCTGACGCCATGGCAGCGACTGCTCCACGTGCGCCTGCCGACCATGCTGCGCATCACCTTGCCGGCGCTGTCCAACACCTTCATCTCGCTGTTCAAGGACACTTCTATCGCGTCGGTCATTTCGGTACCCGAGCTCACCTACGGCGCCCAGTGGATCAACTTCAACACCTTCCGCATCGTCGAGGTCTACCTGGTCACAACGGCGATGTACCTCTTGACGGGCTATGCGCTGCTCTTCGCGCTACGGCTCGTCGAGCGCCGATTCAGGGCGGCGCGCTGACATGCTGACCCAGATCGCCTATGCCTTGCCGTTCCTCGCCCAAGGCTTTGCCTTGACCCTGTGGGTGTCACTGCTGGTCGTGGTCCTGTCGCTCATCGCCGGCGTCCTGCTGGGCGTCGGCCTGGTCTATGGTCCGGCGCCGCTGCGCTGGGCAGTGCGCATCTTCAGCGACACGATCCGCGGTATTCCGATCCTGGTGCTGATGTTCTTCGTCTATTACGGCCTGCCAGCGATCGGGCTTCATCTGCCGTCGTTCTGGGCCGCCGTGCTTGCGCTCACTCTGTTCAAGACGGCGCAGGTCATCGAGTACCTCAGGGGCGCGGTCGGCTCCATCCCGAAAGGGCAGTCGGAAGCGGCGATGGCGATCGGGCTGACCTTTCGCCAACGGCTGACCTACGTCATTTTCCCGCAGGCATTCAGGCGCTTCCTGCCACCCTGGATCAACGGCGTCACCGATGCGGTCAAGGGCAGCGCTCTGGTGTCGCTGCTCGGCATCACCGACCTGATGCAGGCCATCAACCAGGTCATCGGCCGCACCTATGAGGCCATGCCGCTCTACATCCTCGGTGCGCTCATCTACTTCGCGGTCAACTATGCCCTCTCGCTCGCCAGCCGGCGGCTCGAGCGGCGTTTCTCCTTCATCCGGGAATAGCAATGTCCACAAGTTCGAACGACACCCCGGCCCTTCTCGACGTCCGCGACGTTTCCAAATCCTTTGGCGCCGTCCAGGTCTTGCGTTCGGTCAGCCTGCTTGTGGCGCGCGGCGAGGTGGTGACGGTCATCGGCCCCTCGGGCAGCGGCAAGACCACGCTGCTGCGTTGCGTCAACTTCCTGGAAAGCTACGACAGCGGTTCGATCCGCATCGACGGCAAGGAGGTCGGCTTCCGCGACCCGGGAACCCGTCAGCGCCGCAGCGAACGCGATCTCGCCGCGATGCGCGCCGAAACCGGGATGGTGTTCCAGAGCTTCAACCTCTTTCCGCACCTGACGGCGGCCGGCAACATCATGCTCGGGCTGCGCAAGGTGCGGGGAAAAAGCGAAGCTGAGGCGCGCTCGATCGCCGAGCATTGGCTCGGCCGGGTCGGCCTTGCCCACAAGGCAGACAGCCTGCCGGCCGAACTGTCCGGCGGCCAGCAGCAGCGCGTCGGCATCGCGCGCGCCGTGGCGATGGAGCCGAAGATCCTGCTGCTCGACGAAATCACCTCGGCGCTCGACCCCGAACTCGTCGGCGAGGTGCTGGCCGTCGTGCGCAGCCTCGCCGAGGACGGCATGACGATGCTGATGGTGACGCACGAAATGGCCTTCGCGCGCGACGCCTCGAGCCGTATCGTCTTCATGGCCGATGGCGGCGTCAGCGCCCTCGGCCCACCGAAGGAGATTCTCGCGGCGGAGACCACCAACGAACGCCTGCGCACCTTCCTGGCGCGCTTCCGCGCCTCGCATTTCTGACACCGGACAGCGAAAGCTGTCGCAAGGAGCATTTGATGACGCCTTATATCCGGCTCGCCGAACTCGGCTTGACGCTGCCCGAGCCGCCGACCCCGATCGCCAACTTCGTCACCCATGCCGAAAGCGGCCGGCTGATCTTCCTTTCCGGCCAGGGGCCGCTGCGGGCCGACGGCACGCTTTGCACTGGCAAGGTAGGAGAGGACGTGACGGTTGAGCAGGCCTATCAGCATGCCCGCCTAACCGGCCTCAATCTGCTCGCCGTCATGCATGCCGCCGCCGGCGATCTCGGCCGTATCGTGCGCGTCGTCAAGCTGCTCGGCTTCGTCAATGCGATACCGACCTTCAGCGACCACCCGAAAGTGGTCAACGGCTGTTCCGACCTTTTCGCCGATGTCTTCGACAATATCGGCGGCCATGCTCGCTCGGCAATCGGCGTCGGCTCCTTGCCCGGAAACATCACCGTCGAAATCGAGGCGGTCGTCGAGATCGCCGCCTGACTTTTAGAAATGGAATCCGAGAGATGAAAACCTATTCCGCCGACGGCTCCAACACCACCATCCGCGAACGGCTCGGCCTTCGCCCGATCATCAATGTCTCCGGCACGATGACTGCGCTTGGCGCATCGATCATCGTCCCGGAAGCGATCGCCGCCATGTCTGAAATGGCCTCGCAATGGGTGGAGATGGATGATCTGCAACGTGCCGCGAGCACAGTCGTTGCACGCCTCACCGGCGGCGAGGCAGGCTTCATCACCGCCTGCTGCGCCAGCGGCATCACCATGGCGATCGCCGGCGCGATGACGGGAACCAATCTGCTCGCCATCGAGCGCCTGCCGGACGACACCGAAGGCCTCAAGTCGGAAGTCATCGTCCAGCTCGGCCACATCGTCAATTACGGCGCGCCGATCGACCAGTCGATCCGGCTGGCCGGAGCAAAGACCATTCCCGCCGGCACGGTCAGCGTGACCCAGGACTACCATGTGCGCGACGCGATCCGCGACCGCACGGCGGCGGGCCTCTATGTCGTCGCGCACCACACCGTGCAGTACGGCATGCTGTCGCTGGAGGAATTCTGCGAGATCTGCCACGCCAGGGGAGTCCCGGTGATTGTCGACGCGGCTTCCGAATATGATCTGCGCGGCTTCCTGGCGCGCGGCGCCGACATTGTCATCTACAGCGGACACAAATTCCTCAGTGGACCGACCAGCGGCATCGTCACCGGTCGCAAGGATCTGGTGCGCGCCGCCTATCTGCAGAACCGCGGCGTCGCACGCGCCATGAAGGTCGGCAAGGAGAGCATCGCCGGCACAATGGCCGCACTGGAAGCCTGGGAAAGGCGTGACCATGACGGCATCCGCCGGCGCGAAGAGGCAGCGCTCAACCTGTGGAAGGACACGCTGCAGGGACTGCCGGGCATCGTTGCCAGGATCATTCCCGACCCGACCGCCAATCCGCTCGACCGGCTGCAGATCTTCGTGTCGCCCGAGAGCCGGTTCACCGCCGCCGGCCTCGCCTCGGCCCTGGCCGCGGGCTCGCCGCCTATCATCGTGCGCAATCATGAGGTGGAACGCGGCCATTTCTTCCTCGACCCGTGCAATCTGCATCCCGGCGAAGCGGAGATCGTCGCCGAACGGCTGCGAACCATATTGACCGCCGGCGACCGGCCCATCGACGCCATGAAGCCTGTCCGCAAGGATTCGTCCGGCGCCTTGCGCTGGCCGGACTAGACGCTTGCAGGCTGGCGTCATCAACGCGCGCCATCACGAACCCGTGAACGGCCGGACCTGTCGCAGCCGGGAATAAACCACCGCGACCCCGGGTCTCCTCAGCATACGCCACTCCTGGCGTTGAGGAGACCGACATGACCCATCACCACGATGACGAGAGCGGATGCGACGGCTTCAGCCGCCGCCACGCGCTGGAATGCATGATCTGGGCCGGCACCGGCGTGCTGTGGACGATTTCAGGCGGCGTGCCGGTGTCGCTCAACCTGCTTGGCGCCGCACAGGCCGCCGAGACCATGGCCAGCGGCTTCACCTTCCTGCAGATCTCCGACAGCCATATCGGCTTCGACAAGGCGGCCAACCCGCATGCAATCGACACGCTTAAGGAGGCAATGGGCAAGATCCAGGCGCTGCCGCAAAAGCCCGCCTTCATGATCCACACCGGCGACATCACCCATCTTTCCAAGCCGGCACAGTTCGACAACGCGGCTGAGATCATCGGCGGCGCCGGCTTCGACGTGCACTACGTGCCGGGCGAGCACGATCTGATCGACGACGGCAACGGCAAGGCCTATCTCGACCGTTACGGCAAGGGCACCAAGGGCGCCGGCTGGTATTCGTTCGACGAGAACGGCGTGCATTTCGTGGCCCTGGTCAATGTCGTCAACCTCAAGGCAGGCGGACTCGGCAATCTCGGCGCCGAGCAGCTGGCGTGGCTGGCCGACGACCTGAAGGCGGTCAGCGCCTCGACACCGATCGTCGTCTTCGCCCATATCCCGCTGTGGGCGGTCTATCCCGAATGGGGCTGGGGCACCGACGATGCGGCACAGGCGCTCGGCCTGCTCAAGCGGTTCGGCTCGGTCACCGTGCTCAACGGCCACATCCACCAGATCATGCAGAAGGTGGAGGGCAACGTCACCTTCCACACCGCGCGCTCGACCGCCTTCCCGCAGCCGGCGCCGGGCACCGCCGCCTCGCCCGGACCGATGACCGTGCCGGCTGGCCAGCTGCGCGGCCTGCTCGGCACCAGCACCGTCTCCGTGAAGCAAGGCGGGCAGGACCTCGCCATCATCGACTCGACGCTGGCTTGAGCCTGAAGGGAAATCACCATGATCTGCATACGCCTTCCGGCCCGGCACATGGCCGCGATCCTCACGGCTTTCACCTTGACCACGGCGACCTGTCAGCCGCTGCGCGCGGCCGATGCGCCGATGGTCAAGATCGAAAATTTCGCCTTCACGCCACGGGAGTTGACGATCAAGCCCGGCACCACCGTGACCTTCAGAAACGACGACGACATTCCGCATCTGGTCGTCGCCAGCGATTCCTCCTTCCGATCCAAGGCGCTTGACACCGGTGACACATATGAATTCACCTTCACCAAAGCAGGCGACTTTGCCTATTTCTGCGGGCTTCACCCGCACATGCAGGGCAAGATCACCGTCGCGCCCTGAGGGCGCATGGCAGAACCTGCCCGGAGTGCCGGATCATGCTGCTGTGTTGAGCGAGAAGGCCTTGGCCGAGCGCTTTGGCGAGGTGGTGCTGCCCCATCTCGGCGATGCGCTTGCGCTCGCCCGCTGGCTGACCGGCAACGCCGTCGATGCCGAGGACGTGGTGCAGGAGGCCTGCGTGAAGGCACATGCCGGCATCGCCGGCTATGCCGGCGGCAACGCCCGCGCCTGGCTGCTGACCATCGTGCGCAACACCGCCTACACCTGGATGTCGCGCAACCGGCCGCGCGGCGTGCTGGCCGTCGGCGATCTCGGTGATCTCGACGAGATGGCGGCGGCGCACGGCACCAGCCTGCCGGACGCAGACGGCCCGGAGGCAGGCCTGATCGCCAGGGCCGATACGGCAGCACTGGAGGCAGCCATTGCGGCACTGCCGCAGCCGTTTCGCGAGACCCTGGTGCTGCGCGATATCAACGGCCTCAGCTACCGCGAGATAGCGGCCCTGCTCAGCGTGCCGATGGGCACGGTGATGTCGCGGCTGGCCCGCGCCCGCGGCCTGCTTGTGTCTGAACTGGGGAGAGCGCCATGACCAACCATGACGACGGACTGCCCAACGATCCCGAGGGCATCAGGCTGATGATCCATGCCCTGGTTGATGGCGAACTCGACGCGGCCGCAGTGATGGCGGTGGAGCGGCGTATCGCCGCCGACCCGCAGCTTGCCGCCGAGCATGCCCGCATCGTCGCCTTGCAGGCGGCAGTCAGCCGCTTGCCGCGCCCCGACGTCAGCGACGCCTTTCAGGCCCGCATCGCGGCGATCGGCATGGCAGTCACAGCTCAACATGCGCAAGACGAGCCGGCGGAGCCGCAGCAGGGCACGCCGTCGGCTCAACCGGGGTTGATTGCCCAGATCGGGGGAGGCCAGAGACGAAACGCCGAGACACGTTCGCCCCAGCAGACCCTGCCAGGGGCGCGCCGTTTCGGCTCGTTTGACTGGCGCGCGCTGGCAGCTTCGATCGTGGTCAGCGCGGTGTTGGCCAGCGGGGCGACGCAATGGGTGATGGTCAACACCGCGTCCGACAATTTCGCAGCAGGGGTCGCCAGCGGTCATCGCCGCAGCCTGCTTGCGGCCAGCCCGATCGACGTCGTCTCGTCCGACCGCCACACGGTGAAGCCGTGGCTCGACGCCCGAGTGGGCGTGTCGCCGCCGGCGCCGGACCTTGCCCAGGATGGCTATGCACTGATCGGCGGCCGGGTCGAGGTAATCGCCGACCGGCCGGTGCCGGCACTGGTTTACCGTCACCGCGAGCACCTGATCACACTGGTCGCCGAACCGCAGCAGGGCGGCGGCACCACCGCGCCGGACGACCTCTCGTCGGGCGGCTTCTCTCTGGTGCACTGGAGCGACGGCGCCTTCTCCTACTGGGCGATCTCGGACATGGAACGGCCCGAACTCGACGATTTCGTCGCCCGCTTCCGCAAAGCGGCGAAGTGAGGACGATCATGCCCCTTTGCTGATCCCACCGCCCTGACAGGTCCTCCTCCCGTGTACGGCGCCAGCTGAGAAATCGCCTGCTCATGGCGAGCATTTGCGCGGCGCGGTCCGGCCGGATTGTTGCCGGGTCACCGCTCGCAGACCTTCAAAACAATAACTTTACAAATATTCATGTTTGTGTGAAGTTATGAGAATTGAAGGGTCGATCATGACAGCCAATCGCTTCGCCACGCGCCTGAATTCCTTTGCCTCGCGGCCACAGGCCGAGTGGCCCGATCTCACCGGCAAGCCGTCACTGATGCAGATGGCGGCACGCGCCGCCAAGGTTGCCGGGTTGACCGACCTTGATCTGAATTTCCCCGATCATGTCGGCGAAAAGCCCGCCGAAATCGCGCGGAACCTTGGTGATCTTGGCCTCTCGATCAATGGCTTTGCCATGCGCTACTACTCCAACCCGGCCTTCAAGCTCGGAGCCTTCACCAATCCCGACCCGGCGGTGCGCCGTGAAGCGATCGACTTGACCAAGGCCGGCATCGACGCAGTGCGCGCGGCCGGCGCCAACCTGATGACGCTGTGGCTCGGACAGGATGGCTTCGATTACGCCTTCCAGGCCGACTATGCGACACTATGGCAACACGAAATCGACGGAATTCGTGAAGTTGCTGCGCATGACCCCGATTGCCAGATCAGCCTGGAGTACAAACCCAACGAGCCGCGCTCCTACAGCCTGATGCCGGATGCAGCGACGACCTTGCTGGCGATCCGCGAGGTCGACCTGCCCAATCTCGGCGTCACGCTCGACTTCGCCCATGTGCTCTATGCCGACGAGCAGCCGGCCTTCGCCGCTGCCCTGGTGACGCGGCACAGCAAGTTGCTCGGCGTGCATCTCAATGACGGCTACGCCAAGCGCGACGACGGCCTGATGGTCGGCGCCGTGCATACGCTGCAGACGATCGAACTGCTCCGCCAGATCCGCAAGGACGGCTACGCCGGCGCCATTTATTTCGACACCTTCCCCGACATGACCGGGCTCGATCCGGTGCAAGAGTGCGAAGTCAACATTGCCACCGTCAAGCGCATGCTGCGCGTCGTCGACCGGATCGACCAGGACAATCGCCTGTCCGCCGCTGTCGACCGCCAGGACGCGGTGACGTCACAGGCCATCATTCAGGAAATCATGCTCGGTCCGGAGGGCTGAGGCGTCCAGGAAAACTGAGGCGTCGAGAGCCGCCACCGTTTTCAACAAGGCCACCGTTTTTCAACAAGGGAGGAATGCAATGAAATTTCTGTTAGCCACCACCGCCGCTGCCTTGATGGCGCTGTCGATCGGCTCGGCCTTTTCAGCCGAGCTTGCACCGCTCAATTCCGATACCGAGAAGGACCGCATCGACTGGTCGCAGGTCGAGACCAAGTTCGGTGCATTGCCCAAGCTGCCCGACGGCACCAAGGCCGGCGCCGTCTCCAAGACGCTGACCAATGAATACTGGCGCTCGCTCGGTGAGGGCTACAAGGCATTCGGCGACAAGGTCGGCGTGCCCGTCGTCTATCAGGCGGCGCAGAGCGAAGGCGATCAGCTCGGCCAGCTCACCATCGCCGAGGGCTTGGTGACGCAAGGCTACAACGTGCTGCTCGTCTCGCCGCAGACGGACGCCAATCTGCAGCCGATCATGGAACAGGCCAAAGCCGCCAATGTGCCGGTTGTCAATGTCAACGACGCAGTCATCCCGCAAGCCGAACACTATGTCGGCAATGTCCAGCGCGACAATGGCGTGCGCGTCGCCAAATGGTTCATCAAGAACCGTCCGAATGGCGGCAAGGTCGCCATCGTTGAAGGCCAGGCCGGCGTCTACGCCGCGGTACAGCGCACCGACGGCTTCAAGACCACCATTAGCGAGTCCGGCAAGTTCGAGGTCGTCGCCAGTGTTCCCGGCAACTGGGACCGCCAGACCTCCTATGACGCGGCCACCAACATCCTGCAGCAGCACCCCGACCTGATCGGCTTCTATGCCAACAATGACGGCATGGCGCTGGGCATCGTCGAAGCGGTCAAAGCCGCCGGCCTGCAGGACAAGGTTGCAGTGTTCGGCACAGACGGCATCTCCGACGCCTATGCCTCGATCCGCGCTGGCGAACTGACCGGCACTGTCGACAGTTTCCCGGTGCTGACCGGCGAGGTGGCGCTGGAAACGGCGCTGAGGCTGGTCGCCGGGCAGAAGCTGCCCCGTGTCGTGGCCACGCCGCAGGCGCTGATCACCAAGGACAATGCCGACCGCTATTCCGGCGCGGGCGACGCCGTGCGCAAGGCACTGCTCGAGGACGCCGCGGCGGGCCAGTAGGACAAAAGGATAGGGCCGGGCGGCGGGTGCCGGCCAGAGCACTTCGCTCGCGGCTGGCATCCTTCCCCGGAGAATAGAACCTCATGTCACCCCGACTGCAATTCGCAGGCATTTCCAAGCTGTTTCCGGCCGTGCGTGCGCTCAACGACGTGTCCTTCTCGGTCGGAGCCGGTGAAATCCACGGGCTGCTCGGCGAGAACGGCGCCGGCAAGTCGACGCTGCTGCGCATTCTGTCGGGCGTCTACAGGCCGACGGCAGGAAGCGTCCTTATCGACGGCAAGCCGGTCACGCTCGCCAATCCGGTGGCGGCGCGCGCGGCGGGCGTCGCGATGATCCATCAGGAACTGCAGCAGGTGCCGCGCCTCAGCGTCGCCCAGAACATGTTTCTCGGCCATCCGCTGACCCGCGGCGGCATCTTCGTCGCCCGACGAGAGCAGGAGCGCCGCGCCGCCGACGCTCTTGCTGCAATAGATCCTTCCATCGATCCGGCTGCACCCCTAGGCACTCTGAAGGTGGCACAGCGGCAGATCGTCGAGATCGCCCGCGCGCTGCTCGACCGCGCCCGCATCGTCGCCATGGACGAGCCGACATCGAGCCTGACGCCGAGCGAGTTCGAGCGCCTCGCCGAAGTCATCACAGGGCTCGCGCGTGACGGCGTGGCGGTTGTCTATGTCTCGCACAAGCTGGACGAGGTGTTCGGCATCTGCGGGCGCGCCACCATCATGCGCGACGGTGTCGTTGTCGATTCCGTCGATCTGGCAAGCCTGTCGGAGAAAGCGGTCGTGGCGATGATGGTCGGCCGCGAGCTGGCACAGGAGCACCATAGCTCCCATGCCTCCCGCGAGATCACGCTGAGCGTGCGCGGCCTGGCCTCGGCCACGAAAGTCCGCGACGTTTCGTTCGACCTGCACCGTGGCGAGGTGCTCGGCATTGCCGGTCTCGTCGGCTCAGGGCGCACCGAACTGCTGCGCCTTCTGGCCGGCGTCGACCGCGCATCCGCCGGTACGATTGCAATCGACGGCAGAGCGACGCGATTTTCCAGCCCACGCGACGCGATTGCCGCAGGCATCGGCCTGGTGCCGGAAGAGCGCAAGCGCGAGGGCATCGTGCCGCTGCGGTCGATCACCAGCAACATGGCGCTGGCGTCGATGGGTGTGTTCGCGCCGCGCGGCGTCATCGATCACATCAGGCTGAAACAGGTTGCTGCCGAGAAGATGAGCCGCGTCAATCTGCGGCCGTTCCTGCTCGACCGGCCGATCCGGCTGTTCAGCGGCGGCAATCAGCAGAAGGCGATCATCGGCCGCTGGCTGGCGGCGGGCACGCGCATCCTCTTGTTCGACGAGCCGACGCGCGGCATCGATGTCGGCGCCAAGGCGGAGATCTATCACCTGATCGAGGAACTCGCCGCCGAAGGTCATTCTGTGATCGTCGTCTCCTCCGAGCTTCCCGAGGTGATCCGGCTTGCCGACCGCGTGCTGGTCATGCGCGACGGCACGATCGCCGCCGAACTCGACAGAACCGACATCAGCGAACAGGCGATCGCGGCGCACGCCATCCCGCAAACGCAAACGCCGGCCGCAGGGCCGGCAAGGCAGTAGGTGACGGATATGTCGGATACCACTCTTGTCCAGCCACGGGCCGAATTCCTGCGCGCGTTTTCCATGCGCGACGCCGGCACGCTGATCGGCCTTGTCGTGATCCTGGCCGTCTTTGGCGCGCTGGTGCCCGGCTTCTTCGCCGAACGCAACCTGATCAACATCCTGCAGCAGTCAAGCATCAATGCCTGCCTGGCGCTAGGCATGACGCTGGTCATCATCTCCGGCGGCATCGACCTGTCGGTTGGGCCGACGGCGGCACTCTCGGCCGTCATCTCGGCCTCGATGCTGGTTGCCGGGGTGCCGTTTCCGCTCGCCATCACCGCCGGCTTTGCCATTGGCCTCGCCTGCGGTCTCGTCAACGGCGTGCTCGTCGCCTATGTCGGGCTGCAGCCCTTCATCGTCACATTGGGAACGCTCAGCACCTACCGGGCGCTGGCGCTGATCTACACCGGCGGCAATCCGGTGCTCGGCCTTCCGCCAGGCTTCCGCGCCATCTTCAACGGCTCGCTGTTCGGGTTGCCGCTGGCGGTCATCATCGTTGCCGGCGTCGCTGTCGTCGCCTGGGTCGTTTTGAAGAAGACGCCCTTCGGCGAATATCTGCTTGCCGTCGGTGGCAATGAGGAGGCCGCCTATATTGCCGGCGTTCCGATCGCCCGCACCAAGATCGCCGCCTACATGATCTCCGGGCTGCTGGCGGCCCTTGCCGCGCAGATCCTGATTGGCCGGCTGGGTGCCGCCGAACCCATCCTCGGCAATCTCTGGGAGCTGGACGCCATCGCTGCCGCAGCCATCGGCGGCGCCTCGCTGATGGGCGGCAAGGGCAGCGTCGTCGGCACCATTCTGGGCGCCGTCATCCTCGGCGCCATGCGCAACGGTTTGACGCTGATGAACGTGCAGTCCTTCTATCAGCTTCTGGCAACTGGTCTTATAATCCTCGCCGCGATGCTTATCGATCGTGTGACGAGGGGGCGTGGATGACCTTGAGCGGGCTGGACCTGAAAGCGGTAGGACCGCGCATCCGCATGATGATGCCGCATCTCACCCCGCTGGAGGCAAAGGTGGTGGAAACCGTCTTTGGCCGGCGCGGCTTTGACGAGAGCATTCCGCTGAAGCGGATCGCCGAGGAATCCGGCGTGTCGGAAGCGATGGTCGTCAAGATCGCGAAGAAGCTCGGCTTCTCCGGCTATCGCGACTTCCGCACCGCCGTCTATGAATACAGCCGCCTGCCGACCGCCGAAATGCACCAGGAACTGTCGTCCGACGACAGTTCGGCCGAGATCGTGCAGAAGGTGTTCCGCACCTCCATCCAGGCGCTGGAGGAGACGCTGGCCATCCTCGACATCGAGGATTTCGACCGTGCCGCCGATCTGCTCTACCGCGCAGCGAATCGCGACTTCTACGGCGTCGGCGGTTCGGCACAGATCGCGCGCGACGTCTCGCACAAATTCCTGCGCATCGGCATCCGCGCATCGGTCTACGACGATTCGCACATGATGCTGATGTCGGCCTCGCTGCTCGGCGCGGACGACATCGCTGTCGGCTTCTCGCATTCAGGCAACACGTCAGCCGTCATCGACGCCATTCAGCTGGCCCGCAAGAACGGCGCCCGGACACTGGCCATCACCAATTACGATAACTCGCCGCTGGCCGCGGTCGCCGACATCGTGCTGTGCTCGACCGCACAGGGCTCGCCGCTGATGGGGGAGAACGCGGCGGCGCGCATCGCCCAGCTTAACATCCTCGACGCATTGTTCGTGGCAGTGGCCCAGCGCGACTATCAGGCGGCGGAGCGCAATCTCGGTCGCACCATGTCGGCGGTGGCATCGAAACGAAAAGACCGGGGCTCATGAGGACAACGCCGCTGGTCACCGTGTTCGGCAGCCTGCACTACGATATCATGGTCGACGCCCCCGACCGCCCACGCAAGGGCGAGACCGTGACCGGCCATGCCTGGCACCCGAAATGCGGCGGCAAGGGCGGCAACCAAGCGGTCTCTGTGGCGAGGGCCGGTATGCGCGCGGCGATGATCGGCGCCGTTGGCGACGATGATTTCGGCACGGCGCTGCTGACCAATCTCGATCGTGCCGGCGTCGACCGCCGCTTCGTTCGGGTGGCGCCGGGCGCCGGCTCCGGCATGAGCGTGGCGATCTTCGACGAAGGCGGCGACTATGGCGCAGTGATCGTCTCAGGCAGCAATTTGACGCTGGATGACAAGGACATCGCGGCTGCCTCCGATGCGGTAACACAAACTTCCGTGCTGCTTTTGCAGAACGAGGTACCGGAAGCCGCCAACATTGCCGCTGCTCGCGCGGTAAAGGCACAGGGTGGCCGCATTCTGCTCAACGCCGCCCCCGCGCGCAAACTCTCCGGCGAGTTGATCGCGCTCGTCGACATCCTGGTGGTCAACGCCATCGAGGCGGAATTCCTGGCTGGCCTGGCGGTGGTCGAAACACTGGAAGGCGCTTCACAGGCGGCGCGGCGTCTGGTCGATCTCTGCCCGACAGCAATCGTTACGGCGGGCGGCGAGGGCGTCGCCTGCTGCGACCGAAGCGGTGGGGCCTTCGCGTTGCCGGCCATCCCGGTCAAGGTCGTCAGCACCCATGGTGCGGGCGACGAATTCGTCGGCGCGCTGGCCGCGGCGCTTGCCCGTGGCGAGGTCATGCGGGCGGCGGTCACCGCCGCCAACGCCGCTTCGGCCTTGCTGGTCTCCACACCCGAAGCCGAGCGCGCCGGCGTCTGATATCTCGGCTCCCGGGGAGCACTTTTCGCCTTGCCGAACGACAGCGACGGCCACGTATCCTTGCGGCACCGCCCGAATTCCGCTAAGGCGCGCGTTTGTCGCCGGGGAGCAAGGACTTGGACGATCAACGCGCCGACGTCGCCATCATCATGGGCAGCCAGTCCGACTGGGCGACCATGCGCCACGCCGCCGAAACGCTGGAGGCACTGGGCATCCCGCACAAGCGGCTGATCGTCTCCGCGCATCGCACACCAGACCGGCTCTATGATTTCGCCAAGGGCGCCAAGGCGGCCGGTTACAAGGTGATCATTGCTGGCGCCGGCGGTGCGGCGCACCTGCCCGGCATGACGGCGGCGATGACACCGCTGCCGGTGTTCGGCGTGCCGGTGGAATCGAAGGCGCTCTCCGGGCAGGATTCGCTGCTCTCAATCGTCCAGATGCCGGCCGGCATTCCCGTGGGTACGCTGGCCATCGGCAAGGCTGGCGCCACCAACGCAGCGCTGCTGGCTGCCGCCGTGCTGGCACTCTACGACAACAAGCTTGCCACGCGGCTGGATGCCTGGCGCGCCGCGCAGACCGCCAAGGTTGCAACCGAACCGACGGAAACGCCATGAGCCTGCCCGCCGGATCGACCATCGGCATCATTGGCGGCGGTCAGCTCGGCCGCATGCTGGCGATGGCCGCCGCCCGGCTCGGCTACCGCTCGGTGGTGCTGGAGCCGCAGCCGGATTGCCCGGCAGCACAGGTCGCCAACCGACAGATAACAGCCGCCTATGACGACGCGGCCGCTCTTGCCGAGCTGGCGGAGGCAAGTTCCGTCATCACCTACGAGTTCGAGAACGTTCCGGTTGCGGCCGCCAGCGCACTTGCCGCCAAGGTTCCGGTCTATCCGCCGGCGCGCGCGCTTGATGTGGCGCAGGACCGGGTAAGCGAGAAGACATTCCTCAATGGCATCGGCATTGTCACGACGGATTTCCGTCCGGTCGGCAATGACGACGAGCTGACGGCGGCGCTGAAGGCCTTCGGCGGCAGCGGCATCTTGAAGACCCGGCGCATGGGCTATGACGGCAAGGGCCAACGTGTCTTCCGCAACATGGAAGCGGGCGGCTTTGCCGGCACCTGCGAGGCGATGGGCAATGTGCCGCTGATCCTCGAAAGCTTCGTGCCGTTCGAGCGCGAGATTTCGGTGATCGCCGCGCGTGGGCTGGACGGCGCGGTCGCCGCCTACGATCCGGCCGAGAATGTCCACCGCAACGGCATTCTCCATACATCGACCTTGCCCGCTGCCATAAAGCCCGAAACGGCGGAAGCGGCACGAGCAGCGGCATCGAAGATATTGTCGGCGCTCAACTATGTCGGCGTCATCGGCGTCGAGTTCTTCGTGCTGGCTGACGGGTCGCTGCTGGCCAACGAGATCGCGCCCCGCGTCCACAATTCCGGCCATTGGACGGAAGCCGCCTGCATCGTTTCGCAGTTCGAGCAGCACATCCGCGCCGTCGCCGGTCTGCCGCTTGGAAGCCCGGACCGCCATTCCGACTGCGTGATGGAAAATCTGATCGGCGACGATGTGCTGCGTGTCCCGAAGCTTCTCGCCGAGCCCGATCTGTTGCTGCATCTCTACGGCAAGTCCGATGCGCGCCCCGGCCGCAAGATGGGCCATTTCACCCGGATCAGCCTTCGCGCCTGACCTGAGAAACGCTCTATTGCACGTCGACGCCCTCGTCCTCGTCGGGAGTGGCGCAACTCGCGTCGCCTTCTTCGCAATTGGCCGCGGCAGCGAGCTGCTTGATACGGTCATTGGTCAGCCTGGTCAGGCACTGTGAAACTTCCATCGAATGGATCGAGCCGCCCACGCTGGCTGCGGTGGAATGAGCGCATTCGGCGTCGCGAAAGGTGATCCACGCCCGTTGCGCCGCCTGCAGTAGTCTCTTGCCGTCGGCGTCATCCGAGCTGATGAGATCCTGGTAGGCCTTGTTCAGCCTGGCGTCGGCCGCCTGGTAATCCTCGCCGGCGCAGATGTTCATCATCTGCTGGCTGTCGTCGCCGCGTTCGCATTCCTGCGCGTGGGCGACCGAAGCCCCCGCCAGCAAGACAAGGCAGGCGGACAGCAACATCAGGCGCATGGTCATCCCCAAATCACTTCACGGCGGCCGCATCATCCCCGCCGACTTGAGGCCGCGCAATGCCGCAAGGCCGACATGGCGGATATTTGATGATATGGGGAGGCGAGGCATGCTTGCGGTTGACACGGACAAGGCTCCTCGTTTATGAGCCACCCACAGTTCAAAGGCGCGTCTTCTGGCGCGCCTTAAAATTTCGACCCGGATGGGTCCACACCGACAGGCAAGACCATGAAGATCAAGAATTCGCTCAAGGCGCTGAAGGCGCGTCACCGCGACAACCAGCTGGTTCGCCGCAAGGGCCGCGTCTACATCATCAACAAGACCGCCCCGCGCTACAAGGCACGCCAGGGCTGAGTTTGCGGCCGGAGGCGTGTTGCCTCCGCCCAGTTGATGCTTGTTGCTGGCCCTGACAGCCTTTCACGCCAAATTCAGTTTGACGTTCCGCCGCCCGGGACTAGAGTCCGGCGATGCGGATTCTTTTTGCATTCTTAACAGCCCTGCTTCTTTCCGGCGCCATGTCCTTGCCGGCGCGGGCGGATGACGCAGTCGCGCCACCGGCCGCTCCTGACGCGCCGCCGGTGGCAACGACGAAGCAGGCCCGCCTCGACCAGCTGTTCAGTGACCTGAAGCGCGAGCGCAACGAAAAGGCCGCCGAGCGCATTGCCGGCAACATCTGGAACGAGTGGTCCCAATCCGGCAGCGCCTCGATCGACCTGATGATGCAATGGTCGCAAAAGGCCATCGAGGGCCAGAAGTTCGACGTCGCGCTCGATTTCCTTGACCAGGTGGTGACCTTGCAGCCGACCTATGCCGAAGGCTGGAACCGGCGCGCCACCGTGCATTTCATGATGAAGAACTTCGGCAAGTCGATGTCCGACATCGACCACACACTGCAGCTCGAGCCGCGCCATTTCGGTGCGCTGTCCGGCCTGGCGCAGATCATGGCCCTGACCGGCCACAAGCAATCGGCGCTCGAGGCCTGGCAGAAGGTGCTGGCCATCTATCCGATGATGCGCAGCGCCCAGGACCAGGTCGCCACGATTTCGGAAGAGCTTGCCGGCGAAGGCATTTGATGGCCCGATCTCCCGCCGGGGCATGCTGAGATTCAGGTCAGGCCGAGCCGAGAATGGCGGTGTCCGAGAACCGGAGCGGGGCGTACTTTTGGGTACGTGAGCACCGGGAGCACAGGACGCCCCGTCGCAGGCCGGCCTCACCTTGAAAATATCAGGCATACCCAGAACTAATTCACCTCCAGCCCGTATTTCCCCCGCATGAACCTGATCTACGCTGCCCTCGCCTTCCTGATGGCGCTTGTCTTTGGCCTTGTCGCCGTCACCCGCGTCGGCTCGTGGCTGATCGAGCGGCGAAACCCGTCGATCGGCGACTTTGCCGACATCGGGGGCGCCCGCATCCACTATGTCCATGTTCCGGCGCCGGCCAATGCAGACCTGCCGCCGATCGTCTTCATCCACGGCGCCAGCGCCAATCTCAGGGATCAGATGCTGCCGTTGCGGCCGCTGCTCGAAGGCCGCGCCGAAATGCTGTTCTTCGACCGGCCGGGGTTCGGCTGGTCGGGGCGCGGCCCGGGCAACAACGAGGATCCGTCGGCCCAGGCCAACACCATCGCCGCCCTGATGGACCGTCTCGGCATGAAAAAGGCTGTCATCGTCGGCCATTCCTTCGGCGGCGCGGTGACCACGGCCTTTGGCCACGAGCATCCGGACAAAACGCTCGGGCTGGTCTTCCTCGCGCCGGCGACCCATCCCTGGCCAGGCGGCGCAACCTCCTGGTATTATGATCTGACGACCATTCCGGTGATCGGCTGGCTGTTTTCCGAGACGCTGGCCTATCCGGCGGGAACGCTGCAGATGGCTGATGCCACGACCTGCGTGTTCTCGCCCAACAAGGTGCCGGACAATTATCTCAGCCTGGGCTCGATCCCGCTGGTGCTGCGGCCATCGGCGTTTCGCGCCAACGCCACCGATGTCGCCGGGCTCTACCGCTATGCGCTTGGCGCCGCCCCGCACTACAACGAGATCAAGACGCCGACCGTGGTCCTTTCGGGCGACCGCGACAAGGTCGTCTATGCGGAGATTCATTCGGTCGGCCTCGTCCGCGACATAGCCGGCGCCGAACTCGTCTGGGTGCACAATCTCGGCCACAAGCCGGACTGGATCGTGCCCGACCTCGTCGTCGGCGCCATCGAGAAGGTCGCCGGCAAGGATATCGATCTGCAGGCGCTGGCCGGGCCAGTGGAGGCGCGCATCGCCGGCGACGCTTACGGCGCCGGCAGATGCGCCGACATCAAGGTGCCGCAGGCCGAACTCGCGCCGACCTGATCACGCCTGGAGCAAATCCACGAAAAGTGTGTAAGGGTTTTCCGTCCGGAATTGCGTCAAAACAAGGAGATAGAGCGGTTCTGCGTTTCCGTGAAACGATGAACCGCTCTCGTGGTTCAGGCGACCCCGTTTACCGGCTGGCCTGCACGTCCGATCCGACATAGGCGATGCGCAGCATGTTGGTCGAACCCGGTGTCCTCAGCGGCACGCCGGCGGTGATGATGACGCGGTCGCCCGGCTTGCCGAAACCTTCGTCGAAGGCGATGCGACAGGCGCGGTTGACCATGTCGTCGAGGTCGCTGGCATCGGGCGAGACGACACAATGCGTGCCCCACAGCAGCGACAGCCGCCGCGCCGTGTTGAGGATCGGCGACAACGCGATGATCGGCACTTGCGGACGCTCGCGGGCGGCGCGCAGGCCGGTGTTGCCGGACGCCGTGTAGGTGATGATCGCCGACAGTTTCAGCGTCTCGGCGATTTCGCGGGCGGCCAGCGAAATGGCATCGGCGCCGGTCGCTTCCGGCTCGGAGCGCTGCGCGTTGATGATACCGGCATAGGTCGGATCGGTTTCGACCTTGGTGGCAATGCGGTCCATCATCGCCACCGCTTCGACCGGATAGGCGCCGGCGGCGGACTCCGCCGACAGCATGATGGCGTCCGCGCCTTCGAAGACGGCGATCGAAACATCCGACACCTCGGCACGGGTCGGCACGGGGGCTGTGATCATCGATTCCAGCATCTGCGTCGCCACCACCACCGGCTTGCCGGCGCGGCGCGCCGCGCGCGTGATCTGCTTCTGGATGCCGGGCACCGCCTCGAGCGGCATCTCGACACCGAGATCGCCGCGGGCGACCATCAGCGCGTCGGACAGCTCGATGATCTCGGCCAGCCGGGCAACCGCCTGCGGCTTCTCGATCTTGGCCATGATCAGCGCCCGGCCGCGCGCGATCTTGCGCGCTTCGGCCAGATCCTCCGGCCGCTGCACGAACGACAGCGCCACCCAGTCGACGCCCGTGGACAGCACGGCATCGAGGTCCTTGCGGTCCTTCTCGGTCAGCGCGCCGACCGGCAGATCGGTGTCGGGCAGGCTGACGCCTTTCTTGTCGGAAATCGTGGTGCCGGCAATGACCGTGCAGACGATCGACTTGCCGTCGCCGCTTCTCACCGCCTTCAATTCGAGCTTGCCGTCGTCGATCAGCAAGCGATGACCGGCTTCGACCGAACTCAGGATTTCGGGATGTGGCAGATAGACCCTGGTCGATGTGCCGGGCTCCGGATTGTCGTCGAGCGTGAAGGTCTGGCCGACGGTCAGCACTTCCTTGCCATTGGCGAACTTGCCGACGCGCAGCTTCGGGCCTTGCAGGTCAGCCAGGATACCGATCGGCCGGCCGACCGCTTCCTCGACGGCGCGGATGCGTCCGACCAGCGTGCGCATCAGCTCATGGTCGGTATGGCTCATATTGATGCGGAACACATCGGCGCCCGCTTCGAACAATTTCTTCAGCATCTCTTCGGAAGAAGAGGCCGGACCGATGGTGGCTAGGATCTTGACCTTGCGGCTACGTCTCATTGACTGTTTGTTCCCGGGGCGGCTGGAGCGCCTCCCGTTGCGGGCTCATCGGTCAGCTGGACCATCCAGCTTGCCTGTTCGCCCGTGTCATATTCCTGGAATCCGGCGCGCTGGAAGCCCCGGGCGACGCAGTCGGTTACGCCGGCGATCTTGAACTCTTTTTCAGCCACGCACATGTTGATCGGGCCGTCCCAGCGTCCACCGCGCTCGGCGTCTTCTGCATAAAGATAGTAAAACCTCGATGACAGCGGCCCTTCGATCAACGTTTTGCAAGTTGATCCCTCGATGTGCCACCAGCCCTCGGTGATCCAGCCGGCCTTGGCGCGATAGCCGATACCGACGCCGACCAGGTTCTGCGTGGCGTTGCAGACACGGAAATCGGCACGCGCCGGCGAGGCCATGACCATCGCCGACAGGCCCACGGCAAGGGTCAGGAGCGGCATGGCAAAGGCAGAGCGCATGCGCTGCCTGCCGGCGGAAACCATCCGAAAACCCCTCAAGAACCACATCAGCATCTCTCTGCGCCCCTTTTCGGAAAAGTCCGGGCGCATGTCAACGCACCGTTTTGTCCAATTCCAATCGATTTAGAAAGGCTCCGGCGCACAATTCGCCAACTTCTGCCAGATTTCCGCAGAAACCTTGGCCAAACAACGGCATTGCGCAAGCGTCGTCTTCGTGGAATGACGATAGCACCCTCCCCGGAAGCCCGCGAACAGACCATTTCCCGCCAATGACCCGATCCACAGTTTTCGCGCCTGTCGACATCGTCGAAGGCGACCGCAAGCGAGGCATTGTGCTGTTGGGCGACCATGCCCGCCGCGACCTGCCGGAGGACTATGGCAGCCTCGGCCTGCCGCCGGCGGAATTCGATCGCCACATCGCCTATGACATCGGCGTCGAGGCGGTGACGCGCGAACTGGCTGCTCTGCTCGGCGTGCCGGCGGTGTTGGCCAATTTTTCGCGACTGCTGATCGATCCCAATCGCGGCGAAGATGACCCGACGCTCATTCGCCAGCTTTACGACGGCACCGTTGTGCCCGGGAATTATCCGATTGCTGCCGCGGAGCGCGAAAGACGGCTCGACCGCTTCTACCGGCCCTATCACGACGCCGTCGGGGCCATGATCGCCTCGGTCGCGCAGGCCTCCGCCCAGGCGCCCTTCATCTTCTCTGTGCATTCCTTCACCCCGGCCATGCAAGGGATCCAACGTCCCTGGCATGTCGGCATCCTGTGGGATCTGGATGACCGGGTGGCGCGGCCGCTGATCGACATGTTGGCCGACGACAAGAGCCTCGTGGTCGGCGACAACGAACCCTATGACGGCGCCTTGCGCGGTGACACCATGTACAAGCACGCCATCGTCAATGGCTTCGCCCATGTGCTGATCGAGATCCGCCAGGACCTGATATCAGACCAGAAGGGCGCGATCGCGTGGGCGCAGCGTTTGGCGCCGATCGTTGACGCGATCGACCACCGTCCCGATATACATGTGGTCAAGCAATTCGGCTCCCGCACCGGGCCGATTTAGAGCCGCAAGGAGGTTTCGATGACCGAACTCAGCGACGAGCAGAAGCGCGATTTCGAAGCTGCCGCCTTTCGCCGCCTGGTCGAGCATCTGCGCGAGCGCAACGACGTGCAGAACATCGACCTGATGAACCTCGCCGGCTTCTGCCGCAACTGCCTGTCGAACTGGTATCGCGAAGCAGCCAATGCCGACGGCGTCGACCTCGGCAAGGACCAGTCGCGCGAGATCGTCTACGGCATGCCCTATACCGAGTGGCAGGCGCTCAACCAGACCGAATCCTCGGACGCCAAGAAGGCCGAATTCGAGGCAAGGCGGCCCAGGGACCACTAGAGCAATTCCCGGAAAAGTGTGAAACGGTTTTCCCGCAAAAAGCGCGCAGCGCTTTCCCTAAGGGAATTGCGTCAGAACAAACAGATAGAGCGGTTCGGCGTTTCCGTGAAACGATGAACCGCACTCGTTCAACCCGGATACCCCTCGATCGCTTCCAAGGGCCAGGTTTGGCCCAAACGCTTTCCCCGAGAGAGTGCTTGACTGAAAATTGAATCGATCTAATTTGCCGCCGGAAGCCATTTTCGGACCGGATTCGCCTTATGAACGCGTCAAATGCCATGCTGACTGCCATTCGCGGACGATGGGCCGTGGCGGCTATTTTCCTCGCCAACGGCTTCCTGACCGGCAGCTGGGCGCCGCAGATCCCGGTGTTCCTGACCAGGCTGGAGATCACGAAGTTCACGCTCGGCCTGCTGATCCTGCTGTTCGGCGCCGGCGCCGTCACCGCCATGACCTGGTGTGGCCATCTGATCTCGAAACACGGTTCGCGCAGCGTGCTGCGCTGGTTCGGTCTCTGCGGCAGCCTCGGCCTGCTGGTCGTGGCGCTGGCGCCCAACGTGCCGCTGGCGGCCATCGCCATGTTCGTCTTCGGCGGCTCGATCGGCGGCATGGATGTCGCCATGAATGCCAATGCGGTGGTGGTCGAACGGCGTCTCTCCCGCGCCATCATGTCGTCCTCGCACGGCTTCTGGAGCCTTGGTGGCTTCGCCGGCGGCGCGCTTGGCGGCTTCGCCATCCAGAACTATGGCCACCTCACCCACGCAGCCGTGGTGACGGCGCTTGCCTTCGCTGTGATCGCGGTGGCGGTTGGCCATCTGGTCGGCGAGGACAGGCCGCAGGCGGCCGAGCATCATAAATTCACGCTGCCGGCAAACCCGCTGGTCTACCTCGTCGGCTTGATGGCGCTGCTGACGATGATCTCCGAGGGCGCGGTGCTCGACTGGGCAGCGCTGTATCTGCGGCAGGAGCTCGGCGCCGACCTCGCCATTGCCGGCCTCGCATACGCTGCCTTCTCCGGCGTCATGGCGATCATGCGTTTCTTTGGCGACGGCGTCCGCAATCGCTTCGGCGCGGTGACGACGCTGCGCGGCTCGGCGATCGTCGCTGCCGCCGGCATGCTGGTGGCCGGCCTGTCACCCTCGCCCTGGCTCGCCATCGCGGCCTTTGCCTTGTGCGGCTTCGGCATCGCCAACATGGTGCCGATCATCTTCTCGGCCGGCGGTAATCAGGAAGGCATGTCGTCGGGCACCGGCATGAGCGTCGTCACCACCATGGGTTACTCCGGCATTCTGGTGGCGCCGTCAGCGATCGGCTTCGTTGCCGAACATTCAAGCTTCGGCCCGATCTTCATTGCCATGTCGGGACTGCTGATCGTCGTGTTGCTGATGGCCGGGCTCGCTCACCGCGCCGAATTCGCGGCCGCGCCGGCCGAATAGCGCTTCAGTTCCTCGTAGAGAAAATCCGCCACGCGGCGGATGCGCACGCTGGTGCGCACGTCGCGATGCATGGCCAGCCACACCGGCAGCACCGGCAGTGGCAGGCCAGGCAGCAGTTTCTCCACCGATGGATCACGGTCGGCCAGCGGCTCCTGGCCGAGACCGATGCCGTTTCCCGCCCGCACCGCCTCCCACAAGACAATCTGGTTATCGGCCCTGAAGCGGAAACTGCCGCGGGCGACGGGAATGCCATACTGGGTAAAGCCTCGGATAATGTCATCGCTGCGGTCGAAGCCGACCAGGTCGTGGTTGACAAGGTCGGCGGGCTCCAGCGGGCGGCCGCGCCTGTCGAGATAAGATCTGGCCGCGCAGGCGCAGAGCGGAATATCGCAGACCTTGCGCGCCGTCAGCTCATTCTGCGCCGGCTTGACCATGCGGATGGCGATGTCGGCGTCGCGACGCAACAGGTTCTCGACCTGGTTCGAAGCAACGATCTCGACCTCGATGCCGGGCTCCTCGATACCGAGCCGCGTCGTCATCTCCGGCAGCACATAGGCCGCGACCACCTCGCTGGCAGCGATGCGCACCGTACCTTCGATCGCCTCGACCGAACCCAGCGCGAGCAATGAAAAGGCGCTTGCCTGCTCGCTGACCGCCTTGCCGCGCTCGAACAGCGTGCTGCCGGCTTCCGTCAGTTCATAGCCGCGCCGCCCACGCCGGAACAGCGTGACACCCAGCGCCTGTTCGAGCTCGCCGATGTGACGGCCGAGCGTCGGCTGACTTGCCGAGAGCTTTCGCGCGGCCGCCGACAGGCTGCCGGTTTCCGCCACGGTGACGAAACTCTTGATCAGATTCCAGTCGATTTCAGTCATTCATTTCTGACTATCAGAACCCCATCCATAGTCAATTTCCATTCGCATGCGAGGGGACCATATTCGGACTGCAAACATCAACACGGAGACGAAAAATGACCAAGATCGCAATTCTCGGTGCCAATGGCCGGCTCGGCCGCGTGGTCGCCAGGGCCTTCATCGACGCCGGCTATGATGTCCGCGCCGTCACCCGCAGCGGCAAGGTACCGGCCGAACTCAACGGCGCCACGGCCGTTGCCGGTGACGGGCTCGACCGCGAAGCGCTTATCCGTGCCACGGAAGGTGTCGACATCATCTTCAACGGCCTCAACCCGATCTACACCGAATGGGTCAAGTGCTTGCCGATGGCCGAGAACGTCATGGCCGCCTGCCGGGCGAACGGCGCTTTGCACCTTGCTCCGGGCAACGTCTACAATTTCGGCTCGCCGATACCAGCAGTGATCACCGAAGACACCCCATTCCACCCGACGACCGAGAAGGGCCGCATCCGCGTCGCCATGGAAGACCTGTTTCGCCGCGAGGCCGACGCGGGCCTCGTCCGCACCATTCTCCTGCGGGCCGGTGACTTCTTCGGCGGTTCCGGCAGCGGCTCATGGTTCGATCTGGTCGTCGCCGCCAAGATGAACAAGGGCATCTACACCGCGCCCGGCCCGGTCGATCTGGTGCATGAATGGGCCTACCTCCCGGATCTGGCCAAGGCTTTCGTTGGACTGGCGCAAAACCTGGACAAGCTCGGCTCCTACGAAGCGTTGAACTTCCCGGGCCATGCCGTCACCGACCGGGAGATCAAGGCAGCGGCAGAGACGGCGCTTGGACGCCCGCTCAAGATGACCTTGATGGCCTGGTGGGTGCTGCGCGCCGGCAGCCCGTTCGTGGCGATGTGGCGTGAGATCGTCTCGATGTCCTACCTGCGCTTCGAGCCGCATCAGCTGGCCTCGGCAAGGCTGGAAGGCATCATCGATGCGATCCCGCACACGCCGCTGGATCAGGCGATCGCCGAGGCTCTCGAGGACATCGGCATCACCACCATGAAGGGCGTTGCGAAGGCTGCCTGATATGGACGGCGCGTGCGCGGCCATCGCATGCCCCGCCCCATCTCTTCACACTGAAAAGCCTCTCTACGACTGAAAAGGCGGCTTAGAGCCGCCCCATCAACAGCAACAGCAGAAGCACCACCAGCACCACGCCAACAATGCCCGACGGCCCATAACCCCAGGAGCGCGAATGCGGCCATGTCGGCACCGCGCCGATGAGGACAAGGATCAGGACGATGATGATAATGGTGGTGATCGGCATGGGAACCCCGCGCTTCGACGTTTGCTACGACACAACGCTTTGGCGTTGCTACGAGACAATGCTTTTGCATTGCTCCGGGGACAACTCGTCGCATTGCCCTTGGGGGACAATGCAAAAGGCCGCCCGGTTGTTCCGGGCGGCCCTTTTGTCAGTGGTTCGCAGACAGGTTTATTCGGCCGCCTTTGGAAAAGCGATGGCCGGCTCGTCACCCACATCCAGGCCCGGCGTGCCGGTTGAAACCTTTCCCTTGCCGCGCCGGAATATCCGACGGAAAAACGCGTAGAAGCGGCTGTTCTTGCTGCGCGTGAAGATCATCAGCATCGACGGCGTCACCACCAGCGTCAGCAGGGTGGCGAAGGACAGGCCGAAGACGATCGCCGACGACAGAGAAATCCACCATTGCGTCGACGGCGCGTTGATCGTTGTCTCGTGATGGAAGATTTCAAGACCGAGGCCGAAGGCGATCGGCAGCACGCCGAGAATCGCCGACACCGCCGTCAGCACCACCGGGCGGGCGCGTTCCCTGCAGGTCTGCAACACCGCTTCCATCTTGTCCCAGCCTTCTTCGCGCAGCCGGTCATAGGTGTCGATCAGCACGATGTTGTTGTTCACCACCACACCGGCCAACGCGATGACGCCGATGCCCGACATGACGATGCCGAATGCCTCTCCCGTCAACAGCAGCCCCAGGAACACACCGATCGTCGCCATGACCACACAGGACAGCACCATCAGCACGCTGGTGAATTTGTTGAACTGCATCAGAAGCACGAGGAAGATCAGGAAGATCGCCGCCCCGAAGGCCTTGCCAAGGAAGGCGCTGGCCTCGGCGCTATCCTCGTTGGAGCCGGCCAGCTTCCAGCGTATGCCACTGCCAAGATCCATATCAGCGACGGCCTTGGTGACCTCAGCCTGTACGGCTGCAACCTGCGTGCCGGCGGCCACGTTGGCCTGGACGACCACCGTGCGGGCGCCGTCGATGCGGTTGAGAATACCGACAGTCGGCTCCGGCTTGCGCACGACGAAATTCGAGATCGGCACCGAGCCTTGTGCGGTCTGCACTCTAAGCTCGTCGAGCGTCGACAGCGTTCGCCGATCTTCAGGCAGACGCAGCCTTATATCGACGGCGTCGTCAGCGCCTGCCGGTCGGTATTCGCTGAGCTTCAGCCCGTTGGTCACCAGCTGCACCACGGTGCCGACCGAAGTCGGGCTGATGCCGTACTGCGCCGCCTTGGCGCGGTCAACCTCGAGCGCCCAGTCAACGCCAGGCGGCGGCAGACCATCGGAAATATCGATGACGCCGGGCACCTTGCCAATGCGAGCCGCGACGGCGCGCGCCTTGTCGTCGAGCCCCTTGGGGTCAATTGCCGAAAGCCTGATCTGGATCGGCTTGCCGGTCGGCGGACCGGCTTCGGGCACGCGCACCTCGACATCGACGCCGGGAATGCCGGCCATGACGCCACGCAACTCGTCCAGGATCTGGTTCGCCGATTTGCGCTCGCGCCAGTCGATGAATTCATACTGGATGACGCCGACAACGTCCTCGGGGACATCCTGGCCGCCGCCTTGCGTCTTGCCGACGCGGGTATAGACCGATTTGATGCCCGGCCAGCCGAGCAGCCGGTTCTCGGCAATCTTCGTCGCGGTGTCCATTTCGGTCAGCGAAAGATTGCCGCGGGCGTGCACGTAGAGCAGGCCATAGTCGGGCTCGACGCTTGGGAAGAACTCGACACCAGCACCGTATTTCGAATAGGCAAAGCCGACACCGAACAGCAGCGCAACAGTCAGCAAGACCACGGTGATCGGGAACCGCACCGCCTGCTTGACGATGGCCATGTACCAGCCGTCGCGATTGTCATCCTCATGGTGCTGCGGCGCCTTGGCGAAGATCGCGCCCAGCGTCGGAGCGAACACCAGAGCATAGAGCATCGAGGCCGACAACGTGACGATCAGAGTGATCGGCATGTACTTCATGAAGTCGCCGATGATGCCCGGCCAGAACAGCAGCGGCGAGAAGGCGGCGATGCGCGTCATGGTCGCTGCGATGACCGGACCGGCCATGCGCTTGGCGGCAAGTGCAAAGGCTTCCGCCTTGGGCATGCCCTCGCTCATCCGTCGCTCGGCGAACTCGGTGACGATGATGGCGTCGTCGACCAGCATGCCGACGGCCAGGATAAGGCTGAACAGCACGATCATGTTGATCGTGTAGCCCATCATCGCCAGCAGAAGGATGCCGATCAGGAACGACGATGGAATGGCCAGACCAATGAGCAGCGAGGCGCGGCCGGACAGCGCATAGAGAATGACGATGAACACCAGGATCACGGCGATCATGACGTGGTTCTGCAGATCGCCGAGCAACTGGTTGACGAAGACAGACTTGTCCTGCGTGTAGGTGACATTCATGCCTTCCGGCATCGTCTTCACGTACGCATCCGATACGGCCCGCACCTTGGTGAGCGTATCGATCAGATTGGCACCGATACGCTTCTTGACTTCGATGGCGATCGCCGGCTTGCCGTTGAGGCGGGTGATGGTCTCGGCATCGGCGAAGGTCGAGCGGATCGTCGCGATGTCCTTGGCCTGCACCACGGCATTGGGACCGGCGACCACCGGCAGAGCCGCGACATCCTCGGGCGTCTCGATCAGCGACGGCACCTTGACCGCGTATTTGCCTTCCGAGCCCTCGATGTTGCCGGCGGCGACCAGGCTGTTGGACGCGCCGACCGCACCGATCAGCTGATCGAGCTGCAGCCCATAGGAAGACAGTTTCATCGGGTCGATGACGACTTCGACGAGATCGTCTCGCGCGCCCTGCAACGAGCCCTCGAGAACGCCGGGCACTTCCTCGATCCGGTCCCGCAGTTCGCGCGCCGCAGCGGTCAACACCCGTTCGGGCAACTCTCCCGACAGGGTGACGACGAGGACGGGGAATTCGGAGATGTTGACCTCGGTGACAACAGGCTCCTCGGCCGCCTGCGGCAGGTCGGCCTTGCCGTCCTGCACCTTGCTGCGCGTGTCCTGCAGCGCCGTCGCCAGATTGGTCTGCGGCTGGAACTCGACCAGGACATAGCCGCCACCCTGGAAGGCGGCCGAGCGCATTTCCTTGAGGCCCTTCAGGCTCTTCAGCTTGCTTTCCATCGGCCGCAGCAGAAGACGCTCCGAATCCTCGGGCGAAATGCCCTGATAGATCAGGCTGACATACATCATCGGAATCGGAACGTCGGGTTCCGCTTCCTTCGGCGTTGACTGATAGGCGACCCAGCCGGCCAGCAGAAGGAAGACCAGGACCGAGATGGTCAGGCGGGCATTGTTGATCGCAAGTTTGACGATATCCATGGCTAACGCCTGTTCTTGAATTTCACGAGCTGCGCCGCAGCCGATTGTCCCCGCCCAGGGCTAGTCTGTCGCGACTGTTGCTACTGCGTGCCGGCAGGCGCCTCGCCCAGCAACTTCTGGATGGTCGCCTGGTCCGCCTCGACCGCATTGACCACATCGCCTTCCTTCACCAGTTCCTGACCGGCAACGATGATGCGCGCATCGGCCGGGATGCCGCCGAGCACGAGGCCGGTCGGCGTGTCGTCGACGAGGTCGATCGGAAAGAACGCCACCTTGTTGTCCTTGCCGACGGTACGGATGCCGAGGTCGCCCTTGTCGCCGAGCGTCACCACCGAGCGCGGCAGCAAGACAGCGTCGGTCGGTTGCGCGTTGAGCGCGATTTCCGCCGTCATGCCGGCCGGCACGGAGCCATCGGCATTGGGGATTGCCACCTCGACGCGGAAGGTGCGCGTCGCCGACGAAGCGTCGCGGCTGATGTAGCGCACGGTGCCTTCAACCGTCTGGCCGCTGACCAGACGGACATTGGCCTTGTCGCCGAGCTTGAGGTAGCGCAGGTCGCGCTCGCTGACTTCGCCGCGGGCAATGACCGGATCAAGCTTGAGGATGGTTGCCACCTCGCCGCCCTCCATGATGGAACTGCCAAGTTCCACCGGCACCCGGTCGATGACGCCGTCGAAAGGCGCCCTCACCTCATTGCGGTCGAGCAAGGCCTGTGCCGTTTTCAGCAGCGACTGCGCCGAGGTCAGGTTCGAGCGCGCGGTATCGAGCTGCAGCTTCGGCAAATTGCCTGTTTTCATCAGTCGCAGAGCTGCTTCCAACTCGGCCTGGCGCTGCACAACCAATTGCTTGGCGTTGTCGACCATCGAGATCTTTTCTTCCGCGGCAAGCATCATTACCAGATCGCCGGTCTTGACGTGCTGGCCCTGGCTGACCGGCAGCTTGTCGATAACACCGGCAACGCGCGCGCCCAGCACCGCTCGTTTATCGGCTTCGGTCAGTCCCGAAATGCGGATGGCGCGCGCATAGGTCTTGCGCGGCGGCGTCACCACCGCGACGGTGCGCAGCGGTGCTTTCGGCTCGGCTTCCGCCGCCTTGGGCTTGTTCGCGTTCGGCGCCTTGGCCTGCTCGACTTCGGCTGCCTTGGCCTTGTTGGCGGCGACGCTGCCGACCGACGAAAACTCACCTGTCGCCATCCAGGCCGCGAAACCAATGAGCACAACAACGGCTGCAAGCTTGTGAAACCTGATTCTCATCGTCGTTTTTTCCACTGCGGATTCGGCCAGCGTCCTCATAACGCGGGCGCGTCGCCGATATGGGTGCGCGCCAGGCCGTGTTCAATTTGCCGTGATCGGCGAAGCGCGTTTCTACATCAAAGTTGCACCGCAATATAGCCTTAAAGTTGCAAGACCATTACGGTACCGGGCAAGGTGAACCCACCGCCATCCAGTTTTCGATCGTTTGGAAGGTTGCTTCGGCCGAGCCCGGAGCCGGCTCACGATCCGACCCGGGCGTCCAGCCCCAGCCGACCAGCCTGTCGTCGCGAACATGCAGCGCGATATCCTCCAAACTGCGACCGCCATTGCGCGCCGGATCCTTGATCTGAGCGCAGATTTCGGCTGAGGATTTGCCGAACCAGGCCATCTCGGCCGGCGCCAGACGCCAGTTTTCGGCTCCGGGCGGCCCGTGCAATCCATTGGAATTGCTGGAGAAATGGCAAGTGGTACAGCGCAGGACCGGATTGCCGAAGCCCGATCCGTCAGCACCGCGCTGGACGTTGAAGGCGTGAATGCGCGTGCCGCCATAATGCACGCCGGACCATCGCGGCCGGTCGTCCGCGACATGACAGTCGGCGCAGCGAGGATGCGAGAACACCGCATAAATCTTGTCCCATTCGGACAAGCCTTTCGCTGCGTCGACTGGCGCCGGCGCCGGCGCCAGACTGTCTTGTGCAACTGCGAACGGCGTCGCAAGGACGAGCATGGCAGCAGGCGTCAGCATGATGAGGAGCCTCTTCATGCGAAGGCCACCGTCTTCGACAGTGGCAGCGTGCGGATGCGCTTGCCGGTGAGTGCGAACATGGCGTTGGCCAGCGCCGGTGCCGCCGGTGGTGTACCGACCTCGCCGACGCCGCCCATCTTGTGGAAATTTTCCAGGATGGCGACTTCGAAGACCGGGCACTGGAAGATCCGCATGGCGTCGAAATCGTGGAAGTTCGACTGTTCGACCATGCCGTCGGCGAAGGTGATTTCCTGTCCCATTGCCGCCGAAAGACCGTAGATGGCGGCGGAAATCAGCTGCGCCTCGATGATGCCCGGATCGAGCGCGGTGCCGACATCGGCGGCGATCCACACCTTCTCGATGCGGATGCCGGCCGGCGTGTCAGCCACCTGGACGATCTCGCCGACCCAACTGCCGAAGGACAGCGTGAAGGCCATGCCCTTGGCGGTGCCGGCGGGTAGCACCTCGCCCCATTTCGCCATCGCGGCGACCTTCTCCACCACCTTCACGGCGGAAGGATAGGCGGCCATCAGCGTCTTGCGCATCTCGACCGGATCGACTTTCCCGGCAGCGGCGATCTCGTCCATGAACCCTTCGTGGAAGAAGCCGTTGATCGAACTGCCGACCGATCGCCAGGAGCCGACGGGAATCGAGACAGGAGCGGCGACACCGCTGACCCGATAGTTCGGGATGGTGTAGGGCTGGTCATAGGCACCGTCGACGATGCTTTTGTCGGGCCCAAGCGGCGATATCGATGGGAACAGCCGGCGCAAGGTACTGGCTATCATGGATGGCGAGGCGATTTTCATGTCGACGGCGACCGGCATGCCGTCTTCGCCGAGCAGCGCCTGGAACTTGCCGACCGCCGCCGGCCGGTAGGCGTCGTGGCGCATGTCTTCTTCACGCGTCCAGGTCACCTTGACCGGACGCCCGCCTGTCTCCTTCGCCATCAGCGCGGCGCACAGCGCGTAATCCATCTCGACGCGGCGGCCGAAACCGCCACCCATGAAGGTGGTGTGGACGGTGACCTTGTCCTGTTCGATGCCGACCACGTTGGCGCAGAGCTGCCGCACCAGGGTCGGCGCCTGGTTGCCGCACCAGATGTCGAGGGCACCATCGCTGAACCGCGCCGTGGCGTTCATCGGCTCCATCGTTGCATGCGCCAGATAGGGCACCGCATAGTCTGCCTCGACGATCCTTTCGCGCGGCGCGTCGGCGAAGGCGGTGTCGACATCGCCATTGTCGCGCATCGCCGAGCCCTTGGTGCCAAGCGCCTGTTTCAGCACGTCTGATATGGCGGCGCTGCTGAGCGGATATTCGGGATCCGCCCACTGGGCGTCGATGGCGTCGGCCGCCTTGAACGCGGCCCAGGTGTTCTCGGCAATGATGCCGAAGCCGTGGCCGTAATTCGTCTCGAGCGGCACGATCTTGATTACGCCAGGCATCTTTTCGGCTTTTGCGAGGTTCGCCTTGGTCGGCTTCGACCAGAAGCGAGGGCTCATCTTGACCGTGCCGTAAAGCATGTCCGGCAGCCTGACATCGATGCCGAAGATCGGCGCGCCGGTAACCTTGGCCAGCATGTCGATGCGCTTCTGCGGCTTTCCCAGCAATTTCCAGTCGGCTCTGTCCTTGAGCCTGACTTCGGCCGGCGGCGCCATCGCGGCGGCGGCCGCGGCGACCGCGCCATATGTCAGCGACTTGCCAGACGCCTTGTGGACAATCGAGCCATTGGCCGTTTCCAGATCGGCGGCGGCAACGCCGAATTTCTGCGCCGCCGCCGCGATCAGCAACTGCCGCGCTGTGGCGCCCGCCTGGCGCATCTTGTCGAAGCCGTCGCGCGCCGAAGCCGAGCCGCCGGTGGCCTGGAGAGCAAGCAGCTTGCCGACCACGCCGAGACCTGAGCGCACCGCCTGCGCCGTCATGCTCTCGTCGAAGAAGGCGAACGGACCGCCCTCTTCCAGGATCGCTGCGTTGTAATAGGCATAGGACGCCGGGCCATGCTCGACCTTGACCTGGTCGAGACCGACATCGAGTTCTTCGGCGACCATGACGGCCAGCGTGGTCGAGATGCCCTGCCCCATCTCGGCGCGCGGCGCGACGATGGTGATGGTGTTGTCGGCGCCGATCTTCACATAGGGGTTGAAGGTCGCCTCACCCTCGCCGAGATCGGCCTCGAGCGGGTTCGGAAACGGTCTTCGATAATAGTAGTAGCCGACGGCAACGCCGCCCGCGACGGCGGCCGCGCCGATCAGAAACGTGCGGCGGGCGATCTTTCCGACACTGGCCATGCTCAGAGCCCCGCCGTCTTGAGCGCTGCAGCCTTCTTGATGGCCGAGCGGATCTTCGGATAGGTGCCGCAGCGGCAGAGATTGCCGCCCATGGCGTTGTCGATGTCGGCGTCGCTCGGGTCGGCGACCTGGTCGAGCAGTGCCACCGCGCTCATGATCTGGCCGGCCTGGCAATAGCCGCATTGCGCCACCTGTTCCTCCAGCCATGCCTGCTGCACCGGATGCAGCTTGTCCGCCGTGGCGATGCCTTCGATGGTGGTGATGGCGCCGCTGACCTCGCCGACCGGGAGCGAACAGGAGCGCACCGGCTGGCCGTCGACATGCACGGTGCAGGCGCCGCAGGCGGCGATGCCACAGCCAAATTTCGGTCCGGTCTTGCCAATGAGATCGCGCAGCGCCCATAGCAGCGGCATCTGCGGATCGGCGTTGATGTCGAATGACTGCCCATCGACGGTGAGGCGCATGGGGATACCCTTTTGTTGTCGTCCACAGCCCGAGGCGAAATGGCCAACCGGTCATTTCGCCTTCAAACAGATTGACAATTTACGTCATTTTGTCAATTGAGATTTTGCAGGATAATGTTGCTCCATGAATCAGACCGAAGACATCGCCGCCACCGACCCCAAACGCGTCCGTATCCTGGATGGCGCGATGAAGGTGTTCCTGGCCTATGGCTTCTCCCGCACCACCATGGACGACATCGCCCGCGCCGCAGACATGTCACGCCCGGCGCTCTATCTCCTGTTCAAGAACAAGACCGACATTTTCCGCGCCATCGCCATGATGGTGCTGTCGCGCTCGGTCGCAGCGGCAAAAATGGCGCTGGCCGGCGACGGCGCTTTCGCCGAACGCATGATGCGAGCCATCGACGAGGCATTCATCTCGATGATGAGCGCGGTCGTTGCCTCGCCGCACGGCGCCGAATTGGTGGACATGAAATCGAGCCTTGGCGATCTGGTCGGCTGCTGGCGCGGCGGTCTGGTCGAACATATCGCTGTCGCGATTCAGGACGAGGCAACCAGGAACGGCGTCGATCTAGCGGCCAAGGGCCTGTCGACGCAATTGCTTGCCGACATGCTGCTGGACGGGCTGGAAGGCATGAAGGCGCGGATCAGCGATCCCGAGGTGCAGCGGCAGGCGGCCGCTGCCCTGGTCAACGTGATCGGTCTGACCTTGAAAGCTGGATGAAGCCGAGCAGTGTCGAGATTTCGGTCAAGCCCGGCGGCGTTCCGCCTCGGGCTTCTTGCGCGCCGCAAGGAATTCCTTGACCCGCCGGCCGGGTGCGGGACCACGCACCGGCTTGAAGCCGTCATCGAGTTCGCCGGAGAGATCGAGCGTCGGCCGCTTGCCGACGGCATCGTAGTTCTCTTCCAGCCAGTCGCTGGCGGCGGTGCGGCCGAGATCGCGCAGATAGGTCAGGAACGCCCATTCGGCATTGACCTTCGATGACGCCGACAGGTCCTTGAACGCCTCGTCGGCATCGATGCGGTGCATGCGGATGTCACGGTATTCGCCATGCGGCAGACGGCCGGCGGCGATCAGTTCCTTGACGAAGGCGATCGAGCGGAATTCGCGCAACAGACCGGCGTTGAAGGTGATCTCGTCGATGCGGTTCTGGATCTCGTTGGCGCTCCTCGGCGTTCCCTCCCGCACCACCGGATTGATCTGCACCAGAAGCACATCCTCGGTCGCCGCCGTCTTGAAGAACGGATAAAGCGCCGGGTTGCCGCCATAGCCGCCGTCCCAATAGGGAACGCCCTTGATCTCGACGGCGCGGAACAATTGCGGCAGGCAGGCCGAGGCCATCACCGTGTCGAGATCGATCTCGCCATCGGAAAAGACACGCAACTGTCCGGTTTCGACATTGGTTGCCGAAATGAACAGTTCCATCGACTTGCAGGCGCGCACATTGGTGAAATTGATCTCCTGCTGCACCACGTCACGCAGCGGGTTGAGGCCGAGCGGGTTGGCGACATAGGGCGAAAACACCCGCGACATGGTGTCGAAGAAGAAATAGCCCGGCGTGTTCTCGATCGACCAGTTGCCCCAGGCGACATCCCACGGCATGCGCTGCACCGGGCTGAACCGGCCCTTTGCCGCCACCGCACGCCAGAAATCGTCGAGCTTCTGCCGCGCGCCGTCGACCCCGCCGCGCACGAAGCCGTCGGCCAGCGCCACCGCGTTCATGGCACCGGCGCTGGTGCCGGACACCGCCGCGATCTCCAGCCTGCCGTCCTCCAGCAACCGGTCGAGCACGCCCCAGGAAAAGGCGCCGTGCGAGCCGCCACCCTGAAGCGCGATGTTGATCTTCTTCGTCTCCTCCGCCTTGCCGTTTTTCGTCATGGCGTCGTCCTTGATCTGTCCCTTTGGGTGGGTGAGAAAATTTCGCCCCTCACGCCGCGGTCCATCCGCCGTCGATCGAGAGATGCGTGCCGTTGACCTGCGCCGCCGCGTCGGAACACAGGAACACCGCCGCTGCCGCGATCTGCTCGACCGTGACGAATTCCTTGGTCGGCTGCTTGTCCAGCATGACCTCGCGGATGACTGTCTCGCGGTCCATCTTGTGGGTTTTCATCTGGTCGGGGATCTGCGCCTCGACCAGCGGCGTCAGCACATAGCCGGGGCAGATGGCGTTGCAGGTGATCTTTTCACGCGCCAACTCGAGCGCAACCGTCTTGGTCAATCCCATGATGCCGTGCTTGGCCGAGACATAGGCCGATTTGAACGGCGACGCGACCAGGCCATGCGCCGAGGCGATGTTGACGATCCGGCCGCCCCCGGCCTTTTTCATCAGCGGGATCGCGGTTGCAATGGTGTGGAATGCCGATGAAAGGTTGATGGCAATGATGGCGTCCCACTTCTCGATCGGGAAGTCTTCAACAGGTGCGACATGCTGGATGCCGGCATTGTTGACGAGAATATCGACCGATCCGAATGTCTCGGCCGCCTCGGCGACAAGCGCCCGGCATTGGCCCGGCTTGGACATGTCGGCCTTGATGTAGGCGGTCTTCACGCCGTGCTGCCTGGCGATCGCATCGGCGATGGCGTGGTCGGCGGCCGTATCGGAGAAGGAGTTGACGACGATGGCGTGGCCTTCAGCCGCCAGGGCATGAGCGATGGCCAGGCCAATGCCCGATGTGGAGCCGGTGATAACTGCGGTTTTTCTGGCGGCCAAGGGTGGAGTCCTCTGGTTGCGGCAAGAGTGAGCTTATGTTGCAGTGCAGCATATATGCTCAATGCGACGCAATAACAGCGGCGGGATTTATGCAGCGAGATGAACTTTTTGTCATGAGCGACCGCGCAGCCCCTCGCCGGAAGCACATCGGCCGGATCGCTCCGTCCTTCGGCGGGCCGCCCCGCTCTGCAAAAGCGAAGCTTCAGGCGACGAGGTCCGGCACCGGCCCGACATAGCGCGACTGCGGCCGGATCAGCCGTCCGGTCGTCTGCTGCTCGCGGGCATGGGCGATCCACCCGGCGACACGCCCGGCGGCGAAGACGTTGCTGAATGCCTCCTTCGGAAAGCCCGCCGCCTCGAGCAGCAGCGCGGTGTAGAACTCGACATTGGTCTGCAGCGAGCGCGACGGCTTGGCGATCCGCAGCACGTCGAGCGCGGCTTGCTCCACTGTCTCCGCAAAAGCCAGTCGGCGACCGGTTTCGCCTTGGCTGCCGAGTTGCCGCACAACCGCCTTCAGCACGTCGGCGCGCGGATCGCGTACGCGGTAGATCCGGTGACCGAACCCCATGATGCGCTCGCCATGCGCGACCTCGTCGCGCAGCCAGCCGGCGGCATCGCCATGCGCCTCAATCGCATCCAGCATCTCGATGACCGGGCCGGGCGCACCGCCATGCAAAGGCCCCTTGAGTGCGCCGAGCCCGGCCAGCACGCACGATGTCAGGCCGGCCTGCGTCGACGCGACCACGCGGGTGGCGAAGGTCGAGGCGTTGAGGCCATGGTCGCAGACGGTCACCAGATAGGTGTCGAGCGCCTTCGCCAGCGCCGGCGAGGCAGCGCCGCCGTTGAGCATCCTCAACATGTCGGCGGCATGGTCGGCCCGGCTGTCCGGTGCGATTGGCTTCTCACCGTGTTGCAGGCGCAGCAAGGCCGGCGTCAGCACAGCCGGCGCAGCGATCAGCAGTAAGGCGTCCGTCCACGTTTCGCCGTCCGGCAGCAGCGCAATCCCAGCACGCATGGCGCTGTAGACATCGAGCGATGCCGGCAAGGGCAGTGAGGGCAAGAGCCGCTCGAACACTTCCGCACGCGCCTGGCCCAGCGCTCGCGCCAATTCGGCGTCGTCGGGAAGATCATCGAAAAAGCCGTCGAGCAGCAGGCGAACCACCTGCGCGTAACGCCAGCGTCCGGCCAGTTCCGGCAGCGAATGACCCCGGATCGTCAGATGGCCGCCGAGACCGTCCACGTCGGAGAGGACGGTTTCCGCCGCCACCACGTCATCGAGCCCATTCGCCATAGCCTGTCTCCTTGAACCGTTCCCCGATCGGAGATAAGGCTAGTCAACATGCTCATCAATCTTGATCAATAGAATCAATATATTGGAGGATCGGGTCCTGTCGGAATGGTTGTCACGGGAAGAGGCGCTGGAAAGGCTCAGGGTGCGGCCGCAGACGCTCTACGCCTATGTCAGCCGTGGCCGCATCGGCATGCGGCCCGACCGGACCGACCCACGCCGCAGCCAGTATCGCGCCGACGACATTGCCGCATTGGCCACCCGCCGGGCGCGCGGACGGAGCCCGGCGGCCATCGCCGAGAGCGCCATCGCCTGGGGGGAACCGTCGCTCGTCACTTCGATCTCGACCGTCTTTCACGGTCATCTTGTCTATCGGGGCCAGGACGCCGCAGCGCTTTCAGCGAGTGCCACACTGGAAGAAACTGCTGCAGTGCTGTGGGCTCTGTCTGGACCGGTGGTTTTCACAGCACCGTCGCCAGATGCGCCCCATCAAGCCGGTCGAGCCTCGGCCTTTGCACGCCTTGCCGTGCTTGCCGGCCAGGGGCGCCCATCGCTCGGGCGCAGCACCACCTCGCTGCATGCCGATGCCGCGCACGCTGTCGGCATGCTGGCCGGCGCCCTGGGTGCATCGGCGGGGTCGGATCCAGTCCATCAACGGCTGGCGCAGGACTGGTCGGTGGATGCAACGGGAGCGGACTCGATCCGCCGCGCGCTTGTCCTGCTCGCCGACCACGAACTGAACGCATCGACTTTCGCCGCCCGCGTCGCGGCCTCGACCGGGGCGTCGCTGGCCGCATGCCTTCTGGCGGGCCTGGCGACGCTATCGGGGCCACGTCATGGCGGCGCCGGTGAAGCGGTGATGCAACTGGCCGAGGATGCGGCGCGGCACGGCGCCGATGCGGCGATCCGGCGCTGGCTTGACCATGACCGGCCGCTGCCGGGGTTTGGTCACCCGCTTTATCCCGACGGCGATCCGCGGGCGGCGGCATTGCTGAGCGCGATCGACATCGATGATCTCTCGCAATCGATGCGCGATGCGGCCTTTGCCGCGACCGGCGCACGCCCGAACATCGACTTCGCTTTGGTCGTGCTGGCGCGCAGCCTCGGCTTGCCGCGCGATGCACCGTTCCGCCTGTTCGCGCTCGCACGCAGCGTCGGCTGGGCCGCCCACACGGTCGAACAGATAACGAGCGGAAGTATCATCAGGCCGCGCGGCCGCTATGAAGGAGTGCTGCCGTAGCATCGCGATAGCACTGTGCGCGAGCTACCGGATCTTCGCTCCGAAACGCTCACGACATCGTGTCGAGCTTGCGCTGCATGGCGGCGATCTGGTCCTTCAGTTCCTGAAGGTCGTCAGGCTTTTCCGGCGTTTCCTTCCTGGCCGGCTCGGGCGTCGGCGCAGCGGACGGGCCGGAACCGGCCGGTGGGAACGGCGTGAACAGCCGCATCGCATTCTGGAACATTTCCATGTTGCGGCGTGTCTGCTCCTCCAGCGCCTTGATCGGCGTGGCGATCTTCATCATGTCCAGCGGCGACTTGCCGATCGCCCCCTTCATCTGCTCGCGAAAACGTTCCTGCTCCTTGGAGAAGGCGAGCATCGACTGTTCGAGGAAGCTCGGCACGATCATCTGCATCTGGTCGCCATAATAGGCGATCAGCTGGCGCAGGAACGGGATCGGCAGCATGTTCTGCCCATCCTTGTTCTCCAACTCGAAGATGATCTGCGTCAGCACCGGATGCGTGATGTCGTCGCCGGTCTTGGCGTCCTGAACGGTGAACTCCTCGCCCTTCTTGACCATCTCGGCGAGGTCCTCGAGCGTCACATAGGTGCTGGTGCCGGTGTTGTAGAGGCGGCGATTGGCGTATTTCTTGATGATGATCGGATCGTCTTTCGCGGCCATCTGCATCCTCCCGGGGACACCGGCGCGCCCAGAGTAAGCCGCCGGTAACGATTGTGCCTTTTTTGAGGATATGCGCAAAAGCCTCATAATTCCAAGCAGTTTGTGCAGTGCGGGATCACTAAATGCTGCATAGCGGGCAAAATAATGCTGCGCAGCAACCGCCGTCGCAAGGCGCGACCTGCTTGCCGCGCATGGGCGCCATGCCCATTTCCGGTTTGACTTGGGTTCTGGAAAGGGCAAGAAAAGTCCTCAACGACAGAACAACACCCTTGAAGTCTGGAGAAGAAAATGTCCGCTTCCATCGTCATTGCCAGTGCCGCGCGCACGCCGGTCGGCTCCTTCAACGGCGCCTTCGCCGCCACGCCGGCGCATGAACTCGGGGCCGTTGTCATCAAGGAATTGCTGTCGCGTGCCGGTGTCGAACCGGGCGAGGTCGACGAGGTGATCCTCGGTCAGGTGCTGACCGCCGCTCAGGGTCAGAACCCGGCCCGCCAGGCATCGATCAATGCCGGCCTGCCGAAGGAAACCACCGCCTGGGGCCTCAATCAGGTGTGCGGCTCGGGCCTGCGCGCCATTGCACTCGGCATGCAGCAGATCACCTCCGGCGATGCCAAGGTGATCATCGCCGGCGGCCAGGAATCGATGTCGCTTTCGGCGCATGCCCAGCACCTGCGCGCTGGCGTCAAGATGGGCGACTTCAAGCTGATCGACACCATGATCAAGGATGGACTGTGGGATGCCTTCAACGGCTACCACATGGGCAACACCGCCGAAAACGTAGCTCGCCAGTTCCAGATCACCCGCGACGATCAGGATCAGTTCGCACTCGCCTCGCAGAACAAGGCGGAGGCCGCACAAAAGGCCGGCAAATTCAAGGACGAGATCGTCGCCGTCACCATCAAGGGCAAGAAGGGCGACACAATTGTCGACCAGGATGAGTACATCCGCCACGGCGCCACGATCGACGCCATGACCAAGCTGAAGCCGGCCTTCGACAAGGACGGCACCGTGACCGCTGCCAACGCCTCCGGCATCAACGACGGCGCCGCTGGTGCGCTGCTGATGAGCGAAGCGGAAGCCGTGAGGCGCGGCATCACCCCGCTGGCGCGCATCGTGTCGTGGGCAACCGCCGGCGTCGATCCGCAGATCATGGGCACCGGCCCGATCCCCGCCTCGCGCAAGGCACTGGAAAAGGCCGGCTGGTCGGTCGGCGATCTCGACCTGGTCGAGGCCAATGAGGCCTTTGCCGCGCAAGCCTGCGCCGTCAACAAGGACATGGGCTGGGATCCCTCGATCGTCAACGTCAATGGCGGCGCCATCGCCATCGGCCACCCGATCGGTGCGTCCGGCGCTCGCGTTTTCAACACGCTGGTCTTCGAGATGCGCCGCCGTGGCGCCAAAAAAGGCCTCGCCACGCTCTGCATTGGTGGCGGTATGGGCGTCGCCATGTGCGTGGAAGCGCTCTAAACGATATCACTGACCGGCGGCGCGAATGCACGCCCAAAAGTGTGCAGCGGTTTTGGGAAGACGACATGCATAAAAACAAACAGCCAAAGTGCGTCGCCTGAATTTATTTCAGCGCGACGCGCTTTAGCGGTCAGTATCCAGTGCCTGCCAAGCCCGACAACAGGGCGATACCAAAAAGGGGAAACGCATGAGCAAGGTAGCAATCGTCACGGGCGGATCGCGCGGCATCGGTGCGGCGATCTCGATCGCATTGAAGACCGCCGGCTATTCGGTTGCCGCCAACTATGCCGGCAATGACGACGCTGCGGCGAAATTCAAGGCCGAGACCGGCATTCCTGTCTACAAATGGTCGGTCGCCGACTACGATGGCTGCGCCGCGGGCATCAAGCAGGTCGAGGCCGACCTCGGTCCGGTCTCGGTGCTGGTCAACAATGCCGGCATCACCCGCGACGCCATGTTCCACAAAATCACGCGCGAGCAGTGGAAAGAGGTCATCGACACCAATTTGTCGGGCGTCTTCAACATGACGCATCCGCTGTGGAGCGGCATGCGCGACCGCAAGTTCGGCCGCGTCATCACCATCTCCTCGATCAACGGCCAGAAGGGCCAGGCCGGACAGGTCAACTATTCCGCCGCCAAGGCCGGCGACATCGGCTTTTCGAAGGCCCTTGCCCAGGAAGGTGCCCGCGCCGGCATCACCGTCAACGTCATCTGCCCCGGCTACATCGCCACCGAAATGGTCAAGGCGATCGACGAGAAGGTGCTCAACGAGCGCATCATCCCGCAGATTCCCGTCGGCCGCCTCGGCGAACCGGAAGAGATCGCGCGCTGCGTCGTCTTCCTCGCGTCCGAAGATGCCGGCTTCATCACCGGCTCGACCATCACGGCCAATGGCGGTCAATATTTCGCCTGAGGCAATTCCAGGAAAAGTGTGGAGCGGTTTCCGTCCGGAATTGCGTCAAGATAAAAGAGACGCGTCGCTCTGGGCAGCAAGATCGACGGGCCGGGAAACCGGTCCGTTTTTCGTTGGCGGCTTTGTACTTTCGACGCGCCCGGCCGGTCCCTGCCACAATCCAGCGCGCAGAGGTTAACAGCCGTCGGCTGGCCTGTGCGATACACCCATCACAACCTGTGGATTCTCGGTGGATAAGCTGTTCACAACACAAGATATTGGGGTGAACGAAACGGGAATATTCGGGCATCGCTGATTCGTCGCCGATTCGTTCCGGCTTTGAGCGGAACGTTAACGATGGCAGCCGGAATCGCCTGCCAAAACCTTAACACGGATTAGGAAAGATCAACAATTTCATAACCTTGGGTGAGGCGCACCAAGCGGCTATAGTTGTTCGCCGGCAAAGGTTAACGACAAAGCTCGCCCTGCATGAAACGGGCCAGTTCCATGATTCAGCATGTGGTGAGACTCGGGGTCGAAAAATCCACATGTAGCCGTGAACAAAAGCTGAATCTGGTCGAGTCACTGATTCGTCGCCTATTCGTTCCAGACTCGTTCCAACTGTTAATCCGCAACCGATCTGGAGCGTGACACAGTCGACTTCGAGCCGCCGGTGGAACATTCCGCTTTCGCTTCGCGCTCGAAATCCTTATGTGTCGCCTGTCATGCGCGCCACTTAAGGCACGCTCCCGACAACGAGAGGCCAGAAAGCCTTATTTCCAGGTCGATGAACATTCAGCCGAAACACACCGAGCCGCTGATCCTGTCGGGCCGCGACGTGACCGCCGTGCTTGGGCCGACCAACACCGGCAAGACCCATCTCGCCATCGAGCGCATGGTGGCGCACGACAGCGGTATCATCGGCCTGCCGCTCAGGCTGCTCGCGCGCGAGGTGTATAGCCGCGTCTGCGAGAAGGTCGGCGCGCACAAGGTGGCGCTCATCACCGGCGAGGAAAAGATCCAGCCGGCCGGCGCCAAATATTCGGTCTGCACCGTCGAGGCCATGCCGCGCGAGACCGATGCCGCCTTCGTCGCCATCGACGAGGTGCAGCTTGCCGGCGACCTCGAGCGCGGCCACATCTTCACCGACCGCATCCTGCACCTGCGCGGCCGCCAGGAAACGCTGCTGCTTGGTGCGGCCACCATGCACGGCATCTTGCAGCGCCTGCTGAAGGGTGTTTCGGTGGTGACGCGGCCAAGGCTGTCGCATCTTGCCTATGCCGGTTCCAAGAAGCTGACGCGGCTGCCGCGGCGCACGGCGATTGTCGCCTTCTCCGCCGACGAGGTCTATGCCATCGCCGAGCTGATCCGCCGTCAGCAGGGTGGTGCCGCCGTCGTGCTCGGCGCGCTCTCGCCGCGCACCCGCAACGCGCAGGTGGCGCTGTTCCAGGCCGGCGATGTCGACTATCTCATTGCCACCGACGCCATCGGCATGGGGCTCAATCTCGATCTCGATCACGTCGCCTTCGCCCAGAACCGCAAGTTCGATGGCTATCAGTACCGCAACCTGACGGCGGCCGAGCTCGGCCAGATCGCCGGCCGCGCCGGCCGGCATCTGCGCGACGGCACCTTTGGTGTCACTGGCCAGGTCGACCCGCTGGACGAAGAGCTGATCAAGAAGATCGAAGGGCATGACTTCGATCCGGTGAAGGTGCTGCAGTGGCGCACCGCGCATTTCGATTTCGCCAGCCTCGACGCGCTGAAGCGCTCGATCGAGACCAACGCCCCGGTCGAGGGGCTGACGCGGGCATTGCCTGCCGTCGATGCGCAGGCACTCGAGCACCTGTCGCGCGACGAGGACATCCGCGCACTTGCCACCGATGCCAAACGCGTTGCGCTGCTGTGGGAAGCCTGTGCCTTGCCCGACTACCGCAAGATCGCGCCGGCCCAGCATGCCGACCTCATTGCTTCGATCTATACCGACCTCGCCCGGCACGGCCATGTCGACGAAAACTACATGGCCGAGCAGGTGCGCCGTGCCGACACCACCGAGGGCGACATCGACACGCTCTCGCATCGCATTGCCCAGATCCGCACCTGGACATTCGTGTCTAACCGGCCCGGCTGGCTGGCCGATCAGGCACACTGGCAGGAAAAGACGCGCGAAATCGAAGACAGATTGTCGGATGCGCTGCATGAGCGGTTGACGAAACGCTTCGTAGACCGCAGGACTTCCGTCCTCATGCGGCGCCTTAGAGAAAATACCATGCCTGAAGCCGAAATTAGTCCCACCGGAACCGTCCTTGTCGAAGGCCATCATGTCGGCGAGTTGCAAGGGTTCCGCTTCACCGCTGACCAGACCGCCGGCGGCGAAGACGCCAAGGCCGTGCGCACCGCCGCCCAGAAGGCGCTGGCAGCCGAATTCGAGGCGCGTGCCGAACGCTTCGGCGCCTGCGCTAATGGCGACATCGCGCTCGGCTCGGACGGCACGCTGCGCTGGATCGGCGCCCCGATCGGCACGCTGGTCGCTGGGGAAGACGCGCTGAAGCCACGCCTGGTGCTGCTGGCCGACGAACAACTGACCGGCCCGGCGCGCGACAAGGTCGCGGCGCGTGCCGAACGTTTCGTCAATTTCCAGATCGAGTTGCTGCTGAAGCCGCTTGTCGACCTGAAAAACGCCCACCAGATTGCCGGCATCGGCCGCGGCATCGCCTTCCAGCTGGTCGAGAATTTCGGCCTCATCAACCGTCGCGACATCGCCGAGGAGATGAAGTCGCTCGACCAGGAAGGCCGCGCCGCGCTTCGCCGGCTCGGTGTGCGCTTCGGCGCCTACCATGTCTTCGTGCCGGCGCTGATCAAGCCTGCGCCCGCCGGATTGGTGACCTTGCTGTGGGCGCTGAAGAACGACGGCAAGGACAAGCCCGGCTTTGGCGACGTGGTCCATGCGCTCGCCTCTGGCCGCACCTCAGTGGTCATCGATCCGACCTTCGACAAGAGCTTCTACAAGCTTGCTGGCTACCGCAATCTCGGCCGCCGCGCCGTGCGCATCGACATTCTGGAGCGGCTGGCGGATCTGATCCGTCCGGCGACCAACTGGAAGCCTGGCCTCGGCCAACGGCCGGATGGCGCCTATGACGGCCAGTCCTTCATGGTGACGCCGCCGATGATGTCGATCCTTGGCGCCACCGCCGACGACATGGAAGAGATCCTGAAAGGTCTCGGCTACCGTGCCGAGCCGAAGCCGGCGGTCGAGGTCAAGGCGCGGCTCGAAGCGCAGGACAATGCCGCGCGCGAAGCGGCGGCTGCGAAGCTGGCGGCTGAAGAGGCGGCACGAGCAGAGCAGGCCAAGGCAGCTGAAGCCGAGGCAACGGACGCAGCCACGGCGGCAGCGGTCGAAGCGTCGGAGCCGGCTGCCGTTGCTGAAGCTGTCGCTGAAATTCCTGAAGAATCCACCACCGAAGCGCCAGCCGAGCCTGTCGCGGAAGAACAAACCGGAGTTCCAGCAGAAGCCACGGAAGAGGCCGCACCGGAGGCCATCGCCGGAGTGCCTGCCGAACCCGTGCTGGCTCCGGAGCCAGAGGCGGAAGCCGAGCCTGTCGCGGTCGCCTCTGCAGAGCCAATTTCCGAAGCCGCGCCCGCGACGGAAGCGGCACCAGAGCAGCCTGCTGTCGTGGCCGAAGCGGCCGCCGGCGAGGCCGCTCCTGAAGCCGAGGCGCCAAAACCCATCCTGTTGTGGCGTCAGGGCCGTTTCGAGCAGCGCCCGCGCAACCGCGACGGCCGCAACAATCGCCCACGCAACGGACCGGCCGCTCGCGGCCGAAGCGATGCACCGGCCGATGCCGCTGGCGCGCAGACGGCGGCCACGCCGGGAGAACGTCCGGCCCACGAGGGACGGCGCGACGGGGCCGGCAAGCCGCGCTTCGATCGCTCGAAGTTCAAGCCCAAGCCACAGGCCGAAGGCGAACCGAGGCGTGAGGGCCGGCCGCAAGGCGAGCGTCCCGACCGCCGCGATGGCCGGCCTGATTGGAAGGGTGGCAGGCCAGATGGCAAGGGGGGCGGCCCCGATCGGGCCAAGGGCGGCGCAAAGCCCGCCTTCCAGCCGAAGCCGCGTGAGGAGCGCCCGGTGCGCTACGATCCGGACTCGCCCTTCGCCAAGCTCGCCGCATTGCGCGACCAGCTGAAGAAGTAGGCCCGGCTCGCTGCGATGGTTGCCCCCACGGCTGCCCGAGACCGCCAGCGCATCGACAAGTGGCTGTTCTTCTCCCGCGCCGTGAAATCGCGCTCGCTGGCGGCGAAACTGGTGGTCGCCGGCCGCGTGCGCATCAATCGCGACAAAGCAGCGCAGGCCTCCGACATGGTCAAGCCTGGCGACGTGCTGACCATTACCCTTGAGCGGCGCATCTTCGTCTGGAAGGTGCTGAACCCCGGTGTGCGGCGCGGCCCTGCCGAAGAAGCCCGCACGCTGTATGAGGATATCTCGCCGCCGCCCGCGCCGAAGGGCGAAGCCCCGCCTGATGCAATTCCAGCGTTGCGCGAGGCCGGCAGCGGCCGCCCGACCAAGAAGGAACGCCGCCAGACCGACCGCTTGCTCGGCGAGGACTGACCTAGGTCACCCAAATGTGCGCGGTGATTTTGCGGCAACGACACGCACAAAACAAAGGCTGAACCCGGCAAACAACGTACTCTGCAGGACGTGACAGGCTTCCGCTGGACCTGCCGTCTGGAATTCCATTTCCGGAACGCCGGCAGCACCCGCAAAGGCTGCCCTTGCATGCGGCGGACAAAGGCGTTACCTCACGGAAAAAGCCCAACAAAAATGGGACTTCGCGGAGCCGACCGATGACCTATGTCGTGACCGACAATTGCATCAAATGCAAATACATGGACTGCATCGAAGTCTGTCCGGTCGACTGTTTCTACGAAGGCGAGAACATGCTCGTCATCCATCCCGACGAGTGCATCGACTGCGGCGTCTGCGAGCCGGAATGCCCGGCCGACGCAATCAAGCCCGACACCGAGCCGGGCCTCGACAAATGGCTGCAGGTCAACACCGAATACGCCGAGAAATGGCCCAACATCACCGCCAAGAAGGAACCTCCGGCCGACGCCAAATCCTTCGACGGCGAGGCCGGCAAGTTCGAGAAGTACTTCTCCGCCGAGCCCGGCGAAGGCGATTGACAACACGGCCGCAAAGGCCGGTATTACGCTAGGTAAGAGGCCCGTCGCATGAACCGCCTTGACAGGCGGCGCTAAGCTGTGGCCTTCGCTTCCGCAGCAAAACCTTGATTCTTCCGACTTTTTGTGTTACATCAGCCAAACATGCCGGTGACACAACGTCGATTTATGGCGCAGACGCCCCAAATCACTGAAAGGTGAAAATCCCATTCCGGACCAGAGCGATCTGGGCCAGGCGGTCGCACTATTGCGGTTGGCCGGTCCCGGCTTTTTCCGATGGGTTCATCTGTTGTGCGGCTAACGATCGGTTTCCCCGATCGCGCGAGTTCGGGCCGGCAGGACGCCGGTACCACAACAAGGAGTCCAGGGCGTAATGGCAACGATCACCCCGCAGAAGAAGTCCACCGCTGCGCGTCACGGTTTCAAGACTGGCGAGTACATCGTCTATCCGGCGCATGGCGTCGGCCAGATCGTCTCGATCGACGAGCAGGAAGTAGCTGGGCACAAGCTGGAACTGTTCGTCATCGACTTCCAGAAGGACAAGATGCGCCTGAAGGTGCCGGTCGCCAAGGCGACCTCCATCGGCATGCGCAAGCTGTCGGAGGAGGATTATGTCGAGCGCGCGCTGAAGGTCGTGCAGGGCCGCGCCCGCGTCAAGCGCACCATGTGGTCGCGCCGCGCCCAGGAATATGATGCGAAGATCAATTCCGGCGACCTGATCTCGATCTCGGAAGTGGTGCGCGACCTCTACCGCGCTGACAACCAGCCGGAGCAGTCCTATTCCGAACGCCAGCTCTACGAGGCGGCGCTCGACCGCATGGCCCGCGAGATCGCGGCCGTCAACCGCATGTCGGAGACCGAAGCCGTGCGCCTGATCGAGGTCAATCTCAACAAGGGCCCCAAGCGCGGCGCCAAGGCCGACAATGAGGAAGCCGAGCAGGAAGAAGCTGCCTGAGTTTCTTCGCCTTTGAAGTCATGAAAAACCCGGCCTCGCGCCGGGTTTTTGTTTCTCGGGAAGATGACGTTGGGGGATACCCGCGCCTACGCGTCGCCTCCACTTTCCTTTTCCGCCTCCTGCTTCAGCGTTGCGATGAAACGCCTGGTCCGCTGGTGCTCCGGATTGCCGAACAGCACGCCGGCCGGCCCTTTCTCGACGATGACGCCGGCATCGAGGAACACCACTTCCTGGGCGATCTTGGAGGCGAGGCGCAGATCATGCGTCGCCATCACCATGGTCGTCCCTTCGCTGGCCAGCTTCCCGAGCACGTCGACCACCTCTTGCGCCAGTTCCGGATCGAGCGCTGACGTCGGCTCGTCGCAGAGCAGCACCTTCGGCGACGGCGCAAGCGCCCGGGCGATCGCCACGCGCTGCTGCTGGCCGCCCGACAGGGTTGCCGGCCAGGCGTCGGCCTTGTGCGCCATGCCGACCTTTTCCAGCAGGGCCAGCGCCCGCTCGCGTGCGCGCTCCGTTGGCCATTTCAGCACCGTCACCAGCCCCTCCATGACATTCTCGATCGCGGTACGATGCGGAAAAAGCTGGAAGTTCTGGAACACCATGCCGGTCTGCAGGCGCAAGCGCTGGATATCCCTGGCCGCGACCTTGCCGCCAGGGCGGAATTCGAGCGTCTCGTCGCCGATGCGCACCGTACCGGAGGTCGGAATCTCCAACAGGTTGATGCAGCGCAGCAGCGTGCTCTTGCCGCCGCCGGATGGGCCGACAAGCGCGGTGACGCTGCCTTCGGCGATGGCGACCGTCACGCCCTTCAGTACGAGATTGTCGCCAAAACGCTTTTCGATGTTGGTGAGGCCGATCATGAGCGCGCCTCCAGGAAGCCGCCATAGCGGTTGAGTCGTCCTTCCAGCCGCGTCTGCAGGGCCGACAGCACCGAACTCATCGCCAGATAGAGGATCGCCGCCTCGACATAGAGGATCAGTGGCTCATAGGTGGTGGCGACGATGCGCTGCGCCGCCTGGAACATTTCCGGCACAGTGATCGCGGCGGCCAGTGACGTATCCTTGACCAGCGAGATGAAGGTGTTGGAGAGCGGCGGCACAGCGACCCGCCCAGCTTGCGGCAGGATGGTGCGCCGCATCGCCTGGCTCCAGGTCATGCCGATCGAATAGGCGGCTTCCCACTGGCCCTTCGGCACCGAGCCTATTGCGGCGCGGATGATTTCCGACGTGTAGGCACCGATGTTGAGCGTAAAGCCGATCAACGCGGCGGTGAAGGCGTCAAGCAGGATGCCTACCGACGGCAGGCCGTAGAAGATCAGGAACAGCTGCACCAGCAGCGGCGTGCCGCGGAAGATCCAGACATAGAAGCGCACAAGCGCGACCAGCGGCTTCGCCCCGAACAGGCGGGCAAGTGCTGCACCCAGACCGACCGTCAAGCCGAGAACGAAGGAAAGCAGCGTCAGCGGCACGGTGAAGATCAGCGCCGCCCACAAGAGCGAGGGCAGCGACTCCAGCATCAGTTGCAGCCAGTGCGGCACGTAAGACCTCCAAATGGTCGAGGCGGCTTCATCAAAGCGCGAATGTTGTCGGCATATCACGACAAAAGCGGCGGACCGTCAAAGACGGCTCGCCGCTTGATATCGCATGGGCCGGCGACCGGCCTCACCTCAAAAATTACTTCGAAACGTCCTGGCCGAAATAGGTGTCGGCAATCTTCTTGTAGGTGCCGTCAGCCTTGATGTCGGCCAGCGCCTTGTTGATCGCCGCAACCAGTTCCGGATCGCCCTTGCGCACGATGACGCCGGAATAGTCGGCGTTTTCCTCTTGCGCGGCGATCTTCACATTGGCGTCGGGCTTGTGCTTCTTGAAGTCGAGGAACGACAGGCTGTCATTGATGGTGGCGTCGGCGCGGCCGGTCAAAAGCAGCTGGATCGACTGGTCGAAGCCGTCGGTGCCGACGAGCTCGGCACCATTGGTCTCGGCGAGCTTGCCGAAATTCGAGGTCAGCGACTGCGCCGACTTCTTGCCCTTGAGATCAGCGAAGGTCTTGATGTCGGTGTTGTCGCCGCGCACGATCAGCACCGCCTTGGAGGCGATGTAGGGATCGGAGAAGTCGTACTTGGCCTTGCGCGCGTCGGTGATGCCGACTTCGTTGATGACGGTATCATAGCGATTGGCATCGAGGCCGGCGATCAGCCCGTCCCACTTGCCTTCGAGGAACTCGGCCTTGACGCCGAGCTTGTCGGCGATCGCCTTGGCGATTTCGACGTCGAAGCCTACCAGTGCGCCGGACGTGTCATGATAGGTGAACGGCGCATAGGTGCCTTCCGTGCCGACCTTGATGACGCCTGCCTGCTTAATCTGGTCGAGATTGGCGCCGGCATGACCGGCGGTAACAGCCAGAGCCTGCAGCGTTCCGGCGATGATAAGCGACTTGAGCCATTTCATTTTTCTGTGATCCCGTCCTTGGCCGGCTGTCCGGCATGTTGTGAGCGCTGGAAACTGACAGATACAAGTCGGAAAAATAAGGAACAGGATTTCAAAAATAACCGACTTCTGAAACCAGATTCTCGAAATAGCGTTTTTTGGCGGAGATCGAGGGCATCGCGGATCATCGCCGGAATCCCTCCAGCAGCCCAATCCAGCCACCAACAGCCACGGAACCATTCTCATGCATGGCACGTTTTGGATTTTCTAGGGCACGACGCCGCGATTTCAACCCGGGCGCCTGCCAAGTTTGCAAAGTCATCCGCATCGCCTGACCCAGGGAGCGCCTCATGATGGAAGACACGGCAGGACGGATCATGGTCCGCGCGGCAATGAGGGCTCCCTACCTCGAACGTGACGAAGAACATCGGCTGGCATTACTGTGGAAAGAGGACAACGACCAGAACGCGCTGCACAGCATCACGGTTGCCCATATGCGGCTGGTCATTTCAATGGCCTCCAAATTCCGTCATTACGGCCTGCCGCTCGGCGATCTGATCCAGGAAGGTCATGTCGGCCTGCTTGAGGCCGCCGCCCGCTTCGAGCCCGAGCGCGAGGTGCGATTCTCAACCTACGCGACGTGGTGGATCCGTGCCTCGATGCAGGATTACATCCTGCGCAACTGGTCGATCGTGCGCGGCGGCACCAGCTCGGCGCAGAAAGCGCTGTTCTTCAACCTTCGACGCTTGCGGGCGCGGCTGGCCAACGGCGCCGAACCACTGTCCAACGCAACGCTTTACCGCGAAGTCTCGGAGGCACTCGGCGTCTCCGAGGCTGACGTGGCGATGATGGATTCGCGGCTGTCGGCGCCAGACTCCTCGCTCAACATGCCAATTGCCGATGACGCGGGTTCGACCGAGCGGATGGATTTCCTGGTCTCCGACGATCCGCTGCCCGACGAGATCGTCGGCGACAAGATCGATGTCGCGCGCCGCTCGCTCTGGCTGAGGGAAGCGCTTCGCGCGCTCAACGCGCGTGAGCTGAGGATCATCGAAGAACGCAGGCTGAACGACGAGGGTGCGACGCTGGAAGCGCTTGGCGAGACGCTCGGCATCTCCAAGGAACGTGTCCGCCAGATCGAGGCGCGCGCCATGGAAAAGCTCAAGGTCGCGCTGGTGAAGCAGAACCCGGAGTTTCTGGCGACTGCCGCCTGACCGGCGGCACACGTCTTACTTGTCGGTGACGATCTTGACCTTGTCGCCGGCCGAGACCGCGGCACCGGGCGACAGCGCATTGAGGACGCGGAACAGGTCGAGCTTGCGGTCGACACCAACCATCTGGGCGGACAGCGAACCCATCGTCTGGCCGGGCTGAACGGTGACGACGCGGATATGCAGCGGCTTCAGGGCCGCCTTTTCCGCCGCGCTGAGGATACGGAACGATCCGCTGACCGAACGCGCTACGGTATCCAGGGAGGTGCTGGCGGATGGTGCCGCAGTCAGCAGCCGGTAGACCTGGCCGCCGGCGCGGATCACCGCGATGTCGAACTGCCAGCCTTCGGCGCCGGCATGCGCGGTCGCCGCCTCGTTGCCGTTGATCGTCTCCTCTTTGACGCTGCTGTCGTCGAGGCCAGCCACCCAGCCGCTGCGGATATAGTCGGTCAGCGCGCGGTTCTTGTCGATGGACACGCCATCGAAGCGGATGGCCATGTCGCCAGGCCCGGTTGCTGTCACAGCCGCGGCCGAATTGTCGATGATGAAGCCCTGTGGCACCGAGAAGGACACGCCAAGGCCCGGATGGAGGAAGGTCTCGCCACGCACATAGCCTTCCTCGGGCGTGTCGCCATAGAGCAAGCCGTCTATCCCGGCGAGGAAGGAATCACGGTCGCGTGTGCCGACGCCGGGTGCGCCGAACTGACGGGCATGGCGCTGCGCCAGATCGATGCGCTGCGGGGTGTTGGGGTGGGTGGCCAAGAAGTCGAGGCTGGCATCGGTGGCGCCGCTGATCGAGCGGAAGTCGGTATAGGCCGACATCGACTGCAGGAAGCGGCCGGCGGCGAAAGGATCGTAGCCGGCTTCGCCGATCGACTTGATGCCGATGGCGTCGGCCTCCAGCTCCTGGTTGCGCGAGAACTGCGCCAGCCTGAGTTTGCCGCGGATCAGCGCCGCCTTGGCGGTCGGGCTGTCGCCGAGCACATCGGAAACCACCTTGGTCGCCAGGCCTTCCTCGGCCTCCAGCTGCTGGCGCTGCAGGCCGTGATTGGCGGTGACGTGGCCCATCTCATGCGCGATGACCGCGGCCAGCTCGGCCGAATCGTTGGCCAGCGCCAGCAGGCCGCGCGTGATGTAGAGATAACCGCCCGGCAGCGCGAAGGCGTTGACGTTGGGCGAATTCAGGATGGTGATGCGATAGGTCTGCGTCGGATTGGCCGACACGACGGTCAGATTGCCAACCACCTTGGCGACCATGCGCTCGAGCTTGGGATCGGAATATTCGCCGCCATAGGTGGCCAGGATGCGCGGATGCTGCGCCTTGGCCAGTTCGGCGAGCTTGCTGTTGGCGGCGACATTGTCGACGGTGATCGGCCTGTCGGAAGGCTGGAAGCCGGATTCCTGAACCTCGGGCGGCGTGAACATCTGGCAGCTCGCCAGCGCCACGGCGAAGCCGGCCAGCGCAAGAAAGCGCGCCAGCGGATTCATTCGTAGTCTGTCAACGCCGATCGCCAGAACGGCTTCCTTTCGGGTCCCTGCGCATGACCACGAAAATCGGGGGCGATCTTCGGAACGTGTCATGCGCTATCTCAAACTGCTGCAGCATCCGTCGCGCGTCCCTCGGGGCGGGCGGCGGATGCTGCAGGCAAATCACGGCCTATGCCGGACCGGTGAGGCGGACCTAGCCACACTCCACCACTCATGGCAAGCAAACGCCACATCGCCTGGAGCCGGTTTGACCGTAAATTATGTCCGCTTCCGGGCAACATCCCGTGATACGGCATTCCCGGCGCTTGCACCGACATAGCGCCGGAACGCTTCCGGGCCAGCCCCGGTGAAGAAATCATCCGCCTTGCCGGTTGCCGCGACAACGCCGTTGTCCAGAAACACCACGTGCTCGCCGATGCGGCGGGCATCCCCCGGCTGGTGGGTGACGAACAGCACCGTCATGCCCCGTTCGGCGTGGACTGCGGCCACCAGATCCAGCATGTCGTCGCGCAGCGCCGGGCCGAGCGACGCAAAGGGTTCATCGAGCAGGAGCACCGGCCGGTTGCGTACCAGGACGCGGGCCAGGGCGACGCGCTGGCGCTCGCCGCCGGAGAGTTCACGCGGCAGGCGCTTTTCCTTGCCGCCAAGGCCGGTGCGTTCGAGCGCCTCGGCGATCGCGGCGCGGTCGGCTTCGGTCAGCCGCAGCGATGGCGAGCGGCCGAGCCCGACATTCTGCTCGACGGAAAGATGGGCGAAGAGGTTGTTTTCCTGGAACACCATCGACACAGCTCGCGCTGCCGGCGGCTCGGCGCTGACATCGGCGCCGCCGATCAGCACGCGGCCTGACTGCGGCGTCTCGAAGCCGGCCACCAGGTTGAGCAGCGTCGACTTGCCAGAACCGCTTGGCCCCATGATGGCGGTGATTTTCGACGCGGCGAAATCGACATCGAAGACAAGCGGCGCGTCACCATAGCTGAACGACACCTGGTCCAGCCGCACCGGAACACCCTTTTCAGACCTGCTGGCCGCCCCGTCAGGCATCCCGATCCTTCTCCCTTCCAAGCCAGTGCGCCGCTACGATCAACGCGAGGCAGACGAGGCCGAGCAACAGCGCCAGGCCGGCGGCGTCCTGCGTGCGGTAGCTGCCCATGCGCGCCAGCAGAAGGTAGGGCAACGTCTGCACGGAATCACTGCCGAACAGCGCGATGACGCCGAGATCGCCAAGCGACAGCGCCATGGCGAAAGCGAAAGCCGTGGCGAGCGGCCGCCGCAGCGATGGCCAGTCGACCACGATCAACCGGTTCCAGCCGGCAATGCCGAGCTGAGCACAGAGCCGTTCATGACGTTCGCTCGCCGCATCATAGGCGGGACGGACGGCGCGCAGTGCGAACGGCATCGCCATCACAGCGTTGACGGTGACGACCATGACCGGGGCGATGGCAAAGACATCGCCGACATGGCGCAGCAACAGGAACCAGCCCGCGCCGACGACGATCGGCGGCACGACGAGGACAAAACCGGCACCGGTATCGGCGGCGTGTTCCAGCATTCTCTTGGGACCAGTCCGGCGGTTCAACGCCAGCGCCCGGCGCGCCATGGTCAGCGCCAGCGACAACGTCACGGAAAGCAGCGCCGACAGGAAGGCGAGCACCGCACTGGTCAGCGTCGCCTGCCGCACGGCGACCTCACCGGCCAGCCGGCCGAGATCGGCGCCAAGCCCGGCCATCACCGTGGCGACCATCGGTCCGGCAACGAACAGCAGCGTCAGAACGATGAGCACGACGTTCAGTGAGGTCTCGGCCCCGTTGACCGAAAGATAGCGGCGTGTCGCAACCGGCAGATTGGTGTCGCCGACCACATTGGCGCCAAGCCGCGTCAGCGCCAGCACGACGGCAAACGTCAAGGCGATCTGCAGCAGGGTCAGCGTCACGGCGCGCGCGGGATCGAAATCGAAGCGCAGCGCCTGGTAGATGCCGACTTCGAGCGTCGTCGCGGCCGGCCCGCCGCCGAGCGTCAGCACGATCGTGAACGAGGTGATGCAGAGCATGAAGACAAGCCCGGCGACCCCGGGCAACGCCGCACGCAACGTTGGCCATTCGATCAGCCGGAACGCCGGCCGCGCCCCCATGCCGAGCTGGCTCGCCAGCCGCCACTGATCGGCGGGAATGGTCTGCAGTGCCTCGAGGAACAGCCGCACGCTGAGCGGCAGGTTGAAGAAGACATGGGCGACGAGGATACCCGACAGGCCATAGATGCCCGACCAGTCTCCACCGCCGATCACGCTTAACACGCCGGCGAAATAGCCGGCGCGGCCATAAAGCGCCAGAATGCCGAGTGCCGCGACGATGGCCGGCAGCGCCAGCGGCACGGCGAACAGCTGCAGGATGAAGGCGCGGCCAAAGAAGCGCGGATGCCGCGACAGCGCGCGTGCCACGAACAGTGCCGGCACCACCGAAAGCAGCGTCGAGAGTACGGCCTGCCACAAAGTGAAGCGAACAACGCGAAAGAGATAAGGATTGAAGGCTGCCCAGGCGCCGGAGAAATCGTGAACGCCTTCGACGAGCAGTCCGGCAAACGCACCGCCGATCAGCAGCGCGATGGCGGCAAGCGCGATGATACCGGCGCTGATGCGGGGGTCAGAGGACGCGCGTTGCACGCGGGACCGCCTGACCCGAGACCTGCCATTGACTGGAGTTCAGCGGGCGCCGCGTTCCTTCGCGCCTCCCTCTGTCCTGCCGGACATCTCCCCCACGAGGGGGGAGATCAGCCGTCACTAATCTCAGATGTCGCAGGACGAGCGCCAGCTCCCAAGCTGCCAATCTCCCTCCTTGAGGGGGAGATGTCCGGCAGGACAGAGGGGGGCGCCGTAGAGCACTCATCTTCGATCGGTTGCCACAGCCTATTTGCTCATCACCGCCAGCCATTCATCCACCCAGGCCTTGCGGTTGGCGGCGACCTCCTCGGGGCTGAACAGCAAGGTCTTGGTCGGCTTGACCAGTTTGTCGAAGGCCGGGTTGAGCGGCTTGTCGGTCTTGCCGGCCGGGAACATCCAGTTTGTCTCGGGGATGGCATCCTGGAATTTCGGTCCGGTCATGAAGGCCATGAACTTTTCCGCCAGCGGATTCTTGGCCCCTGTGGTGGTGATGCCGGCGACCTCGATCTGCAGATACTCGCCCTCTTCGAACGACGCCGCCTGGTAACGCTCGGTGTTCTCGGTGACCATGTGATAGGCCGGTGAGGTGGTGTACGACAGCACCATCGGCGCCTCGCCCTTGGTGAACAGGCCGTAGGCCTCGCTCCAGCCCGGCGTCACGGTCAGCACCTTCGCCTTGAGCTTCGCCCAGGCCTCCGGCGCCTTGTCGCCATAGACCGACTTCACCCACAACAGCAGGCCGAGGCCCGGCGTCGAGGTGCGCGGATCCTGGATGACGATCTTGTCGTCGGCACTGCCTTCGACCAGGTCCTTCAGGCTCTTCGGCGGGCTCTTCAGCTTCTCGGTGTCGTAGACGACGGCGAAATAGCCATAGTCGAAAGGCACGAAAATGTCGTCGCTCCAGCCGCCCGGCACACTGACATCGGACACCGCGCCATGTGGCGCAAACAGGCCTGTGGCCTTGGCATCCGCGGTCAGATTGGTGTCGAGGCCGAGCACGATGTCGGCCTTGGTCGATGCCCCTTCCAGCCTGACGCGGTTGAGCAGCGCGACGCCATCGGCGACCGAGACGAAGTCGACATCGCAGCCGCATTCGGCCTCGAATTCCTTCTTCACCACGGGACCCGGACCCCAGTCGGCGGTGAAACTCTCGTAAGTGTAGATGGTGAGCTTGTCCTTGGCCAAGGCCGGCCCGGACAGGACCACAGCCATCGCAGAGACAAGAGAGTATAAAAGCGTGCGCATCGGCGCCTCCTTCGTTCGAATTGAAAGGAATTGAGGCGTCGGACTGTCCGAAACGTCTAATCCCTCCGCCGGTACAAACCGGATCAGGTTCAGCGGGTTGGCGACTTGCCTCTCAGCCGGTCCGCGAAGATCGCGTCCGGCACCCCGTTAGAGCGTTTCGACACATAGGCCCGGCCGATCCCTCACGCAAGTGGGAGTTTGCCGGCCTTCCGTTTCCCGTGCCGGGCTGGTAAGGGCCACACGATATGAGCACATTCACCATCTTGCTTGGCGGCGATCTCATCCGCACGCCCCGGCTCGACCGCCAGGTCGCAGGCTCCCGCGTCATCGCCGCCGACGCCGGCATCGGCCATGCGCGGCTGCTGGGTCTTGTCCCGGAACTGTGGGTGGGTGATTTCGATTCCGTGCCCGCCAACCTGCCGGACGATCTCGCCGCCGTACCCCGCCGGACCTTCCCGGCGGAGAAGGACAAGACCGATGGCGAATTGGCCATCGCCGCCGCGCTGGAGCGCGGCGCGACCAGCCTGGTGCTCGCCGGCGCCTTCGGCGGCAAGCGCGCCGACCACGCCTTCCTGCATCTGGCGCTCGCCCTGCGGCTGGCCGAGGCCGGGACGAGGATGCTTCTGAGCAGCGGCGCCCAGGAAGGCGCCCCGCTGCTGCCCGGGAAAGCCGGCTTCGACTATGCCGACGGCACGCTGTTTTCGGTGCTCGGCTTTTCCGATCTTTCCGGCCTGACAGTCACCGGCGCCAAATGGCCGCTCGATCACGTCAAGGTGGCGTTCGGCTCGTCATTGACCATCTCCAACGAGGTCAGGGGTCGCCTCGAAGTCACGCTCGGCCATGGCCGCGCGTTGTTGCTCGCTCACCCTTATCCTCTACCTGAAAGCTGACATGGCCCCGCCTCTTCTCCATCTCGACGGGATAAAACTGACCTTCGGCGGCACGCCGCTGCTCGATGGCGCCGCCTTGACCGCGTCGGCCGGCGACAAGATCGCTTTGGTCGGCCGCAACGGGTCCGGCAAGTCGACGCTGCTGAAGATCGCCGCCGGCCTGATCGAACCGCAGGACGGCGAGGTGTTCCGCCAGCCCTCGGCGACCGTCCGCTATTTGCCGCAGATGCCCGACATGGAGGGTTTTGCAACGGTCCGCGCCTATGTCGAGGCGGGGCTCGGCCCCGCCGACGATCCCTATCGCGCCAGCTATTTGATGGAGCATCTCGGCCTGTCGGGCGAGGAGCGACCGAACGATCTTTCCGGCGGCGAGGCAAGGCGCGCCGCCCTCGCCCGCGTCATGGCGCCGGAGCCCGATATTCTGCTGCTTGATGAGCCGACCAACCATCTCGATCTCTCGGTGATCGAGTGGCTGGAAGAGGAGCTCGTCCGCACCTCCTCGGCGCTCGTCGTCATCTCGCATGACCGCCGCTTCCTCGAGCGCGTATCGCGCGCCACCGTCTGGCTCGACCGCGGCCAGACCCGCAGGCTGGACAAGGGCTTTGGCCATTTCGAGGAATGGCGTGACCTTGTGCTGGAAGAGGAAGAGCGAGAACAGCACAAGCTCGGGCGCCAGATCGTGCGCGAGGAGCACTGGCTGCGCTACGGCGTGACGGCGCGGCGCAAGCGCAACATGCGCCGGCTGGGTGAACTGCAGACCATGCGCCAGCGCTTCCGCGGCCATCGCGGCGCCGAAGGTTCGGCAACCATGGTGGCCAGCGACGCAGCCGAATCCGGCAAGCTGGTGATCGAGGCGAAAAACATCGAGAAGAGCTTTGGCGACCTCACCGTGGTCAAGGGATTCTCGACCCGCATCCAGCGCGGCGATCGCGTCGGCCTGGTCGGGCCGAACGGCGCCGGCAAGACGACGCTGCTGAAGATGCTGACCGGCGAGATGAAGCCCGACGCCGGTTCGGTGCGGCTCGGCACCAATCTGGAGATCGCCACACTCGACCAGAAGCGCGAGGCGGTCGACCCGCAGGAAACGCTTGCGCAATATCTCACCGACGGACGCGGCGAGAACCTCGTCATCAATGGCGAGCAGCGCCATGTCGTCTCCTACATGAAGGATTTCCTGTTCAAGGCTGAGCAGGCACGTACGCCGGTGCGCGAGCTTTCCGGCGGCGAACGGGCGCGGCTCTTGCTGGCGCGCGTGCTGGCGCGGCCGGCAAACCTTCTGGTGCTCGACGAGCCGACCAACGATCTCGACATGGAAACACTGGAGCTGCTGCAGGAATTGGTGGCCGGCTTTGCCGGCACGGTCATCCTGGTCAGCCACGACCGCGATTTCCTCGACCGCACCGTGACCAGCATCATCGCTCCGGACGGCGGCGGCCGCTGGATCGAATATGCCGGCGGCTATTCCGACATGCTGGCACAGCGTGGCGGCACCAAGCTCGACGACCGCAAGGCTCGCCCGAAGGCCGAAGCCGGCGAAGCCCCAGTGACGGCCAAAAGTGAGGCCGCGGCGCCAAAGGGGCCGGCGAAAGAAACTGTCGTTCAAGCAGAAATTCGCGCTGGAATCCCTGCCCAAGAAAATCGAGGCCGTGATGGCTTCCATCTCAAGGCTTGAGAACAACATCGCCGATCCGGCCTATTACGAGCGCGATCCGGCCTCGTTCCAGAAGACCATCGCCGCCCTCGACAAGGAGCGCGCGACACTGGCGGCGCTCGAGGAAGAGTGGCTGGAACTGGAGATGCTGCGCGAGGAGATGGAAGGGTAATGGTGTTCGCGGGCCTTATATTGGACGCATAAAGGGACGCGAACTCCATGCTTCAATCGAAGTCGGCGAAAATCCGTCGGCCATCAGTTCGCAGTTGATCGAAGACGCCAAAGCGTTGGGCATCAACATTTCTTGCGCCGCGGAGATGGGTATTGTGAAAGCGATCTCGGCGAAAAAGACGCGTCAATGGGCAAGAAGAGAACAACGAAGCCATTGCAAGCTGGAACGACCATGTCGGACGCAAAGGACTGCCCCAAGCCAAATATCGGCTGTTTTGATGTCGCCTAAGGCGCTCTCGTCTCAGCCCGCCGTCTTGGCCTGCCAGGCCTTGATCGCTTCGTCGAACACCTTCTCGCCGGGAATGCCCTTTTCCATGGTCAGCAGCGCCCGCCGACCGGTCTTGTAGACGACCGGCACGTCGATCCAGTCCTGCCCGCGAAGCAAGGTCATGTTGGCGTCCTCATCGGCCTTGGTGTCGTTGAGCGCGACGAGGAAGAAGCCGTCGGCGATCTTGGCAGGGATGCCGATCAGCGGGCTGCCGGCATCTTGCTCAGAACTCTTCATGGCGACACGCAGAATGTTGTCGACACCGCCGCCTTCGAAGCCGTCGGGCGTCAGGAAGATCATCTCGATGATGTGGCTGGCCGGCAGTGTCTGGTCGGTGTTGCGGCGGATGGTCATGCGCAACTGGATGTCCTTGCCCGGTATGGTTGCCTCAGCGCGGATTGCCGGCTCCGGCGGCAGGTCGCCACCGGGCGATTCCTGCACCAGTGACCAGACGATGCTGCCGGGCTCCGCCGAACCCTGGGCGGTGCTGGTGCGTTCTTCATAGAAGATCGCCTTCTGGCCGACCGGCAGCGCGGTTTGCGCGGGCGCGGCCGCCGGTGCTGGCGGCGTGGCGCCTGCCGGTGCCGGAGGAGTGGCGGCAGCATCAGCCGGCGCAGCGGGCGCTCCGCTGGCAGGTGGCGTTGCGGGTGCCGTACCCGGCGGCGGCGTTGCGGCGGGTGCGGCCGCGGCCGGGGTGCCGGCAGCCGGGGCGGAAACCGCCGGCGCGTTCGTCGCCGAGGGCGGCGTGGTCAGCGCGGCGACCGATTCGCCTTCGCCGATGCCGCTCTGTCCGCCGGCCGGGCCGGGATCGACTTCGCTGCCCTGTGGCGTCAGCCGCTGCGTGAATTTCGTGCCTTCGGTTTCTGTGCCGGCAGCTGCTGGCGCCGGCGGCGTTGCCGCGGCATCGGTTGCCGGCTTGGCCGGCGCCGGCTTCACCGGTTCGGTCTTGACGACCTTGGTGCTGCCGTCAAGTCCCAGCATCTTGCCGAAGGCGTCCTTGTTCAGCCAGATACCATAGCCACCGCCGGCAACGACCAGCAAGGCGACGATGGCGGCGATCAGCCCGCCATAGCTGCGCTTGCGTTCTGCCGGGCTCAGGCGCTCAAAAGTATCCGACACCGGCTCTTCGTTGCTTGAAAAGACATCGACCCCGTCGTCGGCCACCTCCTCGCTGTCCATGCCCGGAAGGGCCGTGTCAGCGCGAGCAGAAGGCGCCGCTGTCGGCTTTTGCCAGCTAGGCTCGACCTTGGCGACAGGTGGCGCCGGTCGATTTGGTTCCGGCTTGGCGAGAGGCGGCGGCGGCCAGGTCGGTTCTGCCTTCGCCGGTTGCCGTGTATGGCTCGGCTGGTTCTTGTTGCGGTCGATGGAAGAAAAGATGTGTTCCAGTTCCGCCAGCGGGTCGGTCTCCGGACCGCTCTTGGCATAGTCCCGCTCGACACTTACGACAGCGTCTTCCAGTGAGCGCTTCTGCTTGGCTATGACCTCGGCGGACAGCGGCGGCGAAAACTCCGCAAGTTTCTTTTCGAGCGCGGAACGCGCGCCGTCATAGATCCGCTTGCGCGTATCGAGTCCCGGCTCGCCGTGCTTGTCGAGCTGCCTTTTCAGAACAGAAACGAAATCTGCCATGCTTCGGTCGACCTGTATTTTGCTCCCGGGCCGGCCCCCGCAAATCAGCCGCGATGCCCCGGAAAGGCTGAGAAACTAGTCTTGAAACGGATCGGTCACAAGTATCGTGTCGTCCCGTTCCGGACTTGTGGATAGGAGCGCGACAGGGGCGCCGATCAGCTCCTCGATGTAACGAACATATTTGACGGCCTGGGCCGGCAGGTCGTTCCAGCTGCGCGCGCCGGCGGTGGTGCCTTTCCAGCCCTCCAGCGTCTCGTAGACCGGTTCGACGCGCGCCTGCGCGCCCTGGCTGGCCGGCAGGTAGTCGATCATCTCGCCGTCGAGACGGTAGCCGGTGCAGACCTTGATCTCGTCCAGCCCGTCGAGGACGTCGAGCTTGGTCAGCGCGATGCCCTTGATACCGTTGACGGCGACGGCCTGGCGCACCAGCACCGCGTCGAACCAGCCGCAGCGGCGCTTGCGGCCGGTGACGACGCCGAACTCATGGCCGCGCGTGCCGAGAAACTCGCCGATCTCGTTTTTCTGCTCGGTCGGGAACGGGCCTTCGCCGACGCGCGTCGTGTAGGCCTTGGTGATGCCGAGCACGTAGCCGATGGCGCCCGGGCCGACGCCGGAGCCGGCGGCCGCCTGGCCAGCGACCGTGTTCGACGAGGTGACGAACGGATAGGTGCCGTGGTCGATATCGAGCAGCGTGCCTTGCGCGCCCTCGAAAAGGATGCGCTCGCCGGCCCGGCGCTTGTCGTCGAGGATCTTCCAGACCCGGTCCATATAGGGCAGGATCTCGGCCGCGACCGAGGTCAGTTCATGCATGATGGCGTCATGCGTGACTTCGGCATGGCCAAGCCCGCGACGCAGCGCATTGTGATGCGTCAGCAGCCTGTCGACCTTCAAGGGCAGCGTTTCCAAATCCGCCAAATCCATCACCCGCACTGCGCGCCGGCCCACCTTGTCTTCATAGGCGGGGCCGATGCCACGACGGGTCGTGCCAATCTTCGTTCCGGAGTTGGAGGCGGCGTCCTCGCGGAATCCGTCCAGCTCCCGGTGCAGGGACAGGATAAGCGCTGTGTTTTCGGCTATTTTCAGGCGCTCCGGCGTCACGTCGACACCCTGCGCCTTGAGCTTTGCCACCTCGGCGACGAAAGCATGCGGGTCGAAAACGACGCCATTGCCGATGATGGACAGCTTGCCCTGCCGCACGACACCCGACGGAAGCAAGGACAGCTTGTAGACCTTGCCGTCGACGACCAGCGTATGGCCGGCATTGTGGCCACCCTGGAAACGCACCACCACATCGGCGCGTTCCGACAGCCAATCGACGATCTTGCCCTTGCCTTCGTCGCCCCATTGCGAGCCGACGACCACCACATTGGCCATGTTTCTTTTCCCTTGAGACGCCGCCGAGCGGCTTGAATATGGTTCGAAACGACAGGCCTCTATAACGTCAAGACCTCGTGAGCGCGACCTTTCTTTGCCGCCAAAAATGCGCTGAGGCACAACAATTTTCGGCTTTGACATCATTTACTTGGGCCGAAGGGGGCAATAGGCCGGCAAACACCGCTGCTCACCTCTGGCGGCCGGAATCCCGCGATGTATCGAAGCGCCTACATATTCCTGTTGCTCACCACCTTGCTGTGGGGCGGCAATTCGGTGGCCGGCAAGCTGGCGGTCGACCACGTCTCGCCGATGACGCTCGTCTTCCTGCGCTGGGTGCTGGCCGTGGCGATCATGCTGCCGATCGGCTTGCAGACGATACGCGAGGACTGGCCGATAGTGCGCAAGCACTGGCTCGTGCTGGCGGCCCTTGGCGCCAGCGGCTTCACCTTGTTCAACACGATCTTCTACACAGCGCTCAACTACACGACGGCGATCAACGTCTCGATCGAACAGGCGGCGATGCCGATCCTGATCATCGTCGCCAATTTCGTCTTCTTCCGCCTGCGCGTGAACTGGGCGCAGATTGTCGGCGTCGTGCTGACCATCGCCGGCGTGGTCCTGACCGCCTGCCACGGCGACCCGCGCCGGCTGTTGACGCTGGAGCTCAATTTCGGTGACGCCATCATGCTGGTCGCGGTGTTTCTCTACAGCGGCTATTCGGTCGGACTGCGGCTGAAGCCGCTGATGCACTGGCAGAGCCTGATGCTGGCCCTGTCGGTTGCCGCCCTCGTCACCTCGCTGCCCTTCTTCCTGTGGGAGGTCGCCGCCGGCAAGGTCATCGTGCCCGACGCGCGCGGCTGGGCGGTCATCGTCTATACCGCGATCGGCGCCTCGGTCATCTCGCAGATCCTCTACATCAGGGGCAACGAACTGATCGGTGCCAACCGCGCCGGCCTGTTCATCAACCTGGTGCCGATCTTCGGCACCCTGCTGTCCGTGCTGATCGTCGGCGAGACGTTCCAGCTCTATCAGGCACTCGCTTTGGTGCTTGTGCTGGGCGGCATCGGGCTTGCCGAATACAGCGGGCGCAAGGCAGCGAGACTGCCGTCAGCCAGGACACGCTGAACGAACGAAAGGCGCGGACCAGGCCGCGCCTTTCGATCTTTCGCAACAGCTCGGGATCACATCGCGTTGATGTCGAACTGCAGCCGCTTGGCCGAAGCGATCGACTTGTGCGCCTTGACCTGTTCCAGCACGTTCTCCGGGAACGGTGCATCGAGATAGAGCAGCGCGATCGCATCGCCGCCGGGCCGGTTGCGGCCAAGCTGGAAGTTGGCGATGTTGACGCCGTTCTCGCCGCACACCGTGCCGAGCAGGCCGATGATGCCCGGCGCGTCGGCATTGGTGGTGTAGAGCATGTGCTGGCCGACCTCGGCGTCGAGGTTGATGCCCTTGATCTGGATGAAGCGCGGCTTGCCGTCGGAGAAGCAGGTGCCGGCGATCGAACGCGTCCTGTGCTCGGTCGTGACCGTCAGCTTGATGTAGCCGTCGAACACGCCCGACTTGTCGCGCTTGACCTCGGCGACGATGATGCCGCGCTCCTTCACCATGATCGGCGCCGACACCATGTTGACGTCGGAGACCTGCGGCCGGATCAGCCCGGCAAGTGTGGCGCTGATCAGCGCGCGCGTGTTCATCGTCGCGGTCGAGCCGTCGAACAGGATCTCGACCTCCTTGATCGGATCCTCGGTGACCTGACCGACAAAGGCGCCGAGCACTTCGGCGAGCTTGACGAAGGGCTTCAGGCGCGGCGCTTCCTCGGCGGTGATCGACGGCATGTTGATGGCGTTGGAGACGGCACCCTTGATCAGGTAATCGGCCATCTGCTCGGCGACCTGCAGCGCGACATTCTCTTGGGCTTCCGCCGTCGAGGCGCCGAGATGCGGTGTCGCCACCACGTTCTCCATGCCAAACAACGCGTTCTGCTCGGCCGGTTCGACCTCGAACACGTCGACGCCGGCGCCAGCCACCTTGCCGCTCTTCAGCGCCGCGATCAGGTCGGCCTCGACGACCAGCCCGCCGCGCGCGCAATTGATGATGCGCACGCCGTTCTTCATCTTGGCGATCGCCGCGGCGTCGATGATGTTGCGCGTCTTGTCGGTCAGCGGCGTGTGCAGCGTGATGAAGTCGGCGCGGGCGAAAAGCTCATCCAGCTCGACCTTGTCGACACCGAGTTCCTCGGCACGTTTGTCCGACAGGAACGGGTCGAAGGCGATGACATGCATCTTCAGGCCAACGCCGCGCGTGGCGACGATCGAACCGATGTTGCCGCAGCCGATGACGCCCAGCGTCTTGCCGGTGATCTCGACGCCCATGAAGCGGTTCTTCTCCCATTTGCCGGCATGGGTCGAGGCGTTGGCTTCCGGGATCTGGCGGGCCAGCGCGAAGATCATGGCGACCGCATGTTCGGCGGTGGTGATCGAGTTGCCGAAGGGCGTATTCATCACGATGATGCCCTTGCGGCTCGCCGCCGGGATGTCGACATTGTCGACACCGATGCCGGCGCGACCGATGACCTTGAGATTGGTGGCGGCGTTGATCAGCTTTTCGGTGACCTTGGTAGCCGAACGGATGGCGAGGCCATCATATTGGCCGATCACTTCGGCGAGCTTTTCCTTGTCCTTGCCGAGGTCGGGCAGATAGTCGACCTCGACGCCTCGATCCTTGAAGATCTGCACGGCGGTGGGAGAAAGTTTGTCTGAAACGAGAACGCGGGGCATGGATTTGATCCTTTGCGATTGGCGTCCCTCCCGCTTGGGAAGGGTCGGCGCGAAGCGCCGGGATTGGGTTGTTACGGCCGACGCGGCCAAATCTTGTTTTGGATGATGAGAGCTGGGTGGAGATGACCCCACCCCGTCCTCCGGCCATCCTCCCTTCAGGGGAGGACTCAGGCCGCAGCCTTGAGCGACGCCTTCTGCGCGGCAAAGGCCCAGTCGAGCCAGGGCAGCAGCGCTTCGAGATCCGACGTCTCGACCGTCGCGCCACACCAGATGCGCAGGCCGGGCGGTGCGTCGCGATAGGCGCCGATGTCGTAGGCGACACCTTCCTTGTCGAGCACTGACACCAGCCCCTTGGCGAAAGCCGCCTGTCCGTCGGCGTCGAGCGCGGACACGTCCGAATCGGTGAAGGACAGGCAGACCGAGGTGTTCGACCGCGTCGCTGGCTCGACGGCGAGATGACCGAGCCATGACGACTTGCCGACAAAGCCGTCGAGGACGGCGGCATTGGCATCCGCTCTGGCGACCAGCGCCTCGAGGCCGCCGATCGACTTCGCCCAGTGCAGCGCGTCGAGATAATCCTCGACGCACAGCATCGACGGCGTGTTGATGGTCTCACCCTTGAAGATGCCTTCGATCAACTTGCCGCCCGAGGTCAGGCGAAAGATTTTCGGCAGCGGCCAGGCCGGCTTGTAGGTCTCCAGCCGCGCGACGGCTCGAGGCGACAGGATCAGCATGCCGTGCGCGCCTTCGCCGCCCAGCACCTTCTGCCAGGAGAAGGTGACGACATCCAGCTTCTGGAAATCGAGCCTCTGTGCAAAGGCGGCCGAAGTCGCGTCGCAGATGGTCAGGCCCTTGCGATCCGCAGGAATGAAATCGCCATTCGGGACGCGCACGCCAGAGGTGGTGCCGTTCCAGGTGAAGACCACATCGCGATCGAAGTCGATCTTCGCCAGATCCGGCAGTTCGCCATAGCCGGCTTCGATCCTGCGCACGTCGGCCAGCTTCAACTGCTTGACCACATCGGTGACCCAGCCGGAGCCAAAGCTCTCCCAGGCGACCATGTCGACGCCGCGCTCGCCGAGCAGCGACCACAGCGCCATCTCGACCGCGCCGGTGTCCGACGCCGGCACGATGCCGATGCGGTAGTCGGCTGGAACCTGGAGGACCTCCCGCGTCAGCTCGATCGCCTGTTCGAGCTTGGTCTTGCCGATTTTGGCGCGGTGGGAACGGCCGAGCGCAGCCGCTTTCAGCGCCTCGACCGACCAGCCGGGGCGTTTTGCGCAGGGACCTGAGGAAAAATTGGGGTTTGCCGGACGGAGTCCGGGCTTCGTATGCGTCGTCATCGTGGTCTATCCTTCCAGATAGTGGCCCCTCGTTGGGGAGGGGTGGCCCACGGACGGCGATATTCGTTCGGCCTTCGGGCGTCAAGAGGAAAGTTTTTGTCGCTGCCGGGATACCGGCGATCGGCGATCAGGATGTCGTGACTTCAAATGCAAACGGCGGACCGAAGAGATCCGCCGTCAGTGTCTTCATCCGTACCGAGCCTGCTACCAGAGATCGTAGCGCAGCCCGAGCTTGATCTGATGGTTGCTGATCCCCTTGTGGACCGGAAAGGAAGTCAGGCTTTCGGCCGTCACATATTCGGCGTCGGGGGCGGAAAAATACTGATAGCCCAGATCGACGGAAACATTCTTGGACACCTGATAGGCAAGGCCCGCATTCAGCGTATAGGCCAGGGAATATTTCGTCTTGTCGTCGTTCAGGACGAAATCGTCGGTGGGATCAAGGTTGTCGGTGAAATAGCTCGCCGAAAGCTTGCGCGTGCTGCGGACAACACCGATACCGGCGCCGAGATAGGGCGTGATCCCGACATAGGTGCCAAGATCGACATAGCCGTTGAGGATGCCCGAGAAGGCGTAATTCTTCAGCGATGCAGATGCTTCGGTTGACGTTGCCGGCGGCAACACGATCCCGGTATCATCATAGCCGACGCCGATCTTGTTGCCGGGCAGATAGCCGAGATTGAGATCGGCGCGCAGATAGTCGTTGAAATGGTAGCCGAAGCCGATGCTGGCAAAGATGGGATCTTCCTTGTCGCTGAAGCTGGCCGGCGTGAAGGCGAAATCCTCATTCTCGAAGCTCTTCTGCGCCAGATAAGAAACATCGCCGCGCAAATACCAGCCCGAGCCGACCTCGACCGGTACATAGTCTGGCGCCTGGTCGACATAGATCGGTGGATCGTAATCGGCAGCGAGTGCGGGCGTCAGCGGCACGAGGCCGAGTGCGGCAAGCGCCAGCAACATACGCGATGTGAGTGTCATGGTACCCGACTCCCGAATTTGGCGCCGCCAGCAATTGCAACGGCAGCCATCGTTTCAGGCATCATTGTTAACCATAGTGGTTAAGTGCCGGTTAAGGCTAACAGAGAGTTAGCGAATTCATTTCCGGCGGAAACTTTCATTCCAGGCGACCCAAACGAAAACCGCCCGGCTGATGCCGGGCGGTTCGCGAACTTTCAAGCAAAGCAAGTGTTACTTGGTGTAGACTGGCTCGGGTTCGGGCTGGTAGGCCACCGGAACGGAGCAACCGTTGTTGCCGCCAAACTGATAGCGCAGGCCACCGCGCACCTCGTGGGTGCTGATGCCGTCGTCGAAGCCAGGGCCGGCGCTGCTCGCATCCCATTCGAACATGCGGCCGCCCTGGATGTGGCTGTAGCGATAGCCCGCATCAAGGATCACCTTGTCCGTCAGGCAGTAGGAAGCACCTGCCATCAGGGCGTAGGCGAAACGCCAGTTGGATGCTCCGGGATTGGTCTCGGTGGTGTTCGGGTCGTAGACTGTATCCCACTTGACGCGCGCGCCGCCGATACCTGCGCCGACGTAAGGCGTGATGCCGTGCCAGGTGCCGATATCGACATAGGCATTGGCGAGCAGCAACAGGGCGCTCATCTTCGACACCTCGGTCGAGGTCGTGAGGAGATCCGAGGTACCGCCATCAAAGTTCGACTTGAACCAGTAATCGGCGGTCAGATCCGTCCGGAAGTGATCGTTGATCTTGTAGCCGACGCCGCCACCGAGCGAGAAACCGCCCTTGAGCTTGCCGAAGTCGAAACTCTTGCTGCCGGGGGTGACCGTACAGTTACAGGGATCGATGGTGTAAGTCATGTAGTCGATGCCGCGCAAGGTCGACTTGTGATAGTCAAGGTCGCCGCGAATGTACCAGCCACCGACATCGGCCGGTTGCTCGTAAACCGGCGGCGGAGCCTCTTCGACCACCGGCTCCTGAAGGTCGGCTGCGAACACCGGCCAGGCAAGGCCCGCGAACAGCGCGGCGAACAGGGCCTTTCTTGCTGTATTGAACATGCTTGTCACCCCTAGGAAGTTCGGAACGGCCATCGTGTCCGAAATGCGATTGGCTTTCAGTCGTGGATAATGAATTGCAAAGGTTAAAAGGCGTTTAACCCTGTTGCTTAACCACGAATCTCGAAACTTTTGAGGAAGCGGCGCGCGGTCTCCGGAGGCCGGGATCGCCGCCGGCCAACAAAAAAGCCCGCCGGAAAGGCGGGCTTTGAGCGGGTGGAGGTGCTACGGCGCGACACCCTCCGGCGCGCTGGGCGCGACGCCTCCGGGCGCGCTGGGGATCAGGCGGCGCTGCGCGTTTCCGAGATGACTTCGACGATGTCGTTGACGACGGCCTCGACCAGTTGCGGATCGTCGCCCTCGGCCATCACGCGGATCAGCGGCTCTGTGCCGGATGGGCGGATGACCAGCCGCCCGGACTTGCCGAGGCGGTGACGGGCGTCTTCGATGGCTGCCTTGACGGGAGCTTCCTCAAGCGGCTTGCCACCGGAAATTTGGACGTTCTTCAAAAGCTGCGGCACCGGTTCGAATTTCTTCGACAGTTCGCTGACCGGCCGGCCCTGCCGTTTGATGCAGGCCAGCACCTGCAACGCCGAAACCAGGCCGTCGCCGGTGGTCGAGAAGTCCGACAGCACGATATGGCCCGACTGTTCGCCGCCGACATTCAGCCCGTGTGCACGCATATGCTCCACGACATAGCGGTCGCCGACCTTTGTGCGGTGCAATTGCAGCTTCATGTCGCCGAGGAAGCGCTCGAGACCGAGATTGGACATGACGGTCGAAACGACGCCGCCGCCGGCAAGCCGCCCGCTCTGGTGCCAGGATTCGGCAATCAAGGCCATGATCTGATCGCCATCGACGATCGCCCCGTTTTCATCGACGATGACGACACGATCGGCATCGCCGTCGAGCGCGATACCGATGTCGGCGCGCACTTCGTGCACCTTCTTCTGCAGGCCGGCGGGATGGGTCGAGCCGCATTCCTTGTTGATGTTGAAGCCGTTGGGTTCGACATTGATGGCGACGACTTCGGCGCCCAGTTCCCACAGCGCTTCGGGCGCCACCTTGTAGGCCGCGCCATTGGCGCAATCGACGACGATCCTGAGGCCCGACAGTGACATCGAGCGTGGCAAGGTCCGCTTGGCGAATTCTATGTAGCGGTCATGCACGCCGTCGACGCGCTTGGCGCGGCCAAGTCCGTCGGAATCGGCGAGCGCCAGTTCGATATCCTTGTCGAGCATGCCCTCGATGCGCTCCTCGATCTCGTCGGAGAGCTTGTAGCCGTCGGGGCCGAACAGCTTGATGCCGTTGTCGTAATAGGGATTGTGCGAGGCCGAGATCATGACGCCGATATCGGCGCGCAGCGAACGCACCAGCATGGCGACCGCTGGGGTCGGGATCGGGCCGAGCAGGAACACATCCATGCCGGCGGCGCACAGGCCGGACACCATCGCATTCTCGATCATGTAGCCGGAAAGCCTGGTGTCTTTGCCGAGCACGACGCGATGACGATGACTGCCGCGCTGGAAGGAGAGGCCGGCGGCCATGCCGACCCGCATCGCGATTTCAGCGGTCATCGGAAACTTGTTGGCGCGCCCGCGAATGCCGTCCGTGCCGAAATAATTCCCTGCCATGCTAGCCAGATTCCTCGACAGTTCTTCCCGGCGCGTCATGCCACAATTGGCCAGGGTGCCATGATCACATTGTGTGATCATATGTTACCAATCCTTAGAAAACCATTGTTGTGCACTGCACACAACCTGGATGCAACCAACATGCTGGGACTGCCACGCTGCAATATACCAGTTATGCGAGCCTCTCAGCGCAGATGCACCTGGAAAATCTTGCTTTGAATCGGCAACCCGGCAGCAATTTCATCACCTTATCGGGAGGAGCCGAATTTCAGCGATATATACGCGACTTGGCATCTGGCGCAACCGCCCGTTGAGCGTTATTGATTTGCAGGGACGTATCATGGGCTGCTGCAACGGAGAAACGCTATGCTCATCCACCGACTTGCCACTTTGACCGGCCTCGCCGTCGCGACCTTGTTCCTGGCCGCGCCAGCCAACGCACTGACGATGGCCGAATGCAGCACGAAGTACAACGCCGCCAAGGACGCGGGGACATTGGCCGGGGCAACCTGGAACCAGTTCCGCAAGGCGCAGTGCGGCACCGACGCCGCAGCCACCACCGAAACCAAGCCAGCCGACACCAAGAAAGCAGCCGAAACGAAACCGGCCAAGGCGACCAAGGCGGCCGCCGCGGCGACCGACAGCACGGCCAAGGGCCTGACGGCGAAGGAATGCAGCGCCAAGTACCAGGCGGCCAAGGCTGCCGGTACGCTGAACGGCCAGAAGTGGAACGACTTCCGCAAGGCCGAGTGCGGCGCCGGCGCATCCGCCGCTGCCGACACCAAGCCGGCGACCACCAAGGCTGCCGCGGCTCCCGCCGACAAGGGTCTGACCATGGCCGAATGCAGCACCAAGTATCAGGCTGCCAAGACGGCCAACACGCTGAAAGGCATGAAGTGGAACGACTTCCGCAAGACCGAATGCGGTGCCGGCGCGTCGGATGACGACACCGTGCCCGCTCCGAGCGAGGCAAGTTACACCAAGGAGCCGGCAAAGCCGACGACTGTTGCGCCCAAGGGCGTCACTTTCCCGTCTGCGATCTCTCCGAAATATGCCAGCGAGACCCCCGGAAAGGGCCGCATGCATACCTGTCTCGACCAGTACTATGCCCTGAAGGACGCAAACGCGCTTGGCGGCCTGAAGTGGATCCAGAAGGGCGGCGGCTTCTACAGCCTCTGCAACGCCAAGCTGAAGACCTGAGCGTCACGTAGCTAGACAAACAAAAGCCCGCGAGGCGTCAGTTTCGCGGGCTTTTTGTTGCATTCGACAGTTGCCGGCCGCCGCGCCGCGCTGCATCAGGCGCTGCATCGACAGTACGAGTTCAGTGTCGATGCCTGCAGCCTTGCTGGCATCGATCAGATTGATATAGGCCTCGGAAGGCGTTGCTGCTCTGGCAGATCCACAAGGCGCCGGCGCGCTTCGGTGAGTTGAAGCGCCTGGCGCCTGACATCAGTGAAAAGATGCCGATCCAGCAGCTGCGCGAAATGGAAGCCGACGGCATCGTCCACCGCGCGGTCTTCCCCGAAGTTCCGCCCAGGGTCGAATACTCGATCACCGAATTCGGTATCGAGCTGGACAATGCCCTGATCCCGCTCTCAGGTGTGGCAAGCAACGCCGGCCGGACTGACAGGCAGCGCCCGGGCAAGGCAAGCGCGCTCGCGCCGCATGGCCTGTGACCCAACGCCGAACAGCAAAACGCCGCAGGTTGAAGCCCGCGGCGTTTTCTTTGATTTCGATGGTTTGCTAGCTTGACGGCTGCGGCTCCATGCCGCCTTCGGGCTCGGGGCCCTTCTTGCGCCGGCCACCCGACTTGGGCACGGCCGAGCCACGGCTTGGCGGTGTGTCGTCGCCGAGGTCGCGCGAGGGCTTCTGCCCGGCGATCAACTGCTTGATCTCCTCGCCGGACAGTGTCTCGTATTCAAGCAGCCCCTCCGCCAGCGCGATCCATTCCTTCTTCTTCTTGGTCAGGATGGATTTTGCCGTCGAATAGGCCTCGTCGATCAGGCGTCGTACTTCGGCGTCGATGATCTGCGCGGTCTCTTCCGAGACGTTCTGCGTGCGCGCCACCGAATGGCCGAGGAACACTTCTTCCTGGTTGTCACCATAGGCGACGTGGCCGAGCTTGTCGGAAAAGCCCCAGCGCGTGACCATGGCGCGCGCCAGCTTGGTCGCCTGCTCGATGTCCGAAGAGGCGCCCGAGGTGATGTTTTCCTTGCCGAACTTGAACTCCTCGGCGACACGGCCACCCATCATGATGGCGAGCCGCGAGATCATGTATTTGTAGCTCATCGAATAGCGGTCGCCTTCCGGCAACTGCATGACCATGCCGAGCGCCCGGCCACGCGGGATGATGGTGGCCTTGTGCAGCGGATCGGCCGACGGCACGTTGAGCGCCAGGATGGCGTGACCGGCCTCGTGATAGGCGGTCAGCGCCTTCTCAGCCTGGGTCATGGCCGACGAGCGGCGCTCGGCGCCCATCATGATCTTGTCCTTGGCGTCCTCGAACTCGGCCATGGTCACCAGGCGCTTGTTGCGCCGCGCGGCCATCAGCGCCGATTCATTGACGAGGTTCATCAGGTCGGCACCGGAGAAGCCCGGCGTGCCGCGAGCGACGACCTTGAGGTCGACATTGGGCGCCAAAGGCACGTTGCGCACATGCACCTTGAGGATCTTCTCGCGGCCGACGATGTCGGGGTTCGGCACCACCACCTGGCGGTCGAAGCGGCCTGGACGCAGCAGCGCCGGGTCGAGGACGTCGGGCCGGTTGGTGGCGGCGATCAGGATGATGCTTTCGTTGGATTCGAAGCCGTCCATCTCGACCAGCAGCTGGTTCAGCGTCTGCTCGCGCTCGTCATTGCCGCCGCCGAGACCGGCGCCGCGATGGCGGCCGACGGCGTCGATTTCGTCGATGAAGATGATGCAGGGCGCGTTCTTCTTGGCCTGGTCGAACATGTCGCGGACGCGGCTTGCGCCGACGCCGACGAACATCTCGACGAAGTCCGAACCGGAGATGGTGAAGAACGGCACATTGGCTTCGCCGGCAACCGAGCGGGCGAGCAGCGTCTTGCCGGTTCCCGGAGGGCCGACAAGCAACACGCCGCGCGGAATCTTGCCGCCGAGCCGCTGAAACTTCTGCGGATCGCGCAGGAATTCGACGATCTCTTCCAGATCTTCCTTGGCTTCATCGACGCCGGCAACGTCCTGGAAGGTGACGCGGCCATGCGCCTCGGTCAAAAGCTTGGCCTTCGACTTGCCGAAGCCCATGGCTCGTCCGGAGCCGGACTGCATCTGGCGCATGAAGAATATCCAGACGCCGAGGATGAGGATCATCGGCAGCCACGAGATCAGATAGCCGAACAGCGAATTGGAACCGTCGGTCTCAGGCCGCGCATTGATGGTGACGTTCTTGTCCTGCAGCCGCTGGACCAGCGACGGATCGCCGGGCGAATAGGTCTGGAAGCCGCTGGCATTGTCGGTGTAGGTGCCGGTGATGCGTTCGCCCGCGATGGTAACCGTCTTGACCCGGCCGGCCGCGACGTCCTGCAGGAACTGCGAATAAGGCACATCGCTGGAAGCCCCTCGCGTCTGCGGCGTCTGGAACAGATTGAACAGGGCGATGAGCAAGACCGCTATGATCGCCCAGAGCGCGAGGTTGCGATAGTTCGGATTCATCAATTGTCCCGTTGGCGTCCGCAGCGCGGACACACGTCATGAGAGGAAACTTGCGCCTAACATAGGGAGAGCGCCTCCCCTTGCCAAGCATAACAGCACGTCTGGGTTAAGCTTTAGCCCATCATCAATCGGCACTGTGGCCGCTGAAAGGCAAGGGCGGCACTGGGGCAGCCCCAATCAGCCCGGCGACGGCCCACGCCGGCGCCAGATCGAAGGACGGCAGGAAGCGGGCAAAGGGCGCAACGACCGGCCGCGCCTCAACCGCCCTCGGCACCCGGCTATCCCCCGGCAAATCAGGGCATTCACCGGCTTGCCACAACGCCGGCTCGGCGGCGAGCGCGGCGCGCAACAGGCTCGACGGGGTTTTCCCGTCACCGATCGCCAGCCGCCAGGCCGCCGCTGCCCCGAACGGGGCGATCAAAAATGCGCCGTGGCTGTCGTTCAATGTGATGCGCCGCCGGCCATCCCAGAGCGTGTCCCCGGTGACCGCGGCGGCGGGCGGCAAGCCGCGCGCCTCGCGGCGCAGGAAGATGCCGTCGCGCCGGAAATCGACCACCGTCCGCGACAATGTGGCGCAAAGAAATCCGGCCTTGAGCCGGCCAAACAGCGCCTCGCTGCGGGCCTGATCCGGCAGGAAGGCAATCCCGCCGATCGTAGCCAGCAGAAGGCGCAGCGCATAGACGGCCGCCCGATCGTCGCCGGTGTTCAGCAAGCCCGGGTCAAGACGAATGAGCCCGGCCGCCGGCTGTTCTGCGAAACGGTGGACTAAATCCGCGGCAGCCAGACCAAGCTGCCGGCGTGCGTTGCCCTTCTGCGCGGCCAGCGCCAGCGCATCGCCGATGCGCTGCACGCCGTCGTCGCCAGCGGTGAGCGCAGCGCGCATGCGCGGCCGCTCGAAAGCCGCGTCGACATTGGTCGGATCGTCGGCCCAACCGACATCCCGGCGCCGCAGGACGTCGCGCAGTGCCGCGCGCCGCATACCGAGAAGCGGCCGCACGATCCAGTTGCGCCACTCATACAAGGTGGCCGGTGCCATGCCGGCAAGTCCACGGCCTGCCGTTTCGGCATCGCCTCGGCCCTGTTCACGCGTCAATCCTTCTTTGCGTGCCTGCCGCATCAGCACCGTCTCCGCCTGGTCGTCGGCGGTATGGCCGGTCAGGATCAGGCCGATGCCTTCCGCTTGTGCTGCTGCGGCCAGCAGCCGGTAGCGCGCTTCTCGTGCCGCGGCCGGCAGACCGGTCGACGGCTTGGGGCCAGACCATGTCAGGATGCGGTGCGCGATTGCGTGCGTGGCGCACAGCCTCGCCATCCCCTGCGCTTCCGCTGCCGAACCCGGGCGCAAGCCGTGGTCGATCGTCACCGCCAGCAGTTTTGTGGCCGGCGCAATGCGGTCGAGATGTCGTTTGAGGAGAAGGAGCAGGGCGGTCGAGTCGCTGCCGCCAGACACGGCCGCAACTGCGCCGCGGGTAAAATCGATATGCGAAAAAAGGCTTGTCGAAAGGTCAGGCTCGATGTCGAGCATCAGCAGGCAGCCAGAGCCTTCTCCTGCTTGACGCGTTCCTTGAGCGCACCGGAAATATCGGGATAGCGCTTGCCGATCTCGCTGAAGGTGGCGCAGGCCACGTCGTGCTGCTTGAGGCCGACCAGCGACACGCCGAGCTTCAGCAGCATGTCGGGAGCTTTCTTGGCCTTGGGGTAGTCCTTGCTGGCGGCGAGGAAAATCTCTGCCGCGTCGCGGTATTTCTGCTGGCCGAGCAAAGACTCGCCAAGCCAGTAATGCGCATCCGCGGCTTTCGCATCCTTGGGGAAGCGGGAGATATGATCGCGAAAACCCTGCTCGGCGGTGCTGTAGTCGCCCGAGAGAATGAACTGATAGGAGTTGCGGTAGAGCTCCTCAGGGTCGTTGGTGGCCGGCAATGCCGCCACCACCGTGCCTTCGGACTTGCCGGCCTTGGCCGGGGCGCCGGCGGCGGGAGCGGTGTCCTGCGCCGGCGCGGTCGCCTGGGTGCTGCCGCCGGCATCGATGACGTTGCCGTTCTTGTCGACGGTGATGGTGCCGAAGGTCTTTTCCGGCGCTCCCGTTCCGGGAATCAGCTTCCCTGGGTCGCCATTGGGCGATTCGACGATGACGTCCTGGCCGGCGGCGGGCGCGGTGCCCGCATCGGCCGGCGCCTGCGTTGCCGGGGCCGCCGCCACATCATCGGTGTTGGTATTGGTGGTAGTGGCGTCCGATTTCTTCTGTGCCGGCGGCTGCCCGCCTTGCGTGCCGCCCTCAAGCTGCTGGAAGCGGAACTCGTTGTCTTCCTGCTGCTTGCGGATCTGCTCCTGCATCTGCAGGACCTGGAAATTGAGTTCCTCGATCTTGCCGTTCATCTGCCGCAGTTGCTCTTCCAGGCTGGTGACGGCCGTGCCATCGGACTGCACCAGCTGAACCTGATCCTGCTTCTTCTTCTCGCCAAAAAGGCTGGGCAACTCGATCGTCGGCAGATGGAAGGAAAAGCCGCTGTCGGTTGATTGCCCTGTGCCGCTCGCCCCCAAGCCGCTAGCCAAGGCGGTGACGCCTGATAGGAGCAGCAGCGCAAGCGTGCCGCTCAGAACCGATCTCAAATGCATGTGCCTCTCGCCGTGATTTCGTTAGCTTGTTCGCGCCTTCCAATCAGAGTGGGACCAGCCAAGCGCCCTCGGCTCATAGCAGGAGCCGAGACTTCGGCCAAATTTTGTTTCGGGCATCCGGAAATGAAAAAGGCGGCCCGAGGCCGCCTTTCGCAAGGGTGTGTTGCATTTTTGCCGCTGGATCGCCGCGCCTTCTTTTGACACGCCGGTCGGCTGCACGATGGCTCAGGAGCCGGCGCCGCTGAGCGTGGTGACCGCACGGCGGTTCTGCGACCAGCAGGAGATGTCGTCGCACACCGCGACCGGACGTTCCTTGCCGTAGGAAATCGTCTTCAGGCGGCTGGCCGAAACGCCCTTGGCGACGAGGAAGTCGCGGGTGGCGGCAGCGCGGCGGGCGCCGAGCGCCAGGTTGTACTCACGCGTGCCGCGCTCGTCGGCATGGCCTTCGACGACGATGGCGTACTGCTTGTACTGGTTCAGCCACTGCGCCTGGCGCGAAAGCGTCGTCTGCGCATCGGCACGGATCGAGGTCGAGTCCGTATCGAAAAAGATGCGGTCGCCGATGTTGACCGTGAAGTCCTTCGCCGATCCGGGCGTTGCCGCGCCGGCGCCGTTGAGGCCAAGGTCGGCGGCGTTGTTCGGCGTCTTCTTCGAGGCGCAACCGGTGATGGCGAGCATCGCCACCAGCGCGATCATGACCGGGTTTCTGGTAAGTGCTGCGATACGGCCCATGCCGCCTCTCCTTCGTATTTCGAGTGATTTCGTTGATCACCCAGTAACCACGTTTGGGTTAACCGGCATTCAAGAAACACGGTTAAAAATTGGTTTAGGCTGCCCGTCCGCAGCTGATTGGCCGAAGCCACATTTGGCGCGGACCCTAGGCGTAAATGCGGCCAAAACGCGACCAAGACGTGAAAAGGGGCCACAAAGGCCCCCTTTCTGGCAGCTATGACAATTGAGCGAAACTATTCGAGGAGCGGCGACCAGGCGGGGTCGGAGGCGAAGTTCGCCGTCGGGATCGATTGCTCGTTGCGGCCGGTGAGGTCGACCGAGACCAGCTTCGGGCCTCCGGCGGAATCGCGGAAGAACATCAGCACGCGGCCGTTCGGCGCCCAGGTCGGCCCCTCCTGCTGGAAGCCGGAGGACAGGATACGCTCGCCCGAGCCATCGGTCTTCATGACGCCGATCTGGAATTCGCCGCCGGTCTGCTTGGTGAAAGCGATGAGGTCGCCGCGCGGCGACCACACCGGCGTCGAATAGACGCCGTCGCCGAAGGAGATGCGGTTCTGGCCCGAGCCGTCGGCGCCCATCACATAGATCTGCGCGCGGCCGCCGCGGTCGGAGGTGAACACCACCTGGCTGCCGTCGGGCGAATAGGACGGCGAGGTGTCGATGGCGGTCGAGTTGGTCAACCGTGTCGTCGAACGGCTCCGCAAGTCCATGGCGAAGATGTTGGAGTTGCCGTCGTCGCGCAGCAGGCTCATGATCACCTTCTGGCCGTCGGGCGAAAAGCGGGGCGCAAAGGTCATGCCGGGAAAATTGCCGACCAGTTCACGCTGGCCGGTCTCGATCTGCAACAGGTAGACCCGCGGCTGACCGCTTTCATAGGACATGTAGGTGATTTCCTGCCGGTTCGGCGAGAAGCGCGGCGTCAGCACGATCGACTTGCCGTCCGAGAGATAGCGGACGTTGGCGCCATCCTGATCCATGATGGCGAGGCGCTTCTTGCGCGCGTTCTTGGCGCCGGATTCGTCGATGAACACGACGCGCGTGTCGAAATAGCCCTTCTCGCCGGTCAGCCGTTCATAGATCGCGTCGGCGATGATGTGGGCGACGCGACGCTGATTGGCGTCATTGGCAAAGAACTGCTCGCCGGACATCTGCTGGCCGGCAAAAGTGTCCCACAGCCGGTACTGGGCGCGGATGCGGCCGTCAGCCTCCTTGCCGACGCTGCCGGTCACCAGCGCCTGGGCATTGATCACCTTCCAGTCGTCGAAGCGCGGTGCAGCATCTGGATTGGAGATCTTCTCGATAAAGGCACTTTTGTCGATCGGCGCGAACAGGCCCGAGCGCTTCAGGTCGGCGGTTACGATCTCGGATATCTGGGCGCCAAGTGCATCGCCGCCCTGGAAATCCGTGATGGCGATCGGCAGCGGCTCGACATTGCCCTTGTTGACGTTGAGCTCGACGAGCGCCAGGGCCGGCAACGTGCCGGCAGCAGTCATGCCCATCGCCATCGCTGCGATCATCAGGAGCGGCTTGAGGATTGATTTCATGTCTTCTCGCTTCTCGTACTGATTTTCGGATACTCGGGCCTACAGCCCCAGCATCTCCCTTGGATCGAAGGTGACGCGGACGTCAGCCCAGATGTCCTGCTTACCCGCAGGGACCTGCAGGCCGGTGACATCGCATTTTTGCACTGCGCGAACGGCACTTTCGTCGAACTGGCGGTTTCCGCTCGACTTCTCGACATTCGGGCGGCCATCCAGCTTGCCGGAGGCATCCAGGTTGAATCGGACGACGACGACGAAGTTTTCCGAACCTTCAAGGCCAACCGGAAGGGTCCAGCAGCCGCCCAGCTGGCTTTCCAGGGCACCCATTTCGGATTTCGACAACTTCTGGCCCTGATCCTTGTCGCCGCCGAGCGACGCCTGTTGGGTCGAGCGCTTGGCCCCGCCGCCGGATGGCTTCTGCTTGTCCAGCAGCGCGGAGATCTCGTCGGCGTTGAACTGCTTGTCGTCGGACTTCGGCTTCGACGAAGCTTCCTTGACCGGCTTGTCGGCATCCTTGCGATCCGGCGCCTTGGCGCTTTCGGCCGGCGCCGGCTGCGGCTTCGGCCGCGCTTCGGGCGCGGGCGCCGAGTCCGGCAGCTGTGTCGCTTCGGTGGGTGGCTCCTTGGCTATGGCTTCGGCGACGGCGTCAGGCTTGACCTCGGGCGTCGGATCGATTGCCGCGGTCCTGTCCTGCGGCGGCGGGGTCGGCGCCGGCTTGGCCGGTGTCGGCTTGGGGTCCGTCTGCTTGACCGGCTCGGGCTTCACTTCTTCCTTGGGCGTCGGCGCCGGCGCCACTTCCGTTGCCGGAATGGGCTTGGGCTTTTCCTGCGGCTCCGGCACGTCCTCGGGCTTCGGCTTTTCGATCGGGGTCGGCGCCGGCGGCGGAGCCGATGTCATCTCGACCGGCTTCGGCTTGGCCTCCGGCGTTACCGGCTTGTCGGTGTCGACGCTGTTCTCGCCGACTTTCTGCGCTGCCGGCACGATGTCCGGGCGCTGGGTCGGCACGGGGGCCGGCTTTTCATGCATCACGGCCTTCTTGTCGCCCTGCAGTGTCTGCGCAATGGCTTCCATCGGCACGATGTCGACCGCCACCGACTCGACATCGGCGGACGGGAGTGCGGCCGGCGCCGACAGGGTGAACAGGCCGAAGGCCAGCACCGCCGTATGCATGATCACCGATGTGGTGAGGCCGGTCTTCATCGTGCGTCTATTGATCCTGTTCCTGCAGTGAAACCAGGCCGATATTCTTGTATCCAGCGGCCGAAATGCGGGCCATCACCTTCATCGCCGTGCCATAGTCGGTCAACTTGTCGCCACGGATGAAGATGCGCTCTTCATAGCCGGTCTTCGAGATTGCCTGCAGCTTGGCCACCAGTTCCTCGATCGGAATCTCGGTTTCCTGCAGGTAGATCTGGCCGGCGGCGTTGATCGAGACGGTGATCGGCTGCGTGTCGGCATTCATCGCCTTGGCCTGCGTGTCCGGCAGGTCGATCGGCACCCCGACTGTCAGCATTGGCGCCGCGACCATGAAGATGATCAGCAGCACCAGCATTACGTCGACCATCGGCGTGACGTTGATCTCCGACATCAGTGCATGGTGACGGCCGCGCCGCCTGTGGCCGCGCCCACCGCGTCCTCCCATGCCAACGGACATACCCATCAGTTACTCCTCAGGCCTTGGGGGCCACTTTTTCATCGATTTGGCGCGAGAGTATGGCGGAGAACTCATCGGAGAACCCTTCCATGCGCACCGCTATCTTGCTCGCATCGGACGACAGTTTGTTGTAGGCGATGACGGCGGGGATGGCGGCGAGCAGGCCGATGGCCGTCGCCAGCAGCGCTTCGGCAATGCCGGGCGCGACCACCGCAAGACTGGTGTTCTTGGACCCGGCGATCGCCTGGAACGAGGTCATGATGCCGATGACGGTGCCGAACAGGCCGATGAAGGGTGCCGCAGAGCCTGTGGTGGCGAGGAAGCCGAGGCGACCCTCCAGCTTTTCCATTTCGCGGGTCAGCGCCAGGTCCATCGCCTTGTCGATGCGGGTCTGCAGCCCGAGCGGCGTTTTGGCGCCCTTCTCGAAGCTCTTCTTCCACTCGCGCATCGCAGCCACGAAAATCGCGCCCATGCCGGTGGTCTTGCGGTCGGCAAGCGTCCGGTAAAGCTCTTCCAGCGACTGCCCTGACCAGAACACCTGCTCGAAACGGTTGAGCGCCAGCCGCATGCGGGCATAGGAAACCAGCTTGTCGACGATGATCGCCCAGGTCCAGACCGAAGCGCAGAGCAAGCCGATCATGACCAGCTTGACCACCCAGCTGGCCTGGCTGAACAGCGCCCAAATCGACAATTGCGCGCCCGGGTCGGCGAGTGCGATATTTTCCATCGTTACGTCCTTAAGATTTCCGGGCTAAGCTGGCGGCTGGCCCCTGGCATCCCTTGTGGTCGGTTCGCACGAAGCTACCGGAACAACCCCAAACCGTGCCGTTGGTGGCCTTTTCGGGGCAAATATTGGTGAAAGGAAGGCGCCTGATCACGCCAATCTTCACCAATCTCTTCATGAACCGTTATGGTTAAGGATGGGTTAGTGAATATGGCGCGGCGCATTGCCACGCCCCGTGGCGCGGCACATGCGATCGCCAGCGGTCGCAATCCGTCAAAAGCGCCTCGTCTGGATGGATTCAGACGATGCGCATTGGGTGTTTGTTCTTATGCATGTCGTTCCCCCGAAACCCGGGGCCACTTTCGGGCGACATGCATTAGTCGGCCACGGGCAATGCCTTGGGCATGAACGCCGCCACCCATTCCCTGGGAAAGCGCCTTGGCCGGCCATTCTCGCCGATGATCGCCGCCTCGACCTTGGCCTCGACCAGCACCTCAGCGCCGCGTTTGAGCTGCTGCGCCATGAAGATGCGCGCGCCGGATATGTCCTCGGTGCGGGTGTCGACAGTCAGGATGTCGTCGATGCGGGCGGGGCCGCGAAAGTTGATCTCCATGCGACGCACCACCCAGACGATCTTCTCGCCATGCTTGCCGTCGGCAAGCTCGGTGTGATGCACGCCGGTAAGCCTGAGATAGTCGGAGCGGCCGCGTTCGAAGAATTCGAGATAGCGCGCATGGTAGACGACGCCCGAGAAATCGGTGTCGGCATAGTAGACGCGCGCCATCAGCCGGTGGCCGAACTCCGTCAGCGCACCGGAAAGCCCCGCCAGCAACGCCGCCGATTCACCATGATCGTCCATTGCGCTTTCCTTTTTGGGCCTGACCGGGCACCTAAAGCGTGGCGCGCTTCAGGCAATTGTTTTCCGTGCGTGCCGTTGTCCCAAAGCCGCTACACACTTTTGGACGACACGCACTGGCTTGGCGCATGAACCCGATGGCACTGTTGACGGCGATGATCAAGACCTTGATGGCGGCGCTGTTTGTGCTGCTGGCTCTGTCGCTGCCCAGCCGGGCGGCCACCTTCATGATGAAGCGCGGCCTCAATCTCGACCAGTGGACGACGTGGCCGGGCGAGGCGCAGTGGGGCGACGCCAAGGCCATCCTGCCCTATCCGGAATGGCGCAAGTTCCTCAACGAGGGCGACCTCAAGGCGCTGAAGGACGCGGGCTTCGATTTCCTGCGCATGCCGGTCGATCCGTCGCCCTTCCTGTCCGACCAGACCGTGGCCTTGCGCGACGACCTCTATGCCAGCGTGCTGGACTCGGTGCACATGATCAACCGCGCCGGGCTGAAGGTGGTCGTCGACATGCACCTGATCCCGGCCGGCGGCAGCCGCAAGATCGGCATGGCCGAAGTGATGGATGACCCTCAGGCCTTCGACGCCTATGTCGACATGGTGCGCAAAATGGCCCGCACGCTGGCCGGCGAAGATCCTGCCCGAGTCGCCTTCGAGCCGATGAACGAACCGATCGTCGACTGCGACAGCGACGGCACCAGCCTGTGGCCGGATCGGCAGCAGAAGCTGTTCGCGGCGGCGCGATCCTCGGCCACGAAACTGACCCTGGTGCTGACCGGCGCCTGCTATTCCGCCGCTTCGGCGCTGGAGAAGATCGATCCGAAAACGATCCCCGACGACAACGTCATCTGGACCTTCCACTCCTACGATCCATTCCTGCTCACCCATCAGGGCGCGACCTGGGCCGGCGACTTCATCCCCTATGTGACCGGCCTGCCCTATCCGCTGACCGCGGTGCCGCAGGCACAGCTCGAGGTGACGCTCGACACCATCCGCGCCAGGATCAAGGCCGAGGCGCCATGGACGCGGCAGAGCGGCCTGCTTGCCTATCTCGACGAACAGGTCGCCAGCATGGACAGTCCCGACAAGCTGCTCGGCCTGATGGATGCGCCGTTCAAGAAGGTCGAGGCGTGGGCGAAGGCCAACGGCATCGAGCCGCAAAATATCGCGCTTGGCGAATTCGGCATGATCCGCCAGGAATATGGCAACGCCTATGTGATGCCGGCTGCGTACCGGGCCGCCTATGTCAGGGACATGATCGCGCGCGCCGAGGCGCATGGCTTCTCGTGGTCGGTGTGGAGCTATGGCGGCGCCTTCGGCATCGTCGATGCCTTCAACGGCGACAAGGCCGAGCCTGACGTGATGGATGTGATCCGCGGGCTGCATTGACCGTTCACCCGAGGTCGATCGACAGGATTTCGGGGCGCATCCCGAAACGCACCGGCAGAATGCTGAAGCCAAGCCCGCCCGAGACGATCAGATTGCGTTCATTCTCGACGACGTGGCCATAGGCATAGCGATTGCCGAAACGCGACGGCACGATAGGCGAATAGCCGAACAGCCGCACCTGTCCGCCATGGGTGTGACCGGACAGGGTCAGCGACACCCGCCACGGCACGGTGGGAAAAATATCGGGCTCATGGGCGAGCAGAATGACCGGCGAGCTGTCGCTGACTTTGGCCAGCGTGCCGTCGAGATCGTCCAGCCCCTTGAAGCCGGCGCGGTCCCTGGTCGGGAGCAGGGCCAGCTGGTCGGCGAGCCCGGCGATCCAGACACCCTGCCCATCCTTTTCCAGGCGCACGACATCGTTCTCCAGGACGGGGATGCCGACCGCCTCCAATGCCTTGCGCGCTATGGTCGGGCCGGCTCCGGCGCGCTGCGCGAAGCCGTCGCCCCACCAGTCGTGGTTGCCAAGGATCGACAGCACGCCAAGCGGCGCCTTGAGGCCCGACAGCGCGGACGCCCATTGCGATGGCGTCACCCGGCCCGTCACCAGGGGCATGCCGGCAAGGTAGTCGCCAAGCAGGACGATCAGGTCCGCTTGCTGCGCATTCGCGTCCTCGACAAGCGAAGCGATCCGCTCGGGCGTCATCCATGGCCGGCAGGCATGGATGTCGGCGAGCGCGACGATGCGCAGCTTCAATCCCGCCGGCCAATGCGGTGGCGTCAGCGCATAGCGCTTCACATGCGTCAGCAGCATCGGCTCGATGCCGACCGCATAGGCGCCGAACGCGGCAACGGTCAGGAAGGAACCGCCGACAAAGCGCAGGAACCCGCGTCTGGTTATCATGGATTGGCTCCGGCACTTGATCGCGGTGACAGTCGCAAGGCATCGTTAAAGTCGACGATTGTGCCGGCAAACCGACCAAGATGAGGAGATTTTGCGCAAGGACATTCACGGATCCTTGATCGCAGGTCCGCGTCCATTCGCCGGGGCCGCTACTCTTCCTGGAACAGGTTGATCTGCTGCTGCGCCAGATCCTTCGGCGCGTCGAGGCCGAGATGCCGCCAGGCATTGGCCGTCAGCATCCGGCCACGCGGCGTGCGCTGGATGAAACCCTGCTGGATCAGATAGGGCTCGATGATGTCCTCGATGGCGTCGCGCGGTTCGGACAGGCCGGCGGCGATCGTCTCGATGCCGACCGGGCCGCCACCGAAATTGCGGGCGATCATCGACAGATAGCGGCGGTCGAGGGCATCGAGGCCGAGCGCGTCGACCTCCAGCCGCGTCAGCGCCTCATCGGCGATCTGGCGGTCGACATGGCCATCGCCGGCGACCGAGGCGAAATCCCGCACCCGGCGCAACAGCCGTCCGGCGATGCGCGGCGTGCCGCGCGCACGCCGCGCGATCTCCAATGCGCCATCGTCGCCGAGCGGCATTTGCAGGATGCGCGCGCCGCGCCGCACGATCTGCTCCAGTTCCTCGACGGAATAGAAATTGAGCCGCACCGGAATGCCGAAGCGGTCGCGCAGCGGATTGGTGAGCAGGCCAAGCCGCGTCGTGGCGGCGACCAGCGTAAACCGGGCGAGGTCGATCTTGACCGAGCGCGCCGCCGGTCCCTCGCCGATGATCAGGTCGAGCTGGAAATCCTCCATTGCCGGATAGAGGATTTCCTCCACCGCCGGGCTCAGCCGGTGGATCTCGTCGATGAACAGCACGTCGCCTTCTTCGAGATTGGTAAGCAGGGCCGCGAGGTCGCCGGCCTTGGCTATCACCGGGCCGGAGGTCGAACGGAAATTGACGCCGAGCTCGCGCGCCATGATCTGCGCCAGCGTCGTCTTGCCCAGGCCCGGCGGCCCGACGAACAGCACATGGTCGAGCGCCTCGTTGCGGCCCTTGGCGGCCTCGATGAACACTTTGAGGTTGGCCCGCACCGCCGCCTGGCCGACGAAATCGTCAAGCGTCTGCGGCCGCAAGGTCTGCTCGGCATCCTCGCCGCGTTTTTCGGGGGCAATGAGACGGGGGGACAGGCTCATGGCGCCTTCCTTACACACAGCGAGGACCTGAACAATCGAACCCTCACCGCGCCAGTTCCTTCAGCCCGAAGCGGATCAGCTTCGGTGCATCGGCATCCTCGCCCGCCGTCTTCAGCGCTGCCGCCACCGCATTGGCCGCGGTGTCGCGCGAATAGCCGAGATTTACCAGTGCCGAGACGGCGTCGGTGATGGGCGCCGGTGCGACGCCATCACCGAGCTCCTGCTTCAGGCCGATGGTGCCCGAGGCAGTTCCGGCATAGGCAGGCGCCTTGTTCTTCAATTCGGTGACGATGCGCTCGGCCACTTTCTTGCCGACACCGGGGGCACGAGAGACCATGGCGATATCGCGCAGTGCTATCGCGTTGGCGAGATCGGCCGGCGCCAGTGTCGACAGGATGGCCAGCGCCACCTTGGCGCCGACCCCTGGCACATTGTTCATCAACAGCCGGAACCATTCACGTTCCAGCTGCGACTGGAATCCGTACAGCCGCAGCATGTCCTCGCGCACATAGGTCTCGATGAACAGCACCACCGCTTCGCCCGGCGCCGGAAGTGCGGCCAGCGTGCGCGCCGAGCAATAGGCGACATAGCCGACGCCATGGATATCGACGAGGCAATGATCCTCGTCGATCTCGTCGAGCGTACCCTTGAGTTTGCCGATCATTGCCTAACAGCCTCTCACGATGCCAATGCTGCCATCCGGTAGGCGACACTCTGCCGGTGATGCGCGTGGCAGATGGCGATGGCCAGCGCATCGGCGGCATGTTCGGTATCGAAAGTGGCTTTCGGCAACAGCACCTTCACCATCATGTGGATCTGCTTCTTGTCGCCATGACCGACGCCGATCACGGCCTTCTTGACGGCGTTGGGCGCATACTCGGCAACGACAAGGCCCGCACGTGCCGGCACCAGCATGGCGATGCCGCGCGCCTGGCCAAGCTTCAGCGTCGCCACCGCGTCCTTGTTGACGAAGGTTTGTTCAACCGCCGCCTCGTGCGGCATGGCGGTGTGCAGGATTTCGGCGAGCCCGTCATGCAATTGGCACAGCCGTGTCGCCAGCGCCGCCTTGTCGTCGGAACGCACTGTGCCGGAGGCGACGAAGCGCAATGAATTGCCGAGGCTCTCGACGATGCCCCAGCCGGTGCGCCGAAGCCCCGGATCAATACCGATGATGCGAATCGCTTCCCCCATCCGACGAGTTTACCTCCGGCGGACAGCGATGCCAGCGAAATGTGAACAAACCAGAAACGAAGAGGCAGGCCGAGGCTTAACCGCGGGCGAAAGCCGTGTTGAGCAGGCTGATCTGGTCGGAAACCGGATTGGGCCTGCGAGCCATCGGTTGCATGTCGACCACGTCGCCGGAACCATAGATCTCCTCGTCCATGCGGCGCACAAGCGCCTGCAGGCGCAGCGAGCGGGTGACGAGGTCGAGGAAATCCTTGGGCAGCTCTGCCCAGCCGGCGGCTTCGTCATGGGCGGAAGCAGTGTCGAGGCGGACCTTGGACTTTTCCGACGCGACCTGATCGCGGGTCATCTCGCCGGAATTCGCCGCGCGCTGCAAAAGCAGCCAGGAGGCAACCTGCATCAGCCTTGTGGTCAGCCGCATCGATTCGGCCGCATAGAGCGTGGCCCCCAGCCTTGACAATTTCTTTGCCTCGGAGCGGCCCTTGCCGTCGAGATACTCCGCCGCCTGTTCGACCAGGCCCATGCCTTCCTGGTAGAGGGGCTTGAAGGATTGCGTGAAAACCCGGCGCTCCGCCAGTTTGACGGTTTTCGCACTGCCCTTCGAAAGCTCGTTCATTGCTACGCCCCCTGCACCTACAGCTGGCCGATTCGGCTCACTGCCGATACACCCAGCACCCTATAGAACTGAAGCTTGAAAATGCGCTTCGTTCCCGGCGAAGGCAAGCACATGTTTAACAGAAGGTTAACGGCGAGCCGCTGTCGGGCGCCCTGAAATCCGGACAAAAAAAGAGCCGCGGATGAGGCGGCTCTCAGGAGTTTAACAGGGAGGCGTCAAACAAAGTGGCTCCAACCACTCGGTAAGAATCCAGATCACTGGATGGACATAGTAAACACCTGTAAAGCTTAATGAAGCCTTAACAGCGCGTGTGTTTTTTGACCGAACGCCGCCGTCCTGTGCCGTAACAGCACAGCCCGAACCTCGTTCCAGGCTCAGATCAGGCCTTCTTCCAGATAGCCGGCAAGGCGATGAAGGCAAACAGCAGCATGGCCGCGTAGAAGCCCATCGAAGAAATCCCCACCAGCGGCTCGATCGCGGCGTTGCCGGCAAGCAGGAAATAGAGGCCGATCAACAGGCCGATGCCGCTGATTGCCGTCAGCCAGAAATGGATGGTGGCGAGCATCTTTTGCCCGACTGCCGGAAACAGATGGTAGAAGAAGGCGAAGACCGCCGACATCAGCCACCCGGCGACCATCGTGTGGGCGTGGGTCGGCATTTGGCCGTGGTCCTGGCTGATCGCCATGTGCAAGCCGAGCGCCATGCCGCACAGCGAATAGATAATGGCCAGCGTGAAGAAATTCCGTGCTACCCCTTGCATATGTCCCCCGAATTGCCTTTTCCCGTGTGCGGGAATGGGTTGATCGTCAGGCGATTCCTGTCGCCGCCGGGCTCCCGGCATCGGCGCACTAGCATCGGCACTGTTTCCAGACGATGTCGCACCAACCCCTCCCGACACTTCTCACGATGGCAGAAAACCAGGCAGCGCGTCCGCCCATCCAGGCGATTTCGCGCGCTGGCGGGAAGCTGAAACAGAACCGGATTTTCCGCGACATCGTTGCGAAACACGCGCCGCGCTAAACGCCTCGCTCCTCTGACGGCTGGCGCCAATCGTGCCCTGCCTGAACCCTCCAGAACACCCAGGGAGCCACCATGGACTGGTACGCGATCGTCAAATTTCTCCATATCGTCTCGGCCAGTTTATGGGTCGGGGGCGGTTTCGTGCTGTTCCTGCTCGGCGTGCTTGCCGAGCGCGCCGGCAACATCGAGGAAAAATTGCAGGCGATGCGCGCCAGCGGCCAGTTGGGTGGCCGTTTCTTCGCGCCGATGTCGATGCTGACCCTGATCTTCGGCCTCATCATGTGCAGCTTCTGGGTCGGCTTTTCGGATTTGTGGATCATTATCGGTCTCATCGGCTATGCCACGACCTTTTCGATCGGCATGTTCATCTTCAAGCCGACCGGCGAGCGCATGGGCGCGATGATCGCCAAGGAGGGCGTCACACCGGCTGTTCTGGCCATCGGCCAGCGCATGATGAGCGCGGCTCGCTTCGACTATGCGGTGATGCTGGTGATCATCGCCGATATGGTGCTCAAGCCGACCGCGCATGACATCGGCATCCTTGCCGGCATGGCGTTGGTCGTGGCAGCAGGCGCCACACTGGCCCTTGGTGGCAATCGTCGCCTCGTGCCGAGCGCCGCCTGACACCGCCGTGATGGTCAGGGCGGTGCGGCCGCCTCACCTCTACATCAGACCGGCGACGCCATCCCACAGCAGCTTCAGCGCCACCACCGCCACGGTTGCATAGGTGAAGGGATAGAAGGTTTCCGGGCGCATCCGCCGCACCAGCCACGCCCCGGCGATGGTCGACAGCGGCGCCAGCGGCATCAGCACCGCCGATGCCGTCAGATTGGCGGTGTCGAACTGGCCGAGCGCGAAATAGGGCACGAGCTTCAGCGCATTGGTGGCGGCAAAGAAGATCGCCGCGGTGCCTGACAGAATCTTGGGGTCGAGCCGGATCGGCAAGGCATAGACCTGGAACGGCGGGCCGCCGACATGGGCGACGAAGCTGGTGAAGCCGGCGACTGTTCCCCAGATGGCGGCAGCCATGCGGTTGGGCGCGACCGCGTGGTCGACGCCATGGCGAAACTGGAGGTAGAGCCAGCGCAGGACGAAGATGATGGCGACGGCGCCGACGATCAGCCGCACCGCCTCTTCGGTGACCAGTGCCGCCGTCAGCCAGCCGAGGCCGATGCCGATGACGGCGCCCGGCATCATGTCGACCAGCATCTTGCGGTCGTAGACGCCCCACCATGTCCACACCGACACGATGTCCATCAAGCACAGGATCGGCAACAGGATGGCGGCCGCCTGCACCGGCGGCATGGTCAGCGCCATCAGCGGCACGCCGACGAAGCCGACGGCGCCGCCGAAGCCGCCCTTGGACAGGCCAACCAGAATGACCGCCGGGATGGCAGCCGCGTAGAACCACGGATCGAGAAGCAGGCCTGACATGAGGAGGGGCTGGGCTGGAGGGAAGCGTATCGACGCTTGAATAGCCTAGAATTTTGAGCGGAGCGACAGCAAATGTAAGCGTGGCAGCGGGCACGCCTGGCCAATGCCATTCCTTCGCCCGACCAGCCCTCTGCAAACCAGGGCGAGACCGGTCTGGTCAGGATGCCTGCAAAACCTTTGCCCTCTCACGGGAGGCGGTTGCGTCGAGCGGCGGCGGCCGCCGCCGGATCGGCTGCGCCTTGATGATGGCGGTGCTGGTCTCGGCCTTGTCGGCGATGCGGTCGAGAATCCCGTCGAGATCGCCGATCGAGCGCACGAACAGACGGGCGACGAAGCAGTCATCGCCCGTCACCTTGTCGCATTCGCCAAATTCGGGGATCTCCTCGATCAGCTTCTGGACGATGTGCAGCTTGCCCGGCAGCGGCCGGATGCGAACGATCGCCTGCAGTGTATAGCCGAGTGCCAGCGGGTCGATCTCGACGGTGAACGCCCGGATGACGCCACGTTCCTCCAATCGTCGAAGCCGCTCCGAAACGCTTGGCGACGACAGCCCGACTTGGGCAGCCAGGTCCTTCAGCGAGGTGCGCGCGTCCTTGACCAGGATTTCGAGGAGATTTCGGTCGAGATCGTCCAGCATTTTACATTTCTCGCGAATTTGGAGCCATGCCCTAATATAAATAGGCATTTTATCCATACTACCTTTTCTATCAGATGGAAAGCTCGGGCGCCGCATGAGATTATGCGAGATCAACGGGTTCGGAGGTTTGTTGTGAACGATACAGTGCGCGGCACGGTCGAAATGTCCGCCGCAATGGCGATCCTGGGAACGATCGGATGGTTCGTCGTCCTCTCCGGCCAGCCGATCATGGATGTGGTGTTCTGGCGTTGCGCTTTCGGCGCGCTGACGCTGCTGGTCATTTGTGCCGGGCTGGGGTTGCTGCGCAACAGGCTGTCGCTACGCATCATTGGCATCGCCGCGCTCGGCGGCGTCGCCATCGTCGTCAACTGGCTGCTGCTCTTTAGTGCTTTCTCCCGCGCCTCGATCTCGATCGCCACCGCCGTCTACAACACGCAGCCCTTCATGCTGGTCGGCTTCGGCGCGCTGTTCTTCGCCGAACGGCTGACCCTGACCAAGCTGACCTGGCTGGCAATCGCCTTCGCCGGTATGGTGCTGATCGTGCAGGCCGCCCCTGATGCCGGCGATGTCGGCACCGATTATTTTACCGGCATCGTCATGGCGTTGGGCGCCGCCTTCTTCTGGGCCGTCGCCGCCATTGTCACCAAGAAGCTCAAGGGCACGCCGCCGCACCTGATCGCGCTGATCCAGGTCTGCGTCGGCGTCGTCATGCTGGCGCCCTTCGCCAATCTTTCCCAGCTTCCGGCCGATGCGTGGAGTTGGGCCATGCTGGCGACGCTCGGCATCGTCCACACCGGCCTGATGTACATCCTGATGTACGGCGCCATCCAGAAGCTGCCTACGCATCTGCAGGGATCGCTGTCCTTCATCTACCCGGTGGTCGCGATCCTGGTCGATGTCGTGGCCTTCGGCCATCGGCTGCATCTGAGCCAGATCGTCGGCGCCACAGCAATTCTGATCGCCGCCGCCGGCATGAATCTCGGCTGGACGCTGTGGAAGTCGAAAACGCCCGTCGCCAGCCCCCACCCGATCAAGTGACGCGGGCCCGCCGGACGCCCGGCGGGTCAAAATCGCGATCCCGGTTGCCCGCCTGTTCAAAGCGGGCACTTTGCTCTATGCCGCAATCCAACCATCTTCGCCCGGCATAGGCGAAACGCGGGATCGAAGAACCATGAATGACGCAACGCCCCCCAACCGCTGTCGCATCGTGCTAATCGCGCCGCCCGGCGTGCCGGCGGCCCGTATCGCCGCGGCATTCGAAGGCGGCGACGTCGCTTCGCTGATCCTGCCGGAGAACGGCATGGACGAGGCCTCCTTCCAGGCTTTTGCCGAAGAGATCGTGCCGGCAGCTCAGGCTGCGGGCGTCGCTGTCGTCATTGCCGGCGATACCCGCATAGCCGGCCGCGTCCAGGCCGACGGTATCCATGTCGAGGTCTCCAAGGCCGAACTCGCCGAGACGATCGAGCATTTCCAGTCGAAAATGATGGTCGGCACCGGCGGCGCCAAGACGCGCGACGACGCGCTCGAGCTTGGCGAGACGCGGCCCGACTACATCTTCTTCGGCCGCTTCGGCTACGACAACAAGCCAGAACCACACCCGCGCAACCTGTCGCTTGGCAGGTGGTGGGCCGATATGATCCAGATCCCTTGCATCGTCATGGCGGGATCCGACATCGCCTCGGTGGAGGCAGTGGGCGCCACCGGCGCCGAATTCGTGGCACTGTCGAGCGCCGTGTTCGCCGACGGCACCGATCCCAAGGCGGCGGTCGCCAGCGCCAACGCGCTGCTCGACGAGACCGCGCCGCGCTTCGAGGACTGACGTGCCCTCCGCGACGCTTCCCCTCCAGGCTCTGCTTGCGGTGCTGATGGTCCAGGCAGCGGCCGCGGAGACCGTCCCGCTGCCGCAACCCAAACCAGAAGTCGGCGTGCAGACGGACAAGCCGATCGACAAACCGCTGCCGCAACCCGCAACCACGACCGAGCCGGCGCCGCTGCCGTCGGCCGACACCGTCAATCCCGACCGCTTCGGGGCGAAGCCCGCCGATGCCGCCTATGGCGCCTTCCAGCGCGGGCTCTACAAGACGGCCTACAATCTCGCACTGATCCGCGCCCAAAATGGCGACCCCGCGGCGCAGACGCTGGTGGCCGAGATCCTGTCGCGCGGGCTGGGTGTGCCGCTGAATGCGGCCGGTGCGGCGAAATGGTACGCGCTTGCCGCCGAACAGGGCGTGCCGGAATCGCAGTTCCAGTATGCGCTGATGCTGCTCGATGGCCGCTACGTGAAGAAGGACGAGAAGGGGGCCTATGCGCTGATGCAGGCCGCCGCCGAAGCGGGCAACCGGCTGGCACAGTTCAATTTCGCGCAGATGCTGGTCCAGCAGGATCCCGGCGATGCCGGCCTCGCCAAGGCAGTATCCTACTACGAGCGCGCCGCCGCAACCGGCCTCGCCGACGCGCAATATGCGATGTCCCAGATCTATGCCAATGGCGTCGGCGGCAAGCCGCGCGATGACGCGCAGGCAAGGCGTCTGCTGGCGCAGGCCGCACGGCAGAACTACGACACCGCGCAGATCGATCTCGCCGCCTGGATGATCGAAGGCCGTGGCGGGGCGCGCGACCTGAAATCCGGCTTCGGCTGGATGAAGCAAGCGGCGGAGGGCGGCAATGTCGCCGCCCAGAACCGCCTGGCCAAGCTCTATATGCAAGGCATCGGCACGGATCCGGATCTTGTCCTTGCCGGCGCCTGGTACATCGTCGCCCGCCGCGCCGGTCTCATCGATCCGCAGATGGACGATTTCCTGCAGGGGCTGGGCGACGACCAGACCAAGCAGGCCCTGCAGAAGGCGAACCGCCTGCCCTGAGGCGGCTCGCGAAATCACCGCGTGTGATCGAGGACGACCTTGCCGAATGGCGAGCCATGCTCGAGATGGTGAAAGGCCGCCGCTGCCTCTCCCCATGGCAAGACCCGGTCGATCGCCGGCCGCAGCCGGTTCACGACAAGCGCACGGTTCATGGCCTCGAAGGATTCGCGTGAACCGACCGGTATGCCGCGTGCCCTGACCTGGCGGCGAAAGATATCGAGCGGATTGATCGCCCCCTCGCTGCCGCCGAGATAGCCGATGACGTTGATCTGGGCGCCGCGTGCCGCGGCCTTCAGCGACTGCGCGAAGCTCTGCGGCCCGCCGACCTCGATGATATGGTCGGCGCCACGGCCATCGGTCAGTTCCAGGACGGCCGACGACCAATCCGGATTGTCGCGATAGTTGACGCCGTCATCGGCGCCGAGTTGTTTTGCCCGCTCGAGCTTGGCGTCGCTGCTCGACGTGACGATGACGCGCGCGCCGGCAGCAGCAGCGAACTGCACCGCAAACAGCGACACGCCGCCTGTGCCAAGGCTGAGCACGGTTTCGCCCGGCTTCAGATGGCCTTCGGTGAACAGCGCATGCCAGGCGGTGACGCCGGCGCAAGGCAGCGTCGCCGCCTCGACATCGCTCAGATGCACCGGGGCAAGCACGGCCGCCTGTTCGTCCAGCAGGGCGAATTCGCTGAGCAGTCCGTCGATGGGACCGCCGCGCTGGTAGGACGGTTCGGCCATGGCGAAGCTGCCGCCGACCCAGCGCTGCCAGAAGGTGCCGCAGACACGGTCGCCGACCTTGAACCGGCTGACCTCGGAGCCGACCGCCACGACCTCGCCGGCGCCATCCGAAAGCGGCACCAGCGGCAATGGGAATGCAGTGTGATAATTACCGCGCGCGATTTCCACGTCGCGGTAGTTCAGCGCCGTCGCCTTGACCTTGATGGTCATCTCCTGGCGGCCCGGTTCCGGCATCGGCCGTTCGACCATTTTGAGGTGGCCGATGCCGCCTGGGTTCTGCAGTTCGATGGCTTTCATTGTCGTCATCCTTTCCGTTGCAAGGAAAATCGCTTGCCACGCAACGGATTTCAAATTCATAATAAGAAGAATGATTATGCGTATAGAACATGGTAGAAACGGATGCTCGAGGAACTGCGCACGCTTGTCTTGTTCGCCGAGGAAGGGTCGATCCAGAAAGTGGCCCGGCGCCTGCCGCTGACGCAGCCTGCCGTGAGTCGGCAGATCCAGCGGCTGGAGGACATGCTCGCCACCACGCTGCTCGACCGGCGGCAGAAGCCGCCGCGGCTGACCCAGGCAGGCCAGGATGTGCTGGCACGCGGCCGCGACATTCTCGCTTCGGTCGATGCACTGAAATCCTTCGCCGGCAGTGCCGAGCCTGAAGGCGCGCTTCGCCTTGGCCTTGCCCACGGCCTCTCCGACAGGGATGTGGCGGGGGCCATTGCCAATGCCGCCGCCTTGTTTCCAAACGTGTCGCTACGCCTCAAGACCGGCTGGAGCGCCGAGCTCGTCGACCAGTTTGATCACGGGCAACTCGATGTCGCCATCGTCTTGCGGGCAAGCGCCGGCGAAAGCAGCGAAGGTGCCATCGGCACGGAGCGCCTCGGCATTGTGGCCGGCAAGCACTCCGGCCAGGCGCCCGATCTTGCAAATGCCGCCTGGGTATTGAGCCCCGCACCCTGCGACGCGCGCCAACGGCTGCTTGCCGTCCTGGGCGAAGACGCAAGGAGATTGTCCATCGCCGCCGAAATCCAGGACCCGGCCATGCAGATGGAGTGGGTGCGCCGGGGTCACGGGCTCGGCCTCATGCCCATGCGCCTTCTGCGTCAGCACCTGCCGAAGGGCGTGATGCTCGTCGAAGCAGGTGATCTCGATCTCTCCATGCACGTCGTTGTCATGCGCTCGCCGCACATCCATCGACTGACAAAGGTCGCCGATGCCGTCGCCAAATCCATCGGTGCGGTTCTCAACCGGAGCGAATGACACCGCTGCCATGGCATCGCACCTCCGGACCTCGGCCTGGGTGTTCCATCCCCGTCGCATGGCCGCAGCCTGCCCGCTCCCTTGCCTCTTCTGGCGATTTGTGGTCTTGGGAGCCGCGAAATCGCTTTCTCGGCGAACATCTCATTCCGGATCAGATCACTATGGCCAAGATCAATGGCAACGAAATCCGTCCCGGCAACGTCATCGAGCATGATGGCGGCCTTTGGGTGGCGGTCAGGACCAACACGGTCAAGCCAGGCAAGGGCGGCGCCTACAACCAGGTCGAGCTGAAGAACCTCATCAACGGTACCAAGCTCAACGAGCGTTTCCGCTCGGCCGAGACCGTCGAGCAGATCCGGCTCGACTTGAAGGATTTTTCCTTCCTCTACGCGCAGGAAGATGCGCTGGTGTTCATGGACACCCAAAGCTACGAGCAGCTCGAATTGAACAAGGACTTCGTCGGCGACCGCGCCGCCTTCCTGCAGGACGGCATGATGGTGACCGTGCAGCTCTATGACGAAAGGCCGATCGGCATCTCCTTGCCCGACTATGTGACGCTGACCATCACCGAGGCGGATCCGGTGGTGAAGGGCCAGACGGCGGCTTCGTCCTACAAGCCGGCCATGCTGGAAAACGGCATCCGCGTACTGGTGCCGCCATTCATAGGCGCTGGCGAGCGCATCATCGTCGACACCAACGAAATCACCTACGTGCGCCGCGCCGACTAGAGCAATTCCACGAAAAGTGTGAAACGGTTTTCCCGGGAAAAGCGCATAGCGCTTTCCCTTGGGAATTGCGACAAACAAGGAGACAGAGCGGTTCGGCGTTTCCGTGAAGCGATCAACCGATCTAAGCATGATCCCGAACCGAAGGTCAGCGCAGCAAGAAGTTGCAGACTTTTCGGAAACAAGCACATGGAGCGCGGGCGCGATCCAATTTGAGTTGATCCGCCCCAAGCTCTCGGAGTTTCAACGATATGGCACGCTCAGCCCTTCTCAACGTCATGGTCCAGGCCGCAATGAAAGCCGGCCGCTCGCTGTCGCGCGACTTCGGCGAGGTGCAGAACCTTCAGGTTTCGCTGAAAGGCCCTGGCGATTATGTCAGCCAGGCCGACCGCAAGGCCGAGGACATCGTCTTTGCCGAACTGTCGAAGGCACGGCCGGGCTATGCCTTCCTGATGGAAGAGCGCGGCGTGGTCGAAGGTGACGACAGCCAGCACCGCTGGATCGTCGACCCGCTCGACGGCACCACCAATTTCCTGCACGGCATCCCGCTCTTTGCCGTTTCGATCGCCCTGGAACGCCAGGGGCAGATCGTTGCCGGCGTCATCTACAATCCGGCAATGGACGAGCTCTACACCGCCGAACGCGGCGGCGGCGCCTTCATGAACGACCGCCGCCTGCGCGTCGCCGGCCGCATCAAGCTGGTCGACACGGTGATCGGCTGTGGCGTGCCGCATCTCGGACGCGGCCACCACGGCAATTTCCTGGTCGAACTGCGCAACGTCATGGCGGAGGTCTCCGGCGTCCGCCGCATGGGTGCCGTCTCGCTCGATCTGGCCTATGTCGCCGCCGGCCGCATGGATGGTTTCTGGGAAACCGGCCTGTCGGCCTGGGACGTCGCCGCCGGCCTGCTGCTGATCCGCGAGGCGGGCGGCTTCGTTTCGGACATGGATGGCGGCCAGGACATGCTCGACAACGGCTCGGTGGTCGCCGGCAACGAGGTCATCCAACGCGCCTTGCTGAAGGCCGTGAAGAAGCCGCTCTCGGCGCGCTGATGCGCCGCAGTCGCAAAACCGCAACGGAAGCTTGAAATACTGCCAGGCGAGCGCCCAAGTTAGGGTGCGCGGCGCAGGAACCCGGCAGTGAAAGACAACCAACCCTACCCCGACATACCGTTCATCGGACGCTGGCACTATTCGCGCGCCGAGATGATCGCCGACGGTATCGTCCATGCCGTCGGCATCGTGCTGGCGATTTCGGCCGGTTCGGCATTGCTGGCGCTGGCGGCCTTTCGTGTCGGGCCGGGCGAATACATCGCCGCTGCCTTCTATGTGGTTTCGCTGCTCACCGTGCTGTCGGTGTCGCTGACCTACAATCTGTGGCCGGTGTCGTCGCCAGCGAAATGGATCTTGCGGCGCTTCGACCATGCCGCGATCTATCTCCTGATCGCCGCCACCTACACGCCTTTCCTGGCTCAGCTCGAGGGCTCGCCGCTGGCGCACTGGATGATCGTGCTCGTCTGGACCGCCGCTGCCATGGGCATCGCCATCAAGGTGTTTTTTCCCGGCCGTTTCGACCGGCTGGCGATCGTCTTCTATCTCGCCATCGGCTGGAGTGGCGTCATTCTGGTGAAGCCGCTTGTCCAGACGCTGCCGACGACGTCGCTCGCGCTCATCGTCGCCGGCGGCATCGTCTATTCCTGTGGCGTCATCTTCTTCGCCTGGAAGGGACTGCGCTTCCACAACGCGCTGTGGCACGGTTTCGTCGTCACCGGCGCCGGCCTGCATCTGGCTGCGATGGTCGACTGTCTGGTCATCAATCGCCTCTGACACAGACTATCGACGCGGCAATATTGCCAAGCGCCATTCAATTTGGTCACAATTCCGTTTAGAGTCGCGGTCTACGTGATCGGCGGCGGCATCGGAAACGGGGCACGGATGGCTTTTCTCAGATCCTTCGGCATGGGCAGACGTTCTGATGTCCTGATCTACGACCCGCACAAACTGTCGAGCCCTCAGGTCTTCCTGCTGACCATGATGATCTTCCTGGTCATCGTTGCCTTCATCGCCGCCATCCTGACCCGCCAGATCTCAACTGCTTTTGGCAGCAATCCCGGCCTCAACGGTCTGATCGTCGGCGTGCTGGTGGTCGGCATCCTGCTGGCCTTCGGCCAGGTCGGACGGCTGTTTCGCGAAGTGCGCTGGGTCAACTCCTTCCGTGCCGGTTCGGAGACCACTGAACCGGTGCTGCTGGCGCCCATGAAGGCGATGATCGGCCGCTCCTCGGCGACGGCCTTCTCGACCAGTTCGATGCGGACCATGCTCGATTCCATCGCCACGCGCCTCGACGAAAGCCGCGACACCTCGCGCTATCTTGTCGGCTTGCTGGTGTTCCTCGGCCTGCTCGGCACTTTCTGGGGCCTGTTGAACACCATCGGCTCGATCCGCGAGACCATTGAATCGCTCGATCCGGGCACGGGCGACGCCGCTGCGGTGCTCGATTCGCTGAAGCAAGGTCTTTCGGCGCCTTTGGCCGGCATGGGCACGGCTTTCTCGTCCTCGCTGTTTGGCCTGTCCGGCTCACTGGTGCTTGGCTTCCTCGACCTGCAGGCCGGCCGCGCCCAGACGCGCTTCTACACCGAGCTGGAAAACTGGTTGTCCTCGGTCACCGATCTGTCGTCCGACATCGTCGTCTCTGACCCGGCCAAGGCCGAATCCTCGGACGAGATCCGGGTTTTGTCGGAAAGGCTGCGCAGCATGCAGGAGAATGGCGGCAGCTCCAATCCGCGCGTCGCCACCGCCATGGCCAATCTCGCCGACGGCATTTCCGGGCTGGTCAAGAACATGCGCTCCGAGCAGCAGATCATGCGCGACTGGGTCGAGGCCCAGTCCGACGAGCAGAAGGCGATGCGCAACACGCTGGAAAAGATCGCCGATGCCCTGAAGAAGCCCGGGGTGCATTGACGTGGCGCTGGCACGTGGGCGGCGCACCGATCGCCGCATCGACTACTGGCCGGGCTTCGTCGACGCGCTCTCGACTCTGCTTCTGGCGATCATGTTCCTGCTTACCGTCTTCGTGCTGGCGCAGTTCCTGCTCGGCCGCGAAATCTCCGGCAAGGATACGGCGCTCTCGCGCCTCAATTCGCAAATCAACGAACTGACCCAGCTTCTGGCGCTGGAGCGCTCGACGACGCAGGACAAGGATGATTCGCTGGCCAATCTGCAGGCATCACTGTCGGCAGCGGAAGCCGAAAAGAGCCGGCTCCAACAATTGCTGGCGCAAGGTGCGGGCGCCGGCGACGCCGCCAACCAGCGTGCCGTAGCACTGTCGGGGGAACTCGACAGCCAGCGCCAGATCAGCCAGCAGGCGCTGAGCCAGGTCGAGATCCTCAACCAGCAGATTGCAGCACTTCGCAAGCAGATCGGCGCGCTCGAGGATGCGCTCAACGTCTCCGAAACCCGTGACCGTGATTCCAACACCAAGATTGCCGATCTCGGCCGCCGCCTGAACGTAGCACTTGCCCAGCGCGTGCAGGAGCTGAATCGCTACCGCTCCGACTTCTTCGGCCGCTTGCGCGAGATCCTCGCCGACCGCGAGAACATCCGCATCGTCGGCGACCGCTTCGTCTTCCAGTCGGAAGTCCTGTTCCCGACCGGCTCCGAGGTGATCAACGATGCCGGCAAGGTCGAGATGAAGAAACTCGCCGACGCCATCATCGAACTGCAGAAGGAAATCCCGCCCGAGATCAACTGGGTGCTACGCGTCGACGGCCATACCGACAACAAGCCGCTCTCCGGCACTGGCCGCTACCGCGACAACTGGGAACTGTCGACGGCGCGTTCGACCTCGGTGGTAAAATTCCTGATCGAGAACGGCGTGCCGGCCAACCGGCTGGTCGCCGCCGGCTTCGGCGAGTTCCAGCCGCTCGACCCCGCCGACACCGAAGAGGCGCGCAACAAGAACCGCCGCATTGAACTGAAGCTCACCGAACGTTGATCCATCATCACGCGGCATCACGCGAATTTGTTTGCCGGCTCAACTCTAGGGCGCAGACCGAGGCCGACAAGGCCTGAAAAGATTATCTTTTTTTAATTACACATCGTCGCTGTGCAGTCCTAGCTTCCCGCCTGGGCCGAGAACCGCCGGCGATGATCCCCCATCGCGACGCGACGGAACCGGACGGCCCTCGGCCGGAAGGCAGGCGAAACAACCGCTGCCTTCCCTTTCAGGAGGAGACGCGCGATGCGCTCTTTTATTCCCAAGACCTCGCTCAGAACTGCGACATTCACGGCATTCCTCATCGCCATTCCCCTCGCCGGCGCCTATGCCGCGGGCCATCACAAGGGCGGTCTTGACGCCACCGACCCGACCGACTTTACCGGCCCGCGCGTCGAGGGACTCCTCAACCAGGTCCAAGGCGTCCACCAGGGCATAGTCGACGCAAGACAAGCCAACAGCATTACGCCGGCCGTGGCCGAGCGCCTGGAAATGCGGACCGCCCGCATCAGTCAGGCGGCCGAGAAGATCGCGGCATCGGATCATGGCAGGATACCGGCGGCACAATACCATGACCTGCTGCGCCGTCTCGACAATGTCGACCAGCGTCTGAAGGGCGATACCGGGAGCGTTTTCCTGATGGGCGATGGCGCCGACGGCGGGAAATATCCGAACGGCTGAGACCGCGCACCTCGATATCGAGCATGATTCTGCCGAAGTCGATTCCGATTTTCCGGGCATGCGCCAGGAAGGGACCACCTGGCGCCTTCGGGACCTCAATCCCGCGGGCGTCTCTTTTCGCTACCAGCCCAGCCAGACTGCAATCAGGGCAACCACCGCCGGCACGGTCTGGATGAACAGGATCTTGCGGCCAACCGTGGCCGCGCCATAGAGGCCGGCAATGGCCACGCACAACAGGAAGAAAACCTTGACCTGAAATCCGGCAGCCCCGAGGTAAAGCCCCCAGATCAGCCCAGCGGCGAGGAAGCCGTTGTAGAGGCCCTGATTGGCGGCGAGCACCTTCGAAGCGCTGGCGAATTCCGGCGTCAGATTGAATGCCTTGTGCCCGCGCGGCGTGTCCCACAGCACCATTTCGAGATAGACGATGTAGACATGGATCAAGGCCACCAGCCCGACCAGGATGTTGCCGATCATAGTCCTCCCCCTTCATCTGTCGCCGGTAGCATTTCACGCGTGACCTCACCTGCGCAAGATGCACCCGCAGCGCAGTGCCCGAGGGTTGCAAACGCCTTTGCGTTGGTATCTTTTCGCGCCGTCCTCAATCACGGAAGCCTCCATGTCCTTTCAGAAACTCGATGATCTCGGCCACAAGCTCGAAGCGCTCGAGCATGCGCTAGCCATCCTTGGCGCCGACGAGGCCACCCACATGGCAGTCGGTGGCGGCGAGAAGCGCGCCGAGGCAATGTCGGCGCTGGCAGGCATGTTTCACACCAGGGCAACGGCACCGGAAATCGCCGACTGGATCGCCGCAGCCGAACAGGAAGCGTTGAGTGAGGAGCAACGGACCGCCATCGCGGAACTGCGGCGCCAGTACACCAATCTGACTTGCCTGCCGGTCGAATTCGTCGAACGGCAGACCACGGCGCGCATGCGCTGCGAGCAACTGTGGCGCGACCTGCGCGCCAAGAACGACTGGGCTGGCTTCCAGCCGGCGCTCGAGGGCGTGGTGGCGCTGGTGCGCGAAGAGGCGGCGCTGCGTGCCGATGTGCTCGGTCTCGCCCCCTACGACGCGCTGATGGAGCAATACGACCCCGGCAACCGCGCCGCCGACATCACGCATGTCTTCACCGACCTCAAGGCTTTCCTCAGGGGTTTCGTGCCGGAGGCGCTGGCGATACAGGAAGCGCGGCTGCGCAAGCGCCCGCTGAAGCCGCTTTCGGGCACCTATGCGATCGACCGGCAGCGCGAGCTCGGCCTTGCCATGATGGCGGCGGTCGGCTTCGACCTGACACACGGGTCGCTGTCGGTGTCGCACCACCCGTTCTGCGGCGGTGTGCCGAGCGACGTGCGCATCACCACCCGCTACAAGACGTCTGACTTCCTGTCGGCGCTGATGGGCGTGCTGCACGAGACCGGCCATGCGCTGTACGAACAGAACCTGCCGAAGGCATGGTCGCACTGGCCGCTCGGCAGGGCGCGCGGCATGGCCGTGCATGAAAGCCAGAGCCTGTTCGTCGAAAAGCAGCTTGGCCGCAACCCGGCCTTCTGGCGCTGGGCGCTGCCGGTGGTCGAAAAGCATCTCGGCGAAGCCTGGTCGCTCGACGACATCCTGCCGCATGTGCATCATGTCGAACGCGGCCTGATCCGTGTCGATGCCGACGAGGTGACTTACCCGCTGCATGTCATCCTGCGCTACGAACTGGAGCAGGAGCTCGTCTCGGGCAGGCTGGAGGTGGCCGATCTGCCCGAAGCCTGGGACGCCAAGATGCGCGACTATCTCGGCCTTTCCACCATCGACAATCCGGCCGACGGGCCGATGCAGGACGTGCATTGGCCGGGTGCGGCCTTCGGCTACTTCCCCTCCTACACGCTGGGCGCGATGATGGCGGCGCAGCAATGGGCGGCGCTGACGCGGGAGCATCCCGCCGCCGATGACGATCTTGCCAAGGGTAATTTCGAGTCCATCAACGCCTGGCGCCGCGAAAAGATCTGGTCGCAGGGGTCACGCTGGTCGACACCGGACCTGCTCGAGCGCGCCACCGGCGAAAAACTCGACGCCACTTATTTCGTGAACCATCTGAAGCAGCGATACGGCGGATGAACCCGCCATATCGGCCCTTCTCGATTTCGGTGATCGGCTGATGCCCGTCGGCATTCTGGATGCAACGGGCGTCATCGCTGGGCGGCGACAGCTTCCTGTGTCTTGCGGGATCGTCTCTACTTTTCTATCACTGGTAGTATCCGACAGTTATCTTGCGAGACGGCCGGATTGTTCGGGCGGGGTGCTTTCCAGTGATATCTTCAGCGATCATGCGGCTTTTCGTCTTGATTGCCTTTGCCATTTTCTGTTCCCCAGCCATGGCCGGCGCCGAAATCCACAAGGGCAGTCCTGGCGGCTGGATCGATCGGGTCGAGCTTCCCAGGCCGGACCCGCGCTTCGACAGCCAGATCAAGAACGGCATATCCAATCTTTTGTCGGAGTATCAGATCCGAAAACGGCCAGGCGGCATCGAGGCATTTGACCGCTATGCCTACAAGATCGTCGATCGCACCGGGCTCGAGCGCGGTGCGGCCATAAGCATCGAGTTCGACCCGGCAACGTCCGAAGTCACGATGAACTGGCTGAACATCATTCGCGACGGCGTGGTGATCGACCGGTTGCCCGGGGCCACCTTCGACGTTTTTCGACGCGAAAAGGATGCGGAGAAAGGCCTGTTCGACGGCTGGCTCACCGCTTATGTGAATGTCGACGATGTCCGCGTCGGCGACATCATCGACTACGGCAAGACCACGGTCAGGACACCGATCGTCGGTGCTGACCTGTTTTTTCACTCGGTCGCGCTGGCGTGGGGAGAACCCATCGCACTCATCCGCGAGAGAGTGATTTGGCCGACAACCGAGCCGCTGAAGATCCGCCAGATCCGCACCGACCTCCAGCCGGATATCAAGGCGGATGGTGCGATGACGGCCTATCTTTGGCAGAGCGCAAATCCGGCTCCGGTCAAGCCCGAAGAGAACCTGCCGGCGGATTTCCTGACTTACCCCAGTGTGCAGATGTCTTCGACGTCCAATTGGCAGGATGTCGTCGACGCGGTTCTGCCCTACTACCGGCTCGATCAGGAACTGCCGGCCGAGTTCGCCTCGAAACTGGACGACATCGCCACCAGATACGCCAAGCCGGAAGACCGGATGATCGAGGCGATGCGGCTGGTTCAGGACACCATTCGCTATGTGAGCCTGTCGATGGGCCGCGGCTCCTACATCCCCCGCAGCCCCGATGTGGTGGTCAAGAGCGGCTTCGGCGACTGCAAGGACAAGGCCCTGCTTCTTGCCTCCAGCCTGCGGCGGCTGGGTATCCAGGCTGACCCGGCGCTGACAGACCTGGACGACGGATTTGCACTCGGCGATATTCTTCCAACAATACGCGCGTTTGACCACGTCATCGTCAAGGCCATCATCGGCAGCCAGACTTACTGGATCGATGCGACCAACTATCTCCAGGGCGGCAGGGCCGAGAACCTTGTTCCGCCCGACTATGGCTTTGCCTTGCCGATCGTCGCCGACAACGCTCAGATGGAGAGAATCGAGCGCAAGGAACTTTTTCAGCCGACCACCTTCGTCAGCGAGGCTTTTGACTTTCCCAAACTCAAGGGCGAGCCGCTCAACCTGACGGTCAGTACGACCTATCGCGATGCGGATGCCGACAGCATGCGGTACAGGTTGGTTTCGCAATCGGCCACAAAGCTCGCCGACGACTACCTACAATACTACAACCGCCAGTATCCCGGGATGACAAGCCTGGCGACGTTGTCGACAAACGACGACCGCGATCGGAACGTCGTCACGATAGTCGAATCCTACGAGTTGCCGGCAGAGGCGCTCGATACCGATGATCTTGTTACGAACTTTCCGCTGAAGGCGGATGTTGGCATCAGCAATTTGCCGGCGCCGGATATGGTCGGCAGGATCGGTCCGGTCTGGCTCGGCAGCCCCATATTCAAGCGTCATCAATGCATCGTCAGAAACCTGAAGGCACAATTTGTCGGGCCCGAGAAATCCGACGACGTGATTACGCCCTACGTCGCCTTCAAGGCGCGCTGGTCCAGTACGCCAACTGAATTTCAGGTCGACTGGTACCTCAAGACGATCGGCGATCGGGTTCCCGCCAAGAATATCGGCGCCTATCTCCGATCACGAAAGAAGATGAGCGACAATTCCGGCTGGAACTACAACTTCGCCTACGCCGAGCCCGAAGCAAACTGAGTCCCGCCGGAAATGCCTACTCCGCCGCGCCCCTGAAGGCGCTGGCGCCGGTATCGAACTGCAACTTGGCCAGCCGCGCATAGATGCCGCCCTTGGCGACGAGGCTCTGATGCGTGCCCTCCTCGACGATGCTGCCGCCGTCCATGACCAGGATCCTGTCGGCCTTCAGCACCGTCGCCAGCCGGTGGGCGATGACGATGGTGGTGCGGCCCTGCATCAGCCGCTCCAGCGCCACCTGCACCAGCGTCTCGCTTTCGGCGTCGAGCGCGGAGGTCGCCTCATCGAGCAGCAGGATCGGCGCGTCGCGCAGGATGGCGCGGGCGATCGCCACCCGCTGGCGCTGGCCGCCGGACAGCGTCACGCCGCGCTCGCCGACCTGGCTGTCATAGCCTTTCTCCAGCCTCAGGATGAATTCGTCGGCCAGCGCGTCCTTCGCCGCCGTCTCGATCTCGGCCTCGCTGGCGCCCGGCCGGCCAAAGCCGATATTGTCGCGGGCGCTTGCCGCGAAGATGGTGACATCCTGCGGCACGATGGCGATGCGCTCGCGCACCGAGACGGGATCGGCCTCGCGCACGTCGACGCCGTCGATCAGGATCCTGCCAGTTTCGGGATCGTAGAAACGCAGGATCAGCGAGAAGACCGTGCTCTTGCCGGCGCCTGACGGGCCAACAATCGCTACCGTCTCGCCGGGCATGACCTGAAAGCTCAAGCCATGCACGGCAGCGCGGTCGGGCCTGGCCGGGTAGGAGAAGGAGACATCGTCGAACACGATCGCGCCCTTGGCGGCTGTTGGCAGGGGCTTCGGATGGGCCGGTGCCTGGATTGCCGGCTTCTCGGCCAGGATCTCGGTCAGCCGTTCGGCAGCACCCGCCGCCTGCGCAAGCTCGCCCCACACTTCCGACAGCGCGCCGAGCGCACCGGCGGCGAACACTGAATAGAGTAGGAACTGGCCGAGCGTGCCTGGCGATATCGAGCCTTCGAGCACGTCGCGCGAGCCGAACCACAGCACCGCCACGACGGACGAGAAGATCGTGAAAATGGCAAAGAAGGTGAGGAAGGAGCGCGCGAAGATCGAGGCGCGCGCCGCCGCGAAAGCGGCTTCCACCGCGGCGGAGAAATGCCCTGTGACCAGCTTCTCATTGGTGAAGGCCTGCAACGTGCGCACCGCGCCGATCTGCTCGCTGGCATAGGCGGTGGCATCGGCAAGTGTATCCTGCGCCTGCCGCGACTTGCGCCGCACCGAACGGCCGAAGGCGACCAGCGGCAGCACGATGACCGGGATAGCGGCGATCACCAGGCCGGACAGTTTCGGGCTGGTGACGACCATCATCCCCACCGCGCCGAGGCCAAGGATGACGTTGCGCAGCGCCACCGAGGCCGTCGCCCCGACCGCCGATTTGACCTGCGTCGTGTCGGCGGCGAGCCGCGAAACGATCTCGCCCGACTGGGCGGTGTCGAAGAAGGAAGGCGATAGCGTCGTCACATGGGCAAAGACATCGCGGCGGATGTCGGCGACGACGCGCTCGCCGAGCGTGATGACGAAATAGTAGCGGCCGGCCGAGGCGGCCGCCAGCACGGCGGCCATCGCCACCAGCGCCGCGAAATACTCGGCGATGAAGGTGGTGCTGGCCGACGAGAAACCATGATCGATCATGCGCCGCACGGCCAGCGGCAGCGCCAGCGTCGTTGCCGCGGCGATGACCAGCGAGATGACGGCGCCGATGACCAGCGTGCGATAATGCGTGATGTACGGGAACAGGCGCCTGAGCGGCTTGAGCGAGCGCCGGCGCTCGTCTGCGCTGCTGGGTTGCGCCATTCCAGTGTTTCCTCTAGCGGCCTTCGGGCTATGCGCTTCAATATGCGCTTGCCGCGGCCTTGTGATTCAATTCCGGCTGATGTATAGGCTCGCCGACCGTTTTAGAAGCCGTGGCTCCTCAATAGCTGCGGCTTCGAGTTTTAAAAAGGGGCGCATCGACGCAGGCTTATGCCCGTCGGCAGCGCCGGCAAGCCAGGAACCGAACCATGAAGACCGACATTCATCCCGATTACCACACCATCAAGGTCGTCATGACCGATGGCACCGAATACATGACCCGTTCGACCTGGGGCAAGGAAGGCGATACGATGAACCTCGATATCGACCCGACCACCCACCCGGCCTGGACCGGCGGCCAGCAGACTCTGCTCGACCGCGGCGGCCGCCTGTCGAAGTTCAAGAAGCGTTTCGAAGGTTTCGGCCTCTAAGTCCGGCGACCTTTTCGCAGATCGGAAAACCCGCCCTTCGAGGCGGGTTTTTTGTCGGCTTCGCCGAAGATTCAGCCTGCGCTCCTTACTCCGCCAGCAATTCCCTGAGCGCCATGCGCTTGTAGGCGGCGACCAGCCTGTCGCCCTCCTGGCGCTCCACCGAGATCGCCAGCCGCACAGCGGCCTCGCCCATCTGCCAGACAAGGAACGCAGTGGTTTCCAGCGCAGTCGGATCGGCGGCCGGCCGTAGCCGCTTCAGCACCGCGGTGAGGAATTCGGCGTTGGCCCGGCTGTCGGCGAGTTCGAGCTGGCGCAGCGCCTTGTCGGCCTGCGTGCCTGACCAGATGTCGCGCATCACCGGCTCGGCCAGGAACAGCCCGTAGTAGATATCGACCAGCTCCGAAAACGCCTGGCCCAGGCCTTCGGCGTCGCCGACATCGGCGAGTGCCGCCGAGATGCAGGCCTGGCTTTCGGCGGTGTAGCGCTCGGCCAGCGCCCAGACGATCGCCCGCTTGTCCGGAAAGAACTGGTAGAGCGAGCCGATCGACACCCCTGCCCGTTCCGCCACCTCGCCCATGCGCATGGCGTCGCTGCCCTGCTCGGCGATCAGCGCCGAGGCGGCGGTGAGCATCCGCTCGACCCGCTCACGGCTGCGCTGCTGGCTCGGCGCCCGACGCGGCGAAGCAATCTGCTCCTGGGCCGAAACCGGCACGGCGGTGTCTTCCATGGCCAACTCCAAATGCCAATAAAATTGCTTGACTCGCAAAATACGAGGGTTTATCACGTTTTGCAAATGTGAGGATTACTCATGTTTGTAAAAGAGGAAAACGCCATGAACGACACGACAACGAAACCCATCCTGATCCTCGGCGGCACCGGCAAGACCGGCCGCCGCCTTGCCGAGCGGTTGACGGCGCATGGCCTGCCGGTACGGATCGGCTCGCGCTCGGGCACCCCGCGCTTCGACTGGCAGATCCCCGCGACCTGGGGCCTGGCATTGCAAGGCGTCAGCGCCGTCTACATCAGCTACTATCCCGATCTGGCCGTGCCGGGTGCGGCCGAGGCGGTCGGCGCCTTCGCCAGGCTAGCCGTAGAAAACGGTGTCCCCCGGCTGGTGCTGCTGTCCGGGCGTGGCGAGGCGGAAGCCCAACGTGCCGAAGAGATGCTGAAGGCCTCTGGCGCAGACTGGACGATCCTGCGCTGCGCCTGGTTCTCGCAGAACTTCAGCGAAGGCTTCCTTGTCGAGTCCTTGGCTGAGGGCGAAGTGGCTTTGCCGGTCGGCAATGTGGGCGAGCCATTCGTCGATGCCGATGACATCGCCGACGTCGCCTTCGCCGTGCTGACTGAGCCAGGGCATGTGGGCCAGCTCTATGAACTGACCGGGCCGCGACTGCTGAGCTTCGCCGACGCGGTCGCCGAGATTGGCAAGGCCGCCGGGCGCGACATCCGCTTTGTCAGGATTTCGCACGACGAATTCACCGCCGCCGTGACCGCGCACGACCTGCCGCCCGAATTCACCTGGCTGCTCAACGAGCTGTTCACCGAGGTGCTCGACGGCCGCAACGAGTCACTCACCGATGGCGTCCGGCGCGTGCTTGGCCGCCAGCCAAGAGACTTCTCCGCTTACGCAACCGCAACCGCCGCAACCGGCATCTGGAGCAACTGACATGATCACGAAACTTCTCCCCACCCTCGTGTTCCTCGCCGCGATCGGCTCGGGCGTCGTCGGCGGCGTGTTCTTCGCCTTTTCCAACTTCGTCATGCCGGCGCTCGCCCGACTGCCCATCCCAAGCGGCATCGCGGCGATGAATTCGATCAACATCACGGTGATCACCCCGACCTTCATGATGGCGCTTTTCGGTACCGGCCTGCTCTGTCTGGTGCTTATCGCCGCCGCCATCATGGGCTGGAGCCAGTCCGGCTCGTACTGGTTGCTTGCCGGCGCGGTGATCTACCTGATCGGCAACCCGATCGTGACCATGGTCTTCAACGTGCCGCTCAACGATGCGCTCGCCGCCGTCGACCCGGCCAGCAGCAACGGCGCCGCCGTGTGGGCGAACCATCTGAACCAATGGGTGATGTGGAACCACGTCCGCACCATCACCGCCATCGTGGCGATGGCCTGCTTCATTCTCTCATTGCTCTAAGCAACTCCAGGAAACGTGTGTAGCCGTCCGGATTGCGTCAAGACAAAGAGAGAAGCGTTTCTGCGAAAAGCAAGAGGCCCCGCTCAGGCGGAGTCTTTTGATGTATGGCCCTTGCGGTCGGAATGACCGAGATCGCGATCCGGATCGATGACATCGCGGACCAGCTGCTTCAGCTTTGCCGCGTCCGGAAAGCCGCCGTCGCGCTTGCGGTCCCAGACCAGCGTATCATTGCAGGAAATGGTGAAGATGCCGCCGGTGCCGGGCACCAGCGTCACTTCGCCGAGATCAGTGCCGAAGGTCGACAACAATTCCTGCGCCATCCAGCCTGCACGCAGCAGCCACTGGCACTGCGTGCAGTAGGTGATGCGGATGGCGGGCAGCGCTTTTTCGCTCATCTCGGACTGAGCTCCGCTCATGTCTCTGGCCGAGCCCTGCTCATGCCGCGCTGAGCTTGGCCATGGTCTCGTCGTCGACTTCGAAGTTGGCGTAGACGCTCTGGACGTCGTCGTCGTCCTCGAGTGTGGCGACCAGCTTCATCAGCGACTGTGCGCGATCCTCGTCGACTGGAACACTGTTCTGCGGCTTCCAGATCGGCTTCACCGATTCGGCTTCTCCGAGCGAGGCTTCCAGCGCCTTCGAAACTTCGCCGAGATTCTCGAAGGCGCAGTAGATCGTGTGACCTTCCTCGTCGGATTCCACATCGTCGGCGCCGGCTTCGATCGCCGCATCCATCACCTTGTCGGCGCTGCCGGCCGATGCCGGATAGTAGATCTCGCCGGCACGATCCCACATGAACGACACCGATCCGGTCTCGCCCATCGCCCCGCCAGCCTTGGTGAAGGCGGCGCGCACATTCGACGCCGAACGGTTGCGGTTGTCGGTCAGAGCCTCAACGATAACGGCGACGCCGCCCGGACCGTAGCCCTCATAGCGCACGGCTTCGTAGTTCTCGGCATCGCCCATCGACGCCTTGTTGATGGCGCGCTGGATGTTGTCCTTCGGCATCGACACCGCCTTGGCGTTCTGCACGGCAAGGCGCAGGCGCGGGTTCATCGATGGATCGGGCGTCCCGCTCTTGGCGGCAACGGTGATTTCGCGCGCCAGCTTGGAAAACATTTTCGACCGCACCGCATCCTGGCGGCCCTTGCGGTGCATGATGTTCTTGAACTGTGAATGGCCAGCCATGGCACCCCTGTCGTCTCTTGGGCTAGAGCAGCTTGCGGCCAGGTGGAATCACCTGGCGTTTTGCAAAATGCTCAAATTCAAAATTTCAGAACGCCCCTTGCGCGTCCGCATGGACGTACGGCGTTCTCTGTCGGAATGGCCGGCTTATAGATAAATCGGCTCAATTCGTCCAGCCGCGCCTTATAGGCAGCGCGGCGCTCGGGATCGCGGCTTTCCGAGGCTAGTGACCGCCGGACCCTGACTTCTTCCGTTTGCGGGCCAGCATGTTGAGACCTTCGACCATCGCCGAAAAACCCATGGCGGCATAGATATAGCCCTTGGGCACGTGATAGCCCATGCCGTCGGCGATCAGCGTCATGCCGATCATCAGCAGGAAGCCCAGCGCCAGCATGACGATGGTCGGGTTCTTGGCGATGAAATTGGCGAGCGGCGCCGCCGCCAGCATCATCACGCTCACCGCCACGATGACGGCGATATACATGATGGCGATCTCGTCGGTCATGCCGACAGCGGTGATGATCGAATCGATGGAGAAGACCAGGTCGAGCAACAGGATCTGGAAGATCGCGCCGGCGAGCGAAAGCTGTAGCGTCTCGCCCATCATCGTGTCCTGATGATCGTCGAGATCGACCGTGTGGTGGATTTCCTTGGTCGCCTTCCAGACCAGGAACAGACCGCCGGCGATCAGGATCAGGTCGCGCCAGGAAAAACCGTGGCCGAAGGCGGTGAACACCGGCGTCGTCAGCTGGACGATGATCGAAATGGTGGCCAGCAGCACCAGCCGCATGATCAGCGCCGCCGAGATGCCGAGGCGGCGGGCACGAGCCCTTTGCGATTCCGGCAGCTTGTTGGTCAGGATCGAGATGAAGATCAGATTGTCGATGCCGAGCACGATCTCCAGCACCACCAGCGTCAGCAGCGCGACCCAGGCGGTTGGATCGGACACGAAGTGAAAATGCGGCGCCAGGAATTCGATGAGCTGCATGGAGGTCGTCCCCTCTTGTAACGATCTGAAGCAGATGAAGCCGGCAGTTAGGTACTAAGCGCGTCTATATCAATGTCACAACCAGAAGGAGGGTGCGGTTTCCTCCAGCCGCGGGCCGCGACGAAACGGCGCGATCCGCTCGGTCAGCCCGGTGCGGTCGGAAATATCGACACCGACGCCACACAATGTCGCCGGCCCGGTCGCGGCCTCGAATCGCCCTTTCGGCACCTTCGACAGGAACCGGTTGAGCGGTTCCTCCTTGTCCATGCCGAGCGAGGAATCATAGTCACCGCACATGCCGGCATCGGAAATGTAGCCGGTACCGCCATTGAGGATCTGGTGATCGCCGGTCGGCTGGTGCGTGTGGGTGCCGACGACGAGACTGGCGCGGCCATCGACGAAATGCGCGAAGCACATCTTTTCCGAGGTTGCCTCGGCGTGGAAGTCGATGATCACCGCATCCGCCTGCTCGCCGAGCGGACAGGCAGCCAGCTCGCGTTCGCCGGCCTGGAACGGATCGTCGAGTTCGGGATGCATGAACACCCGGCCCATGATGTTGGCGACCAGAACCCGCGCGCCGCTCCTGGCGATGTAGACGCCGGAGCCGCGCCCGGGCGTGCCCTTGGGGAAATTGGAGGGGCGCAGAAAACGCTCTTCGCGCGGCGCAAAGGCCAGCGCATCGCGCTGGTCCCAGACATGGTTGCCGGTGGTGACGACATCGGCGCCGGCCGCGATCGTCTCGCGAAAGATCTCTTCGGTGATGCCGAAGCCGCCGGCGGCGTTCTCGCCGTTGACGATGACGAAATCGAGTTTGAAATCGGAGATCAGCCCCGGCAGTTGTTCCCACACCGCCGTGCGTCCCGTTTTTCCGACCATGTCGCCGAGGAAGAGAAGTCTCATATCCACTTCTATCCAGAGCCATGGATGCAAGGCAAGCGGTACCGCGATTGGTCCTGACGCCGACCGGAAGTGACCCGCTGCCGGTGGAGCGGCGTTGTGCACGCGCCCGCAGCGCGAACGGGCGATTGCATCATGGGCGACGTGGACGCGCGTGCCATCCGCGTAGCCAGAAGAACCATACGTAGAAGGCCGTGAAGCCGCCGGTACCGACAATGATCAACAGGGCGACGAGCCAGCCCTTCATTGCGGCGGTATCGAGGTTCGATGGATCGGCGGGGTCGTAGTACAATTCCACCTTGTCGCCTATGGACGCCGCATAAAGACCGATGATTTTGCCCTTTCCGGACCAGGTCATCGGCGCGTCGTCAACCACATAGGTGACGGCGACTTTGATGCCATCTATCGTTAGGCCGTTCTTTCTCGTTTCAGTGTAGGGATCGACATCCGTCACGGTGGCGACCGTCTGATGCCAGGCAGCCTGATGATACAGGCCGGTCCCGACGATGTGCAATCCCATTGCAAACAGCGCTGCCGTGATCAGGGCGAAAGGCATCAGGATGAAACGCATTAAAGACACAGTCTTTGCCGCCATCAAGTCGGATTGTACTACTGAAATACTATCCGATCTTCCCAGAAACGCGATAGGCAGATCATAATATTTTAAGGGATATCGAACCGGCGCAATCCGCTCTCGGTGAGTATTTCCGCAATGACAACGTCATGGTTTTCGTCCGGCACCTGTGCCACCTCCTGGCAGTCGAAGGCGATGCCGATCAGCCGTGGCGGCAGCCCCTTGTCGATCAGCTTGGCGATGGCGCGGTCGTAATAGCCGGCGCCATAGCCGATACGGTGACCGCGCGCGTCGAAGGCGGCAAGCGGCACCAGCATCACCGAAGGGTCGAGCACCTCGGCTTCTTCATGCGGGCCGACAGTGCCGAAGCCCATCTCGACCATCGGCGCGCCGCGCACCAGTTCGCGAAAGACGATGGTGGTCTTGTCGAGAATGGCCGGCAGGCAGAGCCTTGCCCCTTGCTCGCGCAAGGCAAACATCAGCGGCCGCACGTCGACCTCCGAGCGCATCGGCCAGAAACCGGAGACGATCTGCCCCGGTTCAACCGCGAGGTGATCGCGCGCCGTCTCGGCCATTTCGAGCGCCGCCTCCACCCGCCAGAACGCATCCAGCGCATCGCGGCGGCCGAGTGCTTCCTTGCGGAGGTGTTTTTTCAGTTCTTTTGGAGAGGTCATGGAGCCAGGGTAGAAAAGGTCGGATTTGAACGGAGGGGCAGGAACGACGTTTTCTACCGCATGATCCACCGAAATGTCAGTGGATGCTTGGCCTTGAGCGACGATCCACACAACCGGTGGAGAGAGCGATCCCGGGAACCTACAAAGTAGGTGGGCGCCGTATGAGAAAACCCACGGGTCTTCCCAGGGACAGCTCCCTAAGGATCGTTAAGGCCCCGGGGAAAATGTTCTCCTGCCGGGAAGCACAGACCGTCTCGCTCAATATAGGCTGCTGGTAGACCAAGCGCCAGTGAGACGGGCATTCTTTCCGTGTCGGGTTGACGGCCTCGCCGCCGCCAACAAGCCACCCTTGCACAGGCAGGGCGGCGTCCTTACGGTCGTCATGACCAAACCAGGGAGCAAAAATGCGTTTCGAAGGCACGGCGGCCTATGTCGCCGACAAGGATCTGATGGTGGCGGTCAACGCGGCGATCGCGCTCGAGCGGCCCTTACTGGTCAAGGGCGAGCCCGGCACCGGCAAGACGGAGCTCGCCAGGCAGGTGGCCGCCGCACTCGGCCTCGACCTCATCGAATGGCACGTCAAGTCGACGACAAGGGCGCAGCAGGGCCTTTACGAATACGACGCCGTCTCGCGGCTGCGCGACAGCCAGCTTGGCGACGCACGTTTCAACGACATCAGGAACTACATCAAGCGCGGCAAATTGTGGGAGGCTTTCGCGGCCGGCAGGAAGGTCGTGCTTCTGATTGATGAGATCGACAAGGCCGACATCGAGTTCCCCAACGATCTGCTGCAGGAACTCGATCGGATGGAGTTCTTCGTCTACGAGACCGGCGAGACCATCCGCGCCGCGGTCAGGCCGATCGTCATCATCACCTCCAACAACGAGAAGGAACTGCCGGACGCCTTTCTGCGCCGCTGCTTCTTCCACTACATCCGTTTCCCCGACGTCGAGACGCTGCACAGAATTGTCGACGTGCACTATCCCGGCATCAAGCAGAATCTGGTGCGGGCGGCGCTGACCCAGTTCTACGAGATCCGCGAGGTGCCGGGGCTGAAAAAGAAACCGTCAACCTCAGAGGCGCTCGACTGGATAAGGCTTCTGGTCGCCGACGACATCGCCCCGGAAGACCTGCGCGCCGACCCGAAGAACGCCCTGCCCAAGCTGCATGGCGCATTGCTGAAGAACGAGCAGGACGTGCATCTGTTCGAGCGGCTGGCCTTCATGGCGAGGCGGCAGGGTTAGCGCTTTCCCCGGCTGTGGACCGTTGCCGCCAGCCGAACAGGCAGGCAGCTTCGGCCAAAACCCTTCGGAGGAGACAAAATGACCGAGATCACCGTCCGCCCGCTGGCGCAGTCCGACCATGCCGACTGGCAGCGGCTGTGGACCGCTTATCTCACCTTCTATGAGACCAGGCTGCCGGAGGAGGTCTACGCCGTCACCTGGAAGCGGCTGTTTACGGCGGGTGAGTTCGAGCCGAAGGGCTTCATCGCCACCCTCGACGGCAAGGCTGTCGGCCTCACCCACTACCTCTATCACCGCTCCTGCTGGGCGGAGCAGAACAACTGCTACCTGCAGGACCTGTTCGCCGACCCGGAGGTGCGCGGCAAAGGCATCGGTGCGGCGCTGATCGAGGCGGTGAAACACGAAGCGGCAGGGATCGGCGTCAAGAACGTCTACTGGATGACGCACGAGACCAATGCCACGGCACGAAAGCTCTACGACCATGTGGCGCGTCGGACCGGCTTCATCGAGTATGATCTGCTGTAGATAGACAATGTTCATCCCATTCTTCCTCGAACTGAAGGCAGCGCGTGTTCCCGTTTCGCTACGGGAATATCTGTCGCTGCTGGAGGGGCTGGAAGCCGGGCTGGTCGACTACGACGTCGAGGGTTTCTACTATCTCGCCCGCACCGCACTGGTGAAGGACGAACGCCACATCGACCGCTTCGACCAGGTGTTTGCCCATGTCTTCAAGGGTGTTGAGGCGCTGGGCGGGACGGATGCCGTGGACGTCGCGAACCTCCCGGAAGAATGGCTGCGCCGGCTCGCCGAGAAGCACCTGACCGACGAGGAGAAAAAACTGGTCGAGGCACTCGGCGGTTTTGAAAAGCTGATGGAGACCTTGAAACAGCGGCTCGAGGAGCAGAAAGGCCGACACCAGGGCGGCTCGAAATGGATAGGCACCGGTGGCACCTCGCCCTTCGGCGCCTATGGCTACAATCCCGAAGGCGTGCGCATCGGCCAGCACGAAAGCCGAAACCGCCGCGCCGTAAAAGTCTGGGATAAGCGCGAGTTCAGGAATTTCGACGATGCCGTCGAACTCGGCACGCGCAACATCAAGATCGCGCTCAAGCGCCTGCGCCGCTGGGTGCGCGAAGGCGCCGAGGAGGAATTCGACCTGCCCGGCACCATCCACGCCACCGCCGAGCATGGCTATCTCGACGTGCAAACGCGGCCGGAACGCCGCAATGCCGTGAAGCTCTTGATGTTCTTCGATGTCGGCGGCTCGATGGACGATCACATCAAAGGTGTCGAGGAATTGTTCTCGGCCGCCCGCGCGGAATTCCGCCAGCTCGAATATTTTTATTTCCACAACTGCCTCTACGAGGGCGTGTGGAAGGACAATCGCCGCCGTCACGCCGAGACGATCCCGACCTTCGACCTGCTCCACAAATATGGGCCGGACTACAAGGTGATCGTCGTCGGCGACGCCTCGATGAGCCCCTACGAGATTGCCCACCCTGGTGGCTCCGTCGAACACTGGAATCCTGAAGCAGGCAGCGTCTGGCTCGGCCGCCTGCTGCAGCAGTGGCCCAACGCGGTATGGCTGAACCCCGAGGACCAGAAGAACTGGGGTTATACCCATTCGATTGCCATGATCCGCGACATCTTCGGTGGCCGCATGTTCCCGCTGACGCTCGCCGGGCTCGAAGGCGCGACGAAGCAGCTTTCAAGGAAGCATTGAATAGCCACCGACGGGAAACCCGATGACCTGCTTTCTCTGCCTGCAATGCGGCGTCCAGTTCGCGGCAACACAGGAACCACCGGACCACTGCCCGATCTGCGAGGACGAGCGGCAATTTGTACGCTGGGAAGGCCAGGCCTGGATCACGTCGCAGGAGCTCGCTGACGGACACCGGGTCATGGTCAGGGACGACGCCGGTGTTCTCGCTTTCGGCATCGAGCCGCGCTTCGCCATCGGCCAGCGCGCACTGCTGGCGCAGACGCCGCACGGCAATGTGCTGTGGGACTGCATCTCGATGGTCAGCGACGAGGCAGTGGCCGAAATCAACCGTCGCGGCGGCCTGACAGCGATCGCCATCTCGCACTGCCACTTCTACTCGGCGATGGTCGAATGGAGCGAGGCGTTTGGCGGCGTGCCGATCTATCTCCATGCCGACGACCGACAATGGATCCTACGACCGCACAAGGCGATCATCAGTTGGGAGGGCGAGACGCTCTCCATGAACCGTCACTGACGCTCATCCGCTGCGGTGGCCATTTTGCCGGCAGCCAGGTGCTGCACTGGAAACGCGATGGCGGCAACGCCATCCTGACCGGCGATACTGTGCAGGTGACGCCGACGCGTCGCCATGTCAGCTTCATGTACAGCTACCCGAACCAGATTCCGCTCAACGCGGCCGCCGTACGCCGCATTGCGACGGCACTCGAGCCGTTCCGGTTCGACCATATCCACGGCGCATGGTGGAACCAGAATGTCATTGGCGATGCAAAGGCGGCATTCGACACATCGGTCGCCCGCTATCTCAGGGCCATCGCATGAAGGCACGACCGAAAATGCGGGCAAACCCTGTAACAAATGCCTATTTGCTGCGAATATGACGTTGCAATCAACAACGAGCCGGCAAGGCTGAGGAGACCAAATGGATACCCACACCTACCCCATCACCCGCACCGACGCCGAATGGCGCGCCCGGCTGACGCCGGAGCAATACGCCGTCATGCGCGGCCACGGCACCGAGCGGCCGGGAAGCTGCGCCCTGCTCTATGAGAAGCGCGCCGGCACCTTTTCCTGCGTCGGCTGCGACCAGCCTCTGTTCGAATCCAAGCTGAAGTTCGAGAGCGGCACCGGCTGGCCGAGCTTCAACGACCCGGTGCCCGGATCGGTTGAGAACACCGTGGACCGCAGCTACGGCATGGTCCGCACCGAATGTCATTGCGCCCGCTGCGGCAGTCATCTCGGCCATGTCTTCGAGGACGGTCCGCCGCCGACCGGCCTTCGCTATTGCATCAACGGCGTGGCGCTGAAATTCGAGCCGGCAATTTGAGCCCAACACGATCGCTGGGTAGACGGAAAGGGCGGCTGCGGCTGCCCTTTTTCATGCGCAGCAGGAGCCCGGCGAACGCGACAGGCGCCATGTCCGCGCTGTCAGACCACAACCACCAGGATCAGCCACAATGTGGCGCCAAGCGTCATCAATGAGGCCTTGGCGCCCTTGTCCTTTTCCGTGGTTCGCCATACCGCAAACGTCAGAAAGATGTTGTAGGGCACCGGCGCGAAATGCGCCGCCAGAGCCAGCGCGAGCGGCAGCTTCAGTGCGAGCAGGATGATCGCGACCACCGAAAATGCGACGTTGATCGCGGTGCCGACAAGGACGAGGTCGCGCCAGAACAGCCGATCGAGTGGCATCTGGCCTTGCCAGCGTGAGCGGAAGAAGGATCGGATGCCTTCTGGCAACACCGGCGAACTATCCCTGTCCCAGGACTTCGGTCACCGCGCGTTCGATGCGCGAGGCCTCCGTCACCAGCCAGTCGGCCATGGCCGGCCAGTTGTCTTCGGCATAGCAGTTAACCCGCCACATCGAATTGATGCCAAGGCCCTCGCAACTCTGTTCGGGCTTAAGCTTCAGCCTGTCTTCGATCGCCGGCTGGAACGGCTTCAACCGCGACCAGGCTTGCGTGGCGCCAAACTTCTCGTTGCGGCCGAAGAAGACGCCGACATGGTTCTGCGCCGGCGCGACATACATGGAAAGGACCAAGGCGAAATCGGGCATTCCGCGCTGCCAGAACCAGGGTCCGCGCCTCGCCATCAGAGTCCTTTCTTCCGGATGCCGTTCGGCGAACAGCGCCCAGAAGCCGCGCTGGCGGAATTCAGAGGCGCGGCGGGCGCCGAAGTCGAATTCGCTCATGGTTCGAACTGTATCTCCGGCAACCGCGTTGGGCGCCGGGCCGGTTAGTCTTACACCATGCCGAGCGCGGCCTTGTACAGGTCGAGGATGGTTTCCTCCTCCTGCCGCTCAGCCTGATCCTTCTTGCGCAGCCGGATGATCGTGCGCATCGCCTTGGTGTCGAAGCCGGTGCCCTTGGCCTCGGCGAACACTTCCTTGATGTCGTCGGCGATGGTCTTCTTCTCCTCCTCGAGCCGCTCTATGCGCTCGATGAAGGCACGCAGCTGGCCGGCGGCAACAGTCTGGCTGGTCTCGGTGATATCGTCGGCCATGTTTTCTCCACATCGTTCCTGCGCCGCGACTCGGGGGACTACGGCGGCAAATTTGAGCCGGTTCGATGCCCGACCGACGGCGGCGGGTCAAGCGGTTATCGATGCGGCCTGTCGAGACGTTGGACAGGACGTGACAATCCGGCCTCAATCCGGATCCGAGACCTTTTCAGAATTCGCTCCGGTAAGCCGGATGGCATGGTTTCGAGAGCCGGCGCGCAGCAGACATTCCGGTCCATGAGCACCGGAAGCGCAGAAACCCGCATCAGGTGACCGCCGGAGTAGAATTCTCAAAAGGTAAGGTCTCAATTGAAGGCGATCAGCAGATCCTTGGCATCGATCTGATCGCCGGCCTTGACCAGCACCTCGGCGACCGTGCCGTCGCGCTCGGCATGCAGCGCCGTTTCCATCTTCATCGCCTCGATGGAAAGCAGCACGTCGCCGGCCTTCACAGCCTGGCCGGCGGCAACCGAAAGCGCCGAGACGACGCCCGGCATCGGCGCGCCGACATGCGCCTCGTTGCCCGGCTCGGCCTTGCGGCGGGCCTTGGCGGCGGAAGCACCATGTGCCCTGTCGGGCACCTTGACGCGGCGCGGCTGGCCGTTGAGTTCGAAGAACACGGTGACCATGCCCTTCTCGTCGACATCGCCGATCGCCAGGCAGCGCACCACCAGCGTCTTGCCCTTCTCGATGTCGACGAAGATTTCGCCCTCCGGCTTCATGCCGTAGAAATAGGTCGGCGTCGGCAGGACGCTGACCGGTCCGTAGGTCTCCTGCGCGCCGGCGAAGTCGGAAAACACCTTCGGATACATCAGCCACGAGGCGAATTCGAACTCCGAGAGCTTGCGCTCGAGCTTCTCCTCGATTTCCTTGCGGCTGGCCGTGAGATCGGCCGGCTTGAGCAGCGAACCAGGCCGCACCGTGATCGGCTTGTCGCCCTTCAGCGCCTTCTTCTGCAGCGCCGCCGGCCAACCGCCGGGCGACTGGCCGAGATCGCCGCGCAGCATCGAGACGACCGAGTCCGGAAAGGCGATGTCCCTGGCCGGATTTTCGACATCGGCGACCGTCAGGTCCTGGCTGACCATCATCAATGCCATGTCGCCGACGACCTTGGACGACGGCGTTACCTTGACGATGTCGCCGAACATGAGATTGACGTCGTGATAGGTCTGCGCCACCTCGTGCCAGCGTGTCTCGAGCCCAAGTGAGCGCGCCTGTTCCTTGAGATTGGTGAACTGTCCGCCCGGCATTTCGTGCAGATAGACTTCCGAGGCCGGTCCCTTGAGGTCGCTTTCGAAGGCGGCGTACTGGTTGCGCACCGCTTCCCAGTAGAAGGAGATCTTGCGGATCCATTGTGGGTCGAGGCCCGGGTCGCGCTCGGTGCCTTTCAGCGCCTCGACGATCGAGCCCAGGCAAGGCTGCGATGTGTTGCCGGAAAAGGCATCCATCGCCGCGTCGATGGCATCGACACCGCTCTCCACCGCCGCCAGCACCGTCGCCGCCGACAGGCCTGACGTGTCGTGGGTGTGAAAATGGATCGGCAGATCGGTCGCCTCGCGCAGCGCCTTGAACAGAACGCGTGCGGCGGAAGGCTTCAACAGGCCCGCCATGTCCTTGACCGCGATGATGTGGGCGCCGGCCGCCTGCAATTCGCCGGCGAGGCCGACATAATATTTGAGATCGTATTTGGCTCGCGCCGGGTCGAGTATGTCGCCGGTGTAGCACATCGCCGCTTCGATCAGCTTGCCCTCGGTGCCGACCGCGTCCATGGCGACGCGCATGTTCTCGACCCAGTTCAGGCAGTCGAACACACGGAACAGGTCGACGCCGCCGCTTGCCGACTGCTTGACGAAATGCTGCACGACATTGTCGGGATAGTTGGTATAGCCGACGCCGTTGGCACCGCGCAGCAGCATCTGCAGCAACAGATTGGGCGCTGCCTCGCGCACCAGCGACAGCCGCTCCCATGGATCCTCGGTGAGGAAGCGCATGGCAACGTCGAAAGTGGCGCCACCCCAGCATTCGAGCGACAGAAGCTGCGGCAGGGCGCGCGCATAGGTGCCGGCGATGCCGGCAATGTCATGCGTGCGCACACGCGTCGCCAGCAGCGACTGATGGCCGTCGCGCATCGTCGTATCGGTGACCAGAACTTCCTTCTGCTCGCGCATCCAGGCGGCGAATTTCTCCGGTCCGAGCACGTCCAGCTTCTGCTTGCTGCCGCCCGGCACGTTGCCGTTGAGGTAGGGCACGACGGGGGCGGCCGCGTCGGCCTTCGGCTCCGGCCGCCCCCGCGTCTCGGGATGGCCGTTGACCGACACGTCGGCAAGATAGTTGATGAGTTTGGTGGCGCGGTCCTGCCGCTTCACCTGCTGGAACAGTTCCGGCGTCGTGTCGATGAACTTGGTCGTATAGGAATTGTCGGCAAAGCTTGGGTGATTGATGATCGCTTCGAGGAAGGTCAAATTGGTGGCGACGCCGCGGATACGGAACTCGCGCAATGCCCGGTTCATGCGGGCAATGGTCTCGGCTGGCGTCGGTGCCCATGCCGTCACCTTCTCAAGCAGCGGATCGTAGAAGCGGGTGATGACCGCGCCGGAATAGGCGGTGCCGCCGTCGAGGCGGATGCCGAAGCCGGTGGCTCCGCGATAAGCGGTGATGCGGCCGTAGTCCGGGATGAAATTGTGCTCGGGATCTTCGGTGGTGATGCGGCACTGCAGTGCATGGCCGTTCAGCCGGATGTCTTGCTGCGCCGGCACGCCCGATTCCGGCGTGCCGATGGCAAAGCCGTCGAGGATGTGGATCTGTGCCTTAACGATGTCGATGCCGGTCACCTGCTCGGTGACGGTGTGCTCGACCTGGATGCGCGGATTGACCTCGATGAAATAGAACTTGGCCGTATCGGCATCCTGCAGGAACTCGACCGTGCCAGCACCGATATAGCTGGTCTCGCGCGCGATCTTCAGCGCGTAGCCGCAAAGCTCCTCGCGCTGTGACATTTGGAGATATGGCGCGGGCGCACGCTCGACGACCTTCTGGTTGCGGCGCTGGATCGAGCAGTCGCGCTCGAACAGATGCACCGCATTGCCATGCGTGTCGCCCAGTACCTGCACCTCGACGTGGCGGGCGCGCTCGATCAGTTTTTCGAGATAGACCTCGTCCTTGCCGAAGGCGGCTTTCGCCTCGCGCTTGCCTTCCATGACCTCGCGGGCAAGATCGGCCTCGGAGCGGATGGCGCGCATGCCGCGCCCGCCGCCGCCCCACGATGCCTTCAGCATCACCGGATAGCCGATCTCCTTGGCCAGCTTCTTGACCGCGCCCATGTCGTCCGGCAGCGGATCGGTGGCCGGGATCACCGGCACGCCGACCTCGATCGCCAGATTGCGCGCGGCAACCTTGTTGCCGAGCCGGCGCATCGTGTCCGGCTTCGGCCCGATGAAGGTGATGCCGGCGACGGCACAGGCTTCGGCGAATTCGGGGCTTTCCGACAAAAGCCCGTAACCGGGATGGATGGCATCGGCGCCGGAAAGCCTGGCGACGCGGATCACCTCCTCGATCGACAGGTAGCTTTCGATCGGACCCATGTCGCGGGTCAGGTGCGGCCCGCGCCCGACCTGGTAGCTCTCGTCGGCCTTGAAGCGGTGCAACGAATACTTGTCCTCCTCGGCCCAGATCGCCACGGTTTTGAGACCGAGTTCGTTGGCCGCGCGAAAAACGCGAATGGCGATTTCGGATCGGTTGGCGACGAGGATCTTCGTGATGGCCAAGGACGAACTCCGGACAGTGTCGGGGAGGGAAACAGACGCCATGATTAGCGCGAAAATGCTGCAGCGCAAACAAAATTGACGCTGGATTAAACCGATTGAAATGGAATCTTTGCGCCAAACCTGGTCGCATTCGGTCGAACGCGCAAGAAAGCGCCGAAGCTGCCGTTCAAGGCACGTTCCTTTTCTGGCCAAAGGCCGGGCTGTAGCGGCTTTCCGGACTCATCGGAAAGGGGAGCGCGCCCAAAAGAAAAATGCCCGGCGCGAGGCGCCGGGCATCCGTAAGTCTAGAGGCCGACAGGCTTACATCTTCTGGATGTAGGTGTACTTGCCGTCGTCGCCCTTCTTCCACTCGTACATGACGTAGCCGGGCAGCGTCGGATCGCCCTTGGCGTCATAGGACAGGTCGCCGAGCACGGTCTTGAACGGGCCGTTTTCATGCAGTGCCTTGGCAACTGCCTGCGGGTCGTTCGACTTGGCGGCCGTCGCTGCTTCCGTAAGCGCCTGCACGGCAGCGTAAGCGTAGAGCGTGTAGGCTTCCGGCTCGAAGCCCTGCGCACGGAACTTCTCGACGAGTTCCTTGTTCGCGGGGATCAGGCGCGGATCCGGGCCGAACGTGTTGAGCGTGCCCGCGACCGCGTCGCCTGCGATCGAAGCCAGTTCGTTCGACACGATGCCGTCACCGGAGACCAGCGTCGCCTTGAGGCCCTGGTCAGCCGCCTGGCGGATGATCAGGCCGGCTTCGGTGTGAAGGCCGCCCCAATAGATGATGGAGACGCCGGCTTCCTTCATCTTGGCGATCAGAGCCGAGAAGTCCTTGTCGCCGACGTTGATGCCTTCATACATGACTTCCGTCAGGCCCTTGGCGTTCATTGCCTTCTTGGTTTCGTCGGCAAGGCCCTGGCCGTAGGTGGTCTTGTCGTGCACGACGGCGATCTTGGCGTCCTTGAAGTTCGCGGCGAGATAAGCGCCGGCAATGCTACCCTGCTGGTCGTCGCGTCCGCAGGTGCGGAACACGTTCCACAGGCCACGCTCGGTGAACTGCGGGTTGGTGGCCGCCGGGGTGATCTCGACGATGCCGTTTTCCGCATAGACTTCCGATGCCGGGATCGACACGCCCGAGTTGAAGTGGCCGACCACGAACTTGACGCCGTCGCCGACGAACTTGTTGGCGACCGAGATGCCCTGCTTCGGATCGGAGACGTCGTCACCAACCTCGAGCTTGATCTGCTCGCCGTTGATGCCGCCCTTGGCATTGATGTCGGCGACAGCCGCTTCCGCACCCTTCTGAAGCTGTGCGCCGAAGGCTGCGTTCGGACCAGTGATCGGACCGGCAACGCCGATCAGTACATCAGCCCACGCGTTGCCGCCGAACGCGACCAGCGCGGTCAGGGCGACGGCGGACAAAAGTGACTTTTTCATTTAAACGCTCCCATTTACGGAGTGGGCGTGGATGAAGCTTTCATGCGATGCCCACCCTTATCGCAGAAAGCATAGTTTGCCGATTTTCAGGCACTTGTCACGCCGATTCATCCCCGAAGCGGCGTTAATGGTGAGCGTCAACCTTTCGGTTTCCAGCTCAAGATTGAAGCTCTTTCATAGAGCCAATTATACTGCGTCACCATCTGGTTGGTGCGCGTGTATTGATAGCCGACGAAGCCGAGGATCATCAGCACGATGGTGTCGACGACGTAGTAGTGCAGCGAGAACATCGTGCCGCCAAACAGCGCGTGATGGATGAAGCGGATGCCGATGCCGAGGCCCAGCATATAGGCGAACAGCTGGATGAAGCTGCGCCATGTCTGGGCGCTGGCCTTGCCCGTCATCCAGGCCGCCCAACCGCCGAGCAGACAGGTGACGAAGAAGAACTGCCAGATCGACGGCTCCTCGTAGAGAATACCCTGCATGGTGAAGTCTCCTGAGCTCAGTGGTGTCCGCCTTCGAGATAGGCGGCGCGCACTTCCGGATTGGCGAGCAGCTCCTTGCCGGTGCCGCTCATCGTCACGTTGCCGTTGACCATGACGTAGCCGCGCGTGGCGAGCTTGAGCGCGCCGAAGGCGTTCTGCTCGACCAGGAACACGGTCAGCCCCTGGGTGCGGTTCAGCTCGCGGATGGCGTCGAAGATCTGCTTGACGATCAGCGGCGCCAGACCCAGCGACGGCTCGTCGAGCAAAAGCAGCTTTGGCCGCGCCATCAGCGCACGTCCGATCGACAACATCTGCTGCTCGCCACCCGACAGCGTGCCGCCGCGCTGGCCGATACGCTCCTTGAGCCGCGGGAACAGCGTGAACACCTTCTCGACGTCCTCGTCATAGTGCTTGAGGTTGTCGAGGCTGGCGCCCATTTGCAGGTTTTCCATCACCGTCATGCGCGGGAAGATGCGCCGGCCTTCGGGCGATTGGGCGATGCGCATGCGAGCGATCTCATGCGTCGGCATCTGGGTAATGTCGGTGCCGGCGAAGGTGATGGTGCCGGCGCGGGCGCGAGGCGCGCCGAAGATGGTCATCATCAGCGTCGACTTGCCGGCGCCGTTGGCGCCGATCAGGGCCACGATCTCACCCTCGTTGACGGTGACATCGACGCCGTTCAGCGCCCGGATGTTGCCGTAATAAGTCTGCACGCCCTTGATATCGAGCAGCGTTGTCCCGGCCATCACTTGCCCCCTCCGCGCTTGCCCGCCACAGGCTTGGCGGCGGCAGTCTTTCCGGAAGCCGTGGTCTTTCCGGAAGCTGCATTTGCAGTCTTTCCGGACGCATGGCTGGTCGCCACCTTGCCCGCATCGACGCGACGCGAGAATTCCGTGTCCTTGCCCTTGCCGAGCAGCTTGGCCTGCTTGACCCATTCCTCACGAGCGATGCGCCCATCGAAGGCAAGATAGGCTTCAGCGGCCTCGACATCTGATTTCTTCCAGGCGCCGATCTGGTCGAAATGGAAGATGCCGTGCTCGTTGAGCTTCTTCTCGTTGACTGTGCCGATGCCCTTGATGCGGGTCAGATTGTCGGCCTTGCCGCCGCGGGGCGCCGCCAGCCTGTTGGAGATTTCCCCAACCTTGGCCGCTGGCGCTTTGGCGGCTGCCGGAGTCTTGGCTGCCGGTTTGGTCGGTGCGGACGCAGCGGTCGACTTCACCGCCGCTCCGGTTGCCACCTTGGACGCCGCTTTCGAAGCAGGCTTTGCCTTCGCCGCTGGAGCGGGCTTCGCGGCCGGTACGGCAGCCAGCGAGGCCGCCTTGCTTGCCGCGGCAATCGATCTTGCGTCGACCTGATCGGCCTTTGACGCGCCCTTCGCCACCGTTACCCGCTCGCCCGAAATGTGCCCGACCGTGTCGGTCACCGGCCCGGCGAGATACGATGACGATGTCCCCGGACCGTGCGCGCCATCAGGCCCGGTATCGAGCTGTTCGATGACGTCTTCGTCGCCGACTTCGGTGAGGACCGCCTCGACTTCCTCGTCGTCGACGCCGAGATAGGCGGCGATGACGCGCGGATCGGTACGCACCGATTGCGGACTGCCGTCCGAGATCTTGCGGCCATATTCCAGCACCACGACATGGTCTGAAATCTGCATGACCACCGACATGTCATGCTCGATCAGCAGGATCGAGGTGCCCGTGGTGTTCTTGATGTCGATGAGCAGTTCGTTGAGCGACGCCGATTCCTTTGGATTGAGACCGGCCGCCGGCTCGTCCAGGCACAGAAGCTCCGGACCCGTGCACATGGCGCGGGCGATCTCGAGGCGGCGCTGTGCGCCATAGGGCAGGTCACCGGCCGGATCGTCGGCACGATCGACAAGATTGGCCTTCTCCAGCCAGTGCCTGGCGAGGTCGATCGATTCGGCCGAGGCCTTGCGATAGCTCGGGAAGCCGAACAGGCCAAGCACCGTATAGCCCGAGGCCTTCATCAGCTTGTTGTGCTGGGCAACCAGAAGGTTCTCCAGCAACGTCATGCCCGAGAACAGGCGGATGTTCTGGAAGGTGCGCGCCACCTTGGCGCGCGCCGGGATCTCGTGATTGGGCAGACGTTCGAGCAAATAGCTGGAGCCGTCGTTCCGGTTGAGCGTGATCATGCCTTCCGACGGCTTGTAGAAGCCGGTGATGCAGTTGAACACGGTGGTCTTGCCGGCACCGTTGGGTCCGATCAGCGCGGTGATCTCGCCGCGCTTGGCGGTGAAGGACAGGTCGCCGATGGCGACCAGGCCGCCGAACTTCATCGACAGGTGATCGACCTGCAGGATGGCCGCGTTCATGGGTGTGCTCGCATTCATCAGCCGTGGCCCTCCTTGGTGAAGGAACTGGAGACAGCCCTTCGCTCCTTGAGGAAGGCGGTCGGTTCGCGACTGCCGACGAAGCCGCGCGGCTTCCACAGCATGACGATGACCATGGCCATGCCGAACAGAAGCATGCGGTAGAGTTCGGGGGTGAAGTCCGGCCCGAAGATCTGCTTGAGGAAGTCGAGTTCGCGCAGCGCCTCGGTGCCGCCGATCATCACCAGTGCGGCAACCGCTATGCCGACCAGCGAGCCCATGCCGCCGAGCACGACGATGGCCAGGATGATCGCCGATTCCAGGAAGACGAAGGATTCCGGGCTGACGAAGCCTTGCCGCGCGGCGAAGAAAGAGCCGGCGAAGCCGCCGAACATGGCGCCTGTTGCAAAAGCCGTGAGCTTGGTCGTCGTCGTGTTGATGCCCAGCGACCGGCAGGCGATCTCGTCCTCGCGCAGCGCTTCCCAGGCGCGGCCGACCGGCAGGCGGCGCAGCCTGATGGTGACGAAGGCGGTGAGCAGGCACAGGCCCAGGATCAGATAATAGAGGAAAATCTTGTAGTAGGCGCCTGATTGAGCGATGTGCAGCACCTTGGCGATATAGTTCGGGTCTGACACGTTGAACGACATCAGGCCGAAGAAGCTCACCTTGGGAATGCCGGAAATGCCGGCCGAGCCGTTGGTGACCTCGCGCCAGTTGATCAGCACCAGGCGGATGATCTCGCCGAAAGCCAGCGTGACGATCGCCAGATAGTCGCCGCGCAGGCGCAGCACCGGGAAACCGAGCAGCACGCCCCAGAAGGCGGCCATGGCGCCGGCTGCCGGCAGCAGGATCCAGAACGACAGGCCGTACTGGGTGCCGAGCAGCGCATACGCATAGGCGCCAAGTGCATAAAAGGCGACGTAGCCGAGGTCGAGCAGGCCGGCGAGGCCGACAACGATATTCAGGCCCCAGGCCAGCATCACGTAGATCAGGATCTGGATGCCGAAATTATCGACCCATTTCAGCGAGCCCTGCAGCCCGCCGGCAATCGACCAGGCGCTCAGCGACAGCACCGCGACTACGAGGATCGGGTACAGCACCAGCGCGGCAATGCCGAGTTTGGTGAAGTTGGCATGGATGAAGGCCCTGAAATAGTAGATCACGCAAGCCAGTACGTAGATGACCGCCAGGGCGCGCAGGAATTGCAGATAGCCGGCCGGTTCTGCTCCCACCCATCCGGCGAGAGAGCTGTTGAACACGAACAGCAGCACTGCCGCGACAACGGCCCCGATGAACGCCGGCAACTGGAAGAAGCGTGATGCCACGCTGCCTGGCAACAGGCCGGTGGCGACGTCGGCGATCTTCTGGTTGGCCATGAACGGCTGGCCATAGGCGACATAGAGGAAGCGGCCGACGGCTGTGGCGATCACCACGGCGGCGAGCAGGCCCCAGCGCGTGGTCACGACCAGTTCATTGGAGATGTTCTGGCCGGTCTTCAGGCCAATGAACAGCACGAACAGGCCAAGCGAGATGGCGCCTGCGTAGAACGCCTCGCGCAACGCGCGCTGCACAGGGGTGGCGACGACGTCGCGCTCCGGAGATACGGTGACGGCCATGATCTCAGACCTTTTCGACTTCTGGCCGGCCCAGAATGCCGGAAGGCAGGAAGATCAGCACGATCGCCAGGATCGAGAACGCCGCGACGTCCTTGTAGTCGATCGAGAAATAGGCGGACCACATGCTTTCGATGAAGCCGATCATCAGCCCGCCGAGAACCGCGCCCGGCAGTGAGCCGATGCCGCCGAGCACCGCGGCGGTGAACGCTTTCACACCCGGCGTGAAGCCGTCGGAGAAGGCGATGACGCCGTAATACATCAGGAACAGAGTGCCGGCGACGGCGGCGAGCGCCGCGCCCATGATGAAGGTGATCGAGATCGTGCGATCAACGTCGATGCCGAGCAGTGCCGCCATCTTGCGATCCTGCTCGCACGCTCTTTGCGCCCGACCCAGCGATGTCCTGTTGACCAGATACCAGAACAGCGCCAGGAGCGCTGCCGTGACGGCGACGATGATGATCTGTTTCAGCGACACGCTGATGCCGTTGATGTTGTAGACCTGGCTGACCATCGGCGGGATCGGCTTGTTGCGCGGCCCCTGGGTCACCTGGACGAAGTTCGACAGCGCGATCGACATGCCGATCGCGGTGATCAGCGGCGCCAACCGGAACGAACCGCGCAGCGGCCGGTAGGCCACCTTCTCGATCGTCCAGTTGTAGAGGCTGGTGAGCAGCATCGCCACGATCATCATGACCAGCAGCGCGACGACGACGGGCACCGAATAGAACAGCGCGCCGAGGACGAGGAAAACGATCAGCGCCGTGAAGGCGCCCACCATGAAGATGTCGCCATGGGCGAAGTTGATCATGCCGATAATGCCGTAGACCATCGTGTAGCCGATCGCGATCAGCCCATAGATCGATCCCAGCGTCAGCCCGTTGATAAGCTGCTGGACAAAGTACTGCATGTGTACGTGGCTCCCCTGGAATGTCGCCCATGCAGACGCATTCCTTTTCGTATTTCCCCTAGTCGTAAAGTTTCGAGCCCGGATTGCAACGTCATTTTTCAATCGTCATGCGCGTTTTGCCGACACGCCGTCGGATTGCCCTTTTCTCCCATCCGGCCCCTGGACTATCGCGGACCCTATCATTGGCATAACGCAATGTCTTTGACGATTCGACCGCATCATGCGCCCCGTTTCGAAGAAATCACCGTCAAAATTAGGTGATAAGAGGAATCGTTGCGTTGCTGACATCATCCGTTTTTCGCCCTGTCGCTTTCCGCAGGGTGAGGTTTCCCATTACCCGACCACAAGAACATGCGTGAACGGATCGCGGCCGTCGAGAAAGATGGCGTTCAATCCGGTCACCCGTGCCCAGCCGCCGATCGAGGGTGCGGTGGTTCCCCCGGGGCACTCAGTAGGCAGACCCGCCATTCTCGCTCAGGACATGCCGCTCGGTGCCATCAAGGGGAGGATTGAATACGCTGACCAGGATCATGTCGCCGGCAGCATCGGCACGCAGATAGTGGTCGTCATGTTCATCGAGCACATAGATCGTGCCCGGCTCGATACGATGCACCTCACCGGACATGTCTTCGACCTCACCGGTGCCGGCGATGCAGTAGCAGGCCTCGAAATGTCGCCGATAGTGGAGGCGCGACTCGCTGCCTGCACGCACAACGGTATGACAGACGGTGAACCCCATGCCGTCCTTTTGTGTCAGCAGGCGGTGACTGGTGCCATTGCCCCAATCCACGAAGAAGTCAGATTTTTCTACATCAGCCAATTGTCTGGTGAACATGATCGCTTTCCCTGCGTATCGTCAAATGTCCGGAGTCTCCGGTGATGGACCGGAAAAAGACCCGAGATCCGACTGCAGAAATGCCGCAAGATAGGCACGTCTTCAAATGATTGCTTCTCACCCGATATGTTAGTAAATTTTACATATGGAATACGTCCCGCTGAACGCCGTCCGGGCTTTCGAGGCTGCTGCGCGTCATCTCAGTTTCTCCGCTGCCGGCGAGGAGCTGCACGTCACTCATCCGGCCATCAGTCACCAGATAAGGCGACTGGAGGAGTGGTTGGGCGTGCCGCTTTTCCACCGGGATGCGCGCAAGGTGCGGCTGACGGACGCCGGGGTTATCCTCCAGGCCTCGGCGAGCGGGGCACTTGCCGAACTCGGCGCCACATGCCGGCGCATTCGGCGCAATGCAGCGGTGGCGACCGTATCCGTGGGCTGCATCCCTTCCATTGCCAGCCGTTGGCTCGTGCCCCGCTTGCCGGACTTCACGGCCGCCCATCCCGATATCGGCATGCGTGTGGCTTATGCCCGGGCCGAGGAAAGGCTCGGCGATGGCGAGAACGATGTGCTGATCACGCTTGGGGCGGATCCGACGCCCGGCGTCACCAGTCTCAAGCTGTTTTCACGCCTGAACCGGCCGGTATGCAGCCCCTATTACTTCGCTGGCAAGGACCATCTGCGAACACCTGCGGGTATGGCAGGGGCGGACCTGCTTCATGACGAGAACCGCCAGGGCTGGCGCGAGTGGTTCTCCGAGGCCGGACTGCCCAATGTCGATGTCGGCAACGGACCCGTCTTCGCCGACTTCAACATTCTAGCAACGGCGGTCATCGCCGGCCACGGCGTGGCGCTTTGTCCCGTCGACGTTTTTCGGGACGAACTGAATCGCGGCGATCTGATTGTTTTGTCGCAGGTCGCAACCAACCGCGACAAGGGCTACTTCCTGACGATGTCGGTGGATGCCGCGCCCGCAGCCCTTACCTTCGCCGACTGGTTTCGCCAGGAGGTCTCGGTCGATGCCGCGGCAGATGATCGGTAGATATCACTTGACGACAAAACCATGTGCGAACGGATCGCGGTCGTCGATGAAGATGGTGTTCAAGCCGGTCATCCGCGCCCAGCCGCCGATCGAGGGAATGATCGCCGGCTTTCCGGCGACGGTGACGTCCTTTTCGACCTTGCCCTTGAACAGCGAACCGATGATCGATTCATGGACGAAGCTGTCGCCGGCCTTGAGCTTGCCCTTGGCATGAAGCTGCGCCATGCGCGCCGAGGTACCGGTGCCGCACGGTGAGCGGTCGATCGCCTTGTCGCCGTAGAAGACGGCATTGCGCGCGTCCGCGCCATCCACCGTCGGCGCACCTGTCCATAGCATGTGCGACAGCCGGTTGATGCCCGGGTTCTCCGGATGCACGAAGGAATATTTTTCGTTGAGCCTTTGCCGCACCACCGGGCTCCAGGCGATGAAGTCGCCGGCCGAATAATCGGCCATGTCGCGATAGTTCTTTTGTGGCTCGACGATGGCATAGAAATTGCCGCCATAGGCGACGTCGACGGTGATCTCGCCGAGTTGCGGACATTCGACGGTCAAGCCCTGGGCATGGAGGAAGGACGGCACATTGGTGATGCGCACCTCCTCGACATAGTCGCCAACCTGCTTGTATTCGGCGATGACCAGGCCGGCCGGCGTGTCGAGCCTGAGCACGCCCGGCGTCTTCGGCTTGATCAGCCCGTGCTCGATCGCCATCGTCACCGTGCCGATGGTGCCGTGGCCGCACATCGGCAGGCAGCCCGAGGTTTCGATGAACAGGATGGCGATGTCGCAATCCACGCGCGTCGGCGGATAGAGGATCGAACCCGACATCACGTCATGGCCGCGCGGCTCGAACATCAGCCCGGTGCGGATCCAGTCATATTCGGCAAGGAAGTGCGCGCGCCGTTCCATCATCGTCGACCCCTGCAGCAGCGGGCCGCCGCCCGCGACCAGCCGCACCGGATTGCCGCAGGTGTGGCCGTCTATGCAGAAGAAGGATTTCTTGGCCATGACGCTCCTCGAAAAATCAAAACCGTTTTGGACTGAAGGGGGCCAGATCGATCGGCGGAACCTGCCCCAGGACAAGGTCGCGGATCAATCGCCCGGTGGCCGCCGCCTGGGTCAGGCCGAGATGGCCATGGCCGAAGGCATAGACCACCGACCGGCCTCCGGGCGCGCGGCCAATGACTGGCACTGAATCCGGCAACGAGGGTCGGAACCCCATCCATTCGCGCCCACCGGTCGGATCGAGCCCCGGCAGGAATTTCTGTGCCTTCTGCAGCAGCGCCTTCGATCGCGCATAATTGGGCGGCCGCTCGATGCCACCGAGTTCGACGGCGCCGCCGACGCGCAGGCCTGTTTCAAGTGGCGTGATGACGAAGCCATGACCGGAAAAGATCAGCTGCCGCTTCACGTCGAAGGCAGCCTTCGGCAGCGTCGTGTTGTAGCCGCGCTCGGTCTCCAGCGGAATGCGATCGCCGAGCTGCCGCGCCAGGAGATGCGACCACGCGCCGGCGGCAATGACGAGATGTCTGGCCTGCCTTGTCGTGCCATCGGCCAGCGTCAGTGTCGCGCCATCCTGGTCCGCCGCGACGCGCTCGATCCGAGCCATTTCAAAGCGCGCGCCCTTGGTCTGCGCATAGGCCCACACCGCCTTGCCGAGCAGTTTTGGATCTGCGACCGTCTTCCATCCCGGCACGAAGGTGCCCTTGACGAAAAGTGGCGAAAGCCCGGGCTGCAAGTCCGCAAGGTCTTCGCCCTCGACATGGCGGAAACCGATGCCGAAACGCTCACGCGCCGCCCAGCCGGGCAGCGAGGCGCGGAACTCGGCCTCGCTCTCGTAGAGTTCGAGCGAGCCGTCCTCGCGCAGCATCCCTCGCGTGCCGGAACGATCGAGCAGCGCCATCCATTCGGCTTCGGCGAGCTTCATCATGCCGGCCTGCGCGGTGAGACTGGCCTCGTAGCGATCGCTCCACCCGGCGCGCCAGAAGCGGACCAGCCAGGGCAAAAGCTTGGGCAGATAGGCGGGTGGAATGCTGAGCGGGCCGAGCGGGTCGGCCAGCCATTTCGGCAACTGCCGGATCATGCCCTTGTGGGCCATCGGCAGCACTTCTGAAAAGGCAAAGGCGGCGGCGTTGCCGGAGCTCGTTTCCTCGCAGATGCCGGTGCGATCGAAGACCGTGACGTTGCGCCCCGCCTCGGCAAGACGGGCGGCGGCGCAGATGCCGATGATGCCGCCACCGATGATGGCGATGTCTTTGCCTTCTCCTCGTTCACGGGGAGAAGGTGTTCGAGGGGCGGGACGGAGGCCCGCTTCTGTCGACTTGGAATATCCCTGCACGTGGGCGCTGTCCCTCATCTGGCTGCCGGCATCTTCTCCCGCTAACCGGGGAGAAGAAAGCCTCAGAACTGCGGCAGCTTCGGCCGTACCGCCAGTGCATCCTTGACGATCTTCTCGACTGCCTTGCGGCGCTCGCCCGACAGCGGCTGGCGCGGCATGCGCACGCGATCGTTGGTTTGAATGGCGAACACCTCGGCAAGCTTGATGTTCTGCACCAGATAAGTCGAAACGTCGAGATCGAGCAGCGGCCGGAACCAGCGGTAGATGGCGAGCGCCTCTTCGCGGCGGCCCTGTTTCATCAGCTGGTAGATGGCGACGGTCTCGCGCGGAAACGCCGTGACCAATCCGGCGACCCAGCCGATGGCGCCGACCGACAGCGCCTCGAAGGCGAGATTGTCGACGCCAGTGAACAGGTCGTAGCGGCTGCCCAGGCGATTGATGATCTCGGTCGAGCGGCGGATGTCGTCGGAGGATTCCTTGATGGCGACAAAGCGCTTGTCCGACGCCAGCTCCTCCATCTGGTCGACGGTGACGTCGACGCGGTAGGCAAGCCGGTTGGAGTAGATCATGACCGGCAGGTCGCCGGCCTCGGCCACGGCGCGCAGCGCCGCGACCGTCTCTTCCGCATTGGTGTGATAGATCGGGCTCGGCACCACCATCAGACCATTGGCGCCTTCCTTGGCGGCGCGGCGGGCAATGCTGGCGGCTTCGCGGGTGCCGGCCTCATTGACCGTCAGCAGCACCGGCTTCTTGCCGGCGACTTTCTGGGCGGTCTTCAGCACCTCGATCTTCTCATCCGGTGACAGCATCGGCCCTTCGCCGAGCGATCCGCAGACGATGATGCCGTCGCAGCCGGCCTCCATCTGCAGGCCAAAGCAGCGTTCCATCTCGGCATGGTCGAGGCGGTCGTCAACAGTGAATTTGGTCGTAACGGCGGGGAAAACTCCGGTCCACATGGTCATCGCTCCATCTGATATATCAGCGGTATATCTGTTAAGAAACCGCCTGTCAATGAGGATTCTCCTATGATATATCCTGAATATATCAGGAGATCGCCTTTGATATCCATGGAATCAACTACCGCATTCGAGCCTGCGGCGGCCAAAGCCTACCGCGTGCTCGAGCACATGATCGTCACGCTCGAACTGGCGCCGGCGAGTTTCGTCACCGAGGGCGCCCTGATCGAAAGGCTGGCGCTCGGCCGCACACCGGTGCGTGAAGCGATCCAGCGGCTGGCCTGGGAAGGGCTGCTCGACGTACGGCCGCGCGCCGGCATTGCGATCGCTCCGCTGCATCCTGGCGACTGGCTGCGCGCGCTTGACGCGCGCCGCGGCGTCGAGGTGGTGCTGGCCCGCTCGGCCGCCCGCTTCGTCACCCGCGAAGCCGCCGACATGTTTCACGAAGCAGCCCTTGCCATGCAAAAGGCGGTGATCGCAGGCAACGTGCTTGCTTTCATCCAGGCCGACAAGGCGCTCGACGAAGCGCTGGCGCTGGCCGCCGACAACCCGTTTGCTGCCCGCCTGGCAGCCCCCTTGCAGGCCCACAGCCGCCGCTTCTGGTTCCGCTACAAGGCCGACACCGGGCTTGCCGAATCGGCCGAGCACCACGTCGCGCTGATCCGCTCGATCCTCGACGGCGACGAGGAGGCCGCTGCCAAGGATGCCAAACGGCTGATGGCGCTGCTGCGCGGCCACGCCGAGGTGGCCGCGACCCGCTGATCGGGCGGTCAGATCCCTTGCGCCGTCGCGGTCACCGCGAGGGTATTCTCCCAGCCCTCACCGGTCGCGATGATGCAGCTTTGGCCCTGCACGTCGGTTACCAGCATGGTCCATGTCCCACTTGCCGAAACGTAGATTTCGACGATGGCGGCTTGTCCGACCACCCCGTAGCCGATCTGCCTTTGTTGGAAGGCCTGCGCCAGTCCCGCGACAAGATCGCCGTGGCCGCCGCAGACGAATTGCGCCTGTGCGGATAGCGTCGACAGCGCCAGCGCGGCGCCGATCGCGGCTATCCTGATCCATCGAAACGAAAATTTGTGTGCCATTTGGCACCTCCTTCGCCTTGACGTTCCGGCAAAGGGAGGCACATGGGCAGCCTCAATATGCCGGCGCGTTCCAGGCCGGGTCCGACGTCTTCATCACGTCACTCCTTCTGGTTTCCGGTCTGTCGTCTGGGAATTCTGTCACATTCCCTGGAGTCGATATGGTGAGGTCCCGATCCGAAAACAAGCGCCATTTCGGCCCTGCGGCGGGCAGCGGGACGACGATCCCGTCAGCCTTCCACGGGTTCGCGAAGCGCCGCCCATTTCAGCAGGGCGTCGAGAGCCGGGCATAGCGCCTGGCCCCAATCGGTCAGACAGTATTCGACTTTCGGCGGCACTTGATGATGCACGATGCGGCGCACGATCCCGTCGCCCTCCATCTGCCTCAGCTGCTGGATCAGCATCTTCTGCGAGATCGCCGGGATCGCCCGTTCGAGGTCGGAAAAGCGCAACACCTTGCCGCCAAACAGGTGAAACAGGATCACCAGCTTCCAGCGGCCTTCGAGGATACGCAGCACATTCTCGACGCCGCTCGCGGCCGACAATGGCGTCAATGCTTCAACCTTACTTTCAGGTAAGTACCTTACTTTTTCGTCGGTTCTTGTCATTTTTTCAGCATATCTCATTTTAGGAGCCCGACAAGCCGTGGACTGTAAGTCGGCGGCAGGAACTGGGACCGGAGACGAGCCATGACCGTAAAACTTCCGCAGCCGCTGACCGACTATTTTGTCGCCAAGAACAGACACGACGTCGACGCCATGCTCATACCCTTCGCGTCGGATGCCACGGTCAAGGACGAAGGCGAAACCCGTCGGGGTTCGGCCGCCATCCGCGGATGGATGGAAGCAACGACAAGCAAATATCGGGTGACGGTTGAGGTCGCCGACGCGACCGCCAATGGCGGTTCATGGCGGATCGCCGGCCTCGTCTCAGGCAATTTCCCGGGCAGCCCGGCGACGCTCCATTACAACTTCACGCTGGCCGACGACCGGATCACGCGGCTGGAGATCGGTGCATGACCATCCCTGGGAAATTCCCGGTCGACAATCAGGAATTTACCGGCAAGCGCGTTCTGGTCACCGGCGGCACCAAGGGTGCCGGCGAAGCCATTGTGCGCCGGCTTACGGCGGCGGGCGCGATGGTTGTCACTACCGCCCGCTCGGCGACCGGACCATCATCGCCGAAGCTGTTCGTGCAAGCTGACATCAGCACTCTGGCCGGCGCAGAAAAAGTGGCGGCATCCACCATGGACAGTCTCGGTGGCGTCGATATCCTTGTTCACAACGTCGGCGGGTCGAAAAGCCCCGGTGGAGGATTTGCCGGACTGACCGATCAGGCCTGGCAGGACGAGCTGAGCCTCAACCTGCTCGCGGCGGTGCGGCTCGACCGCCTGCTTGTCCCACATATGGTGGAACAGGGTGCCGGCGCGATCGTTCACATATCGTCGATCCAGCGCCGGCTGCCGCTGCACGAATCCACCATTGCCTATGCGGCGGCGAAGGCAGCCCTTGCAACCTACAGCAAGGCGTTGTCCAAGGAACTCGGCCCTAAAGGCATTCGAGTCAACACCGTGGCGCCCGGCTGGATCCACACCACCGCATCTGAGGCGATGGTGAAGAGGCTGGCCGCCCATTCCGGTTCAGATGAAGAAACCGCACGCCAGGGCGTCATGGATGCGCTTGGCGGCATCCCGATCGGCCGGCCGGCTTGGCCGCACGAAGTTGCCGAGTTGGTGGCATTCCTTGTTTCGGACCGCGCTTCCGGCATCCATGGCGCCGAATACGTCATCGACGGCGGTACCATTCCGACCGTGTAATCCAACGCAAAGAGGGCGCGGCCAAGCCGCGCCCTTTCCCGTGAAATAGCTGTCGGATTTTAGTTCATCGTCGGGATGACGAACTCCGCACCATCCTTGATGCCGGACGGCCAGCGCGAGGTGACCGTCTTGGTCTTGGTGTAGAAGCGGAATGCGTCCGGGCCGTGCTGGTTGAGGTCGCCGAAGGACGACGCCTTCCAGCCGCCGAAAGTGTAGTAGGCGATCGGCACCGGGATTGGCACGTTGACGCCGACCATGCCGACCTGGACCCGCGAGGCGAAGTCGCGCGCTGCGTCACCGTCACGGGTGAAGATAGCGACGCCATTGCCCATCTCGTGATCGTTGGCGAGTTTGATCGCGCTCTCATAGGTCGGCGCCCGTACCACCGATAGCACTGGACCAAAGATCTCTTCCTTGTAGATGCGCATGTCTGATGTGACGTTGTCGAACAGGCAGCCGCCCATGTAGTAGCCGTCCTCGTAACCCTGCATGGAGAAGCCACGGCCGTCGACGACCAGCTTGGCGCCTTCCTTGACACCGGTGTCGACGTAACCCTTGACCCGCTCCAGCGCCTGCGCCGTCACCAGCGGGCCGAAATCGGCGGAAGAGTCGGTCGAAGGTCCGACCTTCAGGCTTTCGACGCGCGGAACCAGCTTTTCCATGAGCCGGTTGGCGGTATCCTCGCCGACCGGGACGGCCACCGAGATCGCCATGCAGCGCTCGCCGGCCGAGCCGTAGCCGGCGCCGATCAGCGCATCGACGGTCTGGTCCATGTCGGCGTCGGGCATGATGATCATGTGGTTCTTGGCGCCGCCGAAGCACTGCACGCGCTTGCCGGCGGCGGTGCCGCGCGAATAGATGTAGTGGGCGATCGGCGTCGAGCCGACAAAGCCGATGGCCTTGATGTCGGGATCGTCGAGGATCGCGTCGACCACGCCCTTGTCGCCATTGACGACGTTGAGGATGCCAGCCGGCAGGCCGGCCTCGATGAACAGTTCGGCAATGCGCATCGGCACGCCCGGATCGCGCTCCGACGGCTTCAGGATAAAGGCGTTGCCGCAGGCGATGGCCGGCGCGATCTTCCACAGCGGGATCATTGCCGGGAAGTTGAACGGCGTGATGCCGGCGACGACACCGAGCGGCTGGCGCATCGAATAGACGTCAATGCCGGGGCCGGCGCCGTCGGTGAATTCGCCTTTCATCATATGCGGCGCGCCGATGCAGACCTCGACCACTTCGAGGCCGCGCTGGATGTCGCCCTTGGCGTCGGCGATCGTCTTGCCGTGCTCGCGCGCCAGAATGTCGGCCAGTTGGTCATAGTCGCGGGCGACGAGTTCGAGAAACTTCATCAGCACGCGCACGCGGCGCTGCGGATTGGTTGCCGCCCACTTCGGTTGGGCCGCCTTGGCATTCTCGACGGCTGCGCGCAGTTCCGCCTGCGAAGCCAGCGCCACCGTGCCGCGCACGGTGCCGTCCATCGGCTGCATGACATCCTGCTTGCGGCCGCTGGTCCCGGCGACATGCTTGCCGCCGATGAAATGACCGTAGTCGATCATGATTTCTCTCCCTGGGTTTGTGATGGCGCATTGTCCGCCTTTGGCCGGCGGATGGCAACGCGAGCCAGAACGCAACCGTTGTGCATGAAATAGATAGCGATTGACGGAAGAGCATCAATTGCCGCAAAATGATGAATTGCCATTGCTGCTGTACGGATTGAGAGATTGAGTTCCACGGCGCTCATCATTCGATCGGACCATCCCTATGAACTGGGATGACGTCCGCATTTTCCTGGCGGTGGCGCGGGCCGGGCAGATCCTTGGCGCGGCCAAGCGGCTGGAGCTCAACCATGCCACCGTCTCGCGCCGCATCGCCGCACTCGAGGATGCACTGCGGACAAAACTGTTTCGCCGACTGACCACCGGCAGCGAACTGACGCCGGCGGGCGAGCGCTTTCTCGATATCGCCGAGCGCATGGAAGGCGACATGATCGCCGCGCGCTCGATCGTTGCCGGCGAAGGCGACGATGTCTCCGGCACGGTGCGCATCGGCGCGCCGGACGGGTTTGGTGTCGCTTTCCTGGCCAAACGTCTCGGCGCACTGACCACGCTGCACCGCGAACTGACTATCCAGCTCGTGCCGGTGCCGCGCTCCTTCTCGCTGTCGCGCCGCGAGGCGGACATCGCCATCACCGTCGAGCGGCCGACCGAAGGCCGACTGGTGGCGGGCAAGCTGGTCGACTACTCGCTCGGCCTGTTTGCCTCGCGCGCCTATGCGCAAGCGCATGGCCTGCCCCAGAGCGCCGCCGAGCTCGGCCAGCATACTCTCATCGGCTATGTGCCGGACCTCATCGTCAGCCCCTCTCTTGATTACGCCGCCGAATTCAGCCCGGATTGGCGCACCAGCTTCGCCATCTCCTCGGCGCTCGGCCAGGCTGAAGCGGTGCGGTCGGGCGCCGGCATCGGCATCCTGCACACCTTCGTTGCCCGCTCGATACCGGAACTGGTTTCAGTCGACGTGGTGGCGCCCATCCGCCGTGCCTACTGGCTGGTCTACCACGAATCGGTCCGGCCGCTGCGCCGCGTTCAGATCGTCGCCAGCTTCATCACCAAGGCGGTGGAGCAGGAGAGAAGCCTGTTCGTTTAGAGATGCCGCCTTTTCCTCGCCACAAAATCGATGACTGTGGCACCGGGCGTGCAATTCTGCCGATGTCACGGTGGAATTCCTGCTGCGGGGTGGGACATTCAGAAAGCTGGCGCGGATAAAAATGCGAGCCGTTCTTGCCATCCTGCCGCTGCTTTTTCTTTCCGCTTGCGCCAATCCATGGACCAAGGTGCCGGAAGCCGAACTGCCCAGGCCGATCCGCTACGCCATGGCCCGCCCTTCGCCTTTCGTCTTCGGCAATTATTGCGGCCCCGGCACCCGCACCGGCGATCTGTCGGCACGCCCGGTCTCCCGTCTCGACGCGGCCTGCCAGACGCATGACGCCTGCTACATCGCCCGCCACAATCATTGCGACTGCGATGGTGCCCTCGTCGCCTCGGCGAAAGCGATACGCGACGACAAGACAGCTCCGCGCAAGATGCGCGGCGAGGCGGAGCTGCTGATTGCCACTTTCGCCATCCCCGTCTGCAAGGTGTTCCCGCAGGGCTTCATGCCGCCGCGCGACCCGGCACAACTGAGCGCCCTGAAGGCCGGGGCGACCGAGTGAACGGCCGCGCATCCATCATCGTGGCCCTGTTCGGGCTGGCGGTCCTTGCCGGCTGTGCCGGCTCGTCGGGCCGCAATGCCTGCGACCTGCTGCAGGGCCAGGAGGCCTGCGCTCGACCCTCGCTGTCGGCCACGACGCCTGGGCCGCGGGTCGCCGCCGCTCAATTTTTTGGCGACGCCGGCACTAGTGACTACGAAAAGCGATTCCTGGCGCTGCTCGCCCACCACCAGCTCGGCGCCATGGACCGGGCCAACGGCACCGGCCCTTTCGGTCATGACCGCCATGAGATCCGCAACAGCGATTTCCAGGCGACCTACCGGACGCTGCAGCACCTGGCCGGGCCGGTTGCCGAAACGCATCTGCCGCCGGTCAGCGGCGGCAGCGGCGATGGCCATTTCAACGGACGCTGGCGGGTGTCGCGGCAGACGCTCTACATCGATGCGGCAGCACGGCCTTCGGCGCCCAAGAGATTCGACTTTTCCGGCCTGCAGGCGCGCAGCGTCGAGATCGTGCTGCGCCAGGCGGGCAAGCAACCGGCCGACATCGAGGGCGCATGCGACGGCGCGTTGGCGCTCCGCGACGGCGCCGGTTCGCGAACCATTGCTGCGGGCACGGCATTCCGCTTTCGCCTGTCTGGCAAGGACGACACCGTCAGCCTGTTCCCCAGCGACAGCCTGAACCGCTGCACTGCCAGGATCCGCTCCAGCCTTGTGCCGGCCGGCGCGCCGCTCACCATCCGGCGCGAAGAGACCGCCGATCCGGCGCTCGCCGCCTTCGACAGCCGTTACGAGCGTTGTCCTACCCCCGACCCCACGGGCCTCGACCCGCTGAGCCGCGCCTTCTACGCCAGCCGCTGGCTGTCGCAGACCTGTGCCCTGCCTATTGGAGAACCGCGCCTGCTGCGCAAGTCACGCGACGGCTTCAACGCCAAGGTCGAGGCGCTGATGGGAGCACCGCTGTCCGACAGCGCCATCGACAAGGGCGATCCGGATCTGCCTCTCGACTTCTCAAAGGCGCCAAAGCTGAAACTGATCTATCTGTCCTCGCTCGAGTTCAAGGCGGATTTTTCCGGCCGCATCATCGAACGGCTGATCCGCCACCATGCCGCGCTCGGCACCAAGGTGCGCATCATGGTCACCGAAGTGCTGGAGCGCGACAAGGACGATGCGCTTCTGCACCGGCTGGCGGCAGAATTCCCCAATGTCGAGCTGCAGGAATATCGCTGGCGGGCGGATCAGGGCGCGCCGATCGACGAGCAGATCTCACAATTGCACAAGACCCACCACGTCAAGATGCTGGCGACGCTGGCTGATGAGCCCGGGCGCTCGCGCGTCATCATCGGCGGCCGCAACATCCATGACGGCTTCCTGTTCCACCAGCCGATCGATCTTTCGCGCCATCCGGACCTGGAGCAATACGGCAAGACCGATGGGTTCTCGCTGAACTACTATTCGAACTGGAGCGACTTCGACATCGAGTTCTCCGACCGGACCACGGTCGAGACGCTCGCGGCGCATCTTTCGACAGTGTGGCTGCGCGACGCTGACACCAACATCGCGCGGCCCTTCTCCATTCCGGTCCGGTCGGACGGCCGCCGCCCGTCAGGCACGGCGCGGCACTTCATCTCCGTGCCCTATGCGGATGGCCATGCGCTGGAGGATTATTTCGTCGAGCTGGTCGACGCCGCCCAGCACCAGATCCAGATCGTCAATCCCTACCTCAACCTGACACCAAAGCTTAGCCGCGCTTTCGACCGGGCGCTGGCCCGCGGCGTCAGGATCGACATTGTCGGCCGCATCGATCTCAAGGGCGATATCGGCGGCAAGTTCCTCACCGCACTCAACAAGCTGTTCGTCGAGAAATATGGCGACCGCATCGACATTCGCGAGTTCAAGGCACCCGATGTCGTTCTGCATTCCAAGATCATGATGATCGACGAAAGGCTGGTGGCCATCTCCTCGGTCAATCTCAACAACCGCAGTTTTTTCCACGATTCAGAGAACGGGATGATGGTGTTGGACCCGGCCTTCTACACCAGGATGAAGGCGATCTATGACGACTATCTCGCCCACTCCAACCCGGTCGCCACCAATGTGACGATCCCGTGGGCCTATCGGCTGCTGTTCGACGAAGACTGGGTCAGGCAGGCGTTCTAAATCCCCTATCGCAGGTAACGCTCCTGCGCGAGGTCGCGGACGTCGATGTCCGGCACCCGGCTCGAGATGATGTCGGCCAGCACCTTGGCCGAGCCGCAGGCCATGGTCCAGCCGAGCGTGCCGTGGCCGGTGTTGAGATAGAGATTGGAAAGCTCGGTACGGCCGATCAGCGGCGGACCATCCGGCGTCATCGGCCGCAGCCCGCACCAGAACGTCGCGTCCCGCATGGCGCCGGCGCCCGGAAAGAGATCGCCGACCGAGTGTTCCAGCGTGCGGCGCCGCGATTCGTGCAGCCTGAGGTCGAAGCCGGAAATCTCGGCCGTGCCGCCGACGCGGATGCGGTTCCCGAGCCGGGTGATCGCCACCTTGTAGGTCTCGTCCATCACCGTCGACACCGGTGCCACGGCGGCATCCTGGATCGGCACGGTGATCGAATAGCCCTTAACCGGATAGACTGGGATCGGCCGCTTCACCCGGCGCATGAACGCCGCCGAATAGCTGCCCATCGCCATCACATAGGCGTCGGCGGTCATCCAGCCCTTGCTGGTGCTGAGATTGGCGATGCGGTTGCGGCTGCGCAGCACGCGCCATACCGTCAGATCATATTCGAATTTGACGCCACGCGCCACGCACAGCTCGGCCAGCCTGTCGGTGAACATCTTGCAGTCGCCGGTCTCGTCGCGCGGCAGCCTGAGGCCACCAACGAATTTTTCGCGCACGCCGGCCAAACCCGGCTCCGCCGCGATGCAGCCGTCCTGGTCGAGGATCTCGTAGGGCACGCCATACTTCTTCAGCACCTCGACATCGCCACCGGTGCCGTCGAGCTGCTTTTGCGTGCGGAACAGCTGTAGCGTGCCCTGGCTACGCTCGTCATAGGCAATGCCGGTCGCTTCGCGCAGCGCCTTCAGCGTGTCGCGGCTGTACTCGGCCAACGGCACCATGCGCGCCTTGTTGATCGCATAGCGCTCGGCCGTACAGTTGCGCAGCATCTTGATCAGCCACGTCCACATATGCGGGTCGAAGGCCGGCCGCACCACCAGCGGGCCATGCTTCATCAGCAGCCATTTGATCGCCTTCAGCGGAATGCCGGGCCCTGCCCAGGGCGAGGCATAGCCGGGCGAGATCTCGCCGGCATTGGCGAAGCTGGTTTCCAGCGCCGGGCCTTTCTGGCGATCGACCACCGTCACCTCGTGGCCGGCTTCGGCGAGATAATACGCCGTGGTCACCCCGATGACGCCACCGCCCAGCACCATGATTTTCATCGTTCACTCCTTGCCGCGCCGCGCGTCCTTCAGGACACCCGTAGACGCGGCCGCATTTCCGATTTGCGCATGATCCTTTCCGAAAATCGATTCCGATTTTCGGGGCCTTGCGCTGTGGCTCGTTCACGCCGCCGAGGGACCGGGGTCGTCGTCTTCTGTCTGCCGCATTCCAGCCTTCGCGCCAAGAGGCCGCCTGTCGGCCGCGGCGCTGTAGACCAGGGTGAGCCCATGCGGTCGCCTCACCTCGGCCTGGGATTTCTCCTCGACCGCGCGCCGCGCAGCCTCCGGCTGATAAAGCACGGCCTTGATCAGGATCGACTCTCGCCTGCCGTCGGCCTGTTCGATCATGGCCGCCTGGCCTTGCGCCATGCCAAGCATGCAAAGCCCGCGCCTCGTTGCGATCGACAGGCTGGAGCCGACCGGTCCGCGCACCTCGTTTTGTACCAGGGTTCGCGTCTCGGCAGGGCCCGCGCCGATGCAAAACACCACTCTGCTGTTCAGCGTGACGATATCGGGTTCGACCAAATCGATCGGGACGAGATCAGCGTTTGAAAGCTTGTGTTCAAGCATGTCCACCATCGGATCCGCGAATGCGCGCCGACGCTCCAGCATGATTTCGAGGACGGCAAAGTCCTTCGTCGTCAAGCGACAATTCGCACCTTTCATCACCGCCTCCACGATCAGCGCCGCTGATGGCCGGAGGCGGGCGTGTCGACGGCTTCGACGGTCACCGACAGTTCCCTGCCGCCACGGCTGCTCCAGCACACCGCCTGCCCGACGGTTGCACCGATGAGCGCCGTGCCCATGGGCGTCAGCACCGAGATCTTGTTTTCAGCGATGTTGGCATCGCCGGGATAGACCAGCGTGATCCGCTGGAGGGTCCCGCTTTCGGCGCGGATTGTCACTGTCGAACCCATTCGCACCACGTCGGCCGGCATCGCCGCCGCTTCCGTGACGACAGCCCGGTCCATTTCCGAAAGCAACTCTTCGGCCGTCTCAGGCGTGCGGTCGAGCGACGCTCTCGCCAGGGCTGTCAGTCTGTCATGGTCAGCATCGCTGACCATGATCTGGCTCTGTGGACGCAGTCCTGTTGCATATTGCATGGCAAACCTCATGAATTGGCGCATTGAATGGATGCGCGCTTGCCGCCGTACGGACGGCAGCTTGATGAAAAGCCGGCAGCCGCGAGGGCTGTCAGGCTTGATGGCGGTGTTGGATGTATGGATGCCCCGGTTCGGACGGACGCCAAGAAGGCGGCCGCGCCGGGGCTACGATCCCGCGATCGGGCAGACCCTGAACAAGGTTCTGATATGGGCGAGGTTGCTCATGCACGAAACCTTGCCGACAGGCGTCCGCTTGTCAAGCGCGGCCAAACCGCTCAACCATCGACGTATCGCCGATGAAAGCGAGGTCCGAGGCTGGTCAGGATTTCGTAGCCGATGGTGCCGGCATGACCGGCCGCGTCATCGACGCTTTGCGAGGGGCCGAGCAGCTCGACGAGATCGCCTTCGCGGAGCTTGCCGGGTGGCAAGGCGGAAATGTCGAGAATGATCGAATCCATCGACACCCGCCCAAGGAAGGGCAACCGCACGCCCTCGAACCAGGCCGCGGACGCCGCGCGGCGATGCCAGCCATCGGCATAGCCGAGCGAAATCGTCGCGGCTGTGAGAGGAGCCGTGGTGCGGAAAATATGGCCGTAGCCGACACCAACGCCGGCCTCCAGCATGCGTGTCTGGACGACCTTGGCCTGCAGCCTTACCACCGGCAGCATCGGATTCGGCCTGGCCGGTGTCGGATTGATGCCGTAGAGCGCCGCACCGGGGCGGGCCAGATCATAGTGAAAGCGCTGGCCAAGAAAGATGCCGGACGAATTGGTGAACGAGGCCGGTGCCTCCGGCAACAGCTTGCGCAGCCGCTCGAACGCAAATCGCTGCTGCTCATTGGCCGGATGATCCGGCTCATCGGCGCAGGCCAGATGGCTCATTACGAAAAGGATGTCGATGCCGTCAAAGGCGCGCGGGTCGGCAGCGATGCGCTCGACATCCTGGGACGCCATGCCGAGCCGCGACATACCGCTGTCGACCTGGATCGCCGCCGGCAGTTTTCGGCCGGCGCGGCGGGCCGCCGCACGCCAGGCCGCCAGTTGTTCCGGGCTGTTGACGACGGCGCAAATGTTTGCCGCCACGGCGTCCGGCTCGGCACCGGGCGGAATGCCGTTCAGCACGAAAATGGAAGGGGCCGGCCCAAGCGAGCGGCGCAAGGCGATGCCTTCGCCGAGAAGCGCGACGAAGAAGTTCTCGCAGCCTTCGCGCAGCAACGCGGCGGCCACCTGGCTCGCGCCAAGCCCGTAGCCGTCGGCCTTGACCACGCCGGCACAGCGAACGCCCCCCAGTTGCGCTTTCAGCCGCCGGTAGTTTTCACGGATCGCGCCAAGGTCGATGGTGAGGATGGCGCCGGCCACCTCTTCGCTTGTGGCAGCGACGTCCTCGGGCAGCGACCTCTTGGGGGCGTCGTTCATGGCGACCCTTCTTGCGGGATAATGCATGTCGCCCAAAAAGTGGCCCCGGTTTGGGAGGACGACATGCATAAGACAAAGACCTAAAGCGCGTCGCTTGAATCCACGCGACGCGCTTAGACATCAATAGGACCGCCGGGCCGGCACGGCAACTGCGGTCGTTTCGCGTCGAGGCTATTGTACCAGGTGCCGGAACGCCGCCACCACGTCTTCATAGACATGGCGCTTGAACGGCACGACAAGGTCGGGCAAGTCCTGCATCGGCCGCCATGCCCATTTGTCGAATTCGGCGGTGTGGCCGCCTGGCGGCGGATTGATCTGGATCTCGCTGATATCGCCGTGGAAGCGGAAGGCGAACCATTTCTGCGTCTGGCCGCGATACCTGCCCTTGAAGGCGATCCCGACGAGGTGGTCCGGCAGATCATAGTTGATCCAGTCCGGCGCTTCGGCAAGCAGCGAGACGCCACGCATGCCGGTCTCTTCGAAGAGCTCGCGCTCGGCCGCCTGCAACGGCGCCTCGCCCTTGTCGATGCCGCCTTGCGGCATCTGCCAGAGCTGTGTTGTACCGGCGAATTCGCTGTCCGGTTCGGCGATGCGATGCCCGACCCAGACCAGGCCATCGGCATTGAGGATCAGCAGCCCGACACAGGGACGATAGGGCAGCGTTTCGCGGTCGACTCTTTTTGTCTTTGCCATCAGTCAATCTTCCAAGCCGTTTGCCGATGGCTAGCCTTTTTGCGGATCGATGGCCACCGCTGAAATCGGCACGATCTCGATGCCGCGCTTCTTGGCCTCCACCACCCAGGACGCCACCGTGTCGACCGTCACGTCGAAGGCCGAGCCGATGCCGACGGCAAAGCCTCTGGCGCGCGCGGTGGCTTCCAGCCCGTCGAGTTTTTTCAGGATGGCGCCGCGATCCTGTACGGCATCGATCGCCGTGTCGCCGGAGACGAAGGGCACCCCGTCCTTCAAAGCCAGGTCCGGCGCCAGGCTGCGCGCCGACGAGCCGTCATCGATGTAGGCCAGCCCGCGTTTGCCGAGCTCGGCCATGAACGGCTCCATCGCCGCCGCGTCGGTGGAGAAACGCGCGCCCATGTAGTTCATGACACCGGTGTAGTTCGTCGTCCGCGACAGCGCCCAGCGCAGGTTTTTCAAATTCTCGTCCGCGCTCGCCGCCACCGTCAGCGTGTTGCGGCCGGGGTTGATCTTCGGGTAGTCGAACGGTTCGAGCGGCACCTGCATGACGATCTCGTGGCCGCTCTGCCGCGCCGCCTGCATCCAGCGGCCGATGCTGTTGCCTTGCGGCGCGAAGGCCAGCGTCACTTCCGCCGGCAGTTTGGCGATCGCCGCCTGGGTGCCGGTCTGCGAAACCGAAAGCCCGCCGATGACGATCGCCACCCGCGCACCCCGCGCGCCCGACCAGGGCCGCGCATAGACGTCGAACGGCCGCCGGCCATCGGCTGCACGGACGGGCAGAGGCCCGGTTTCGCTGGCTTCGACCAGCGCCTTGTCGGGAATATGCGCGATCTTCAAATTCTGGCTGAGGGTCGACGGGTCGCGGATGACGATCGCCTTGGGCGGGCCATCACCCTCTTCCGTCTGCACATGGATGATCTGCGGCCCGCCTGTCTTTGCCGGCGCCTCCGGCTTGGGTGCCGCCACCGGAGCCAATGCGACCGGCGCAGCGGCGGGCTCGGCCGCCGTCACTTTCGGCGTCGACACGGCGACCTCTTGCGGCTTGCGGAACGGCTTTTCCCTCAGCGCGATCGCAGCCGAGACGCCGACCACCGCCAGCACGACCACGGTTGCCGCGATCGCACCGGGGCTCACCTTGCCGGCGGCGCGCGGCGGCCGGACGGTTTGTCCAAGCGGGCGTTCGATGTCCTTGCCTATGTCAGCCAAGCTGCATCCCCGGGCGCATGGCTCCGAAGATGAAACCTCTTCGAAAAGACATGCACGAATTCATCAATCCTGGCGCACCCCTGGCGCCACATTTCAGGGCTTCGCCTGCCCCGAATCAAACTGCCGGAACCTTTCGGTCCCGGCAGCATCGCATTGCTTCCATCAGGCGGCCAGCCTGTTGTCGGCCGCAACCCTTACTGGTTGAGCACGGCCTTTTCCGGATTGGGCGGAAAAGCCGGATCGGTCTTCTGGCCGCGCAGCAGCTGCTCGGCATAGATGAGCTGCAGATCGTCCTTCGGATCCGGCGGCACATAGGCCGCCGAGCCCGAACCGGTCGAACTCTCGTCGGCACCCTTGATATGGCCCTTGAGGTCGGATTCGCCGCGCGTCAGGTCTCTGCCCTGCAGTTCCGGCGGCAGCGGCTGGTCGACCTTGATGTCGGGCGTGATGCCCTTGCCCTGGATCGACTTGCCGGACGGCGTGTAGTAGAGCGCCGTCGTCAGCCTGAGCGCACCATTCTCGCCGAGCGGAATGATGGTCTGCACCGAACCCTTGCCGAAGGACTGCGTGCCGACCACCGTGACGCGGCGCAGGTCCTGCAGCGCGCCGGCAACGATTTCGGAAGCACTGGCCGAGCCACCATTGACCAACACGATCATCGGCTTGCCGTTGATGTCGTCGACCTGCTTGGGCTTGGCATCGAAGCGGGTGACGTCCTTCGGATCGCGGCCGCGCGTCGAGACAATCTCGCCGCGGTTGAGGAAGGCATCGGACACGCTTACCGCCTGGTCGAGCAGGCCACCCGGATTGAGACGCAGATCGAGCACATAGCCCTTGAGCTTGTCGTTCGGCACCTGCTTCTTGATGGTGTCGATGGCGCTCTCGAGGTCGTCATAGGTCTTTTCCGTGAAGGAGGTGATCTTCATGTAGCCGATGTCGTTCTCGACCCGGAACTTGACCGCCTTGACCTTGATGATGTCGCGCACGACCGTCAGTTCGATCGGCTTGTCGGCGCCCTGGCGCAGGATGGTGAGCTTGATCGGCGTGTTGACCAGGCCGCGCATCTTCTCGACGGCGTCGTTGAGGGTCAGGCCGCGGACCTCCTCGCCATCGATCTTGGCGATATAGTCACCGGCAAGCACACCTGCCTTGGCGGCCGGCGTGTCGTCGATCGGCGTGATCACCTTTACCAGGTCGTTTTCCATGGTGACCTCGATGCCGAGGCCGCCGAACTCACCCTTGGTCTGCACGCGCATGTCCTGCGCCTGCTCGGCGTTCATGTAGGAGGAGTGCGGGTCAAGCGAGGCAAGCATGCCGTTGATGGCGTTCTCGACCAGCGACTTGTCGTCGGGCGGCGTCACGTACTGTGCCCGTACCCGCTCGAAGATATCGCCGAAGATGGCCAGTTGCTTGTAGGTCTCCGACCCTGCAGCGTTCGCCGCCGAGCCGGGTGTGCCATAAACAAGGCTCATGGCGGACGCGCCCATCAGCGCACCGGCAAACAGAAGCGACAGTTTCCGCATCATTTCACGTCCTTCCAGAAAAACGGTCCGCCCACCATGGGGCCGGATCGACGGGTTTTCCATCCTTGCGGAACTCGACATAGAGTTCCGGTGTGGCATTTCCATTCTTCGAAACCGAGGTGCTCGCCACCCGGGCCTCTCCCATCGCGCCGACCGGCTCTCCTGCAAGCACTGACTGGCCAGTCGCGACGCTGATTCTGCTCATCCCCGCCAAAACGACATGATAGCCGTCGCCTGCGTTCAGGATCAAGAGTTGACCATAGGAGCGAAACGGCCCCGCATAAAGCACATTCCCATCCGCCGGCGCGGTGACGATGGCTCCCGATTGTGTCGCAACCATGTCGCCAAGCATCACCGCGCCGTTACCGTCCTCGGCACCGAATCGCCGTTTGATGCGGCCGGTGACCGGCAGCACGATCTGTCCCTGCAGCGCCGAAAACGGTGCCGCCGCTGTAAGTTGATTGCCTTCCGGCACCGGTAGCGACGCCAGATCGGCCGGCGCCGCTGTCTTGTCGCCATCCGCCGTCTTCAGCTCGGCGGCCTTGGCGGCATCCGCCGCCTTACGGCTCTTGTCGGCTTCGAGCGACGCGATCAGTTCCTTCAAGCTGCCAGCCTTGGCGGCCAGCGCCTCGGATCGCTGCTTTTCTGCGGCGATTTCCGTTTGGGTGTCGGTTTCAAGCTTCTGCTTGGCCTCCAGCAGCATGCCGAGCCGCTTCTTTTCCGCCGTCTGGTCGCCAACCGCCGCCGTCAGCCGCGCCCGCTCGGCCTCGATCGAGGCCGTCACCCGCGACTGTTCCTTGAGATCGGTCAGCAAAATATCCGTCTGCTGGCGCAGTTCCGGAACGACGGCGCCGAGCAGGATGGCGCTGCGCACCGAGGACAGCGCGTCCTCCGGCTTGACCAGGATCGCCGGCGGCGGGTTGAGCCCCATGCGCTGCAGGGCACCCAGTACCTCTGCCAGCACGTCGCGTCGTGCCATCAGCGAGGTGCGGATCTTCTGTTCCTGATCCTTCAGCCCTTCCAGCCTGGCGCCGATATCCTCGATGTCCTGGCCGAGCTTCTGCTCGGTCATTGCCGACTGGATCAGCGCGGCAGTGATCGAGGCATGATCCTTCTTGATCGTCGCTATGTCTGCCGAAAGCTTGGCCAGGCGCTCGGACGAGAGGGTGATCTCCTTCGCGACCTGTTCGTATTCGGCGCGGCTCTGGTCCGGATCGGGGGCAAGGTCGAGCGTGTTCTCGGCTCGCGCCGCGTGCAGCGACAGCACGAGCATCGCCGCCGCGATGCAGCAGCGCGCGCGCCATGAGCTCGTCCTTGATTTCCAGTCTTCAGACATTGAAGCCCGACTCTATGCGTGGCTTCGTTAACGAACAATCAACCATGTTCGGAGGCCCCGTCAATTGGCGTAGTCTGGTGCGGCATTGGGGCGGAAATCCGTGTGTGTCGCGCCAATTCACCGGTTTACGAACGATGATAGGGATGGCCGGACAGGATGGTCGCGGCCCGGTATAACTGCTCCCCCAGCATCACGCGCACCAGTTGGTGCGGCCAGGTCAGCAATCCGAATGACATCACCAGTTCGGCTTGATCGCGCAGCGGCTGATCGTGCCCGTCGGCACCGCCAATGGCAATGACCAGCGCCTTGCGGCCGTCATCACGCAGCTGGCCGATGCGGCCTGCGAAGTCTTCGGACGAAAAATTCTTGCCGCGTTCGTCAAGCAGGAATAGCGAGGTGCCGGGCTGCAGCTGCCCCTGCAGCTTCTGGCCTTCCTCGCGCCGGCGCTCGTTGGCGGTCTGGGCGCGCCCCTCGGCAATTTCGGCCACGCCGGCAAATTCGAGCCCCACCGCCGGGCCGCTCTTGGCAAAGCGCTCGAAATAGCGGTCGGCGAGCTGCTTCTCGGGGCCGGCTTTCATCCGGCCCACGGCATGAACTGATATCTTCATCCTCGCCCCTATAAGCCGCTAATGCATGTCACCCAAAAGTGGGAACCGGTTTCGGGACGATGACATGCATCAAAACAAAGACGGCTTAGTGGAGGGTCTCTTCCTCGAGATCCGGCGCCTGCCACATCTTTTCGAGATTGTAGAAGTCGCGGACTTCGGGACGGAAGACATGGACGATGATGTCGCCCGAATCGATCAGGACCCAGTCGGCGCCTGCCAGCCCCTCGACGCGCGCCGTGCCGAGACCGGCATCCTTGAGCGCCTTGAGCAGGTGATCGGCGACAGCCGAGACATGACGGTGCGATCGACCCGACGCGACGACCATATAGTCGCCGAGGCTCGATTTCCCCTGAATGTCGATTGAGACGATGTTTTCGGCCTTGGAGTCTTCCAGACTGGCAAGGACTGTCTTGATGGCACGGGACACGGCGTCGTTTACGCTGATCCCGGCCGGCGAAGGCATGATATCGGCCTTCTTCCGCAGTGCTGTTCTCAGTGTATTTCCTTTCGCAGCAAGAACAACCAAATCACCCACAAAAACAGGTGACGCCTCTTAGATAGGCAGAGTTCCGTTGCAGTTTCAAGACGGCGCCCTGTCGCGCACGAACGTATTGTCGGTCCCGCGGTTCCGCCGCATGCGCGAAAAGATCGGAACCATGGCCGTCCGCATGGGTTATCGGCTCACCGACCAACCGGATTTTCCCCATGCCGATCGACCCTCAAAACGCCCTTCTGACCGTCCAGGCCGGCCTCGCGCAGCTCAGCACGCTGATCGTTTCCTACGCCTTCTCGGCCATCGGTGCCGTCATCCTTTTGATAGTCGGCTATATCGTCGCCGGACTTGCCGAGCGTTCCATCTTCGCGGGCCTCGGCCACATCCATGGTTTCGACGCGACGTTGCGGCATTTCTTCTCCAAGATCATCCGCTATGCCATCCTGATCCTCGTCACGATCATGGTGCTCGGACAGTTCGGCGTGCAGACGGCGTCGATCATCGCCGCGATCGGCGCCATCGGTCTCGCCATCGGCCTGGCGCTGCAAGGCACGCTGCAGAACATTGCCGCAGGCATCATGCTTCTGGCGCTGCGGCCGTTCCGCATCGGCGAATTCGTCGAGGTCGGTTCGATTGCCGGCTCGATCGAGGAGATCGGCCTCTTCGCCACCAGGCTCAGGGCCGCCGACGGCGTCTACATCCTGGCGCCCAATTCGACGTTGTGGAACCAGCCGGTGCGCAATTTTTCGCGCAACGGCGTGCGCCGCGGCGACATTACGCTCTCGATCGGCTCCTGGAACGACATCGACCGCGCCCAGAAGGCGCTGCTTGCCATTGCGGTCGCCGAGCGCCGGGTCAAGCGCGACCCGGGGCCGATCGCGTTCGTGGCGACCCTTGGCGAAAGTACCGTCTCGATTTCACTGCGCTACTGGACATCGTCGGCGGATTTCTTCGCCACTCAGGCCGACCTCACCAAGCGCGCCAAGCAGGAATTCGACGCAGAAGGCATATCGATCCCGCTGCCGCCACCCGAAGCGCCGGCGCCGGAAGCCCGCCGGCAATAAGCGTGGGTACCGGTTTTCGAAGAAGATCATGCTCAAACCATCCCGGTCCCACCGGGATGGGCTCAATTGCCCCGATGCCGGGCCTACTCGTCCGGCGCGAAGGCCAGTTCGACCGGCAAGGGCGCCTGCGCCGTCATCGGCGCGAAACTGCCGGTTTCGGCGGCTGGAACAGCCTGCGTCGTCACCACGCGCAAAAGCACGAACAGACAGAAGGCGCAGGCGATGACGATCGCCACATAGATGAAGGCCTGCGTCCCGAAGACGGCCGACAGCGCGGTGACGATGCCGGGCACGATGAAGCCCGAAAGCGACCAGGCGAACAACAGCGAACTGGACAGCGCCACCATGTCGTCCTTGCCGGCGCGGTCGGCGGCATGCGCGCTGGCCAGCGAATAGATCGATTCCGAGGCGCCGTCCCAGACGATGTAGATCACCACCAGCGCCGCCAGCGCACCGCCGTCGAAACCGAGCGCAAACATCCCTGCCGCCGCGGCGAGCGCTGATGCGGCGATCAGCACGTAGCGGCGGTCGGTGCGGTCGGAAATCCAGCCGAGCGGGATCTGCAGGATCAGCGTGCCGACCGGCATCGCCGAAAGCAGCAGGGCGACGTCTGCCTGGCTGTAGCCCTTGGCCGTGGCGTGGATCGGCGCGAAGCCGGCGATCGACATCGACAGGCCACCGACTGCAAGCATGCCGGCAACGCCGACCGGTGAAATCCGCCAGGCCCGGCCGAGCGCCACCGAGGCCGCTTGCGGTGCCGGCGGCTGAGCAAGCCTGGTCAACCCCACGGGCAGGATCGACAGCGCCGTGAAGGCGATGCCGATCAGCGGCGCGTCCGCGGTTCTGATGTCGACAAGAGCCAGAGTCGCATAGCCGACACCAAGCCCGGCGACATAGGCAACGTAGAAGAACGCCATCACCCTGCCGCGGATGGCATTGGCAACCGCATCGTTCAGCCAGCTCTGCGCGACGATGAACAGGCCGCATATGGCAAAGCCGTAGAGCGCGCGGGCCGCGATCCAAATCAGCGGATGCGGGCCGGCACCGACGGCGGCATTGGCCAGTGCGATCAGCGCCGACAGCACCATGAAGGCGCGGGCATGGCCAACCCTTCGCACCAGCGGTCCAGTCAGGATACAGCCGGCGAGGCCGCCGGCCGAAAGTCCGGTGATGATCAGCCCGGCCCAGGTCGGATCGAAGCCCTCGGCGCCGAGCCGGACCGGGATATAGGCAAACATCAGCCCATTGCCGACGGCGATCAGCGCCATCGACGCGATGACGCTGGCAATCGCGATCAGCGGCGTGGGCTCATCGCCCTGCCCGGCTTCGGTACGGTTTTTCCTGGGAATCGACATGCCTGCTCAGAATTGCCCATGAAACGGGCAAAGGAAGCGATAAAAGCGACATCGCCAGGCGAGCCGGCTCAACCCTTCGCCAGTTTGCGGATCGCGCTCGACGACAGCGACGAGCGCGGACCGTGGATGAAGGTCCAGGCCGGCGCCTTCATGCGGGCGAGCCTTGGCGCATCGCCTTCGTCGACGCGGGCATAGTCGAAGGTCTTGGCGACGACCGACGACAGGAACGACAGCGTCGCGCCTGGACGGTCGATGACGGCGATCGGGAAGGTCATGACGATCTCGCGCCAGCGCTGCCAGCGATGGAAGTCGCGCAAGCTGTCGGCGCCCATGATCCAGACGAAGTCGACGCCCGGATTGCGCGCCTTGACCAGCGCCAGCGTGTCGGCGGTGTAGCGGACGTGACGCGCCGCCTCGAAGGCGGTGACCTTGATCTTGGGGTTTTTGGCGATCTGCTCGGACAGTTGCAGTCGCTCGGCCAGCGGCGCCAGTTCGCGCGTGCTCTTCAGCGGATTGCCAGGCGTCACCATCCACCACAGCTGGTCGAGCGCCAGGCGCCTGAGCGCAATCTCGGCGACCAGGGCGTGGCCGGCATGCGGCGGATTGAACGAGCCGCCGAACAGGCCGACGGCCAGCCCTTTTTCGGCATGCGGCATTTTGAGATAGTGGGAGGAAATGAGGTCCTTGCCCTCCCCCTTGTGGGGAGGGTCGATCCGCGAAGCGGAGCGGGGTGGGGGCGTTGCAGAGTTCAGCGTTATTCCCCCACCCGGCTCGCTGTGCCCGCCACCCTCCCCACACGGGGGAGGGTAAGACAAGTTTTCAAGGCCTCACCTGTCCCGACCCGCGCACGCGGTATTTGAACGAGGTCAATTGCTCGACCCCGACCGGTCCGCGCGCATGCATCTTGCCGGTGGCGATGCCGATCTCGGCGCCCATGCCGAATTCTCCGCCATCGGCGAATTGCGTCGAGGCATTGTGCAGCAGGATTGCCGAATCGATCTCGTTGAAGAATTTTTCGACGGCTCGCGCATCTTCGGCGACGATCGCCTCGGTGTGATGCGAGGAGAACGTCTCGATATGGTCGATCGCACCGTCGACGCCGTCGACCAGCTTTACCGCGATAATGGCGTCGAGATACTCCGTCACCCAGTCGAGATCGGTGGCAGGCTTGGCGTCGAAGAATGCCTTCAGCACCTCGGCATCGGCATGGATTTCGCAGCCGGCCGCGCGGAGTGCGTCGAGGATCGGCACCAGATGCGTCGAGGCAACGGCACGATCGACCAGCAGCGTCTCTGCGGCACCGCAGACGCCGGTGCGCCGCATCTTGGCGTTGACGGCGATCTGCAGCGCCATGTCGAGCTTGGCGGAGCGGTCGATGTAGAGATGGCAGATGCCTTCGAGATGGGCGAACACCGGCACCCGCGCCTCGCTCTGCACCCGCCCGACAAGGCTTTTTCCGCCGCGCGGAATGATGACGTCGAGCGTGCCGCCAAGCCCCTTCAGCATCTCGCCGACAGCGGCGCGATCGGCGGTCGGCACCAGCTGGATGGCATCTTCGGGCAGGCCGGCGGCCTTCAATCCCTCGACCAGGCAGGCATGGATGGCGGCCGAAGAATTGAGAGAATCCGAACCGCCGCGCAGGATCACCGGATTGCCCGCCTTGAGGCAGAGCGCGCCGGCATCCGCGGTGACGTTCGGCCGGCTCTCATAGATGACGCCGACGACGCCAAGCGGCGTGCGCACGCGCTCGATGTGCAGGCCGTTCGGCCGGTCCCATGCGGCGATGACGTCGCCGACCGGATCGCGCAGTCCGGCGATTTCCCTGATACCGTCGGCCATGGCGCGGATGCGCGCCGGGTTGAGCTTCAGCCGGTCCATGAAGGAAGCGGAAAGCCCTGATTCTTGGCCATTCGAGACATCGATGGCGTTGGCGTCGAGAATGTCCTGCTCACGGGTGACGATCGCTTCGGCCATGGCGACAAGTGCGGCGTTCTTGGCGGCGGTCGTGGCGATGGCCAGCGGTCGGGCGGCAGCGCGGGCGCGGCGGCCGATATCGGCCATCAGCGCCACGGTGTCATCCCCGGATTTTTCATGCAGCTTCAGCATGGCTCATCCTCCGCTCGATACTTCGTCACCAGCCCGTACTTGGTTGCTGGCCAGCGCTTGGTCACCGGCCCGTACTTGGTCACCGGAATGGCTCACCACAAGGTCGTCACGGTGGATCATCGCCGAACGCGCCTCGTAGCCGAGCACGGTTTCGATCTCGGCCGTCTTCAGGCCTGCGATCCTTACGGCATCGGCGGCATCATAGGCAACCAGCCCGCGCGCGATCTCGCGGCCCTCGGGCGACAGGATCGCCACCGTATCGCCGCGCGAGAAATTGCCGCTGACCAGCTTGACGCCGGCCGGCAGCAGCGACTTGCCCGACAGCAGTGCGCCGATCGCGCCGGCATCGACCGTCAGCCGGCCGGCAGGCTCGAGCTGGCCGGCGATCCAGGTCTTGTAGCCCTTGACCGGATTGCTGCTCGGCCGGAAGAAGGTGGCGCGTTCGCCGCGTTCGATCGCCATCAGCGGCGACAGCCGCGTGCCCGACGTGATGATCATTGCGGTGCCGGCGGCGGTCGCGATCTTGCCCGCATCGAGCTTTGTCCGCATGCCGCCACGCGACAATTCGGACGCGGCCGCTCCCGCCATCGCCTCGATGTCGGGCGTGATGCGGTCGACCACCGGAATGAACTTTGCGCTGGGGTCACGCGCCGGCGGTGCGGTGTAGAGCCCGTCGATGTCGGAGAGCAGCACCAAAAGGTCGGCGCCCATCATCGTCGCCACGCGAGCGGCCAGTCGGTCATTGTCGCCATAGCGGATTTCGGAGGTCGCCACCGTGTCGTTCTCGTTGATGACCGGCACCGCCTTCATCTTGAGCAGCGTCGAGATCGTCGCCCGCGCGTTGAGGTAGCGGCGGCGCTCCTCGGTGTCGCCGAGCGTCAGCAGGATCTGGCCCGACTTGAGCGCCCCCTTGCCGAGCGCATCCGACCAGGCGCCGGCCAGCGCGATCTGTCCGACGGCCGCCGCCGCCTGGCTCTCCTCGAGCTTCAAGGCCCGCTTGCCGAGGCCGAGAATCGTGCGGCCAAGCGCGATGGCGCCGGACGAGACGACGAGGATTTCAGCGCCACCCTGGGCGAGCACCGCAATGTCGTCGGCCAGCGAGGCCAGCCAGTCGCGCTTCAGGCCGGTCGTGCGGTCGACGAGCAGCGCCGAGCCGATCTTCACGGTGATGCGCCGGTATCTCTTCAGCGACTGCATGGCCCTACTTGTCCCAGCGCGTCTCGATCGGGGCCGATATCTTCGCACGCGCCTCGGCCACCACCGCCATCAGCGCCCGCAGCACCGCTTCGACGCCCTCGCCGGTGACCGCCGACAAAAGCATCGGTGCGCGTCCGGCGGCGCGCTTCAGCGAGGCGACCTTCTTCTTGCGCGCATCGGCGTCGAGCGTGTCGACCTGGGAAAGCGCCACGATCTCGACCTTGTCGGTCAGGCCATTGCCATAGGCATCGAGTTCGGCGCGCACGGTCTTGTACGCCTTGCCCGGGTTTTCCTCTTGCGCCGAGACCAGATGCAGCAACACACGCGTGCGCTCGACATGGCCGAGAAAACGGTCGCCGATGCCGACGCCCTCATGCGCGCCTTCGATCAGGCCGGGAATGTCGGCGATGACGAACTCGCGCGCATCGATGCGGGCAACACCGAGGCCGGGATGCAGCGTCGTGAACGGATAATCGGCGATCTTCGGCTTGGCCGCGGTAACGGCGGCCAGGAAAGTCGACTTGCCGGCATTGGGCAACCCGACCAGCCCCGCATCGGCGATCAGCTTCAGCCGCAGCCAGATGTTGAGCTCTTCGCCCGGCAGGCCGGGATTGGCCCGGCGCGGCGCCTGGTTGGTCGAGGTCTTGAAATGCTGGTTGCCGAAACCGCCATTGCCGCCCTTGGCGAGCAGAAAGCGCTGGCCGACCACGGTCAGGTCGCAGATCAGCGTTTCGTTGTCCTCTTCGAAGACCTGCGTTCCCGCCGGCACTTTCAGCGTGACGTCGGCGCCCTTGGCGCCGGTCATGTTGCGGCCCATGCCATGGACACCGGTCTTGGCCTTGAAATGCTGCTGGTAGCGATAGTCGATCAACGTGTTCAGCCCGTTGACCGCTTCCAGCCAGACGTCGCCACCGCGGCCGCCATCACCTCCGTCCGGTCCGCCGAACTCGATGAATTTTTCACGTCGGAACGACACCGAACCGGCACCGCCGTCGCCGGAGCGTATGTAGACTTTGGCTTGATCGAGAAATTTCATGGGCTTGTGGAGTTTCTGCTAGTGGCTTTGCGGCATTGCTCTAAACCTTCGGCTTTGCTCTAAACCAAGGCGCGGCGAAGGGCGAGGCCGTTTTGTGACAATGGCCGCGAGGGATCGGCCGGAGATGCCGGAATGAAGCTTGTAACCTACAACATCCAGTACGGCATCGGCCTTGATGGGCAGTACAATGTCGAGCGCATCACCGACGCCGTGCGCGGCGCCGACGTGATCGCGCTGCAGGAGGTGACCCGCAACAACCCCAGGAACGGCGGCCGCGACATGGTCGCCGAGATCGGCGAGGCGCTGCCCGACTATTTCGCCGTCTATGGCAGCAATTTCGAAGCCAACATCGGCTCGCGCATCGAGAATGGCCGCGCCATCACCACGACCTTCCAGCTCGGCAATATGGTGCTGTCGAAGACGCCCATTCATCTGTCGCGCAACCTGCTTTTGCCGCGCAGCCGCAGCTTCGAGATGATGAACTTCCAGCGCGGCGCGCTGGAAGCGCTGATCGAGACGCCGTTGGGTTTCATCCGCTTCTATTCCATCCATCTCGATCACCGCAGCCCGGTCGAACGTGCCAGCCAGATCCAGTTCCTGCGCCAGCGCATGTTGAACTATGCGCTCGAAGGCGGCGCCTTGTCCGGCGTCGCCGAGATCGGCCTGCCGGAATTGCCGCATCCCGAAGCCTTTGTCGGTATGGGCGACTTCAACATGCTGGCCGGATCGCCCGAATATGTCGAACTCGCCGGCCGGCCGGACCATGAATTCGGCATGCCGCTGACCGCCGACTTTGCCGTCGATGCCGCCTTGCGCCTCAACGTCACCGGCGACGACCTGGTCAGCTGGGTCGACCCCAAACAGCCCGCCAATGCCAGCCGCCACAAGCGCATCGACTATGTCTTCACCAGCGCTTCGCTTGCCAGATCGCTGCAGCGTCTGTGGGTCGATCGCCAGGCCGTCGGTTCGGACCATCTGCCGGTATGGGTCGAACTGGGCTGATTTTTTCAAACCTGTGATTTCGATGCGACGCGAGGTGCGTCGAGATTCAGGTCAGGCCGAGCCGAGAATGGTGGCTTCCGAGAACCGGAACGGAGCGTACTTAAAGTACGTGAGCACCGGAAGCGCAGGAAACCGCCATTCGCAGGCCGGCATCACCTGAATATCGATACACCTCAAAAATGCACCCAGTTCCTGAGGCTGGTCCAGGTCTTCCTGTCGAGCCGGTAGCGCTCGACCGGCACCTGGCCGGCGACGATCGAGTTCAGCATGCCCTGGCCGGCATACTGGAAGCCGCACTTGTGGATCACCCGGCGCGAGGCCGGATTGATGACCCGTGTCGAGGCATGCAGCACCTGGATCGACGTCTTCTGGAAGGCGAGGTCGACCAGCGCGTGGGCGGCTTCCGTCGCATAGCCCTTCTTCCAGTGTGGCTCGCCGATCCAGTAGCCGAGCTCCAGCCCGCGATCGGTGGTGTTGAGACCGGCACAGCCGACGAAGGTGTCGGTGCCGGCCAGCGTCAAGGCATAGGCGATGCCGGCACGGCGCGACTTCGCCATGGCAAGGAAGGCGCGTCCCTCGGCCTCGCCATAGGGGTGCGGCATGCGGGCCAGCATTTCGGCGACATGACGGTTGTCGGCAAGCTCGACCAGTTGCGGAATGTCGTCTTCGCGGGGCGCTCGCATCACCAGCCGCTCGGTGACCAGGACCGGGCAGTCTATCGCGTAACTTTCGTCGTCGGTATCTTCCGCTTCGGCAACCATTTGAAAGTCCTCCAGGCCAAGAAAAAGGGGAGATGGAAACCCATCTCCCCTGATCCTTTTCCTGGCTTTGCCAGACACCGGTTCCCGAGATGGGGCGCCGGTGTTCTAGTGCGGAACCGGCTACTCCGCGGCTTTGGCAATCGGGTTGACCGATACGTAGGTTCGGCCGTTGGCCTTTTTGTTGAACGTCACGGCGCCGGTCTCGAGCGCAAAAAGGGTATGGTCCGTGCCCATGCCGACATTGACGCCGGGATGCCACGTGGTGCCGCGTTGACGAATGATGATGTTGCCCGGGATGACGGCTTCGCCGCCGAACTTCTTCACGCCCAGACGCTTGGAATGCGAGTCGCGACCGTTGCGCGACGAGCCGCCAGCTTTCTTGTGTGCCATCTAACTAACTCCGTTGCGCCGCAAGGCGCCTAAAAGGCCTTATGAACGCGTTCGCGTTCCGTTTCAAGTCCGATCCGGCGACCTGATCGCCAGAAAATTACTTCGCCGCCAATTCCTTGGCCTGCTCGCGCCAGTCCTTGATCTGGTCGGCGCTGAAGGGCATGTGCTCGTCGATCTTGGCGACATCCTTGTCGGTCAGCTTGGCGAGCTGCGCGAAGGTGATGATGCCCTGCTCGGCGAGGTCCTTGGCTGCGACCGGGCCGATGCCCTTGATCACGGTCAGGTCGTCCGGCTCGCCCTTCGGCGCCTTGAACAGCGGCGCTGCCGCGGTCTCGGCTGCCTTCGCCTTGGGCTCCTTCTTCGGCGCGGCTTCCGCCTTCGCTTCAGTCACGGCCTCTGCCTTGGCTTCCTTCTTCGGCGCCTTGACCGCTGCCGTCTTCGTCGGCTTGGCACCACCCAGCAGGATCTCGGAGATCCGCACGGTGGTCAAAAGCTGGCGATGGCCGATCTTGCGGCGCGAATTCTGCCGGCGGCGCTTCTTGAAAGCGATGACGGTGCGGTTCTTGCCCTGTTCGACGACTTCGGCGGTGACCACCGCGCCATCGACGAACGGCGCGCCGAACGTGACATTCTCGCCCTCTCCATGCGCGAGAACGTGGCCGATCTCGACCATATCGCCGACATTGGCTTCGACTTTTTCGATCTTCAGGAGATCGTTGGCGGCAACGCGATACTGCTTGCCACCCGTTTTAATGACTGCGAACATTTTTTGCCTTTCGCTGTTCGGTCGGCCTTGATGAACCGCCTCTGGCGGTTCGGCCGTCTTTTTGTCAGTCTGCGGGTTCAAAAAACAAGCGGCGCGGAAGAACCCTCCACGCCGATTGCGCGCTGTCCCTAACCGAAGGTTGAGTGCGTGTCAAGGCGAGGCCGTTGCCGAGACTGTTATTGGCGGGTGCGAGCCAGCCGTGTCAACAAGACCGGACGGCATTGCCGTTGTCTGCAGGCGAGGATGCGCGGCTGGCGGGGAAATCCGCCTGCCTCCCGCTGCACCAGAACCGCCACGAATCCATCGCTTGTCAGGCAAGCCAAATAACTCACGGATTGGCCTTGTAACCTGCCCGTTCAGCCGTTATCTAGTGCGCCGCGCCGGCAACGGCCGACCATGACCGCGGAGAGGTGGCAGAGTGGTCGAATGCACCGCACTCGAAATGCGGCATGGGTGCAAGCCCATCGGGGGTTCGAATCCCTCCCTCTCCGCCATTTCGGAACAAAACCGGGCGCGTTCAGGGTATCCAATTTTACGCCAGAGCTAGAGATCGCCACCAAGGTCGGATCAGGTTGCTCTTGGACCCCCAGTCCCGCCGCGGTCTTGCCGCGCCTAGATGATCTGGGCTGTCGAGCCGATGACGGCGGGTCTATGCAGCCTTCCGCCGCGATTGGCTCACGCTCAGCCACACCGCCGAAACCAGGAAGTAGAAGGCGCCTACCGCGGCATAGCCAGCCACGTTGGTGATGGATGGCGGCATCGGCATCCGCGCCTGCACGATGAAAAACGTACCTGCCAGCGCTGACTGCCCTCCGCTCAGGATCATCGCCCATTGCGCACCATAACTCCTCCAACGGCGGATTGCGGTGCCGAGTTGAAGCACGCCGGACAGGATCGCCCATACGCCGAATACTCCGAGCACCCAATTCATGCTCATCTTCAGCGCGAGAGCCACCGCGAGCATTGTCGCCACACTAACCACGACGTTGATAGTCTGCGTTCGATTCTGTCCCAATCCTCCGCTGCGCGATGCGTCGACAAAATTGGCAAGCGCATCCCATGCAGGATAAGCCACCAGTAAGGCCGCCGCGATCACCCAGGAATGCTGTCCCACCGTGAAGGCAGCCGCCACCCAGGCAGCCGAGAACGCCGTCCGAGCGAAGTAATAGAGCTTGAGCCATTGTTCCTGGCTGGCGCGAGAAAAATCGCCACTGTGAACCGTCATTGAATTGTCCTTTCAACTAGTAGGTAGGGGCTCTCGACGAACGTCGCCGAGCGATTGCGGCTATGGTTGTTTGAGATCTAGGACCGTATCTGGAGGGAAGCCGGAGCGAGTCGCTGCAAGAGCGGGCCTGTCACGATGCTGAACATCTTCGGATCGCCATAGGCCCGCGCCGAAAGCATCGCGCCGTGAACCGTCGCCATGAACGCTTCGGCCTCGGCACGAGGAGTACTCATCAGTTGAAGTTGGCCGTGCCGCGCGCCGCGCTCCAGCACGGATGTCAGCCACGCTGACAGGGAGCGGAAATGCGCCCGGACCTCCAGGCCAACTTCCTCGGGCAGAACGGGGAGTTGGCTTGCCAGCAGGGCGCAGACACAAAACGGAGCGCTGGCGTCCGCGATGCAGGCTTCCCAATACCCAGCGTAGAACCGAAGCTGTTCGAGCGGATCGGATACTTGGAGTTCGAGATTCGCCATCCCCGTTTCAGCTTCTTCCCGGTACCGCGCAACCAGCGTTCGGACCAGATCCACCTTGCTCGGGAAATGGTGATGGATGCTCGCCTTACGAATCCCGACCACATCAGCGATGTCGGCATAACTGAAACCGTTGTAGCCGCCAGCGACGATCAGAGAACGCGCACAGGCCAGGATGTCATCAGAGGTGGTGGATAGGTTGCTCATGACTTAACCTACCTTCTGGTAGGATGGTCGTCAAGCGCCCCTTGCAACGCGAGCGACAAAACAGAGAGAGCAGTAGCGTGGAATTAGGGAGCTATGGCGTAGACGTCGTTCCCATCTTCACTGCTCTCGGCCCCCCAGTTTCCAGCGCCGGAGCCCAACGATCTTCAGCGTATGCCTTCAGGCCGAGCCATCCGATTGATGCCCCGCGATCGCGGCGAGAAAAACCTGGCCAAACTCCTTGAGCTTCGCCGCACCGACGCCATTCACTTCGGCCAAGGCGTCGAGATCGCGCGGGCAGCGTTCGGCCATGTCGATCAGCGTGCGATCGGAGAACACCACATAGGCCGGCACCTGGCGCTCCTTGGCAAGCCGCAGCCGCAGTGCCTTGAGCGCGGCCAGCAGCGAAGCATCGACGCCTTCGGTATCCGCGGCCTGGGCGGAACGCATCTTGCCGCGCAAGGAGCGGCTGCGCGTCTCGACGCGGTAGTGGAACGGCATCTCGCCACGGCCAAGCGCATGGCCCTTTTCGGCGATGGCGAGGCCGCCATGGCCGCCCGGATCCGGTGCCAGGAAACCGCCCGCGACGAGCTGCCGGATCAGCGACAGCCAAACATCCTTCTTGTGCGCCACCCCGCTGCCGAAGCTGGCGAGCCGCTGGTGGTTCCTGGCCAGCACCTTCTCGGTTTCATGACCAAGCAGAATGTCGATGACATGGCCGGCACCGAAGCGTTCTCCGCTCTGCGCCACCGCCGACAGGATGATGCGCGCCTCCGCTCCGCCATCGGCGCGCGGCGCCTGGTCGAGGCAGGTGTCGCAATTGCCGCAAGGCGAGGCTTCCTCGCCGAAATAGCCAAGCAGCACCTGGCGGCGGCACTGCGCCGTCTCGCAATAGCCGATCAGCGTGTCGAGCCGGCCATGCGAACGCCTTTTGTGCTCCGGCGGCGCATCCTCGTCGTCGATGAACAGCCGCCGCATGCGGATATCGCCAAGGCCAAACAGCATATGCGCCTCGGCCGGCCGCCCGTCGCGGCCGGCGCGGCCGATTTCCTGATAGTACGCCTCCAGGCTGCCCGGCAGATCGGTGTGGAAGACATAGGCGACGTCAGGCTTGTCGATGCCCATGCCGAAGGCGATGGTCGCCACCATGACGACGCCGGACAGGGTCATGAAGCTGTTCTGGTTGGCGTCACGCGCCTCCTTGCTCATGCCGGCATGGTAGGCGAGCGCGGTGACGCCGTTCTTCTCGAGGAAGGCCGCCATCTCTTCCGTCTTCTTGCGCGACAGGCAATAGACGATACCGCTGCGGCCGGGGTGACGCTCGACGAAGCTCAGCAGCTGCCGCTTGCTGTCCTGCTTGGCCTCGATGCCGAGCTTGATGTTCGGCCGGTCGAACCCCAGCACCAGGGTTTCGACGCGCTCGGCGAACAGCCGCGCCTCGATGTCGGTGCGCGTGCTCTCGTCCGCCGTCGCCGTGAGCGCGATGATCGGCACGTTGGGGAAGATGCCGCGCAGCCGCGACAAATCTTCATATTCGCGTCGGAACGCCGGTCCCCATTGCGAGATGCAATGCGCCTCGTCGACAGCAATCAGGCTGACGTCGAGCCTGGCCAGCGCGTCGAGCATCCGCTCGGTCATCAGCCGCTCCGGCGCGAGATAGAGCAGGCGCGTCTGGCCCGCCGCGACGCGGCGCCAGGCGGCGACATTGGCCTCGCGGTCGATCGAGGAATTGATCGTATCGGCGGCGACGCCGGCAAGCCGCAAGGCGGCGACCTGGTCCTGCATCAGCGCCACCAGCGGCGAAACGACGATGGTCAGCCCGCCCAGAACCAGCGCCGGGACCTGGTAGCAGAGCGACTTGCCCGCGCCCGTCGGCATGACAGCCAGCACATGGCGCCCGGCCAGCAGCGCATCCATGACGTCGGCCTGGCCGGGACGAAAATCGTCAAAGCCGAACACGTCCTTCAGGACGCGCCGCTTGGGATCTTCGGCGCGAATGCTCGCTGCCTGTGCCTGCATCAGTCGGACACCGGGCTGGATTGGATTTTTCGGGGATTGGAGAGGATATGGAAACCGATCAAAACGACTCTCCGCGTGGCGCTTTGGAGTAGCGCAGCCGTCATCCAACCACAACGCCCCTTTGCAGGAACCCGATGATGCGGCTGTTGACATCGTCGGGCTGCGCCATGGCGGCGATGGGGCCCATCCTGGAGACAGAGGCCGCGCTTTCCCTTGCGACACCCGCACCCCCGCTGGATTCCTTCGCGCGCTGCGATGTAAGCTTGTCGACAGGCCAGGGAGGGCGCGATGCTGCAGACCAGACAGGATGCTCTCGGCGAGCGATTCCAGTTGCAGCGCGCCGCCTTCGAGGCGCAGCCTTTCCCGGACATTGGCGTCCGCATGGACCGACTGAAGCGCCTGCTGGCATTGACCGAGCGGCATGAGGCCGACATCTGCGCGGCGATCGACGCCGACTTTGGCGGCCGCTCTGCGCACGAGACGCGCCTTGCGGAACTGTTTGTCGTGCGCGCTGGCATCCGCCACGCGCTGTCCCATCTCAGGGGCTGGATGCGCGAGCGCCGCGTTGCCACCACCATGCCGTTCCTGCCCGGCAGAAATCGTCTCGTTCCGCAGCCGCTCGGTGTCGTCGGGATCGTGTCGCCCTGGAACTACCCCTTCCAGCTCGCCGTCGCGCCGGTGACCGCGGCGCTTGCCGCCGGCAATCGCGTGCTCGTCAAACCGTCCGAACTGACGCCGGCTTTTTCCGCTTTGCTGGCGCAACTGGCGGGCGAGCATTTCGCACCCGATGAGCTCAGCGTCATCACCGGCGATGCTGAGATGGGAAAGGCCTTCGTGTCGATGCCTTTCGATCACCTGCTTTTCACCGGCTCGACCGCGGTCGGCCGCCAGGTGGCGATCGCCGCGGCCGCCAACCTGACCCCGGTCACGCTCGAACTCGGCGGCAAGTCGCCGGCAATCCTCGATCCATCCTGCGACCTCGATGCGGCGGCATCCAGCATCGCCTATGGCAAGCTGTTGAATGCCGGGCAGACCTGCATCGCGCCGGACTATCTGCTGGTGCCGCAGGGACAGGCAGGCACCGTCGCCGCGAAGCTCGCAACCGCGATAGCGCGGCTCTACCCGACCCTGCGCGGCAACCCCGACTATACCGCCATCATCAGCGACCGGCATTATCAGCGCCTGCGCGACATGATCACGGAAGCCCGCGATGCCGGTGCCGTCATCGTCGAGGTCAATCCGGCCGATGAAGAGTTCGGCGCCACCAGCCGGAAGTTGCTGCCGACCCTGGTCCGCAATGCCGGCCCGAACCTGCGGCTGATGCGCGAAGAGATTTTTGGCCCAGTGCTCCCGATCGTCGAATATGCCAGCGTCGACGAGGCGATCGACCATGTGAACCGGGCGGACCGTCCGCTGGCGCTCTACTGGTTCGGTCGCGACAGCGGCAACCGTCAGCGCATCCTGCGCGAGACGATCGCCGGTGGAGTCACCATCAACGATTGCATGCTGCATCTGGTGCAGGAGAACCAGCCCTTCGGCGGCGTCGGCGCCAGCGGCATGGGCGCCTATCACGGCGAATGGGGTTTCCGCACCTTCAGCAAGGAGAAGCCGGTTTTCCTGCAGTCGCGGCTGAGCGCGGGAGGCTTGCTGCGCCCGCCCTACGGCAAGACGTTCGAGCGGCTTTTCAGCCTGCTTCGGCATATCACCTGACAGTGGACAGCCGTCGGTTGTACGGCGCGTTAAGCCTATGTTCACCATGATGGGGCAGGCTTCACATCCTGCGGTCATGTCTTGAGTACCGCGGCGCCACAAGCGCCCAGGCAACAACCCGCGCCTCTTCGGGGCGCGGGTCAGTCCCGACGCTCGATCTCCCAGCCTTGGCTAGGCAAGTCCTCGGCCAGAGCAATTCCAGGAAAAGTGTGAAACGGTTTTCCGTCAGGAATTGCTTCAAAACGAAGAGATAGAGCGGGGCGGCGTTTCCGTGAAACGGTGAACCGCTCTAGGCAAGAAAATCGGCCCGGTGCGGCGTAAAGCTGTCGACCAGCCGCCCCGCTTCCAGCGCCTTGACGCCGTGCACCAGGCCGGACGGCACGATGAAGCTGCCGCCGGCCGCGATGATTTCGATCCGGCCGTCGATGGTCACCTCGAAGCGGCCCTCTGCGACGTAGCTTGCCTGGACATGCGGGTGCGAATGCAGGGCGCCGACGCCACCCTTGTCGAAACCGAATTCGACCATCATCAGCTCATCGGTGTGCAGAAGAACACGCCGCCTGTTGCGGTCCGGCGTCGGCGTCCAGGCACCCTCGCCCGCATGCGCGAAAATCTTCGGCTCAGTCATCGCCATCCCCTCATCGCGCCAGCCAGCCGCCATCCACCGGCACCACCGCGCCATGCATGTAGTTCGACGCCGGCGCGAGCAGGAAGACGGCGGCGTCGCCGATGTCGCCCGGCTCGCCCCAGCGGCCGGCCGGGATACGCCCCAGGATGGCGGCACTGCGATCGGGATCGGCACGCAGCGCCTGCGTGTTGTTGGTCTCGATATAGCCGGGCGCTATGGCGTTGACGTTGATGCCCTTTGCCGCCCATTCGCAGGCGAGCAGCCGGGTGATGCCGAGCACGCCATGCTTCGATGCGGTGTAGGATGCGACGCGGATGCCGCCCTGGAAACTCAGCACCGAGGCGATGTTGACAATCTTGCCCTGGCGCCCGCCGGCAAGCACATGCCTGGCGAAAGATTGGGAGAGCAGGAAAACCGTCTTCAGATTGACGTCCATGACGTCGTCCCAGTCGGTCTCGCTGAGATCGACGGCATCGGCGCGGCGGATGATGCCGGCATTGTTGACCAGTCCGTCGAGCGGCCCGCTTTCGTCCCAGACGCGGTCCAGCATCGGGCCGGCGGCGGCCGTATCGGCAAGGTCGGCGCTCACCGCTCCGAATTGCCCGCCAACGGCGGCGACCTTGCTTGCCGTATCGTCCATCGAGGAACGCCCAACGCCAATCACCGCGCCGCCGGCCCGCGCGATCGAGACGGCAATGCCCTGGCCGATGCCGGTGTTGGCGCCGGTGACGAGAATGCGCTTGCCGGCCAGGCTGAAAACGGAGAGATCGCTCACCGCAATTCGCCCAACGCTACCAGGTCGACATCGGTATAGTCGACATTGTCGCCGGCCATCGCCCAGATGAAGGCGTAGTTCGAGGTGCCGGCGCCTGAATGGATTGACCAGCCCGGCGACAGCACCGCCTCCTCATTGCCCATGACGATATGGCGTGTCTCGTCCGGCTCGCCCATGAAGTGGAAGACCCGCGCCGTCTCGGCCAGGTCGAAATAGAGATAGGCCTCCATGCGCCGGTCATGCACATGGCACGGCATGGTGTTCCACACCGAACCCGGCGCCAGTTGCGTCATGCCGACGACCAACTGGCAGGTTTTCGCGCCGTCGGCATGGATGAACTGGAAGATCGAGCGCTCGTTGCAGCTATCCTTGCTGCCGAGATCGAGACGCTTGGCATCGCCGATGCGGATCAGCCGGCTCGGCCAAGCCTGATGCGCCGGCGCGCTGAGCAGATAGAATTTGGCCGGCAGGGCTTTGTCCGCCGAGGCGAATGACACGTCCTTGCTGCTCATGCCGAGATAGAGCATGTCGCGCGCCTGCAACTCATAGGACTGGCCGCCGGCCTTGATGATGCCTGCGCCACCGATATTGACGGCGATCAGCTCGCGGCGATCGAGAAAATCCTTGGTCCCGGTCGGCTTGATCGCCTCCAGCGGCAGCGGCGTCGCCACCGGCACGGCGCCGCCGACGATCATGCGGTCATAGTGGGTGTATGTCAGGCTGATGCGGCCGGGCTGGAAAAGGTGTTCAATGTGGAAATTATGGCGCAGTTCGTCAGTCCCCATCGCTGCGGCAGCGACCGGGTCGATGGCAAAGCGCGATGTGTAGTCGGTATGGCTCTGGCTCATTGCTGTCCTGACTTGAGATGGGTCATTCGCCGGCAGCGGCCTTGACCGAGCTGGTATAGAAAACCTGCCTTGCATGCAGGCGTTCGCGATAACGCTGCTGGCTGGCGGTCAGGTGTGCGCGCATTGCCTCGCGCGCGGCTTCGGCATCGCCTGATGTAATCGCGTTGAGGATCACCAGATGCTCGCGCTGCAGCCCACGCTGGTATGTGTCGGATTGCACCAGCTCGGTCGACCAGGGCGAGGTCACGTCGCACGGAATGGCGCGCCGGCCGAGCACGTCGAGCATCTCGACATAGAACGGGTTGTTGGTGGCGCTGGCGATGGCGCGGTGGAAGGCGAGGTCGGCAGGACCGGTCGGCTCTGAGGCGAGCAGCAGCCGTTCGAATTCGAAGAAGGCCTCCTGGATCGCCGCCTCCTGCGCGGCGTTGCGGCGGATGGCGGCGAGTCCGGCCGACTCGATCTCGATCGCCAGCCGCACCTCGAGCACGTTGAGCGCGATCGAATCCTTGCTGCCCATGTCGGCGGCCAGCGCGCCGAACATCGTCGAGATGTGCTCGGTGACGAAGACGCCGGCACCCTGGCGCGGCTCGACCAGGCCGTCGGCGGCAAGCTTGGCCAGCGCCTCGCGGATGACGGTACGGCTGACGCCGAAGGTTTCGGTCAGCTGGCCCTCGGTCGGCAGTTTGTGGCCGGGCAGGATTTCACCCGCCTGCAGCTGCTTGCGGATCGCCGCGACCACGGTCTCCGACAGTTTCGGTTTTCTCTCGACCCTGAGGTCGGTTGTGGTATCCGATGCCATGTCGCCCCCTATTTGAACACGCTCGGCAACCAGAGCGAGATGGCCGGAATATAGGTCACAAGCCCGAGAACCACGAGGCTCGCACCATAGAACGGCCAGATCGAGCGCATCGCCTCCCACACCGTGATCTTGCCGACCGCGCAAGCGACGAACTGCACCGTGCCGACCGGTGGGGTGTTCAGCCCGATACCGAGGTTGAGGATGGTGATGACGCCGAAATGCACCGGGTCGACGCCATAATGCGTGACCAGCGGCAGGAAGATCGGCGTGCAGATGATGATCATCGGCCCCATGTCCATGAAGGTGCCGAGCAGCAGCATCAGGACGTTGAGCAGCAAGAGCACGACCAGCGGGTCGGTGGAGATGGCGTTCATGCCGGCGATCAGCAGCACAGGCACCTTGAGATAGGCCATCAGCCAGCTGAACGAGGCCGCCGTGCCGATGATCAGCAGCACCATCGACGTGGTGCGCACGGCGCCCTTGGTGGCATGGACGAAGTCGCTCCAGGCCATCGAGCGATAAACGAAGACGGTGACCAGCAAGGCATAGAGGATGGCGATGCAGGAGCTTTCGGTCGCCGTGAAAATACCCGAGCGGACACCGCCGAAGATGATGCCGATCAAAAGAAGTCCGGGAACGGCGATGACAGCCAGCTGGCCGACGCGTGCGAGGCCGGGGAACTGTTCGACCGGGTAGCCGCGGCTACGGGCGACGAAATAGGCGGTGACCATCAGCGACGCCGCGAACAGAAGGCCGGGCAGGATGCCGGCGGTGAACAGGTCGGCGATCGAGATCTTGCCGCCGCCGGCGATCGAATAGATGATCATGTTCTGCGACGGCGGCAACAGGAGCGCGATCAACGCCGCCATCGAGGTGACGTTGACGGCATAGTCCGCGCCATAGCCGCGTGCCTTCATTTGCGGGATCATCAGCCCGCCGACCGCCGCCGCTTCCGCCACGGCCGAACCCGAGATGCCGCCGAACAGCGTGGCGGCGATGATGTTGACCTGGCCGAGCCCACCCCTGACATGGCCAACCAGTGAGCCGGCAAAGGAGACGATGCGCTGCGCGATGCCGCCGCGCACCATCAGATCGCCGGCGAAGATGAAGAACGGGATGGCCATCAGCGAAAACGCTGACATGCCAGACTTCAGCTGCTGGAACACCACCAGCGGCGGCAGACCGAGATAGAGCACGGTGCCGAAGGACGCAGCGCCGAGGCAGAACGCGATCGGCGTGCCGGCAAACATCAACAGCGTGAAGACGCCAAACAGGATCCAGAGTTCCATTCAGGCCTCCTGAACCACCGGCATTTCCGGCACGTCTTCGAGATTGATATCCTTGTCGATATCCAAGCCTGACCAGCGCTGTGCAATGCGCTCCGCCGAGAAGAGGCAGATCAGCACGCCGCCGGCGACCAGCGGCAGATAGTCGAAGCCGCCGGGCAGTTCGAGCGCTGGGATGATGGTGTGCCAGGTCAGGCCGACCAGCTTGCAGCCGTACCAGACCATGCCGAAGCCGAAGCCGAGCGCGATCAGGTCGGAAAGCATGCGCAGCGCGCCTTTGCTGCCCTTCGGCAGGACATAGAGCAGCACGTCGAACCCCATATGGTAGTTCTCCCGCACGCCGACCGCGGCACCGAGGAAGATGAACCAGTTCATCAGCATGATGGCGCTGGTTTCGGTCCAGCTCGGCGACGAATTGAGCACGAAACGGGAGAACACCTGGTAGGCGACGAGCGCGGTCATGGCGACCATGCCGATGCCCGCCAGATAGAGCGCGCCATCGCAAATCCTGGAAAGAACGGCGCTGACGCGCGCCATCGGCTGCGTCTCGCTTTTTACCGATCCTGTCGCCATCCGGTCCTCCGATCCTTGCTGGGAATGGCGCGGGGCGGGCGCAAAACCCGGCCCCGCAACCGGCCTACTTGGTTGCCTGGATACGGGCGGCGAGGTCCTTCAGCTCGGGTGTCGACAGATACTTGTCATAGACCGGCTTCATGGCATCGATCAGCGGCTGCTTGTCGATCTCGCTGACCTTGACGCCGGCCTTCTCGACGAGATCGCGCGACTTCTTCTCCTGCGCGTCCCACAGTTCGCGCATCTTGACGACGCTGTCCTTGGCCGCCTGCCGGACGATCGCCTGGTCTTCCGGCGTGAGCTTGTCCCAGCTTGCCTTTGACATCACCAGCACTTCCGGAACGATCTGGTGCTGGTCGGTGGTGTAGTGCTTGGCGACCTCATAGTGCTTTGCGGATTCGAAGCTCGGCCAGTTGTTCTCGGCGCCGTCGATGACGCCGGTCTCGAGCGCCGAATAGACCTCGCCATAGGCCATTGGCGTGGCGTTGGCGCCCAGCGCATTGACCATGTCGACGAACACGTCCGACTGGATGACGCGGAACTTCATGCCCTTGAGATCGGCGATCGAGGTGATGTCCTTCTTGGTGTTGTAGAAGGAACGCGCGCCGGAATCGTAGAAGGCGAGACCGACGAGGTCATGCGCCTCGAAGGCTTTCAGGATATCGTCGCCGACCGGTCCGTCCATGACGTGGCGCATCTGCTCGACCGAGCGGAACATATAGGGCAGCGACGGCACCGCGGTTTCCGGAACGATGCCGTTGAACGGCCCCATCGAGACACGGTTGAGGTCGATGACGCCGGTCTGCGTCTGCTCGATCGTGTCCTTCTCCTCGCCGAGCTGCGCCGAGTGATAGACCTCGACCGAATAGCGGCCATTGGTGCGCTGCTTGATCAGGTCGCCCATGTATTTGACCGCCTCGACCGTCGGATAGCCGTCGGGGTGCGTGTCGGCCGAGCGCAGCACGGTATCGGCGTTGGCAATGCCGACCAGCAGCGAGCCGAAAGCGAACGTGGCCGCCGTCAATTTTGAAAAATGCAACATGACTTCCTCCCTTTATGAAACCAAAGCGACCGGTTCAGAGCCGGTACGCCTTCTTCGCAAGCGTGTAGGCAAGCTCCCGCGCCAGCTCGTGCGCCTCGTCCTCGCGCAACCGGTGCTCGGCGACGAGCCGCGCCAGGAACGCGCAGTCGACCCGACGCGCCACATCATGACGCGCAGGTATCGATGGAAAGGCACGGGTGTCGTCGTTGAAGCCGACGGTGTTGTAGAAGCCGGCCGTCTCGGTGGTCATCTCGCGGAAGCGCCGCATGCCTTCCGGGCTGTCGTGGAACCACCAGGCCGGCCCGAGCTTCAGCGCCGGATAGGTCCCGGCGAGCGGCGCCAGTTCGCGCGCATAGCTCGTCTCGTCGAGGGTGAAGAGGATGATCGTGAGATCCGGTTCCAGGCCGACGCAGTCGAGCAGTGGCTTCAGCGCCGCCACATAGTCGGTTCGGGTCGGTATATCGAAACCCTTGTCGCGGCCGAATTTCTGGAAAATGGAAGGCGAATGGTTGCGCCAGGACCCTGGATGGATCTGCAGCACAAGCCCGTCATCCCGGCTCATCTTGGCCATTTCGGTCAGCATCTGGGCGCGGAACAGTCGCTTTTCGCGCTCATCGTCCGAACCGTGGCGCACACGATTGAACAGCTCTTCGGCAGCGGCATCGGAAAGGTTGGCGGTCTCGGCCGTCGGATGGCCGTGATCGGACGAGGTCGCGCCAAAGCTTTTGAAGAAAGCACGCCGCTGGCGGTGCGCATCGAGATAGCCGGCCCAGCTGCCGGTGTCGCAGCCGGTGATCTCGCCGAGCCGATCGAGATTGGCGGAAAAACCCTCGGAGTCGGGATCGACGACGGCATCCGGCCGGTAGGCGGTGACGACCTTGCCTTCCCAGCCGCTGTCGCGGATCATCTGGTGCCATTTGAGATCGTCGAGCGCGCCTTCCGTCGTCGCGATGACCTCGATGTTGAAGCGCTCGAACAGCGCACGCGGGCGGAAATTCTCCCACTGCAGCAGCGTCGCGATGGTGTCGTAGTGGCGGTCGGCAGTGCTGGCATTCAGCGGTTCGTCGATGCCGAACAGATGCGCCAGCACATGGTCGAACCACAGCCGGGTCGGGGTGCCACGGAAGAGGAAGTAGTTTTCGGCAAAGCGCCGCCAGATCGCCCTGCCGTCGGTCTCCACCGGTGCGCCGTCCAGGGTCGCTACGCCGAGATCCTCGAGGCGGACGCCCTGGCTGAACAGCATGCGAAAAATGTAGTGGTCCGGCACGATGAGCAATTGCGCCGGATCCGGGAACGGCTCGTTCAGCGCATACCAGCGCGGATCGGTGTGGCCGTGCGGGCTGACGAGGGGCAGGTCCTCGATCCCGGCATAGAGATCGCGGGCGATCGAGCGCGGATGCGCCTCGGCGGGAAACAGCAAATCCGCATTGGTCAGTGCCACGACGATCCTCCCAGGGCCGCTATCGGTAGCGTCGACAAGAAATAATGTCAACATACAAAAATTAGATTGTTGTATGATGACTTTTCTAGCCATTGTGTGGCAAGAAATCGGATGTTACGCCGCTTGCCAACCATCCCCGAGGCGATTTCATGCCGTCCGACCAGACCAGCCACGCCACGACGACCAGACGCCTCTCCGGCGAGACGGCACACGCCTTGCCGGCTTCGGTCGCGACGCCTTCGTATGATCGCAGCCGCGTCGTCCCGGGCATCGTGCATCTCGGCGTCGGCGCCTTCCATCGCGCCCATCAGGCCGCCTATGTCGACGACTGCCTGGCAGCGGGCGAGACCGATTGGGGCATCGTCGGCGTATCGCTGCGCAGCGCCGACACACGCGATGCGCTATCGCCGCAGGACGGGCTCTACACGCTGGCAATCAGGAGCAGCGGCGCGGAAAAGCTTCGCGTCATAGGCTCAATCGGTTCGATGCTGGTGGCGCTGGAAGGCCCGGGCGCGGTGCTCGCCGCGCTGACCGATCCGCGCACCCGCATCGTGACGCTGACCATCACCGAAAAAGCCTATCTCAGGTCCGCCAGCGGCGGGCTGGACACCGCTCATCCCGACATCGTCCACGATTTGGCAAATCCGCAAATGCCGATGACAGCGCATGGCTTTCTCGCCGAGTCGCTTGCCCGGCGACAGGCCGCCGGCACGCCGCCCTTCACCGTGCTGTGCTGCGACAACCTGCCGGCCAACGGTGCCACGCTGCACCGGCTGCTGATCGAATTCGCCCAATTGCGCGATGCCAGGCCCGCAGCGAAGGCCGATAGCGGCCTGGCCAGCCACATCGCCGACCAGGTCGCGTTTCCCTCCAGCATGGTCGATCGCATCGTGCCGGCAACCACCGATGCCGACCGGGCGCGGATTGCTGTCGAGCTCGGGCTCAACGACGCTTGGCCGGTCATGACCGAGCCGTTCTGCCAATGGGTGATCGAGGACAATTTTCCGCAGGGCCGTCCGGCCTGGGAACTGTTCGGCGTCACCATGGTCGACGACGTCAGGCCCTTCGAGGACATGAAGCTCAGGCTGCTCAACGGCTCGCATTCGGCCATCGCCTACCTCGGTCTGCTCACCGGGCACGCCACGGTCGACCGCGCCTTCGCCGATCCGGCGATAAGAGCCTTCGTCGATGCGCTCTGGGCCGAGGCCATCCCGACACTGCCCAAGAATGCCGGGCTCGACACCAGCGCCTACACCGCGGAACTCGCCGAGCGTTTTGCCAACACAGCACTTGCCCACCGCACGGCTCAGATCGCCAATGACGGCAGCCAGAAATTACCGCAGCGCATCGTCGCTTCCGCCTTGGAGTGCATCGAAGCCGGGACCGCGCCCGAACACCTGACGCTGGTGATCGCCGCATGGATCGCGGCCTGCGAGGCACGCGGCAAGACCTTGCCGGAGAGCCATTTCACCGATCCGCTCGACATGGCACTGGCCGGGCTTTTTGGCAGGCAGCTGCCGACGGAAGAGACGGTAGCCGCTGTGTTCGACCTCGCCGGCTTCGCCAAGGACCACGCCGAGCGTCAAACACTGATCGAGTTCGTCGCCACCCACATCGTCCATCTCAAGCAGGGCGGGCCGGCCCTTGCCCTCGCCGCTCTCGGTATAGGCAGCAAATAGCTGATGACAGACCTGGCGCTGGTTCATACCTGATGCGTCTAAGGCCTATTTGCGGGCCGAACCACCCAACGTCTGCCGGGCAGAATAATCCACGCCTTGCGAATTCCAGAACAACCTCGCGGCCTTGCCAACGAGGTTTTCGTAGGGAACGAAGCCGACCATGAATCGGCTATCGGAGGCATTGTCGCGATTGTCACCCAACACGAAATAGTGGTCCTCCGGCACCTCGAACACGCGCGTATTATCCCCAACGGAATTCTCTGTCAGGTCGAGAACGAAATGGGTCACACCTCCCGGCAGGGTCTCCTGTTGAAGCTTGGCCGGCTGCGAGATTTCCTCGTAGGAAAAAGTGCCGGCATCCTCGAGCCCAACGGCTACATCGTTGATGTGAAGTACCCCATCGATCATCTGGATCTTTTCGCCCGGCAAGCCGACGATGCGCTGGATGTAGTCGATCTCGGGGTCGGGTGGGTATTTGAACACCACCACGTCCCCTCTCTTGGGTTCCACGCCGAAAATGCGTCCTTCAATCGGCAGCAAATTGAATGGCACGCTATAGTGGCTGTAGCCGTATGTGAACTTAGAGACAAAGAGATAGTCGCCGGCCTGTAACGTCGGCACCATGCTGCCGGACGGAATCGAAAACGGCTGGAACAGAAACGAGCGGATCACAAGCGCAGGCACTGGCGAGGTAAGCAGGACAAGCACCACCACCCAAATCCCATGCGCATACCACCTGCCCGGCTTGTACCGGTGCGCGAAGGGCACGACGAGCGCTGCCCACAGGATCATCAAAGCAATACCTGAAAGGTTGGCCAGCCAGGCAAGATCGACGCCAGGCAACACCGGAAATCCGATGTAGATAAGCGCCAAGCTGATGGCGCTGATCACCACCAGGCTGGCAACCGCCAGTCTGCCGCTCCCGATCCAGAGAAACCCGCCGAACGGACCGCCAAAGGCCGACACAAGGGCCGTCGACCATCTCGATCGCGAGGTTGTTTCTCGCGCAACTGCTTCTTCTGTCATCGGCCATCCCCCACGCCAAGGCAGCCGACTGTCCAACAAACAAAAAAGCGAGGCAAGGCCCCGCTTTTTCAATCAGTCATCTGATGCGAACTTCAGGCCGGCAGAATGGCGCTTTCCAGCGTGGTAAGCTGGCTAAGGAACTGTTCCGCCTTGCTTCGGACCTGGTCGTCCTTGGCGTCTGCGGCGTCTTCCTTGGCTTCCTGGATACGGCGGGCGAGATCGGCGCGGTCGACATCCTTCACCGCGACAGCCGATTCCGCCAGCAGCGTGCAGCCGGCCGGAACGATGTCGGCGAAGCCGCCGAACACCACGTAGCGCTCTTCGCCACCAGACGCTGTCTTAACCGTGACGACACCCGGCTTGATCGTGGTCATGACCGGCGCGTGATGCGCCATCACGGTCATCTCGCCTTCGGCGCCCGGAATGACGACGGATTCAACCTGCTCGGAAACAAGCAGGCGCTCCGGAGAAACCAGTTCGAACTTGAAAGCTTCAGCCATGATCACTTTAGCGAACAGCGAGTGGTGAATAGCGAGTAGTTAGAAAACCTACCCGGCTCACATTGCCCCTATTCACTACTCCCTATTCGCTATTCGCTTGCCTTAAGCCGCTTCGGCGGCAAGGCGCTGTGCCTTCTCGACCGCTTCCTCGATGCCGCCGACCATATAGAAGGCAGCTTCCGGAAGGTGATCGTAGTCGCCATTGCAGAGACCCTTGAAGCCCTTGATGGTGTCGGCGAGGTCGACCAGCTTGCCCGGCGCGCCGGTGAACACTTCGGCGACGAAGAAGGGCTGCGACAGGAAGCGCTCGATCTTGCGGGCGCGGGCCACCGTCTGCTTGTCCTCTTCCGACAGCTCGTCCATACCCAGGATGGCGATGATGTCCTGCAGCGACTTGTAGCGCTGGAGGATCGACTGCACCTGGCGCGCGACGCCGTAGTGCTCGTCGCCGACGACCAGCGGGTCGAGCATGCGCGAGGTCGAGTCGAGCGGATCGACGGCCGGGTAGATACCCTTCTCGGCGATGGCGCGGTTGAGCGTCGTCGTCGCGTCAAGGTGGGCGAACGAGGTCGCCGGCGCCGGGTCGGTCAAGTCGTCGGCAGGCACGTAGATCGCCTGCACCGAGGTGATCGAGCCCTTGGTGGTGGTGGTGATGCGCTCCTGCAGCGCGCCCATGTCCGTGGCGAGCGTCGGCTGATAGCCGACGGCCGACGGGATACGGCCGAGCAGAGCCGACACTTCCGAACCCGCCTGCGTGAAGCGGAAGATGTTGTCGACGAAGAACAGCACGTCCTGGCCCTGGTCGCGGAAATATTCCGCAACGGTCAGGCCGGTCAGGCCGACGCGGGCGCGCGCGCCCGGCGGTTCGTTCATCTGGCCATAGACGAGTGCCGCCTTGGAGCCTTCGCCGCCGCCCTTCTTGTTGACGCCGGACTCGATGAACTCGTGATAGAGATCGTTGCCTTCGCGGGTGCGCTCGCCGACGCCGGCGAACACCGAATAGCCGCCATGCGCCTTGGCGATGTTGTTGATCAGTTCCTGGATCAGCACGGTCTTGCCGACGCCGGCGCCGCCGAACAGGCCGATCTTGCCGCCCTTGGCGTAGGGAGCCAGCAGGTCGAGCACCTTGATACCGGTGATCAGGATCTGTGCTTCCGTCGACTGCTCGACATAGGTCGGAGCCGGTTGGTGGATGGAACGCATTTCGGTTGCATCGACCGGGCCTTCTTCGTCGACCGGCTCGCCGATGACGTTGATGATGCGGCCGAGCATGCCCGGGCCGACCGGCACGGTGATCGGGGCGCCGGTGTCACGCACTTCCTGGCCGCGCACCAGACCCTCGGTCGAGTCCATGGCGATACAGCGCACGGTGTTTTCACCCAGATGCTGGGCGACTTCGAGCACCAGGCGGTTGCCGACGTTGGTCGTCTCGAGCGCGTTCAGGATCGCCGGCAGGTGATCGCCGAACTGCACGTCGACAACGGCGCCGATCACCTGGCGGACCTTGCCGACAACGCCGGTTGCCTTAGTGGCCACTGCCGATGCCTTGGCCGCGGCGGCCTTTACCGGAGCTGCCTTCGCAGCTGGAGCCTTCGCCGCCGCTTTTGCGGGGGCTGCGGTCTTCGCGGCTGCTGCCTTGGGGGCCGCCGTCTTGGGGGTCGCTGCTTTCGCCATCGTCTTTACCCTTTTTCGTCCTTTGTTTCTCACGCGGTCCGGTCGCGGGCCGATGACCCGCGAACCGCGCCTAGAGCGCCTCGGCGCCCGAAATGATTTCGATCAGTTCCTTGGTGATCTGCGCCTGCCGCTGACGGTTGTAGGTGATCGACAGCTTGTTGATCATCTCGCCGGCGTTGCGCGTCGCATTGTCCATGGCGCTCATCTTGGCGCCCATTTCGCCGGCCGCGTTTTCGAGCAGCGCCCGGAAAACCTGCACCGAGATGTTGCGCGGAATGAGATCGGCGAGGATTTCGCCCGGCTCCGGTTCGTATTCATAGACGGCGCTGCCGCCATCCATCGCCTCGGCCGGAGCCGACGCGAGACCGGCCGGAATGATCTGCTGCGCGGTCGGGATCTGGCTGATCACCGACTTGAACTGCGAATAGAACAGTGTGCAGATGTCGAAGCCGCCCTCGTTGAAGAGGTGGATGACCTTCTTGGCGATCGCGTCGGCATTGACGAAACCGAGCGTCTTGACCTCGCGCAGGTCGACACGGTCGATGATCATCGACGCATAGTCGCGGCGCAGGATATCGAAACCCTTCTTGCCGACGCAGATGATCTTGACCTGCTTGCCGTCGGCCAAAAGCCTGCGGATATGGTCGCGGGCAAGGCGGGCGATCTGCGAATTGAAGCCGCCGCACAGGCCGCGCTCGGCGGTGCAGACGACGAGCAGATGCACGTCGTCCTTGCCGGTGCCGGTCATCAGCGCCGGGGCATCGCCACCGCCGCCGATCGCCTGGGTGATGTTGGCCAGCACCGAACCCATACGCTCCGAATAGGGGCGCGCCGCTTCCGCTGCCTCTTGCGCACGGCGCAGCTTCGCCGCGGCGACCATCTGCATCGCCTTGGTGATCTTCTGCGTCGCCTTGACCGAGGCGATACGGTTACGAAGGTCTTTTAATGAAGGCATGCTTCAAACCTGATCCCGTCTTGTCTCATCCGGACTGGCGCTTCGCTCAGGCGAAGGTCTTGGCGAAAGCGTCGATCTCGGCCTTCAGCTTGGCGCGCAGATCGTCCGACAGCGCCTTTTCCTTGCGGATGGCCTCGAGCACGTCCTTGCCTGCCGCACGCATGTGGCTGAGCAGGCCATGCTCGAACTTGCCGACCTGGTTGACCGGCAGCTTGTCGAGATAACCGTTGACGCCGGCGAAGATCACCGCGACCTGCTCTTCCGTCTTCAGCGGCGAGAACTGCGGCTGCTTCAGGAGTTCGGTCAGGCGTGAACCGCGGTTGAGCAGGCGCTGCGTGGCAGCGTCGAGATCCGAGCCGAACTGTGCGAAGGCCGCCATTTCGCGGTACTGCGCGAGCTCGCCCTTGATCGAGCCGGCAACCTGCTTCATCGCCTTGATCTGCGCGGCCGAACCGACGCGGCTGACCGAGAGGCCGACGTTGACGGCCGGACGGATGCCCTGGAAGAACAGGTTGGTTTCGAGGAAGATCTGGCCATCGGTGATCGAGATCACGTTGGTCGGGATATAGGCCGACACGTCGTTGGCCTGCGTCTCGATGATCGGCAGGGCGGTCAGCGACCCGCCGCCCAAATCGTCATTGAGCTTGGCGGCCCGCTCGAGCAGGCGCGAGTGCAGGTAGAACACATCGCCCGGATAGGCTTCGCGGCCCGGCGGGCGGCGCAGCAACAGCGACATCTGGCGGTAGGCGACGGCCTGCTTCGACAGATCGTCGTAGCTGATCAGCGCATGCATGCCGTTGTCGCGGAAATATTCGCCCATGGTGCAGCCGGCGAACGGCGCCAGGAACTGCATTGGCGCCGGATCGGACGCGGTGGCGGCGATGATGATCGAGTATTCGAGGGCGCCGCGCTCTTCCAGCACCTTGACGAACTGCGCCACGGTCGAGCGCTTCTGGCCGACGGCGACATAGACGCAGTACAGCTTTTCCTTCTCGGGACCGTTGTCGTGCACCGATTTCTGGTTGAGCATCGTGTCGAGGATGATGGCGGTCTTGCCGGTCTGGCGATCGCCGATGACCAGCTCGCGCTGGCCGCGGCCGACCGGGATCAGTGCATCGATGGCCTTGAGGCCGGTCGACATCGGCTCGTTCACCGATTTGCGCGGGATGATGCCGGGCGCCTTGACGTCGACGCGCTTGCGCTCGACTGCCTTGATCGGGCCCTTGCCGTCGATCGGATTGCCGAGCGCGTCGACGACGCGGCCGAGCAGGCCGGGGCCGACCGGAACGTCGACGATGGCGCCGGTGCGCTTGACGATGTCGCCTTCCTTGATGTCGCGGTCGGCGCCGAAGATGACGACGCCGACATTGTCGGCTTCGAGGTTGAGCGCCATGCCGCGGATGCCGCCGGGGAACTCGACCATCTCGCCGGCCTGGACATTGTCGAGGCCGTAGACGCGGGCGATACCGTCACCGACGGACAGCACCTGTCCGACTTCGGAGACCTCGGCCTCCTTGCCGAAATTCTTGATCTGGTCTTTCAGAATTGCGGAAATTTCCGCGGCGCGGATGTCCATCAGCCGACCTCTTTCAGTGCAAGCTTGAGCGAATTGAGTTTGGTTTTGAGCGACGTATCGATCTGGCGCGAGCCCATCTTGACCACCAGTCCGCCGAGCAGTGACGGATCGACAGTGACGGAGATGGCCACGTCCTTGCCGGCAACACTCTTCAGCGCCGCCTTGAGTTCAGTCTGCTGGGCTGCGGTCAGCTCGTGCGCCGACGTCACTTCAGCAGCGGTCTCGCCACGATGTTCGGCGGCGATCTGGCGGAACGCCCTGATCATGCCGGGGATGGCGAACAATCGGCGGTTTCTTGCTACAACCCGTAGGAAATTGCCGGTGAGACCGGCAATCCCGGCCTTGTCAGCGATCGCCGCGATGGCCTTGGCCTGGTCCTCGCTGGAAAACACCGGGCTGTTGATCAGCCGGGTGAGGTCGGCGCTGCCCGCGAGCATCGTCTCGAAGCTGTTGAGGTCGGCTTCGACCCTGGCCACGGAATTTGCCTGCAGGGCGAGTTCGAACAGCGAACCCGCATAGCGTTCTGCGACACCTGAGATTGGCGATGACGATTGAGCCACGGACCGTCTTTTCTCTTGTCTGACAGGCCGCAGATTGTTGGCGCGAGCAAAAACTCTGGCTAAATCTTTGACCTTACTGCATTTTTTCAAGCACGGAGGCGCGGCTTCCGCTATCCCCGGCCGAAAGTCGATTGCCGTCTAGCACAGGCATTTTAAGACCGCAATGCGTCGTTCCGCATGGTTTTCAGGCACTATTGTCGCATCCGGCAAAAGAACCCCGTCTTCCACCCCGGAAACCCAAGGGATTCAAGGCAGAAAGCCGAAGGCGAAGGCGAGCGGCAGCGCCGCCAATGCCAATTCCACCACAATGGACACCCAATTGAAAGGCGTGTTTGCGCCATCCGACATCATCGACAGCAGCCGCCCGAACGCGGTGAACAGCCAGGAGAAGCCAAGCGTCATGTAGACCAGCGGCTGCGCAAGCAGGATGCAGCACAGGCCGACGCCCAGATAGAAGCCCGACATTCTGCCGCGCCCCTCGGCGATCGCCGCCACCTTCTCGGGCTTGACCTGCAGCCGCAGGATCCGGAAGGCCAGGCCAGGCGCCAGAAAAAACAAAAGGCCGAGCAGCACGGTGACGACGGCGCTCGACCAGGCGAGCCATTCGCCCTGGCTCATTGGCCACGGAAACGCAAAATCCATCTGTCTCGACCCCCTCGCAGCAATTCCGGATGCATTGAATGTCGCCCGTGGAGGAAGTCAAGCTTACAGCCGGCAAGTCGGGGGTTTCGGCAAAGCCGCACTGGAAATGCTATCGCCTGACGTGAGCTTCCCGCTTGGAGCCGCCGGCTTTGCGGCCGATTCGGCCACTGCGCAAGCAAACGCCTGAACGAGAATATACGCAGCGCAATTTCTTCAACAGTATAGATTGCGTGCCTTGCCGTGACGTAACGCAAGTATTATGCTTCGAATGTTCCTTTCGTCGACTTCTTGTTTAGTTTAGCAATTTCACATATTTCATGATCACTTGTGAAATCTGCACGGACGGAGTGCGGCAGGCGGGATCTCAAAATTCGGAGAAGATCATGCCGGATCTTTGTCGGGCTTTGCATCTGGCCAGCATCTGGGTCGCTGCGGCAGCCCTTGCCGGGATCGCGCAAGGCGCTCGCGCGGACTGTATCGCCGAACGGCCGACCGCCATGGCTCCCGCCGATCCCTTGGTCTGCCAGCAGCTCGAGGCGACGATCAAGAAGCCATCGGCGCTGTCCCTGGGCGACTACGAGAACAAGCTCAACCAATATCTGGGCAGTTACTGTTATCGCGATGAGGCTGCCGGATGGGTGCACGACAAACACGTGCGCCAGGCCGGGCCGCGCATCGCGACCCTGGTCAACGGCGCCTGGCAGGGCGTCGACCATGGCACCCATGCGCCGGTGATGATCTGGTATTCGCCTGAGATGGTGGACTGGCTTCGCAAGAACCGCTCGGCAGAAGGCGAGGTCGATCATCCGCCGCCAGTTCCCGGCGGCGCCATCATGGTCAAGGAGATGTTTTCGGAGCCGGCGTCGGATTGCCGGACGGTCGATCCTCTCAGACTTTTTCCAACCAGCGGCGCCGCGATCATGATCCGCGATGCCAGCGCCTCCTACGATGGCTGGTTCTGGGGCTGGTACGGCTTTGGCAGCCAGAGCGGCTGGACTCCGGATTGGCCGGCTCTGCCGGCCGACAACAACAGCCTGCCCAACATGGGCTTCGCTCAGTACTGCATGAACTGCCATGCCTCGGCGGCGGACAATCTGACCTTTGCATCTCCCAAGAACATCGCGGGCGAGCCAGGCAAGCCGCTCAACTATCTCGCACAGGATTTCTTCACGGGCGCCCCGGCAACGACCTTGCACCAGTCGGTCGTTTTGCCGGTCAATGCCAACCCGCGTCTTGGTCAACCGCTCTACAGTCCGAACGCTGACGTGATCGCCGCGCTGCAGGCCTATGTCCGCGAGATGCCGACCTATGCGACCGTCTCGCGAATGCCTTCCGAAACCTACGACAACACCTGGGTCGGGGCCAAAGGTCCCGATGCGTCCGACACGTTCCTGACCTCGAGCCAATGCCTCGGCTGTCATGATGCCGGCAGCACCGGGCTGCAGTTCGACATGACCAAGCCGAACCCGCATGGTGAGGGCTTGATCAATCTGTCGCCGCTGGCGACCTGGCGAACCTCGCCGATGGGGCTGGGCGGCCGCGACCCGATATTCTTCGCGCAGCTGGCCAGCGAAACGCAAAGCTTTCACCCCAAAATGTCCGGTGTGGTGCAGGACGTTTGCCTTGGCTGCCACGGCATCGCCGGGGAACGGCAGTTTCACATCGACGAGAAGGCGCGCTCGGGCAAATGCGAACTGTTCTCGCGCGACATGGTCGACGCGACGCCCTGGCCAGCCGACAATCCGAGTGCCGCGCACGCCAATTACGGCATGCTTGCCCGCGACGGCATCACCTGCACGTCCTGTCACCGCATGGTGCTCAACAGCAAGGCCAGTGGACCGCTCAGCGATCAGCCGCAGAACGCCTGCGTCGACGAGCGGCAGGCGCTGCTCAATCCGCACGCGACCGGCTTTGCCAAGACCTTCACCGGCAGCTTCATGGTCGGCTCGCCCGATACGCTCATCGGCCCCTTCGAGAAACCGGAAGTCGGGCCGATGCACACCGCGCTGGGCATCAAACCGGTCCACGACGCCACGATCCTGAGCTCCGAGGTTTGCGGGACGTGCCACACGGTTCATTTGCCGGTTCTGCAGGGCACCAACACCCTGGCGCATATCTACGAGCAGACGACCTATCCGGAATGGGCGTTCAGCGCCTATCGAACCGGCAGCACGCCGGACGGCCCGCTTCCACTGGGCGCCGGCGCCACGCCGCGCAGCTGCCAGGGTTGTCACATGCCATCGACGGAACAGGACGGATCGCCGACGATGAGCAAGATCGCCAGCATCCAGGAAAATCTGAATTTCCCGCAGACCGAGTCCAGCAACGCACCGGATCTTTCGGTTCGCGAGGGATTTGCCCGCCACACGCTCGTCGGACTCAACGTCTTCCTGGTCAAGATGGCGCAGCAGTTTCCCGATGTCTTCGGCATCAGGACGCGCGATCCGATGATGGGCAAGAAGGCTGTCGATCCCCTCGTCCTCACCGAGCAAGCGATGCTGGACCAGGCGTCACAGGCGACCGCCACCGTCGCCGTCAGCGACCTTGCCATGACCGCCGACGCGCTTGATGCCAAGGTGACGGTGAAGAACCTGGCCGGTCACAAGTTTCCCTCCGGAGTGGGTTTCCGGCGTGCGTTTCTCACCTTCAGCGTGCTCGACCAGAACGGCGAGCAGCTCTGGGTCTCCGGTCGCACCAACGCCGCCGGCGTGATCGTCGACGCCGACGGCAAGCCGCTTGATGGCGAGCTTTGGTGGAAGGACGACTGCTCCGGCCGCCTCCACCCTGGCGAACGGCCACATCAGCCGCACTACCAGAAGATCACACGACAGGATCAGGTTCAGATCTATCAGGAACTGGTCTCCACGCCGCCCGCCAATACGCAAAATCCAGTCTGCAATGCGCAGGCGAAGCCGGAAGGCGAACTGACGACCAGCTTCCTGTCGATCTGCACGGAGGTGAAAGACAACCGGATCTTGCCGGCGGGCTTTTTGCCGGTCGAAAGCCGGCTGGAAATCGCCAAGGCGTTGGGCGCCGATGAGGAACTTGCCGTCGATGTCGGCGCGACCGCTGTCGAGGACGATCCCGACTACATATCGGGCGGCAGCGACACGCTGAGCTACTCGATACCGCTTGCCGATTTGCCGAAGGGCGCACGCCCTGCCAGCATCGAGGCGGATCTCTACTATCAGGCGACGCCGCCGTCCTATCTGCAGGATCGATTCTGCACCGCCAACGGCCCCGACACCGATCGCCTGTATTTCCTGACCGGGCATCTCAATCTCGCCGGCACGCAGGCAGACGGCTGGAAGCTGAAAGTGGTCGGCAGCGGAACTGTTGCAGTGACTGCCCAGCCCTGATCTCTGTTTGACGCAATTCCCCAGGGAAGCGCCACGCGCTTTTCCCGCGAAAACCGTTTCAGACTTTGCCTGGAATTGCTTCAGGGCAGCATGAAGGCCACCGCTGCCTCGGCATGGATGCGCGTCGTGTCGAAGACCGGGATGTCGAAGTCCGGCTGGCCGATCAGCATGGTGATCTCGGTGCAGCCCATGATGACGCTGTCCGCAGCCTCTTCGCGGCGCAGGCGTTCGGTCTCGGCGATATAGGCCGCCTTGGAGGCTTGGGTGACGACGCCCTGGCACAGTTCCTCGTAGATGACGCGATGCACCATGTCGCGCCCGGCGACATCGGGCACCACGGGCTGCAATCCGTATTTGTCGGCGAGCCGACCCTTGTAGAAATCCTGCTCCATGGTGAAGCGCGTCGCCAGCAGCGCCGGGCGCTGCATGCCGGCGCGCTTGATGGCGGCCGCAGTGGCGTCGGCAATGTGGATCAGCGGGATCGACACCGCCGCCTGCACCTGGTCGGCCAGTTTGTGCATGGTGTTGGTGCACAGAAGCAGGCCTTCCGCGCCGCTCGCCTCGAGTTTGCGCGCGGCGTCAGCCAGAAGCACGCCGGCGCCGTCCCAGTCGCCGTGATGCTGCCGCTCGGCGATCTCGGCGAAGTCGAACGACCACAGCAGCAGCTTGGCCGAATGCAGGCCGCCAAGTCGCTCACGCACGATCTCGTTGAGCAGCCGATAATAGATGGCGGTCGATTCCCAACTCATGCCGCCGAGAAGGCCAAGGGTTTTCATGTGATCTTCCTGTCTCGCCGGCTTGTGCCAGCCCATCGCTGCAATCGCATTCTTACAAAAAGCTTTGCGGGTCGATATCCACCTGCACCCTGACCGAACCGCGCTGTTTCGGCCCATTGGCCAGCATGGCGCGAATGAAGCCTTGCATGTCGGCGCGGCGCTCGCCCTGGATCAGCAGGCGAAACCGGTGGCGGCCGCCGAGCAATGACAGCGGCGCCTCGGCCGGACCCAGCACGAACAGGTCGGTGGCCTCGGGGGCGGCACGGCGCAGGCCGCGCGCATGGCCCTCGGCTTCTGCCCGCGTCACTGCGCTGACGATGACGCCGGCGAGCCGGCCGAAGGGCGGCAGTGCCGCCCGTTCGCGCTCGGCAATCTCGCGCTCGTAAAAAGCCTCGGCATCGCCGGAGACGATCGCCCGCATCACCGGATGGTCGGGCTGGAAGGTCTGCAGCAGGCCGAGGCTCTTCTTGCCGGTGCGACCAGCGCGGCCGGTCACCTGGCTGAGCAGCTGGAAGGTGCGCTCGGCGGCACGCGGATCGCCATTGGCGAGGCCGAGATCGGCGTCGACGACCCCAACCAGCGTCATGTTGGGGAAGTTGTGGCCCTTGGCGACCAGCTGTGTGCCGATGACGATGTCGGCCTCGCCATCGGCGATCGCCTCCAGTTCCAGCCGCAGCCGCCGCACGCCGCCCATCAGGTCGGATGACAAGACGATGGTGCGCGCGTCCGGAAAATGCGCGACGACCTCCTCGGCGATGCGCTCGACGCCCGGCCCGCAAGCAACCAGATGGTCGAGCGTACCGCATTCCGGGCAGGCTTCGGGGCGGCGCTCATTGTGCCCGCAATGATGGCAGACCAGCTGGCCGCGAAAGCGATGCTCGACCAGCCAGGCCGAGCAGACCGGGCAGCCGAAGCGATGGCCGCAGACGCGGCACAGCGTCAGCGGCGCATAGCCGCGCCGGTTGAGGAACAGCAGCGACTGCTCCTTCCTCTCCAGCGTCTGGCGCATCTGGTCGAGCAGCACCGGCGACAGGAAGCCGCCGCGCGCCGGTGGCGCCCGCCGCATGTCGATCGCCTTGAGATGCGGGAGAGCCGCCTCGGCGAAGCGGGCGGAGAGCACCGCCCTGTTGTAGCGGCCCTGGCTGGCATTGACCCGGCTTTCGACCGACGGCGTCGCCGACGCCAGCATGACCGGAAAGCTGCCGATATGACCGCGAACCACCGCCATGTCGCGCGCATTGTAGAAGACGCGGTCTTCCTGCTTGTAGGCGGGGTCATGCTCCTCGTCGACGACAATCAGGCCAAGCTCCCTGAACGGCAGGAACAGCGCCGAGCGCGCGCCGGCGACGACACGCACGCCGCCTTCCGCCACTTGCCGCCAGACCCTCTCGCGCATCCTCGGCGGCAGGTCCGAATGCCATTCGCCCGGCTTGGCGCCGAAGCGCTGCTGGAAGCGCTCGAGAAAAGCATGCGTCAGCGCGATCTCCGGCAACAGGATCAGCACCTGCTTGCCCTGGTCGAGCGCGGCCGCCACCGCCTCGAAATAGACTTCCGTCTTGCCCGATCCGGTGACTCCGTCGAGCAGCGCGACATTGAACACACCGGCCGCGACATTGGCGCGCAGCATCTGTGCGGCGTCGTTCTGGTCCGGCATCAGTTCCGGTATCGCGTAGCTGGTGTCGGGCGCGGCCACCACCGGGCGCGGCGGGATCATCACCGTCTCGAACACGCCCTGCGCCCTCAGCCCGTCGATCACCGTCGACGACACGCCGGCCGCATGCGCCAGGCCCGACCGCGTCCATGCAAGCCCGCCTTCGGCCGTCTCCAGCACGCGCTCCCTCGCCCCCGTCATCCGGTCGGGCGCGAGAAGCGTGCGCTGCAGCCCCTCGATCCATGGCTCGGGGTCGAAAGCCTCCGGCGCCCTGAGCAGCATGCGCGCCACCATGCCCGGCGGCGACAGCGTATATTGCGCCACCCAGTCGACGAAGCGGCGCATCGCGCGGTCGATCGGCGGGCAGTCGAAGACCTGTTCGATGGGGCGCAGCTTTTTCGCGTCTACCTTCTCGACGGCGCCATCCCAGACGATGCCGGCGACCTGGCGCGGACCGAGCGGCACGCGCACGATCGACCCCGGCACCACGCGCATGCCGGCGGGCACCGCATAGGTGTAGGGACGTTCGGCGGGCATCGGCACCAGCACCGGCGCGGCTGCGACAAAGGGCGAATCTTCGTTCATGAGGCGTGACCTTGCCTCGACTTTGGTCTAGATCAAAGCGCAACGCTGAACGTGCCTTTCCCAGCACGACGAAATCGTCAGGAGACCGCCATGAAATTTTTTGTCGACACCGCCGACGTCAAGGATATCCGTGAGCTCAACGATCTGGGCCTGCTTGACGGCGTCACCACCAACCCGTCGCTGATCCTGAAATCCGGCGGCAAGATCGCCGAGGTCACCAAGCAGATCTGCGACATCGTCACGGGTCCGGTCTCGGCCGAAGTCACCGCCACCGAATATTCCGAGATGATGCAGCAGGCCAAGGTCCTGGCCAAGATCGCCGACAACGTCTGCATCAAGGTGCCGCTGACACTGGACGGCCTGAAGGCCTGCAAGACGATCCGCACCGAAATGAACCGGCTGGTCAACGTCACGCTCTGCTTCTCGGCCAACCAGGCGTTGCTTGCGGCCAAGGCCGGTGCGTCCTTCATCTCGCCCTTCGTCGGCCGCATCGACGACATCGGCATCGACGGCATGGAGCTGATCCAGGAGATCCGGCAGATCTACGACAATTACGATTTCCAGACCGAGATTCTCGTCGCTTCGGTTCGCACCGTGAACCATGTCAAGCAGGCAGCACTTATCGGCGCCGATGTTGTTACCGCGCCGCCGGCAACGCTGAAGGCACTGGTCAAGCATCCGCTGACCGACAAGGGCCTGGAGCAGTTCCTCGCCGACTGGGCAAAGACCGGCCAGTCTATCGGCTGAGATGGCGATCGGCCGAGGCCAATACCGTTCTCAACAAAAAGGCCGAGCAATCGGCCTTTTTTATTGCGCTTCCGAAGAAGTCGACCCCCCAAGGGCGGCCGCCGATCAATCCGTGCCCTCATCGCCGGGCGCGCTCACCTGCTGGCGCCGGCCCATGATGATCTCGCGTTTGCCGACATGGTTGGGTGCACCGACCAACCCTTCCTTTTCCATTCGCTCGACCAGCGATGCGGCGCGGTTGTAGCCGACACCGAGGCGGCGCTGGATGTAAGACGTCGAGCACTTCTTGTCGCGCACCACCACCTTGACCGCCTCGTCATAGATGGTGTCATTGTCTTCGGCTGCAACGGATCCCTTGTCGAAGACCGCGCCCTGATCGCCTTCGGCTTCTTCCTCATCCTCGTCGGCTGTCACGGTCTCCAGATATTCGGGGCGGCCCTGCGCCTTCAGATGCGCCACGACATGCTCGACTTCGGCGTCGGCAACAAACGGGCCATGCACGCGCGAAATGCGCCCCCCGCCCATCATGTGCAGCATGTCGCCCTGGCCAAGCAGCTGTTCGGCGCCCTGTTCGCCCAGGATGGTGCGGCTGTCGATCTTGGATGTCACCTGGAAGGAAATCCGGGTCGGGAAGTTGGCCTTGATCGTGCCGGTGATGACATCGACCGAAGGGCGTTGCGTTGCCATGATCAGGTGGATACCGGCAGCGCGTGCCATCTGTGCCAGGCGCTGGATGGCGCCCTCGATCTCCTTGCCGGCAACCATCATCAGGTCGGCCATCTCGTCGACGATGACGACGATATAGGGCATCGGCGCAAGGTCGATTTCCTGCTGTTCGAAAAGCGGCTCGCCCGTGCCCTTTTCGAAGCCGACCTGCACGGTCATGACGACCGTCTCGCCCTTGTCGCGGGCGGCAGCCGCGCGCTCATTGTAGCCGTCGATGTTGCGCACACCGAGCCGCGCCATCTTCCGATAGCGATCCTCCATCTCGCGCACCGCCCATTTGAGCGCGGTGACCGCCTTTTTTGGATCCGTGACGACGGGGGTCAAAAGATGCGGGATGCCGTCATAGACGGAGAGCTCCAGCATCTTGGGGTCGACCATGATCAGCCGGCACTCTTCCGGCTTCAGCCGGTAAAGCAACGACAGGATCATGGTGTTGATGGCGACCGACTTGCCGGAGCCGGTGGTGCCGGCCACGAGCAGGTGCGGCATCTTCGCCAACTCGGCGATGACAGGCTCGCCGCCGATCGTCTTGCCGAGACAAAGCGCCAGCTTGCAGCTGGTCCTGCGGAAGCCCTCCGATTCGATCAGCTCCCGGAAATAGACCGTTTCGCGCATCTCGTTCGGAAGCTCGATGCCGATGACGTTGCGGCCCGGCACAACGGCGACGCGCGCCGAGACCGCCGACATGGAGCGGGCGATATCATCGGCGAGCCCGATGACACGAGAGGATTTCACACCCGGCGCCGGCTCGAACTCGTAGAGCGTGACGACCGGGCCAGGCCGAACATGAATGATCTCGCCGCGCACGCCGAAATCTTCGAGCACGCTTTCTAAAAGATCGGCGTTCTGCTCAAGCCGCTCCTGCGACATGTAGAAGCCCTGCCCCTCCGGTGGCCGCTGCAACAGCTCTTCGGAGGGGAGCTGGTAGGAATCGCCTGCCGTTGAAGGCGCGATTTTCCCGGCCAGAGGCAAGCGTGAAGAAGGCTGTGCTGCCGCGACCCGCACCGCCATGTCCCGACTCCGCACGACGGCTACGACATTGCTTGCCGCAGCGGGGAGTGGAGCGACCTCGGCCTGCGGCGGCGCATTGCTCGCCGGCATGTCGGGCTGGGCGGCAGCTTCGTTCGAGTTGGATGGCCGGGCACCAGGCAAAGGCTTCTTGGGCTGGCCTGGAAGCCATTCGATGACACGAAACAGCGAGGTGGCATCGGCAACCATCGATGGGCTGATGTCGATCCGCGCAGCGGCGACCGGCGCCGGCGTGGCCGGGCTGGCCGGTTGGGCCTGGGGCGAAACGTCGACCAGATAGGGCGCCATGACCTCGAAGAAGGCGTGATCCGAAAGATGAGGCCAGCGCTGCGTCTCGGGGATGGCAGTATTGATCGCGGCGCTGCCCGCTGGGACGGCAGCCATGCGCGCGGATGCGCGTCCCGTTGCGGCCGTCATCGGAGGCACCGACGGAGCACGTCGTGCCTTGTCGCTGGCACGACTCGGCGCAGCAGACGCTGCAGTCAGCGGCGGCGTCCTTTGTGCGGCCGTTTCGCTGCCGCCCTGCAACCGGGCTGTTTCCAAATGGGGATTGCGGCTTTTCACCGACGCCGGCAATGCCAGCAGCGAAGGCGCAAGTGGCGCGTCATCGACGATGGATTGCATGATTGCCTGCTGCGTTGGGAGCGCGACTGGATCGCCTTGCTGGACGACACGGTCGCTCTCCTGGCGGTGCTTCTTGGTCTCATAGTCCGGCGTGCGGGTAAAACGCACGTTGGGCGCGAGGAAGAAGTATTCCTGCCAGGCAGGACTTTCGATGTCGCCGATTTTCGAGGCCGCATCGCTTGTCCCAAGGCCACCCCTCGGCTCCATATAGGGCCGCCTGTTGCCGCCGAGATCGACAGCCCTTGCGGAATAGCCGGCCTGCTGTGTACCGGACTGCCGTCCGTCCTGTCCCTGGTGAGTCGGGCGATCAAGGCCGCCTGTTCCGGCTGAAGGGGCTCGCTGACTGGCCCTGCCACGCATGCCATCCAGACGCTCCACCCCAGGGTCATCGGGCGAAGTTGCCTTCAATGAGGTGACCCTGGGAAAACGCTTGGATTCCATTCTCAAGACTCGCTCTGAAACGTCTGCCGAGCAATAGGGAGCGAGTGGTTAACAGTTGCTTCCCGGCGGGCTCGATGATCGACGATCTTGGAACAGCAATGTCATCATACCGGCCGCAACGAACGAGGCCAGGACCGTGGTCTCGCAGCACTCACGCCGGTGGCGCGACCTGCCTGCAGGAGCCACAAGGATGTGAGGCAGGCTATCTTCGCGGCACTGTCGGACGGGTCCGGCTTCGGGGTGCCTGATCGTGATGTCACCGATATCCAGCATACCCTCGCTTTGACGCGAGGGCGTAAGATACGAATGGACTGGGTGCTAGCCGGCCTTGCCGTGCCTGACCAGGTCCTGGGCGATCGACAGCTGCAGGGCTTCGGCCAGCTCGCGCGCGGCACGGTTCTCCGCGTCGATCTGCGCCCGGTATGCGGCGAATTCCTGACGCGGCCTGTCGAAGGACGAGGTGATCGAGCGAACCCCGGACGCGATCTTTGCACCGGTCTTCGCATCGCTCAGCTGATAGTTGGCGGTCAGCGTCACGGAACCGGCGGTCGGCTCGTCTTCGTCGGTTCCGACCTGAACGAGTGCCGAGGATTCCACGGATTCGCCCACCCCTAGATAGAGCGAATAGACGGGCGAGGCCGGCTCGCCGGCGCCTCGTCCAAATCCGAAGATCAAATTGTTGCGCACCTGCTGCCCGAAACGCGTGTTGACCGGCTTGATGCCGATCGACGCCAGTTCCGCATTGGCGCTCACGGTCGAGCCGGTCGACAACGGCGCGTTCGAATAGAGCGGCCGCACCGTGCAGGCCGAGACCAGCGCAAGCGAGCCGAGCAGGCCGGCAAGCGCGATACGGCGCAGTAAAGGGCTCAGCTCTGTCTTTTCCCGATCAGGCAACGACATTGACGATCCTCTGCGGCACGATGATCACCTTGCGCGGAGCCTTACCTTCGAGCGCTTTCTGCACGAAGTCGAGAGCCAATACCGCTTTTTCGACCGCACCTTGGTCCGCGTCGCGGGCAATTGTCAAATCCCCCCGCTTCTTGCCGTTGACCTGCACCGGATAGGTGACTTCGTTGTCGACGACCAGCGCCGGATCGAAGACCGGCCACGGCCGTTGGGCGACCAGATCGGTGCCGCCGAGCGTTTCCCAGCACTCCTCGGCCAGGTGCGGCATGACCGGCGCGATCAGATGCACGAGTATCTCCACGGCCTGCCGGCAGGCGCCTTTCAACGCCGCATCGGCCTTACCCTCCGCCACTTCGTTGAGCGGCGCGGTCAGTGCGTTGGCCAGTTCGTAGATGCGGGCGATGGCGCGGTTGAACGCGAGTTTCTCGATATCCTCGCCGACCGCCTTCAGGATCTTGTGCGCGGCCTTGGAGACGGCTCCGGCGTCGCCGGCATTGGCGGCCACGGGCTCGACGCCCACCAGCGTTTCGGCCGCCGTCGACACCAGGCGCCAGATGCGCTGCATGAAGCGATGCGCGCCGGCCGCGCCGTCGTCGGTCCATTCGACATCGCGCTCGGGCGGCGAGTCCGACAGCATGAACCAGCGCGCCGTGTCGGCGCCGTAGCCGTCGGTGATGTCTTCCGGGCTCACCGTGTTCTTCTTCGACTTCGACATCTTTTCGAGCGGGCCGATCGTCACCGCCTCGCCGGTGGCGACGTCAATGGCGCGGCGCTTGCCGTCGACATCCTCCAGCTTGACCTCGGTCGGCGCCAGCCAGCGGCCATTCGATGCCGAACCGACGCGATAGGTTTCGTGCACCACCATGCCTTGCGTGAACAGGCCCTTGAACGGCTCGGCCAGATCGACATGGCCTGTCTCGCGCATGGCGCGGGTGAAGAAGCGCGAATAGAGCAGATGCAGGATCGCGTGCTCGATGCCGCCAATATACTGATCGACAGGCAGCCATTCGTTCGCCGCCATGGGATCGGTCGGCTCATGCGCCCAGGGTGCCGTGAAGCGGGCGAAATACCACGACGAATCGACGAACGTGTCCATCGTGTCGGTTTCGCGCCGAGCATGCTTGCCGCATTGCGGGCATTTGACGTGCCGCCAGGTCGGATGGCGGTCAAGCGGATTGCCCGGCCGGTCGAAATCGACATCGTCCGGCAGCTTGACCGGCAGGTCGGCCTTCGGCACCGGCACGACGCCGCAATCCTCGCAATGGATCATCGGAATCGGGCAGCCCCAGTAGCGCTGCCGCGAAATGCCCCAGTCACGCAGGCGGAAATTCACCTTGCGCTCGGCCATCGGCCGGTTGCCGATGGTCTTCTCTTCCAGCCGTTTCGCGACCTCGTCGAAAGCCTGATCCGGCTTCATGCCGTCGAGGAAGCGCGAATTGATCATCACGCCGTCGCCGTCATAGGCTTCATCGATGATCTGGAAGCTTGCCGGGTTCTCGCCTTCCGGCATCACCACCGGTACCACAGGCAGGCCGTATTTGTTGGCGAAGTCGAGGTCGCGCTGGTCGCCCGACGGACAGCCGAAGATGGCGCCGGTGCCGTACTCCATCAGCACGAAATTGGCGACGTAGACCGGCAGCGTCCAGCTGTCATCAAACGGATGAACAACGCGGATGCCGGTGTCGAAACCCTTCTTCTCGGCCGTCTCCAGCGCCGCCACCGAAGTGCCCATATGGCGGATCTCGTCGATGAACTTGGCCAGCGCCGGATTGGTCTCGGCAGCTTTCTTTGCCAGCGGGTGATCGGCGGCGACAGCCATGAAGGAGGCGCCGAAGATGGTGTCGGGCCGCGTCGTGTAGACTTCCAGCTCATGCTCGCCGCCAGAAGCGGTGGCCAGCGGCCAACGGATCAGCAGGCCTTCCGAGCGGCCGATCCAGTTCTGCTGCATCAGCTTCACTTTTTCCGGCCATTCGTCGAGGCCGTCGAGCGAATCCAGCAGGTCCTGCGCGAAGTCGGTGATCTTGAAGAACCACTGCGTCAGCTCGCGCTGTTCGACCAGCGCGCCCGAGCGCCAGCCGCGCCCGTCGATGACCTGCTCGTTGGCAAGCACCGTCATGTCCTCCGGGTCCCAATTGACCTTGGAGGATTTGCGCGTCACCAGCCCCTTCTCGACAAAGTCGAGGAACAGCATCTGCTGGCGGTGGTAATAGTCGACGTCGCAGGTGGCGAATTCGCGCGCCCAGTCCAGCGACAGGCCCATGACCTTGAGCTGCTCACGCATGGTGGCGATGTTCTGGTAGGTCCATTCCTTGGGATGGACCTTGTTCTGCATCGCCGCATTCTCGGCCGGCATGCCGAAGGCGTCCCAGCCCATCGGGTGCAGCACGTTGAAGCCCTTGGCCCGCTTGTAGCGCGCCACCACGTCGCCCATCGTATAGTTGCGGGTGTGGCCGATATGGATGCGCCCCGACGGATAGGGGAACATCTCCAGCACGTAGTATTTCGGGCGCGGATCGTCATTGTGCGCTTCGAACAGCTTCTTGGCGTCCCAGGCTTTCTGCCATTTGGGCTCTGACGCGCGCGGATTGTATCGTTCGGTTGCCATGGGACGTTTTTCACTTAAAAGCATGCGACTGCGGGCGACAGCTCGGCAGTTCATTGGATATGGTCCGGGTGTTCACCATGGTTTGGCAAACCCGTCAACCATATGGGTCCCGCGTCGGTCAAAAACGCGGATCAAAACAGCGGGATTTGCATATGGGCGACGCCGTTCAGCAGTTTTTCGCGGTCAAGGCCAAGATCGCCGCCGCCGAGCGCGAGGCCGGTCGCCAAGCTGGCGCGGTGACGCTGGTCGCGGTTTCCAAGACCTTTGACGCGGCTGACATAAGCCCGGTCATTGAGGCCGGACATCGCGTTTTCGGCGAAAACCGCATCCAGGAAGCGCAGGGAAAATGGCCGGTGTTGAGGGAGGCCTTTGCCGACATCGAACTGCATCTGATCGGTCCGCTTCAGTCGAACAAGGCGAAGGAGGCGGTGGCGCTGTTCGACGTCATCGAGACGATCGATCGCGACAAGATCGCCGCTGAACTCGCCAAGGAAATCGCCAGGCAGGGCCGTGCGCCGAAGCTCTATGTCCAGGTCAACACCGGCTCCGAGCCGCAAAAGGCCGGCATCGAACCCCGCGACGCGCTCGCCTTCGTCGCCCGTTGCCGCGATGTCCATGGCCTCGGCATCGAAGGCCTGATGTGCATCCCGCCGGCGGACGACAACCCCGGTCCGCATTTCGCCTTGCTGGAGAAGCTCGGCAAGGAAGCCGGCGTCGCCAGACTGTCGATGGGCATGTCCGGCGACTATGAGACGGCGGTCGCCTTCGGCGCCACCAGCGTGAGGGTCGGTTCGGCGATCTTCGGCAGCCGCTGACACGCCGCGGCCCTTGGACCAGTCTGGCGAGTTCGCTGTGCCAGCATTGGAAACGAAACGTACCGTTCCTATTTGCTGAATGTCATCACGATTCTCCTGGAGCCACCATGCGTTACAACCAGCTTGGAAATACGGGGATGTTCGTCTCCGAACTTTGCCTCGGCACCATGACAACCTTCGGCGCCGCCGGCGAAAACGCCCAATGGGGCCTGATTGCCAGCCTCGATCAGAAGGGCGTCAACGAAATCGTCGCCCGCTCGCTCGCCGCCGGCGTCAATTTCTTCGATACGGCCGACGTCTATTCCTTTGGCCAGTCAGAGAGGCTGCTCGGCCAGTCGCTGAGGGACCTCGGCGTCAACCGGCAGAACGTCGTCATCGCCACCAAGGTGCACGGCGCCATGGGTGAAGGCCCGAACCAGCGTGGCTCGTCACGCGGCCACATCATGGATTCGGTCGATGCCAGCCTCGAGCGGCTGCAACTCGATCATATCGATCTCTATCAGTTGCACGGCACCGACACGGCGACGCCGATCGACGAGACGCTGCGGGCGCTGGATGACCTGGTTGCCAGCGGCAAGGTCCGCTATGTCGGCGTTTCCAACTGGCAGGCCTGGCGCATCGCCAAGGCGCTCGGCATCGCCGACCGCAAGGGCTTCGCCCGCTTCGAGACCATCCAGTCCTATTATTCGATCGCCGGCCGCGATCTCGAGCGCGAAATCGTGCCGCTCATCAACGAAGAGAAACTCGGCCTGATGGTGTGGTCCCCGATGGCCGGCGGTCTGCTGTCCGGCAAATACGGTCCCGGCGCGCCCGGCAATGGCGAGGGCCGCCGTGCCTCCTTCAATTTCCCGCCGGTCAACGAGGATCGTGCCTGGGCGGCTGTCGCCGTCATGCGCGAGATCGCCAGGAAGCACGACGTGAGCGTTGCCACGGTGGCGCTCGGCTATGTCCTGGCCAAGCCGTTCGTGATGAGCGTCATCATCGGCGCCAGCCGCATGGAGCAGCTGGAGCAGAACCTCGCCGCCACTGAACTGAAGCTCGACACCGACGATCTCGTCCGCCTCGACGAGATCAGCGCCTTGCCGGCCGAATATCCCGGCTGGATGGTGGAGCGTCAGGCAGCCGGCCGCCGTCCGGCGCCGTTCACTCCGAAAGCATAGAAGCTGCAGCGAAGACATCTCGGGAGCCTCGCCGGTTCCCGAGAGCCCTGTCAGGTCAGCCGCACGCTCTCCCCCAGAAAATCCAGAAAGGCCCGCACCCGCGCCGGCAAATGCCGGCCCTGGCCGACATAGACGGCGTGGGTGGGTTCCTCGTCACCAGGATTGAAATCCTCAAGCAGCGACACCAGCCTGCCCGCAGCGATATCGGCTGCCACGTGCCAGCGCGCCAGCCGAGCGATGCCGGCACCCGCCAGCGCCATCAGCCGCATCGCCTCGCCATCGCTGACCAGCGTGTTGCCGGCGATCGGAACCATGATGGGGTTGCCGGCCGCATCGAGGAACGGCCAGCCGTCGAGATGCCTGACGAAACCGAAGCCCATGCGGTTGTGCTGGTCGAGATCGGCGGGTGTCAGCGGCCTGCCATGTGTGCCGAGGTATGAGGGTGCGGCAACGACAACCACCGGGCTTTGCCCGAGCTTGCGCGCCACCAGCCGTGATTCGCCGAGCGGGCCGGCACGGATGGCGACGTCGGCGCGTTCCGCCATCAGGTCGATGACGCTGTCGGTCAGCACCAGATCGACCGAAATCTCTGGGTAGCGTCCGAGGAAGCGCGGCAAAAGCGGGATCAGCCGGTGCACCCCGAAGGGGACGTAGGTGTTGACGCGCAGCCGTCCGCGCGGCGCCGCACCCGCCGCTGCCTCCTGTTCGGCTGCTGCCATGTCAGCCAGGATGCGCAGGCCGCTATCGTAGAACGCGGTGCCTTCCGGCGTCAGTTGCAGCTTGCGCGTCGAACGGCTGACCAGGCGTGCGCCGAGCCGGGCCTCCAGCCGCGCGATCAGCTTGCTCACCGCCGACGGCGTCATGCGCAACGCGCGTGCCGCAGAAGAGAAACTACCTTCCTCGACAACGCGCACGAACACTTCGATCTCGCCGGAGCGATTGATGTCGGGCCTGGCCATTTGTGAATCTATTTCACAGAAAATGTGCCTAAGGCAAGTCTGGTTCACAATGCATTGCGACACGATCTTTCGGGTCGGGGCGCGGGACGACGCTCTTCGTCATCGAAGTGGAAATCGCCATGCCTCTTGCTCTTTACGCGCTCGCCGCCGGTGCCTTCGGCATTGGCGTCACCGAATTCGTCATCATGGGTCTGCTGCTCGATGTCAGCAAGGATCTCGGCGTTTCGATCTCGGCCGCCGGCCAGCTCATTTCGGGCTATGCGCTCGGCGTCGTCATCGGCGCGCCCCTGCTGACCATCGCCACCGGCAACTGGCCGCGCAAGACCGTGCTTCTGGCACTGATGTCGATCTTCACGCTGGGCAATCTCGCCTGTGCGCTGGCGCCCGACTATTGGACGCTGATGGGCGCCCGCATCATCACCGCCTTTGCCCATGGCACCTTCTTCGGCGTCGGCTCGGTGGTTGCCACCGGCCTGGTCGCGCCCAACAGGAAGGCTTCGGCGATTGCGCTGATGTTCACCGGCCTGACCATCGCCAACATCCTCGGCGTGCCCTTCGGCACCTGGCTCGGCCAGGCCTTTGGCTGGCGGGCGACCTTCTGGGCGGTAACCGTGGTTGGCCTGGCGGCCTTCGCCATCATCTTGGCTCTGGTGCCAAGCAGCCAGACAGCGCCTGAGAAAAGCGACCTGCGCGCCGATCTCGCCGTACTGCGCCGCACGCCCGTCCTGCTCGGCCTCGCCACTACCGTGCTCGGCTATGCCGGCGTCTTCGCCGTCTTCACCTACATCGCCCCGTTGCTGACCGAGATCAGCGGCTTCAAGGAGGCGGCAGTATCGCCGATCCTGCTCGTCTTCGGCGGCGGTCTCATCGCCGGCAACCTTGCCGGCGGCAAGGTCGCCGATCGCTGGCTGGTGCCGGCCGTTCTGGGCAGCCTCGTGGTGCTGGCCCTGGTGCTCGCCACCATGACCTTTGCCATCCACAGCCAGGTGATGGCCGTCATCTATGTCGGCCTGCTCGGTGCCGCCGCCTTCGCCACAGTGGCGCCGCTGCAGATGTGGGTGCTGGAAAAGGCGCAAGGTGCGGGCCAGAGCCTCGCCTCGTCCTTCAACATCGCCGCCTTCAACCTCGGTAATGCGGCAGGTGCCTGGCTTGGCGGCGCGGTGATTGCCCATGGCCTTGGCCTCGGCGCGCTCACCTGGGTCGCCGCCCTGCTGCCGCTTGCCGCACTCGCCGTGGCGGGACTGGCACTGCGTCTCGATCGCACCCCTGCGCTCGGCGCGCCTGCCTCCGTACGGCTGTGACATCAGCCGGCAAAACCGGATCGCTCTTCGACATCCCTCTTTCCACATCATCAGGAGCCAAGAAAATGGACTATCGACATCTCGGCGCATCGGGCCTGAAAGTGCCCGCACTCTCATTTGGCGCGGGAACCTTTGGTGGCTCCGGCCCGCTGTTCGGCGCCTGGGGCAACAGCGACGCCAGGGAAGCACGGCGGCTGATCGACATTTGCCTTGAGGCCGGCGTCAACCTTTTCGACACCGCCGACGTCTATTCGAACGGCGCGTCGGAAGAAGTGCTTGGCGAAGCGATAAAAGGCCGCCGCGATGCCGTGCTGATCTCGACCAAGACCTCGCTGCCGATGGGCGACGGCCCGGCCGACTACGGCTCGTCGCGTTCGCGGCTGATCAAATCGGTGGACGATGCGTTGAGGCGGCTCGGCACCGATTACATCGACCTGCTGCAGCTGCATGCCTTCGATGCCGGCACGCCGATCGGGGAGGTTCTGTCGACGTTGGACGGGCTCATGCGCGCCGGCAAGCTGCGTTATGTCGGCGTCTCCAACTTTTCCGGCTGGCAAGTGATGAAGTCGCTGGCGGAGGCCGACAAGCACGGTTATCCGCGCTATGTCGCGCATCAGGTTTACTATTCACTGGTCGGCCGCGATTATGAGTGGGAGCTGATGCCGCTCGGCCTCGACCAGGGCGTCGGCGCGCTGGTGTGGAGCCCACTCGGCTGGGGCCGCCTGACAGGCAAGATCCGCCGTGGAGCAAAGCTGCCGGAAAAGAGCCGGCTGCACGACACCGCCAGCTTCGGCCCGCCAGTCGAGGACGAGCATCTCTACCGGGTCATGGATGCCCTTGACGCGGTGGCCGAAGAAACCGGCAAGACGGTGCCACAGATCGCCATCAACTGGCTGCTGCAGCGCCCGACTGTGTCGTCGGTCATCATCGGCGCGCGCAACGAGGAGCAGCTGCGCCAGAATCTCGGCGCCATCGGCTGGACCTTGACGCCGGAGCAGATCAGCAAACTCGACGCGGCAAGCGAAGTCACCGCGCCCTACCCATATTTCCCTTATCGCCGCCAGGAAGGTTTCGCCCGGCTGAACCCGCCGGCTGTCTAAGCGTCGCGACACATCAACCGTTCGGAATCAGGGTGTGCGGAGATTCAGGTCAGGCCGCCCTGACCTGAAGATCGGCACGCCCTAGTGAAGCACGAACTCGCCATCGACCTTGCGCCATTCGTTCGGCGCGATCAGCTTCTGGTGCGTGTAAACAACCGAATGCAGCGGCCCGTCGAGCCTGGTCTTCCAGAATTCGATGAAACGGATCAGCACCGGAAATTCCGGAGCCAGGTCATAATCCTGCCAGATGTAGCTCTGCAGCAGATGCGGATGGTCGGGAAAATGATAGAGAATCTTGGCCGTGGTCAGGCCGTAGCCCTTGAGCATCAGGTCCATTTCGGAATGGTCACGCATCGCGGTCCCCAGGTTGAGTCTCCTTGCCTCCCAACGTCAGAGTGTGCGCGCCGTTGCTTAACTGTCTATTGATTTTTTCTTATCGCAAACGAGTTTTCCGCGCGAAAACATGCGGTTAGCAGCGACCTTGGCCGAGTGCTGACAGCTCCGTGCTGGCCCCCTGCGGCATCCCGCCACGCAAACCCAACGTCTAATATTGCCGTCACGACGGAACTGGTAATAATGCCGCCGAATTCGCGGCCGCTTCGCCGCGATCCCGCCGGCGTTTCAAGCCGGCGGATTGGTTCGGGAGGAAAGTGAAGAAATGTCAGAGGTTCATGTCCATCGCGTCCAGCCGGCGTGGAAGAAAAACGCGCTGATCGACAATGACACCTACCTGAAATGGTATGCCGACAGCGTCAAGAATCCGGACAAGTTCTGGGGCAAGCACGGCAAGCGCATCGACTGGTTCAAACCCTTCAGCAAGGTCAAGAACACCTCCTTTGACGGCAAGGTCTCGATCAAGTGGTTCGAGGACGGGCTGACCAACGTTTCCTACAACTGCATCGACCGGCACCTGAAGAAGCGAGGTGACCAGACCGCCATCATCTGGGAAGGCGACAATCCCTACGACGACAAGAAGATCACCTACAACGAGCTTTACGAGCATGTCTGCCGGCTCGCCAATGTGATGAAGAAGCACGGCGTCAAGAAGGGCGACCGCGTCACCATCTACATGCCGATGATCCCCGAAGCCGCCTACGCGATGCTCGCCTGTACGCGCATCGGCGCCATCCACTCGATCGTCTTCGGCGGCTTCTCGCCGGACGCGCTGGCCGGCCGCATCGACGACTGCAAGTCGACCTTCGTCATCACCGCCGACGAGGGCCTGCGTGGCGGCAAGCCGATCCCGTTGAAGGACAACACCGACAAGGCGATCGAGATCGCCGCCAAGGCCGGAACGAAAGTCGAAAAGGTGGTGGTCGTGCGCCGCACCGGCGGCAAGACCGGCTGGGTGGCAGGCCGCGACGTCTGGTATCACGACGAAGTCGCGACGGTGAAGGCCGAATGCAAGCCGGAGAAGATGAAGGCGGAGGATCCGCTGTTCATCCTCTACACCTCGGGCTCGACCGGCAAGCCGAAGGGCGTCCTCCACACCACCGCCGGCTATCTCGTCTATGCCTCGATGACGCACCAATATGTCTTCGATTACCATGATGGCGACATTTACTGGTGCACCGCCGATGTCGGTTGGGTCACTGGCCACAGCTACATCGTCTACGGGCCGCTCGCCAACGGCGCCACCACTCTGATGTTCGAAGGCGTGCCGAACTATCCGTCGCAGTCGCGCTTCTGGGAAGTCATCGACAAGCACAAGGTCAACATCTTCTACACCGCGCCGACGGCTTTGCGCGCGCTGATGGGCGCCGGCGATGCGCATGTCACCAAAACATCGCGCAAGTCGCTGCGCGTGCTGGGCTCGGTCGGCGAGCCGATCAACCCGGAAGCGTGGGAGTGGTACTTCAACGTCGTCGGCAACGGCAAGGTTCCGATCGTCGACACCTGGTGGCAGACCGAGACCGGCGGCATCCTGATCACGCCGTTGCCCGGCGCCACCGACCTCAAGGCGGGTTCGGCGACGCGGCCCTTCTTCGGCATCAAGCCGCAACTGGTCGACGGCGAAGGCAAGGTGCTGGAGGGTGCGGCCGACGGCAACCTCTGCATCACCGATTCCTGGCCTGGCCAGATGCGCACCGTCTATGGCGACCATGACCGTTTCATCCAGACCTATTTCTCGACCTACAAGGGCAAGTACTTCACCGGCGACGGCTGCCGCCGCGACGCCGATGGTTACTACTGGATCACCGGCCGCGTCGACGACGTCATCAACGTCTCCGGCCATCGCATGGGCACGGCCGAAGTCGAATCCGCGCTGGTCAGCCACGACAAGGTTTCGGAGGCCGCCGTCGTCGGCTACCCCCACGACATCAAGGGCCAGGGCATCTACTGCTATGTCACGCTGATGGCCGGCGAACAGGCGAGCGAGGAGTTGCGCAAGGAACTCGTCGCCCATGTCCGCAAGGAGATCGGCGCCATCGCTTCGCCCGACAAGCTCCAGTTCGCGCCCGGCCTGCCGAAGACACGCTCGGGCAAGATCATGCGCCGCATCCTGCGCAAGATCGCCGAGGACGATTTTTCGGCCCTCGGCGACACCTCGACGCTGGCCGATCCGGCCGTCGTCGAAGACCTGATCGCCAACCGGCAGAACAAGAAAAGCTGATGCAATCAACTGTCGCGGTCGGTTCGGTCACCGAGCTTTGGCGCTATCCGGCGAGTTCGCTCGCCGGCGAACGCCTCGACGCGATTTCGGTGGATCAGCAAAGCATCGACGGCGACCGCATGTTCGGTCTCGTTGATGTCTCCGACAACGAAATAGCGCGGCCGGACCGCGACGTGAAATGGCACAAGGTGCCGCACATCAAGACCCGGTTGTCGCCAACCCGCGAACTGGAGGTTGCCATCCCGGATGGCGACTGGCTGCCGGCACCCGGCGCCGAAAGCGATCGCGCCGTGTCCGCTTATCTCGGCTTCGCGGCCTCGATCCGGCCGTTTCGGAGGGAAAACGCGGCGCCCGGCTATTCAGGGCCGTTGACCGCCGAGCGTTACCGCAAGGCCCCGATCCACCTGCTGACAACGGCTTCGCTGGCACGGTTGAAGGCATTGCACCCAGATGGTATCGCCGACCCGCGCCGCTTCCGCCCCAACATCGTCGTCGACATGGCAGCGATCGAAGGCTCGTTTCCTGAAACGGAATGGATCGGCCGCAAGCTGGCGATCGGCGACCTGCTCCTGACCATCTCCGAGCCATGCCGCCGCTGCGGCTTCACCATCATCGCCCAGGATGGTTTCGACCACGACCCCGCCATCCTGCGCAATCTGGTCCGCCACAACGCGCACAATCTCGGCGTCTACTGCACGGTCGACCAGCCCGCCCGCGTCGAAATCGGCGCAGCGATGCGATTCGTCTGATCACCCGTACAGATCCGCCCGCGTCGGCGGCAGGCCGCTCGGTCCGCGCGCCCGTCTGGTGACGACAGTCTGGAAAATCTGCGCCGAGGCGCGTTCGAAGGTGATCGAACAGCCCGTCAGGTAAAGCAGCCACAACCGCGCCTTGGCTTCGCCGACCTCGGCAATCGCCTCGTCGAAGCGGGCATGCAGGCCTTCCGCCCACAGCCTGCAGGTACGGGCATAGTGCTCGCGCAGGTTTTCGACATCATAGACGAGGAAGCCATGCGCTTCGAAATTGCCGAGCGTCATGCCGATCGTGTCGAGTTCACCGCCGGGGAAGATGTATTTGATCAGCGCCTTGTATTCCGGTCCCTTGCGCAGGGTTTTCTTGATGTCGCCCTTGCTGCGCCTGGTGATGGCGTGGTGCAGATAGATGCCGCCCGGTTTCAGCAACCGGTGGATGGTGGAGAAGTAGGCGGCATGGTTGGCGAGCCCCAGATGCTCGAACATGCCGATCGACGATATCTTGTCGAAGCTACCGGTAAGCTCGGCGTAGGATTTTATCTCGATGGTGATCCTGTCCTCCAGTCCCTCGGCGCGAATGCGCTCCCGGGCGAGTTTCGTCTGGGCTTCCGACAGCGAGACACCGTGGCCGACGACGCCATAGTTCTTCACGGCATGGATCAGCATCGCTCCCCAGCCGCAGCCGATGTCGAGCAGTCTTTCGCCGGGCTTCAGCCGCAGCTTGCGGCAGATATGGTCGAGCTTGTCGATTTGCGCCTGATCAATGCCGTTGGCGAAATCCTTGAAGTAGCCGCAGCTGTAGACCATGCGCTCGTCAAGGAAGAGCCTATAGAAGGCGTTCGAGATGTCATAGTGATGCTGGATCGCTTCCTGGCTCGAACCGCTGACGAAGGGATTGCGCCCTGAAAGGTCGGTCCGCGCCGTCATCTGCTTCCTTGAAAACAGCACGGCAGGCAGGTCACGCAGGATCGCCAGCTTGGGCAATGCCTTGAGTTTCGACCTGAGCTTGCCTTGCGAAGGCAGGGCGTAGAAATCAAACAGCGATCCGTCTTCGACATCGACCGCCTTGGAAATCCACATCTCGATCAGCGTCGAAAATGAAGGGCGGCGAACCATCTGCCAGACAATGTCCGCGTCGTTGACGGTAAGCACAGGGCCGGTGGCCGGGCCAATCCGCTCGCCGGTCCAGAGCTTGACGGCAAAGCCCGGCTTCAGTGTCTCAACTACCGTCCGAACGATTCGCGCGGCCTTGTCGGTGGCGTCCATGCTCCCTCCCGAAGCCAGGGCAACAATGTTGTCCGTTTGCCCCTGGACTGCAAGCCGCCCGTCTGGCTGGCCTGACTGAAAAGACACACCGCCGGCTTTTTGGGAGTGATGCCTTGCCATTTGCCAAATCAGACCCCATCATCTCTGTGTTGTTCAACAAATCGAAAGGAGGTGATCCGATGTCGAGTGATTTCGTTTTCCAGAACGTGGCCTCAGCGGATTGCACTTTCGGGAAGCAGTCTTCCCGTTAAGGCGCGAGATGCGCGGCGGGTGACCTGACAGGTCGCCGCCATTGGCCGCGCCACGGACGGAAACACGGAAGGCCGCCGGCTTCGAAAGAAGCGGCGGCCTTTTCCTTTTGGGCCTATTTGGTCAGCGCCAGGGTTTCGATGTTGCGGGCAATGGTCTGAAAAGCGTTGTCGAGTTCCGCACCGGTGGCTGCTTTGTAGAAATGCTTGATCGAACCGCTGTCGGCGCTGGCACAGTCCTTCAGGGTCGCTTCGGCATTGGCTTCATTCAGATCGAAGCCGATCGTGAAGATTTCGATGCCCTTGCCTCGCATGGCGGCACAGAGCTTCTTTGCAGCTGTGCGGGTCGGTTCCTTGCCGGCGTCATTGTAGACCTCGTCAACGCTGCTGGCGTCGAAATAGGACAGGTTGAATTCGCCATCGGTCATCAGGATCGCATATTTGGCGACTCGCTTCGGGTCCATCCTGGCCGGCCGCTCGGAGGCTTTCATCACGCTGCCCCAGTTCTCCGAGAGCATGTACCAGGTCCATTGCACGCCGATATGACCGGCGGTGCCGCCCGATGCGACAAAATCCTTGATGACGTTCTTGAGTGCGTCGGCGTTGGCCGTCAACGGCACGAGCCCGGCGGCCGGGCAAGGGGCGGTACGGCTGTTTGCGGCAAAGGTCGACAACAGATAGTCGCGATTGACCATGCTGGAACCGGGGCCTGCGTCAGAATATTGATCGGCACCCTTGCGTTCGGTGGCGCAATTGTCCGGACGCACTGATGCCGAAGCAGGCTGCGCGCTGGTGTTGCCGGGCGCCTGCTTGCGCTGGCTGGCATCGGTTTCAACATAGATGCTGCTGGCGGCAAGCGCCCCTGTATTGACCGAATTGGCGTAGGGCACGATGGAAACGCGCACCCTTGGCCTGGTCGGATCCTGTTTGCCCAGGAAACTGTCCACCGCATTGCTCGCGGCCGCCTTCAGATCCTTGATCTTCTGACCTGCCATGGATCCGGTCACATCGAGCATCATTGCCACTTCGATGTTCCTGTCCGAATAGAGTGCCGTTGTGGAAGCGGTGACGCGTTTCATGTCACCCATGCTGAAGATCGGGAAATACAGGGCGACATCGACATGGGCGTCCGCCTGGACCGTGTTGGCGGTCCTGTCGACAATCAGCCTGTCCATGACGATCTGGTTGGCCTGCAGGATGCCCGCCTGGCTGTTGGCGTCGAGAAAGACCTGCACCGATTTGTTGGCATCGGCCTCCCTGGTGACACCGGTCGACAGGTCGCGTGCCGTCGACGTCACCGCGGCGTCAACCACGCCCTGCAGGCTCGATCTGGCATTGTAGAGCTGCGATACGTTGACGGAAAAGCCAACGGTCAGCGCCAGGACCGAGGCGGTAAGGCCGAACAGGACTGCGAAATTTCCACCGCGATGTCTGGCGAAAGCGCCGACCGCGTGAACAAGGCCCCCGTAATTCCGCATCCTATTGCCTCCACTCGCCTCGGCCTCGTCGCCGCGGGAAGGGCAATGCAGGATTCCAGCCGGATGACGCCTGGCACCGGGCAGACGACCAGCCATTCGCCAACAACCCGTTGTTTTTGTTTGGTTTCGAGCTGCGTGAAGGTGAATGACTGGTAAACAGAAAAACACTTTTGCGACTTTGTTTACGAGCCGCTTACCATGATCGGAGCAAAGGATTCCGCAAAGCCCGATGACGTCCTGTTGCGCTACAGGGCTTCTGTGCCGAAGCGGACCAGTTGTCCCGCAGTGCGCGAAGCGGCCGGACTAGGCCAGCATCTGCGCGCTGACCGTCCTGTCGATGCCGTGATAGGGCGGATTGAACAGATTGCCTTCCTGTTCGTAGGTCCACACCTTGAACAGGCTGAGCCGATGCGGGCCGAAACTGTGCAGCAACGGCACGTCGGTGGCGTCGCGGCCGCGCGCGATCACGACGCGGCCAATTCTTGGCGTGTTGTGGCGGGGATCGAATGTGTACCATTTGCCGTCGAGGAACACTTCCAGCCACGCCGAGAAATCCATCGGCGCCGGATCGACCGGCACGCCGATGTCGCCGAGATAGCCGTTCACGTAGCGCGCCGGAATGTTCATGCAGCGGCAGAGCGTGATCGCCAGATGGGCGAAGTCGCGGCACACGCCGACGCGCTCCTCATGCGCCTGTGCCGCAGTGCGGGTCGACCGCGCATAGCCATAGCCGAAGGACAGCCGGTTGTGGACATAGTCGACGATCGCTTGCGCCCGCGCCCAACCCGAGGGGAGATGGCCGAAAAGCTGCCACGCCAGCCCGCTCAGATGATCGGTCTCGCAATAGCGGCTGCCGAGGAGATAACCGAGCACTTCGTCGGGCAGTTCCGGCACCGGCACTTCCCTGGCCAGCGTGTTGACCGCATCGGTCTCGCCGCTGTCCTCGACGACCGCATCATATAGGATACGAAAGCCGCCGGCGGGCGCGGTGAAGCGGCGGCAGGCATTGCCATGCAGATCGTGGTAGAGCCTTGTCGGCACGGCGGGCGATGTCAGCACCCGCGTCTGCCGCTTGATGTCGGCCTGCCTGTCACTGTGGATCTCAAGCAGTGAAATCACCGGGGTGGCCGCGGTGCATTCAATGGCGATTTCGTAGCCGAGCCGGATCAGCATCGCAGTCCCCCTTCGAACGTCGTGGAAAACAGTTTTGCTCAAACGCGGAAGGAAGGGGCGAAGTTCCCTGGGGCCATCGAAAAGGTGGCGCTTGCGCCTTCCCATAAAGACGCCGCGACGTTAGGTTCGGCGATCGCCAGAAGCGCTCCCCGACTCAAGGAAAACCATGTTCGCAGGCAAGAAATTCGCTGCCTTCCTCTTCGATATGGACGGCACGCTGCTCAATTCGACCGCCGCCGCGGAGCGCGTCTGGAGCAATTGGGCGATGGGGCACGGCCTCGACGTGGCGGCTTTCCTGCCAACCATGCATGGCAGGCGGGCCATCGAGACCGTCCGCAGGCTGGCACTTCCCGGGGTCGACCCACAGCACGAGGCGAACGAGATTACACGGGCCGAGATCGCCGATGTCGAAGGGATCAATGCCATCGCCGGCGCCGCGCCGTTCTTGAGTGCGCTGCCGCCGGATCGCTGGGCCATCGTGACATCATCGCCGCGCGCGCTTGCGCTGGTGCGGATCGCAGCGGCGGGCATCCCGCGTCCGGCGACAATGGTCACGGCGGAAGACGTGGTTCACGGCAAGCCTGCCCCCGACTGCTTCCTGTTGGCGGCCGAACGGCTTGGCTTCGACGCCCACGACTGCGTGGTTTTCGAGGACGCAACGCCGGGCATCCAGGCTGGCGAGGCGGCCGGCGCCACGGTGGTGGTCGTCACAGCGACGCATCAGCACAAGATGGAAACGCCGCACGCCACCATTCTTGACTATGACAACCTGACGGCGGTCACCGACGCGCAGGGCCGGCTGGGTCTGGAGCGAACACAAAGCGCGGCGGCGTCCTGATGCATGTCGCCCAAAAGTGCACAGCGGTTTTGGAAGGAAATGCATAAAGCAAAGACCTGAAGCGCGTCGCCTGATCCCGTTCGAACGCTACGCGCTTCAGACCCTGGCAACGGCTAGAAATCGCTGGTCAGGCCCTTGACCTCCCAGTCGCCATAGCGGCCGGGCTCCTTGCCGCCACGGCCGCCGACTTCCTTCGGCGCCGCGGCTTCCTTCTCCAGATATTTCACGCGTCTTGCTTCGGCTTCCGCGAGCGCACGGCTGGCTTCCGGCGTCAACACCTTTGGCTGGACGTCATCGCCAAGCTCGGCATTGGTTTTACTGGTTTCATCGTTCATGCGATATTTCCGGCGGATTGAAACGGGGACTGGCATTTCCCATCATATAGCGATGAGCCCACAGGGATCGACCCCCCTTCACGATCAGTTGGACAGGAGCAGACGATGAACACACTTCGCACCGCCATGCTTCTTGCCGCAATGACGGCGCTGTTCATGGGCGTCGGCTTTTTGATCGGCGGAACCGGCGGCATGATGATCGCCCTGCTGATTGCGGCCGGCACCAATCTGTTCAGCTACTGGAACGCCGACAAGATGGTGCTGTCGATGAACCGCGCCGTCGAGGTCGACGAAAAGAACGCGCCCGAATATTACGCCATCGTTCAGTCACTGGCCCAACAGGCCGGCCTGCCGATGCCGAAGACCTATCTGATCGACAATCCGCAGCCGAACGCCTTCGCCACCGGCCGCAACCCGCAGAACGCCGCCGTTGCCGCCTCCACCGGCCTGCTACAGCGGCTGAGCCATGAGGAAGTCGCCGCGGTGATGGCCCACGAACTCGCCCATGTGCAGCATCGCGACACGCTGACCATGACGATCGTCGCCACCTTTGCCGGCGCCATCTCGATGCTTGGCAATTTCGCCTTCTTCCTCGGCGGCAATCGCAACAACAATCCGTTTGGCTTTGTCGGCGTGCTGGCGGCGATGATCGTCGCGCCCTTCGCGGCGATGGTCGTGCAGATGGCGGTCAGCCGCACCCGCGAATACGAGGCCGACCGGCGCGGCGCCGAAATCTGTGGACACCCGCTCTGGCTGGCGTCGGCCCTTGACAAGATCGCCCGCGGCGCCGAACGCATTCCCAACCCCGATGCCGAGCGCAATCCCGCGATGGCGCATCTCTTCATCATCAATCCTCTTTCCGGCGAGCGCATGGACAGTCTGTTTTCCACCCACCCCAGCACCGAGAACCGCATCGCCGCCCTGCAAGCGATGGCGCGCGAGATGGAAAGCGGCGGCACAGGGGTTGCACCACGCCAGGCGCCGATGCCGCAGGCAGACGAACAGCGGCCATCGGGCCCGTGGGACCAGTCAGCACGGCCCGAGCAGCCGGCAGAACCGGCCAAGCCGAAGCCCGGTCCGTGGGGGCGCAATCCGACCGGGCCCAAAGGCCGGTGGTCGTGAGCGTGTCGGACAGAGGACCTCGGCGCACCGTTTCAGGCGATCAGGAACACAAGAACGGCGGCGACTTCGTTGCCGGTCTCGCCGCCCGCAAGGCGGCGGCGCGCCTGCTTGCCGCCGTCATCGACGCCAGGACGCCGCTCGACGGACTGACCGACCACGAGAACGGCCACCCGCAATACAAGGCGCTCGACCTGCGCGACCGTAGCCTGGTCCGCGCCATCCTGGTTACAGCGCTGCGCTATCGTATGACCATCACGGGGCTGCTCGCCCGCCGGCTCGAGAAGCCGCTGCCGCCCAACGCCACCGCGCTGTCGCACATATTGCATGTCGCGGCCGCACAGATCCTGTTCCTCGACATTCCCGACAGCGCCGCCGTCGACCTGGCCGTGACCCACGCCAAGTCCGATCCGCGCACGCTGCGCTTTTCCGGCTTGGTCAATGGCGTGCTGCGCACCCTGGCGCGCGCCAAGGAAACGGAGCTGCCTGCTGCCCTTGCCGCCACCGACGAAGCGCCGAAATGGTTCTCCGATCGGCTGAAAACCGCCTATGGATCCGAGCAGGCCAGGCTGATCCTCGCCGCCCATCGGCACGAGGCGCCAGTCGATTTCTCGGTCAAGACCGACCCAAAGCTGTGGGCCGAAAAGCTCGGCGGCATCGTCCTGCCGACCGGCACAATTCGGGTGGAGAAGCTTGCCAATGCCGTCATCGAATTGCCCGGCTTCACCGAGGGCGCCTGGTGGGTCCAGGACGCCGCGGCCAGCCTGCCGGCGCGGCTGTTCGGCGATGTCAGAGGCTTGCGCGTCGCCGATCTCTGCGCCGCCCCCGGCGGCAAGACCGCTCAGTTGATTCTCGCTGGCGCCAACGTCACCGCCGTCGACACCTCGAAGAACCGGCTGGCGCGGCTGACGCAAAACCTTGAACGTCTCGGCCTGTCGGCCGACATCGTCCAGGCCGACCTGCTCAAATACCAGCCGGAAGAGCTGTTCGACGCCGTGCTCCTCGACGCCCCCTGCTCGTCGACCGGCACGGTGCGGCGGCATCCCGACGTGCCGTGGACAAAGACGGCGGCCGACGTCGAGAAGCTGGCCGACCTGCAACGGAGGTTGCTCGCCCGCGCCGTCACGCTGGTAAAACCCGGCGGCAGGATCGTCTTTTCCAACTGCTCGCTCGACCCGCTCGAGGGCGAAGACCTCTATAGCGCCTTTCTGGCCGGCACAGCGGGAGTAGCCAACGATCCGCTGCGACAAGGCGAGATCGCCGGCATCGATCCATTCCTGACGCCGCAGGGCATGCTGCGCACCACGCCCGCCGATATGGACCTCGGCGCGCCGGAACGCTCGGGTCTCGATGGCTTCTTCGCCGCGCGCATGCGTAGAGCCGGCTAAGGATTTTAACCGACCGGATTTACTGACTTTTTCAGGGAGAGTCGGGAGCAAAACCGGGTGAGCCGGGGCCGTCCGATGGAATTCGCCTTCGCACGAGTCATGCAATCATGTAAACTTGCGCCGGGGTAGAGGACGATCAGGAGGGGTTTTGGCACTCGCTGCCAGCAGCACGACGCGTCTATGGACGCTTGTCGCGAGGGAGTTCTGGCGCAAAACGCGCCGGCGCCTGCGTGCCGGGCCGATCTATCGCTGGCGCTATTCCGGACGCACGCCGGAACGTGTGCTGATCGCACCGCCGGACCTGCGCCTCGCCGACCCGCAAATCGCGCTCGAGATCTACTATGGCCGCTATCCCTTGTCGGGGCATCTGGTCGAGACCGGCGGCAAGTCGCCTTTCCAGATCAACGTGCCCAACCATGGCTGGCAGAAGACGCTGCATGGCTTTCGCTGGCTGCGCCACATGCGGGCCGCCGGCACTGAGCTCGCCGCCGCCAACGCCCGCGCCCTGGTCTCCGACTGGCTCGCCATGCACGGCAGCCATATTTCCGGTATCGCCTGGGAGTCCGGAACCACAGCCAAGCGCATCATCGCCTGGCTGCAGCACTCCTCTGTCGTGCTGCAGGGCGCCGAGTTCCCCTTCTACCGCGCCTTCCTGAAATCGCTCGCCATCCAGATCCGCTACCTCAGGTCGATGGCGCGCGAAATGCCTGACGGCAAGGACAGGCTGCGCGCCCGCATCGCGCTCGCCTTCGCCGCCCTGTCGCTGCCGGCGCCAGCATCAGCGCTGCGCGGCGCGACCCGCAACCTTGCAGACGAACTCGACCGCCAGATCCTTGCCGACGGCGGTCACATTTCGCGCAATCCGATGGCCGTCCTGGAAATCCTCGCCGACCTTTTGCCGCTGCGCCAGACCTATGCCAACCAGGCGGAAACGCCGCCGCAGGCCCTCATCGGCGCCATCGACCGCATGCTGCCGGCGCTGCGCTTCTTCCGCCACCAGGACGGCAGCCTCGCCCGCTTCAACGGCATGGGCGCCACCATCCATGACCGCATCGCCACCATCCTGCGTCACGACGATACCGCCGGCGCGCCGCTGCTGCATGCGCCGCATTCCGGCTATGAGCGCCTGTCGATGGGCGGCGCTACGATTATCGCCGACACCGGCCTGCCGCCGCCGATCGACGTGTCCAACGCCGCACATGCCAGCTGCCTGGCCTTCGAACTGTCGTCCGGCCGCCAGCATTACATCGTCAACGCCGGCATCGACACCTACGGCGCCGCCGAGTTCCGGCCGCTGGCGCGCGCCACCGCGGCGCACTCGACCGCCACCATCAACGACACCTCGTCGGCGCGTTTCAGCCATTCGCTGCGCGTCAACGACCTCCTCGGCTCGCCGCTGATCGGCGGCCCGCAGCAGGTGCAGTGCAAGCGCACCGACCAGAAGGGCGCTCAGGGTTTTATCGCCCGCCATGACGGCTATGTCCCGCGCTTCGGCTTCCTGCATGAGCGCGAGCTGAGTTTGTCGGCGAACGGCAACGTGCTGGCCGGCAGGGACCGCTTCCTGCGGCCCGGCAATGCGGAAATCCGCAACAACGGCCGCGACTTCGTCACCATACGCTTCCACGTCCATCCCGACATCAACCTGCTACAGGACGAGCACGATCGACTGGTCCTGGCCGGCGATCAGGCCGACACCTGGGTGTTCACCTCCAGCGAAGTGGTGCCGGAGGTCGAGGAATCGATCTATTTCGCCGGTCTTGGCGGCCCGCGCCGCAGCCGCCAGATCGTGCTTGCCTTCAAGGCCTCTGAAGTCGCCGAAGTCCACTGGCAGCTGACGCGTACCAGCATCGCCGGTTACCCGGAAAACAACTGACCGTATCTGCCTCGAGCATGAGGCCGAAAGTTACAGACTTTTCGGAACATCATGCGGCAAAACAAAGAGCCAACCAGCGCTTCCGGTTTGATTTCCCGATGTCATGTGCTACGGCGCGGGCATCCACCACACCAGCCGTGAAAGGCCGCCAGCCCATGGCCGTCGCCGCCAAGAACATTCCCGCACCAGACCTCGTTGCCGTGCGTCGCGCCCTGCTCTCGGTCTTCGACAAGACCGGCCTGATCGATTTCGCCAGGGCGTTGGCCTCGGCCGGCGTCGAGCTGGTCTCGACCGGCGGCACGGCAAAGGCGATAGCCGAGGCAGGCCTCGCGGTGCGCGACGTCTCCGAGCTCACCGGTTTTCCCGAGATCATGGATGGCCGCGTCAAGACCTTGCATCCGGCGGTGCATGGCGCGCTGCTCGGCGTGCGCGACGACCCGGAGCATTCGGCTGCGATGCGCAAATACGGCATCGAGCCGATCGATCTGGTCGTCTCCAATCTCTATCCGTTCGAGGAAGTCCGCCGCTCCGGCGCCGACTATGCCGCGATCGTCGAGAACATCGACATTGGCGGCCCGGCGATGATCCGCGCCTCGGCCAAGAACCATGCCTATGTCGCCATCGTCACCGACCCCGGCGACTACGCCTCGGTGCTGAACGCGCTGGAGATGAACATCGGCTCGCTGTCGCTGGATTTCCGCAAGAAGCTGGCGGCCAAGGCCTTTGCCCGCACCGCCAGCTATGACGCCGCGATCTCCGGCTGGTTCGCCGAGGCGCTCGAGATCGAACATCCGACATGGCGCGCCTTTGGCGGCAGGCTGGTCGAGGTGATGCGCTACGGCGAGAACCCGCACCAGAGCGCCGGCTTCTACGTCAATGGCGACAAGCGGCCGGGCGTCGCCACGGCGCGCCAGCTGCAAGGCAAGCAGCTGTCCTACAACAACATCAACGACACCGACGCCGCTTTCGAACTGGTCGGCGAATTCGATCCCGGTCGCTCGGCCGCGGTCGCCATCATCAAGCACGCCAACCCGTGCGGCGTCGCCGAAGGCACTTCGCTGAAGGCAGCCTACGCCAAGGCGCTCGCCTGCGATCCCGTCTCGGCCTTCGGCGGCATCGTCGCTGTGAATCGCATCCTCGATGCCGAGGCCGCGGAGGAGATCGTCAAGACCTTTACCGAAGTGATCATCGCGCCCGACGCGACTGACGAGGCAGCGGCAATCGTCGCGGCGAAGAAAAACCTGCGTCTCTTGGTCACCGGCGGCCTGCCGGACCCGCGCACGCTTGGCACGTCGGTCAAATCCGTCGCCGGTGGCATGCTCGTCCAAGGCAGGGACAATGCCGTGGTCGACGACCTCGAGCTGAAGGTGGTGACCAAGCGCGCACCGACACCGGCCGAAATGGCCGACCTCAAATTCGCCTTCCGCATCGCCAAGCACGTCAAGTCCAACGCCATCGTCTACGTCAGGGATGGCGCCACCGTCGGCATCGGGGCCGGCCAGATGAGCCGCGTCGATTCCTCACGCATCGCCGCCCGCAAGGCGCTCGACGCGGCCGAGGCTGCAGGCCTTGCCGAACCGCTGACCAGGGGTTCGGTCGTCGCCTCCGACGCCTTCTTCCCCTTCGCCGACGGATTGCTGGCGGCGATCGGAGCCGGCGCCACCGCCGTCATCCAGCCCGGCGGCTCGATGAACGACAAGGACGTCATCGCCGCCGCCGACGAACACGGCATCGCCATGGTGTTTACCGGCGTGAGACACTTCCGGCATTAGCTCCGGCATAGAGGCGTTCCGAGAATTCGCTCCGCTGAGTCGGATGGCGTGGGTTTCGAGAACCGGAGCGGAGCGGACATTCAAGTCCGTGAGCACCGGAAGCGCAGAAAACCGCGTCAGGCGGCCAGCGGAGTAGAATTATCGAACGTCTCTCACTCCACCGGCTGGTCCGCCGGATAGGGCGTCCTGATCAGGATCGCCATTCCGATGGCCAGGAACAGGATGATCACGGCCATGCCGAGCCGCGCCGAGTCGCTGACGGCGGTGATGGTCGCCACCATGAACGGCGCCAGGAAACTGGTCGCCCGTCCGGCCAGCGCGTAGATGCCGAAATAGCGGCCGGATTCTGCCGCCGTGACGCTGCGCGCCATGTAGGAGCGTGACGACGCCTGCACCGGCCCGAAGGCCAGGCCGATCAACAGGCCATACATGATGTAGGCCTTTTCGGCGGCCGTGCCGAACAGGCCGCCTGAATCGACGGTCGAAAGCTGTATCAGGCCGAGCAACGTGAAGCCCGGACCAGTCGAAACGACGCCGATCGTGGCGATCGACAGCATCACCAGCGCAATCATCACCACCGCCTTCGAGCCGAGCGCGGTGTCGAGGCGCGCCGCGACCCAGCAGCCGAAGATGGCGACGACATTGAGGATGATGCCGAACATGCCGATCTCGGTGATCGACCAGTGGAACATCGCCGCCGCAAAGGTTCCGCCCAGCGCCAGCAGCGCGTTGACGCCATCCTGATAGATCATGCGGGCGACGAGGAAGCGGAAGATGCCGCCACGCTGGCGCACCTCGGCCAGCGTCGATTTCAGTTCCGACAGGCCTTCGCGCACCGCCGGCCCGATCGGAATTCCCTTGATCGCATCCGGCGTGAAGAAGAACATCGGCAGGATGAACAGGAAGTACCAGCCCGCCGACAGCGGCCCCGTTGCCCGCGCGTCCTCGCCGAGCTTCGGGTCGAGCCCGAACAGCGGGTCGATGCCGATGATCGTCTTGCCGGTCTCCGGCGAGCCGGCCAGGCAGGTAACGACGAAGATCAGCGCGATCATGCCGCCGAGATAGCCGAGGCCCCAGGCAATGTTGGAAATCCGGCCGATTTCGCTTTTCGGCACCAGCCGCGGCATCATCGAATCGTTGAACACGGTCGAGAATTCCGCCGCCACCGACGCCAGCGAGAACAAGGCCACGATGAGGAACAGGTTCGAGCCGGGGGCGGCGAACCACAACAGGCAAAGGCTGGTGATCTTGATCGCGGCGAAAAACGCGATCCATGGTTTGCGCGGTCCGGTTTGATCGGCGATCGAGCCGAGGATCGGCGACAGCACGGCGATGACCAGCCCTGCAGCGGCGATGCCATAGCCCCAGACCGCCTGGCCGGTATTGGGATCGCTCGCCATGCGCGAAACGAAATAGGGGCCGAAGATGAAGGTGGTGACGACGGTGAAGAACGGCTGCGCCGCCCAGTCGAAGAACATCCATCCCCAGATGCCGCGCCCAGACGCACGCTGCACTGTTACCTCGGTCATGTCCCCTCCCAGCATCCGCGCGGCGCATCGCGCGCCATGTCTGCATGTTTTTCATGACGGCGCAAACGAACAAGCATGGCGCCGCCCCTCATTGCCGTTGGCTTCCTCGCCCCGGCGAAGCCGAGACGGAGGCGGGGAAATGCGCCGTCCCATGGTTCAGGTAATCGTTCAAGGAAGGGCTTCACCCTACGAAGCCCCCTCTCCGATCGCTTCTCGGCCACCTCTCCCCCGCTCTGGCGGGGGCGAAGACTCCAAGCTTGCGAGGCCTTACATCCCCGTCAGATCGCTCATCAACCCGGACGCTACCGACAGCCGCGACACGGTGATGTCGCCGCCTTCGGTCAGCGCCTGCAGCCGCTCGCGGATGCGTGCCACCCGCTCGCCGCCGGCTTCCAGCCAGGCCGCCACCGGATCGGCTGCCTTTGCATGACCGGTGAGTGCCGCGACCGCAATGCCGCGCCGTGCCGCACCGATCGTGTCGGTGGCGCGCGACAGCGCCAGCTGATCGTAGTAGTCGGAGGGCGTGATCGAGCGCGCCGCGTCTTCGACACGCGGGATGCGGAAGGCATCGCTGACCGCGAAGAACGCCTTGGCCGCGGCGACGATGTCGGCATTGGCCGTGCGGGCCGTGAGCGCAATGTCGGGGATGAGTTCCGCCACCTCGCTCAGCGCCAATTGCTCGGCCAGCCTTTCCGGCGCGCCGCTCTTGAACAGCCCGTGCCGCTTCTCCTCGATCCGCTCGCGCGAAAAGGCCGGCAGCAGCGAAACGATCTTGGGCTCCAGTGCCTTGCGTGCGTCCTGCAGTTCGGCGATGCGCAGGCCAAGCGGTGCCGTGCCGGCATCGTTCTTGAGATACCAGCCGCTGGTCACGTAGATCAGCCGGCTGACCGCCTGGTAGAGATCGAGCTGCACCTGGCCATCGATCAGGTTGTCGAGCGCGTCGATCTCGCGATAGAGCGCCGGCAGCGCAAAGCCGTCGCGCACCACGGCGAAGGTCCGCACCACCGCGGCGGCGGTGCGGCCGGTCGCCTCCTGCAGGCGGTTGACGAAGGACGGGCCGCCGCGATTGACCAGGTCATTGGCGACGACTCGGGCGATGATCTCACGACGCAGCCGGTGGCCGTGGATCTCGGCGGCGTATTTCTTCGCCATCCGGTCCGGGAAATAGCCCATCAGGTCGCGATCGAAATGCGCGTCGTCCGGCACGTCGCTGGCGACGATATCGGAAAACAGCACGATCTTGGCATAGGCGAGCAACACGCCGAGCTCGGCCCTGGTCAGCGGCTCACCGCGCGCTTCGCGCTCGGCGAGTGCTGCCGGCGACGGCAGTGTCTCGACCACGCGATCGAGCAGGCCGCGTGCCTCCAGCGCCGTCATGAAGCGGCTCTGATGCGCGATGTCGGCGAGGCCGCGCTTGCGGGCGATCGAAAGCGCCAGCGTCTGTTCGTAATTGTTGGACAGCACCAGTCCGCCAACCTCGCCAGTCATTTCGGCCAGCAGCTTGTTGCGCGCCGGGCGAGTCAACGATCCCTTGCGCATGGCGGACGCCAGCGCGATCTTGATGTTGACCTCGACGTCGGAGCAGTTGACGCCGCCCGAATTGTCGATGGCATCGGAATTGCAGCGGCCGCCATTCATGCCGAACTCGATGCGCGCCCGCTGCGTCACGCCGAGATTGGCGCCCTCGCCGATCACCTTGGCGCGCACGTCGAGCGCGGTGATGCGGATGGCATCATTGGCGCGGTCGCCGACCTCGGCGTTGGTTTCGCTGGATGCCCTCAAATACGTGCCGATGCCGCCGAACCACAAAAGGTCGACCGGCGCCTTGAGGATGGCGCTCATGATCTCGACCGGCGTGGCGGTCGTCTTGCTGAGGCCGATCGCCGCCGCCGCCGCCGCCGGCAAGGTGATCGACTTCTGGTTGCGCGACACGATGATGCCGCCTTCCGACAGTTTCGTCTTGTCGTAGTCCTGCCAGCTCGAACGCGGCAGGGCGAACATGCGCTCGCGCTCGGCCATCGAAGCGGTCATGTCGGGATCGGGATCGATGAAGATGTCGCGATGGTCGAAGGCGGCGATCAGCCGGGTCTTCGGCGACAACAGCATGCCGTTGCCGAACACGTCGCCAGACATGTCGCCGACACCGACGACGGTGAACGACGAGGTCTGGATGTCGCGGTTGATCTCACGGAAATGCCGCTTGACCGCTTCCCAGGCGCCCTTGGCGGTGATGCCCATCTTCTTGTGGTCGTAGCCGGCCGACCCGCCGCTGGCGAAGGCATCGTCGAGCCAGAAGCCGTGCTTCTCGCTGATCGCGTTGGCTGTGTCGGAGAAGGTCGCCGTGCCCTTGTCGGCGGCAACGACGAAATACGGATCGTCCGGGTCGCGGCGCACGACGCCGGCCGGCGGGATGACACCGTCGAGGCCGATATTGTCGGTGATCGACAGCAGGCTGGAGACAAAGTTCTTGTAGGCCGACGTGCCGGCCTCGAAGATCGCGTCGCGGCTGCCGCCCACCGGCAGGCGCTTGGGAAAGAAGCCGCCCTTGGCGCCGACCGGCACGATGACGGCGTTCTTGACCTGTTGCGCCTTGACCAGGCCGAGCACCTCGGTGCGGTAGTCCTGGGCGCGGTCCGACCAGCGCAGGCCGCCACGCGCCACCGGGCCAAAGCGCAGATGCAGCCCCTCGACCTCGGAGCCATAGACGAAGATCTCCCGCCACGGCCGCGGCGCCGGCAGTCCCTCGACCGCATGCGAATCGAGCTTGATCGCCAGCGACTGGCCTTTCTCTTTCGTATCGGCAACGAAATGATTGGTGCGCAGCGACGCTTCGATCAGATTGAGGTAGCGGCGGATGATGGTGTCGTCATCGATGTTCGGCACATCTTCCAGCGCATCCTTGATCTTGGCCTTGAGGTGCTTCGCCGCCACCACGCCTTCGGTCTCGGCTGTCGGGCCAAGCCGGGCGATGAACAGCGCATGCAGGCCCCGCGCGATGTCGGGATAGCGGTTGAGCGCGGCGGCGATGAAATCCTGGCTCTGCGGAATGCCGACCTGCTGCAGATAGCGGCCATAGGCGCGCAGGATGGTGATCTCGCCCGACCACAGGCCGGCGGTCTGGGCGAGGCCGTTATAGCCGTCATTGTCCACGTCGCCGCGCCAGACGGACAGGAACGCGTCCTCGAACAGCGCGCCGCCATCGCCAAGGTCGATCGGCTTGCCGTAGCTGTTCTCCAATTCCATGTCGTGGATGAAGACCATACCGGACTGGTCGTCGTCGACCTCGAAAGTGCGCTCGCTGATGACGCGGAAGCCGATGTTTTCGAGCACCGGCACCCGCCGCGACAGCGCCACCGGGCTGCCGTGGTGATAGATCTTCAACGACGCCTGATGCGGCTTCTGCTCAACATCACGATAATAGTCGATGGCGATCGGATTGCCGGCGCTGATCCTGGCAATGCGCCCGGCATCGGCCAGCGCCACCGCCGCGCTGAACGAATCGCGGTAGCTTTCCGGCAGCCGCGCGGCAATTGCCTTTAACCCCTGGTCGCCTCCAGTGGCGTCCGCCGCATCGGAAAGAGCATCCTCCCAGGTGCGCACGATGTCGCGGATCGCCGCCTCGATCGTCGCTTGCTCGACCTTTGGCGTCTTGCCGCCGGAACGGCCGATGATGAAGTGCACACGCGCCAGCCCGCCTTCGGGGAAGGCTGGGTAATAGGCCGACAGCCGGCCTTCGAACACGGTCTTGAGATAGCTGCCGATCTTCTCGCGCACCACGCTGTCGTAGCGGTCGCGCGGCACGAAGACGAGGATCGAGACGAAGCGGTCGAACTGGTCGGCGCGCACCAGCGCCCGAACGCGCGGCCGCTCGACCAGGCCGAGAATGGCGGCGGCATGCTTCCTCAGGATCGGCACAGGCACCTGGAACAATTCGTCGCGCGGATAGCTCTCCAAAACGTTGATCAGCGCCTTGCCGGAGTGGTCGTGCCGGTCGAAGCCGGACTTGGCGATGATGGTTTCGGCCTTCGACCGGAGATAGGGGATCTTCATCACCGAGCGCGTGTAGGCGGTCGAGGTGAACAGGCCGACGATGCGCAATTCGCCCGCCAGCGTGCCCTTGGGAGTGTAGGTCTTGACGCCGATGTAATCGAGATAGATGCGGCGGTGCACGGAAGACTTGGCATTGGCCTTGGTGACGATCAGCGGCTCCGGCCCGTGTAGGAAGGCGCGGATCTCCGGCGTTGTCGTCACGGCCTCCGTGCCGCGCCTCAGGACCAGCACGTCGGGATCGGCCAGGATGCCAAGACCGGGCTTGTCGGCGCGCTCCAGCGTACCGCTTTCCTCGCCGCCGGTGTATTTGAATTCGCGCATGCCGAGGAAGGTGAAATTGTCGTCGCGCAGCCATTCCAGGAAGGCGATCGCTTCGGCAACGCTCTTCTTGTCGAGCGGCACCGCGGTATAGCGGAACTCCGAGATCGCCTGGTCGAGGCGGGCCAGCATCGGCCTCCAATCATGGACGGCAGCATGAACCTGGCCGAGCATCTTGCGCAGCCGCTCGGTCAAGCCGGTCGCCTGTTCGGCGGTCAGCCGCGGGATGTGGACATGGATGACGCTCAGCCGGTCGTGATTGCCGTCGTCCTTGGCGAAATTGCCGTCGCCGAGGATTTCATCGACGCCTGTCTTGCCGTGGCGCACGGTGATCACCGGGTGGGTGACCAGGGTCGGCTCGCCGGCGCTCTCGGTGATCTCGCCGAGGATGGAATCGAACAGGAACGGCATGTTGTCATTGACGACGGTGATGATCGTCACCGGGCGACCCTCGCGGACAACGCCCGAATCGGCATCGACGGCAACGACGCACTCGCCCTTTTTGTGGCTGGCGACTGCCTGGCCGGCGAGATCGGCTGCGCGTTCGAGATCGGCCGCTTCGTAGGTTGCGATGTCTTCAGCCGGCGCGCGGGCGAGCAGATAGTCGGCAAGCCTGGCTGGTCTTTCCTCCGTTTTCGTCGCTGCCGTGGCCTTTTTCTTCGACTTGCTTGCGGATTTCACGCTGGCCATGATGCCATTCCCTCCCGTCGCATGCTTTTGCGACTATGGTAGCAGATGACCGCTGTTTGGCGACAAAGGTTTGACGGCTTGCCAAGAATTATCGCAATTCTGCGGCAATCCGCCGCCACCGAGGAGAAATGACCCATGACCGGCAAGATCACCGCGCTTGACCTTGGCCCGGGAGAGCTGAGCGAGGCGACAAAAGCCTATTTCGCCAAATGCGAGGAGAAGCTCGGCCTCGTCCCCAACGTGCTGCGCGCCTACGCCTTCGACGACAAGAAACTGCGCGCTTTCACCGACATGTACAACGACCTGATGCTGGGCGAGTCCGGCCTGTCGAAACTGGAACGCGAGATGATCGCGGTCGCCGTCTCCTCGATCAACGATTGCTATTACTGCCTGACCGCGCATGGCGCGGCGGTGCGCCAGTTGTCCGGCGACCCGGCGCTTGGCGAGATGATGGTGATGAATTTCCGCGCCGCCGACCTTTCGCCGAAGCAGACCGCAATGCTCGAATTCGCCGTCAAGCTGACCGAAGAGCCGGCCAAGATCGTCGAGGCCGATCGGGCAGCACTTCGCCAGGCCGGCTTCACCGATCGCGACATCTGGGACATCGCCTCGACCGCCGCCTTCTTCAACATGTCGAACCGGGTGGCGGCGGCAATCGACATGCGGCCGAACGACGAATACCACGCCATGGCGCGGTGAGGCTCGGCGGCTGGAACACAACCACGCCTATATTAGCTGTTTCGCATTCTCGTTGCATGTTCGCCGCTTTGGTCCGATGATCGCCAGGCGGCGTGACCGCATGCCGGTGCCATGCCGCTGATCAAGGGAGGAGAACATGGCGAAGTTTCTCTACGTCTATCACGGCTCGGGCAAGATGCCGACCGAGGAGGCCGAACGGAAAGCGGCAATGGACGCCTGGACGGACTGGTACGGCAAGCTCGGCTCGGCCGTGGTCGACGGCGGCAATCCGGTCGGCATGTCGAGGATGTTGCTGCCCGGTGGCAAGGTCGAGAACAATGGCGGCAGCAATCCAACCGCCTGACATCGACGATGCCGTCGGCAAGGCCAGGGACTGCCCTATCCTGATGGACCCGGGTTTCAGCGTCGAGATCGCACCAATCATTGAAATGATGTGACGCGGCATTTGTTTAAGCATGATCTCTCCTGCCGAAGGTCAGCGAAGCAAAAAACGGTTCCCGCTTTTAGCTGACGCAGTCCTTCGGTCCGGATTTATGCTCTGTCAACGCGCCGCGATCGCCGCGGCAGCGCCGGCGATCGTCGTGGCGCTGACGCGGTTGGCGATCTTCATGGTGAGCTTGCTCTTCAACAGCTTGCGCGCCTGCGAGGCGGCAAGCACCCAGGCGAGGTCGATGGCGACCAGCACCACGGCCATGGTCGCCGTCAATTCGACCCAGCCGACGATGCTGACCGACGCAAGGTCGATGATCGTTGGCAGCAGCGCCAGATAGAACATCATGATCTTGGGGTTGCCGAGCGTCACCGCCATGCCGGCGAAGAACAGTTTTGCGGGCGAATCCTCGCGCGGCATTTCGCCTGCGTTTGCCTCGACCGGCGCGGTCCACATCTTGAAGGCAAGATAAGCGAGATAGGCGACGCCGATCCATTTCACGACGACGAAAGCGAAGTGAAAACTCTGCGCCACGACAGCCAGACCGAACACCGCCAGCGACAGCCAGATGCCCTCGCCAATCCACATGGCGAGCAGGAACGGGAACACGTCGCGAAACCCTTTCGAGACGACGCGAGCGACGAGTGCAGCTATCGACGGGCCGGGCGAGCCGGCGGCGACGAACAAAGCGGCGGCAAAGATCAGGAGCGAGGTGAGGTGCATGGCCAGGATCTCTGTTGAAACCTTCGTTGCCCGACACTAGAGCAACTCTAGGAAAGTGCGTAACGGTTTCCGTCCGGCATTGCGTCAAAACAAAGAGATGGAGCGGTTCTGCGTTTCCATGAAACGATGAACCGCTCTAGAGAAATCGACTGAGCGGCGGTAGCACCGACAAAGATACGCTTGCCCGTCCGGCATCTCGCGGCTAGAAGAGCCGCCGCGAAACAAATTCGAGCTTCACTTTGCCTCAGTAACCGCCGGTCTCGTCAACTCCCCCGACACACTGCATGGCGCCGCAATCGCGGAGCCAGTTTTCATTTTCATGTGTTCCTCTGGGCGGCGGTTCGAGACCGGTTTGGCACTGCTGAACCGCTGTCGCGCGCCGTCCGCCCGTGACACCTGATTCCGATCATAGCTCGCTATCGCCACGCCGTGCCCGCATGGGCATCTCGACATCGCCGGCCTGATGAACTTCCCGACGGGAAGGGCTTATCGGCATGTCCGCACTATCGCGTATCCACTGGGCCATCGTGCCCAAGACCGCACCTCGACCGCTTATCAACTGCAATCGCTGCGGCACCGTGAAGGCCTATCGTTGCAGCGGCAAATTCCGCGTCAACGCCAATGGCAAGCGCATCGACGTCTGGCTGATCTACCGCTGCGTCGACTGCGACAATTCCTGGAATTTCGGCATTCTGGAGCGTTGCAACCGCCGCGACCTCGAGCCGGCGCGGCTGGCGGCGCTTGAAAGCAACGATCCGGCGCTCGCCAAGCGCCATGCTTTCGATGTCGTTGCGCTACGCAACCGGGTGGGGCGTGTCGAAGAGTTTCCCGATGTCGCCGTCCACAAGCAGAGGCTTGGCGACACGAGGGAAAGCGCAACCGGATTGGAACTCCAGCTCCGGCTCGAAATGCCGACATCGCTGCGGCTGGACCGCTTGCTTGCCAACGAACTCGGCGTCTCGCGATCGCGGCTTCAGGCGCTGGAAGAGCGGCGATTGTTGATCGTTGATCCGGAAGGCGCCAAAGCCTTGCGCAAACCGGCCCGGCAGGGAACGACGATCCGGATCGACCTGGCTGGCGAGCCGGATCGGGAGCACATCATCTTGGCTGCCGGTGGATAAACGAAGAGGGGCGAAGCATGCTTCGCCCCTCTCGACTTTGGGAAGAGGATTAGGCCGCGCCGACCGCCTTGGCCGACTTCTCGAAGCGCTTGCGCTCATTGGGGTCGAGATAGAGCTTGCGCAGCCGGATGGTCTTCGGCGTCACCTCGACCAGTTCGTCGTCCTGGATCCAGGCCAGCGCGCGCTCCAGCGTCATGCGGATCGGCGGCGTCAGCTTGACCGCCTCGTCCTTGCCGGCGGCGCGGATGTTGGTGAGCTTCTTGCCCTTCAGCACGTTCACTTCCAGGTCGTTGTCTCTGGAGTGGATGCCGATGATCATGCCCTGATAGACTTTGACGCCGGGATCGATGACCATCGGGCCACGGTCTTCCAGGTTCCACATGGCGTAGGCCACCGCCTCGCCCTGCTCGTTGGAGATCAGCACGCCATTGGTGCGGCCCGGCAATTCGCCCCTGTAGGGCTCATAGGCATGGAACAGCCGGTTCATCACGGCGGTGCCGCGCGTGTCGGTCAACAGTTCCGACTGGTAGCCGATCAGGCCGCGCGTCGGCGCGTGGAAGACGATGCGCTGGCGGTTGCCGCCCGACGGGCGCAGCTCGACCATCTCGGCCTTGCGCTCCGACATCTTCTGCACGACGATGCCGGCATGCTCCTCGTCGACGTCGATGACTACTTCCTCGACCGGCTCCAGCAATTCGCCGTTCTCGCCCTTCTGCATGACGACACGCGGACGCGACACGGCGATCTCGAAACCTTCGCGGCGCATCGTCTCGATCAGCACGGCCAGCTGCAGTTCGCCGCGGCCGGAGACGAAGAACGAATCCTTGTCGGGCGATTCCTCGATCTTCAGCGCGACATTGCCTTCGGCCTCGCGCAGCAGGCGGTCACGGATGACACGGCTGGTCACTTTGTCGCCTTCGGTGCCGGCCAGCGGGCTGTCGTTGACCAGGAAGGACATGGTCACGGTCGGCGGATCGATCGGCTGCGCATGCAGCGGTTCGGTCACCGCCGGATCGCAGAACGTATCGGCGACGGTGCCCTTCGACAGGCCGGCGATGGCGACGATGTCGCCCGCTTGGGCTTCCTCGATCGGCTGGCGCTCGAGGCCACGGAAAGCCAGGATCTTGGAGATACGGCCGGTCTCGACCAGCGTGCCGTCATGGTGCAGCACCTTGACCGGCTGGTTGGACTTCAGCGTGCCGCTCTCGATGCGGCCGGTGATGATGCGGCCAAGGAACGGATTGGCTTCCAGGATGGTGCCGATCATGCGGAACGGACCGGGATGCACGGTCGGCGCCGGCACATGCTTGATGACGAGATCGAACAGCGGCGCCAGGCCCTGGTCCTTGGGGCCTTCCGGATTTTCGGAAACCCAGCCGTCGCGGCCTGAACCGTAGAGGATCGGGAAGTCGAGCTGCTCGTCGGTGGCGTCGAGCGCCGCGAACAGGTCGAACACCTCGTTGACCACTTCGACATGGCGCGCGTCCGGACGGTCGATCTTGTTGATGACGACGATCGGCTTCAGGCCGACCTTGAGCGCCTTGCCGACGACGAACTTGGTCTGCGGCATCGGTCCCTCGGCGGCGTCGACCAGCACGATGGCCGAATCCACCATCGACAGGATGCGCTCGACCTCCCCGCCGAAATCGGCGTGGCCGGGGGTGTCGACGATGTTGATGCGGGTGTCCTTCCAGTCGACCGAGGTCGCCTTGGCCAGGATAGTGATGCCGCGTTCCTTTTCGAGGTCGTTGGAATCCATGGCGCGTTCGGCGACGCGCTGATTGTCGCGGAACGACCCGGATTGCCGGAGCAATTGGTCGACGAGGGTGGTTTTTCCATGGTCGACGTGCGCGATGATCGCGATATTACGAATTTTCATGTTCTGGTCTCGGAAGCGTTGCGGGCAGCAGGCCAAAAGGCGCTGCCTCTTTCGGTTGCGCGGCTCATACAGGGTTTTTCGCAGTTGCGAAAGAGGCGGCGCGACACCAAATACTCATCAAATCTTAAGCATCTGCGTGTGAGATGATTTTGTTAACCAAGGCGGGAACCTTTCGGGTCCCGGACAGTTCGAACGTCATGACCGATAAACTCAACCGATTTTGGCCGCTCATCGCGTCCGCTGCCTTTGCCGTCCTGCTGGCGGTCAACGCCGCGCAGTCGGCTGCGGCGCTGAAAGAGGCACGGCCTGCCTTGCCGTCCGATGCGCCGTCTGCCGAGCAGGTTTTCGCCGACGCCCCCGACGGCGTCGACCCGATGGTGACCGGGCCGGTCAGCGCCTCCTTCAAGCAGAGGCAGGACGCCGCCAACTGCGACAGCGCCGTCTGGCCCAACATCCCGATGGTTTGCTACCCCGATTGACGACCGCCGGCAGCGGTCGTCATTGCAGAGATGACGAAGGTCGGCTTAGGCAGACCGCACAGGGTCGAGCGTGACCTTGTAGAGTTCATTGTCGTCGCGATCCATCAGCCGCACCGTCATCTGCTCGCTGGCGCCGTTGATATCGACCAGCCCGAAGAATTGCAGGCCGGCCGACGGCGGCAGGTTCTGGCCTTGCTCGGCGGTCGGCGCCTTGATGAACTTCAGCTCCGGACCGAAGGTCATGTCGAAATCGTTCGGGCCGAACGTGCCGGCATGGATCGGACCCGAGACGAACTCCCAGAACGGATTGAAATCCTGGAACTGCGCCTTGTCGGGATTGTAGTAATGCGCGGCGGTGTAATGCACGTCGGCGGTCAGCCAGACAGTGTTGCTGATGCCGGCGTTCTTGATGAAGCGCAGCAGGTCGGCGATCTCCAGTTCGCGCCCCTTGGCCGGGCCGTTGTCGCCGTTGCTGACCGCTTCCGCGCCGGCCTTCTTGGTGGCATCGTCCCAGACGACGAGGCCGAGCGGCATGTCGGCGGCGATGATTTTCCAGGTTGCCTTCGAGTTGGCCAGTTCGCGCTTCAGCCACTTCGTCTGCTGTTCGCCCAGCATCCGCGATTGCGGCGTCATTTCGGTCTGCATGTCCGGACCGTTGGGGCCGCGATAGGACCGCATGTCGAGGAAGAACACGTCGAGCAGCGGCCCGTAAGCAATCTTGCGATAGACGCGGCCGGGCTCGGACGGTTCGTAGCGGATCGTCGTCATTTCATGGAAGGCGCGCGCCGCACGTGCCGCCAGCACATGGATGGATTTCTCGGTGTAGCGGGTGTCGGCGCTGAGATCCTTCGAGTCCGACCAGTTGTTGAGCACCTCGTGGTCGTCCCACTGGTAGAAGGTCGGGCAGATGGCGCTCAGGCCGAGCACGTTCCTGTCCATCATGTTGTATTTCCACTGGTCCCGGTATTCGTCCAGCGTCTCGGCGACCTTGCGCTTGCCATCGATCAGCACGACGTTCTTCCACTTGCCACCGCCGGGTAGTTCGACCTCGTCCTTCATGGCGCCGTCGGCATAGATGGTGTCGCCCGAGTGCAGAAAGAAATCAGGCGTGTGCTTGCCGATCGTGGCGTAGGTCTTCATGCCGGTCTCGTCGATGCCCCAGCCCTGGCCGGCGGTATCGCCCGACCATGCGAACTTGATGTCGCGCCTGGAGGCGGGCGCGGTGCGGAAACGGCCGGTGATCGGTTCGGAGAGGGCGTTGATATCGGCAAGATCGGCGGCCGTCATGCGGTAGAAGATGTCCTGGTCGGAAGCGAGGTCGGTGAGCAGCCGCTTGGCCGTATAGTCGCTGGCCGGCGAGGTATCGAGCGGCGCCAGGCGGACGGCATCGGTGAAACTTTCGGTCGATGACACTTCGAACATGACGCGCGATGGGCGATCGGTACGCGTCCACACCATGCCGCTGGTGGCATCGACATCGCCTGACTGGACGCCATGGGTAAAGCCCGGGCGCTGGTTGGCGCGTGAATAGTAAGGCAGCGCCAGGCTGGAAGCACCGACCAGGCCAACGGCGCTGGCGGAGGTGACGAAAGCGCGACGGGTCATCGAGAGCTTGTTCATGGCTGTCTCCTGGATGGCTTGAAAATTGCCACCAAAGTCCAGCGTCAATGTTTCAGGCGCATCTCGAAATCATGAAAGTTTTCTGACGATCAACAGCGCGTGGTGGCTCGCCCGGACGGCGAAGCTCCGATCCCCCACGTGGGGGAGATCGGCAGCTTGACCGATAGCACCTACGCCGTTTGCGGTTCCGGATCGAACGCCGGGCGGCTGGTGTTGATCAGCAGTGAGATACAGGCAGCGGCGATCGCCGTCATGCCGGCGATCAGGAAGGCCAGCTCATAATTGCCCTGCAGCTCGCGCATCGTGCCGCCGAAGGCAGCCGCGGTGGCTGCACCGATCTGGTGGCCGGCGACGATCCAGCCGAACACGATCGGCCCGCTACGGTCGCCGAACGCCTCGTTGGCGAGCCTCAGCGTCGGCGGCACGGTCGCGATCCAGTCGAGGCCGTAGAGCACGGCGAAGATGATCAGGCTGGTCGCCGAGAAGCCGGAATAGGGCAGGTAGATCAGCGACAGGCCACGGATGCCATAATAGACGCCGAGCAGCTTGCGCGGATCGAAACGGTCGGTGAGCCAGCCCGACAGCGTTGTGCCGATCAAGTCGAAAATGCCCATCATCGACAGCAGGCCGGCCGCCTCCACCTCGCCGATGCCCATGTCGCCGCAAAACGCGATCAGATGCGTGCCGACCAGTCCGTTGGTGGTGAAGCCGCAGACGAAGAAGGTGGCGAACAGGTACCAGAACACCCGTGTGCCGGCGGCGCGGCGCAGCGTCGAGAACGTATGCGCGAGGAAATTGCCTTGCGATGCTGGCGGCGTCGGCGGCTTGTCGTCGGCCTCGGCGCCATAGCGCACCATGCCGATCGAAGCCGGCCGCTCCGGCACCAGCAGCCAGACCAGCGGTATCAGCGCCGCTGTGGCGATCGCAACCGCGATGGCGACCGGCTGCCAGCCACCCGACTGCGCCAGCGCGGCGATCAGCGGCAGGAACACCAGCATGCCTGAGGCACTGGAGGCTGACATCAACCCCATGACAAGACCGCGATTGGTCTTGAACCATCGATTGACGATAGTGGCCCCAAGCACGCTGGCGACGGCGCCGGAACCAATGCCCGAGAACACGCCCCACGTGATGAACAGATGCCAGGGCTTGGTCATCAAGAGGCTGAGCGCGGTCGAGCCCGACATCACCACCAGCGAGGCAAGCAACGTGCGGCGCAACCCGATGCGCTCCATCAGGGCTGCGGCAAATGGACCGGTGAGGCCGTAGAGCAGGATGCCGACGCCGGCGGCCAGCGAGATGATGTCGCGCCGCCAGCCGAAACTGTTCTCCAGCGGCAGCATCATGACGGCAGGCGCCGAGCGCAAGCCGGCCGCGACCAGCAAACAAAGAAAGATGACGCCGACCACGACAAAGGCGTAGCGCTGGCCAAAGGGACGGAATTGAGCTATCATGTTACTGACCGGTACGTTGCAGGGGTGTGAACATCAATACGTACCGATCGGTAACACGTCAATCGAGTTCCATGATGCCAACGGACAAAAATATTGAACTGACCATCAGCGACGGTCATGCATCGGCGCCGCCGAAAGCCGCCAAGAAGATCCTCGATGTCGCCTACGACCTGTTCTACCGGCGCGGCATCCGGGCGATCGGCGTCGACGAGATCGTCCGGCGCGCGGGCGTCACCAAGCCCAGCCTCTATCGCAGCTTTCCGTCCAAGGATGAGCTGGCGGCCTCCTATCTCAGGCAATACGACCAGGAATACTGGGAGCGTTTCGATGAGGCGGTCGCCGCTCATCCCGGCGACCCGCGCGCCCAGATCAAGGCTTTCCTGACCCGCATCGGCAAACGCACGCAGATGGCGGAATATCGCGGCTGCGGCATGACCAATGCGGCGGTCGAATATCCCGAACACGGCCATCCGGCCCGTGTGGTCAGCGAGGCCAACAAGCAGGAGCTGCGCCGACGGCTGCGCGCCATGGCGGTTGTGATGGGAGCGCAAGACCCTGACACGCTGGGCGACGGCCTGCTGCTCCTGATCGAAGGCGCCTATATCAGCGGCCAGTTGTTCGGGCTCGGCGGCCCGGCGCAGTCGGTCGCCCGCAACGCCGACCTGCTGATCGAAGCGAGCTTGAAGAAATAGCGTTTGGCGCTACGCTGCGTTGGCTTGCAACGGAGATCGGCCGCCATGCGTGCCATTCTGATCGCGCTTGCCCTCGCCGGCCTGTGTCAGGCGGCTCATGCCGACGGCATTGCGAGCGCCTACACCGATCTCGACTGGAAGAAGGACTGCGTGACCTACGCGCAGGCCGAGGAAGGCGACGGCGACTGGGCCGATCTCGCCTGTTCCGGCTATCGCGGCTATCCCGTGCTGGTCGCCTATGACGACGCCCGTGAATCGCTTTTCTATGGGTTTCCGCCGGGCGGCGACTTGACATCCGTCTGGGAGAGTTTTTCCGGCTTCAATTCCTCCGGAGCCAAGGTCGAGTGGCGCATCGAGACCAACGGCGACAAGGCTGTGCCGTTTGCCGCCATCCACCGCCGCTCGATCAGCAATCCCGAGGACCAGAACAAGCCGACCGAGGTGCTGCTCGTCGCCAAGGTCGGCCAGATGGAGGCCCGCGACGGCTGCACGGTCGGCCTGGTGCTCGCCACCGGCAATCCCGCCGCCAACGATCAGGCGCGCAAACTCGCCGACGAGAAAGCCCGCACGTTCGCCTGCGGCAAGGACAAGCACACCGTCATCGGCGACGTGCCGGCTTTCGGCCGCGTCGATAACTGACCAGTCGGGCTACTTGCTCGCCTTGGCCCGCTCGATCGCGTCGACGATCATCTTCTTGGCATATTTGGAATCGTGCCAGCCTTCGATCTTGACCCATTTGCCGGGCTCGAGATCCTTGTAGTGCTCGAAGAAGTGCTGCACCTGCTGGCGCGTGATGTCGGGCAGCTGGGTGTATTCGGTGACGTTCTCGTAGCGCAGCGTCAGCTTCGGCGACGGCACGGCAATGATCTTTTCGTCCTGGCCGGCATTGTCTTCCATGATCAGCACGCCGATCGGCCTGACATTGATGACGCAGCCCGGCACCAGCGCGCGCGTATTGCAGATCAGCACGTCTATGGGATCGCCATCTCCCGACAGCGTGTGCGGCACGAAGCCGTAATTGCCGGGGTAGCGCATCGAGGTGTGCAGGAAGCGATCGACGAACAGCGTGCCGGCCTCCTTGTCCATCTCGTACTTGATCGGCTCGCCACCGATCGGCACCTCGATGATGACGTTGACGTCCTCTGGCGGATTCTTTCCGCTGGCTATGGCTTCAATGCGCATGGCTTTGTCCCTCTTATCGATGAAACGATCGATAGCGGGCGCTGCGGCGCTGCGCAATGCGGCGAATGGTGCTGGATACGGTCGACGAACGCAGTGGCCGGAAGGCCGGGCTGTCACTCCCAGACGAAAGCGACCTTCTTCAGCGCCTTCTGCTCGAAGATTTCGACACCCTCGGCAACATCACGGCCGCCGGCGCCAGCATAGAAGGCGAGCGCGTTCTGGTTGTCTTCCAGCGCCCATACCACCATGCCCTTCAGCCCGTGATCGGCCAGACGCGCCCTGGCTGCCGCGAACAAACGGCTGCCGAGCCCGATGCCCTGATATTCCGGGCGCAGGTACAATTCGTAGATTTCGCCTTGCTGCCGCAGTTCCCGGGCGCGGTTCTTGCCGATCGTCGCATAGCCGGCGATCTGGCCGCCGATCTCGACGACCAGAACGGTGGCGGCGCGGCGAATGGCATTCGCCCACCAGTCGGCGCCGCGGCGGTTGATCATCGACGTCAGGGTACGGTGCGGAATGATGCCTGAATAGGCGCCGCGCCAAGCCTGCAGGTGCACCTCGGCGATGTCACCAGCGTCGCGCGGCTCGGCCTTCCGGATGTCGATCGTGAGCGTATTCATGATTTGTTAACCATAAACCCGCATCGCCCGATTGCAAGAGTCAGGGCGACCTGCCGATCGCTTTCTCACAGGCGATCATCGCCTCAATGAGGTGCCTTCGATGCCGTCTTGGAAAGGCTCATATCTCGACGAGATGGTCGTCGAGCTCGTTGGCGTCGCCCGATGTGACCGGGAAATGCTCGGCCAGCACCGCCCCCACCGAGTCGACCGCCTTGACGAAGCCATCGGCAAGCCGGTCGTCGCCGGCATGCGCGGTCAAGTCGCGGACGACACCATCCCAGACATGCTGGCCGACCTTGGCATCGATGCCCGAGTCGGCGACCACCTCGGCGTAGCGCTCCGCGATCGAGACGAAGACCAGCACGCCGGTGCGCGCCGTGGTGCGGTGGACGTTGCGGGCAAGGAACTGCTTGATCGCATTGGCGTGCGCCGACTGATAGCGCAGCCGCCTCGGCACCAGATGGATGCGCAGGCCGGGCAGCGCCCACAACAACGCCAGCACGCAGACCAGCGCCAGCAGCTGGGCGATGACGAAATGCGGCAGCCGGATCGACAGCCACCAGGCCTCCAGTCCGTAGCCGACGGCAAGGCTGACGATCAGCATGCCTGCAGTCGCCATGAAGGCGGCCGGGAAGAAGAAGCCGTCGCTGGCATGCGCCACGACGCAATAGATCTCGCCATCGGTCCCGGCTTCGGCAGCGCGGATCGCCGCGGCGATGCGCTCATGGTCTTGCGGGCTGATCGGTCGTGTCACCATGATCTTGTCTCACCAGCTTCCTGAGGAACCACCACCACCGGACGAACCGCCGCCGCCGGAAAACCCGCCGCCACTGCCGCTCGAACCCGACCAGCCACTGCCCGAACTGCCCGACGACCACCCGCTGCCCGACGAAGAACCCGTCGTCCAACCGCTGCCCGACGATCCGCTTGGTCCGCGGCCGTAACGGAATGTCATGCCCAGCCATTTGTACACCCCCGGCGACAGCTTCGTGCCGAACATCGGCGGCAGGAACGCCATTGCCAAGCCGCCGAAGAACATCGTCCCCCACAGGATCAGGAACACCGCGACGATGGGGTCGATAGGAGTGCTGTTATCAGTGGGATTGCGGTGACCGCGCGCTTCCAGCTCCTCCGGATTGCCTTCCAGCACCATGACCATGTCGTCGACGGCCTTGCTGATGCCACCGGAGAAATCACCGGCGCGGAACGCCGGCACCATGTCGTTTTCGATGATCAGCTTGGTGTGCAGGTCGGTCAGCGTGCCTTCCAGCCCGTAACCGACCTCGATGCGCATCTTGCGGTCGTTCTTGGCCACCAGCAGCAGGACGCCGTTGTTCTCGCCGGCCTGGCCGAGTTTCCAGAAGCGGAACAGCCGGTTGGCGTAGGGTTCGATCTCTTCGCCGTCGAGGCTATTGATGGTGGCGACGACGATCTGGTCGGAGCCCTTGGTCTCGAAATCGGCGAGTTTTTGCGTCAGCGCCGCCTTGGTGGCGGGGTCGATGATGCCGGCATTGTCGACGACACGGCCCGTCAGCGCCGGCAGTTCGGCGGCAAAGGCCGTGAGGCAGCACAACAGCACGGCAGCCAATACGATCAAGGCAGCGCCGATCGCCGCTGCCGGACGGCAGGGTGTCGTGGGATCGATGCTGCGTATCGTCATGCCGTCACCAGCTTCCCGACGAGCCGCCACCGCCGGACGAACCTCCGCCGCCGGAAAAGCCGCCACCGCCGCCACCCGAAGACCAGCCACCGCCGGAACTTCCCGACGACCAGCCGCCACCGGACGACCGCCGGTGTGGTTCGAAGGTCATGCCGAGCCAGCGATAGCGGCCGGGACCAAGCTTCTGGCCGAAGATCGGCGGTAGGACGGAAACCGCCATGCTGCCGAAGAAGATGATCGCCCAGATGCCGATGAACACCGCAAAGAACAGATCGTCGGTGTTAAAGGGCGGCTGCTGGTTGCGCTCACCCCGCGCCACCAGCTCCTCCGGATTGCCTTCCAGCACCATGACCATGTCGTCGACGGCTTTACTGATGCCACCGGAGAAATCGCCGGCGCGGAACGCCGGCACCATGTCATTTTCGATGATCAGCTTGGTGTGCAGGTCGGTCAGCGTGCCTTCCAGCCCATAGCCGACTTCGATGCGCATCTTGCGGTCGTTCTTCGCCACCAGCAGCAGCACGCCGTTGTTTTCCTTCGCCTGGCCAAGTTTCCAGAAGCGGAACAGCCGGTTGGCGTAGGGCTCGATCTCCTCGCCGTCGAGGCTGGGAATCGTCGCGACGACGATCTGGTCGGAACCCTTGGTCTCGAAATCGGCGAGCTTTTGCGTCAGCGCCGCCTTGGTGGCGGGGTCGATGATGCCGGCATTGTCGACGACACGGCCCGTCAGCGCCGGCAGTTCGGCGGCGAAGGCGAGCGGCAGCAAGAGAAAGCTTAGAATGGCATACAGCAAGGCAAGGTTGGCGATCCGTCGCGCCCCCCAAGATTGGCGAAAGCGGATGCGACAGCCAATCTCCCCCCTTGAGGGGGAGATGTCCGGCAGGACAGAGGGGGGTGTGGACACGCCTGCGGTCCGTCTCGTCAGGATGCGATACTAGGAGATTCGCCGGCTTCGCCGCTCACCCGCCCTGCTTCGTGCCGAAATCGACCTTCGGCGTCTGCAGCTTGTCGTCGTCGATGGTGAAGTTGGCGAACGGCTGATTGCTGCGGAACCAGAAAGTCGCCCACAGCACCGAGGGGAAGGTCCTCAGCGTCAGATTGTAGTCCTTCACCGCCTGGATGTAATCGCGCCGCGCCACCGCGATGCGGTTTTCGGTGCCCTCGAGCTGCGCCTGCAGCGCCAGGAAATTCTGGTTGGCCTTGAGATCCGGATAGGCTTCCGACACCGCGATAAGCCGCGACAATGCGCTTGTCAGCCCCGCCTGGGCATCCTGGAACTTCTTAAGGGCTTCCGGGTCTTTCAGCGTTTCCGGCGTCACCGTTATCTGCGTTGCCTTGGCGCGCGCCTCGACCACCGCGTCGAGCGTGTCCTTCTCATGCGCGGCATAGCCCTTGACCGTCTCGACCAGGTTGGGGATGAGGTCGGCGCGGCGCTGATACTGGTTCAGCACCTCGCTCCATGCCGCCTTGGCGTTTTCCTCCGCCGTCGGGATGGTGTTGTAGCCGCAGCCGGCAAGCAGCGGCAGCACGATCGCCATCATCAGGAAGGCGGGCAGCGTGCGGAACATGGTCGGTGGAGCAAGGCGCTGGGCAAACATGATGGGTCCCTCGGTAGAAGTTGCATGCGAAGCATTACCACAATCGGCGCGCAAGAAAACGGCCTCGGCCGCGCAGCCCACCTGGCATGCCGCATACCATCGCAAGGCCCTGTGATTGGCCGCGCGAACGCGATAAGGTCCGAGTAAAACAGGACATCATCATGGCGGAACGCCAGGACAGCGATAGGGAATCGCGACGTATCCTCGAGCGCATCGCGCGAGAGACGGATCCGGCCGGCAATTCGTTTGTGGCGCGAGCCACGAAGGGCGTGCGCGACCACGTCACCGCGACCGATGCCGACCGTGCCGACCCGATCGAAATTTGGGGCACGCGCATTGGCCGGACAATCGGCCTGCTCCTGGTGCTGGGCCTGATGGTCTGGCTCGTGCTTTACCTCATCCGGGGCAACTAGGAATCAACGAACAATGAGCGCCGAACAAACCGACGCGCCGCGTGCGGTCATCGTCATTTCCAGCCATGTCGCGCGCGGCTCGGTCGGCAACCGTGCCGCTGTCTTTGCGCTGGAGACGCTGGGCTTTCCGGTATGGGCCGTACCCACGGTCATCCTGCCCTGGCACCCCGGCCATGGGCGGGCAACCCGGATCGTGCCGCCGCTCGACCAGTTCAAGGCGCTGATGGCCGATCTCGAGCGCGCGCCATGGCTGGGCGAAGTCGGCGCCGTGCTCTCAGGTTATCTCGGCGAGGCCGGCCAGGCCGAGGCCGTTGCTTCCTTGGTTGCCGCCGTGAAAGCAAGGACGCCTGATGCCGTCTATATTTGTGATCCGGTGATGGGCGATTCGGGTGGCCTCTACGTGCCGGAACCGACTGCTGCTGCCCTGCGCGACCGGCTGATGCCGATTGCCGACATCGCCACGCCCAACCGCTATGAACTGGAATGGATGGCCGGCGCCCCTTTGCCGGACCTCAAATCGGTGATCGCGGCGGCGCTCCACGCCGGCCCATCGACCATGCTGGTCACCTCGGCGCCGTCGATGATGACCGGCGGCACCGGCAATCTTCTGCTCGACGGCAACCAGGTACTGCTGGCCGAGCACCGCCTGATCGACAAGCCGCCGAATGGTCTCGGCGACCTGACGGCCGCCGTCTATCTGGCGCGCATCCTCTCCGGCCAGCCGCCGATCAAGGCACTGCAGTCGACGACGGCGGCGGTCTACGAGATCCTGGCGCGCACCGCCAAGCGCGGCGGCGACGAACTGCAGCTCGAAACCGATGCGCAGAGCCTGTCGCACCCGATGGCGATGGTACAGCTTCGCCACCTCACGCATCCGGGGCGGGACCGCCGGGCGTGACTCCAGCCGCGGCCGCCGTGCTTGTCGGCGTCGATGGCTGCAAGGCCGGCTGGATTGTGGTGCGGCGCGATACCGGTTCGACACCTCGTAACCCCGGCTCGATACCTCGAAGCCCTGGCTCGATACCTCGTAGCCCCGGCATGCCACCTTCCGTCTCCGTCTTTGCAAGCTTCGCCGCGCTGCTTGCCGCACTTCCCGACGATTCGGTCATCGCTGTCGACATGCCGATCGGCCTGCCCGAGTTTTCGAGCAAGGGCGGACGCGGGCCGGAGGCGCTGGTGCGGCCACTGCTCGGGCAACGTCAATCCAGCGTCTTCTCGATCCCGTCCCGCGCCGCGCTTTATGCCGACACCAACGACTTCACCACCGTCGAAGCGTGGTACGCCGCGCATCGCCGGGCAAGCGAGGTGGCCAAAATCACATCCGACCCGCCGCGCGGCGTTTCGATCCAGGCGTTCGGCATTTTTGCCAAGATCCGCGAGATCGACGCGCTGCTGGTCGCGCAGCCTGCGTTGCGCAGCCGCGTCTTCGAATCGCATCCGGAAGTCGCTTTCTGCCGGCTGAACGGCGATCAGGCCATGCAGCTGCCCAAGAAGATCAAGGGTAGCATCAATCCGGCCGGCATGGCGGAACGCAAGGCGCTGCTAGGCCGGCACGGCTATGAGATGGGCTTTCTCGATCAGGCGCTGCCGCGCGGTGCCGCCGCCGACGATTTTCTTGACGCAGCAGCGATGATGCTGATTGCCGGTCGCATCGCCAACGGTGAGGCACGGCCTTTTCCCGACCCGCCGGGCAGCGACAGTTTTGGCATCCCCGTCGCCATCTGGGCGTGAGCAAGTCCAGGACGAGTGTGAGACGGTTTTCCGTCGGGTGTTGCGTCAAAGAAGTCCAACGATGCATCTTGCATGGCGATTGCCGGGCAGCCATCTGCAATTCGGCATTGCCCGCAACAGGCTTTTGCCGTTAGAGCCTCTTTGGAGCAATTCTAGGAAAAGTGTGAAACGGTTTTCCGTCCGGAATTGCGTCAAGCAAACAGATAGAGCGGTTCGGCTTTTCCGTGAAACGGTGAACCGCTCTACACCGCAACGAGCTGCCGCATCCAACCCGGAAAGGCTCCAGACGCCGCCCATGCCTCATCTCCCCGACCACCTTCTCGCCGGCTACCGCAATTTCATGACCGGCCGCTATCTCACCGAGAGCGGACGCTATCGCGAGCTTGCCCGCGAAGGCCAGGCGCCGGAAACGATGATCGTCGCCTGTTGCGACTCCCGCACGGCCCCCGAGGCGATCTTCGACGCCGGGCCCGGCGAACTCTTCGTGCTGCGCAATGTCGGCAATCTGGTGCCGCCCTACGCGCCGGACGGGGAGTTCCATTCAACCTCTGCCGCACTCGAATTCGCCGTGCAGAGTCTCAAGGTGAAGAACATCGTCGTCATGGGCCATGGTCGCTGCGGGGGCATCCGCGCCGCGCTCGACACCAATTCCGCACCGCTGTCTCCCGGCGACTTCATCGGCAAATGGATGAGCCTGATCGCGCCAGCGGCCGAGACCGTGTCCTCCAGCACCTTCATGACGGCGTCGGAGCGCCAGACCGCGCTGGAGCGCATTTCGATCCGCTATTCCATCGCGAATCTCAGGACCTTTCCTTGCGTCTCGATCCTCGAAGGCAAGGGGCGGTTGTCGCTGCACGGCGCCTGGTTCGACATCTCGACCGGCGAACTCTGGGTGATGAACAAGGAGACCGGCGATTTCGAACGGCCGGAGATGACATAGACGATGATCCCCAGCCGAAGGACCGCGCCGGCGAAAAGCGGGGACCGGTTTTTCGGGAAAGATCACGGTCAAACGGGAAGATGGAGGCACATGATGGGAGATCGCCGTTCGGTCACTTTCGTCGCGGCAGCGTTGCTGTTTTCCATCATTCCTGTCCGCGCCGACGATGGCGCCCTCATCAGCCGCTGGTATTCGGCACTACTGGTCGCCGACCGAACCGAACTGTCCGACCTGCTCGCCGATGATGTCCGCATAAAGCTCGAAGACCTCGGCATCGTGCAAAGCAAGCAGGAATTCATCGCCTCGATCGACGAATGGCAGGGCGCCGTCGCGGGTGCGGAGATCCGGCACCGGATCGAAAAGAGCGAAGGCGGCGTCACCACCGTGATCGCCTGCTACGACTTCCCCAACAACGACATGCTGATGCAGGAAACCTTCGCGGTGACTGACAACCGCATCACCGCCAGCTCGCAGGCGGCGATCGCCGAAAATTGCGACGGCTATTGACGAAAACCTGACCGGCAGCCCTGTTGCGCGCGGCAACCCTGCGCCCTACATCGGGAACGCCCCGCCCTTTCCTTCGCCGCCAACATTCGAAAGACTGTCCATGCCTTCCACGAAAGCCGTCGACCTCGCCGCCCATCCGCTGACCGCGTGGCAAGGACCGCTGGATCTGCCCGATTTCACCCGCATCGGCGACGACGACTTCTCCCCGGTCTTCGACGCGGCACTAAAGGCACATGAAGCCGAAATCGAAGCGATTGCCGGCAACAAGGATGCGCCGACCGTCGAAAACACCCTGCAGGCGCTGGAACTCGGCGGCGAAGCGCTCGATCGTGTCTCGTCGATCTTCTGGTGCCGCGCCGGCGCCTACACCAATGAGACGATCCAGGCGCTGGAGCGCGACATCTCGCCAAAGATGTCCAGGCATTTCTCGGCGATCTCGATGAACGAGAGGCTGTTCGCCCGCATCGACGATCTCTACCAGCGCCGCGACAGCCTGAAACTCGACGCCGAGACGCTGCGGGTGCTGGAGAAGACCTGGAAGGGGTTCGTCCGTTCCGGCGCCAAGCTTGACGCCGACGGCAAGAAGCGGCTGGCAAAGATCAGCGAGGACCTGTCTTCGCTTGGCACGACTTTCGGCCAGAATGTCCTTGCCGACGAGCGCGACTGGGCGCTGTTCCTCGACGAGGCCGACCTCACCGGCCTGCCGGGCTTCCTGAAGAGCTCGATGGCCGAGGCCGCCGAGATGCGTGGCCACAAGGGGCGCTATGCCGTCACTTTGTCGCGCTCGATCTACGAGCCGTTCTCGACCTTTTCCGAACGCCGCGACCTGCGCGAGGTCGCCTTCCGCGCCTTCACCATGCGCGGCCAGAACGGTGGCGCCTCCGACAATACATCCGTGGTGCGCGACATGCTGAAGCTGCGCGCCGAAAAGGCAAAACTGCTCGGGTACGGCTCCTTCGCAGCTTTGAAGCTCGACGACACCATGGCCAAGACGCCGAAGGCGGTGCATGCGTTGCTTGATCCGGTCTGGGAAAAGGCGCTGGAAAAGGCGGCGGCCGACCAGACCGAACTGCAGCGGCTGGCGACGGAAGCCGGCAGCAATGAAAAATTCGCCGCCTGGGACTGGCGCTTCTACCAGGAGAAACTGCGCGCCGAAAAATTCGCCTTCGACGAGGCCGAACTGAAGCCTTACCTGCAGCTCGACCGGATCATCGAAGCCTGCTTCGACGTGGCAACCAAACTGTTCGGCGTCACCTTCGAGGAGAAAAAGGGCATTGCCGTATGGCATCCCGACGCGCGCGTGTTCGTGGTGAAAAATGCCGACGGCAGCGAGCGCGGCCTGTTCCTCGCCGACTATTTCGCACGGCCGTCCAAGCGCTCCGGCGCCTGGATGAGCGCGCTCAAGTCCGGCTACAAGCTTGGCCACGGCTCGAAGCCGGTGATCTACAACGTCATGAACTTCGCCAAGCCACCGGCGGGCGAGCCGGCTCTGCTGTCGGTCGATGAGGCAAAAACACTGTTCCACGAGTTCGGCCATGCTCTGCACGGCATGCTGACCGACGTCACCTGGCCATCGGTTTCCGGCACTTCGGTGAGCCGCGATTTCGTCGAACTGCCCTCGCAGCTCTACGAACACTGGCTGACCGTACCGGCGGTGCTGGAAAAGCATGCGCTGCATGTCAAGACCGGCAAGCCGATGCCGAAGGCGTTGCTCGACAAGATGCTGGCGGCGCGGACTTTCGGCGCCGGCTTCGCCACGGTCGAATTCACCGCTTCGGCGCTGATCGACATGGCCTATCACGCGCGGCCGGATGCACCAGAAGCGCCACTTCGTTTCGAAGCCGAAACGCTTGAAAAGCTCGACATGCCGGACACCATCGCGATGCGCCATCGCACCCCGCATTTCGGCCATGTGTTTTCCGGCGACGGCTATTCGGCCGGCTACTACTCCTACATGTGGTCGGAAGTGCTCGACGCCGACGCCTTCGCCGCCTTCGAGGAGACCGGCGACCCCTTCAACCCGGCGCTGGCAGAGCGGCTGCGCAAGAACATCTACGCCGCCGGTGGCTCGAAGGACCCGGAAGAGCTCTACACCGCCTTCCGTGGCAAGATGCCTTCGCCGGAAGCGATGATGGTCAAGCGCGGGCTGGTGTAATCCAGCCTCACACCTTCCACGGATCAGCCACCCGCGGCCAGATCGGCCGCGTCAGCTTGGTGTAATTGGTCACCGCCGGATTGCTCGGATATGAACTCGGCGCCGAGACATAGATGATCTCGGCGGCGATCGGCTCGAAGCCGGCGTAGAAATGATTGGTCGACTTGATCAGCAGCACGTCCTTGCTCATCGGATCGATGCCGATATTGGAAAAGATATCCGGTTCGAAGGTCTGCGTGCGATTGGTGTTGAGGATGATGTCGACCTCGGTGCCTTCGATGCGCACCTGCGCTGTTGGCCCGAGTGTTACCCGGCTCGGCCCGAAACTCTGCCAGCCCTCGGCAACAGCCTTCAACACCCGCACGCGGGCGTCGATCGGCTCGCCGGCCTGAGGGCCGGCCTTGCCGCCGAAGCGCAGGTCGATGACGGCGCCCTCGCCTGCCGCCAGGCAGAAGGTGACCGCGATCGGATCCCAGATCGTCGCAACGCCGATAGTGTTCAGGCCGCGCGCCAGCATCTGGCGCAGCACAACGGTGCCGTCGCCGGGCACGCCGCCGCCGGGATTGTCCCAGATATCGGCGATGACCACCGGCTTGCCCGGATTGTCGGCGCGCACGGCGAGCGCCCGATCAATGCCGTCGGCGGCACTCAGCATCGTCATCGCCGTCTTTTCGCGCAGCGCGTAGAGTTCCCGCCCCAGCCGCTCCGCCAGCGCATCGCCCTTGGCCTTGTCGTCGTCGGTGACGACCAGGATGCGCGTGCCCATTTCGGCCACGTCGGCCGCCATGAAGCCATGGATGACCGAGATCGACAGCACGCCGTCCTTGCCGTGCAGCGCCTTGATGCGGTCGACAAAGGAGCGCATCGGCTCGCGGCTGGTCGGCAGCACCTGGATCATGCGGCAGTCGAAGGTCGAGATGACAGGCTTGATCTCACCACGGGCCGCGGCGAGGCCAAGCGCGACGACATGTTCACCGCGTTCGTAGAAATCGGTGTGCGGGAACTCGAGGAAGTAGGCCATGATGTCTGACGCCGCCACACGCTTCGGCGTCAGATGGCTGTGCGGATCGAATTCCGACGCGATGACGACCTTCGGGCCGACCATCTCGCGGACGCGCGCGAGCAGGTCGCCTTCGCAATCGTCATAGCCTTGCGCCACCATGGCGCCGTGCAGGCCGAGGATGACGGCGTCGACCGGCAGCGCCGCCTTGAGCTGGCCGAGTATCTCGTCGCGCAGCGCCTCATAGGTCTGCCGCTGCACCAGGCCGCCTGGCTCCGCCCAGGTGGCGGTGCCCTCGATGACGGTCAGGCCTTCGGCCGCCGCGCGCCGGCGCAGGGCGACCATCGGCGACGAGCACAGCGTCGGCGTTTCCGGATGTTTGCCGGGTCCGGCATAGAAGGCCATTTCGAACGAGGCCCGGTCGGTCGGCACCGGCGAGAAGGTGTTGGTTTCCGTCGCCAGCGAGGCGGTGAAGATGCGCATGAAAGCTCCGTGGGCCTAGAGCAATTCCAGGAAAAGTGTGAAGCGGTTTTCCGTCCAGAATTGCGTCAAAACAAAGAGATAGAGCGGCTATTTGACCGCCCCGAGCGCCAGCCCCCTGACGAGGTAGCGCTGCAGCCAGATGAACAGGATGGCCACCGGCAAGGTCGCCAGCAGCGTCGCCGCCATGACGTGGTGCCATTCGATGGTGTAGCGGCCGGCGACAAGCGAAAACACCTGGATCGGCAGCGTGTAGCTTTCCTGGCTGCGCAGCATGGTCAGCGCCACGACGAATTCGTTCCAGGCATTGATGAAGGTGAAGATCGCGGTCACCGCGATTGCCGGCAGGCAGAGCGGCAGGAACACCTTGCGCAGGGTCAGCCAGCGGCCGGCACCCTCCATCCAGGCCGCCTCTTCGAGATCACGCGGGATGGTGTCGAAATAGCTCTGCAGCATCCACACCGTGAAGGCGACGTTGAAGGCCATGTAGATCAAGCCGAGCGCCGTGGTGCTCTCGACCAGGCCCCAGGCCGCCATCAGCCGAAACAGGCCAAGCACCAGCACGATCGGCGAGATCATCTGCGAGATCAGCAGAAACTGGCGCAAGGCGCCGTAGCCGGCAAATCGGAAGCGCGACATCGCATAGGCGGCCGGAACCGAGATCAGGATGGCGCCGACGGTGGCAATGACAGACACGTAGAGCGAATTGAGCAGTGCCCGGCCGAAGCCGGTCGCCACCCACATGTCGGAAAAATTCGACCAGCGGAATTCGCTCGGCCACCAGGTTGGCGACAGCACTTCCTGCCTTGGCTTGACCGCTGTCAGGAACATCACCGCGAAGGGAAAGATCGTCACCACGATCAGCGGCGCCAGCAGCAGCCATGCAATGATCGAACGCCTCAGCTTACTCGTCATGCGCGTTGCTCCCTCATTGCCAGCCGCACATAGATCATGGTGAAGACCAGCAATATGGCGAACATCACCAGCGACACCGCCGATGCCTCGCCCAGTTTGCCGATGCGAAAGGCCAGCTTGTAGAGGTGGGTGACCAGGATGTCGGTCGAATTGGCCGGCCCGCCCTGCGTCATCACCCAAATGATCGGGAAGGAATTGAAGACGTAGATGGTGTTGAGCACGATGGCGATGTTGATGAACGGCTTCAGCAGCGGAAAGGTGATCTCGCGGAACTGCTGCAGCGGTGTCGCGCCTTCGAGCGCCGCGGCCTCGTAGAGGTCGTCCGGGATCGACGACAGGCCGCCGAGGAAGATCGTCGTCGTGAACGGCACCGTCACAAGGATGCCGATCAGCACCTGCATCGGAAAGGCGGTCTCCGCGCTCGCCAGCCACTGGATGTTGTGGTCGATGAGGCCGAGGCCGATCAGCGCCGAATTCAACATGCCGCTTTCGCCGCTCAGTGCCCAGCGCCAGACCACAGCGGTCATGGTCAGCGACACCGCCCAGGGCAGCATGATGATGACACGGGCAATGCCGCGGCCATAGAAATCGCTGTTGAGGATCATCGCCACCGGAATTGACAGCAGCAGCGCGCCGCCGACGACCAGCACCGTCCACTGGCCGGTGCGCCAGAGCGCGGCCATGAAGTCGGGATCGGCAAGCAGTGCCGCGAAATTGGCAAAGTCGTTGAATTCGCGAAGCTGGCCGAAGCGGCTGACTTCATGCGTCGAGATCTGGATCAGGTCCCAAACCGGCCAGAAGATGACGACAGCCGCCAGGAACAGGCTGGGCAAGGTCAGGACATAGGGCAAGAAGCGATTTTGCATCGGCTGACCTGCGCCTCGGCGCGGTGGATCTGAAGGTTCTGCTTGAGCGACGCCGCTATCGGCCGCTCTAAAGCATGATGCCGAAAAGTGTGAAGCGGTTTTCGGACGACATCATGCTCTATCTCTTGATTTAGAGGCGGATTCAGATTTCAGGTCGATTCGATCTGAAATCATCCCGCGCCAGGCGGAAATCAAGGTGTGGCGCGCCCCGCCTGAGTGGGGCGCGCCACGGGCGCAGGGAGATACGCCCTATTTCTTGAGCACGGCATTGGCCTTGGCCGCCGCGTCTTTCAACCCCGCCTCGGGGTCGCCGCCGAGATAGATCTTCTGCATGGCGTCGGAGGTGATCTGGGCGACTTCTTCCCAGCCGGGGATGATCGGCGCAAAGCGGGCGTCGGGCAGCAGCGCGGTGAACGCCGCCAGATCGGCGTTGTTCACATAATAGTCCATTTTGGCTTCTTCCTTGTTCACCGGCAGGAAGCCTTCGCCTTGCGTGAACTTGGCGCGCTGCTCGGTGGTGAACAGGAAATCGAGCAACTTCCAGGCCTCGTCCTTGTTCTTGGAATTCTTGAACATGATGATGGAATCGGTGACGCCATACGTGCCGCGCGCACCGGTCGGTCCGGCCGGAATGGCCGCCACGCCATATTTCAGGTTCGGCGCCTCGTCCTTGATCTGGTTCGACAGGAACGGTGCGGTGATCATCATGCCGACCTTGCCCTGCTTGAACAGGTTCTGCACATCCTCGCGGTTGTTGGAAGTGACGCCAGGCTCGGTGAGGCCTTCGTCGATCATCGACTTGTAGAGCTTGGCGGCTTCAAGCGCGCCCGGCGTGCCGAGGCCGGAGGTGCCGTCCTTGTTGAGGATCTCGGTGCCCTGGGACCACATCGCATAATAGTAGTAGACGTCGGTCTCGATCTCCTTGCCCTGCAGGCCGAAACCGAAGGTGCCGGACCCGAGCGCCTTGATCTTGCGCGCGTCTTCCTGCAGCTCGGTCCAGTTGGCCGGTGGATTGGCGATCCCGGCCTTCTCGAACAGCTCCTTGTTGTAGTACAGCGCGCGCGCCGAGGCCGCGATCGGCAGGCCGTAGGTCTTGCCCTCCATGATCGAGGGCGACAGGAAGGTGTCGATGAAGCGGCCCTTGAAGTCCGGCGTGATGTAGCTGTCGAGCGGCTCGGCGACATCCTGCTGGACGAAGTCGATCAGCCAGCGCGTGCCGATGATGGACAGGTCGGCATTGGTGCCGGCGGTGATGTCGGTGGTCAGCTTCTGCAGCAGCACCTCCCACGGCACGACTTCGAATTTGACGGTGATGCCGGGGTTGGCCGCCTCGAATTCCTTCTTGACGCTTTCGAAATATGGGCCAGTCTTGGCGCTGTACTCGGCGACGGTGACGCGCACCTCGCCCGCATTCGCCTGCGCCGCCAATGCCAACATGCTCATTCCGGCCATCAGGCCGACAGTCCATTTTGCAAGGCTCATTTGATGTCTCCCATTTTGATTTTGCGCTTGCGCGCCTCTTCGCGACCAGCGCAGAAGATTTATGTGACTTTCCTACATTATCGATGATTTGAAGCCTTGCAAGCAGATTATTCTGTTGCTTAATTACATTTCGTGGACTAGGCCTGATACGGCAGTCAGAGCTCCCGGAGGATGACGCACGGTGGTTTCGCGACCCAAGTTCGAAGGCAGGGCCGAGTTCGAAGGCAAGACCGTCGTGGTGACCGGTGCCGGCGGCGGCCTCGGCACGGCCATCGTGGCGCTGATGGCGCAGAGGGGCGCCAGGGTCATCGGCTGCGACCAGTCCAGCGAAGCGCTGAAGAGCCCGCATCTTGCCTCCCGCCACGTCTTCGACCTTCTCGACCGGGCTTCGATAGACGCGGCAATCGCAGCGATCCTCGACAGGGATGGCGTGCCCGACATCCTTATCAACAATGCCGGCTGGACACGCGCCGAGACGCTTTCCGCCCTCAATCCCGACAAGATCGAACACGAACTCGACCTCAACCTGACCGGCGTGATGACTTTCGCCGATCCGCTGGTCAAGGCGATGGCTGACCAAGGCTCCGGCAGCGTCGTCTTCATCTCGTCGGTCAATGCCATCGCGCATTTCGGCAATCCCGCCTATGCGGCGGCCAAGGCGGGAATCAACGCCTATGCCAAGGCTATCGCCGTCGAGCTCGGCCGCAGCGGCCTGCGCGCCAATGTCGTCTGCCCCGGATCGATCCGCACCGCCGCCTGGGATCACCGCCTTGCCAAGGATCCAGAAATCCTCGGCAAGCTGCAACGGCTCTATCCGCTCGGCCGCATCGTCAACGCTTCGGAAGTGGCCGAAGCCGTCGCCTTCCTTGCCTCCGATCGCGCATCGGGCGTAACAGGCGTGGTGATGCCGGTGGACGCTGGCCTGACGGCCGGTTGCCTGCCATTCATCGACGACATATTGGGAGCGTGACCATGACCGACGTCGAGTTCCGCGACCTGTCGAAATCCTTCGGGCAGCACAAGATCCTCGAAAACATCAGCCTCGACATCAAGAGCGGTGAGTTCGTCGTGCTGGTCGGGCCATCCGGCTGCGGCAAGTCGACCCTGCTGCGCATGCTGGCTGGGCTGGAGACAATCACCTCCGGCGACCTGTTGATCGGCGGCGTGCGCGCCAACGCGCTGCCACCGCAGCAGCGCAACATCGCCATGGTGTTCCAGTCCTATGCCCTGTTCCCGCATCTGAAGGCATCGGACAATATCGGCTTTGGCCCAAAGATCCGCGGCGAAGCGCGCGCCACGGTCGACGCAAAGGTCAAGAAGGCGTCGGGCGTCCTCAATCTGTTCTCCTATCTCGACCGCTATCCCCGCCAGCTGTCGGGCGGCCAGCGCCAGCGCGTCGCCATGGGCCGCGCCATCGTGCGCGAACCGTCGGTGTTCCTGTTCGACGAGCCCTTGTCCAACCTCGACGCGCAATTGCGCGTGCAGATGCGCGTCGAGATCAAGGCGCTGCACCAGCGGCTGAAATCGACGATCGTCTATGTTACCCACGACCAGATCGAAGCCATGACCATGGCCGACCGCATCGTGGTGATGGACCGCGGCAGGATCCAGCAGGTCGGCGCGCCGCTGGAGCTCTATGACCGGCCGGCCAACAAGTTCGTCGCCAGCTTCCTCGGTTCGCCGTCGATGAGTTTTGTTTCCGGTTCTGTAAAGGCAACGCCTGAGAAGACCTGGTTCGAGTCGGCCGGCGGCGGGCGGCTTGTGCTTGCCGCCAAACAGGTGTCGTCGGGCAGCGCTGTAGAAGCCGGCATCCGGCCCGAACATTTTGTGATCGGCGAGGCTGCCGACGCGATGACGATCAAGGTGGATGTCGTCGAGCCAACCGGCTCCGAAACCCATGTCTATGGCGCCATCGGCACCGACACGGTGCGCGCCGTGTTCCGCGACAGGGTGCCGGTCAGGCCGGGCGACGTGCTCCCGGTGAGCGTCGATCCCGGCAACATCCACCTGTTCGACAAGGCGACGGGCCTGCCCGTATGAAAACACGGATATGAAGACGCCGGCCGACATCATCACGCGCCTGCAACTGATGTCGCAGGACGGCACCAAGTCGGATCGCAAGCTGGCAGCCTTCGTGCTGGCCGACCTCGATCTCGTCTCCAAGGCGGCGATTTCGGAAATTGCCGCGCGCGTCGGTGTCAGCGAGCCGACGGTGACGCGGTTCTGTCGCAATCTCGGTTGCGAGGGCCTGCGCGATTTCAAATTCTATCTGGCGCAGGCGATCGCCATCGGCGGCCAGTATCTGTCGCCGGAGCCGTTGAGCCGCGACGCCCGCGAACAGCGCATCGCTTCCGCCATCACCGAAGCGGCAATAACCGCCATCCAGCGCGCCAGCGAAAACCTCGACATGACGACTCTGGTCGCCGTCGCCGCGCGGATCGCCGTTTCCGGCAATGTCCTGTGCATCGGGTCGGGCGGCATTTCGTCGATGATGGCGACCGAAATGCAGAACCGGCTGTTCAGGTTGGGCGTGTCGGTGTTGGCACAGATCGACGGACAGCTGCAGCGCATGTATGCCGCAGTTGCCACTACAGACACCACGCTGGTCGCCTTTTCGGTTTCCGGCTATGCGCGATCGGTCATCGATGCGGTGCAGGTCGCCCAGCAATATGGCGCCACCACCATCGCCATCACCCCGCCGGACTCGGCACTCGCCAAAGCCGCAGACACGGTCATCCATTTCCAGTCGCTAGAGGATGGCAACATCTACAAGCCGACATCGTCGCGCTATGCGCTGCTGTCGATCGTCGACATGATCGTCACATCGGTCGCCGAAACGCGCGGACCAAAGGTTCTCGAAAACCTGCGCCGCATCAAGCAGAGCGTGAACACGTTGAAGGTCGACGATCCCCGCCTGCCGCTGGGGGATTGAACCTCCATCGAAGACATCAGGACTGCTGGTCGAGCGCCTCGATGCCTTTCGCCAGCATCGCCGGATCGCCTGCAACGCGCACGGTCTTCAGCCGGGCGGTGCCACCGGCGACAATCGACACGGCGGACGCCGGCACGCCTAGCGCCTTGGCGATCAGCTTTTCGAGCGCTTTGTTGGCTGCTCCGTTTTCCGGCACGGCGCGGACGCGGGCCTTCAGGTGACTTCGCCCGTCTGCAGCGGTTTCGACGCCTTCGAGCCTGTCCAGCGCAGCCTTTGGCGTCAGCCGCACAAACAGATCGACGCCGTTTTCGCGCGGGCGAAACGGCGCGCTCACAGGTTGGCTGCCTCAGACGACCAGCGACAGCACGGTGGTGAGCAGGAACTGCCGAAGGAAAAACAGGATCAGCAGCAGGATGATCGGCGAAATGTCGATGCCGCCAAGGTCCGGCATGAAACGGCGAATCGGCCGCAACGCCGGCTCGGTCAGCCGGTAGAGCATGTTGCCGATGCTGCCGACGAACTGATTGCGCGAGTTGACGACGTTGAAGGCGTAGAGCCAGGAGAAGATCGCCGAGGCGATGATGACCCACCAGTAGAGGTCAAGCGCCATGACGATTGTTTGAATGAGGGCGATCATGCCGGTCTCCGATTGTTGCCGACATGTAGCCATTGCGGGCTAAACCGGCAAGGGCCGCCGTCCTGCGCGCGCCGGCCCGACGTCTGGCGACCACGGATTTCGGCAAAACGCCGCCTTGACAGGAAAGCGCGGCGCCCGATAAATGCGCCCATCCGCTGGACGGGGCTGTAGCTCAGCTGGGAGAGCGCGTCGTTCGCAATGACGAGGTCAGGAGTTCGATCCTCCTCAGCTCCACCAGTGGAATAATCGATTATCTGCTCTCCACGCCAAGAGGAAAGCGCGACGTTCGCCAAGGCTCGCCTGCGGGCAATATTTGTTGTGCCAGCGCGCCTTCGAATGCCGCGGCGCAATACTGCACCCTTGTCTGGCGTTATCCGGCGAAAACTGTTGTCAATTGGACTTATGGCCGAAGCCGCCCGGCGATTGTTTTCATTTTCTTTGGAAGCTGCCCCATTAGATTGACGTTACCAAATCAGTTTTTCTGTGCGTTGCGACAAGGGCGTTTCGGCGGGGGCGACCGAAGACGCTATATGGATTTTCGAATCGAAATGAAAATTCGCCTGCGGAAGCAAAGACGTGTCAATTCGCGAGAATCTCGCTGCCAACCTTAGACGCCTCTGCAAGGACCATGCCTCGGTAAGTGCGGTATGTCGTGAGCTGGGCATCAACCGCACGCAATTTGAACGCTACCTGCAAGGGCAGACGGTCCCGAACAAGGCGACCGCCAAGCTCATATGCCACTACTTCCGGATCGACGAAGCCGAATTGTACCGTGATCCCGGTGTTCCCGAACCCAGGGGGCGCGGGTTGCCGCCGGTTTCCGAGAGTCTGTTCAACCAGATGATCCGCCCTCCAAGTCCATCGATCGCGGGAGGCACCTATTTCACCTATTTTTCAATCCCGGACCGCCCCGATCTGCTGATGCGATCGGTGACCTTCGTGCGGCGCGAAGCCGAGTTGGTCACATTCAGAAGGGTCACCGGCTGGTCGGAACGGCGGGGATCGACCTGGGCGCGGGCGCGCGGCAACCACTATGGAGTGGCGATCTCGCGTCTGAACTGGATCTATTTCAGCGGCATCAATCGCCGCCAGACCGGCGAGCCGTCGCTGATCTCCGTGCAATGGGCTCCCATCTCCGAACCGGTGCTGACAGGCAAGGCCATGCTTCTGACGGAAGCCGGGCCGGCATTCGTGTCCGTCATCATGCGGCGCGACATTACCAACATCCGCCCCAGGGATGCCATCGGCATGGCACATGTCATCAGGCTCGACGATCCTGATGTCGACCAACTGGTGATCAGCCTCACCCGGGACGGGCTGGGCTAACCCCCTTGGCCATGGGCCCGCTTACGCTAAATAAGAATAAGAATATACCGAAAGAGCGTATGACAACGATTGTCTACTCCGTATATGATTAAAATCGATATTTTACACTTTAGCGTCAGGAAAGATAATCCACCAGGCCGCCTTTAGAAGGCAGATTTACTACAATTTTAACAAAGCATTAACTCTTTCGACCTTACCTTTCTTGTCGTGGATCCCGTTTTTGGGGGTCTTTAAACGGATCCCGATGGGGTCAGGAAAGGGATGAAATATGGCCAAGAAAGCGAACACCGCTCCGAAGCTGACGATTGCCGCCGGCACGCAGACCGTCTTCTTTTCGCAGGGCATGCACTACAACAAGCGCTGAAATCGTTCCGCGTCGGCGAGCGGTTCGCTTGTCGGCGCCTCGGCTCCCCAGGCGGCATTCAGCATCATGAAAATGCGCTCTTCAAAAACGCTCGTTTTCTACCCCGGACCGAACAAGGTCACGGCATGCAACTTCCTGACCAGAAGCGTGTTTGAATGCAGCCCCGAGGTGATCGGTCTTCTCGCATCGTGGGACAAATGGGCCTCGACGGCGGATATCGCCCGCGCCCAAGGACGGTCGAAGTCCGAACTGAAGGCTATCGTTCCGCAGTTGCTCGATTTTTCCGCCCTGGTGACCGCAGGATCGCCGCTCGCCGAACAGGAGGAGCAGTTTTCCGGACAATGGAAGTGGGGCCTTCCGACCGCGCTGATGCATTTCTGCGTCCAGGACAGCGAGTTCATGACCATCGAGCAAGCCGAAGAGCGGCAGACCGAACGCGCCGGTCATACGCCGCAGCCTGACCTCCTGCTCAAGAACTCTCCGGGCGCCATTCAGTTGCCGAACGCACTGGAAGACAATGAGCTTCTCGCCCTGATGGCGCGGCGCCGCACCAACCGCACGACGGCCAAGCCCGGCATCACGGCGAAGCAGCTTTCCGATTGCCTGTTCGCCGGCATGGGCATTACCGGCGAGACCACCAACTGCGTCGGCGCCCTGCCGCTTGGCATGACCCCTTCGGGCGGCGCTCGAAATCCTTATGAAGCCTATGTGGTCGCGCTTGCCGTCGATGGCCTCGAGCCCGGCGTCTATCACTATTCCGCCGCCGATCACGACCTTGGCCGGATTTCCGCAAACCATCTGCCGAAAATCTCCGAACTGGTCGGCGGGCAGGAATGGGCGGACGCCATGCCGTGCCTAGTCCTGCTTTGCGCGAAGCTCGATCGCACGATGTGGAAATACGAGGATGCCAATGCCTATCGTGTCGTGCTGATCGAAGCCGGCCATATCGGCCAGAACATCATGCTGGCGGCCACCAACCATGGCCTGTCCGCATGCCCCACCGCCGCACTCAGCCATTCGGCGATCAAGCGCCTGCTTGGTCTCGATCGCCTCACCGATGCGCCGATCTATGCCTTGACCATCTCAACCCCGCAAACAAGCCCGTCTTCGGCGGGCCAATCGATCAATTAGTCGGCTCAGCATGTTCAGTAACGCCTTTCTTGGGGCCAACCAGAAGACAGGAGCAGCACGTGCCAAATCAATCCTTACGTCAGTCCGAGATCGATAGCCTTCAATACATTTCGTCGATGACCAATGAGCTCGTGCAGATGGCCGAAGCAAGCCGTTTTCCCATGATCTCCTATCTGCTGGGCATGGCCTATGCCGAAGCCTTCGACGTCCTTCGCGGCGCACGGCCGGCCAGGCATGCGCAGCTCAGCGGCAATCCGCTGCACCCCAAGACGCAGGCGAAAGACCATCGCGCTCATGCGAGGAGAGCGTAGCGACATGCAATCGTCAGCCGCATACGCGGCTGCAGGCTCGACCTTCCGGCCAAACCGCTGGGAGACACTGTGCGCGTTGCAAAGCCTGCTGCCGCTGCTGAAAAAGGCCGCCACGGATCTTGGCCGCCCCGACATGGTCTACTGGTTCGAACAGGCCGATGCCGAGGTCGCCAACATCATCAAGGGCAGGCCGTCCGATACGACCGCCATTCCGGCCTTGATCACATCCTGCCCGCAGGACCGGCATCCGGTCGCATAGGCCCAAGGCGTTAGGTTTGATTGGATCGCCGGACTCGCTCTAACCGTTTGTTTTTACGCAATTTCAGGCGGAAAACCGCCACGCACTTTTTCCGGCAATTGCCCGAGGGGGACCTTGCAATGAACATGATCGCCAACATCAAGAGCGTCGACGCCAGGGAAAGCCTTTTCAGCCGACTCGACACCTTGATTGCAAGGCGACCGTCCTCGCCTGACACCGCGCGGGTCGAGGCCCGCCAGCTCGTCTCGATGGCGATTGCCGACAGCTGCCAGGCCGACAGTCTATGGGGCGCTGTGGATGCCTTTCACGCTCACTTCGATTTCATGATGCAGACCATCGAGATCAACGGCGCCGATGATCCGAACCTCAGGATCCTGCGCACGAAATGCCGATTCTATCTCGATGAGGTCGAGGCTCTGTGCCAGTCGCTGAGTTATTGATGGACCGAGTCTGCTCCAAGGTCTGTTCAGATTCAGGCCGAGCCGAGAATGGCGGGTTCCGAGAAGGGGGCGGAGCGTGCTTTTGGGTACGTGAGCACCGGAAGCGCAGGTATCAGCCGTTCGTAGGCCGGCCTCTCCTGAATCTGAACAGACTTAGTTGCGCAGGCTGAACACGAATGGTGCCGTGCGGCTTTGGCGCGCGCCGAGTTCCGGCGGCGGTGCCGGTACGGTGGCACCTTGCAGCACGGCCAGTGCCGCATGATCGAGGTCCGCATCCCCGGAGGAACGAGTGAGCCTGGCAGACAGGACCCGGCCGGACGAGTCGACCGTGAAGGCGACATACGGCTTGCCTTCCACGCCTCGAGCCTTGGCCGAACTGGGATAGCGCGTGTGCCGCTTGATCCAGGCCCCCAGACGGGAATCCCATTTGCTGGAGTCGCCGGATCGCGACGTCGATTCCGCCGACTTCGGCGCGGCCGTCTTCACAGCCGGCTTTGCATCGGTGCTGGCAACGCTAGCCGTCTTCGGCGGCGCTGCCTTCTCCTTCTTGGGCCGCGGCTTGGGCTTGTCGACAGGCTTCTTCGCCTTGGCTTCGACCGGTTTCCTGTCCTTGGGCGGCTCGACTGGTTTCGACTGCGGCAACGGAATGACCACGTCGGGTGCAACAGCCTTGACAATATCCGGGACGACCTCGTCCGGCGGCGGCTGGTCGACCTGTTGAGCCATCTCGGTCCGGGTGGGTTCGGTCTCGTCAGGTGGGACGGCTTCCGGCAGGTCGACAACCGGCTCCGCCTTCTCGACTTGGTCTTCGGGCGTCGGCTCGGTCGCCGGTATCGGCTCGATCTGATCTGATGTCATCGCGTCCAGGGTGGCAACCTGTTCCTGGACGGCCGGCATCACCATCATCGGCGCCATCTCGATCACCTGGGCCGGCGGCGGGCCGCCGTCGGCTTCGTTGACCATGCTGAAGTTCTGCACGGCATAGGCGACCGCGACATGCGCTCCAAGGACCAGCGCTGCCGCACCCGCCCACAAGCCGAGATCGCGCCGGCTGAAGCGCGACAACTCGGCTGAGGGCAAGGCGGCTGCCGGCGTCATGGTGCCGCCGCTCCGCTGGTGGCGGGCGCCGGAGCATCTGCGGCAGGAACCGTCTCGAGGCCAACCAGCGCGATCTTCAGATAGCCCGCACCGCGCAGCAGGTTCATCGCCTCCATCAGGTCGCCATAGGCCACGGCCTTGTCGGCGCGCAGGAAGATGCGCGTCTGCTTGTCGCCCTTTGTCCTGCCGTCCAGCGTCGCGGCAAAAATCGGGCGTGGCACCGTATCGTTGCCGATTGCCAGCGTCAGATCGTCCTTCAGCGTCAGGAACAACGGTGTCTCCGGCCGCGGCGCGGGCGTTGCGGTCGAGCCCGGAAGATCGACATTGACATCCACCGTCGCCAGCGGTGCGGCGACCATGAAGATGATCAGCAGCACCAGGATGACATCGATGAACGGTGTGACGTTGATCTCGTGGCTTTCCTCGAGATCGTCGTCCATGGTCTGTCGGATTCTGCTTGCCATGGCCTTGCTCCGCTAGTCCGCCGCCATTATTCCGCGGCCATCGCCGTTGCCGGCGCGACGGTGCGGAAGTCGAGGTCACGGCTGACCAGCCGCTCGACGCCCGCCGAGGCATCGGCGAGGATCTGCCGGTAGCCGGCTATCGAGCGGGCAAAGACGTTGTAGATGACGACAGCCGGTATCGCCGCGACAAGGCCCATCGCCGTGGCAAGCAGTGCTTCGGCGATGCCAGGCGCCACCACGGCGAGATTGGTGGTCTGCGCCTGCGAGATGCCGATAAAGGCGTTCATGATGCCCCAGACGGTGCCGAACAGGCCGACGAAGGGCGCGGTCGAGCCGATCGTTGCCAGCACGCCGGTGCCGCGCGACATCCGCCGCGACGCCCCCGCCTCGATGCGTGACAGGCGCGAGGTGACCCTCTCCTTCAGCCCGTCGCCCGAGACATGATCGAGCGCTCCGGCTGAAAGTGCGGTCTCCTCCTCGGCCGCCCGCACCAGAAGCGCGCCAGGGCCGCCGCTGCGGTCGAGCGCACGGCTGGCCTGCTTCAGCGTGGCGGCATCGCCGATCGCGTGCACGGCGCGACGGATGCGCAACTTGCCAGCGAAAATCTCCAGCGATTTGGCCAGCCATATCGTCCAGGTGACGAGGGAGGCGAAGGCCAGTCCGATCATCACCGCCTTGACGATGATATCGGCCGCCATGAACATGCCCCACGGCGACAGATCATGTGGCAAGGTCAGTTCCATCGCCCTCGAAGGTCCGGCCTCGGCCGGCGCTGTCGTGTTCGGCTGGGTGCCGGGTTGCTGTTGCGCGGGCGGGGCGACTGCCGGCGCGGCGGGAGCAGCGGGTGCCGACATGGCGGGCGCGGCACCGGTTGGTTGCTCCTGGGCCGTCGCACTGCCGGCCGACAGGATCACGGATGCGACCAACGCCGCCAACAAACCATTTCTCGACAACAGCTTTTTCCTTGTTCTCACAGCGGCCAGCCGCTTCTATTCCCCGCCACATCTCGTCACTGCACATAGCCGACGGGTTGGCCGGTGACGGGGTGCGCGAACACGCCCATCTCCACGCCGAAAATGCCTTTCAGTACATCGCTGCGCATGATTTCGCCGGGCGTGCCGCGTGTCAGCAGCTTGCCGTCCTTCAGCGCGATTAGCTCGTCGCAATAGCGCGCAGCCATGTTGGGATCGTGCAGCACAACGACGACGCAAAGGTCACGCTTGCGGCTGAGATCTCTGACCAGCCCGAGCACCTCGACCTGATGGGCGATGTCGAGTGCCGAGATCGGCTCGTCGAGCAGCATGACGCCGGCGTTCTGCGCCACCAGCATGGCGAGCCAGGCGCGCTGGCGCTCGCCGCCGGACAATTCATCCACCAGCCTGTCCGCGAAACCCTCCATGTCGGTCAGGACCAGCGCCTCATCGACATGCTGCCTGTCCTCCGCGCGGAAACGGCCAAGCGCGCCATGCCAGGGATAGCGCCCGAGCGTCGCCAGTTCGCGCACCGTAAGACCGGTCGCTGCCGGTGTCGTCTGCGGCAGATAGGCCAGCGCACGGGCGAGTTCGCGGGCGCCCCATTGCAGCAGCGGGCGCTTGGCGAAGGTGATGGCGCCAGAGCTTGCCGGTTGCTGGCGCGCCATCAGCTTGATCAGCGTCGACTTGCCCGATCCGTTATGGCCGATCAGCCCGTAGACGCGCGAGCGCTCCAGTTCGAGCGAAACCGGACCGAGCAGCGTCCGCTCGCCGACGGCAAAGCGCGCCGCTTCGATATGGAAGGCAGTCTGGGCATCAACTCCCGCCGCGGTCATGGCTTCTCTCCAGTGCGGCCGCTCGTATTTCCAGATTCTGGTTCCGGCAGCCCGATGCCCGGTTGACTATGAAACATGACCTTAATAGTCAACATTGAAGATGACTGCAATAATCAACAATTAGTCGCGGCGGCCAATATCGGCGCGACATTCGGATCCGCGCCGCGGCATATACTGGCGGCTGCACGACGCCCAGCATCTGGGGTCGTCGCGTTGATGCAAAGTGGCTGGAGCAATTCCAGGAAAAGTGTGAAACGGTTTTCCCGGGAAAAGCGCACGGCGCTTTCCCTAGGAAATTGCGTCAGGCAAACTCGACTGCCGGTCGAGAACTGGGAGCCAAAGATGATCAAGGCGACGCCCTTCGACTTTCCCTATGACGGCAGGCTGGTGGCCGAAAACACCGCGCTTGTCGTCATCGACCTGCAGCAGGATTTCCTGTCGACGACGGGCTATTTCGCCAGGCAGGGATATGACCCCTCGCCGCTGAGGGCGATCCTGCCGACCGTGGGCCGGCTGATCGCCGCCGCGCGCAAGGCCGGCATCAGGATCATCCACACAAGGCAGGGCTATCGGGCCGACATGGCCGACATGACGCCTTACGAGAAATGGCGCCGCAAGCGCGCCGGTCTCGAAGGCACCGAAATCCTGCTTCGCTCGGGCCCTGGGTTTCAGATCGTTCCGGAGATCGATGTCGCGCCGCAGGACATCATCGTCGACAAGACCTGCAACAGCGCCTTCACCTATACGGATTTCGAGCTTGTCCTGCGCGCGCAAGGCATCACGCATCTGCTGTTTTCCGGATGCACGACCGATGTCTGCGTCCACACCACGCTGCGCGAGGCCTGCGACCGCAACTTTCAGTGCCTGACGATTTCCGATGCCTGTGCCAGCGGTGACAGACAAGCGCACGAGGCGGCGCTGCACATGGTGACGGTCGAGGAGGGCGTGTTCGGCACATTGGCCGAGTCCGCCGCCGTCATCGAAGCCCTGTCGCGGCTTGGCGACATGCCGGAAACAGCAAAAGGCTGACGGAACCTCAGCCCGCGGCGCGCGTCTCCAGACCCGAGCGAGATGCAAACGCCCCGGGCTGGAAAGCGTCGGTTTCGCGACGCGCCAGCGAATTGCGCAGCAGGGCGATCGTTTCACGGCCGACGGTCGCGATCTCGCGCGGCGAGTCGACGCCGACAATCATGAATTCATCGATCCCGAGAGCCGCATAGGCAAGCAGCGAGAGGGCGGCCTGGGCCGGCGGTCCGGCAACATCGACCGCCTTGTGGCTGGTGGCGGAAGCACCCTGGTGGATCCTGACCGGAAGCGCAAAGCGCAGCTTGCCGGCCCGGCCGTGTTCGGCGGCAGCGCCGCGCACCCGCTCCATCAGCTGCCGGACCTCGTCGATCGAGCCTGGCGCCAGTTCGAAGATATCGGCATGCCGGCCGGCCACCTTGAGTGCCGTTCCAGACTGCCCGCCCATGCGGATGACCAGGTCGGCGCCGTGCGGACCCTTGCGCGGCACATAGCCGCCCTTGATGCTGTAGAACGCGCCTTCATGGTCGAACGGCCGGTCGTTCGACCACAACCGCTTCAGCAGCACCAGATATTCATCGATGCGCTGCCAGATGACGGTGTGCCCGACCGGGCGCGTTTCGGCATCGTCGTCGTTCAGCGGTTCGCTGATCATCCTGAGCGCCAGCCGTCCACCGCTTTTCCTGTCGATCGACGCCAATTGGCGGGCCGCCACCGTCGGTTCGATCACGCCGGCCCAGTGGGTAAGCACGACTTCCAGCGACGAGGTGCGGTCGAGCACCTGGGCAGCGAGATCCATATTGGTCAGCAGCCCGGCCGTATCGTCGACGACGATCTTGCGGAAGCCGCCATCCTCGATCAGCCCGAGCTTGGTCGCGGTCTCGGCAAAGTCGTAGAAAAAGGGAACGGCGGCCCCAGCGGGATGAGTCTTTCCGGGAACATGCGTGAACTCGATCGGCATTGCCATCTCCTCCATCACTGGAATCATTGATGCGGTGAAATTCGGATCACCAGCCGCGCGCAAGCGCACCGGCGGTCCGGTTCATTCAACTCCGATTACCTGAAAGCTGCGCGCGCTAACCCCGGTCGATCTGACGACTCAGGGAATGAGGCCCAGAACAACTGCCCCGGTGAACACGAACGCAAGGGCAAAGACGAGATAGGCGAAGGCACCGGCATAGGCCGGGCGGAAGGCCTGGGCATTGGCCAGCTTCTGGCCGCTGCGATCCGTCTGGGCGTTCTGGATATAGGACATATCGACCTCCGTCTCGCTGGTTAATCTATAAAACTTGTAGACTTTGTCGATTGCTATTTTTAAGCGATAGGCAGAAAGATTTTCTGACATCGAGCCGAAAATTGGCAACAGATTGCTTAGGTGGCGTGTCTTGGCCACCGATCCACATGGCCTGCCCACGTTGCTCCCGGCCTTCAATGGACCTGTGGCCTTGTGCCCGCTGCACCCAATTCGTGCATTGGCCGGCCGGAGCGGGCGGGATAGCATCGCCCCTGAGCGCATCCAAAATCGTCCAACAGGGAAGCAGAAAAATGGGCACGAGACTGGCCGGCAAGGTTGCCATCATTTCAGGCGGTGCAACGGGAATGGGCGGCGCGGCCTCGGAGCTGTTCGCCGCGGAAGGCGCCAAAGTGGCGATCGTCGACCGCAATGAGGAAGCAGCCGCCGCAACCGCGGCGGCGATCCGCGCGCGGGGACACATAGCCGAACATTGGGTGGCCGACGTGTCCGACGAAGCCCAGGTCGAGGCCGCAGTGAAGGGCGCGACCGAAAAACTCGGCCCGGTCACCGTGCTGTTCAATCATGCCGGCACCATCGTCATCAAACCCTTCCTGGAGACGACGGTGCAGGAATGGGACTGGCTGCATGCCGTCAATGTGCGTTCGATGTTCCTGATGACGCGCGCCGTGCTGCCCGGCATGATATCGGCCGGCGGCGGTTCGATCGTCTGCACCTCGTCGATCTCGGCGGTGGCGGCGACGCCGATGGAGGTGCTCTACGACACCACCAAGGGCGCCTGCCACATGTTCGCCCGCGCCATCGCCGTCGAGTTCCGCGACCGCAACATCCGCTGCAATGCGGTCTGCCCGGGCTTCATCCGCACGCCGCACGGCCTGCGCGAGGTTGCCGATCTCGGCCGGCTCGGCGTCGACGTCTCCGACGCGGCACTGGCGGCGCAGCAGGGCCGCATCGGCGAGCCGGAAGAGGTGGCCAAGGCAGCGCTCTACCTGGCCAGCGACGAGGCCAGCTTCGTCAATGGCACGCATCTGTTCGTCGACAATGGCTTTACCGCGATGTGATCATCGGGACGCTGACAGCCCTGGCCGTCAGCGCTCCTCGCGTCGAAACGGCTTGAGCAGCGCTGATGGCGCCACCGCATTGCGCGACATCACGGCCATGGCGACTATGGTGAAGATGAAGGGCAGCATCAGGAACGCCTCGTAGGGGATGTGGCCGAGCCCGCTCGCCTGCATCCGCAACTGCAGGGCATCGACAAAGGCGAACAGCAGCGCCGCCCCAGCCGAGCGCCACGGATCCCAGCGGCCGAAGACGACCAGCGCGATCGCCACCCAGCCGCGGCCGGACACCACGCCGAAGGTGAAGGCATTGAACTGCGCCATCGACAGGAAGGCGCCGGCCAGCCCCATCAGTGCACCGCCGAGGATCACCGCCTGGAAGCGGGTCGCGATGACGCTGACGCCGGCTGAATCGGCGGCGCGCGGATTCTCGCCGACTATGCGCACCGACAGGCCCCATGGCGTGCGGTAGAGGACGAAGGCTGCCAGCGGAATGGCCAGGATCGCCATGTAGACCAGCGCAAACTGGTTGAACACCGACGGCCCCAGCACCGGAATGCTGGAGAGGACCGGGATCGGCAGCGTCTCGAACCCCTTGATGCTAGGCGGCACCGATTGCTGGCCGAAGATCAGGCGGTAGAGAAAATAGGCGAGCCCCGACGAGAACAGCGTGACACCAATGCCGCAGACATGCTGGCTGAGGCCCAGCGCCACCGTGAACAGCGCGTGCAGCCCGCCCATCAGCATGCCGGTCAGCACCGCCGCCAGCACGCCGAGCCACAGGCTGCCGCTGAGGCTGGTGGCGGTGAAGCCGGTCATCGCCGAGAGCAGCATGATGCCTTCGATGCCGAGATTGAGCACGCCGGCCCGCTCGGAGAACATTTCGCCGAGCGTCGCAAACGCCAGCGGCGTGGCGATGCGGATGATGGCAGCCAGGAAGCCGACCTGAAATATCTGTTCGAACACCGCGCTCATCGGGCGGCTCCGACCCGGCGGATGCGATAGGCGGTGAACAGCAGCCCCACCAGCATGGCGAGCAGCGCCGTGCCCTGGATGACATCGCTGAGGAAGGCCGGAACGCCGGTCGCCCGCGACATCGCCTCGGCGCCGGTCATCACCGCGGCGAGGAAGACCGCCGCCGGCACCACACCAAGCGGATTGAGACGCGCCAGCATGGCGACGACGATGCCGGAATAGCCGTAGCCCGGCGAGATGTCGCTCATCACCTGGAAATGCACGCCGCCGACTTCGCCGACCCCGGCCAGCCCGGCCAGCGCCCCGGACAGCAGCGCGGTCGAGATCAGCACGCGCTCGACATGGATACCGCCATATCTAGCGGCTTCGGGATTCTCACCGGTGACCCTGATCCGGAAGCCGAGCGTCGTGCGCACGATCAGGAACCAGATGACCGGTGCTGCGATCAGCGCCACGACCACGCCGAGATGCAGGCGCGTGCCTTCGAGCAGCACCGGGAAATTGGCCGAATCCTCGATCGGTGGCGAGATCGGATAGCCGCTGAAACTGTCTTTCCACGGCCCTTCGATCAGCGCCATCAGCGCATAGTAGATGACCGAGTTGAGCAGCAGCGAGCTGACCACGTCATCGACCTTGAATTTGACCCGCAGCGTTGCTGGCACCAGAGCGACGGCAGCGCCTGCGGCGGCCCCGGCCACCGCCATCAACAGCATGGCGAGCGGCCCCGGCATCGGGATCGCGCCGACGAAGCAGCTGGCCACCGCCCCTGCCAGCAACTGTCCCTCGGCGCCGATGTTCCAGAATTTTGCCCGGAAGGCGACGGCCACCGCCAGCCCGGTGAAGATCATCGGCGCGGCACGCACCATCGTTTCGGTGATGGCGTAGCTGTCGCCGAGCGAAGCGGTGAACATCACACCATAGGCTTCGAGGACGCCGGCCCCGGCCAGCGCGATCAGGCCGCTGCACAGGACAAGCGTCGCCGCGATCGCCAGCAGCGGCAAGGCCAGATTGAACCAGGCGGGCGTCGAGGTGCGGACTTCCAGGCGGAACATCAGCTGTGGCCCTCCGCGCCCGTCATCATCAGCCCGAGCCGTGCCACCGTCGCATCGGCGCTGTCGAGCGTGCCGGCGATGCGGCCCTCATACATCACCGCGATGCGGTCGCAGAGCACCAGCAGCTCTTCGAGATCCTCGCCGATGACGATGATGCCGCAGCCCTTGGCGCGCATGTCGAGGAACTTTTCGTGGATGAAGCGGGCAGCGCCGATGTCGAGCCCGCGCGTCGGCTGAGACACGATCAGCACCTTCGGATCGAAAGCCAGCTCGCGCGCCAGCAGCGCCTTCTGCAGATTGCCGCCGGACAGCGCCCCGGCGCGGGTCATCGGCCCGGGGCAGCGAATGTCATAGGCCTTGATCTGCGCCTCGGCGAAGGCGCGGATCGCATCCGGCTTGAGCAGGCCCTTGCTGCTGAACGCCGCCGTGCCGATGCGCGGCAGCACCATCGAATCGGCGAGCGGCAGGTTGGTGACCAGACCCGTCGTCATCCGGTCTTCCGGAATGCGTCCGAGGCCGAGCGCCTGAACCTCGCGTGGCGAAAACCGCGACACTTTTAGGCCGGCGATCGTCATCCGGCCGGCATCGGGCACACGCGTGCCCGAGATCACCTCGGCAAGCGCCCGCTGGCCATTGCCCGAGACACCGGCAATGCCGAGGATCTCGCCGGCGCGGACGGAAAGCGACACGTCGCGCAGCGCCGTGCCCGAATGCTGCGACGTCGAAATGCCATCGAGCGTCAACACCGCCGCGCCGGGTGTCGATGGCCCCCTTGCCGGCGGCACGATCTCGTGGCCGCACATCAGTTGCGCCATTGCGGCCGACGTCGTGTTGGCCGGGTCGTCGACACGACCGGCGACGCGGCCGAGCCGCAGCACCGTGCAGCGATGCGTCAGCGCCCGCACTTCGTTGAGCTTGTGCGAGATGAAGATGATGCCGAGACCCTGCGCCGCCATCGACCGCAAAGCCGAAAACAGTCCTTCGACTTCGCTCGGCGCCAGTACCGCCGTCGGCTCGTCGAGGATCAAGAGCCTGGCACCGCGAAACAGCGCCTTGACGATCTCAAGCCGCTGCTGCTCGCCAACCGACAGCGCCGATACCGGCAAGTCGGGATCGAGCGTCAGCCCATGTTGGCGGCCGATTTCCAACAGCCGGACCAGCCCGCCGGCCCGGTCGATCCGCCCCGATCTACCGGGAATGCCGATGAGCAGGTTCTCCAGCACCGTCAGCCTTGGCGCCAGATGGAAATGCTGGTGCACCATGCCGATGCCGGCGGCCAGCGCATCGGCCGAACTGGTGATCCGCACCGGCTGGCCCTGGATGAGAATCTCACCGGCATCGGGCGCATAGGCACCGAACAACACGTTCATCAGCGTCGTCTTGCCGGCGCCATTCTCGCCCAGCAGGCCGAGGATCTCGCCCGGCGCGACGGTAAGATCGACAGCCTCGTTCGCCTTGACGGCGCCGAAGCTCTTGGTGATGCCGCGCATTTCGATGAGTGGGGCGGGCAAGGCGGGATCCTGGTGAGGTTGCGTCGGCGCGGCTCTTCACGCTCCCCCTTGTCGGGTGAGAAGCGATCCGCGCAGCGGACGAAAAGCCAATTGCTTGGCTTTTCGAGCTTCGAACGCCCTTAGCCTGCGAAGGGCCGGGCGGTGAGTTGCCGGGTCCACGCTGGTTCGCAGCGTCCCGGCGTTCACTGGCCTTTCATCGTGCCCCGGCACGATGAATTCGCATGCGGCGAACCGGCTGCTCACCCCCGCAAGGGGGAGGGTTAAAGAACTCAATCCGAAACCGGCGTGTTCTCGTCGACATCGACGCGGAAATTGCCTTCGAGGATTTCGGCTTTCTTCTTCTCGACCAGATCCTTGACGTCGGCCGGCAACGTCTTGTCGAACTTGTGGTAGGGCGCGAGATGCGAGCCGCCCTTGGCCATGCGCGAGAAATCGCCATAGTCCTGCGCCGTGAAGACGCCGGCCTTGACCAGCTTGATCGCCTGTTCGACCGTCGGATACATGTCCCAGACCGGGCCGGTGATGACCGTGTCGGGGCCGAGGCTCGACTGGTCGGACATGTTGGAGATGGCGAGGATCTTCTTGTCCACCGCCGCTTCGATGACGCCGAAACGTTCGGCATAGATGACGTCGACACCGGCGTCGATCTGGGCGACGGCCGCTTCCTTGGCCTTCGGCGGATCGAAGAACGAGCCGATGAAGGCGACCTTCTTCTTGATGTTGGGGTTGACCTCCTTTGCGCCGGCAAAGAAGGCGTTGACCAGCCGGTTCACTTCCGGAATGCCCATCGCCGCGACGGCGCCGATCGTGCCCGACTTCGACATCTTGCCGGCGATCATGCCGGACAGATAGGCCGGTTCGTGGATCCAGTTGTCGAAGACGCCGAAATTGGGTTCTGCCGGACCGGCGCCGGAGCCGAACAGGAAGGCGGTCTTCGGGAACTGCTTGGCGGTGCGGCGCGATTCACGCTCGGCCGCGAAGGCATCGCCCAGCACCAGTTGGTAGCCGCCTTGCGCATATTCGCGCATGACGCGGCTGAAATCGGCGGTCTGCACTTTTTCCGACCATTTGTATTCGATGCCGAGTTCCTTCTCGGCCTTCTGCAACGCGACATGGATCTGGTTGTCCCATGGCTCCTCGATCGGCGTGGCGAAGATCGCCGCCACCTTCAGCTTCTTGTCCTTGGCGAAGGCGGCGCCCGGCAACATCGCTGCAGCCAGGCCGAGCGCGCCCAGTTCCAGCACGTTGCGTCGCGAAAGCCCTTCGCGTTTTATCTGGAATCTATTCTTCGGATTTTCCATTGCATTCCCCTCTGTTCGACGGCCGTGTCGAGCCGGCCATTCGTGAAAATGTCAGACAGGAAACTATGGAACGGGTCCGGACTTTTGTCCACACGGTCAAATTTGACCGCGCCAGAATCAGCGTCGATCTTAGCCGCCAAGAAGGCCTGCCGATCAGGCCCTTTCGAGGGCGATCGCTATGCCCTGGCCGACGCCGATGCACATGGTCGCCAGCGCATAGCGGCCGCCGCGCTCGCGAAGCTCCAGCGCCGCGGTGCCGGATATGCGGGCGCCCGACATGCCGAGTGGATGGCCGAGCGCGATGGCGCCGCCATTCGGATTAACGTGTTCAGCATCCTCGGCAATGCCAAGCTGGCGCAGCACGGCGATGCCTTGCGAGGCAAAGGCTTCGTTGAGTTCGATGACCTCGAACTGTTTTGGGGTCAGGCCAAGCCGCGCGCAGAGCCTCTGCGTCGCCGGCGCCGGGCCGATGCCCATGATGCGCGGCGCCACTCCGGCGGCAGCCCCGCCAAGAATGCGGGCGATTGGCGTCAGGCCATATTTCTTGACGGCCGCTTCAGAAGCAACGATCAACGCCGCCGCCCCGTCATTGACGCCAGAGGCATTGCCGGCCGTCACCGTGCCGCCTTGCCGGAACGGCGTCGGCAATTTGGCCAGCGCCTCGATTGTGGTGCCGGCGCGAGGATGCTCATCCTTGGAGACGACCACCGGATCGCCTTTGCGCTGCGGGATCGTCACCGGCGTGATTTCCTTGGCCAGCCGGCCATTGGCTTGTGCCGCGACGGCCTTGTCCTGGCTGCGCACGGCAAAGGCATCCTGGTCGGCGCGTGACACCGAAAAATCCGCGGCGACGTTCTCGCCGGTCTCCGGCATCGAATCGACGCCATACTGCGTCTTCATCAGCGGATTGACGAAACGCCAGCCGATGGTGGTGTCATAAATCTCGGCGTTGCGCGAAAACGCGGTGTCGGCCTTGGGCATGACGAAGGGCGCGCGGCTCATCGATTCGACGCCGCCGGCGACCATCAGTTCCGTTTCGCCGGCCTTGATCGCCCGCGCTGCGATCGTCAGCGCATCCATTCCGGAGCCGCACAGGCGATTGACGGTCGAGCCCGGAATCTCCTTCGGCAGGCCGGCCAGCAGCAGCGCCATGCGCGCCACGTTGCGATTGTCTTCGCCGGCCTGGTTGGCGCAGCCATAGACGACATCGTCGACCGCCTGCCAGTCGATGCCGGGATTGCGCTCGACCAGCGTCTTCAGGGGGATCGCGCCGAGATCATCGGCGCGCACCGAAGACAGCGAACCGCCGAATCGGCCGATCGGCGTGCGGACGTAATCGCAGATATAGGCCTGGGCCATGTCATGCAGCCTTTGCTTTTCCGGTTCCCTCATGCGCCGCCTTGGTGCGGGCCTGCAGGTCGCGCAATGTCGTGAGTTCGAGTTCGCTTGGCGCCGGGGTTTCGTCAAGCGCCTCCGCGAACTTTACGATCCAGCCACAGGTGTCCTGCACCTGCTGGCGCGTGACACCTGGATGCAGCGACACCACCGTGAATTCCTTGGTCACCGGGTCCGGCTTCCAGATGGCGAGGTCGGTGATCAGCAAGGTTGGGCCAGCGGTGTCGATGCCAAGCCGCTGGCGATGGTCACCACCGTCGCCATGGCCGAAGGAGGTGAAGAAGTCGATCTTCTCGACCATGCCGCGCCTGGTCTGCGCCATGGTGATGTAGATCTCCCTCGACGACGTTGCGATCTCCGGCGCGCCACCGCCGCCGGGCAGCCGGGTCTTGGGGTGGAGATAATCGCCGATGACGGTGGTGTTGATGTTGCCGAATTTGTCGAGTTGGGCTGCGCCGAGGAAGCCGATCGAGATGCGACCGCCCTGCAGCCAGTAGCGGAACATCTCCGGCACCGCGACAGTGGTGATCGCCGTTTCGCACAATTCGCCATCGCCGATCGACAGCGGCAGCACGTCTGGCGCGGTGCCGATCGTGCCGCTCTCGTAGATCAGCGTGATGTCAGGCGCATGCGTCAGCCGCGCCACATTGCAGGCGGCCGACGGCGCGCCTATGCCGACGAAGCAGACATCGTCATTCCCCAGCGCACGGCTGGCGGCGATGGTCATCATCTCGTTGGGGGTGAAGCCCGGATTGTCGCTCATGCCGCTTTCCTCAGATGTTCGACGCGGCCTGCGAAGTCGTCGGCACTCCTCTCGATGACGTTCGCCTGCATCCACGCCTGGAATTTTTCCCGGTCGGCGGCGATCTCGTCCCATTCCAGATAAGCCGCATTGTCCCGCGCATAGTAGCCATGCGCGTAGGACGGGTGCGACCCGCCGGGCACGACGGAGATCGCTGCGATGGTCCAGCGCGGCAGCACGGTCAAATTGGGGTGCAAATCGTCTAAATTGTCGACCACTTCCTCCACCGTCACCACTGCGCGCTTTGCCGCCAGTACCGCTTCCTTCTGGATGCCGATAATGCCTTCGACCAGCACATTGCCTTTCCTGTCCGCCTTCTGCGCATGAATGAAGGTGACGTCAGGTCGGATCGAGGGGACGGCCGCCAGCACCTCGCCGGTGAACGGACAGGTCACCGATTTGATGTTCGGATTGACCGCCGCCAGCCCAGCGCCGCGATAGCCACGAAAAACCGCGCAGGGCAGGCCAGCCGCACCCGCCTCATAGGCATTGGCCATGCCGGCATGGCTGTGTTCCTCGATCTCGATCGATCTGGGAAAGCCGTTCTCGATGGCGTCGCGGGCCCGCCGCAGCAGGCCAACGCCTGGATTGCCGACATAGGAGAAGACGATCTTCTTCGCCATGCCCATGCCGATCATCTGGTCGTAGATCAGGTCCGGCGTCATACGGATCAAGGTCAGGTCGCGAAACCCCTGGCGGATTGCCTCATGCGCCGCCGCAGTCGGAATCAGGTGGGTGAAGCCCTCGAAGGCGACCGAGTCACCATCGTTCAGATTTTCGGCCACGGCCTGTTTGAGCGGCAGGAACTTGACCATCGCTTGGGCTCCGGGTCCAAAATGTTCGTATTGCGAACATATGTTTTGTATGCGATACTTATTACGCCGAGTGATGGCGTCGAGTCAATCCGGGCGCCGATGACCCCCGTGGAGGTGAGATGGACGAAGAGGCCGCTTCCCGCGACCATGTCGGCTCGCTCGAGCGCGGCCTTGCCGTGATGGAGATCCTGGCACGGCACCCCTCAGGCATGACGCTGACCGAAATGGCCGAGCAAGCGGGACTGACCCGCGCCGGCGCCCGTCGATTCCTGCTGACACTTGTCGCCACCGGCTACGCGACCCAAGCCGGGCGCGTGTTCTCCCTGTCGCCGCGCCTGCTGACGGTCGCCCGCACCTGGCTCGGCGGCGCCTCGCTGTGGAGCTTCGCTGCCCCCATCATGCGTGCCGTGGCGACGCAATTGAACGAGGCCTGCTCGGCGGCGATCCTGTCGGGGCAGGATGTCGTCTATGTCGCCCGCATTCCCGGCCGGCGCATCCTCAGCGTATCGCTCGATGTCGGCACCCGTCTGCCGGCCTATTGCACCTCGATGGGGCGCATCCTGCTTGCCGGCCTGACACCTGAAGAACTCGACACATTTCTCGGCCAGGCGACGATCGAGAGACGGACGCTGAAGACGATCACCGACCGGCATCTGCTAACTGACGCCATCGGCAAGGCGAAGACGGACGGCTTTGCCATCGTCGACGAGGAGCTGGAACTCGGCCTGCGCTCGATCGCCGTGCCGATTCGCGACCGGGCGGAGCGCACGGTCGCGGCCATCAACGTCTCGACCCAGTCGGCCCGCTTCACCGTCGAGGAGATGGAACGGGAAATCCTGCCGGCGCTGCTTGAGGCCAGGCAGCGCATCGAGGATTTCTTCGTCGTCTAATTCATCGGGGTTGCATCTCGCACTCTCAATGCTTGATGCGGTCGCGCATCGCGTACCAGAGCATGCCGAGCACATAGAGCGGACCCCGCAGCGCCGTGCCGCCGGGGAACGGCATGGGCGTCAGCGTCGAGAACAGGTCGAGCCGCGCGGCGTCGCCGGTGATCGCCTCGGCCAGGAGCTTGCCCGACAGCGTCGAAAGAATCACGCCCTTGCCGGAATAGCCATGCGCGAAATAGACCTCGCCATAGTGCCCGACATGCGGCAGGCGCGACGTCGTCACCGACACCAGCCCGCCCCAGGCGTGATCGATGCGGCAGCCCCGAAGTTGCGGAAAGGTCTTTTCCAAATGCGGCCGCACGAAGCCGGCAATGTCGGCCGGCGGCGACGGCGTGTAGCGCTCGCCGCCGCCGAAGAGCAGGCGTCCGTCCGCCGACATCCGGTAATAGTTGACGACGAAGCGGGTGTCGGACACCGCGACATTCGCCGGGATGACATTGCGTTTGCCTCCCAGCGGCTCGGTGGCGACGATGTAGTTGCCGACCGGCATGATGCGGCTGTTGACACGCGGCTCCAGCCCGTTGAGCAGTGCATCGCCCGCCAGCACGACATGCTTTGCCCGGACCGACCCCTTGGCCGTCGAGACCTTGATCGAAGGCTCCCGCTCCAGCCGCACGGCAATCGAATTCTCGTGGATGACAACGCCCGCCGCGACCGCGGCGCGCGCAAGGCCGAGCGTGTAATTCAGCGGATGCAAGTGGCCGCCAAGCGGCTCGTACATCGCGCCGTGATAGGGCGTATCGACCTTGGAGCGGGCGTCCGCCGCCGACAGGATTTCGGCATGCGGGAACTTCATCACTGCGGCCAGGCACTCGGCTTCTTCCTCAAGATCCTTGAGATCGGAGCCGTTGACCGCGCCGACCAGATGTCCGGTCAGCCGGAGATCGCAATCGATGGCATGACGCTCGATGATGTCGAGCACCAGCCCGCGCGCCTCGAAGGCGAGGTCGAACAACGCCTTCGCCCGTTCAGGTCCGTAGAGCTTGACCAGGCCTTTGGCGCCCTTGCGCAGGCCGGGGATCATCTGGCCGCCATTGCGCCCCGATGCGCCCCAGCCGATCTTGCCGCCTTCGAGCAGCACCACCTTCAACCCGCGTTCGGCGGCGTGAAGGGCCGCCGACAGGCCGGTACAGCCGCCGCCGACCACCACCAGGTCGGTGTCGACATCGCCCTGCAGGGCGGGATGGTCCGGCGACGGATTAGCCGTCGCGACATAGTAGGATTTGCCGATATCCAGGCCGGAATTGAAGCCCTCGGAATTGAAGCCCATCATCACACCTTCAGCAGCAGGTGGTCGCGTTCCCAGCTCGTCACCACGCCCTGGAACAGGTCGAGTTCGACGCTCTTGACGCGCAGATAGGTCTGGAAGAAGTCCTCGCCGAGCAGTATCCGCACCGGCTCGCAAGCGGTGAAACGATCCAGCGCCTCCTCCATGGTTTTCGGCAGCGTGCTCTTGATCTTGTAGGCATTGCCCGACGCCTCGGCCGAGCGCGCGAGTTTCTGCTCGACACCGAGGTAGCCTGCGAGAAGCGAGCCGGCGATCGCCAGATAGGGATTGGAATCGGCACCCGGCAAGCGGTTCTCGATCCGCCGCGCGGCGCGACCACCGGCCGGCACGCGCAGGCCGCAGGAGCGGTTGTCGTGCGACCATTCGATGTTGGCAGGCGCGCTGTGGTTTGGGCGGATGCGGCGGAACGAGTTCACGTTCGGCGCAAACAGCGGCATGATCTCGGGGACATATGTCTGCAGGCCGCCGATGAAATGGCCGAACATCTCGGTGTCGGCATCATCAGTGCCGGCAAACAGCGTCTTGCCGGCCTCGTCGATGACCGACACGTGCAGATGCATCGAGCTTCCCGCTTGTGCCGCGATCGGCTTGGCCATGAAGGTGGCGTGCATGCCGCTTTGCTGCGCGGCTTGGCGCGTCAGCCGCTTGAACAGCAGCACCTTGTCGGCCAGCGGCAGCGCATCGCCGTGCAGGAAATTGATCTCCAGCTGCGCCGTGCCCGATTCATGGATCAGCGTGTCGAGCGGCAGCCCCGCTGCTGCGGCATAGTCATAGATGCGGCGGATCACCGGCTCGAATTCCTCGAGCGCGGCCATGTCATAGGGATGCTGCACAGTCTCCGTGCGGCCATTGCCGCCAACCGGTGCGGTCAGCGGCCGGTCGGGGTCGGGATTGGGCGCGGTCAGATAGAATTCAAGCTCCGGCGCCACCACCGCCCGCCAGCCGCGCTGGCGATAGAGGTCGAGCACTGCCCGCAAGACATGACGTGGCGAGGCCATCCATGGCCGGTCGTCCATGTGGAAGGCATCGGCAAACACATAGGCCTTGCCAGCGGCCGCGCCAGGCGCCAGGCAGAGCGTCGAAACGTCAGGCACCATGCGCATATCGGGGTCCTGATAGGCAAAACCCTCGTCGATCGAGCCGGAATAGCGGCCGTCGATGCTGACCAGAAAAGCGCTGCTCGGCAGATAGAGCGCGCGGTCTTCCAGTGCTTTGAGGAACTTGGCCGTTGGCAGCGCCTTGCCGCGCAGGACGCCGTTCATGTCGGGCACCAGGCACTCGACCTCGTTGATGCAGTACTGGGCCAGCCAGGCCTTGGGGTCGCTGGCGCCGGAGAGCGAGGTATTCGTGTTCTTGTCAGGCATTTCGTTCATGTCCGTATCAGAGAGAGTATGGCTTGCGCGGCCACGTCCGTTCCAGGGGTCAGCGCCATATGGGCTGCATTGTCCCTGAGGCGGGCGCGCATTGCGTCATCGGCCAGCAGGCCGAGAATGGCGCTTTCCAGTACTCCTTCGGTCCAGCCGTCACGGCCGATATGATTGCCGACGCCGGTCTCCTCGGCGCGCCGCGCATTGTCATGCCCGTCCCAGCAATAGGGCATGATCAGCGACGGCACGCCGAATCGCAGCGCCTCGCAAAAACTGTTGTTGCCGCCATGGTGGATGAACAGGTCCGACTTCGCCACCACCGAGGGCTGCGGAAACCAGGCATCGAGATAGACATTGTCCGGCACCGCGCGATAGGCGTCGCGCAAGCCGCCGGCATTGACGATGAACCGCGCCGGCAGCCTGTCGAACACAGCCAGCATACGCTCGATCAGCCCGACATCCATGGCCCCTAAGCTGCCGAAGCTGACATAGACCAGCGGTCCGCCATTGCGCGGAAACACCGGCACCTGGAACGGGCCTTCCGAACGCACGCAGCCTTCGAGATAGACGAAGCGGGCTGGATCGAGCGGCTCGGCGCGCTCGCGGCGCACGATCGTCGGCGTCAGCAGCAGGTTGAGGTCAGGCGAGGCTTCGAGGAACAAGCCCTTCGGCAGCGGCGCCAGGCCGGCATCCGCCCGGAAGCGGTTGAAGCGGTCATGCGCGGGCGCCGAGGCCTTGAGATAGCGGGCCTCGAACGCCGCGCGTTGCGGGTCGTCAGCGCCCAGCCCCGACAGATAGGGCGGCACGGCAGCGTCCGGAAGCTCGGTCTCGGCGCAGGAAACGACACGCACCCACGGGCAGCCGGCCGCGGCGATCGCTGGGAACATGATGACATTGTCGAGCACCACCGCGTCCGGTTTCAGACGCGCCAACAATTGCCGCAGCGGCGCCTCGGCATTGACCGCGGTGTCGACGATCGCTTGCCAGGTCGGCGCTACATAGGTTTCGAGCTGGTCGATCGGGCTCAGCCTGAAATGCGGCAGATGCCTGCGCACGAAAGCCTGCCAGTAGCTCTGGCGCTCGCTGTCGCTCAGCGGCTCGTCGGTCGGCAGCTGATATTCCTGAAAACCATAGTCGGCAAAGACACCGGAAAAGCCGGCATGGCAGATGAAGACAGGCCGGGCGCCTTTCGCCCGCAGCGCCTGCGCAATGCCGACGCAATTCAACGCCGCGCCGAAACTGGCTTCGGGAAACAGCGCGATGGTCGGGCTGGCTTTACGCGTCAATCAATCCTCGTCATTCCGGCCGGCTGATCATGCCGAACAGGGCGGGAGCCCCGCGACTGGCCGCTTGCGGTCGCTGGTTGCGGGAGAGCCGCAGGTGAATGCGAAGCAGATCGGCAGCCACCTCATACTGCCGGCTTTCAAGATGGTCGAGTATATTCAGGTGTTCGCGCAGCGACTGCCGCAGCCGGAAGACGTTGACGCCGGCATAGATGCCTGGCAGCCGGCGCAGCCTGAGGTGATCGGCCAGCGCGTCGGCCACGAAGCGGTTGGCGCAGCCCTCGGCCAGCATGCCGTGAAAATCGATGTCCAGCCGCTGGAACTCGCGTGTGTCGAAGGCGGCGTCCGCCAGTGCCGACAGCGCTTCCATGCTCTGGCGCAATGCCGCGGCACGTGCGCCGTCCAGCCGGAAGCCGGGCGTCAGGATGGCGGCCGGTTCCAGCAGCAAGCGGAACTCATAGCTTTCGCCTTGTGCCTCCGGATCGTCTGGCGCACGCCTGAAAAGCCAGGACTGCCCCGGCGCACGGTCCAGAAGATTCTCTTCCGTCAGTTTGTTGAGCGCTTTTAGTACCGTCTTTCGTTCAGCATCGTACCGCCGCATCAGTCCCGCGACGGTTACTGTCTGGTCCAGCCGCCGCGCCGACCGGTCGCGCAGGATCGCCTCGGCAAGCTCGTCCTCCTCGGTGACAGGCAGTTCCGTGGCAACAGTCGCCTGCGCGGTGAGGTCGATGGCCAGATGATAGCCCGATGCTGCCTCCCAACGCACAACGCCCTGTTCCGCAAGCAGGCTGAGCGCCGCCCGCACCGGCGTGCGCGAAACATTGCACAGCGACGCGATCTGCTGCTCCGGCAGGCGTGCGCCGGGCTCGAAGCCGCGCTGCCGCGCCACATCCAGGATGCGCTGCGCCAGATCGAGGTGGTTGGTGCGGGGTCGTCGGGCTGCGGCTTGCATGACAATGCTCGTGAACGGACGTGGCCTATACGCTTTGACCGATCGGCCTCGCGGACGCAATCGGCCAGATTCCTCGGTCGCTTGGCAAATTATGGATTGACGTACTTTTTTCTGCAATAGTACTGTCAGGACAATCGGCCAAAAAAGACCGAGGGAACAGGATCGAGGCGGCGGCACGGGTCGCAGGCGTTGGTCCGGCGAATGAATTCGACGATCAACCAGAATGGGGAACCTGTCATGACCGCCACGACCTTTCTGCGGCACCGTTCGCTGAAGATGCCGTCAATCGCACTCGGCCTTGCCTTGGCGCTGTCGGCGCCGGCTATGGCTGCCGACCTCGTCATTTCCAACTGGGACGGCTACATGGCCCCCGACGCCATGGCCGCCTTCAAGACCGCGACCGGGGTTTCTGGCGAGGTGGTTGTTCATGCCACCAATGAAGAGATCATGGGCAAGCTCATCGCCGCCGGCGGCAAAGGCTATGACGTGGTCTTCGTCTCCTCGCCCTTCGCCGAAGTGTTGAACAAGCTCGGCCTGACCGAGCCCATCGACCACGCCAAGGTCCCCAACCTCGCCAACCTCTATCCGGAAGCGACAAAGCTTCCGCACGATGTCGGCAACACGTTTTCCGTGCCTTACACCTGGGGCACGACAGGCCTCTGCTATCGCTCCGACCTGATGAAGGTCGCGCCCACGAGTTGGAGCGACCTGCTCGCCCCCTCCGATGAGCTGAAGGGCAAGACCACCATGCTGGCGACCGATCGCTGGCTGCTGGCCGCCGGCCAGCTCGACAAGGGCTTTTCCGTCAACGAGACCGATCCGGCCAAGATGGCCGAGGTCAAGGACCTGCTGATCTCGGCCAAGAAGACGCTGCTCGCCTATGACGACACCACCTTCTATTCCAAGCTGGTTTCCGGCGAGGCGCTGATGGTGCAGGCATGGGACGGCTGGTGCAATTACGGCATCGCCGAGAAGCCCGAGATCAAGTACGTCATCCCCAAGGAAGGCTCCGATCTGTGGGTCGACACGATGGTGGTGATGAAGGCCTCGGCCAACAAGGACGCCGCCTTCCAGTTCATCAATTTCATGCTCGACGCCAAGAACCACGCCTGGGCGGCGCAGAACATCGACTACAAGGTGCCGAACAAGCCGGCCATGGAAAGCCTGCCGGCCGATTTCCTGGCAAAATTCCCCAACATGGCGATGCCGGTGGCCGACCTCGTCAAGTTCGAGCAACTGCGGGATGTCGGCGACGCCCAGCGCGACTATTCGAAGATCGTCAGCGAGATCAAGGCCGCGCAGTAAACGGCCTCAAATCAGACATCACGGCTGGCGGCGCTTCTGCCGCCGGCCCTGAGCGGTACCCGAAAATTGTCCCAGACCCGACTTCGCTCCTCCTTGCTGATGGCCCCTGCGCTGGTCTGGTTGACCGCGCTGATGGTGGTGCCGTGCGCGCTGGTGCTGGCGCTCGCCTTCTTCCGGCGCGGCATCTATGGCGGCATCGAATACACTTTTACGCTGGAGAATTTCGGGCTGGTCTTCGACCCGCTCTATGCCGGCATCTTCCTCAACTCGGCACGCATCGCCGGCACAGCGACGCTCGTCGCGGTGGTGATCGGTTATGCCGCCGCCTATGCCATATCAGCCGCACCGCGCCGGTTGCAGCCGGTGTTCCTGTTCTTCGCCGTGCTGCCGTTCTGGTCCAACTACCTGATCCGCACCTATGCCTGGATCGTGCTGCTCAACCGCGAAGGGCTGATCACCCAGCTCTTGCGCTGGTTTGGCTACACCGGCGAGCCACCGTCGATGCTCTATACGGAAGGCGCCGTCATCGCCGGCCTGGTCTACAACTACCTGCCGTTCGTCATCCTCGCCTGCTACGCGCCACTGTCGCGGCTCAATCCGGAACTCGCCGAAGCCTCGCGTGACCTCGGCGCGTCGGCGATGACCACCTTTCGCCGGGTCATCCTGCCGCTGACCGTGCCGGGCATCGCCGCCGGTGCGGTCTTCGTCTTCGTGCTGTCGATCGGCAATTTCGTCACGCCGGCGCTGCTCGGCGGTGGCCGCTTCCAGATGATCGGCAATCTCGTCTACGACCAGTTCCTAACCGCGAATGACTGGCCGTTCGGCGCAGCACTGGCCATGGCGCTGATCGCGATCATGCTTCTGGTGCTGATGGCGCAGGCCTTGGCCGCCGACCGCGCCTCGGGCCGGACCGCGCAAGTGAGCGGTGGCGCCGATGGCTGAGCGCTCTCCCACCACGCGGCGCGCACTCTGGCTGCTACTGAGCCTCGTCTTCGCCTTCCTCTACATTCCGATTGCCGTGCTGGTGGCGCTGTCCTTCAACGAAGGTGGACTGCCGACGGCATGGTCCGGCTTTTCGCTGAAATGGTACATCTCGCTGGCCGGCAATTCCGCCATCCTCTCCGCCGCGCTCAATACGCTGATCGTGGCGCTGGTCTCGACGGCCATCGCCACACTGCTCGGCACGCTGCTGGCGATCGGCGTTGAGATGCGCCGGCAGTATGGCAAGGGCCTCGAGGCGCTGATCTTCGCGCCGATGATCATCCCCGACATCGTGCTGGCCATCGCGCTGCTCTCGTTTTTCTCCATGCTCAACCTGACCATGGGCCTGCACACCATCATCCTGGCTCATGTCGTCTTCAACCTCGCCTTCGTCTGCTCGGTGGTGCGCGCAAGGTTGAAGAGTTTCGACTGGTCGATTGTCGAAGCGTCAGCCGACCTTGGCGCCTCCGCCGTCACCACCTTCCGGCGGGTGACATTGCCGGTCATCCTGCCGGCGGTGATCGCCGGCGCGCTGCTTGCCTTCACGCTGTCGGTCGACGAGTTCATCATCGCCTTTTTCACCGCCGGCGCCGGCCGCGCCTCGACCACGCTGCCGATGCAGATCTATGCGATGATCCGCTTCGGCATCACGCCGGAGATCAACGCCCTGGCGACCATCGTCATGGCGGTCAGCATCACCGCGCTGACCCTGTCGCAGCGTCTCAACCGCGGGATTATCGGCCAATGAGCGAACCACGCACGCTGCTGGCCATCGACAAGGTGTCGAAGAATTTCGGCCGCGTTACCGCCGTCGACGGCATTTCGCTCGACATCCGCGAGAACGAGTTTTTCGCCCTGCTCGGCCCTTCCGGCTGCGGCAAGACCACGCTGCTGCGCATGCTGGCCGGCTTCGAGACGCCCAGTGGCGGACGGATCCTGCTCGATGGGCGCGATATCGCCAGGACCCCGCCCAACAAACGGCCGGTCAATCTGATGTTCCAGTCCTACGCGCTGTTTCCGCATATGAGCGTCCGGGCCAATGTGTCCTATGGGCTGGAGATGGAGCGCTTGCCGGCTAGCGAAATCCGCTCCCGCGTCGATGCCATCCTGGCGACAACCGAACTCGTCCCCTTCGCCGACCGCAAGCCGGAGCAATTGTCGGGCGGCCAGAAGCAGCGCGTCGCGCTCGCCCGGGCGCTGGTCAAGCGGCCCCGGCTGCTGTTGCTCGACGAGCCGCTCGGCGCGCTCGACAAGAAACTGCGCGGCGCCATGCAGTTGGAATTGAAACGCCTGCAGCACGAGGTCGGCATCACCTTCGTCATCGTCACCCACGACCAGGAAGAATCGCTTGTCATGGCCGACCGCATGGCGGTGCTGAAGGACGGCAGATTGCTGCAATGCGACACCCCGCACGCGATCTACGAACATCCCGGCGACCGTTTCGTCGCCGACTTCATCGGTGTGATGAACTTCGTGTCGGGCAAGGCCGCCGCCGTTGGCGTCATGGCGGGCAATGGCACCCGGATCGCCGGCAAGGTTCCCGCCTCGCTTTCGCCCGGTGCGTCCGCTGTCGCGTCGGTGCGGCCCGAGCGCATCCGGCTGTTCCCCTCGGGTGAGACCGCCAACCGCACCACCGGCACGGTCGAGGCGATGGCCTATCAGGGGCTCGACCTGCAGCTGCATGTGCGCACCCCCCTGTCACCGAAGCCGTTCCTCGTTCGGGTCACCGCCGATGCCGCCGACCGCCGGCCAGTCTCGTCGGGCGACCAGGTCGAACTCGGCTGGGACGCCGCCGATGTCAGAATTTTCGCAGATTGAAGGAGAAGCCTGATGGCGCAGAAGACGATCGCGTTTTTTCCCGAAGCCGCCTACGGCCCGGCGCTCAATTCCGTCGGCATTGCCCAGGCGGTCGAGGCGCGTGGACACAAGGCCGTGTTCCTGTCCGATCCCGGCTTCGTCGATGTCTACAAGGGCTACGGCTTCGAGGCCCATCCGGTGAATCTGTCCGAGCCGATGCCGCCGGAGCAGATGGCCAAGTTCTGGGAGGATTTCATCAACGGCCACATCCCGAACTTCCGCAAATCGCCCTACGACCAGGTCGACAATTACGTGAAGGATTGCTGGACGGCGATCGTCGACAGCGCCAAATGGGCGCAGAAGGACCTGCCGCGAGTTCTGGCCAGCATCAAACCGGACGTGATCTGCGTCGACAACGTCATCCTGTTTCCGGCGATCAAGCAGTTCGGCAAGCCGTGGGTGCGCGTCATCTCCTGCTCGGAAAACGAGATCGAGGATGAGGACATTCCGCCGCATCTCTCCGGCTGCGGCGAGAACGACCATGCCGGACACCAGCGCTACCGCGACCATTTCAACGCGGTGATCAAGCCGATCCATGACGACTTCAACACCTTCCTCACCGCCAACAACGAGGCGCCCTATCCGATCGGCCAGTTCTTCGAGGCCTCGCCCTATCTAAACCTGCTGCTTTATCCCGAGGCGGCGAAGTTCAAGCGCCGCCATCCGCTCGACCCGGCAAAATTCCAGTATCTCGAAGGCTGCGTGCGTCAGGAAAAGCCCTACACGGTGCCGACCTTCGCTGAGAACAATGACGGGCCGCTGCTCTATGTTTCCTTCGGCAGCCTGGGCGCCGGCGATGTCGACCTGTTGAAGCGCATCATCGCGACATTGGGCAAGACGCGCTACCGCGCGCTGGTCAATGTCGGCGGCTACAAGGACCAGTACACGGACGTGCCCGGCAATATCATCGTCGAGAGCTGGTTCCCGCAGCCTTCGGTCATCCCGCAGGTCGATGCGGTGATCCACCATGGCGGCAACAACTCGTTCACCGAGTGCCTCTATTTCGGCAAGCCGGCGATCATCATGCCCTATGTCTGGGACGGTCACGACAACGCCACCCGCGTCGAGGAAACCGGCCACGGCTTCGGCATGCCGCGCTACGACTGGAGCGATGCCGATCTGATCGCGAAGATCGAAGCCTGCCTGACGGAACCAGCGATGAAAGCCAAGCTGGCGAAGACCTCGGCACAGATGCACGCGCAGAACGGCCCGGAAAAGGCTGCTGGGTTGCTGGAGAGATTGCTGTGACCTCCTCCGCCCCACACCTCCACCAGGCCTCGACCCGCACTGATCTCGTCGCCTGGGGCGCTCAGCCGGATGCGCTGGAAGGCGCGTCGCATTCCACCGGCCGGCTGGTGCACAAGGGGCCGAACAACCAGCCGGAATCGGGCATCTGGGTCTGCACGCCCGGGCGCTGGCGGCTGGCGATCCCGCGCGACGAATTGTGCCATTTTGTCGCCGGCCGCGCGACCTACCGGTCGGATGTCGGCGAAGTGATAGAAGTCTCCGCCGGAACCGTGGTCATGTTCCCAGCCGGCTGGGCGGGTGAGTGCACGGTCCATGAGACCATGCGCAACGTCTACATGCTGGCCTGAAAGCATGATCCCGAACCGAAGGACCGCGCCAGCGAAAAGTGGGAACCGGCTTTCGGACGAGATCATCCTCAAGCAAATGTACACGGAGTTTGATGACGTGCTGACACCGCATTGGCCGAAGGCCTCGACCGTGGACCTGGAGGACTGGGGCGCTGGTAGCAACACGCTTGCCGGCTCGCCACGCGCCTCTGGCAAGATCCTGTCGCAGAACCCGGACGGATCGAGTGAATGCGGCCTCTGGTCATGCACGTCAGGCACGCGAAAAGTCACCTTCCCTGCCGACGAGTTCTGTCATTTCCTGTCGGGACGCGGCAGCTATGTCCATGAGAATGGCGAGCAGATTCCGGTCGAGGCCGGCACGCTTGTGTTCTTCCCCGCCGGCTGGACCGGCATCTCCATCATCACCGAAACGCTGACCAAGGCCTTCATGTGCCGGTGAGCGCCCATTCCAAGGAAATCGACATGACCACGCCCATCATGAAATCCCCACTCACTATTACCGACCTCGTCGACTGGGGCGTCATCCCGACAATGATCGAGGGCGAATCCCGCACCTCGGGCAAGCTTCTGTACAAGGGGCCGGAAGGTCGCTCCGAGTGCGGCCTATGGGTCTGCACGCCGGGCAAATGGCATTGCCACGTCACCCGCGACGAGTTCTGCCACTTCCTCGAAGGCCGCTGCACCTACGTCCATGAGTCCGGCGAAATCATCGAGATCGAGCCGGACACGGCAGCGTTTTTTCCACAGGATTGGAAAGGCGTCTGCACCGTCCATGAGACGATCAAGAAGGTCTACATGATCCGTTGAGCGGGTCCGAGAGGATGTCCATGCATTTCTCCCCTGACCGGCCGGCTTTCTTCGTCAACCCGGATTACCGGCCGATGGCCGGCCCGAACAAACCGGTGATCGATCCGGCGACGATGGAAACGGTCGGCGTCATCGCGCCCGCCGGCGACGGCGAGATCGATGCCGTGCTCACTGCGGCCACCAAGGCGCAGGCCGCCTGGAAGAAACTCGACGCCAAGAGCCGGGCCAAGCATCTGCATGCCGTCGCCAACGCCATCGAGGCGGCCGACTTCACGCGCTGCGCCGAACTGATGGTGCGTGAGATGGGCAAGCCTTATCCGGAAGCGATCGGCGAGATCGCCAACTGCGCGCCGATCTTCCGCTACTATGCCGAGATGGCGCGCGACGACGCCGGCAAGATCGCCGGCACAACGCAGGCCGGTTCGTTCCAGTATGCGCGCTACGAGCCCTATGGCGTGTCGGTGCACATCATGCCCTACAACTTCCCGATCCTGCTGATGTGCTGGACCGTCGCCGCCTCGCTGGCCGCCGGCAATGCCTGCGTCATCAAGCCGGCCGAAGCGACGACGCTGTCGACGCTCGACTACATGACCGTGTTCCGCTCGCTGCCGGAAGGACTGGTCTCTTGCCTGCCCGGCGGTGCCGCCACCGCGCAGGCGCTGATCGCCTCGGAGCGCACCCATGCCGTCGCCTTCACCGGCTCGGTCGCCGCCGGCAAGGCGGTGGCCGTGGCCTGCGCCGAACGCATGAAGCCTTGCGTCATCGAGGCCGGCGGCAGCGATCCGCTGATCATCAGCAAACACGCCCCGATCGAGATCGCGGCTGCCGGCAGCGTCACCGCCGCCTTCCATCTCACTGGCCAGGTCTGCACCTCGGCCGAACGCTTCTTCGTCGTCGACGCCGTGCATGACCGCTTTGTCGACCTGTTCGCCGAAAGGACGCGCGCGCTGCGCATCGGCAACGGGCTGGACAAGACCGAGATCGGCCCGCTGGTCAGCGAAGGCGCGCGGGCCAAGGTCATGCGCCTGGTGGACGACGCTATTGCCAACGGCGCCGTTGCAGTCACCGGCGGCCGCATTCCGCCAGCGCACAACACAGGCTGGTTCTACGAGCCGACCATCCTCACCGGCGTCACCCCTGACATGGCGATCGTGCGCGAAGAGTGTTTTGGCCCGGTTGCCGCGATCTGCCGGGTCAAGGATTTCGACGAGGCGATACGACTTGCCAATGACAGCCCGTTCGGGCTCGGCGCCTCGGTGTTCACCACCGATCTCGCCGAGGCGCATGAGGCGGCCGAGCGGCTCGAGGCCGGCATGGTCTGGGTCAACAATCCGCTGATCGACAATGACGCCTTGCCCTTCGGCGGCTGGAAAGCGTCAGGCCTCGGCCGTGAGCTTGGCCGCCAGGGGCTCGATGCCTTCCGCCGCTCGAAGATGGTCATCATCGACCATAGACCGGCTATCCAGGACTGGTGGTATCCCTACCCTGACAGCTGGTTCCGCGAAACCGGCGGCCGCAAGCACGTCTGAAATGAGCCGCGCGGCAGCGCCGCGCCGCCCGATAGGCCGATCTTACGCCTCGATCGCTTCGACCAATGCCCGTGAGACAGAGGCAATCACCGCGTTGCGCTTGGCCAGGCTCTGTTTCGTGCCGGTCAAATAGACCGACATCACAATCGGATTGCCGGAAGTCGGCCAGATCACGGCCGCGTCATTGGTGCTGCCGCGCGCGCCGGTTCCGGTCTTGTCGCCGCATGTCCAGCCTTTCGGCAGTGCTGCCCGGATGCGCTCGTCGCCGGTTTTGTTGGCCACCAGCCACTCGACAAGCTGCGCCCGACCCTTGTCCGACAGGCTGTTGCCGATCGTCAGCCGTTCAAAATTGTTGGCCATGGCCAGCGGTGAGGTCGTGTCGCGCGCGTCGCCCGGCAGCGACTCGTTCAGCTCCGGCTCGATCCGGTCCAGCCTGGTCACCTTGTCGCCGATCGAACGCAGATAGGACGTCAGTTGCGCCGGCCCGCCAAAGGACTCCAGCAAGAGATTGGCCGCCCCGTTGTCGCTGACTGTCACGGCGGCCTCGCAGAGCTGCGCTACCGTCATTTCGCCGCCAGCATGTTTCTTGGTCGTCGGAGAATTCGCGATGACAGCGTCGTGCGGGATCTTGACGTTGCGGTCGAGCTGCTCGATGCCGCCATCGACGCGATGCAACACGAACGCAGCTGCGAGGGCCTTGAAGGTGCTGCACATCGGAAACAGCTCGTTCTCGCGATAGCCGAATTGTGCCGTCGTTCCGGAGAGTCGGCAGGCCACGCCGAGCCGACCACCGCTTTTCGCCTCGATCCGCCTTATTTTCGGCAAGACCTCATCAAATTTTGTCGGGCTCGTTGCCGCCTTCGCGATTGCGCCAAGGGTGACGGGGGCCGTCAAGACCACCGCGAGACCACCGATGAAACTGCGTCTGCTTGTCATGTCCACACTCTCTGTTGCCCCGCACGGCAGAACTGGACCGGATCCGACGCCGTCGCAAACGAGTAAACATCGCCCCCGACATAAGAAAAACTAGGGCTGGGGATTGATGAAGCGATCGCACCTCCCGCTGAATGGCTTGCGCGCCTTCGAGGCCTCCGCAAGGCATCTCAGCTTCACCGGCGCCGGCCTCGAGCTGCGCGTCACCCAGGCCGCCGTCAGCCATCAGATCAAGGGCCTTGAAGAGGTCCTTGGCGTCAGGCTCTTTCGCCGATTGCCGCACGGCCTCGCCTTGAGCGAGGAAGGCGAAGCCCTGCTGCCCGTGCTGAGCGATGCCTTCAACAGGATCAGCGACACGCTCGACCGCTTCGAGGGCGGCCGCTTCAACGACATCGTCACCGTCGGTGTCGTCGGCACTTTCGCCTCGGGCTGGCTGATCCCCAGATTGCCGGCATTTCACCAGGCCTATCCGGACATCGAATTGCGCATTTCGACCAACAACAACCGGGTCAATCTCGCCGCCGACGGTCTCGATTTCGCCATCCGCTTCGGCGACGGCTCCTGGCAAGGCACCGAGAACACGCCCCTGCTGCCGGGCGGCTTCTCGCCGGCCTGCACGCCAGACATCGCGGCGCGTCTGCGCGACCCCTCGGACCTCGCGCGCGAAACGCTGCTGTGCTCCTACCGGGAAGACGAATGGTTGCGCTGGTTCGAGGCGGCGGGATGCCATTGCCCGCCGATCAAAGGCATCGTCTTCGACTCGTCGGTCACCATGGCGAACGCTGCTGTCCAGGGCGCCGGCGTGGCACTGCTGCCGGTTTCCATGTTCAGCCGCGAGCTCCGCTCGGCCCAGTTGATGCAGCCTTTCGACTGCACGGTCGATGTCGGCCGATACTGGCTCTCAGTGCGGCGCAGGCGCCAGAACTCGCAGGCAATGACGATCTTCGCCGACTGGCTGAAGGCCGAGACTGAGTGCAATTCAAGGAAAAATGTATAGCGATTTTCCGTCCGGAATTGCGCCGACAAACAGATCGGCTCAGCCGATGCTTTCGCCGCCGTCGATCACCAGCGCCTGGCCGGTCATGAAGGATGAGCGGTCGGAGACGAGGAACAGGATCGCCTCGGCGATCTCTTCAGCGCTCGCCCAGCGTCCCATCGGAATCTTGGTGCGGACGTAGTTTTCGATCGCCTGGCGCCCGCCCATCTGGGCGATGAACGGCTCGTTGAACGGCGTATCGACCCAGCCCGGGCAGAGCGCGTTGACGCGGACATTGTGCCTTGCATAGTCGAGCGACATCTGCCGCGTCATCGCCACAACGGCATGTTTGGAGGTGGCATAGGCGATCATTTCACGGTCGTAGAACACGCCCGAATTGGAGGCCGTGTTGAGGATGACGCCGCCGCCCTGTGCGATCATCGACGGCATCACCAGCCTGGCTGCCAGGAACTGGGCCCGCACATTGACCCGCCACGAGGCGTCCATGCCGCCGACCTCGACCTCGGTCAGCGCGCCGCCGACCTGGATGCCGGCGTGATTGTGCAGGATGTCGATCCGTCCATGCCTGTCGAGCGTACCAGCAATGAGCTCCTCTACTGCCGCATCTTCCGCGACATCGGTGGGGATTGCCTCGGCCCGGCCCCCCGCCGCACGAATGTCCGCAGCTGTTGCCTCCCCGCCGGCCTGATCCCTGTCGGCGATGACGACCATCGCGCCTTGCCCGCCCATGATCATGGCACCGGCGCGCCCGATGCCGGAGCCGGCGCCCGTCACCACGGCGATGCGGTCTTTGAGGATCATGATGCGACTTTCAGTTCAGCGGTTTGCGTTGGCGCAGCTGCCATTGGGCAAGCACCACAAGCACGACGGAGGCGACGAGCACGATCGTCGCGATGGCATTGATTTCCGGCGTCACACCACGCCGGATCGACGCGAAGACGTAGATCGGCAGCGTCGTCTGCGCGCCGGCGACGAAGAACGCGACGATGAAATCGTCGAAGGAAAACGTGAAGGCGAGCAGGAATCCGGCAACCACCGCCGGCATGATCTGCGGCAGGACGATGCTACGGAACGTCGTCAACGGCGTGGCGTAGAGATCGCTTGAGGCCTCGACCAGATTGCGGTCGAGGCTGCCGAGACGCGTGCCGACGATCATCGTCACCAGCGCCATCGAGAACAGGCCATGCGCCGCGATGATCGAGCCATAACCGAGCGACAGCCGCGGCGGCTGGTCATCAGGCCAGATCGAGGCGAGGAACGGGTTGACGACCGCGAACAGCTGGACGAGCGCGACCAGCGTCGAGATACCGATGACCACGCCTGGAACCACGATCGCGGCACCCAGAAGCGCATCGAAGACGGCGCGGGTCCGTACGCCGACGCGCGCCAGGCCAAGGGCGGCCGCGGTGCCGCACAGCGCCGCCAGCAGGGCACTGGTGGTGGCGATGAACAGGCTGTTCTTCAGCGCTTCGACCAGGAACGGGTTCGCCAGCGCCTTGCCGTACCATTGTACCGAAAAACCGGTGAACTCGCTCGCGTGGTGGCCCGCGTTGAAGGAGAACAGCACCACCAGCGCGATTGGCAGATAGAGGAAAGCGAAGACGACGATGACGAAGGCGCGCATCAGATCAGATCCACCCGGCGCGCGCCCGAAACCCGGGTCGAGATGCGGTTGGCGGCAATCAGCACCACCACCGAGACCAGCACCAGCGTGATCGCGATGGCCGATCCGAAGGGCCAGTTGCGCGACTGCAGGAACAGATCGACCAGCGCATTGCCGATGAAGAACACCTTGCCGCCGCCAAGCAGCGTCGGGATCAGATATTCGCCGAGCAGCAGGATCATCACCAGCGAGAAGCCGGTCATCACCCCCGGCAGCGACAGTTTCAGTGTCACCCCCAGGAAGGTGGAAACCGGTGTCGCGCCGAGATCGGCGGAGGCTTCCAGCAGCCGGCGGTCGAGCCGCTCAAGGCTGACATAGATCGGCAGGATCATCAGCGGCAGGTAGCCATAGACGATGCCGAGCAGGACGGCGCCCGGTGTGTTGATCAGCCTGATATCCTCGAAGCCGATATAGGCGAGCAGCGCCGGAATGCCGCGCCCGCCCAGCACATACATCCAGGCATAGGTCCGCATCAGAAGGCTGGTCCAGAACGGAATGACGACGAGCGCCAGCAGGATCAGCCGCCAGCGCTGCGGCGCTTGCAGGGCAAGGTAATAGGCGACCGGATAGGCGACGAGAAGACAGGCCAGCGCCCCCACCGGCGCCAGCAGCATCGTGTTCCAGAAGGCGGTCGCCCGCGCCGGAAGATTGGCATATTGCGCGAGCGTAAAGGCGGCCTGGTAGCCGCCTTCCGGTGCCCGCTCGCCGACGCTGAAGACGGCGATGGCGATGAACGGCAGCACCAGGAACACCACCAGCCACGCCGCCGCTGGACCGAGCAGCAAGGTGGTCATCAGATTGTGACGAAATTTGTTGCCGTGCATGAAACCGCCCCGGTGCCGGCGGACACACGCCCGCCGGTCAGTTGTCTGCGTCAGGCCGGCACTCAGGCCGACTTGAAACGGGCCATCAGTTCGGCTCGGCCAGGATCGGTCAGCGTTGCCGCCGCGCCGAATTCGAGCGGCGTCAACAGGTCGGCCGCCGGATAGAGGATCGGATTGTCGAGCACCTCCTTCGGCAGCAGCTTGTTGACCCGCGCATCGGTCGAGGGGGCACCATTGGCCAGGTGCTCCTTGACCGCGACCTGCGGGTTCATCAGATAGTTGAGCAGGGCGTAGCCGGCGGGCTTGTTCGGGGCGTCCTTGGGAATGGCATAGAAATCGGTCCAGATCTCGCCGCCTTCCTTGCCCAGCACATAGGCGATCTCCGGAATGTCGCGATGCAGCTGCGCGCCGTCATTGGTCCAGCACATCGTCATCCAGGCGTCACCGGCACGCATTCCCGGCTGGTAGTCGGATGAGACCGCGAACAGATGCGGCTTGACCTTGAGCAGCAATTCCTCCGCCTTGGCGAGCTCGTCCGGCTTCAGCGAGTTGAACGAGTAGCCGTGATATTTCAGCGCATTGCCGATCGTGGTCAGCTGGTAGTCGTGCACCATGGTGCGGCCATCGCCCTCCGCCATCGCGGTATCCCAGAACTCCTTCCAGCTCGTCATCGGCTTGGTCAGCTTCTTGGTGTTGACGGCAATACCGGTGGTGCCCCAGTTCTTCGGCACGGCGTAGGTCGTCCCGTCGATCGTGCCTTCCGAGGTGAAGCGCGGGTCTTCCTGCGAGCCGTCGAAATTCGGCAGCTTCGCCATATCGAGTGCTTCGATGATGCCGAGCTTCTTGTAGGTCGAGATCGTGTAGTTCGTCGGCACGAACAGGCTCCAGCCCGAGGCGCCGGCCTGCAGCTTGGCCAGCATCTCCTCGTTGGAACCGAACACGTTGACCTCGACGGCGACGCCGGTGTCCTTCTTGAAATTCTCGAACGTCGCCGGATCATGATAGTTCGGCCAGGTGGCGATCGACATGCGGTCGCCAAGGCTCTCGGCGGCGAAGGCCGACGTCGGCATGATGCCGATCTCGCGCGCCATCACAGCCGTTGCGATACCGAGGCCCGTGAGGCCGAGGAAATCGCGGCGGCCAATCGAGCCGCGCTTGAGGCGCATCAGCTGGTCGACAAAATTCTCAGGGCTTGTCGGCAGTCCATCACGATATGATTTCGACATGTTTGGTTACCCTCTGGTTGGTCCCGTTGTTCTTGGGGTCCGGAAACGCCAGCGGCGTTCCGGCGGCAAAGCCGATGGCGACGGGTTCACCCGGCTTGAAGAGATTGCCGTGGCCGATCAGGTGGTCGGCCTTGGCCAGCAGCGTTCCGATGCCCTGGACCTCGATCGCGTATTCCGCGGTCGAGCCCAGAAAAATCCGGTTGCGGACGATGCCCTTGAACCGGCCGCTTTCCGGAGCGCCGAGACTGAGCGATTCCGGACGCAGGCTGACGGATACGATCTCGCCCTGTTGCAAGGCGGTCCGTTTGCGCGCCGCGATGACGCTGCCGTCGGCGAGCGCCACCTCCACCAGCTCGCCCGAATGCCCGGCGACTTTACCGCTCAGCAAATTGGTCTTGCCGACGAAATCGGCGACGAACAGGTCGGCCGGCTCGTCATAGATCTCGCTCGGCTGACCGAGCTGGACGATGCGGCCGCCATTCATGACGCAGACGAAATCGCTCATCGACAGCGCTTCCTCCTGGTCGTGGGTGACCAGCACGAAGGTAATGCCGATCTCGCGCTGCAGGTTTTGCAGCTCGATCTGCATGTCGGTGCGCAGCTTCTTGTCCAGTGCGGCCAGCGGCTCATCGAGCAACAGCACGGCCGGCTTGTTGACCAGCGCGCGTGCCAGCGCGACACGCTGCTGCTGGCCGCCGGACAATTCGTGGATCTTGCGGCGGCCATAGCCGGCGAGCCGCACCATGGCGAGCGCCTCGCCTGCCCGTGAGGTGATTTCGCGCGACGACAGCCGCGGCCGTGCCTGGCGCAACCCGTAGGCGACGTTGTCCTCGACATCGAGATGCGGAAACAGCGCGTATTGCTGGAACACCATGTTGACCGGCCGCCGGTAGGGCGGCGTGCCGGCCATGTCCTGGCCGCGAATGAACACCTGGCCTTCGCTCGGCTGTTCGAAGCCGCCGATCATCCGCAGGCAGGTCGTCTTGCCGCAGCCGGACGGTCCCAGCAAAGCGACAAAGGCGGAAGGCGGCACGGCGAGATCGATGCCGCTCACCGCGGTCACGCTGCCATAGCGCTTGGTGACGCCGCGAAACTCGATGTCGGGCACTGCGGTCAAGGCTGCTGGCTCCAGCGACAGGGCAATTTCGGAACGCTACCAGAGCCAATGGCGGCTAGTATATACCTCGCAGGTGGTATATCTGACCTATTTTCTCGTTTAAGGGGGTATGGATTGTCCCGCAGCGACGAATACAGCCAGCTCGCCGCGCTTGTCGCGGCGACGCGCGAGACGAGCGGCGACCTGTTCGGCAAGGCGATGGTCGATTGGCTAAGGCAGCGCGTCAGCTTCGACCACTGCGTGATCTTCGGCTACCGGGGTGCCGCGCGCCCGCCGCTGCTGTTCGAGACCTTCTCGCCGGCTGAAAGCCATGTCTTCGTCGCCCTCTATCAGGAAGGCCCGTATCTGCTCGACCCGTTCCACCATGCGGCGGTCGAACGCAAGGAAGGTTTCTGGCGCATGCGCGAACTCGCGCCGGACCGCTTCTACGCCAGCGAGTATTTCCGCTCTTACTACAGCCAGACCAGACTGGCCGAGGAGGTCGGCTTCTTCGTGCCGTTGCCGGGAAAGGACGCGCTGGTGCTGTCGCTGATGCGGTTGCGCGCTTCGGGTCCGTTCGGAACCGCCGATGCCAGGCTGCTGCGCGACATGGCGCCGGCGGTGATCGGCTTCGCCAGGCTGCGCTGGGCCGCCCTTCCGGCCGACGAACAGGCAGAGGCGAAGCCGGACGAGACGATCGCCCCGGTCAACGAGTTCGATCGCGCCCATATCTGGCAGAGCCTGTCGCTGACGCCGCGCGAAAAGCATGTCGTCGACCTGGTGCTCCAGGGTCATTCGACGGAATCGATCGCCAGAGCCATGCGCATCGTGCCGGGAACCGTGAAGGTTCACCGCCGCAACATCTACCGCAAGCTCAAGATCAAGTCGCAGGCCGGCCTGTTCGCGCGCTTCGTCGAGATCATCGATGCGCGGATACGGTAGGGGTTACGCCCCCCAGACCACCGCTTGCTCGTGGCGCTTGATCAGGTGCTTGAGATTGTCGAAACCCAGGCGGACGTGCTTGGCAAAGGCGTCGACGGCCGGTGCGCGTGGCGTATCGGCGAGCCGCAGCAGCCCGAGCGCCCGCTCGGGGTGCGGGATCGCCACCGGCAGCGCCGTGATCGCCTTGTCCTTGCGAAAGGCAAAGACCACGCTGTGCGGCAGCACGGTTAGCGCGTCGGTTTGCTTCATGTAGTTGACGGCGCTGGTCAGCGAACCGCCGGAATAGCGGATCTTTATCTCGGTGGCACCCAGTGACAGAAGCAGGCTGCGCAGATCGTCCAGCAGCGGGCTGCCGGGCGGCGGTGCGATCCAGGGATAGTCGAGCAGGTCGCTGGTCCTGAGCTTGCGCCGCAGCAGCAACGGATGCGTGGCGCGGCAGGCGACGACATTGCGCCCCGGCAGGATCTCGCGGAACTCCATGCCCGATCCCTCTTCGAGAATGTCGATCGGACAGACGGCAAGGTCGATGCGGTCGGCGTTGATGGCGGCGCGCAGGTCGGAGAGGTAGCCATAGCTCTGGTCAACGCGCACATCCGGATAGGCATTCTGGAAATCGGCGATCATACCGGAGATCAGCGCGTCCATGAAGAACGGCGTGCCGCCGACCCGTACCACGCCGGAGCGCCCTTGGCTGAAATTGGCGACGATATCCGAGGCCTTGCGCGACGCCGCCAGCATGACCTGGCCATGATCGGCCAGTGCCCGGCCGAGCGGCGTCGGCTGCAACGGCCGGCGCCCCTTCAGGAACAGCGGCTCGCCCAGCCGTTTCTCCAGCATCGACAGCGTGCGCGAGACGGCTGGCTGCGACAGGCCTACCAGCGCGGCACCCTCGGTGACGCCGCCGGCCTGCACCACGGCCGCCAGCTGGATCAAATGCCTTTCGTCGAGCTTCATATCAATATGGTATATTAAACCAGGCAGAAATCATCATCTTTGTGTCCGGCCTGCGCTAATGTTCCCGGTGAGATGAAACCGGGGAGGAACATGTCACAGACCGGCAGACCGTCGTTCAACGAGACCAACTCCGCGGAGATGGTCGCCCATCGCCTGTTGAAGGCCAAGGCCGGGCCCTTGCCGCGTTTCCTCGCGACCGTCGTCGACCATCTCCACCAGATCATCCGGGAGACCCGCCCGACAGCGGCGGACTGGCGCCAGGCGATCGCCTTCCTCACCGAAATCGGCCATGCAAGCGACGACAAGAGGCAGGAATGGGTTCTGTTGTCCGACCTGCTCGGCGTCACCGCGCTGGTCGAGGACATCAACTCCCGCCGTCCGACCGGCGCCACGCCCAACACCGGGCGCGGCCCGTTCTATCGCAACGACGCGCCAAGGCTGCCGCTCGGCGCCGACATTTCGCTCGATGGCGTCGGCACACCCCTCACCGTGTCCGGGTGGGTCACCGATCTCGACGGCATGCCGATAGCGGGAGCGACGGTCGAAACCTGGCAAGCGAACACACAAGGTTATTACGAGAACCAGCAGCCCGACCTGCAGCCGGAATTCAACCTTCGCGGCGTCTTCACCACCGACAGAGATGGGCGCTTCCACTACCGTACGGTCAAGCCGGCCGGCTACGGCGTACCCAGTGACGGCCCGGTCGGGCAGATGCTTGGCCGGCTAAACTATCCGCTCGACCGTCCGGCACATCTGCATTTCCTCATCCGCGCCGACAATTTCGAGACGCTGACCACACAAGTATTCGATCGCGGTGACCCGCGCCTCGACGAGGACGCACTGTTCGGCGTCAAGCCGGAGCTGGTCGGTGACTTCAAGCACTTGAGCGGCGGCGACGGCTGGTCGCTCGATTTCAATTTCGTCATGGCGATGGCGCGCAAGGGGAGCCGGGCGGCATGACGAGGCAATTCACCTATTCCGGCAGCCCGGCGCATATCGTCTTCGGCAACGGCGCCTCGTCCGAGGTCGGCGCCTGGGTCGAAAGGCTCGGCTGCAGACGCGCGCTGGTGCTGTCGACGCCACACCAGGCAGCCGACGGTGACGCGCTGGCGAAAACGCTCGGCACTCTGGCGGCCGGCACATTTTCCGGTGCGGCCATGCACACGCCCGTCGAGGTCACCGAGGCGGCACTGGCCAAGGCGCATGAAGTCAATGCCGACTGTGTCGTCGCGCTCGGCGGCGGCTCGACCACCGGACTGGGCAAGGCGATCGCCTATCGCACCGACCTGCCGCAGATCGTCATCCCGACCACCTATGCCGGCTCGGAAGTGACGCCGATCCTCGGCCAGACCGAGAACGGCGTGAAGACCACCGTGCGTGATGCAAAAATCCTGCCGGAAGTGGTGATCTACGATCCGGAACTGACCGTCGGACTGCCGGTGACGATGAGCGTCACCTCGGGCCTCAACGCCATGGCGCATGCGGCGGAAGCGCTCTACGCGCAGGACCGCAACCCGATCTCGACGCTGATGGCTACCGAGGGGCTCCGGGCCCTAAGCCAAGCGCTTCCCGTCCTGATTGAGGCGCCCAGGAATCTCGCCGCACGCGGCGACGCGCTTTATGGCGCCTGGCTGTGCGGCACCGTGCTCGGCACCGTCGGCATGGCGCTGCACCATAAGATCTGCCACACGCTGGGCGGCTCCTTCGACATGCCGCATGCCGAGACCCACGCGGTGATGCTGCCGCACACGATCGGCTTCAACGCCGTCGCCGTGCCCGAATTGCTCAAACCGGTTGCCGACATATTTGGTGGCAGCGCCGGTCGCGGCCTCCACGATTTTGCCAAATCCACCAATGCGCCGCTGACGCTGAGGGAACTTGGCCTCAAGCTGGCCGATCTCGATCGCGCCGCCGAGATCGCCACGCAAAATCCATACTGGAATCCGCGGCCCTTCGACCGCGCCGCAATCCGCGCCCTGTTGCAGGACGCGTGGGAGGGAAGACGTCCACAGGACTGACGGCAACAGAGGGAGGAACACCAATGATTACCAGACGCGAATTCATCCGCAACACCGCGGCCACCGGCCTGCTTGCCGGCGGCTTGCCCATGCCGGCGATCGCCCAGAATGCGCCGATCAAGCTCGGCTATGTCAGCCCGCAGTCCGGTCCGCTGGCGGCTTTCGCCGAGGCCGACAAGTTCATCATCGACGGTTTCCTCACAGCCACCAAGGCCGCCGGCCTCAACTACGAGGTCGTGGTCAAGGACAGCCAGTCCAACCCCAACCGGGCTGCGGAAGTCGCCAAGGAGCTGATCGTCAACGACAAGGTCAATTTGATGCTTGTCGCCTCGACGCCGGAGACCACGAACCCGGTCGCCACCACGTGTGAGGCCGAAGAAGTGCCCTGCCTGTCGACGGTGGCGCCCTGGCAGCCCTGGTTCATCGGCCAGCAAGGCAATCCCGGCGACCCGGCCTCGTGGAAGCCGTTCAATTACGCCTACCATTTCTTCTGGGGGCTGGAGGACGTCATCGCCGTCTTCACCAACATGTGGGCGCAGGTCGAGACCAACAAGAAGGTCGGCGGCCTGTTCCCCAATGACGGCGACGGCAATGCCTGGGGCGACGGCACGGTCGGCTTCCCGCCGGTGCTGGACAAGGGCGGCTACGGACTGACCGACACCGGCCGCTACCAGAACCTGACTGATGATTTCTCGGCACAGATCAACGCCTTCAAGGGCGCATCCTGCGAGATCATCACCGGCGTGATGATCCCGCCCGACTTCACCACCTTCTGGAACCAGGCTAAGCAGCAGGGTTTCACACCCAAGGTGGCGTCGATCGGCAAGGCCTTGCTGTTCCCGCAATCCGTCGAGGCGCTCGGCAAATCCGGCCACAATCTGTCGTCGGAAGTCTGGTGGACGCCGAACCACCCGTTCAAATCGTCGCTGACCGGCGAAAGCTCGGCGCAGGTCGCCGAAGGTTTCACCAAGGCCACGGGCCGGCAATGGACGCAGCCGATCGGCTTTGTCCACGCGCTGTTCGAGATCGCCGTGGATGTCATGAAGCGGGCCGGCGAAGCCGGCGACGGCGACAAGGTGGCGGCGGCAATCGCCGCGACCAAGCTCGACACGCTGGTCGGGCCGATCGCCTGGGACGGTGCCAAGCTGCCGCCTTTCGCCGCCAAGAACATCGCCAAGACACCGCTGGTCGGTGGCCAGTGGCGGCTGAAGGATGCTGGCGGCTACGATCTCGTCATCACCGACAACAAGACGGCACCTGAAATTCCGACCGGCGGCAAGATGGAAGCCATTGGCTAGCCATGTCCATGCTCGCGCTCTCCAACGTTTCGAAACGCTTCGGCGCCCTCACGGTCGCCGATGCGGTTTCGTTCGAACTACGGCAGGGCGAGGCGCTCGGCATCATCGGCCCGAACGGCGCCGGCAAATCGACGCTGTTCAACCTGGTCACCGGTAACATCGCCGTCGATGCCGGCACCATCATCTTCGATGGCCGGGACGTGACACGGCTGCCGCCGATGCAGCGTTGCTTTGCCGGCGTCGGACGCTCGTTCCAGATCCCGCAACCGTTCGAGAAATTGACCGTTTTCGAGAACCTGCTGGTCGCCGGCTCCTTCGGGGCAAGAAAGACGGAAGCCGAGGTCGGCGACCGCTGCGCCGAAATCCTGGTCGAGACCGGGCTGATCGACCGCGCCAACCACCCGGCCGGCGGCCTGAGCCTGCTGCAGCGCAAGCGTCTGGAGCTTGCCCGCGCCCTGGCAACCGACCCCAGGCTGCTGCTGCTGGACGAGATCGCCGGCGGACTGACCGAGGGCGAATGCGGCATGCTGGTCGACACTATCCGCGCCATTCACAAGGGCGGCATGTCGATCATCTGGATCGAGCACGTGCTGCATGCGCTGAACTCGGTGGTCGAGCGGCTGCTGGTGCTCAATTTCGGCAAGGTCATCGGCATGGGCGCGCCCGCCACCGTCATGGCGTCGCGCGAGGTTCGCGAGATCTATCTCGGGATCGAAGTCTGATGGCGCTGCTCGAGACAAAAGGCCTGACCGCCCGCTACGGCGACTTCCAGGCGTTGTTCGGCGTCGACATCGCGCTGGGCCAGGGCGAGACCATAGCCATCATCGGCGCCAACGGCGCCGGCAAGACGACGCTGATGCGCTCGATCTCAGGCATTTTGGCCAACAAGCCAGAAGCAGTGCTGTTCGATGGCGAAGAGATCGGCGCTTTGCCGGCTCCCGACATCGTCGCCCGCGGCATTGCCATGGTGCCCGAAGGGCGAAAGCTGTTCGCGTCGCTCAGTGTCGAGGAGAACCTGCTGATCGGTCGCTACGGCCGCGCCGTTGCCGGACACTGGAGCCTATGAGCTGTTCCCTATCCTGAAGGAGCGGCGCGCCAATCCGGGCACGGCACTGTCCGGCGGCCAGCAGCAGATGGTGGCGATCGGCCGGGCGCTGATGTCCAATCCGCGCGTGCTGCTGTGCGACGAGATCAGTCTTGGGCTGGCGCCGGTCGTCATCAAGGATATCTACGCCGCCTTTCCACGTATCCGTGCGGCCGGCGCTTCGATCGTCGTGGTCGAGCAGGACATCGGGCAGGCGCTGAAGGTCAGTGATCGCGTCTATTGCATGATGGAGGGCCGCGTCACGCTCTCTGGCGCGCCATCGGATCTGACGCGCGAGAAGATCCACGCCGCGTATTTCGGGGTGGCCTGACATGGCGTGGCTCGACACCATCATCCAGGGCATTCTGCTCGGCGGTCTTTATGCGCTGTTCGCGGCAGGCTTGAGCCTCGTCTTCGGGATCATGCGGCTGGTCAATCTGGCGCATGGCGACCTCATCGTGCTCGCCGCCTTCCTGATCCTGGCGCTGGTTACCGCCCTTGGCCTCAACCCATTCATCGCGGCGCTGGTGGCAATGCCGCTGATGTTCGCCATCGGCTGGGCGTTGCAATTCTTTCTTCTCAACAGAACGCTAGGCACCGACATATTGCCGCCGCTGCTGGTCACATTTGGCCTGTCGATCGTCATCCAGAATGGTCTGCTTGAAGGCTTTTCAGCCGACAGCCGGCGCATCTCGGTCGGTGGGCTGGAAACCGCGTCGGTGGCGCTTGGGCCGATCAATGTCGGTGTCATGCCGCTGCTGACCCTGGCCTCGGCCGTCGCGGTGATCATCGGCCTCAACCAGCTGTTCTACCGCACATCGCTCGGCCGCGCCTTTCGCGCCACCTCGGACGATCCGGTCACAGCCGGGCTGATGGGCATCCAGCCGAAGCGGATTTTTGCCACCGCCACGGGCATCGCCATGGTGGTGGTGACGATCGCGGCACTCTATCTCGGCACGCGCGCCAATTTCGACCCGACCATCGGACCGGCGCGGCTGATCTACGCCTTCGAGGCGGTCATCATCGGCGGCCTCGGCTCGCTGTGGGGAACGCTGTTCGGCGGCATCGTCATCGGCATCGCCCAGACCTTTGGCGCCGCGATCAATCCGGAATGGCAGATCCTGGCCGGACATCTGGCCTTCCTGGTGGTGCTTCTGGTCAGGCCGCGTGGGCTGTTTCCGCGGGCGGTGGATTGAGCGCCATGACCGACATCACACTCGGCCGCTGGAAAGTCGAAACGCGAACCAGGGCATCTGCGACCTTCGCCATCGTCGCCGCGCTCGTCATCGTGTTCGCCTTCGCCGCACCACTGTTCGTCTCGCGCAGCGTGCTGCAGGACCTGTTCTTCATCCTCACCATGCTGGTGCTGGCGCAGAACTGGAACCTGCTCGCCGGCTATGCCGGGTTGGTCTCGGTCGGCCAGCAGGCCTTTGTCGGCTTCGGCGCGTATGCCATGTTCGCCCTCGTCATCCTCGCCGGGCTCGACCCGCTGGTCGCGATCCTGCTTGCCGGCATCGCCAGCGCTCTGCTCGCCATCCCGACCGCCTTCTTCCTGTTTCGCCTGCAGGGCGCCTATTTCGCCATCGGCAGCTGGGTCATCGCCGAAGTGGTGCGGCTGGCGCTGGCGCAATGGAAGATGCTGGGCGGCGGCACCGGCACCTCGCTGCCGCGCGAGGCGATCCGCGACATGCCTGCACTGAAGCTGGTCGGCGAGCTGTTCGGTGTCAAATCGTCGGGCGCTGGTGACATCCTGACCTACTGGTTGGCGCTATTGCTGGCCATCGCCACCATCGGCCTTGTCTACCGGCTGCTGCGCTCGAAACAGGGGCTGGGTCTGGCGGCCGTGCGCGACAACCAGGAAGCGGCGCGCTCGGTCGGCGTCGACGCCCGCCGCATGAAGACGCTGGTCTATCTGGCAGCAGCTTTCGGCACCGGCCTCGCCGGTGCGCTGATCTATGTGCAGAAGGCCCGCATCTCGCCGGACGCCGCCTTCTCCGTCGTCGACTGGACTGCCTATGTCATCTTCATCGTCGTCATCGGTGGCATCGGCACCATCGAAGGTCCGATCGTCGGCGTCATCGTCTTCTACATCTTGCAGAACCTGCTGGCCGATTACGGTTCCTGGTATCTTCTGATCCTCGGGCTGATCGGCATCCTCATCATGCTGTTTGCGCCGCGCGGCCTGTGGGGCCTGTTTGCCGAGCGCACCGGCATCCAGCTTTTCCCGGTCCGTCGCCGGCTGACCGGTGGACCGTTTAAACCAAGCAAAAAGGGAGGGCCGCATGGCTGACATCACCACCGACGTGCTGACCATCGGCACCGGGCCTGCCGGCTCGGCGACGGCAGCGCTGCTTTCGACCTATGGCATCGAGAACATGGTCATCAACCGCTATCGCTGGCTGGCCGCGACGCCGCGCGCGCACATCACCAACCAGCGCACCATGGAAGTGCTGCGCGACCTCGGCTGGGAGGTCGAGGCAGAAGCGTATATGCACGCCACCGAACAGGATCTGATGGGCGAGAACGTGTTCTGCACCTCGCTGGCCGGCGAGGAGATCGGCCGCATGCGCAGCTGGGGCAAGCATCCGCTTTCCCGCGCCGAGCATCTTTTGTCCTCACCCTCGCACATGAACGACCTGCCGCAGACCTTCATGGAGCCGCTGCTGTTCAAGACCGCTTGTTCGCGCGGCACGCAATCGCGCATGTCGACCGAATACCTCTCGCATGTCCAGGACGCCGACGGCGTCACCACCACCTGCCGCGACCGGTTGACCGGCAAGGATATCACCATCCGTTCAAAGTATCTGGTCGGCGCCGATGGCGGCAACTCGCTGGTCGCCGAACATGCCGGCCTGCCCTTCGAAGGCAAGATGGGCGTCGGCGGCTCGATGAACATCCTGTTCAAGGCCGACCTGTCGAAATACGTCGCCCACCGCCCCTCGGTGCTCTACTGGGTGGTGCAGCCGGGAGCTGATGTCGGTGGCATCGGCATGGGTCTGGTGCGCATGATCCGGCCGTGGAACGAATGGCTGATCGTCTGGGGCTACGACATCAACCAGCCCGCGCCCAAGGTCGACGACGCCTTCGCCAGGAAGGTCACGCGCGACCTCGTCGGTGACCCCGAGCTTGAGATCGACATCCAGTCGGTCTCGACCTGGACCGTCAACAACATGTACGCCACGCAGACGTCCAAGGGCCGCGTGTTCTGCATGGGCGACGCCATCCATCGCCACCCGCCGTCAAATGGGCTCGGCTCCAACACCTCGATCCAGGACGGCTTCAACCTCGCCTGGAAGCTTGCCTATGTCATCAAGGGCAAGGCCGGCTCAAAGCTGCTCGACAGCTACTCGCAGGAGCGCGCGCCGGTCGCCAGGCAGATCGTCACCCGCGCCAACAAGTCGATCGAGGAATTCGGACCGATCTTCAAGGCGCTTGGCCTGCTCGATTCCATCGACCCGGTGAAGATGCAGTCGAACATGGATGCGCGCTGTGACGACACGCCGGCGGCCGAGGCGCAGCGCACCAAGATTCGCGAGACCATCGCCTCCAAGGTCTACGAATTCGACGCCCATGGCGTCGAGATGAACCAGCGCTACAGGTCGAACGCCATCGTCAGTGATGGCCAGAAGGAACCGGCCTTCACCAAAGATGCCGAGTTGCACTATCAGCCGACCTCCTGGCCGGGCGCTCGTCTGCCGCATGTCTGGGTGCATTCGGAACGCGGCGACAAGGTCTCGACGCTCGACCTGACCGGCCACGGCAAATTCACCGTGCTGACCGGCATCGGCGGGCAAGGCTGGCTCGATGCGGCCAAGGCGGTCGGCAAGGAACTCGGCATCGATATTGCTGGCCATCTGATCGGCCCGCGCCAGCCCTGGCAGGATTTTTCCGGCGACTGGGCGCGCGCCCGCGAAGTGCGCGACAGCGGCATCCTGCTTGTGCGCCCGGACCAGCATGTCGGCTGGCGCGCGGACGCGACAGGCGGCAATCCGGTAGCGGATCTGCGCCGCGCCCTGACGGCAATTCTGGACAGGTGAGGACAGAGATGGAAGCGCACGAAAAGGGCTTCTTCACCGAAGAGAATTCGGTCGAGGTCGTTACCGGCCGCAACGCCAACGCCAAAAGCGAACGGCTGAGGACGGTGATGGAGGTCATCACCCGCAAGCTGCACGAGGCGGTCAAGGAGATCGAGCCGACGCAGGACGAATGGTTCGACGCCATCCTGTTCCTGACCAGGACCGGCCAGCTGTCGACTGAATGGCGGCAGGAGTTCATCCTGCTGTCGGATGTGCTCGGCGTCTCGATGCTGGTCGACGCCATCAACAACCGCAAACCCTCGGGCGCTTCGGAATCGACGGTGCTCGGCCCGTTCCATCTCGCCGACGCGCCGGAACTGCCGATGGGCGCCAACATCTGCCTCGACCAGAAGGGCGAGGACATGTTCATCCATGGCCGCATCCTCGACACCGACGGCAAGCCGATCGCCAATGCAGTGCTCGACGTCTGGCAGGCCAATGATGAAGGCTTCTACGACGTGCAGCAGAAGGGCATCCAGCCCGACTTCAATCTGCGCGGCGTCTTCCGCACCGGCGCCGATGGCCACTACTGGTTCCGCGCGGTGAAGCCAAAATTCTATCCGATCCCTGACGACGGCACGGTCGGCAAGCTGCTGCACGCTCTGGGCCGACATCCCTATCGTCCAGCGCATTTGCACTACATCCTCAAGGCCGACGGCTTCGAGGCGCTGACCACCCACATCTTCGATCCGGACGATCCCTACATCAATTCGGACGCCGTCTTCGGCGTGAAGGAGAGTCTGTTGGCGCAGTTCAAGCGCATCGACGATCCGGCACGCGCCAAGGGCCTCGAATTCGCCGGCTCCTTCTGGGAGGTCGAGCACGATTTCGTGCTGGCGAGACACCAGGGATAAGCGGCCCTATATGGCGCGATCAGGCTGCGGCGGCTTCCCATGAACCGCTCTCGGCCATTCGCCTGAGCAATGGCGCCACCTTGAACACATCCTTGCCGGTTCGCTGATGCCAATATTCGAGCCGCTCGATGATCTTGCCCGCCCCCTCAAGTCCGGCCCAGAACATCGGGCCGCCCTTGCCGATGGGAAAGCCGTAGCCATTGACCCAGACGACATCGATGTCGGAGGCGCGGACCGCGATCCCTTCCTCCAGGATCTTGGCACCCTCGTTGACCAGGGGATAGAGCGTGCGCTCGATGATTTCTTCCGCCTCGATCGCGCGTGGCGCGATGCCCTGCTCGGCGGCCTTGTCGCGGATCAGCGCCTCCACTTGCGGGTCCGGAACCGGCGTTCGCGCGCCGGCCTCGTAGAGATAGTAGCCACGGCCGGTCTTCTGGCCGAAACGCCCTTGTTCGCACAGCGTATCCGCGATCACGGCCGTCTGGCCGCGCGCCTTGCGGTTGCGCCAGCCAATGTCGAGGCCGGCGAGATCGCCCATCTGGAACGGCCCCATCGGCCAGCCGAAATCGGTGAACGCCTGGTCGATCTGGCGCGGTGTCGCACCCTCGAGCAGAAGCGCCTCGGATTCCGAGCCGCGCGCCGCCAGCATGCGGTTGCCGACGAAGCCGTGGCAGACGCCGACAACGACAGCCACCTTGCCGATCCGCCGCGCCAGGTCGACGACGCTCGCCAGCGCATCGGGCGCGGTCTTCTCGGCCCGGACGATCTCCAGCAGCTTCATGACATTGGCCGGCGAGAAGAAATGCAGGCCGAGCACATCCTGCGGCCGCGAGGTCGAGGCGGCGATTTCGTTGATGTCGAGATAGGAGGTGTTCGTGGCGAGAACGGCCCCCGGCTTGGCCACCGTGTCGAGCTTGCCGAAGACCTCCTTCTTGACCGCCATGTCCTCGAACACCGCCTCGACGATCAGGTCGCAATCGGCGAGATCGGCATAGTCGGTGGAACCCGTGAACTGGGCGAGCCGCTGCCGCTTCGCATCTTCGGTCAATGAGCCCCGCATGACGGAGACGGCATAGTTCTTGTCGATGGTCGCCAGCCCGCGTTGCAACGCCTCCGAGCTTGTCTCCAGCAAGGTGACGGGATAGCCGCCATTGGCGAAGGCCATGGCGATGCCGCCGCCCATTGTGCCGGCGCCGATGACGCCGACGCGAGCGATCCTGCGCTTGACGAGATCTTTGTCTGGACTCTTTGCCGCCTCGCGTTCGGCGAAAAACAGATGCCGCTGCGCGCGCGACTGATCGCTGGCAACAAGCTTCACGAATAACGCGCGTTCCGCCGCCAGCGCCTCATCGAAGTGCAGCGTGACGGCATTGCGCACCGCCTGCGCGCACGCGATCGGCGCCTCGAGGCCGCGCGCCTTCTTGGCGAGGTCCGCCGCCGCGGCGTCGAAAGTCACGAAGTCAGTTTCCTTGAGCCCTTCATCGCGATCGCGCACCGGCGTGAAGGGACCACCCTTGCGGGCTATTTCCCTGGCGAAGTTCACGGCATGCGCGGTCAGATCGCCTTCGAAGACGGCATCGACCAGACCGGTGGCATGCGCCTCTTCAGCACCGATCGGCGCCCCGGAAACGATGATCTTGAGTGCCTTCACCGCGCCGACGAGGCGCGGCAGTCGCACCGTGCCGCCGCCGCCCGGCAAGAGGCCGAGCTTTACTTCCGGCAGGCCGAGTCTTGCGCCGGCGTCAGCGACGCGGAAATGGCAGCCGAGCGCCAGCTCCAGGCCGCCGCCAAGCGCCGTGCCATGGATGGCAGCGACGGTCGGCTTGGCTATGGTTTCCAACGCCGCGATGATCGCGCGCAGCTCGGGCTGTTGCACCGGCTTCCCGAACTCCGTGATGTCGGCCCCGGCAACGAAAGTCCGGCCGGCGCAGGTGATGACGATGGCCACAACCAACGGATCATCCCGCAACTCAACGAGAGCCTGCATCAGCGGCTCGCGAACGTGGAAGCTCAACGCATTGACCGGCGGGTTGTCGATGATGACGATGGCGACATCGCCGTCGCGGCTGACCTTCAGGAAATCGGACACGCAAACCTCCCAGCAATGGCGAGCGGCTTCGGGCCGCGCGAACGGGATTTACAGCGCCAGGAGGCGGATGGGAACCGGATGCCGGCCTGGCACAATGATTACCGGCCTTGAAGGGCCTGGCGTTGGCCGGCAGCTCCGCCGCCATCATCTCTCTGGAATCGCGGCGTAGTCGTTACCGCAGCGCCTTCTGTCCGCCCGCGGCCGTGATCACCCCAACGATGATCAGCCCTGTCAGCAGCAGCCGCACGCCGGCACTGACGCCGAATGTGTTGAGCATGGTCAAAAGCAACACCAGGAACAGCGCCGCACCCCAGACACCGGGGACATTGGCCTTGCCGCCGGCCACCGACGTGCCGCCGATGACGACGACGGCGATCGAGGCCAGCAGATACTCGTTGCCGATATCGACATTGGCGCCCCGGAAATAACCGGCGAGCAGCGCGCCGTCGATGCCGCCGAGCGCGCCCGACAGCGTATAGGTGAGGAAGCGGATGCGGCCGACATTGACACCGGCGAGCCACGCCGCACGGATGTTCTGGCCGATCGCCAGCACCGAGCGGCCATAGATCATGCGCTGCAGCGCGATGGCCGCACCGATGGTGAACAGCACGGTGAGGATCGCCATCACCGGAATGCCCAGCACCTGCCAGTTGGCGAAATCGGCAAAGCCGGGCGGCGGCTTGATCTGCAGCCCGCGCCCATAGCTGATGTCGATCGACTGGATGATGAAGCTGGCCGACAGCGTGGCGATGATCGGCGGAATGCGCAGCGCCCAGATCAGCAGATAGTTGGCGGCACCGATCGCCGCGCCCGTGGCGATCGCCGCCAAAAGCCCGACGACGATCATGGAATCGTTGCCGTCCATCACCTTCATGGCGACGGCGCTGGCAAGGCCGATATTGGCCGGCAGCGACAGGTCGACATTGCCCGGACCGAGCGTGATGACGAACATCTGGCCGACGCCGACAATGACGGTGAACACCGCAAGCGACAGCGCCGCCGTGACCATGCCGCCGGCGCCATAGCCACCGGTGAAGGCGATCGTCGCCAGCCACACCAGCAAGGCGCCGAGGAACGACCAGATCCAGGGTTTGGCAAGCAGTGGTTTCAACGCGGCCATGGCTACCTTTCCCTGCGGCTGATCAGGACGCGGGCCGCCAGCACGATGATCAGAATGGCGCCGTTGGCGGCCACCTGCCAGTCGGGCGGAATGTGCATGAAGGTGAGCAGCGGCGATGCGGCCAGCGCCAACGTCAGTGCGCCGATCACCGCGCCGACCGGCGACACCCGGCCGCCGACGAACTCGCCGCCGCCAAGGATGACACCGGCGATCGCCAGCAGCGTGTAGCCATTGCCGATATTGGCATCGGCCGAGGTGGTGATGCCAATCAGCGCCATGCCGGACAGCACGCCGAACAGGCCGGCCAGCGAAAACAGCACGATCTTGGTCTTGAGCAGCGACCAGCCGGCGCGGCCAAGCGCCGCCGGATTGCCGCCGGAGCCGCGCAGGATCACGCCATAGGAGGTGCGCATCAGGGCGAAGTGAACGATGAGACCGATCAGCAGTGCCGCGATGATCGGGAATGGCACGAAAGGCGGCTTGAAGGCCATGAACGCCAGCAGCCAGTCCGGCGCCTTGCCACCCGGTTTGGGCAGGACGAGGATGGCCAAGCCCTGCCAGACGAAGCTCATGCCCAGCGTCACCACGATCGAAGGCAGGTTGCGCAGATGGATCAGCGCACCGAGCAGCGCATAGACGCCGATCGATCCCAGCAGGATGGTCACGCCGATCAGCGGCGCGTCCTTGAGCCACGTCGCGGTGACGCAGCCGACAAAGCCGACGAAAGTGCCGATCGACAGGTCCAGCTCGTTGCCGGCGATGACGAACATCTGCGCGATGGTCGCCAGCGCGATCGGGATCGCCAGGTTCAGCATCAGGCTGAAGCCGAAATAGCTGATGGCGCGCGGATTGAGCCAGGCGATCGCGATCAGCACCAGCGCCAGCGACAGCGCCGGCAGCAGTCCGCGCAGCAGGCGGCCACGGGCCAGCGCGCCACGCTCGGCGGTACTCCTGGCGGCGGTCTCGAGGCTGGCGGCCGTCATCTCAGGCCGCATCGCCGAACGAGGACTGGATGATCTTCTCTTCGGTCAATTCGTCGCGGCGCAGATTGGCGACGATGCGACCGTTCTTGAAGACATAGATGTGATCGCAATTGTCGAGCTCTTCGGTTTCCGTGGTGTACCAGAGGAAGGTGCGGCCATTCCTGGCCTCTTCGCGCACGAGGTCGTAGACCTCCAGCTTGGTGCCGATATCGACGCCGCGCATCGGGTCGTCCATCAGCACGATCTGCGCGTCGGAGCCGAGCGCGCGGGCAAACAGCGCCTTCTGCTGATTGCCGCCCGACAGCGAGAAAATGTTGTTGTTCATGTCTGGCGTACGGATGCCGATCTTCTTTTGCCAAAATGCAGCGAGCTCGGCCTCGCGCTGCGGCGAGATCAACAGCCCGTTGCGCAAACGCGCCAGCGAGCGGATCCCGATATTCTGCGCAATCGACCATTGCGGGAAGATGCCGTCCGACTGGCGGTCGCCGGCCACCAGCGCCACCGGCGCGGTCACCTCGATACCGGCCTTGGTGCGCGATGCGGCCTCGAAGATCGCCAGCAACAGGTCGGTCTGGCCATGGCCCGCCAGCCCGGCAAGGCCAATGATCTCGCCGGCACAGGCAACAAGGTCGGTGCCGTCCTTCTGCACGGCAGGTCGCGCCCGCACCCGCAACGGACTGGCCACCGGCTTGGCGGCAGCGGCCTGCGCCGCGATCTTCTGGCGCGCTTCCGCTCCGCCCATCGCTGTCACCAGCCGGTCGCGGTCGAACGCACCAGCGGTGTCGGCGACAACCACCTTGCCATCGCGCATCACCACAATGCGGTCGGCATTCCGCAGCACCTCGCCCAGCACATGCGAGATCAGGATGCAGCTTTTGCCGCTGGCCACGAAGCGGCGCACGAAGGCCAGCAGTTGGCCGGCCGTATGGGCGTCGAGCGACGACGTCGGCTCATCGAGGATGACGAGGTCAAGCCGGTCCTGCGTCACCGTGAAGGCGCGCGCCACCTCGACCATCTGGCGCCGGCCGATCGACAGGTCGCCGACAATGTCGCCCGCCGAGATGCTGTGCCCAGGAAAAATCTCGTCGAGCTTGGCGGCGATCAGATCCGCTGCCTTGCGCCGCCAGCCGAAGCCGCGCAGCGAAGCGTGGTTGATGCGCGTGTTCTCGGCGACGCTGAGATTGGGGCAAAGCGACAGTTCCTGGAACACGCAGCGTATGCCGAGCTGCTGCGCCCGCGACACCGAGTAAGTCTCCTCGATGCCGCCATGGACGCGGATCTGGCCGCTGTCGGGCATCAGCGTGCCCGCCACCATATGCATCAGGGTCGACTTGCCGGCGCCATTATGGCCGACGAGGCCGACGCACTCGCCGGGGCCGACGTGGAAATCCACGCCGCCCAGTGCGCGAACGGCGCCGAAATGCTTTTCGGCGCCGTTCAGTCTGATGATGTCGGCGTTCCCTTCAGGCATGCTCAACGATATCCGCTCGATCATCCGGGAGGCAACGCTTGTCCGACGCTCACTTGATGTTGGCTTTGATGGCCGCGATCGCGTCTTCCTGCGTGTATTCGTGGCTGGCGACGCCGCCTTTGACGATTTTCGGCAACTCGGCCTCGAAATCGTCCTGGGTGAAGGCGAGATACGGCACCAGCAGATCGTGCGGGATATCCGTGCGGCCATCGAGCACCTGCTGCGCCACCCAGAAGGCGAGCGACGACACGCCGGGCGCGATCGACGCCGACCAGGTCTGGTAGCCGTCCTTGTCCTTCTGTTCCTTCCACCACTGCAACTCGTCCTGGCGGTTGCCCATGATGATGGTTGGGCGCGGCTTGCCGGCGGCGGCGAAGGCCTGTGCCGCGCCGTAGCCATCGCCACCCTGGTCGACGATGCCGACGATATCGGGCAGCGACGGCAGGATGGTCGCCACCGCCTTCTGCGCCGTCGTCTGGTCCCAGTCGCCGGTCACCGAGCCGACGATCTTGAACTCGGGATGGGCGGCGACGCCTTCGAGGATGCCGGCATGGATGGCATCGTCGATCGAGGTGCCGGCCAGGCCACGGATTTCCAGCAGATTGCCGCCCTTGGGCTGGAACTTGGCCATCTGTTCCACTTCCTGCTTACCCATGTCCTTGAAGTCGACGACGACACGGTAGGCGCAAGGTTCGGTGACGGTGCCATCGAACGAGACGACAACAATGCCGGCGTCGCAGGCCTGCTTGATGGCGCCGTTGAGCGCGTCCGGCGAAGCGGCGTTGATGACGATGGCGTCATAGCCCTGCAGGATCAGGTTCTGCACCTGGGCTGCCTGCGTCGGCACTTCCTTGTCGGCGGTGGTGAAGATATCGGCTGCGCCGACAACCTTGTCGGCGACCGCCTTCTTGGTGACGATGCCATAGCTGTCGAGCATCGCCTGCCGCCACGAATTGCCGGCGTAGTTGTTGGAAAAGGCGATCTTCTTGCCACTGGTGTCGGCCAGTGCCGTGCCCGACGCGAGCATCGCGGCAAAGGCGCCCAAGACGAACAGTTTCTTCATGTCTTAATCCTCCCAGATGTTGACTGCTACAGTTCCTGCCGGCTTTGACCCCGGCCTCACTCCCAATCTGATTTGAGCACGGATAATCCCAGTCTCAAAACAGTCTCAATCCCGGCACGCGCACCCGCAGCCGGTACAGCGACGTCGACGCGGCGATGTAGAGGCTCCTCAGATCGTCGTCTCCGAAGGTAAAATTCGCGCAGTCTTCCGGCGTCCGGATGACGCCCAGAATGGCACCTGACGCGTCGAACACGTGGATGCCGCCGGGGCCGGTGCAATAGACATTGCCGCGGCTGTCGATCTTCATGCCGTCGGGCGCTCCCGGCCCCTCGCCCTCGGTCACGGCCCACACCGCACCGCCGTTCAAATCACCATCCGCCTCGACGCCGAACACTCTGATATGGCCTCGCTCGGTGTCGTTGATGAACAGCCGCGACTCGTCCAGCGAGAAGCAAAGCCCGTTTGGCTGGGCGAAATCGTCAGCCAACAATGTCAGTTGAGCGCCGTCACCATCGATGCGGTAGACGCCCTGGAACGACAGTTCCTGTGGGCGCGGCACGCCATAGAACTCCACCCTGCCATAGCCCGGATCGGTGAAGTAGATCGATCCGCCGGTGGCAACGACGATGTCGTTCGGGCTGTTGAGTTGCTTGTCCTGGTGGTGCGTGGCGAGCACGGTTACGCTGCCATTGGGCTCGGCCCGGGTCACCCGGCTTGTCGCGTGCTCGCAGGTGACAAGCCGCCCCTGCCGGTCCAGCGTGTTGCCATTGGCCTTGTGGCTCTGCTCGCGGAACAGCTCGATCTCGCCGGCGGTACTGCGGCGATACATGCGGCTTTCCGGAATGTCGGAAAAGACCAGCCATTTCTCGTAAGGATGCCACACCGGTCCTTCGAGGAAGCCGAAGCCGCTCGCCAGCGTTTCGATGGTCCCATCGCCGACGACGTCGTCGAAGCCGGAATGGCGGGCGCGCGCCGACACCGACATCACTGGCTCCCGGCGACGCGAACAGCCGTGCGAATCCGCAATGTGACGAATGGCATGAGCGCTTCCCCGATATGGTCTTTTTATGGGTCGAGCGTAGTTGCGGCGCGGGCGCGGCGATACGGGTCAAAGCGCACGGCCGACTGTGCATTTGCACAGTCCGCCAGACGGGATCAGGGATTGGGCGACACCTGTGCCAGCCAGGCGTCGAGCCGGTCCTGCTCGCGGCGCAGCGCGTCGATGTTGATCAGGCCGCGCGCCATGGCGAGATAGATCGCCCGCGTCCGCGAGTTGAACACGGAAGCATCGCCGGCGCCGTCCTCCGCCGGCACGATGCCGAGCTTGTCATAGACATGCTTGATGCGGCTCTGCGCACCGCGGATCGACAGGCCGCGGCGTGCTGCAATGGCCCGGTCGGTCAGGCCGAGCGCGATGTCGATCAGGCTTTCGTATTCACCGTCGGTGATGCCCTCGAACTTGTCCTGGACGCGGTGCTGGATGCCGCGGATCTCGCGGTCGATGATGCAATGGCCTTCGCGGAAAACGCCGCGCAGGGCCGAGCGCATACCCTCCTCCGTCGCCGATTTGAGCACATAGCCATAGACCGAGCCCGGCGGCACGATGCGTGCCACGCCGCGCACATAGGCCTCATCGGCGAAATTGGACCAGAACAGGATGTGGGTGCCGGCGCGGCGGTTCCAGATCGCCCTGGCAACCTCGATCCCGGTCGCCTTCGGCATCTGCAGGTCGAGCACGACATGCGGCGGCTCGCGCTCGGCCGCCAGGTTGATGGCATCCTCGCCGTCGCTCGCCTCGATCACCTCGACGTCGCCAGGCCACAATTGCTCGACGGTGCGGCGCGCGAATGTGCGGTGCAGCCCGTCATTCTCGGCGATCATCACAAGCATTACATGGCCTCCGACACGGCGAGCTGACCCGGTCCCGTTGCAGCCGCCGTATCCGGCAAATCCCGGGACGGCTGGCGGTCAATCTCTACGACGACACGGGTGCCGCCGCTCTTGCGGCCGGCTTGCCCGATGCGCAGCCGCGCTCCGATCAGCGCGGCCCGCGTATGCATATGGCCAATGCCGCCATGAGCGGCCGGATCGACGGTGCCGCAACCCTGGCCGTCATCGGTGACGATCACCCGCAGCACGCTCGCGGTCGACGCCAGCAGCACATCGATGCGGCGCGGCGCGGCGTGGCGAACCGCATTGTTGATCGCTTCCTGGACGATCCGGTAGAGCGCGGTGCGGACAGGCTCCGGCAGGCTGTCGGCGCTGCCGTCGCTGGTGTCGGCAATGCGCACGGCGATCGGCGGCTTGGCTCTGGCGACGCTGCGGTTGAGATGCGCCTCGACCGCGTCGCGCAGGCCGAACAGTTCGAGCACGCTCGGCCGCATGTCGTCGACGATGTGGCGCAGTTCCGTCAGGCAGCCGGCGACCTCCTGTTCGAGATCGGCAAGCTGCGCCGCCCGCGCCACACCCTGGCCGCGCAAGGCCGAAAGCTGGCGCGCGATGCGGGCGAGGTCGGCAAGCGTCTGGTCGTGCAAGTCCATCGCCATACGCCGGCGTTCGCGTTCCATGCCTTCGGTCAGCTGCGAGGCGCCGACCCGCAACAGTTCGACGCGGTTGCGCGCCTCGCTCTCGGCAAGCATTGCGCGGCGCGCCTCCTCGGTCTGGATCAGCGCGAAGATATAGGGCGCGATCAGATCGGCGCATTGCTGGGCGACCGCGACATCGGCAAGCGTGTAGCAGCCAACCTCGTGCCGGCTGATGTTGAGGGCGCCGATGATGCCGCCGCGCGCCCTGAGCGGCACGACGATGCGGCTGCGCAGCCTGGCGGCGAAGATCGGTCCGTCGATGGCCGTGGCGAAATGGAAGCGCTGGTCACCCAGCGCATCATCGGCAAGCAGATAAGGCACCTCGCCCCACAGCACCGAGCGGATCGGGCTGACTTCGGTCGGCAGCGGATGCTGGGCAAGCTCGCTCCAGCTGGTGTGGAAGCCGGCTTCATAACAGGCATGCCTGCGCCCGTCATGCGACAGTACCGCCAGATCCATGTGATCGTGTGGAATCAGCGTGCCGATCTCGATGGCTGTCGCGCGGAACGCCGTGCCGGGATCGATATGGCCGGCAAGCGCCGCCGAAATCGCCAGCAACCGGTCGATCAGGACCAGGGACACCTCCGGCATGGCTTCGCGATCCTCCCGTGCCGGGAATAGTGGACGCAGGCCGGCGCCGCTGTCAACGACAGCTCCATTGACGGGTCCGATCAACTTGCGGTGCAATGATTGAAAAGGGTTCGCGTCCTGGTCTAGGGAAGGGGCCAGGAGACCGCAACAGAATGCCAGTGACGCCAACCGTTGCTCCGGGCGCCCCGGGAATTCCGGCTCGCTGGACGTCAAGCGCCAAGAGCGGCGTCGGAACGTCCCTTTCGCCAACCGGCCAGATCTGGTTCACGATCAGCCATGGCATCCTCAACGAGATCTACTATCCGCGCCTGGACAGTGCCTGCACGCGCGACCTCGGCCTGATCGTCACCGGCCACGACGGCTATTTCTCCGAAGAGAAGCGCGACGCAGTGCACGCCATTGAACCGTTCGAGGAGGGCGTACCTGCCTACAGGCTGGTCAACACGGCCGCCGACGGCACCTACCGGATCGAGAAACGCATCCTCGCCGACCCGGCCCGGCCCACGCTGCTGCAGGAGATCACCTTCACGGCGCTCAAGGGCGCCGCCAGCGACTACCGCGTCTACGCCTTGCTGGCGCCGCACCTGGTCAATGCCGGCATGGGCAACACCGCCTGGGTTGGCGACCACAAGGGAAGGCCTGTTCTGTTCGCCGCGGGGCGGGGCACCTGCCTGGCGCTGGCCTCGTCACTGCCCTGGCGAAGTTGCTCGGCCGGATATGTCGGCGTCTCCGACGGTTGGCAGCAACTCCACAACACCGGCGGGCTCGATCCAGCCTGCCAACGGGCCGAAGACGGCAATGTCGCGCTGACCGGCGAGATTGGCTTCTCCGCCGCCAAGACAAAGGCTCTGCTCGCGCTGGGCTTTGGCGCGACGCCCGACGAGGCGGCCGAAAATGCCTTCGCCAGCCTGAAGCGGGGTTTTGAACCCGCGGCGAAATCCTACATCGAGACATGGCGCAAGTGGCAAAAGGGCCTGCTGCCGCTGGACCGGCATGGCGCATCGGGGATCAACTCCTATCGCGTCTCGACCGCGGTCCTGGCGACGCACCGGTCGATCGCCATACCTGGCGCTGCGGTCGCCAGCCTGTCGATCCCGTGGGGCTTCAACAAGGGCGACGACGACCTCGGCGGCTACCATCTGGTCTGGCCGCGCGATCTGGTCGAGACGGCCGGTGGTTTTCTCGCCGCCGGCGATGCTGCGTCAGCTCTGCAAATCCTCGACTATCTCCGCTCCATTCAGCAGCCCGACGGCCACTGGCCGCAGAACGCCTGGCTCAACGGGTCAGCCTATTGGCCCGGCATCCAGATGGACGAATGCGCTTTCCCGCTGCTGCTGGCCGACGCGTTGCACCGCGCAGGCCACCTGCCGCGCGCCAGGCTATCCGCCTTCCAGCCGATGATCGAGCGCGCCGCCAGCTATGTCGTGCGCAACGGACCCGTCACCGGCGAGGACCGCTGGGAGGAAGATGCCGGCTACAGCCCGTTCACGCTGGCCGTCGAGATCGCGGCCCTGCTTGCCGCGGCAGACCTGCTCGACGCCTGCGGCAGGCAGGACGCAGTGACCTATCTGCGCGAGACCGCCGATGTCTGGAACGACCAGGTCGAGCGCTGGACCTATGTCACCGGCACGGCACTCTGTGCGGGAAACGGCGTCGAGGGCTACTACGTCCGCATCGCGGCGCCCGACAGTGCTGAGGCCGGCTCGCCGAAGGACGGCTACGTGCCGATCAAGAACCGGCCGCCCGGCGACGCCGACCGGCCCGCCGAGGCAATCGTCAGCCCGGACGCGCTGGCGCTCGTCCGCTTCGGCCTGAGGGCCGCGGACTATCCGCGCATCGTCGACACGGTCAAGGTCATCGATGCGCAATTGCGCTGCGACCTGCCGCAAGGGCCGCTCTGGTATCGCTACAATGGCGATGGCTATGGCGAGCACGTGGATGGCGCGCCCTTCGACGGCACCGGCCAGGGCCGGCCCTGGCCGCTGCTGGCCGGCGAACGCGCCCATTACGAGCTGGCGGCGGGACGCAAGGACAAGGCGGCCAGCCTGCTGGCGGCGCTCGAAGGCTCGGCCGGACCAGGCGGCCTGCTGCCCGAGCAGGTCTGGGACGGCGCCGACCTGGCCGAGCATGAACTGCTGCATGGCGGCCCCTCGGGCAGCGCCATGCCGCTGGTCTGGGCTCATTCGGAGCATATCAAGCTGTTGCGCTCGCTGCGTGACGGCGCGGTCTTCGACATGCCGCCGCAAGGCGTCAAGCGCTACATCGAGGACAAGACGGTATCGCCGTTCAGGACGTGGCGGTTCAACAACAAGATCCGCACGCTGCCGCCCGGCAAGACGCTGCGTGTCGAACTGCTGGCCCCGGCGACGATCCGCTGGAGCGCCGACAACTGGGCGACCGCCGTCGACAGCCAGACAGAGGAGAACGCTTTCGGCATCCATCTCGCCGATCTGCCCACGGCTAGCCTCCCCGGCGGAAGCACGCTGATCTTCACTTTTTTCTGGTCCGGGACCGGCGATTGGGAGAATGTCGACTTCTCCGTCATATCAGGCGAGCAGGATAGTCAGTAGATCCTTCCTCGACAAACCCAGCAAATCTCTAGGAAACAGGGAAGAAACCATGCAGATCGGAATGATGGGACTGGGCCGGATGGGCGCCAACATGGTCCGGCGCCTGATGCGCGACGGCCACCAATGCGTCGTCTACGACATCAACCCCGCCAGCGTCGCCGCACTCGTTACCGACGGTGCGTCCGGAACCGCATCCCTGGCGGAATTCGTCAGCAAGCTGGCCAAGCCGCGCTGTGTGTGGCTGATGCTGCCGGCGGCGATCACCGGCAAGATCGTCGACCAGGTGGCAGCCCTGATGGAGCCCGGCGACATCATCATCGACGGCGGCAATTCCTACTACCATGACGATGTCGACCGGGCGGCAAAGCTCAAGGACAAGGGCCTCAGCTATGTCGATGTCGGCACCAGCGGCGGCGTATGGGGCCTCGACCGCGGCTACTGCCTGATGATTGGCGGACCTGACGAAGCGGTCCAGCATCTCGATTCGATCTTCGCCACGCTCGCGCCCGGCGCCGATGCCGGCGCCCCTGCCCCTGACAAGGCCGCTGCTGGCACGGCACCGTTCGGCTATCTGCATTGCGGCCCGAGCGGTGCTGGCCATTTCGTCAAGATGATCCACAACGGCATCGAATACGGCGTCATGGCGGCCTATGCCGAGGGCATGAACATCCTCAAGGCCGGCAATGCCGGCAAGGTCAAGCGCGCCGCCGATGCCGAGACCAGCCCGTTGCAGAACCCCGAATACTACCAATTCGACATCGACCTCGCCAATGTCGCCGAGGTCTGGCGGCATGGCAGCGTCATCGGCTCCTGGCTGCTCGACTTGACTGCCGGCGCGCTCAAGTCCGACGCCTCGCTGGCGAGTTTCGGTGGCCGCGTCTCGGATTCCGGCGAAGGCCGCTGGACGCTGAAGGCCGCGATCGACACCGGCGTGCCGGCGCCGGTGCTGTCCTCAGCCTTGTTCGACCGCTTCTCCTCGCAAGGCGAATCCGAATTCGCCGACAAGCTTCTGTCCGCCATGCGCTATGCCTTCGGCGGCCATGTCGAGAAGCCGAAGGCCGGCTCGTGACGGCGGCAAGGGAGACAGTTTGATGAGCCAGGAACGCTCGGACACGCTGGTGCTCTTCGGGGCCACCGGCGACCTCGCCCACAAGAAGATATTTCCAGCGCTTTACCAGATGGTCGCCAAGGGGACGCTCACCGAACCGGTGATCGGCGTCGCGTTCGATGCCTGGGACCTCAAGCAATTGCAGGCGCGTGCCCGCGACGGCATCGTCAGTGCGCTCGGCAAGATCGACGAAAAGGTGTTCGCCAAGTTCGCGTCCCTGCTGCGCTACGTCAGCGGCGACTACCGCGATCCGGCGACGTTCGAGAAACTGAAAACCGCGCTCGGCACGGCTCAGCGGCCGTTGCACTACATGGCGGTGCCACCGACGATGTTCGAGACCGTCGTCCAGGGGCTTGAGCAATCGGGCACGGCGCAGGGCGCACGGCTGATGGTGGAAAAGCCCTTCGGCCACGATCTGCAATCGGCGCGCTGGCTGAACCGGGTGCTGCATCTTGTGTTCGACGAACAGTCGATCTTCCGCATCGATCACTATCTCGGCAAGGAAGCGATCCAGAACCTGCTCTATTTCCGCTTCGCCAATTCCTTCCTCGAGCCGATCTGGAACCGCAACTTCGTCGAGAGCGTGCAGATCACCATGGCCGAGGATTTCGGCGTCGAGGGGCGTGGCCGCTTCTATGACGATGTCGGCTGCATCAGGGACGTCATCGAGAACCACCTGCTCAACATCCTGTTGCTGCTTGCCATGGAGCCGCCTGTCGGCCGTTCGGCCGACGACCTGATCGACGAGAAGGTGCAGGTGCTGCGGGCGATCCGCACTTTGACGAAAGACGATGTCGTGCGCGGCCAGTTCACCGGTTATCTCGCGGAACCCGGCGTAGCGCCGAACTCACCGGTCGAGACCTTTGCGGCGGTGCGTTTCTTCGTCGACACCTGGCGTTGGCAGGATGTGCCGTTCTTCATCCGTGCCGGCAAGAACATGCCCGTGCATGTCACCGAGGTGGTGGTGCGACTGAAGCGGCCGCCACTCGACGTCTTCGACCCAATCAAGCCCGCCGACCAGAACTACGTCCGCTTCCGCATCGATCCGCAGGTGGTCATCGCCGTCGGCGCCCAGCGCAAGGCGCCGGGCGACGACATGATCGGCGAACAGGTCGAGCTGACGGCGCTCGACGACAGCAAGAGCGACATGCCGCCCTATGAGCGGCTGATCGGCGATGCCATGAACGGCAACGGCCAGCTGTTCACCCGCCAGGACGCCAGCGAACTGGCCTGGCGCATCGTCGGCCCGGTGCTCGGCGACACCACGCCTCCCCACCTATATGAGCCGCTCACATGGGGTCCGGCAGACGTGATGGCCGGGTTCGGGCCGCCCAACGGCTGGATCGATCCGGTAAAGTGAGTGGAGGTGACGCGATGGCCAAGGCGGTGAAACAACCAGCATCGAGCCCCGAGAAGATCGTGCTTTCGATCGATATCGGCGGCTCGCATGTCAAGATCCTCAGCAGTGCCGGCGGCGCGGAGCGCCGCGCCGACTCCGGACCTGGCCTGACGCCGCAGCAGATGATCGACGCCGTCAAGAAGCTTGCCGAGGGCCTGTCCTACGACGTCGTCTCCATGGGCTACCCCGGCCCGGTCAACCACAACAGGCCGCTCATCGACCCTGCCAATCTCGGCAAGGGTTGGGCCGGCTACGATTTCGCCGCGCAGTTCGGCAAGCCGGTGAAGGTGGTCAATGATGCGCTGATGCAGGCCATCGGCAGCTATGAGGGCGGTCGCATGCTGTTCGTCGGGCTGGGAACCGGCCTAGGCGCGGCAATGATCGTCGACAACGTCGCCCAGCCAATGGAACTAGCCCACCTTCCCTACAAGAACGGCAAGAGCTTCGAGGACTATGTCGGCGAACGCGGCCTGGAAAAACGCGGCAAGAAGAAATGGCGCAAATATGTCTTCGACGTCGTCGATCGGCTCCGCGCCGCCATGCAGCCTGACTATGTCGTCATTGGCGGCGGCAATGTCGACAAGCTCGATGAATTGCCCGTCGACAGCCGGCGCGGCGACAACACACGCGCCTTCGAAGGCGGATTTCGTCTGTGGCGCGACAAGGCGCTGATAGTCTGATATTGTTATTGTTTAATATAGTTGTTCAAAATAACGTGTGCCGCGGCATCAAGTCATTGCGCTGCGCAGATTTGCCGACTAGGAATTTCGCGCCACAATAACGCCGCCCGTCCCGTGGATGCACAAAGGACGCCGTAGCATTTTGATTTTGCGCATGACCTTTTCCGGGAATCGAATCCGATTTTCGGGTCATTCGCTCTAGACGGAGAGATAGATTGACCGACGATAGCAACAGCGCCCGTAAAGACATCGACCTGCTCGAGCTGACCGCTCACATCGTGTCCGCTTATGTCGAGAAGAACCGCTTGCCCGTTTCCGGTCTGGCCGATCTCATCGCCAGCGTCAGTGCTTCGATAAGCGGGCTCGGCCAGCCGGTGGTCCCGGTGGCGCCGCCGCTGGTCCCGGCGGTCAACCCCAAGAAATCGGTGACACCGGACTTCATCATCTGCCTCGAAGACGGCAAGAAGTTCAAATCGCTGAAGCGTCACCTCGGCGTGCATTTCGGCCTGACGCCGGATGCCTATCGCGCCAAATGGGGCTTGCCTTCGGACTATCCGATGGTCGCCCCCAATTATGCAGCCTCGCGTTCGCTGCTGGCGAAGTCGATCGGCCTCGGCCGCAAGGCCGCCCCGAAGCCGGCCGTCAAGGGCAGGAAGGCCAAGGCTTCGGCCTGAGGGAATTCCGCGCTGAGCCAATAGGCTGAGCCAATGGATTGATTGGAGCCTGCCGGCGAATCCGCCTTGGCAGGCTTCATGTTTTTGTGGCTTGGATGAATCGGACGGATTCTTTGGGGGGAAGCCATGAACTACACAAGGATGGTGATCGAGAAAGAGGCGCCGGAAGAATACGGCTACGACCGGATCCTCTACAATCTCTCCGAAAGCTCGATCGCCGACCAGAAACTCTCCGACATCGACCTGTCGCTGCCCGATCTCACGCTTTTCTATGGCGAGCATCGCGGCGACAAGGCGCTGCGCGCGCTGATCGCAATGCAGGACAGCGGCGTTTCGCCTGACGATGTGCTGGTCACGGCCGGTGCCGCCGGCGCCCTGTTCATCATCTCGACTTCGCTTTTGTCGGCGAGCGATCATCTGGTCGTCATCAGGCCCAACTACGCCACCAACATCGAAACCCCAAGGGCGATCGGCTGTGCCATCAGCTTTGTCGACCTGGCCTTCGAGAAAGGCTTCGCCATCGATGTCGGCAAAGTCGCCGCGGCGATCCAGCCGAACACCAGGCTGATCAGCGTCACTTGTCCGCACAACCCGACCGGCACGATGATGGACCGAGCCGAACTCGACGCGCTGGTGGCGCTTGCCGAAAGCAGCAACTGCCATTTGCTGGTCGACGAGACCTATCGCGACCTCTCCTATGGCAAGCGCCTGCCGGCGGCTGCGTCCCTGAGCCCGAAGGCAATCAGCGTCTCGTCGCTGTCCAAGGCCTTCGGCATTCCCGGCATCCGCATCGGCTGGCTGATCACAAGGGATGCTGACCTTCAGGAAAAATTCCTCGCCGCCAAGGAGCAGATCGGCATCTGCGGCAGCGTCATCGACGAGGGTATTGCGCGTGGCATGCTGCAGCGCCGGGATGCGTTCCTGGCGACGCTGCTGCCGGAAATGGCCAGGCGCCGCGACATCGTCCAGGCTTGGATCGACCGCGAGCCGCTGGTCGACTGGGTGCGACCTGAAGGCGGCGTCGTCGGCTTCCCGCGCCTGAATGTCGATCCCGGCTTCGACCTCGACCGGTTCTATGTGAACCTGCTGGAAAACCATGGCACCTATGTCGGACCCGGCCACTGGTTCGAAATGGAGAAGCGCTTCTTCCGCGTCGGATTCGGTTGGCCGACCGAGGCCGAACTAAGCGGCGGCCTCGACGCCATCTCCGCGGCGCTGCGGGAGTGAATTTCCGGTGCGGCCGATGGAACAGGCTCAAAATTCCTTGATCCAGCACCGATTTTCGCGCACATCGCGCTGGGAACTTTGTTAGAAGTTCCCTTGGCCGGAACAGCACCCATCCGGGAAGTGCCCCGCCGGCTATCGCATCGGCCCGAAAATCGGTTCCGATTTTCGGAAAAGCACGATGCGACAACCAAACAGTGTTGGAGCGTACTTTGTGCGTCCAATTGGACGCACGTCGCTCCAATACCATCGCAACGGGGCCTCGATCCATGACTGCCGCACAAACGTCGCCGGACCAGCGCTATGCCGCGTTCCGCCACCGCTCCTTCCTGAGCTATTGGGCGGCGCGTTTCCTCACCACATTCGCCACCATGATCGTGTCCGTCGCGGTCGGCTGGCAGATGTACGACCTGACCCGCGATCCCCTCGATCTCGGCCTGGTCGGCATCGTCCAGTTCCTGCCGTCGCTGTTGCTGGTGCTGGTCACCGGCGTCGTCGCCGACCGCTTCGGCCGCCGCCTGATCATGGCGCTGGCGGTGGTGGTGGAGGCGATGTGCGCACTGGCACTGCTGTTTCTGACACTGCACGGCATCAGCGGACCGCTGCCGATCTTCGCCGTGCTCGCCATGTTCGGCGTCGCCCGCGCCTTCTTCGGCCCGGCCTCGGCCTCGCTGTTCGCCAATCTGGTGCCGCCGGAGGATTTCGCCAACGCCATAGCCTGGAATTCGTCGGCCTGGCAGACGGCGACCATTGTCGGTCCGGTCGCCGGCGGCCTGCTCTATGGCGTGTCGGCGGAAGTGGCCTACGGCACCGCCGCCGTGCTGATGCTGGCCTCCGGGCTGCTGATCTTCACCATCCCGAAGCCTTCGCAACGCACGGAGACCGAAAAGCCGACGCTGCAGAACCTGTTCGGTGGGTTCAGCTATATCTGGAGCGAGAAGATCGTGCTGGGCGCCATCTCGCTCGATCTGTTCGCGGTGCTTTTGTCGGGCGCCTCGGCGCTGCTGCCGATCTACGCGCGCGACATCCTCCAGCTCGGCCCCTGGGGACTCGGCCTGCTGCGCTCGGCGCCGGGCGTCGGCGCCATCTGCGTCGCCATCTGGCTGGCCGGCCATCCGATCCGTAACCATGCGGGCATGATCATGCTCGGCTTCGTCGCGGCGTTCGGCGCCTTCACCGTGCTGTTCGGCCTGTCGACCATCACCTGGCTGTCGATCGTCGCACTCGCCTTCCTCGGCGCCACCGACATGTTCAGCGTGTACATCAGGGAGACTTTGATCCAGCTGTGGACGCCCGATCATGTGCGTGGCCGCGTCAATGCCGTCAACCAGGTCTTCGTCGGCGCCTCCAACGAAGTCGGCGAATTCCGCGCCGGCACGATGGCGGCACTGATCGGCACGGTCCCGGCCGTCGTGGTCGGCGGCATCGGCGCCATCGCCGTCGCCGGCCTGTGGATGGTGCTGTTCCCGCAGCTGCGCAAGGTGCGCCACCTCAACGGGCGAAATTGAAGCAATTCCCGGAAAAGTGTGAAGCGGTTTTCCGTCCGGAATTGCGTCAAGCAAAGAGATGAAGCGGTTCGGCGTTTCCGTGAAACGATGAACGGCTCTGACCCTTATCGCACTGCCGGCTTGCCGAAAATCATCCGCAGGAACTCGTCCAGCCAGCGCTTGAGATGCATGTCCCAGATCAGCCGGCCGCCGAGATGATCGCGGCCGGGCTGCGCGCCCGGCAATTCGAAGCGATGCGCGCCGCGCACCACCCAGCGCTGCATCATCACCCTGGTCAGCTCGCCGTGGAACTGGATGCCCCAGGCATTGTCGCCATAGCGGAAGGCCTGGTTGGGGTAGGTCTCGGCCGTCGCCAGCAGCGTCGCATCCCTGGGCAGCGAAAAGCCCTCGCGATGGAACTGATAGACCATCTCCGGCCAGTGCATCAGTTTCTTGCCGGCTTCGGTCGCCTTCAGCGGATACCAGCCAATCTCGACCAGCCCTTCGCCGTGACCCTCGACCTTGCCGCCAAGATGGTTGACCAGCATCTGCGCGCCAAGGCAGATGCCGAGGAACGGCCGGTTCTCCCTCAGCGGTATTTCCAGCCAGCTGGTCTCGCGGCGGACGAACTCGTCCTCATCATTGGCGCTCATCGGCCCACCGAACACCACCGTGCCGGCGTGGCCGTCCAGCGTTTCCGGCAAGGTATCGCCAAGCGGCGGCCGGCGGATGTCGAGCTCGAAGCCCTCTTCCATGAGCATGTGACCGACGCGTCCGGGGCTCGAATTCTCCTGATGTAGCACGATCAGGATCTTTGGCTTCGAACTCGTTTGGCGCGGCATGGGCAGGCGAAATCCCGTCTATTCGTCGCTCGATGTTCCGGTGGCATTGGGCGCGTGTGCCGCCGCCTTGCGGCGCGCCTCGACGCGATCGCGGCGTTCGACGCCGATCAGTTCGGCGACGCGCCAGACTGTGTTGTCCTCCAGTTCGTGCAGCTCTCCATCGGCATAGACGATCTCCCACATCAGGCCGATGAAGGCTTTGCGTGCGTCGGCGTCGAGGTGGCGCTTCAAGACGCTGGTGAAGGCATAGAGATCGATCGCTTCATTGTCGGCCCGCTCGCCGGCGGCGACGAGCGCTTCGAGTTCGGCGCCGCTGATCGAGTAGCTCTCGGCCAGTACCGCCTTGAACCGCTCCCACTCGACATCCTGGCGCACCCCATCGGCATTCATGACGTGATAGAGGAGCGCCGAAGCCGCTATGCGCGGATCATCAGTGCTGGTATGCGCGCCGGCGGCGGCCGGCAAATCCCTGAGAAACGACAGAACGCGTTCAAACATAGATCCATCCCCAACGGCCAGACGGCCGGCCCAAATCAAAACAGCCGGAACCGGCGCGGCGATTTTTCCGCTTCCTCGTCCGGATCGACGCCGGGGTCGTCCGGCAGCCGCGCATGCTCCTCGGCCGGCTCGACGGCTTCCGCGTCAGTCGGCACCGCGGCGAAGGCCGCCGCCGTTACCGGTCGGACATCATCCTCGTGGCGCTCGGCGTCCTTGCCCGCGGGCGCGCCTTGGCCAGTGTCATCGATCACTTCGACGGGCCTCTCGCTCGCCGGCTTTGCCAGCGCTTCGATGACCGGCACGGCGACGGCCGGGGCATCGTCATGGCTGTCGATCAGCTGGCCAAGCCGCTCCATCGGTGCTCGCCATTCGAAGGCGTCGAGCCGGCCGGTGATCGGTGACACCGGCGCCCAGCGCTCGGAAACGACGCCATCGGCGACCCAGGCCGGATCGCGCGGCGCCCGCACCGCCCTCGACAGCAGCTGCCGCACCTTGCCCTGGTCGCCGGTCTCGGCCTCCTCGATGTCGGCCAGCAGCAGATAGGCGCCCTCGCGGCGGTCCATCCGGATCGCGGCCTCGGCCTCACGGCGCGCGGTCGAAAAATCGAGCGCGTCGAGCGCCGCACGCGCCACCGTCATCGACGACTCGGCGTGGTTCTTCTTCATCTCCTGCAGCTTCTTCGCCCGGTTGAGGCGGTCGAGCACGGCGTCACCCGGCCGTGCATGGGTGTAGAGTTCGGCGATCTCCGGATGCGGCTCGGCCTTCCACGCCGCCTCGAGGATTTTTGAGCCCTTGCGCACATCGTTCTGCTTGAACAGCGCTGCCGCGGCAGCGACGGCGGCGGGCGCGAAGTCCGGCTGCAGCCGATTGGCCTCGATCGCCGCGGTTCTGGCGGCAGCGGGATCGCTATCGCCAAGTGCCTGTGCCTTGGCCGTCAACAGCACGGCGCGGCGGCGGTTGGCGGCGTCGCGCTCGATCTGCCGTGTCGACTTCTGCGCGTCGACCAGTTTCAGCGCGCCGTCCCAGTCGCCGCGCGCGGTCAATTCTTCCAGCGTCGATTCGGCCGCCCAGGCCAGTTGCGGCGCCATCACGGCCGCGCGCCCGGCATAGTGCCGGGCGGCGTTGCGGTCGCCGAGCCGTTCGGCTTCCAGATAGAGTCCGCGCAGGCCGAGCAGCCGCATTTCGGGATCGTCGAGCATGCTCTCGAATTTCTGCCGCGCGCCTTCATGATCGCCTTCGAGCAGCGACGCCTGCGCCTCGAGCAGATGGATCAGCGGCTCCTGGTCGGAGCGGATCAGCTTGGCCGCTTCCTTGGTCTTCTTGCGGGCCAGCGCGCCGTCGCCGGCGCCCGCCGCGATCATGCCGGTCGACAGCGCCTGATAGCCACGGTCGCGGCGGCGCACGCGGAAATAGCGCGAGATGGTGTAGGGGCTGTTCCACAGCGACTTGACCAGCCACCACAGGATCATCACCGCGGCGACGACGGCAACCACGGCCACCGCCGCCACCATCAGGCTGACTTGGTACTGGTAGCCGTTGAACGTGACGACCATGTCGCCCGGCCGGTCGGCCAGCCAAGCAAAGCCCAGCCCGAGCGCGAAAACGACGAAGAGGAAGGCCAACAGGCGGATCATGGTGTTGCCCTCATGCCTTCATCGCGCCGGAGATCAGCGCGTCGACCTGGGTTTCGACCTCAATGCGTGCTTTCAGTTTGCCGGCAAAGTCGGCACCGGCGGCCTTCACCGCTTCCGGCAGCGTATCATATTCGCTGAGCGCCTTGGCATAGTCGCCCTGTTTGACCGCCACCTCCATGCGCGCGACGGTTTCCGGCGCACCGGCACCTTCGACGGCACCGATCGGCCGGACCTTGACCAGCGATTCCGCGCTCGACAAAAGGTTCTGCAGGAAGCCGGCATTCTCATCGACGGGCGTCGCCGCGGCGACCATGGCATTGGCGGCGGTATCCGCCTGCGATGCGATCTCGGTGCGGGTCGGCACGCCTTTTTCGGCATAGGCGCGCAGCGTCGTGAGCTGCGGCGCGTCCGGCGAAATCGCGGCAAAGGTTTCGAGCTCGGCAGAGAACGGCGCGCCACGCTCGAGCGCCGCCTTGAGCGCCGACGCGGCGATGGCCAGAGCGATCTTCGGCTGTCCTGCCGCCGCCTCGACCTTGCCAGAAAGCTGCGAGACCGACTGCTCCAGTGCGGTGAGCCGGCCATCCTGCGCCGTCGTCGCCTCGCCGGCCGACTTCACCAGGGCGTCTAGAGCAGCCAGTTTTTCGTTGAGCGGGCCGAGATCGACCGGCGCCGTGCCGCCAGCCTTGCCGAGGGCGGCGACCGCCGTTTCGATCTGCTTGACCTTGTCGCCAAGCGCCGCGAGCCCGGCGTTGTCGCCAGCTCCACCGGATTCGACCGCCGATTTCAGCGCCGCAACGTCCGTCTTGACCTGATCGAGCGCCGCCGACAGCCCATCCACCTTGGCCGCTGCATCGCTGTTGCCGCCGGCTTCCTTCAAGCCGGCGATTTCGCTCTTCAGCGCGGCGATCTCGCCGTTGACGCCGTCGAGCGAGACGCCGGAACCGGATCCCGGCGCGCCGAGCAGGCCAGCAAACTGCAGCCCACCGGCGCCGACCAGCGCGATGACACCGCCAATGATGCCGGCGGCGACGCCGTTCAGGCCGCCACGTTTTGCCGGAGGTGTTGGGGCCACTCTTTCGTCCCGTGTCTCGGTTCTTGCCTTGCTTTCGTCGGTCTGGGTGCGCTTCGCCGATGCATCCTCGAAATTGTAGTCGAAGGCTCTGGTTTTACCGGCCGGCGCATCGGACGGTCCGGGATAGGAGGATTCAGCTTCGGTGCCATCCTTGGCTGCCGTTGCTGCTGGCTGCTCCGAATCGGCCTGGGCGTCGGCATGCTCCCAGGGCTCGAGATCGGTCTGGTCGGCATGCACCGGCTCCGAGGGAAGCTCGGCTTGCGAGGCGCCCTCCACTGGGGCTTCTTCGGCGCCAGCCTGTGGCTTGGCGGCATCCTCGTCGACGACGCGCGAGATGGCGCCGGGCTCGAGATCGATGGTCACCGGCTCGCGGCGGCTTTTCGAGTGTCGCATCTTCGGCGTCTTGACCATGCCTGGGCTCCGCACAATTCGCTTCGTCTCAACGCCTGGCGGCGCATGATGGTTCAGAAAGGGTCTAGCACATCACCAAGCGGTGAAAAGGGGCGGTGTGATGACGCGGCTCAGAGCCGCGCCTGCAAAAGTGCCAACAGCGCTTCCTCATCCGCCTGTGCGGCAACGCGGATTCTTTCCTCGGCGGCATCGTCGAGGGCTGCCGCGATGCGTGCGGAAAGAGCGAAAAACCTTGCTTTTTCAAAGAGTTTTTGCAGAGCGGGCCGGCCGGACAGGGCCCGCATCGCGGCGGCGGCCTGGGCCGAATAGAGCAGCACCACATCCGCGGGCTGGCCGGACAGACGCTCGAGGATGGCTTCGTCCGAATAACCCACCGCTAGCGTGTCGTATGTCTCGACGGCATGGACCTGAACGCCTGCCGTCTTGAGTTCTTGTTCGAACACCGGAAACCGCACGCGTCCACAGAGATAGACGATGGCATTCCCGGAGAAATCACTGGCAAGACTGTCGGCAAGCGCTTCGGCATTGCCCGGACCGTCGCTGACGGACAAAAAACCGGCTTCGCGCGCGGCTTCCGCCGTCCTTTTGCCGACGGCATGGCAGGGCAGACCGGCAAGCGATGCGATGACCCATCTTGGAGCATGGCGCACGGCATTGGTGCTGGTAACGGCAACGGCGATGGCATCGCCTGGAAGCAGTTTAGCATCGACCGGCAAAGTCGCCGTTTCGGTCAATGGCAGAAGGATCGCCTGAAACCCTATGTCCTGAAGCCGCTGTGCAGTACGGGAAGCACCCGGTTCCGGTCTCGTCACCAGGACGCGAAGCATTTCAGAGCCAGCCGTCGAAGAACTTTTCACCGGCCTTGGCGCGCACCGTCAAGGCCGCTTCATGGCCGATACGGGCGGCATCCTGTGCCGATCCCTGCAGCTCGACCGTGTGCGACTGCGTGCCGTCAGGCGAAATGATCAGCCCGGCGAAAGACAGTATTCCGGCCACGATCGCCGCATAGCCGGCAATCGGCGTGCGGCAGGAGCCATCGAGTGCCGCAAGAAAGGCGCGTTCGCAGGCGAGCGCCTGGCCGGTCGGCACATCATGGATGGCAACCAGCATCTTTTCGACATCGCGATCGCCAATGCGGGTCTCGATGCCGATCGCGCCTTGTCCTGGTGCCGGCGGGAAGCTGTCGAGCGGCATCAGGTCGGTGACGACATGCTCAAGCCCGAGCCGCTTCAGCCCGGCATAGGCGAGGATGGTGCCGGCGGCGACACCTTCGTCCAGCTTGCGCAGGCGCGTCTGCACATTGCCGCGAAACATCACCAAGTCGAGATCCGGCCGCATCCGGCGGATCAGCGCCTGCCGCCGCAGCGACGACGAGCCCACCTTCGCTCCGCGCGGCAGTTCGGCAATGCCCATCTTCGCCCCGCGCGGCAGCGCGGCAAAGGTCTTCGCCATCTTGCCGACGAAGGCGTCGCGCGCATCCTCGCGCGGCAGGAAGGCGCTGAGTTCGAGACCGTCGGGCAGTTGCGTCGGCATATCCTTCGAAGAATGCACGGCGATGTCGATCCCGCCCGCCAGCAGCGCCTCCTCGATCTCCTTGGTGAACAGGCCCTTGCCGCCGGCTTCCGACAGCGGCCGGTCCTGGATGCGATCGCCGCTGGTCGAGATAACGACGATCTCGAACGCCTCCGCCGGCATGCCGTGCGCGGCCATCAGCCGCGCCTGGGTTTCATGCGCCTGGGCCAGCGCCAAGGGGCTGCCGCGTGTTCCGATTCTCAAGATTGTTTGCATGGCATGCAGTCCGTGATAACCCCCGGCCAGCGAGGTTTTTCCGGGCTTCCTCCTAAAGCGGAAAGCCCTGACATACAATCTATTGGGACAGCGACGAATTGATCCGCGTTCTGGGCATCGAGACGAGTTGTGACGAGACCGCCGCCAGCGTCGTGGCACTGGACGGCGATGGCGCGCCAAGAATCCTGTCAAACATAGTGCTCAGCCAGATCGAGGAACATGCCGCATTCGGCGGCGTCGTGCCGGAGATCGCTGCGCGCGCCCATGTCGAGGCGCTGGACGGCATCGTCGAGGCAGCCCTTGCCGATTCGGGTACAGAACTTGCCGATATCGATGCGATTGCCGCCACTGCCGGCCCCGGTCTGGTCGGCGGGCTGATCGTCGGGTTGATGACCGCCAAGGCGATCGCTGCGGCGGCGAACAAGCCGCTGATCGCCATCAACCACCTCGAAGGCCATGCCTTGACCGCCCGGCTGACCGACGGGCTCGAATTTCCCTATCTGCTGCTGCTGGTCTCCGGCGGCCACACACAGATCCTCGCCGTGCGCGGCGTCGGCGACTATCAGCGCTGGGCAACCACCATCGACGACGCGCTCGGCGAGGCCTTCGACAAGACGGCCAAGATGCTCGGCCTGCCCTATCCCGGTGGGCCGAATGTCGAAAAGGCGGCCCAAACCGGCGACGCGTCGCGCTTTGCCTTTCCGCGTCCGATGAAGGGCTCGGCCCAGCCCGATTTTTCCTTCTCCGGTTTGAAGACCGCCGTGCGCCAGGCGGCAACCGGCATTGCTCCGCTGAGCGACCAGGATGTCGCCGACATCTGCGCCTCGTTCCAGGCAGCGGTCGCCGATGCTCTGGCCGACCGTGTCGCGCGCGCGCTGGCGCGCTTTCGTGAAACATTTCCCGGCACCAAAAATCCAGCGCTGGTGGTGGCGGGCGGAGTCGCCGCCAACCGCACCATCAAGGCAACGCTGGAGCGGCAGTGCACGGAGGCCGGTTTCGCCTTTGTCGCACCGCCGCTCAAACTTTGCACCGACAATGCGGCGATGATCGCCTGGGCCGGGATCGAGCGGTTGCGTGAAGGCATGGCGCAGGAGAACGGCTTCGACTTCGTGCCGCGCTCGCGCTGGCCGCTGGACAGCATCTCGACGCCGATGGTCGGCTCCGGCCGGCGCGGAGCCAAGGCATGACTGATCGGGACATGAGCGGCCAGGAAAAAAGCGGCTGGCGCGTCAGCGTGCTGGGCGGCGGCGCCTGGGGCACGGCACTGGCACTGGCCATGCTGCGCGCCGGCCATTCGGTACGGCTGTTCGCGCGCGACCCGGACACCATCGCCGCGATCGGCCGGGGCCAGAACCCGCGCTATCTGCCCGGCATCGCCATCGCGCCCGGCATCGAGGCGACGAGCGACATTAAGGCAGCCCTCGCTGGGGCCGATTGCGTGCTGGCAGTGACGCCGGCGCAATCGCTGCGGGCAACCTTGACGGTCGCCAAAGTCCACATGCCTGCCGGCATCCCGCTTGTTCTCTGCGCCAAGGGCATCGAGCGCGACACCGGCGCCTTGCTGTCGGCGATTGTCGAGGAGATTCTGCCGCGAAATCCTGTCGCCGCTCTGTCGGGTCCGAGCTTCGCCACCGATGTCGCCCGCGGCCTGCCGACAGCGGTGGTGGTCGCCGCCCGCGACGAGGCCCTGGCCGCAGACCTCGCCGCCCGCTTTTCGGCGGAGAATCTGCGCTGCTATTCGAGTGACGACCTCATCGGCGTCGAGATCGGCGGCGCCTTGAAGAACGTCTTCGCCATTGCCGCCGGCGCGGTCACCGGCGCCGGGCTCGGCGCCAGCGCCCAGGCCGCCATGGTGACGCGCGGCTTTGTCGAACTGCGGCGCATCGCCGCCGCTTTCGGCGCCCGGCCGGAAACGCTGATGGGGCTTTCCGGCCTTGGTGACCTGCTGCTCACCTGCTCATCGACCCAGTCGCGCAATTTCGCCTATGGGCTGGCGCTCGGGCAAGGCAAGCCGCTTGCCGGATTGCCGCTGGCCGAGGGTGTACCGACGGCCGCCATCGCCGCCCGCATCGCCACCGAGCGCGACATCGATGCGCCGATCATCGCCGCCGTCGCAGCCATACTGGACGGCACCATCACCATCCGGCAGGCTGTGACGGCGTTGATGACCCGGCCGCTGAAGACCGAAACCAACGATTGATCCCCAAGACAGTGATCCCAAGACCAGGAGAACGACCATGCTGTTTGCGCTGATTTGCAAGGACAAACCCGGAAGCCTGCAGGTGCGCCTCGACACGCGGCCCGAGCATGTCGCCTTTCTCGAAGGGTTGAATGGCGACAAGAAACTGGCTTTCGCCGGTCCGTTCCTTGACGCTGAAGGCAAGCCCAATGGCAGCCTCGTGGTCGTCGAGGCGCCGGATTTGGCCGGTGCACAGGCCCTTTCGGCCGCCGACCCTTACGCCAAGGCTGGGCTGTTCGAAAGCGTCGAAATCCGCCAGTGGAACTGGACGTTCAACAAGCCGGCGGCTAGTTAAATCCTGGTCGCTGGCGAGCGAGCGCAAGGAGGAGCAAAAGAATGAACTACTGGCTTTTCAAATCCGAACCCTCGGTCTTCTCCTTCGAGGCGCTGAAGGCGAAGGGCAAGGCCGGCACGCAATGGGATGGCGTGCGCAACTATGCCGCGCGCAACAACATGAAGGCGATGCAGATCGGCGATCTCGGCTTCTTCTACCACTCCAATGAGGGGCTGAACGTGGTTGGCATTGCCGAAGTCTGCGCGCTTGCGCATCCCGACACCACATCGGACGATCCGCGCTGGGAATGCGTCGACATTCGCGCTTTCAAGGATGTGCCGAACCCGCCGACGCTGGAACAGGTCAAGGCCAATCCGAAGCTTGCCGAAATGGCGCTGGTGCGGCTCGGGCGGCTTTCCGTGCAGCCGGTAACGCCGGCCGAATGGAAGGAAGTCTGCCGCATGGGCGGCTTGACACCCGCTCCGTGACGGCGCTGACGCCGGACAGCGCGAAACAATTCATCCTCGACAACACGGCGCTGATGGCGCCGCCGCATGTGCCGGAGATTGCGCTTCATCTTGCCGACGAGGCGCACGATTTGTGGCAGCGGACCGAGGACGAGCTGGTCGAGATCGGCCTGCCGCCACCCTTCTGGGCCTTTGCCTGGGCCGGCGGCCAGGGCCTTGCCCGCTATGTCATCGACAATCCCGACGCGGTGCGGGGAAAGCGTGTGCTTGATTTCGCTTCCGGCTCAGGCCTTGTCGCCATCGCCGCCGCCAAGGCAGGTGCTGCCGAGGTGATCGCCACTGACATCGATCCGTTCTGCGTGACCGCGATCCGTCTCAATGCGCAAGCCAACGGCGTCGGGATCAAATTCCTCGGTACGGATTGCATCGGCACCGATGCGGGCTGGGACGTGATCCTAGCCGGCGATGTTTTCTACGACAAATCCTTCGCCGACCGGCTAATGCCATGGTTTGCAACGCTGAAGGCGCGCGGCGCGGATATCCTCGTCGGCGATCCCGGCCGGTCGTATATGCCGAAGGCAGGCTTGGAACCACTAGCGGTCTATGAAGTGGCGGTCACGAGGGCACTGGAGGATTCGCTGGTCAAGCGCACCACCGTCTGGCGGTTTGCTTGACGCCATCGCCGAACAGGCGTTCCATCAAATCCGCATCGGAGGGGGCTATTCATGGATTTTGAAGCAGTGAACTGGCTGGCGGTGATCGCCGCCGCCGTCGTGGCATGGTTGTTCGGCGCCGCCTGGTACATGGGCCTGAGCAAGCCGTGGCTGAAGGCCGCCAAGCTTGATCCGGCAACAATGAAAAAGTCGCCGCTGCCCTTCGTCATCAGCTTCATTGCCGAACTGGTCATGGCCTACACAATGGCCCTGGTCGTCGGCGCGATGACCGGCGGCGAGCCGACATGGCTGGCCGGACTTGTCTTCGGTTTCGTGCTTTGGCTGGGCTTCGTCGCCACGACGCTTTCGGTCAACCATCGCTATGAGAATTTCGGCTGGGACCTGACCCTCATCGACGGCGGCCACTGGCTCGGCGTGCTGCTGATCATCGGTGCGGTGATCGGCTGGTTCGGTGCGACAGCAAGCTGAGACGGTGCTTTGATGCTGGCAGACGATTCCGGATTTCCCCGCGAACTGGTGTTCACCCGGGTCTGCCATGTCAAACAGGGCTACGAGGACCGGCGCCGGCACATCGTCAGCGAGTTCGAGCGGCGCGGAGTGCCGGTTTACTTCTACACCGAATGGGACCAGGCAGACGTCACCCCGGAGATTCGCGATGAATTGATCGCCCCCGGCTTTGTCCACCCGGCGGGCGTCTCGCTGTCGCTGAAGCACGTCGGCATCTGGCGCGACTTCCTCGAGACCGACCTGCCCTATTGCCTGGTTTTCGAGGACGATGTGTTCCTGGCCCGCGACTTTAACGCCAAGTTCCGGCAAGGGCTGGCCGAATTCGGTGATCCCTTACGCAAGGCCGTCATTTCTCTTGGCAATGGCGGCAACTACTACACGCCGAGCTGGAAATTGCGCAAAGGCCGCAGGCTCTACCCGGCACGGCATGGCAGATGCACCGATTCCTATCTCATCACGCGCCCGGTCGCCGAAGCCCGTTGCGCCTGGGTCGCCCAGAACCGGATATCCAAAGTGATCGATCACCAGATCGAAGAGATGGACGACGAACTGGGAATTGAAATGCTGTGGTTCGAACGGCCGATTGCCGAACAAGGAACCCACAACGGAACGTTCCAGACGTCCATTGGCGGGAAAAACTATCCGCTTCTCTACAGGCGTCTGAAATGGAACTGGGAAAAATACACCCGGATGATCCTCGGCCACAAAGCCCGGTAAACGGTTAAGTGGTCTGCGTCCTGGCGACCTCCTCGAGAATCCATTCGCGAAAGGCGACGATGCGCGGGTCGTCGGCACTGCTCTCCGGATAGACCAGGAAATAGGCGAACTCGGCCCCCACCCGCAGGCCGAGTTCAAAAGGCTGCACCAGTCTGCCTTCGGAGAGGTCGTTTGCCACCATGGCGAAGTCGGCGAGCGCGACGGCATTGCCCTCGATCGCCGCCTGAACGGCGTCGGTGGAGTTTCTGAACACAATGGTCCGGCTGTCGTCGAAATCGTTGATGCCGGCCGCCGCCATCCACATCCGCCAGTTCGGCCATGTCACGCCCTGTCGCGCCCATTCGATATGGGCAAGCGTGTGACTGAAGAGATCGCGTGGCTCGCGCAGCGGCGGACCGGAGGTCAGCAGGCCCGGACTGCACACCGGAATGATGATGTTGTCGAACAGGCGATGGGCGCGAAGGCCCGGGTACTTCCCGAGGCCGAACCGGATGCCGACATCGACGTCGTCGAGGTCGAAATCCCGCACTTCGTAGGCGATGTCGAACCTGAGCTCGATATTGGGCTGACGCCGGCGAAAATCGTCGACGCGCCGCATCAGCCATTTTGACGCGAACTGCGCGTCGAGCGTAACCTTCAGCAGTGCCGTGCCGCGCGTCAGCTTGCGCGCCCGCGACACGGCCCGGCCAAGCAGGTCGAGCGCATCTATCGAGGCCTCGAACAGCACCGTGCCAGCCGCCGTCAGCCGAATGGTGCGGCTGGTGCGCGTGAACAGCACGATGCCCAACTGATCCTCGATTTCCTTGATCTGATGGCTGACCGCGGCCGGCGTCAGGCCGAGCTCGTCTGCGGCACGGGTGAAGTTGAGGTGCCGGGCGGCGGCTTCCAGCGTCCTCAGCGCTCTGGTTCCAGGCAGCAGGCGGGACATGCTATCCTCAAATAAAATTTGATAGTTCCGAAAGAACTACTCGTTTCTCATTTAAATTTCAATGCGGCATGATGCTTTCATCGAAACACCATCAAGCCGGATTTGATATCCGGAGAAACCGAGCACATCATGTCCGTCACCGTTTTGAACCCACCCGCGTCCACGCCGGTCTGGCTGCGCGCGGTGCTTGACTGGCTTCGTCATGCCAGGATCGCCATACGCCTCGCCCACCAAGATGTCGCCCACCAGGACGTCGAGGATCTCTCCGATCGCCAACTGCGCGACATCGGCGCCAAGCGCCGTGACGTCGCCCGCGCAATGGACAGGGAGCTTGGCCGGTTGGGCCTGCTCGACATCGGCTGGCAGCCGCCGCGCCGACCGAACCATTGATACGCTCGAAGGACTGTTGAGAATCAGGCATTACCTGAATATCAACAGTCCTTACCGCACCACCTTCATCACGGTCCTGTCCGACAACAACGGCAGCAGCCGTGCCATCGTTTGCGCCGTCACCGCCACGCACCCTTGCGTCGGCGTGAAACCGGGGCGCGCAAGATGGAAGAAGATGGCGCTGCCACGCCCACGCCGGCGTGGCGCCAGGTTCCAGTCGAGCACCAGGCAGGCGTCATAGAGCCGGTCGTCGCGCCGCATGCGTTCGTGGCTGGCGCCGTAGGGAATCGTGACCGGCCTGTTATAGTTGCGGTCGTCAGGCACTTCGCACCAGCCCAGATCAGGCCCGATCGGCGTCATCGCCAGACGGGTCCTGCGGCCGCTGGAGAACTGATCTCCCCGGAAATAGCCCGACAGGATTCGCATGTGGCCAAGCGGCGTGGCGCCGTCGCCTTCGCGCTTGTCGGCCGAGATGCCGCCCCGTCCCAAGGCACAGGCAAACACCGTTCTGCCGGCCTGCAGCAGGCCCTGGCTTGGGTTGCCGGGCCTTGCCCGCACGGTCAGCACGCGCAGCCCTTTTCGCAAAATTGCGCCGGCTGCATTGCGATCGCGTTTTTTCTTGTATGATCGTGCCACGGAACAAATCACTGTGATCGGCTGTTGTGTCGGTCAGCTTCCGCATAAACAGGCAGCGGTCAACTGAATTTTCTTTTCAAAACAACGGATTGATCCATGACTTCACGCACCATTCTAATCGTCGACGACGATGACGACCTGCGCGGCACACTGGTCGAGCAATTGTCCCTCTACGAGGAATTCGACGTGCTGCAGGAAGCGACTGCGGCAAAAGGCGTAGCCACGGCGCGCGGAGGCCTCATCGATCTGCTCATCATGGATGTCGGCTTGCCCGACATGGATGGCCGCGAAGCGGTAAAGATCCTGCGCAAGGGCGGCTACAAGGCGCCCATCATCATGCTGACCGGGCACGACACCGATTCCGATACCATCCTTGGTCTCGAAGCCGGCGCCAACGACTATGTGACGAAGCCGTTCCGCTTCGCCGTTCTGCTGGCGCGCATCCGTGCCCAACTGCGCCAGCATGAACAGAGCGAAGACGCCACCTTCTCGGTCGGGCCTTACACCTTCAAGCCGAGCCAGAAACTGCTGATCGACCCGCGCGGCGGCAAGGTACGGCTGACGGAGAAGGAGGCCTCGATCATCAAGTATCTCTATCGCGCCGACCAGAAGGTGGTGACGCGCGACGTGCTGCTCGAGGAGGTATGGGGCTACAATTCCGGCGTCACCACGCACACGCTGGAAACCCATGTCTACCGGCTGCGCCAGAAGATCGAGCGCGATCCTTCCAATGCGGAAATTCTTGTGACAGAAAGCGGCGGCTACAAGCTGGTTCCTTAAACATTTCATTATCCAATGAGCGATCGGGCGGGGCCGCTTTCGGGGTACGATCCAGTTGGAGGGGGTTTTGGATCGTACCGCAGAGGAGGGACTGGACTGACCGTTCGGGGACACAGCTAGATGGCGCTGGATGACGACATCCGCATCCTGTCCGCCGTGAGGCTCTTCGAGGGCTTCACGCAGGAACAGTTGCGCCTGCTCGCCTTCGGCGCCGAAAACACCGTGCTGCTTGCCAACCACAAGCTTTACCGCGAGGACGACGAGGCCGATTCCGCCTATATCGTGGTCAGCGGGCGCATTGTGCTCTATCGAGAGCAGAATGGCGAACGCATCCCGATAGGCACGGCCGGCCCCGGCACGATCCTGAGCGAACTGGCATTGATCGCCGACACCAACCGGCTGACCAGCGCCTCGGCCGAAATCGATTCGGAAGTGATACGGCTCAGCCGCAAGATGTTCCGCCGCATTCTGGAAGAATACCCGGAAATCGCTGTCAACCTGCACAAGCGCATCTCCGAGGAATTTCAGGCGATGATCCGCCGCATCGAGGAACTGGCGCCACGCTTCTCCGGCTGATGCATGTCGCCCAAAGTGCTTAGCGGTTTTGGGAGAACGACATGCTTGAAGACAAGACCTAAAGCGCGACGTGTTGGTCATCTCGCCCTGCCAACACCTGAGGGACGAGGTTCCGTTGACAGGCAAGGAGTGAAATCCTACAGAACCTCGACGGCGGGCGGCATAGCAGGCACCGCCACCACCAAGCTCCTTGGGGGGAGCGGCATGCTGCCAGCTCGCTACGAGACGATTATCCTGTATTCCCGGAACGACGCGTTCGGCGATGGATTGATCCGAGTCCCGGCTTTGCGGGCCGCCAGAACGGCATTTCCCGGCAGTTTCATCGTATACGGAACCACCGGGGCATCGACCCTCGAACATGTGCTCAATCGCCATGTTAACCACCTGGTCGATGCCATCAATGTACGCACACCGCTGGCGCATCTGGTGGCCAGCCACCGCAAGGGCAAGGAGCGGGTGGCTGTTGTCGATTTCCGCATCGTGGCGCCTTGGCTGATTCAGACCTGGGCCTCGCTGCTCGGACGCGGGATCGCCTATGAAGCGAACTTTCCAGCCTTCGCTCTGTCCTGGCCTCCCGGCCGAAAACCCGAAGCACGCCCCGAGCACAATGCATGGCGCTGCCATCGCCTTGTCGAGCGTCTTGCGGGGAGACGGTTGCCTTTCGATCATCGGCTGGAGCCCACCCCGGCCGCACGGGCGGCGGCCACGCGCCTGGCCGGCGGCAGGCATGGTCCATTGATCGTCATTGCGGCGCATGGCGATGGCGACAAACGAATGACAGCGGATCAAATTGTCGCGATATCCGACAGTATGATCACCGACGGGGCAAATCTTATCTATGTGAAAACGCCCGGTGATGGCCCCGACGTGGCTGAACTGGTTCAGCGCGTGCCGAAGTTGCAACTTGTCGATTCCGGCACGGTGGAGGATGTCGACGTCAGCGATATTCTGCTGGCGCTTGGAGAACTTGCCGATCTCTACATTGGCGCCGAAGGCGGTACGGCACATCTCATGGCCACGGTGATGACGCCGACGGTTATCGTCAGCGGCGGCGCCAACATGCGCCGTTGGCGGCCACTTTCAAACAACGTGGACGTGGTTGAGGCACGCCATGCAAGTCCAGCCGGCCTGGTCGCCAATGTTCCGGCGCCGAAAATCATCGAAGCGGCTGAACGCATGTTGTCGACGCGCCGCCGCGACCATCCCTATTTGCTGGATGGCGCTGACAAGGCAGGATGCCTGCCTGCGCAGCAGTCTTTGGACAACAACAAGCACACAGACGAAGACTTGAAACGCGCCGTTTGAACTGCCTGGTCGCGACGCAGATTTGACGGCGATCCCAGGAAGGCTTCAAAGTGTGTTGAGATTCAGGTCAGGCCGGCATCACCTGAATATCAACGCCAGCTTAATCGAGATCGAACCGCGCGATGACGGGCACATGATCCGACGGGCGCTCCCAGCCGCGGGCCAGGCGCAGGATCTCGTAGCCGGTAAAATCAGGCACAAGGTTTGGCGACGACCAGACATGGTCGAGCCTCCGGCCGCGGTCCGAGGCTTCCCAGTCCTGCGCGCGATAGCTCCACCAGGTATAGAGTTTCTGCTCGTGCGGCACGTTGAGCCGCATCAGATCGACCCAGTTGCCGGCCAGCCGCATCGCCTCGAAATTTTCCGTCTCGACCGGCGTATGGCTGACCACGTTAAGCAGCTGCTTGTGCGACCACACGTCGTGTTCGAGCGGGGCGATGTTGAGGTCGCCGACCAGGACAGAGCCGGACACCTCGTCATGCTCGGCACGGATGGCATTCATCTCGGCAACGAAATCGAGTTTGTGCTTGAACTTCCTGTTGATGACAGGGTCCGGTTCGTCGCCGCCCGCCGGAACGTAGAAATTGTGCAGCAGGATCGCCTTGCCGCCGGCCCGCACCGTCACCGACAGGTGCCGGCTGTCCTCGATCTCGCAGAAGCGGCGCTTCTCGACCACCTCGATCGGTCGCCGCGCCACCGTCGCGACACCGTGATAGCCCTTCTGGCCGTGGAAGGCGATGTGCTCGTAGCCGAGCTTGCGGAACGCTTTTTCGGGAAAAAGTTCGTCTGGAACCTTCGTTTCCTGCAGGCAGAGCACATCAGGCGCGTGCTCGACAAGCAGGCGCTCGACGATCGGCATGCGCAGGCGAACGGAGTTGATGTTCCAGGTGGCGATGGAAAAGGGCATTTGGCAATCCAGGGCAGCGTACGGCCAGCCAGAACCGATGGGCCCTGACGGGGAAGACGCCTTTTGACGGAGTCAGTCCGGGAAACTGCCAGCCGCAAGCCGCAAAGACAAGCCGGGCTGAGCCGGACAAGGCACAGCCCGCGACTTTCCACAGCCAATGAAAGGCTAGCGCGACTTCGTGTTAACTTCGCGATTCGCGGTGTAGTCGATGGCGAAGGTATCGGCGGCGAAACTGACGCCTTCCTTGACGTTGAAGATCATCACCGTCGTGTCCTTGCCCTGTGCGTCGGTGATCGTCCACTGGCGCAGCTCGTAGGATTTGGGATCGAACATCATCGTGATCTTCGAATTGCCGAACACCGATTTGTCGGCGAGCTGGATGGTGGTGAGGTCGTCCTCCTGCTTGACGCTTTTAACACGGTCGCCCGAGAGGTCGATCTTGTCGTCGAGCAGCAGCTTCAGCGGTGTCTTCGCCAACGGATAGAGATCCGATGTGTTCAGCTTCTTGTTCAGGACGACCACCGACTTGCCGTCCGAGATCACCCGGAAATTCGAGGAACCGTCATAATTGAAGCGGATCTTGCCCGGCCGTTCGAGGAAGAACTTGCCGCCGGTCTGCTCGCCCTTGGGGCCGAATTGCACAAATTCGCCGCTCATCGATTTGACCGAGGAAAAATGGTCGGCGATCTTCTGTGCGGCAGGTGGCACGGCGGCCTGCGCCGAAGCCAGCAACTGGAAGCCTGGTATCACGTTGAAGGCTGCCGCCCCTGTAAACGCCAGCCCTAGGCCCAGCAATTGGCGCCGCGTGGGGGCAAAATCGCTGAGCGTTGAAGGATCGTTTTTCATGTCGGTCACTCTCATCTGATTCCTGAGTTGCCCTAGTGCTTGGGCCCCCAGTTGGGCTGAAGTTTGGCGGGTCGGCCGCCCCTCATTCGCTTCAACGCCTTGAACGCCTCAAGGTTGCCAGACAGGAGATGTCGAAGGGTCGGGCCTTCTGGTCAGAACTTGTCGTCTTCGGTCGGCACCAGGATCTCGCGCTTGCCGGCGTGGTTGGCCGGGCCGACGATACCTTCCTTCTCCATCTTCTCGATGATCGAGGCGGCGCGGTTGTAGCCGATGCCGAGCCGTCGCTGGATATAGCTGGTGGAAGCCTTGCCGTCGCGCAACACCACGGAAACCGCCTGATCGTAAGGATCATCGGAATCCTCGAAATTGCTGTTGCCGCCACCACCGCCGGAACCGCCCTTGCCCGACGGCTCGTCGTCGTCCTCGCCGTCGTCCTCGGTGATGGCGTCCAGATATTCCGGCACGCCCTGCAGCTTCAGATGCGCGACGATCTTCTCGACCTCTTCATCGGCGACGAACGGGCCGTGCACGCGCTGGATACGGCCACCGCCGGCCATGTAGAGCATGTCGCCCATGCCGAGCAGCTGTTCGGCGCCCTGCTCGCCCAGAATGGTGCGGCTGTCGATCTTCGACGTCACCTGGAAGGAGATGCGGGTCGGGAAGTTGGCCTTGATGGTGCCGGTGATGACATCGACCGATGGGCGCTGCGTCGCCATGATGACATGGATGCCGGCCGCGCGTGCCATCTGCGCCAGGCGTTGCACGGCACCCTCGATGTCCTTGCCGGCGACCATCATCAGGTCGGCCATCTCATCGATGATGACGACGATGTAGGGCATCGGTTCGAGATCGAGGTTCTCGGTCTCGTAGATCGCCTCGCCGGTCTGGCGGTCGAAACCGGTCTGCACGGTGCGCGAGATCTTCTCGCCCTTCTTGTCGGCTTGCTGCACACGGGCGTTGAAACCGTCGATGTTGCGCACGCCGACCTTCGACATCTTGCGGTAGCGGTCCTCCATCTCACGCACGGTCCATTTCAGCGCCACCACCGCCTTCTTCGGATCGGTGACCACGGGCGTGAGCAGATGCGGGATGCCGTCATAGACCGAGAGTTCCAGCATCTTCGGATCGATCATGATCAGCCGGCAATCCTGCGGCGTCAGCCGGTAGAGCAGCGACAGGATCATGGTGTTGATGGCGACCGACTTGCCCGAGCCGGTGGTGCCGGCAACCAGCACGTGCGGCATCTTGGCGATGTCGACGATGACCGCCTCGCCATTGATGGTCTTGCCCAGCGCCAGCGCCAGCTTGGCCTTGGTCGTCTCGAAATCACGGCTCGCCAGGATCTCCCTGAGATAGACCGTTTCGCGCTTGGCGTTCGGCAGTTCGATGCCGATGGCGTTGCGGCCGGGCACCACGGCGACGCGGCAGGCGATGGCGCTCATCGAGCGGGCGATGTCGTCGGACAGGCCGATGACCCGTGACGATTTGATGCCGGGTGCCGGTTCGAGTTCGTAAAGCGTGACGACCGGACCGGGACGGACGGCGATGATCTCACCCTTGACGCCGAAATCCTCCAGTACGCCTTCGAGCAGGCGCGCATTCTGCTCCAGCGCGTCCTTGGACAGGCTGGCGTCGCGCACCACGTTCTTCGGTTCGGACAGGAAATGCAGCGACGGCATTTCGAACTTTTCCGACCCGATCAGCGATGTCTGCGCCTCACGCTGGACGCGTGCACCCGGAGCCGGACGCGGCGCCGGCGCCTCGGCGCGCGTGGCGGCATCGGAGCGGAACTGCTGGACCTTGGCCGTCGGGGCCGCGCGGCGTCGCATGACGGGCTCATCGTCGAGATCGGCATCTTCGCCTTCATTGTCGAAGCGATCGCCGAAGATATCGTCATCGTCCGGATCGACGGAAACGTTGCGGTCGTTGACCATGGCGGCGAAGAATTCAGGCTCGACGCGGGCACGGCCAGCCTGGCTCATGCGCGATTCGGCGAACTCAGCCGTTTCGACCCGTTCGGCGGCGCGCCGCCAGGCAGTGGAGCGCTGCTCCATCTCCGGCTCGTACTCGTCCCGCTCCTGCCTGCGGCGCACGGCGCGGCGGTGCATCCAGGCGCGCAGCGACAGCCACCAGTGGGTGATCGCGCCGAGTGCCAGGATGCCCTCGTCGCCTTCATCCTCGTCATTGTCGAACAAAAGATCGTCCTCGCGCGGATCGGCGGCAGGCTCGTCCTCCATCACGGCGAAGCCGTTCTTGCGTCCGATCAGCGCCGAACCGTGGGCGAAAAGCCACAGCGCCGGTGCGGCCAGCAAGATGGCGATGATGCTGGCGAACAGCCCAGTCGGATAGCCGCCTATGACAACGCCGGGGATTTTCAGCACCATGTCGCCGAACACGCCGCCGAGGCCGGTGGGCAGCGGCCAGGTCTTGGGCGGCACCACGCAGCCGGCCATGGCGGCGGCCAGCAGCGCGAAACCGAACCAGGACAGCCCGCGCCTGGGCAGCCTGTCGACGCCGCGCGCGGAAAACAGCAGGAAGCCCCAGATGACGGTCGGAACCAGTGCCGCGACGGCGGCCAGGCCGAAGAACTGCATGGCAAGGTCGGAGAACACAGCACCTGCATAGCCCATGGCATTGGTGACGGTGTTGTTCGTCGCGTGGGAGAAGCTCGGATCGGCGACGTTCCAGGTGGCCAGGCTGGCGACACCGAAGGCGGCCAGCACGAACAGTCCGGCACCGACCAGCCGCCCGACCTGACGCCGCGCGAACGCCTGGATGCCGTGCCCCGTATCGGCCAGCGCGAGCGGTGCTGAAGCCCCTGAACGCATGCTCTTCCCCGTCTGTCATTGCTTCGTGCGGGTGCGTGGCGCACTCCGGCAGATTCGGGTCTCAGACTATCGGCGGGAAGGTTAAGGGCGCATTAACTATAAGAGGTTGAGATGATCAAACCTCGTTACCGCCGGTTGAGCCGCTTGCTGCCCGACGAAAGCGACCCGAGCCGCAGGGCCACCAATTTGGGTAGGGGCATGCAATCTGTCATCCTTCGCGTGGCGGTTCTGGCCTGGGCAGGGCTCAGTCTCCTGCTCGCCCTTCACTGGTTTGTCGACCTCGGCATGGTGGGCTTCCCGGATGGCTATGTGACGCCCTTTGCCAGGGCGACCGGCCCGCTCCTGCACATCCTCGCCACGGCCTGCCTGATGCAAGGCCTGTATTTTCTGTACAGGGGTGTTTTCGGTAAGGGGTTTGCGGTGCCGGGTCTCGGCCTGCAGATTCTGATCGCGGCGGTCCTGACGGTGGCGCCTGTGCTGATTGTCAGGAATTGCCCTCATTCGCTGACATGCAGCAGGGCCTATGAGGCGCTGACAAACACCATGATGGACGACGGCGCCGGCGGATAGAAACGTCTTTCCCAGCGCGGCTTCGCGACCAAAAAAAAGAGGCCCGGACGTGATCCGGGCCTCAATGCGTGAACTCCTTTCGGGAGCGTCACGACGGGATCTTTTCAAAGCAATTCCAGGAAAACGTGCAGCGGCTTTCCGTTGGAAACTGCGAAACAAGGGGGCCGGCGGGAGGAGGGTTCCGCCGGCCCCGTTGGCTAAGCTGGCCCTACGGCACCACTTCGCCATGCTGGGAGATGTCGAGGCCTTCGACCTCTTCCTGGGTCGTCGGACGCAGGCCGACCAGCGCCTTGACGATGTAGAGGATCACGAAGGTGGCGATGGCCGTCCACACGATGGTGACGGCGACGCCATAGATCTGCTTGCCGAGCGAAGCACCCGACGACAGGCTGTTGATCGCCGGATCGGCCAGCACGCCGGTGAGCAGGGCGCCGATGATGCCGCCGACGCCGTGCACGCCAAAGGCGTCGAGCGAGTCGTCATAGCCGAACATGTGCTTGACCTTGACCGCCGAGAGGTAGCAGACGACGCCGGCAACGATGCCGACGATGAAGGCGCCGGTCGGGTTGACGAAACCCGAGGCCGGCGTCACCGCAACCAGGCCGGCGACGGCGCCCGAGATGATGCCGAGCACGGAGGGCTTCTTGGCGACGATCCATTCGGCGAACATCCAGGCCAGCGCCGCAGCCGCGGTGGCAACCTGGGTGTTGAGCATGGCGGCGCCAGCAAGGCCGTCGGCCGCGAGTTCCGAACCGGCGTTGAAGCCGAACCAGCCGACCCACAGCAGCGAAGCGCCGATCACCGAGTAAACGAGGTTGTGCGGCGCCATGTTGGTGGTGCCGTAGCCCTCACGCTTGCCGAGAACCAGCGCGCAGACGAGGCCGGCGACACCGGCGTTGATATGGACGACCGTACCGCCGGCGAAGTCGAGCACGCCGGCCGTGCCGAGGAATCCGCCACCCCAGACCCAATGCGCGATCGGCACGTAGACGACGAGCAGCCACAGCGCCATGAAGATCAGCAGCGCCGAGAATTTGAAACGTTCGGCGAAGGCGCCGGCAATCAGCGCCGGGGTGATGATGGCGAAGGTCATCTGGAACATCGAGAAGACGAATTCAGGAATGTTCGCGACGCCCGGCAGCCACAGCGAGGAGGTGGTGATGCCGTGATGGAAGAATTTCGAGGTGCCGCCGAGATAGGCATTCATGCCGCCGCCGTCGGAAAACGCCAGCGAATAGCCGAACATGAACCACAACACCGTTACCAGGCAGGTGATGGCAAAGCTCTGCATGATGGTGGCGAGCACGTTCTTCTTGCGCACCATGCCGCCGTAGAACAGCGCCAGACCCGGGATGGTCATCATCAGCACGAGGGCCGTCGAGGTCAGCATCCAGGCGGTGTTGCCGGTGTCGAGCACCGGGGTGGGGGCAGCAGCCGGTGCAGCCGCCGCCGCGGCCGGAGCCGCTTCCTGCGCGAAGGCGGCGACCGTGCCCAATGCTGCGAGAGCGAGCGAACCCAAAAGGGCGGCGCGTCCCGTCTTCTTCAAGGTGGAAGGAATATTCATTGAACTCTCCATTGGAATACGTGTTCGCCGCTCAGAGCGCGTCGGTGTCTGTTTCGCCGGTGCGGATGCGCACCGCCTGGTCGATGCCGAAAACGAAGATCTTGCCGTCGCCGATCTGACCGGTCTTGGCGGCCGCGGTGATGGCCTCGACGGCCTTGTCGACCAGGTCCGCACTGACAGCGACTTCGATCTTGATCTTCGGCAGGAAGCTGACCGCGTATTCCGCTCCGCGATAGATTTCCGTATGCCCTTTCTGACGCCCGTAGCCTTTGACTTCGGTGACGGTCAGGCCCTGGATGCCGACGGCAGTAAGCGCTTCGCGTACCTCGTCGAGCTTGAACGGCTTGATGATTGCCATCACGATTTTCATAAGGTTTCACCCTTTGCTGTTGCGGTCCCCCGCGTTTGCACGACTTCACCGATCCCAAAGAGCCGGAGAGTGCCCACGAGGATTCAAGCTCCGTGCCAATTGCCGAAGCAGGGTGTTAACCTGTTGTAAACAAAGGAATTGAAGCGACCATCTCGGCGACGTGCACGCAACGCCGGCAAAGCGGCTGCTTAAAAATTAGGCAATTTTCTCAAATTGCCTACTATGCAGGCGATCGCTTGAGCCGGATCAGCCCTTCCTGCGCAACCGAGGCGATCAGCGTGCCGTCGCGGGCAAACAGCGAGCCGCGCGTAAAGCCGCGCGACCCTTGTGTCGACGGGCTGTCTTGCGTGTAGAGCATCCAGTCGTCGAGCGGATGGCTGCGATGGAACCACATGGCGTGATCGAGGCTCGCCGCCTGGATATCGCGATCGAAGATGGCGCGGCCATGCGCGAAGGTCGACGTGTCGAGCAGCGTCATGTCGGAAAGATAGGCGAGCACCGCCGCCTGGGTGGCACGATCCGCCGGCACCGGACCGGTCGTGCGGATCCAGATGTTCTGCTTCGGCTCCAGCTTTTCGCGGCTGGTGTAGTGCTTCAGCATCACCGGCTTCATCTCGATCGGCCGGTCGCGCTCCCAGTAGCGCTTGATGCCTTCGGGCACCGCTTCGCCGAACTTGCCCAGCAATTCGCGCTGCGACAGCAATGTGTCCGGCGCCGGTACGTCCTGCGGCATCGGCACCTGATGTTCGAGACCGACCTCGTCCTGCTGGAACGAAGCTTCCAGCGAAAAGATCGCCTGGCCGTGCTGGATCGCCACCACGCGGCGCGTGGTGAAGGAGCCGCCGTCGCGGATGCGGTCGACCTCGTAGACGATCGGCACCTTGGTGTCGCCGGGGCGCATGAAATAGCCGTGCAGCGAATGCACGTGGCGATCGGGATCGACGGTTCGCTGCGCCGCCACCAGCGCCTGGGCGATGGTCTGGCCGCCGAAGACGCGCTGCCAGTCGAGCAACGGGCTGCGACCACGATACAGATTGTGTTCCAGCTTCTCGAGGTCGAGAATGCCGAGAAGCTCGTCCATGGCTGCCGTCATATTTCGCGCCCTCGCCGCAGAAGTGTTATGGCGGTTTCCGACAGGACGGACAGGCAGTCAAGGGCGCACCACCTGGTCTGAGCGCAAGGAGCGAAGAAGATGGAACGCAAGGCGGACGCGAAAACCAGGTCCGGGCTCGATGTTCTGGTCGCCGGCGCCGGCTATGTCGGCCTTGCCGCGGCCGTCTCGCTGAAGCAGGCGCGTCCGGGCCTCGCCGTGGCTCTCGTCGATGCCGCGCCCGCTGGCGTCTGGCAAAGGGATGGCCGCGCATCGGCCATTGCAGCCGCCGCCTGCCGCATGCTCGACCAGCTCGGCGTGTGGGCCGAGATCGCGCCGCAGGCACAGGCGATCACCGAGATGATCATCACCGATTCGCGGACCTCCGACCCGGTGCGTCCGGTCTTCCTGACCTTCGACGGCGAGGTCGCGCCGGGCGAGCCCTTTGCGCATATGGTCGCCAACCGGGCGCTGAACGGCGCCTTGCGGGCCAGCGCCGAAAAGCTCGGCATCGACATTATCGAAGGCGTCGCCGTGCAGGGTTTCGAGACCAATGGCGCCGGCATCACCGTGCATCTTGCCGACGGTGCGACGCTGAAGGCCCGGCTGCTGGTTGCCGCCGACGGCGTCAACTCGAAGCTGCGCGACATGGCCGGCATCAAGACGGTGAAGTGGGAATATGGCCAGTCCGGCATCGTCTGCACCGTGGCGCATGAACGCCCGCACAATGGCCGCGCCGAGGAGCATTTCCTCCCCGCCGGCCCGTTCGCCACGCTGCCGCTGAAACCCGGCGAGGACGGCACCAACCGCTCGTCGATCGTCTGGGTCGAGCGCACGCCCGATGCCGAGAAGCTGGTTGCCGGTGACGATCTCGTCTTCGAACACGAACTCGAACAGCGCTTCAGCCTGAAGCTTGGCGAAATCCGCGTCGCCGACAAGCCGCGCGCCTGGCCGCTCGGCCTGACCATCGCGCGCGCCTTCGTCGCGCCGCGCATTGCGCTCGCCGGCGATGCCGCCCACGGCATCCACCCGATCGCCGGCCAGGGCCTCAATCTCGGCTTCAAGGATGTCGCCGCTTTGGCCGAAGTGATCGTCGAGGCCGACCGCCTCGGCCAGGACATCGGTGCGCTCGACGTGCTCGAACGCTACCAGCAGTGGCGGCGCTTCGACACCGTGCAGATGGGCGTCACCACCGACGTCCTGAACCGGCTGTTCTCCAACGACATCGGCCCGCTGCGCACCGTCCGTGACATCGGTCTCGGTCTCGTCGAGCGCATGCCGCGCCTGAAGGAGTTTTTTATTCGCCAGGCGTCCGGGCTTTCCGCCAGCACGCCAAGACTGTTGAAAGGCGAGGCGATCTAAACCTTGTCGCTAGTTCACTTCGAAACCCAGCTTCTGCCGCAGCCGCAATATGCGCTGGTCGGAAATTTCGAGGCGTTTCTCGCCGCCTTGTGCGGCGCGGTTGACCATCTGCAGCAGATCGTTTCGCTCGGCCACATCGAGCCGATCACGCAGGAACGGCGCTAGCTTGTCGATGACAACAGTGGTGTCGTCGATCTGTGACGCGGCCCATTTGGCGTAGATCACCGCCTCGTCGGTCTTCTTCTTGTCGGCGATTTCCGAAATCACGGCGCGAATGACAGCTTCGCGCTGCGGCAGCACGGGCCCATCCTCGGACACGATGGCGGTGATCAGCGTCGCCGCGGCCACCACCGGATCGTCGATCGCCGTCAGCGGCGACAAGGCCGCCTGCTTGCGCAGCTTCTTGCGGCGCACGGAGCCCTGAACCCGGCCGATGACATCGGCAACGTCGCGCGCGGCCTCATTCATCGCTTTCATCCGGTACCACCAGAACGCCGCCGCACCCAACGCGCCAAGGATAGCAATCAAGAACGGCATGCCGACATCCCCCAAGATCCCGGCGACGATAGGAGAACTCTTGCCTTGCTTCAACACGCAAAAGTTGCGCACGGAATGAACCAGGACGTTCGCTCAACCGCACGCCCGGGTTCCAGGTCGCTGCAATGCGTGGCGGGACTTTATGACCCCGGTATCTCGTAGATCGCCCGAACCTCGATGGTGCCGAATTCGGCCAGCGGAATGCCGGCGGCAATGTCCAGCGCCTCTTCGAGATTTCCCGCCTCGATCATGACGAAACCAAGCAATTGTTCCTTGGTCTCGGCGAAGGGACCGTCGGTGACCAGCCGCTTGCCCTTGCGCCGGCGCACGGTTTTGGCTGACGTCACCGACTGCAACGCCTGGGCGACGATCAGCAGGCCTTTTTGTTCCAGCAATCGGTCATAGGCCAGCGAATCGGCGTCGAGCTTGGCCGACCCTGCCGGGGTCAGCGCGTGAAGATCCTTTTCCTCACCATAGACCAGGCAAACATATTTCATTTCCAGCTCCCATGCTGTGACGAGGCGACAGGCACGTCGGCCCGGCTCTTGCCTGCCGCCGCATGGTCGAGAATGCACACCGCAACCCCGATGATGGCAACCGCCGCCAGAAACCGGCCAAACGCGGGCGCTGGCTGGTGCATCCAGTCGGCCTCGTGCCCGCCCGATCTGCGGCCGTCTTTCTTCCAGTGCGCACAAAACAACATATCCATATGATCCTCCATCCGGCCATCACTTGCGTGGCCGCCCGCAGGACGGGCGAGGCGGATCGAAGTCGACATTTTTGCACGCGCATTTTTTTCAAAGAAATCGAAGCCATCGCTGTCGACAGCGTGCAATGGCACAAAGAGCGCAGTGGCCTTCGCGTCCGCTCGCGCTATAGTTGACCGGACGCCGGGCCAAGCCTCGGCACCCAGCCACGACAACCAAGGAGGAATTCATGGACCGCACCGCAAACGCCGTCTGGAAAGGCAATCTGAAAGAGGGCAAAGGCACGCTCGACAGCCAAAGCGGGACCCTGAAGGGCACGCCCTATTCGTTCAAGGCGCGCTTCGAGGATGAAAGCGGCAAATCCGGCACCAATCCGGAAGAGCTGATCGCCGCTGCACACGCCGGCTGCTTTGCCATGCAGTTCTCGCATTTCCTGGCCGAAAACGGCACGCCAGCCACCGAACTCGACGCCAAAGCCGTGGTGACGCTGGTCCCAGGCACGGGGATCACCGGCAGCGCCCTCACGGTGGTCGGTAAGGTGCCGGGCATCGATGCGGCGAAATTCAAGGAATTGGCCGAGAAGGCCAAGGCCGAATGCCCGGTCTCCAAGGCACTCGGCGCCATAAAAGTGTCGCTCGACGCCAAGCTCGGTTGAACGAAAAACGACCTCGTACCAGGAAACGCCGGCCTCAGGGCCGGCGTTTCTATTTGTGGCGATCCTCAATGGCGAAAGGCAGAGATTGTGAAGGGCGGAGAACGAGCGTCGGGATCCTTCGCCAGTGTCTCAAATAATTGTCAGCTCCCTTCGCCGGTCAACGCCTCGATGCGGGCGCGCAGTCTTGCGACTTCTTCCTCGAGCGCACTGATGCGCTCTTCGAGGCCGGATGCCGATGAAGCGCCCGATGGGGCGTGATGCACGGCGGTGGCCGCGATCTGCGGCGTCCCGCTGAGCAGATGCACAAAACGCTCCTCGCGCTGGCCGGGTCCACGCTCGATCAGCATGACCAGCGGTGGCCTGCGGCCGATCAGCAGGTCGAGGTCGGTGCGCAGCGCATCGATCGACGAAAACCGCGCCATGCGCTCGGCGCGCGCCAGCAATTCATGCGCCGTCTGCGCACCGCGCAGGAGCATCAGGCCGATCAGCGCGATCTGCGCCGTGGTCAGCGAGAAACGCTGCGCCACCAGGTGCTCGTAGCGCTCGACGCGCGAAGCGAAGACCTGCCGGACCAGGCCCTTCTGCTCCAGCTGGCTCAGCGCCCGCCTGACCTCGACAAGCTCGGCCGCCATCACCGGTTCGCGCGCCGTCTTCTGGTTGGCGGCGGCATGCGCGCCGTTGAGCGTCAGCGGATAGACGTCCGGCGTCAGCTCCTTTTTCTCGATCAAGCAACCGAGCACGCGCGCTTCGATGGGGGAGAGAATGGGAAGGTCGTCGCTCATTGAAGTTCAGCCTCCCGGCGGTAAAACTCGGTTGCAAGAGCACGGTTCCGCGCCTGACGGGCCTCATCACGGACCACGCCAGCAAGGTTCATTTCGTGATGACCATAGCGTGCCTCAAGATAGCGCGCGATTGCGGTCGGGATGAGACCGGACCCCATCTCTCGCGTCTGGCTTTTCCGGTCGATCAGGCTGCGGATTTCGTCGCTTGCCTGCGTGGGCACTTCGGTCTGACCGAGGCACTCGCCAAGGTTCATCGGAGGCAGGCTGGCAAAGCCGTGCTGCTCCATCCAGTCCAGGGCCACCAGCGGGCGAATGAGGTAAAACAGCTTCTTCAGCTTCACCTCGCCGGAAAAGCTGCCGATCTTCGTGACATGCGAACGCGCGAGGCCGAGATAGTGGCGCGACACTTTTGCCGGATCGACGATTTCGGCCAGCAGGTCGAGAAGGCGCCGGCGAAATCCCGCGACCTCCTCGTAGACGATTGGCGACTTTGCCCATTCGACGATGACCGCGTTGCCGCCGAGCGCGAGCAGCAAGGCCTTGCGCAGATCCCAGCCGCCGGCATCGATTTCACTTTCGATGGGAAACTCGATCACGTCGCGTGCCTGCTCCAGCACGAGATGGTCGGACACACGCCTGACATAGACGAAGCGGCAGTCATAGTCGCTGTCGGGAGACGGGAACCCCCAAGCGCGACTGCCGCTTTCAATGGCGAACAGGATTCTTACCCGTTGTGTTCGCACCAAGTCGAGACGAGCACAAATCGCCGCGACGGCGTCCGGCGAGAAATCAGCAGGCAGCGGCTCCATCCAGATGCCTAAACCCGCCGCTCCACCATCATCTTCTTGATCTCGGCGATCGCCTTGGCGGGGTTGAGGCCCTTGGGGCAGGTCTGCGCACAGTTCATGATGGTGTGGCAGCGATAGAGCCGGAACGGGTCTTCGAGATTGTCGAGCCGCTCGCCCTTGGCCTCGTCGCGCGAATCGATCAGCCAGCGATAGGCCTGCAATAGCGTGGCCGGGCCGAGATAGCGGTCGCCGTTCCACCAGTAGCTCGGGCACGATGTCGAACAGCAGGCGCACAGGATGCACTCGTAGAGGCCATCCAGCTTTTCACGGTCCTCATGGCTCTGCAACCATTCCTTGGCCGGCTCCGGAGACACCGTCTTCAGCCACGGTTGGATCGAGGCGTGCTGGGCATAGAAATTGGTGAGGTCGGGTACCAGATCCTTGACCACCTGCATATGCGGCAGCGGGTAGACCTTGACGGCGCCGGAAATGTCGTCGCAGCCCTTTGTGCAGGCGAGCGTGTTGGAACCATCGATGTTCATGGCGCAGGAGCCGCAAATGCCCTCGCGGCAGGAGCGGCGCAAGGTCAGCGTCGGGTCGATCTTGTTCTTGATCCAGAGCAGCGCGTCGAGCACCATCGGCCCGCAATCGTCCATGTCGACGAAATAGGTGTCGATGCGCGGATTCTCGTCATCGTCCGGCGACCAGCGATAGATGCGGTATTCGCGCAAATTGGTGGCGCCTTCCGGCTTCGGCCAGGTCTTGCCCTGCTTGATCTGCGAGTTCTTGGGGAGCGTCAGTTCGACCATTACCTGCGGTCCTTTCGGATGACGAGCTTCAGCCCGGACCAGATTTCATTCACGGCGGCGACTTTCACATCGACCAGGTCGAGCTTCAGCGCCTCGGCGCGAACGACGCCCTCGGTGACGTCGGTCGGCACTTTCGATGCCTTCTTCGGCCAGGACACCCAGACCATGCCATCGCGCTTGATCGCAGCCTCGACATCGCCGAGGCGATCCTCGATCTCGACCCGCTGCCGGGTGAAGGCATGAACGGCGTCGTATTTCAGGGTCGTTCCTGAAATACTGGACCAATCGGCCAGCCGGTCGACATCGGCAAAGACCACGGCGCCGGTCAGGTCGTCGAGTTCCGATGGCAGTGCGATAAAGGCGGCGGTCATGCCGTCCTTCAGGCCGAGCTTGGCCGGAAGGGGCGTGCCGGAATATCCCAAGGCCGCCATCGCCATCGTCAGTACACCCGTGCCTTGGGTGCGATCTTGGCGAGGCTGATGCCGCCGTCCTTTTCCGCCAAAAGCGGCTCGGTGTGCACCGGCCGGTACGAGAGCGTCACCTTGCCGTCTTCGCTGAGCCGCGCCAGCGTGTGCTTGCGCCAGACCTTGTCGTCGCGGGCTGAAAAATCTTCGCGCGCATGCGCGCCACGGCTCTCCTTGCGCGCCTCGGCGCCATAGACCGTGGTGATGGCATTGGCCATCAGGTTTTCCAGCTCCAGCGTCTCGACCAGATCCGAATTCCAGATCATCGAGCGGTCGAACACTTTGACGTCCTTGAGCTCACCCCAGATCTGCGAAATGCGCTTGCAGCCGTTTTCCAACGATTCCTGCGTGCGGAACACCGCCGCGTCTTCCTGCATCGCCTTCTGCATCTTCTCGCGCAGCACCGCCGTCGGCGTCGAGCCGTTGGCGTGGCGCAGACGGTCGAAGCGGTCCATGATCTTTTCGACAGAGGCTTCATTGGGTGCCGGGATTGCCGACTTGCGGTCGATGACCTGGCCGGCCCGGATCGCCGCCGCGCGGCCGAACACGACCAGATCGATCAGCGAGTTCGAACCCAGCCGGTTGGCGCCGTGCACCGAGGCGCAGCCGGCTTCGCCGACAGCCATCAGGCCGGGCGACACCTTGTCCGGGCTCCTCGGCGTCGGGTTGAGCACCTCGCCCCAGTAATTGGTTGGCACGCCACCCATATTGTAGTGCACCGTCGGCAGCACCGGGATCGGCTCCTTGGTCAGGTCGACGCCGGCAAAGATCTTCGCCGATTCCGAAATGCCCGGCAGCCGCTCATGCAGCACCGCCGGATCGAGGTGGTCGAGGTGCAGGAAGATGTGGTCCTTCTTCTTGCCGACGCCGCGCCCTTCGCGGATTTCCAGCGTCATGCAGCGCGAGACGACGTCGCGCGAGGCAAGGTCCTTGGCCGACGGCGCGTAGCGTTCCATGAAGCGCTCGCCCTCGGAATTGACGAGATAGCCGCCCTCGCCGCGCGCGCCTTCGGTGATCAGGCAGCCGGCGCCATAGATGCCGGTCGGGTGGAACTGCACGAACTCCATGTCCTGCAGCGGAAAGCCGGCGCGCGCCGCCATGCCGCCGCCATCGCCGGTGCAGGTGTGCGCCGAGGTGGCCGAGAAATAGGCACGGCCGTAGCCGCCGGTCGCCAGCACCACCATCTTGGCCGAGAAGCGGTGGATGGTGCCGTCGTCGAGGTTCCAGGCGACGACGCCGGTGCAGGTGCCGTCTGGCTCCATGATCAGGTCGAGCGCGAAATACTCGATGAAGAACTGCGCGTTGTTCTTCAGCGACTGGCCGTAGAGCGTGTGCAGGATGGCGTGGCCGGTGCGGTCGGCGGCTGCACAGGTGCGCTGCACCGGCGGACCGTCGCCGTAATTCATCATGTGGCCGCCGAACGGCCGCTGGTAAATCTTGCCCTCTTCGGTGCGCGAGAACGGCACGCCGTAATGTTCGAGCTCGTAGACCGCCGCCGGCGCTTCGCGCACCAGATATTCCATGGCGTCGACGTCGCCCAGCCAGTCCGAACCCTTGACCGTGTCGTACATGTGCCACTGCCAGGAATCGGGGCCCATGTTGGACAGCGACGCGGCAATGCCACCCTGCGCCGCCACCGTGTGCGAGCGGGTCGGGAACACTTTGGAGATACAAGCGGTGCGCAGACCCTGTTCGGCCATTCCAAGCGTGGCCCGCAGGCCCGCGCCCCCAGCGCCGACGACGACCACATCGAATTTGTGGTCGACATAGGTGTAGGCGGAACCGGTGTTGGCGGTTTTTGCGTCCTTGGCCAACTCAGCCTCCGAATGCCAGCTTGAGCAGGGCGAAGATCGAGGCGACGCCAACCGCTATGGTGAAAAACGTATTGAGCGCGATCAGCGCCAGCTTCATGCCTTCGCCATGTACGTAATCCTCGATGATCACCTGCATGCCGAGCCGCATATGGATGAGCCCGGAGATGAGCACCAGGGCCAGCACCAGCGCCACGAACGGATTGGCGAGCGCTGCCCGCACGTCGGCATAGCCGGCGCCGTTGAGCGCGATGAGGAAGCCGACGAAGAACAGCGTCAGCGGGATGTTGGCGATCGCGGTGAGGCGCTGGCGCCAGAAATGCCCGGTGCCCTCGCGGGCCGAACCGAGGCCGCGGACTTTCGCCAGCGGCGTGCGCATATCGGTCTTTCCAGTGCTCATGATCAGGCTCCCCGCGCCATGTAGCCGGCAATCCAGATCAGCAGCGTGAGCAGGATCGAGCCGGCCAGTGTCGCCCAGGCGATCTTCGAGGCCGTGTGCTTCTCCAAGCCGGCGCCGGTATCCCATACCAGATGACGTACGCCACCCAGCATGTGGTGCATCAGCGCCCAGGTGTAGCCGAACAGGATGAGCCGGCCGAGCCAGCTGCCGAAGGCCCAGTTGACCCAGTCGAACGTCGCCTGCGAGCTCGCCGCCGCCATCAGCCACAGAGCGACCAGCAGCGTGCCAAAATAAAGCGCGCCACCGGTGATGCGATGAATGATCGACATCGTCATGGTGATCGGAGGCCGGTACACGGTCAGGTGCGGCGAAAGTGGCCGTTCACGTCTGGCAAATTCGCGGGTGGCTGGTGATTTGCTCATGGCTCCCCCAGTTCGGCGTCCCTGGAGCCTCAGGTGGAAATGCGGCATTGCCGCTTTCGGTTGCGACTTCGGACAGCCGGTTTCTAATGCTCTTTTTGCACCGCGTCAAAGCCAGAAAACCGTTTCGAAAACGTAATTTAGTCTGACTTAAAGGCAGGCTTGGGCTTCAATCGATTAGGGGCTGGAGGCTGCAGCCGGCTCGGTATCGCTGCAGTGCAGCATGCGCATGGCATCTGCCGTTTCGGCTAGCGGGTGCAGGTCACGGGCGTGGAGCCGGCCTTCATGACCAGCGCCTCGCGGCCATCGATCACAATCGCGTCATGCTCCTGGCCGAAGCGGCTGTGTTGATTGGCGGGCGAGGCCGGCAGATCTTCGCTGACTCCGTCGGCACCGAGAACGCGCACCGAGGTGCCGAGATTCTCGATGGTCATCTTGCCGCCATCGGCGCACGTGTAGGTCGCGGTGCGCGGCTGCGGCGCGGAGACGTCGGTGACGGCGGCTTTCGGAGAATTATTCTGCGGCACGCAGGCCATGGCGACCATGAGCGGCGAAAGGGCAAGCGTCACCTGAAACGTCCGACGCAACGCCATGTGCTGTCCCTCCCGCGCGGCAAAACTGGCCGCGATGCATCGCTAAGATCAAGGTCGACGCCGAACTCAACGCCGGCCGCAATGGTGCGGCCAAGCATGGCCGAAAGATGGCCGCCGGGTTTTCCACCCAGTCGGATATTAACCATGTTTGCCGAGACCTCGCCGCGAAACGCGCCAGCCTCTTAACAAAGGTTAAGAAAAGGTTAATTTCTGATTCGAGGAGGCTTTCCTCTAAACAAAGGAGGACGCCATGCGTTCGAACTCGGGAAGAATGCGCTTTGCGGCGCTCATGGTGGCGGCTTCCGTCGTTGGCTTGGCAGCGCCAGCCCTCGCCGGCGCACGTCATCAGGACCGTGTCTACGCCGATTCGTTCGGCAATCTCGTCATCGACAGCGCCGCCGGCTACAAGCGCATCCTGGTCGGCGAAGGCAAATTGGCCAAGCAACTGTCCGACTACACCAGCGCCGGTCAGCCCAAGGTAATCTACGAGAATGAATCGGACGAGATATCAGGCTCCAGCGACTGCTACCGGCCGCCAGTGTTCGTGAAGGGTCGCAGCTATATGTACGGCCTTTCCGACGGCGAGATGCCCGAACTCAGCCCCTGCCGCTGATGCGGATCTAACCAGCGCTGGCCGCAGCCACTCGTTCGCCGGCCGGCCCGGCCGACACCCGCACGCAATCGCGCCCGGCATTCTTCGCCTGATAGAGTGCCTGGTCCGCGCGCCGCATCAGCTCGGCAAAATCTTCGCTCGGATGAAGTTCGGCGACGCCGAAGCTCGCGGTGCAACGATTGTCCGCCGGCAGCCCGTCGATGGGCAGCGCACCGAAAGCGCTGCGTGTGCCCTCGGCGAACAGCCGGGCGGCGGCAAGGTTGGTTCCCGGCAGGATGATGGCGAACTCCTCGCCGCCGATGCGGCCGGCGACATGGTGACCGGCGGCGGCCTCGCGCAGGAAGCCGGCGAAAGTCTCGATCACCCGGTCGCCCGACGCATGGCCGAAACTGTCGTTGACGCTCTTGAAGTGATCAAGGTCGGCGATGACCAGCGCGACCGGCACGCCTTGCCGCATCGCGCCAAGCACCGCCAGTTCCGCGTGGCGGGTGAAGCCGCCACGGTTGAGCAGGCGCGACAGCGTGTCCGTCTCCGACCTCGACGTCACCTCGGCAAGCACGTCGCGAACCAGGATGGCCAGCATCAGCAGCGCCAGCGCCAGGCCGAAGACGGTGCCGAGCGACTGCGACACCAGCGCGTAGCTGCTTTGCACATAGGCCTGCGGGTTGGCGCCCCAGCCGCCGAGCGCATGCGCGATGAACGGCTTTGACGCAAACTGCAGCCCGCTGGCCGCGAGGACCGCCATCAAAATGCGATCGAGGCGGGCGCGCCTTTGCCTCGACGACCAGACGATCGCGAGACCGATGAACTGCATGACTGCATAGGGAAGCTGATAGGCCATCATGCGGGGCAGCGACTGGCGCGGCAGGTCCTGCACGACATACACCGCGACGGCGGTGGCGAGCAGGAAGAACAGCATTGGCGCCCATGGCGGCGCCACGCCGTATTTGTGCGCAAGCCCGCCGTTGAAGGCGATGGTGGCGCCAAGGAAGACGGCGAAGGCAGCGACGACCACCGGCCGCGCATTGTCGAAAGCGGGGATGCTGAATTCGATTGCGAAATAGACCACGCCCAGGAGATAGCCGAACGCCAGCCAGCGTGGCGCGGCGCGGCCGGTCTCATGCAACGCGACCGCCAGGAAGGATGTCGCCAGCAGGCCGGCAACCGCCAGATTGATCAGCAGGATGAAATTGGCGCCGCTCATGTTCTTCCCGCACCCGCCCCGACAGCTAAGCATCGACGGGCGAAGAAGACGTTAACGCTGGCCCGGCCGGGCATGATCATCCCGCCTTGAGCGGTTCCGGCACGAACACCGTTTCCGGCCGCTCGTAGGACAGGCGCACGCTGTCACGGCCATTCTTCTTGGCCTTGTATAGCGCGTCGTCGGCACGCCGCATCAGCGGCTCCAGGACCTCGTCGCCGCTGCGGGCTGCCACGCCGAAGCTGGCCGTTACCTTTGTGCCGGCAGGAAGCCCGTCGACATGGCCGGCCGAATAGACCGTTCTCACCGCCTCGGCGAACAGCCGCGCCGCGGCGAGATCGCTGAGTGGCAGCAGCACGGCAAACTCCTCGCCGCCGATACGCCCGGCAACGCCGCGCGCGCCGGCGGCCAAGCGAAGCTTGCTGGCGAAGTCGGCGATCACGCGATCGCCCGCGGCATGCCCGTGCACGTCGTTGAGCGCCTTGAAATGATCGAGATCGGCCAGCACCAGCGCAACCGGGAAGCGGGCGGTGGCGCAGTGCCGCAGCAGCAGCATGCCTCGCTCCTCGAAACCACGGCGATTGAGAAGGCCCGAAAGCGGGTCGGTGTAGGTCTCGGTCTTCAGCGCTTTCAGCACGTCGAGTGCTGCGGCGGAGAACAGGCAGAGCGCAATGAGCAGCGACAGCAGTGCGTGCGACAGCAGCGCCGTCGTCCAGTAGGACGAGCCGTAGAACCCGTCATAGCTGGTGAAGGGTCCGTGCGCGATGACGACGACAAGGGTGCGCACGAAGAAGTTCAGGCCCGACAGCAGCGACAGCACGAACAGGATGTTTTCGGTCGGCCCGTTGCGGCGCACCGGGCGCAGTTCGGCGGCGACCAGAAGACTGATCCCGCCGAAAGCGAAATTCATCGCCAGGATGCGCCAGGTGAGATCCGGCACGACGAACAGGAACCAGCACAACGTGGCCAGGCCACCGCCGGCCAGCACGCCGATCCCCACATAGGGTACCTTGCGGCCATAGCGGTGGATGACGGCGCTGGACAGGCAGCAGGCGGCAACGGCGAAGCAGATGTTCGACGTCACCTTGGTCAGCGGCATGCCGATGGGCAAGGTGAAATACTGCAGCAGGAAGCCGGCCGCCGAGAGACTGTAGCTGGTCGCCAGCACGGCGAGGTAAGGGCGGTGGCGCTGATATGACCAAAGCACGAGGAAGGCCGCGCCGAGCGCCAGCGCGATCGTCGGATTGAGCAGCGCTATCAACAGGCCGGTGTCCAAAGGACTGTGACTTCCCCTCGCTTACGTCAGGGAAGAGCTTAGGGCGCAAGCCCAAACAAGCGGTTAAGCAAAATCGAATATGCGTTCGGGTGGATGAAAAAAGGCCCCGGAGCCGCAAAGCTCCGGGGCCTGGCATGCATTCGCAGCTGGAAGCTGTGCGCTATTTCCACTCGCGGATGTCGACGAAGTGGCCAGCGATCGCCGCCGCCGCCGCCATCGCCGGCGACACCAGATGGGTGCGGCCCTTGAAGCCTTGCCGGCCCTCGAAATTGCGGTTCGAGGTCGAGGCGCAGCGTTCATGCGGCTTCAGCCGGTCGTCGTTCATGGCAAGGCACATCGAGCAGCCCGGCTCGCGCCAGTCAAAACCGGCGGCGACGAAGATCTTGTCGAGGCCTTCGGCCTCCGCCTGTTCCTTGACCAAGCCGGAGCCCGGCACGATCATCGCATCGACATGCGGGCTGACTGTCTTGCCTTCGACCACCTTGGCGACGGCGCGCAGGTCCTCGATGCGGCCGTTGGTGCAGGAGCCGATGAAGACGCGGTCAAGCGATATATCGGTGATCTTGGTGCCCGGCGTCAGCCCCATATAGTCGAGCGCGCGCTGCTTGGAGGTGCGCTTGTTTTCATCGGTGATGTCGTCCGGGTTCGGCACGATACCTTGCACCGACACGACATCCTCGGGCGAGGAGCCCCACGAGACGATCGGCGGCAGCTTGGCCGCGTCGAGCACGATCAACTTGTCGAAATGCGCGCCCTCGTCGGACTGCAGCGTCTTCCAGTATTCGAGCGCCGCATCCCAGGCCGCGCCTTTCGGGGCGCGCGGCTTGTCCTTGACATAGGCGAAAGTCGTCTCGTCGGCGGCGATCAGACCGGCGCGCGCGCCGCCCTCGATCGACATGTTGCAGATCGTCATGCGGCCTTCCATCGACAGCGCACGGATCGCCTCGCCGGCATATTCGATGACATAGCCGGTGCCGCCGGCGGTGCCGATCTCGCCGATGATGGCGAGGATGATGTCCTTGGCGGTGACGCCATCAGGCAACTGGCCGTCGACGCGCACCAGCATGTTCTTGGCCTTGCGCTGGATCAGCGTCTGCGTCGCCAGCACATGCTCGACCTCCGAGGTGCCGATGCCGTGCGCCAGCGCGCCGAAAGCACCGTGGGTCGAGGTGTGGCTGTCACCGCAGACGATGGTCATGCCGGGCAAGGTAAAGCCCTGCTCCGGACCGATGATATGGACGATGCCCTGTCGGATATCGTTCTCGGAATAATACTCGACGCCGAAATCCTTGGCGTTCTTGGCCAGCGCCTCGACCTGGATGCGGCTTTCCTCGTTCTTGATGCCGAATTTGCGCTCGGGCGAGGTCGAGACATTGTGATCGACCACGGCCAGCGTCCTTTCCGGATGCCGGACCTTGCGGCCGCTCAGGCGCAGGCCTTCGAAGGCCTGCGGGCTGGTCACTTCATGGACGAGATGGCGATCGATGTAGAGCAGGCAGGTGCCGTCATCCTGGCGGTCGACGACGTGGTCTTCGAAAATCTTGTCGTAGAGGGTGCGCGGTGCGCTCATGTGCGTAAATCCGTCGATAAGAGAATGGGAAAGAGATGCCAGACCCCCGGCCCGGCGAAACGACCTGGACAGGTCGGCCTAGGTAAGTCGGCTGGTCAGTGCGCCGGACACGCGCGCGGAGAAACGCGACGGCAGGCGTTTTCTGTCCTGCAGCACGAACCCCTTGTAAGCCGGATCGCCAAAAAGCTCTTCCATGGCGTGGCTCATATCAATGTTTTGGGTTTTCGGCAATGTGGCGGTGTCACGCGCGCTTTCCCTTCTCCCCTGTGGGAGAAGGTAAGGACGCCGCTCACAAAACCTCGAAGACAAAAGTCTTCACCAGCGCGTCGGGCTCGGCGATCGCGTAGCACCGGAACCACGGGCTCTGCTCGACCGGCCGCCATTTTTTCGCCTGCTCGAGTTCGTCGAAAACAGCCTGGAACCCGCCGCTCGCAAAAACCTGGTCGCGAACGGTGAAGATGGCGTGGCCACCCTTCCGGGTGATGCGCACCAGTTCGTGCAGGCCCGATGCCGGCGCATGGCTGATGGTGAAGACGCCGGTCGAGAAGAAGGCGCGGAAATGGCCATCCGGCCAAGGCAGCGGCCCGCCCAGCATCGCCTTTTTCAGCTCGCTGTAAGCATTACGGCTGCCGGCGATCTTCAGCATGTCGTCGGAGAGGTCCAGCCCGGCGATATCGTTGTAACCGAGCGCCTTCAGCGAAGGGCCCGACAGGCCGGTGCCGCAGCCGGCATCGAGCAAGGGTCCGTCGCCCGCCGGCACGTGGCGCGCCACCCAGGCGTTGATCAGGAAAGGCAGCAAATAACCGAGCGACGCGGTCTCGCTGTCATAGGTCGCGGCCCATGCGGCATAGGCCTCGGCGAGCGCTTCCGGCGTATCGGCCGTATAGACGGAATCCAGCGCCGCATTGGCTTTGTCGACGATCATATGACCTCCTCAACGAGAATACCGACAACGATCGTAGCGCCGTCTTGGCCCGAAAACTATTCCTCTTGCTGGCGGCGCAGTCGCCGTTCCAGCGCCCGCAAGGCGAGCGACAGGCCGACGGTCAGGATGAGATAGACATAGGCGACGATCGAATAGGTCTCGAAGAAGCGGAACGAGCCGGCGGCGTAGACCTTGCCCATCTGCGTGATGTCGGCGACGCCGAGCACCGAGACCAGCGAGGAATCCTTGACCAGGGCGACGAAATCATTGCCGAGCGGCGGCAGGATGGTGCGGATGGCCTGTGGGAACACGATCAGCCGGAAGCGTTGCGCCCGCGTCAGCCCCAGCGCCTTCGCCGCCTCGATCTGGCCTTTCTCCACGGCCTGGATGCCGGCGCGAAAAACCTCCGAGATGAAGGCCGAGTAGCCGATGGTCAGCGCCATGATGGCGCGCCACAACAGCGACACGTCGCGCACCAGCAATTCGCCCACGAGGCCGGCATTCTGCAGCGGCGCGGTCAGCGCGTTCCAGCCCGCGACGAAGGCCGGCGCGCCGACGAATGCGATCCAGAACAACAGCACCAGGATCGGCACGCCGCGAATGATCTCGACATAGAAGCGGGCGACCTGGCGCAGCAAGCGCGAGCCCGACAGCCCCATCAGCGAAATGCCCAGTCCGATGGCGGACGCCAGCACGAAGGCGACCACGGTGACGAAGATGGTGATGCCGATGCCCTTGGCGACGGTGGCGAAAACCTGGGCGTAGAGGTTACTGGTCGCGACGAAGATGGCCACCGCGATCGCGATGGCCACGGCCACGACAAGCCACCAGGGGAAGTCGGATCTGGAGGTGGCAGGGGCCTGCATCAGAAGGATTGCACCGAGGCATCCCTCGACGGTCGTGCAGGTTTCAGCGCGCTAGCATCACCCCACACCCGCGCCAAGACGAACTACTGCCCCATCTTGTAATCAAGGAACCACTTCTTGTTGAGCGTGTCGAACGTCCCATCCGCCTTGAGCGCCGCGATGGCCGCGTTGACCGGCTTCACCAGATCGGAACCCTTCGGGAAGATGAACCCGAAATCCTCGGTGCCGAGCGGCCCACCGATCAGCTTCAGCTTGCCGTCGGAAGCGTCGACATAGCCCTTGCCCGCGGTGCCGTCGGTCAACACGACGTCGACGTCGCCCGACTTCAGTGCCTGCACCGTCGCGCCGAAGGTCTCGAACAGTTTGATGCGCGGGTTCTGCTCGTTGCCGTCGAGCACGCTGTAGACGGCGGTGTAGAACGGCGTCGTGCCGGCCTGCGCACCGATCAGCCCGTCCTTGAAGGCACCGAACGTCTTGGCGTCGGTGAAGCGGCTTTCGTCGCCACGCACCAGCATGAACTGTTCCGAACGCATATAGGGGTCGGAGAAATCCACCTTCTGCTTGCGGTCGTCCTTGATGGTGATGCCGGTCATGCCGATGTTGTACTGGTTGTCGGAAACCGCCTGGATCATCGCGTCCCAGGAGGTGTTCTGGTACTCGACGGTGAAGTTCAGCCGCTTGGCGATCTCGTTCATCGCATCATATTCCCAGCCGATCTGTTTTCCCGTCTTGGCATCGATGAACTGCAGCGGCGGATAGGCGTTTTCCGTCACCACCACCACCTTCTTGCCGCCGAGATCGGGCAGCGCCTGCGCGAAGGCGGCAACGGGCGCCAGCATGAGGGCAAGCAGGCCGGCCAGCAGCAGTTTCGATTTGGTCATGACACACTCCCCGGAAGTGAAAGCGCCCGGACATCGGCCGGGCTTGCAGGAAAATCCGGCGCCGACTTTAGCTTTCCGCAAGCGTCATGCAAGACGGTCCGCTGCGTCAGCGCACGCGAAAGCGGATTACAGTACCTTCAATCCGGGAATTCCAGGACGATCCTTGCGGGTCCGCTGTCAATCACCGTCCGCGGCATTGGCGCCCGCTTCCCGCAGACCGTCGATCAGCCGGGTCAAACTGTGATGCAGGGATTTCAGCTCGTCGCCATCGAGCACCGAATGGCACCGCATCGCGGCCGACACTGCCTTGGCGCTTTCCCGCAGTGCTTGGCCCCGATGTGTCGGTTCGACCAGCACCCGGCGTTCGTCGGCGGCATCGCGCCGGCGCGTCACCAGGCCGTTCGCTTCGAGGCGCTTGAGCAGCGGCGTCAGCGTTGCCGAATCGAGCCCCAGGGCATCACCGAGCTCGCCGACGGTGCGCGGTGCATGCTCCCACAGTGCCAGCATGGTCAGATATTGCGGGTAGGTAAGGCCGAGCGGCTCGAGCAGCGGCCGGTAGAGCCGTGTCATCAGCCCGCTCGCCGAATAGAGCGCGAAGCAGAGATGCTGCTCAAGCTTCGGTATCCCGGCGAAATCCGCCGGGACGTCCAGGGGCGAAGCGGTCGTTCTGGTGGTCATGCTGCCTTTGCCGGAAGCGCCTTTGCCGAAATCGCCACTTCGATGTTGCCTTTGATCGCATTGGAATAAGGGCAAACCTGATGCGCTGCCGATACAAGCTCTTCCGCCGCCGCCTGATCAAGACCTTTCGTCTCGGCCGCGAGCGAAACGCCGAGCAGGAAACCGCCCTGGCCATTGGGATGCAGGCTGACATAAGCCGTCACCGAGGCATCCTGCAGCGGCAGTTTCTGCTTGCCGGCGATGAAGCGCATGGCGCTTTCGAAGCACGCCGCATAACCAGCCGCAAAAAGCTGCTCGGGATTGGTGGCACCGCCCTTGCCGCCCAGTTCCTTCGGCATGGCAAGGTCGAGGCTGAGCAGGCCATCGCCGCTCTGGACATGGCCGGCGCGGCCGCCGACGGCCCGAGCTTGAGTGGAATACAATGCGGTCATCAAGTTTCTCCATTTATCTTGTGCACGATTGTTTAGTACACGATGTAAATCGAGTCAACCGCGGATTTTCTGCCAGGCCATGAAACCTCAAAACGAAAAAAGGCGGCCGAAGCCGCCTTTTTGGAAACTTGTCGAAGACCTTATTCGGCGGTGGCTGCTTCCGCGGCCTTGGCTGCCTCGGCGGCGGCCTTCTTCTCGGCGGCGTCCTGGGCGGCCTTCTCGACGGCCAAAGCCTCGGCGGCTGCCACCTTCTCGGCCTCGATGCGGGCCTTCTCGGCGTTCAGCGCATCGCGCTCCTCATCGTTCAGCTTGCGGGCGCGCACGCCGGTGTTTTCCGAGATACGGGCCGACTTGCCGCGACGATCGCGCAGATAGTACAGCTTGGCGCGACGCACCTTGCCGCGGCGGACGATCTCGACGCCTTCGACCATCGGCGAGTAGACCGGGAACACGCGCTCGACGCCTTCGCCGTAGGAGATCTTGCGGACGGTGAAATTTTCCTGGAAGCCGGAACCGGCGCGGGCGATGACGACGCCCTCATAGGCCTGGACGCGGGTGCGGGTGCCTTCGGTCACGCGGACCTGGACGCGCACGGTGTCGCCGGGCTGGAATTCGGGAAGCTTGCGCTTGGCTTCGATCTTGGCGGCCTGTTCGGCCTCGAGCTGACGGAGAATATCCATCTCTAAAAATCCACTTCTTGTTCTTCCGACAGTCAGAGCGTCCGACACTCGCCTTGCAGTTCCAATGACCGCTCGGCTATGCCCTTTGTTCGAAAACATTGGGCAGGGGCGACTACACCGTCATTGTTGACGGGTCCGGCAAAGTTTTCTTGCCAGTACGGGCGGGCACATACAGCTATTTCAGCGCTTTGTCACGCCTGACCCCGAGTCTTTTTTGCTCCCATGGCACCATCATAACCTTCCGGTGCCGGGTTGCGTCCGTCCTGCAAGCTTCCTAAGTCGGGCGCAGCACAGTTTTCCGCGGCGGCATTCCATGTCCATCTTCGACGCCATCCTGCTTTTCCTCGCGGGCTTTCTGTCCGGCGCCGCCAATGCGGTCGCCGGCGGCGGCACCTTCATCACCTTCGGCGCCATGACATTGGTTGGCCTGCCGCCGATCGTCGCCAATGCCACCTCCTCGGTGACGCAATTTCCCGGCTACATCACCTCGACGCTCGCCTACTCGGCCGACATCAGGCATTTCTGGCGCGGTGCGCTGCTGCTGTGCCTGATCTCGGCGGTCGGCGCGCTGGCCGGTGCGCTGATCCTGCTTGCGCTCGACAATCCGTCGTTTCGTGTCCTGGTGCCGTGGCTGCTGTTGGGCGCAACTGCATTGTTCGCCGCCGGGCCGTGGCTGAAGCCGGCGCCAAAACTCGGGCACGAAGCCGCTGTGGGGTCGCTGGCCGGTTCGCTGGCGCAATTCGGCACCGCCGTCTATGGCGGCTTCTTCGGCGCCGGCATGGGCGTCATGATGCTGGCGACACTCGGCCTGACGCAAGCGGGCGACTATCACCGGCTGAACGCGCTGAAGAACATGCTGGCCATGGTCATCGCAGCGGTCGCGATCGTCGTCTTCGTCTCGGGCGGCGTCGTCGCTTGGCCGCAGGCAATCGTCATGATCCCGGGTGGTGCGCTCGGCGGCTATGCCGGCGTGTGGATCGCCAAGCGCGTGCCGCAGAACGTGGTGCGCGGCTTCGTCATCGCCGTCGGCCTTTTTCTGGCCTTTTATTACTTCACCAAGGGCTGAGCTGCCTGATTCCGAAAATCGGAATGACCTCTGGGGCGACGGTAAATATCGAGTTCAAGTTTTATGCCGCGCTCGCCCAGCATTTGCAGCGTTTGCGGGATCAACGACAGACCTTGATTTGCCTCATCGAGCCAGACACCGCAGAAAATATCCGGCTCGAACCGCCGCACAAGATCGGCCCAGATACCAAGGTCCGATGTGAGTGTGTTCAGGATGCTTGCGATCTGGTCATCGAGTTGATCGCCTTTGCCGTTTCCTGACGACAGCCTCCAAAGTCCTTTCAGTGCTACACGAGGTGGTTGGTTTGGGGGGTACGTATGAAGGTCGCCTTTCCGTACGGCGTAAGTCGGTTGACCGCCTAAAAGCTTTGTAAGTTCAGCCGGATCGAGATCATCGCCGAAGAACCGGAGCGACGCTGAGCTTTGGGCAATCTCAGCCATCATTGCCGCTCTCCAGCAAGTCCGGCCGCCGCTCCTTCGTCAGCTTCTCGGACTCCGCCCGCCGCCAAGCCGCGATCTTCTTATGATTGCCCGAGATCAGAACGTCGGGGATGGCCCTGCCCTCGAACTCCTGCGGGCGCGTAAAATGCGGGTGTTCGAGCAAGCCGCTCTCAAAGCTTTCCTCCTCGCCCGACACCGCATTGCCCATGACGCCAGGCAATAGGCGCACCACGGCGTCGAGCAGTACCAATGCCGCCGGCTCGCCACCGGAGAGGATGAAATCGCCGATCGAGACTTCCTCCAGATTCCGCGCGTCGATCACCCGCTGGTCGACGCCTTCGAAGCGGCCACACAGGATGACGGCGCCCGGTCCGGCGGCGAGTTCCCGCACGCGCGCCTGCGTCAGCGGCTTGCCGCGCGGGCTCATCAGCAGCCGCGGCCGCGCATCGCCTTCCGGCGACGCATGGTCGATCGCCTTGGCCAGCACGTCGGCGCGCATCACCATGCCGGCGCCGCCGCCAGCCGGCGTGTCGTCAACCGTGCGGTGGCGGTCGGTGGCGAAGTCGCGGATCTGGATCGCTTCGAGCGACCACGTGCCGGCTTCGAGCGCCCGGCCGGCGAGCGACAGGCCAAGCGCACCCGGGAACATCTCGGGATAGAGCGTCAGCACCGAGGCTTTGAACGTCACCGGTTGCCCCCAGCGTCGCTCGGTCCGCGTGGCCTGCCCTTCGGGTCGAAGTCTTCCTCGCGCGGGCCATCGCCGTCCTCGTCGTCGACAAGTCCGGCCGCCGCCGGGTCGACGCGGACAAAACCCTCGGCGATCGACACATCAGGCACGGCGGCCTGCGTGAACGGGATCAGCACGCCCTTGCGCCCGCTCAAGGTCACATCGAGGATGTCGCCACCACCGAAATTGTGCACGGCGACGACCTTGCCGATGGCAGCACCGGTCTCGTCCCGGACCTCGAGGCCGACGAGATCGGCATGGTAGAATTCGTCCTCCTCGCCATCGTCGGGCAGCATCGAACGGTCGACGAACAGCTCTGTGCCGGCGAGCGCCTCGGCGGCGTTACGGTCGGCAACACCCTTGAAGCGGACCACGACAACGGTGTTGGCCGGCCTGATATCGATGATCTGGAAGGCGCGGCCGTCCCTGGCGTAGAGCGGCCCGTAATCGGCCAGCGCCAGCGGCTCACCGGTGAAGGTTTTCACCCGCAATTCGCCCTTGATGCCGTGGGCGGCGCCGATCACGGCCATCTGGACAGGGTTCTGGGGCTTGCTCATGGCGCGACATCCTTTGGCTTTGCTCTAACGCTCCCCGATTGTCATTTCAATGACGCGCTCTTCACCGCTTCCTAACTCGGTTGCCGGAAAATGGCCGCCAATGCATGTCTCCCAAAAGTGGTTCCCGGTTTTTGGGATGACGAGATGCACAAAGACAAATGCATGTCGCCCAGGAGTGCCTCCGGTTTTGGGGACAACGACATGCATGAAAGATTGGAAGCACGCCATGCAGGAATTCCTCATCCCGGCAAAACCCGATCTCCAGGCGGCGCGTGAAAGCTGGCTGAAGATGCTGGCGCGTGAACGCAGGCTGTCACCTGAAACCGTCGAAGCCTATGAGCGCGACACGCGCCAGTTCCTGCATTTCCTCACCGGCCATTGTGGCGGCTCGCCCGGCATCTCGGACATCGCCACTCTGCGCCCGGCCGATCTGCGCGGCTTCCTCGCCGCCCGCCGCAACGCCGGCGCCGGCGCCCGCACGCTCGGCCGTGGGCTGGCCGGCATCCGTTCGCTGCTGCGGTTCCTCGAACGGCGCGGCCTCGTCAACGCGGCGGGTGCTGCCGCGCTACGCGCTCCGCGCCAGCCCAAATCGCTGCCCAAGCCACTGACGGCGAGCGATGCAAAGCATATCGTTTCGGTCGAAGGCCAACTGGCGGAAGAGCCGTGGATCGCGGCCCGCAATGCCGCCGTGCTGACGCTGCTCTACGGCTCCGGCCTGCGCATTTCCGAGGCGCTCGGCCTCGCCGGTGCCGATCTGGCATTGGCGACCGACACGGTGCTGCGCGTCACCGGCAAGGGCGGCAAGACGCGGCTGGTGCCGGTGCTGCCGGTGGCGCTGCGGGCGATCGCCGAATACCGCCGGCTGTGTCCCTATCACCTCGACCCGAAGGGCCTGTTGTTTCGCGGCGCGCGCGGCGGCCCGCTCAACCCGGCCATCGTCCAGCGCGACATGGCCAAACTACGCTCGGCGCTCAACCTGCCCGATACCGCGACGCCGCATGCGCTGCGCCATTCCTTCGCCACGCATCTGCTCGGCCGCGGTGGCGACCTGCGCACCATCCAGGAGCTGCTCGGCCACGCCAGCCTGTCGACGACGCAGATCTACACCGGCGTCGACACCGCGAGGCTGCTCGAAATCTACGAATCGGCGCATCCGAGGGCATGAAGCTTCAATTTTCCAGTGTCGGTTAACCGTTTCGCCGCTTTTTGCGTCTAGGAACGGTGTCATGAAACGCGTGATCGCCATCGCCGACCGGGCAGCTTCCATATCGCTGAAGCTGCTTGTAGCGCTCAATGTCCTGTTTTTCCTGTCGTTCCTCGCCGTCTTGCTGTTTGCCGCCGGCCGGGCGCATGCCGAAATCCCGACCTGCACCGGCGCCGACATGCTGTCCGCCTTGCAGACGAGCGATCCGGCTATCTATCGGAAGATCGAAGCGGAAGCCGCTGCAACGCCCAACGGCAAGGGCCTGCTGTGGAAGCTGGAAAAGCCGGGCGAAGAGCCGTCCTTTCTGTTTGGCACCATGCACATGACCGACCCGCGCGTCACCACGCTGCCGTCGGCCGCGCAGAAGGCCTATGACGCCGCCGCCACCATCGTCATCGAAACCACCGACGTGCTCGACAAGCAGCAGATGATGGCGGCGATGCTCAAGGAGCCGGACCTGATGATGTTCACCGACTCTACGACGCTGTCGTCTTTGCTGTCGCCGAACGATGCGGCGGCCATGAATGCCGCACTTGACGCGCGCGGCATCCCGCCGGCAACCGTTGCCAAGATGAAGCCGTGGATGCTCTCGGCCATGATGGCGCTCCCGGCTTGCGAACTGGCCCGCCAGTCCGGCGGCGCCCCGGTGCTCGACGTCAAGCTGGCGGAGGGTGCCAAGGCCGCTGGAAAGCCGGTGGAAGGCCTGGAAACGGCTGCCAGCCAGCTGCGCGCCATGGCCTCGCTGCCGATCGCCTTTCACATGAAGGGCCTGGTCGACACGCTGAAGCTGGGCGACAAGGTCAACGACATCAACGAAACCATGATCGTTCTCTACCAGCGCGGCGACACCGGCATGTTCTGGCCGCTGTTCCGTGCGGCCATGCCGGACCAGCAGGACGACCCCGCGGGTTATGCGGCGTTCGAGGAAACCATGATCACCAGCCGCAACAAGGTGATGGTCGAGCATGCCGAGCCGATCCTTGCCAGGGGCAATGCGTTCATGGCGGTCGGCGCCCTCCACCTTCCCGGCCCCGAAGGCCTGGTCGAGGATTTCCGCAAGGCCGGTTATACCGTCACCGCCATGGGCCTTTAGCTTTTACTTGATCAAGATCTGAGCCAGCATCGCCGGAACGATGATCCGGTGAAACGGCTTGACGATCGCGAGATAGGCCCGTCCGAGCCAATTGTGCGTTTTGACGACCGTCGACGCAGCCACCTCCTGCCGGCCCATGCCAAGCTCCCTGACTTCGACCAGGACGCGGAAATCGAGATGCCGGTCGTCCAGTCCAAGGACGACCTTGCCTGGAACCTGGCTGATGAGCGGAAATATCCCGATCCTGCCGTCCGGCAACACTGCAGGTTCCAGGCCCGTCTTCAGTCGAAATGGCCGGACGGCAAAGTTGCGCAGCGCCATGAGCCTGCCGACCCATAAAGGTGTCCGCCCCAAGGCGCGCTCGGCCGCGTTGATTGCGGTCAACGCAAGACCTTCGGTGATCAGCACGTAGCGGTCGGCGAATTGGGCTCCGGCAAGAGCCTCGTTGGGATTCGGGACAATCTGCGCTGTGGGGTTTGTCACGGCAAAATCCTCTGAACCGACCATAGCCAACACAGACACGCCGCGTCGCGTGGCGAATCGCCGCCACTCCCCGGCCCGGAAAGAGCGGATTGCCCTTGTTTTTGGCGTTTTCCAACCCTAGCGTGAAACCTGTTCAACGATTGCGCGTTGAGTCGTGTTGATTGATATTTTTCATCCACGGAGGACACTTTTATGGCGAACACACCGAATCCAAACGATCCGTTCAATTCAGCCACCACCCCCCCACCGCCACGCGGCGGCGGCGGTAGCACCTGGCTGATTGCGCTGGTCGTCGTTATTCTGGCGGTTGTCGCGTATTATGTTTTCGGAAGAAGCGGCGGTGAGCATCCGGCACCCGCCGAAGCGCCAGCGGCCAGCACACCGGCGCCTGCCCCGGCTCCTGCAGAACCGATGAAGCCAGCCGAACCCGCTCCGGCTGCACCCGCTCCGGCAGCGCCTGCCCCTGCAGAACCGGCACCTGCACCCGCGCCGGCCCCAGCGCCCGCACCGGCTCCTGCCGCACCGGCCAACTGATCGGCTCGATATCAAATACGAACGGCCCGCTTTTCAGCGGGCCGTTTTGCTTTTGACAGGAGGTCGCCTGAAAGCCCTTTAGATGTGGATCGGCTTGAAGAAGGTCGCCAGCGCCGCCTCCTTGACCGCCTCCGACATCGTCGGATGCGCGTGGCAGGTGCGGGCGAGATCTTCCGAGGAACCGCCGAATTCCATCAGCACCGCCGCCTCGTGGATCATCTCGCCGGCGCCGAAGCCGACAATGTGGACGCCGAGCACCCGGTCGCTCGCCTTGTCGGCGAGGATCTTGACGAAGCCGTCGGTGTGCAGCATGGCGCGTGCCCGGCCATTGGCGCTGAATGGGAACTTTCCCGCCTTGTACTCGATGCCGGCCTTCTTCAGCTCTTCCTCTGTCTTGCCGACCGAGGCGATTTCCGGGCTGGTGTAGACGACGCTCGGAATGACGTCATAGTTCACGTGGCCGGCCTGGCCGGCAATGGTTTCCGCCACCGCCACGCCCTCGTCCTCGGCCTTGTGCGCCAGCATCGGCCCGGCGATGACATCGCCGATGGCGTAGATGCCGGGCACGTTGGTCTTGAGATGGCCATCGGTCTTGACCCGGCCGCGCTCGTCGACCTCGACGCCGGCCTCCTTCAGCCCGAGACTGTCGGCATAGGCGCGGCGTCCGGTGGCGATCAGCACCGCGTCCGCCTCGATGGTCTCGGCGGCGCCGCCCTTGACCGGCTCGAAGGTGACGGTCGCGCCCTTCCTGGCCTTGGCGACGCCGGTGACCTTGGCACCAAGCTTGAACTCGAAACCCTGTTTCGACAGCAGCCGCTGGAACTGTTTGGAGACCTCGCCATCCATGCCGCCGAGGATGGTGTCGAGGAATTCGACGACGGTAACCTTGGCGCCGAGCCGCGCCCAGACAGAGCCGAGCTCAAGGCCGATGACACCCCCGCCGACCACCACCAGATGGCCAGGCACTTTCTCCAGCGACAGCGCGCCGGTCGACGACACGATGACCTTCTCGTCGATGTCGACCTTGACGCCGGGAATGCCGGCAACGTCCGAGCCGGTGGCGATGACGATGTTTTTGGTCTCGATCTCCTCGACCTTGCCGTCTTCGCCGGTCACCGACAGCTTGCCGGCAGCGATCACCTTGCCCGTGCCGCGAAAGCTATCGATCTTGTTCTTCTTGAACAGGAAGGCGACGCCGTTGACGTTCGACGACACCGTCGCATCCTTGTGCGCCATCATCTTCTTCAGGTTCAATTTCGGCGCTGATACCTCGACGCCGAGCGTATCGAAGGAATGGCCGGCCTCGGCGAACATCTCGGAGGCGTAGAGCAGCGCCTTGGACGGGATGCAGCCGATGTTGAGGCAGGTGCCCCCGAAGGTCGCGTTCTTCTCGACCACCGCCGTCTTCAGTCCGAGCTGCGCCGCCTTGATGGCGCAGACATAGCCGCCCGGTCCCGATCCGATGATAACGACGTCATAAGCCATGATACTGTCCTTCTTCACTGGGGCTCAGCGGCCGCCGCTTACATTCAGGATGGCGCCCGTCGTATAGGACGCCGCGTCGGATAGAAGATAGAGAACCGCGCCGGCGACTTCATCAGCCGTGCCGGCTCTTTTCATCGGCAGCATATCCCGGAACCGCTCCACCCGGTCCGGCTGTCCGCCGGAGGCATGGATGTCCGTGTCGATGATGCCCGGCCGCACCGCATTGACGCGGATGCCTTCCATCGCCACCTCGCGGGCGAGCCCGATGGTGAACGTGTCGATGGCACCCTTGGAAGCGGCGTAGTCGACATATTCGCCTGGCGAACCCAATGTCGCTGCGGCCGACGAGATGTTGACGATCGATCCGCCCTTGCCGCCATGGCGGGTCGACATGCGCTTGACCGCCTCGCGGGCGCAGACAAAGGAACCCACGACATTGATGCGCATCATGCGCTCCAGACGCGAAACGTCCATCTCGTCGACGCGCGCCTTGACGTCGACGATGCCGGCATTGTTGACCAAGGCATCGAGCCGGCCATAGGCGCGATCGACGGCGTCGAACATGGCAACAATATCGGCCTCAACGCCGACATCGCCCTTGACGGCAAAGGCTTCGCCGCCGGCGGCCTTGATCTCGGCGACCAGCACATCGGCGGCGTCCTGATTCGCAGCGTAGTTGACCGCGACGCGGTAGCCGGACTTCGAGCCGAGCCGGCAGATCGCGGCACCGATGCCGCGGCTGCCGCCGGTGACCAGCAGCACCTTCCCGCTCATTCCTGGCATCCCTTCAAGGCAAACACATCCCACGGCACTTTCGAAAATCCGCTGCCGCCATAGGCCGTCGACTGACGCAACCACGATCCAAGATCCGGCAGGATCAGCGTCTTCGGCGCGTCGACACCTTCGGCTGGCAGCAGCCCGATGCTGCCCTTGTCATCCGACGTGTAGACGACACCGTGCCAGGACGTGCAGGCGGCAAGCTCCTCGCCGGTGACGTCGCCCTCCGGGCATTTGTACATCAGCGCGCCGTTCGGCCGCGACACGCCCTCGTTCCACATGACGATGCCATTCAGCACCACATTGTTGTCGAGGATCATCCGGAACGAATTGGTGACGGTCGCCGAGCCGCCGGTCGGGGTAAAATCGATCTCGCTACCGCTCTGGGCCTCGCCATAGACGGCAAGCTCGATCGGGCAGGCGGCGGTCGCGCCCAAGCCAGTGAACAAAGCTGCCAGAGACCCGGCTAGGCATGCGATTGCGGACGGCAACGGGCTTTGCATCGCGGCGACCTAACGGCTCTTGCGGCCATCGGCGTTTTCAAGCACTCCAAAATCGGTCATCAGGAGGAGCGGCTCGCCAGCGGCGCTGAGTCCCCAGAACGATGGATAGATTCCATCACCCCAGCCGCTCGAGAACATCGCAATGTTGGGGGGATTGCCGGCAACGGGGTGATGCATCACGAACCGATCCTGGTTGGGCGCAAACTCGGCTGCCAGCACGTCGTCATAGTAATTCTGCCCGGCTTCAAGCTTGTCCTGCTGCGCAGACATCAACGCCAGTGCCATCTTGTCCATGAACGAACCAAGACCGGCATCGACGGGATAGCCGAATACCTCGTCGCCTTTCAGGGTCGATGCATCCTGATCGGGCAAGGTTGCCAGTTCCCAGCGAAACGGCCTGCCGGGCCGGAAACGCAGGACTGCTGCGGCAACGCCGCCTTGTGCCTCAAGCAACGAAACAGGGTAGTGCCCTGGTTTGACCTTGCGGCTTAACGCTGGCCAGCCGGTTCCGGTAATCAGCGGATCGCAGGCGATAATTTCGCCTGTCGGCAAATCCAGCTCGCCGATCACCGTGACGGTTATCTCACGCTCCGCCATTTGCGCTTCGCTCAGGTCGAAGAGGCCGAGATTGCTGCTCGCCTGCGCCGGATCCCATTCGGCCGACACCACCGCCGGCGTGGACATAGAGGTCCAAGGCTCACGCCGTAAAATCCGTAGCGCACGGCCCAGCCTGAACCCTAACTGCTCCACCCAGCCGCTCATTGCGGATCAGCTCCGATCACAGGTCGAGAACCAGCCGCTCCGGATCCTCCAGGCTTTCCTTGACGCGCACCAAGAAGGTCACCGCTTCCTTGCCGTCGACGATGCGGTGATCGTAGCTGAGCGCCAGATACATCATCGGCCGGATCACGATCTGGCCGCCGACCACCACCGGCCGGTCCTGGATCTTGTGCATGCCCAAAATGCCCGACTGCGGCGCATTGAGGATCGGCGTCGACATCAGCGACCCATAAACGCCACCGTTGGAAATCGTAAACGTGCCGCCCTGCATGTCGGCAACAGACAGCTTGCCGTCGCGCGCCGCGATGCCCAGCCGGCCGATTTCCTTTTCGATCTCGGCGATCGACATCTGGTCGGCATTGCGCACGACTGGCACAACGAGGCCCTTTTCGGTGCCGACGGCAACGCCGATATGGGCATAGTTCTTGAAGATGATGTCGGTGGCGTCGATCTCGGCATTGACCGAGGGGATTTCTTTCAAGGCGTGGGTGACGGCCTTGGTGAAGAAGCCCATGAAGCCGAGCTTCACGCCATGCTTCTTCTCGAACACGTCCTTGTACTTCGTCCTCAGCGCCATCACCGCGCTCATGTCGACCTCGTTGAAAGTGGTCAGCATGGCGGCTGTCGACTGCGCTTCCTTGAGGCGGCGCGCGATGGTCTGGCGCAGCTTGGTCATGCGCACGCGCTCCTCGCGCGATGCATCGTCGCCCGAGGACGGCGCCCGCACCGCAACCGGCGCCGGGGCCGGCGCTGCCTTCGGCGTCTCGGCCGGCTGCGACGGCGCGCCCTTGGAGATCACGTCGAGCACGTCGCCCTTCAGCACCTGGCCGCGCTTGCCCGAGCCGGAGACCTGATCGACCGCCAGATTGTTCTCGGCGATCAATTTTGCCGCAGCCGGCGCCGGCGGCATGGAGCGCGGCTCGACCGCGCCGGCGTCGCCGGCGATCTTGGCGGTTTCGGCCGCCGCCTGCTTGCCGGTCGATGCCGCATCCGGCGACGAGGCCTGCGACACCGCCTGTGGCTTGGTCGCCGGAGCCGCGGCCCCGCCACCCGCCGAAATCGAACCCAGCAACGCGCCGACGCCGACCGTTTCACCTTCCTTGACGGTGATCTCACCCAGCGTGCCGGCGGCGGCGGCAGGCACCTCCACCGTCACCTTGTCGGTCTCGAGCTCGAGCAGTGGCTCATCGGCGGCGATGGTGTCGCCGACCTTCTTGAACCATTTGCCGACGGTCGCTTCGGTGACGGATTCGCCGAGAGTGGGAACGCGGATTTCGGTAGCCATTGTGCCTGTCCGTTTCTTTCGGTTCTGTTTTATTCGCCCGGATCTGTTCTATTCACCGAGCGCGTCTTCGAGCAAGGCGGCGAGCTGGGCAAGGTGCTTCGACATCAGTCCGGTCGCCGGCGAGGCGGCCGCCGGGCGGCCGGTGTAGCGCACCCGCTGATGCTTGGCGTCGATATGCGCCAGCACCCATTCCAGATACGGATCGATGAACGACCAGGCGCCCATGTTCTTGGGCTCCTCCTGGCACCACACCATCTCGGCGTTGCGGAAGCGCGACAGCTCGGTGATCAGCGCCTTGGCCGGGAACGGATAGAGCTGTTCGACGCGCAGCAGATAGATGTCGTTGATACCGCGCTTCTCGCGCTCCTCGTAGAGGTCGTAATAGACCTTGCCCGAGCACAGCACGACACGGCGGATCTTCGAATCCTTGGTGAGCTTGATCGCCTGGTTGGGCAGCAGCTGGGCATCGTCCCACAGCAGCCGGTGGAACGAGCTTTCGCCGGAAATTTCCGGCAGCGTCGACACCGCCCGCTTGTGGCGCAGCAGCGACTTCGGCGTCATCAGGATCAGCGGCTTGCGGAAGTCCCGCTTCAGCTGCCGGCGCAGGATGTGGAAGTAGTTGGCCGGCGTCGTGCAGTTCGCCACTTGCATGTTGTCTTCGGCGCAAAGCTGCAGGAAGCGCTCGAGCCGGGCCGAGGAATGTTCCGGACCCTGGCCTTCATAGCCATGCGGCAAGAGACACACGAGGCCCGACATTCTAAGCCACTTGCGCTCGCCCGAGGAGATGAACTGATCGAACACCACCTGGGCGCCGTTGGCGAAGTCGCCGAACTGCGCTTCCCACAAAGTCAGCGCCTTCGGCTCGGCCAGGCTGTAGCCATATTCGAAGCCCAGCACCGCCTCTTCCGACAGCATCGAGTTGATGACTTCGTAGCCGGCCTGTGCCGCCGACAGGTTGTTGAGCGGGATGTAGCGGGTCTCGTCGCGCTGGTCGTAGAGCACGGAATGGCGCTGCGAAAAGGTGCCGCGCTCGGAATCCTGCCCCGACAGGCGGATCGGATTGCCGTCGAGCAGGATGGCGCCGAAGGCCAGCGCCTCGGCCGTCGACCAGTCGATGCCTTCGCCGGATTCGATCGCCTGGCGGCGGTTCTCGAGGAAGCGGATAATCGTCTTGTGCGCCTCGAAATCCTTCGGCACCTCGGTCAGCTTCTTGCCGATTTCCTTCAGCGTCTTGACCGGCACGGCGGTCTTGCCGCGCCGCTGTTCGTCCTGGTTGTCGGCGGTGCGCAGGCCCGACCAGGCGCCGTCGAGCCAGTCGGCCTTGTTGGGCTTGTAGTGCTGGCCGACCTCCCACTCGGATTCCAGATGTGCCCGCCAGTCGGCCTTCAGCTGGTCGAATTCGGCCTGGGTGATGTGACCTTCAGCGATCAGCCGGTCGGCATAGATCTGCACCGTCGTCTGGTGGGTGCGGATGTTGCGATACATGATCGGCTGGGTGAAGGCCGGCTCATCGCCCTCATTGTGGCCGAAGCGGCGGTAACAGAACATGTCGACCACAACGGGCTTGTGGAACTTCATCCGGAATTCGATCGCCACCTTGGTGGCATGGACCACCGCTTCCGGGTCGTCGCCATTGACGTGGAAGATCGGCGCCTCGATCATCTTGGCCACGTCAGACGGATAGGGCGACGAGCGCGAGAAACGCGGATTGGTGGTGAAGCCGATCTGGTTGTTGATGATGAAATGCAGCGTGCCGGCGACGCGGTGGCCGCGCAGGCCGGACAGGCCGAGGATTTCGGCAATGACGCCCTGGCCGGCGAAGGCCGCATCACCGTGCAGCAACAGCGGCAGCACCTTGGCGCGCTCTTCCAGAGGCACGATCTCCTCGCGGCTGCGGCCGAACAGGTAGTCCTGCTTGGCGCGCGCCTTGCCCATCACCACCGGGTCGACGATTTCCAGATGCGAGGGATTGGCGGTCAGCGACAGGTGCACCTTGTTGCCGTCGAACTCGCGGTCCGACGAGGCGCCGAGATGGTACTTGACGTCGCCCGAACCTTCGACCTCGTCGGGTGCGGCCGAGCCGCCCTTGAACTCGTGGAAGATGGCGCGGTGCGGCTTGGCCATCACCTGGGAGAGCACATTCAGCCGGCCGCGATGCGCCATGCCGAGCACGATCTCCTTCATGCCGAGCTGGCCGCCGCGCTTGACGATCTGCTCCAGCGCCGGGATCAGCGCTTCGCTGCCATCGAGGCCGAAGCGCTTGGTGCCCTTGTACTTGACGTCGATGAACTGCTCGAAGCCTTCGGCCTCGACCAGCTTCTGCAGGATCGCCTTCTTGCCGGTGGCGGTGAAGGTGATCTCCTTGTCGGCACCCTCGATGCGCGCCTGGATCCAGGCCTTTTCCTCAGGATCGGAAATATGCATGAACTCGACGCCGAGCGTCGAGCAATAGGTGCGCGTCAGGATCTCCAGCATCTGCCGTATGGTGCCGAATTCGAGCCCGAGCACATTGTCGAGGAAGATCGGCCGGTCGTAGTCGGCTGACGTGAAGCCGTAATTCTCCGGCGACAATTCATTGTAGTCCTCGAGCGGCTTGGCGATGCCGAGCGGATCGAGATTGGCGTGCAGATGGCCGCGCATGCGGTAGGCGCGGATCATCATGATGGCGCGCACCGAATCGCGCGTCGCCTGGTGCACGTCGGCATCGGAAAGCGCGACACCGTTGACGACGGCCTTGTCCTTGACCTTCTTTTCGATGTGCTTCTCGACGATGCCCCAGTTGCCGTCGAGCGCCGACACCAGTTCGCCATTGGCCTGCAGCGGCCAGGAGGGCTTTGCCCAGGAGGCGCCCTTGGCATTCTTGCGCACATCCCCTGAATCGTCCTTCAGCCCGGCGAAGAACTCCTGCCATTCGGGATTGACCGAAGCTGGATCGTCCTCATAGGCGGCGTAGAGCGCGTCGATATAGTCGGCGTTGCCGCCATAGAGGAATGAGGTGAGCGAAAATTGGTCGTTGGCCTGATCTTGTCTTGCCATGTCTCTATCGAAGCCTTGGCTTCGTCTCCTTGTCAGAGCGAATAGGGAGTAGCGAATAGCGAGCAGGTTCCCCTGAGTCGCGCCGTTACTCTGTTTTCTCTATTCGCTATTCACTACTCACTTAACCCTTGATCGCCTCGACCAGCGTCGTGCCGAGCCTAGCCGGCGAGGGCGAAACTTTTATCCCGGCCGATTCCATCGCCGCGATCTTGTCCTCGGCGCCGCCCTTGCCGCCGGAGATGACCGCGCCCGCATGACCCATGGTGCGGCCGGCCGGCGCCGTGCGCCCGGCGATGAAGCCGGCCATCGGCTTCTTGCGGCCACGCTTGGCTTCGTCCTTGAGGAACTGCGCGGCGTCTTCCTCGGCCGAACCGCCGATCTCGCCGATCATGATGATCGACTTGGTCTCGTCATCGGCGAGGAACATCTCGAGCACGTCGATGAATTCGGTGCCCTTGACGGGGTCGCCGCCAATGCCGACGGCGGTGGTCTGGCCGAGGCCGACATTGGTGGTCTGGAACACAGCCTCATAGGTAAGCGTTCCCGAGCGCGAAACAACGCCGACCGAACCCTTGCGGAAGATGTTTCCCGGCATGATGCCGATCTTGCATTCGTTGGGGGTGAGCACGCCCGGGCAGTTCGGCCCGATCAGCCTCGAGGTCGAACGGTCGAGCCGCGCCTTGACCCTGATCATGTCCATCACCGGAATGCCTTCGGTGATGCAGATGATCAGCGGGATCTCGGCCTCGATCGCTTCCAGGATGGCTTCGGCGGCACCCGCCGGCGGCACATAGACGACGGACGCGTTGGCGCCGGTCTTTTCCTTGCCCTCGGCGACGGTGGCGAAGATCGGCAGGCTTTCGCCCTTCGAGCCGGTCCAGGTCTCGCCACCCTTCTTGGGATGGATCCCGCCGACCATTTTTGTCCCGTGATAGGCCAGCGCCTGTTCGGTGTGGAACGTGCCGGTCTTGCCGGTCAGGCCCTGCACCAGCACCTTGGTGTTCTTGTCGACGAGAATGGACATGGTGGCCCTTTTCTTAGAAATCGTTGATCGAGGAAGGTGAGACACGGCTGTAGACGCCGCTCACCATGTCTTGCCAGGAATTGCCGCCGGCGGGCTGGAACTCCAGCCGCATGCGGTAGCGGTCATTGCTGTCGAAATCGTAGGTCACCCGGGCCGACCCGCGCGGCGATGAGCGGAGCAGCATCAGCCTATTGCCATCCCACGTGCCCGTTGCCGGTGTCGCTGGCACCAAGCCCATCGAATCGAACTGATGCATGGTTACGGCACTGGTTTGTTGGTCGAAGCCGAACACGCTGTGCGCGCCGAACGAAACCGTGCCATCGCGGCGCTGGCGATAGCGCTGCACTACGAACAGGCCGCCAAATTCAGCCACGGCAACCGCTTCGGCCGTCGCTGTGCCGGCATCGGTCCATTGCGTGGCCGCCACCTGTTCTTCGCCACGCCACGTGCCGACCAGCGCCTGCAGGCGCTGGTGATCGGCCGAGAGCGAAGAAAAGGAGGCTGCGGTCATGGTCAGAGCCGCTTCAGATCGGCGACGGTGAGGTCGCTCTTGGCGTTGCCAGTGTTGAGCGTCGTCGCCGGTTCGAACATCAGCACGACAGGCTGTTCGCTCAGCGACCGCGGCCGATGCTCGACGGCGCGCGGCACGACGATGAACTCGCCGCTGGCAAGCTCCACCGTGCCATCGCGAAAATCGATGGCGATGCGGCCGCGCAGCACCAGGAAGGCCTCATCCTCGTTCTCATGCGCGTGCCAGTCGAAGACATCGCCAAACTTGGCGATCTTGACCTGCGATTCGTTGACGTCGCCGGCGATATGCGGATCGAAGACCTTCTTGATCTTTTGATCCGCCGCCTCGATGAGGTTTATCTTGTGCGGAGGCACCAGATCAGCCCTTCACCGCCGCCACGATCTTCTTGGCTGCGTCGTCGAGATCGTCGGCTGACACCACGTTGAGGCCGCTGTCGTTGATGATCTTCTTGCCGAGCTCGGCATTGGTGCCTTCCAGACGCACCACCAGCGGCACTTCCAGGCCGACTTCCTTGACCGCGGCAATCACGCCCTCGGCGATGATGTCGCACTTCATGATGCCGCCGAAGATGTTGATCAGGATACCCTTGACCGCCGGATCCTTGGTTATGATCTTGAACGCCGCCGTCACCTTCTCCTTCGATGCGCCACCGCCGACATCGAGGAAGTTGGCGGGTTCGGCGCCATAGAGTTTGATGATGTCCATCGTCGCCATGGCGAGGCCGGCGCCGTTGACCATGCAGCCGATATTGCCGTCGAGCGCGACATAGGCGAGGTCGTATTTCGACGCCTCGATTTCCTTCTCGTCCTCTTCGGTGGTGTCGCGCAGTTCGAGCACGTCGGGATGACGGAACAGCGCGTTGTTGTCGAACGACACTTTGGCGTCGAGCACGCGCAGCCGGCCGTTCTTCATGACGATCAGCGGATTGACCTCGAGCAGGCTCATGTCCTTCTCGACAAAGGCCTTGTAGAGGATCGGGAACAGCGTATCGCCATCCCGGCCCGCGTCGCCGTCGAGCTTCAGCGCGCCGTTGAGCGCCTTCAGATCGGCTGATGTGACGCCCTTTTCCGGGTCGATGGCGACGGTGATGATCTTTTCCGGCGTGTCATGCGCGACCGCCTCGATGTCCATGCCGCCTTCGGTTGAGACGACGAAGGCAACGCGGCCGACCGAACGGTCGACCAGGATCGACAGATAGAGCTCGCGCTCGATGTCGGCGCCGTCCTCGATATAGAGGCGGTTCACTTGCTTGCCGGCCGGGCCGGTCTGCTTGGTCACCAGAGTATGCCCAAGCATCTCGTTGGCGTTGGTGACCACGTCGGCCACCGACGTCGCCAGGCGCACGCCACCCTTGGCGTCGGGGCCGAGTTCCTTGAACTTGCCCTTGCCGCGGCCGCCGGCATGGATCTGGCTCTTCACCACATAGAGCGGGCCGGGCAGCGCCTTGGCCGCGGCTTCTGCCTCGCTCGCCTTGAACACCGGCACGCCTTCGGCCACCGGCGCGCCGAACGTCTTCAGCAGCGCCTTGCCCTGATACTCATGGATGTTCATCTTCGATATCTCCGGGTCGACTGCTGGGGGGTCACTTCGAGGCGAGATGCGGCGCGATCTTGACGCAGGCCTCGGTCAGGCCCTGCACCGTCGCCACCGAACTGTCGAACATCTTCTGCTCGCTCTTGTTGAGGTCGATCTCGATGATGCGCTCGACACCGCCGGCGCCGATCACCACGGGAACGCCGACATAGGTGTTCTTGACGCCATACTGGCCGGAGAGATGCGCGGCACACGGCAGCACGCGCTTCTTGTCCTTGAGATAGGCTTCCGCCATCGAGATCGCCGAAGCGGCCGGCGCGTAATAGGCCGAGCCGGTCTTGAGCAGGCCGACGATCTCGGCGCCACCGTCGCGGGTGCGCTGGACGATCTGGTCGAGCTTTTCCTTCGAGGTCCAGCCCATCTTGACGAGGTCGGGCAGCGGAATGCCGGCAACCGTCGAATAGCGGATCATCGGCACCATGGAATCGCCGTGGCCACCGAGCACGAAAGCGGTGACGTCCTCGACCGAGACCTTGAACTCCTCGGCAAGGAAATAGCGGAAACGCGCGCTGTCGAGCACGCCGGCCATGCCCACGACATGGCTGTTCGGAAGGCCCGAGAACTTCTGCAGGGCCCAGACCATGGCGTCGAGCGGGTTGGTGATGCAGATGACGAAGGCCTTCGGCGCATATTTCTTCAGGCCGGCGCCGACCTGCTCCATGACCTTCAAATTGATGCCGAGCAAATCGTCGCGGCTCATGCCAGGCTTGCGCGGCACGCCGGCGGTGACGATGCAGACGTCCGCGCCCTCGATGCCCGCATAGTCGTTGATACCGGTGAGGCGGCTGTCGAAGCCATCGACCGGCGACGACTGCGCGATATCGAGCCCCTTGCCCTGCGGGATACCCTCGGCGATATCGAACAACACCACGTCGCCGAGATCCTTGAGGCCGATCATGTGGGCGAGCGTGCCGCCGATCATGCCAGAGCCGATGAGCGCTATCTTGTTGCGTGCCATGTCAGGATGTTTTCCCTTTGTCAGTGACGGCGCCATACGGCGTCGAGGAAGAGGCCGGAATGCTGCGAGGAAACCGCGGAATTCGCCGCACCCAATAGCCCCAGCACGAAATAAATTCAAACGATTATTTCGGAGCTAGCGTTTTCAATCGGTTAGATAGATTGGGATTTACGTAAACGTCAAAGTTTGTGAGCTGACTTGGGAGAATTTAAACAGTGAAGATGGAAATCAGAAGGCTATTCCCAGGCGATGACGCCCTTGTGATGCAGGTCGCTGAGGACGTCTTCGACGAGCCGGTCAGGCCGGATCGGCTGCCAGCCTATCTCCGTGAACCCGGCCATTTCATGATCGTGGCGCTCGCTGATGGCCTGGTCGTCGGGCAATGCGCCGCGGTCGTCCATCGCCATCCCGACAAGGTCAGTGAACTCTATATCGACGAGGTCGGCGTATCGCCCGCCTTCCGGCGCCAGGGCATCGCGCGGAAAATGCTCGACGCGATGTTCGCGATCGGCAGAGAGCATGGTTGCGAGCAGGCCTGGGTCGGCACCGAGCCGGACAATGTGGCTGCCCGCGCGCTTTATGAGTCGCGCAGGGAGCCACATGCGCCGGCGGAGAGCTTCGTCATGTATGTGTATGAATTATAGGCGTCGGCGGGACAGCGCCCCCTCTGTCCTGCCGGACATCTCGATTGGCAGCTGCAGCGCCTCGCACACCCTGAAGACTATCTAGGCCTGCGCCTGTTGCGCCTCGGATAGATGCGCCTTCGGCTTCCGCCGCTCCGCCCAATCCTCCAGCCAGTCGCGGCTTTGCATCTCGATCAGGCGTGATGCGGTGCGTTCGAACTCGAAGACCTCGACGCCTCGCTTGGCCACGTAGAGCTGCGGCGGCGCAGCCTCGGCGCTGACCACCAGCCGCACATGATGGTCGTACAGCGTGTCGATCAAAAGGATGAAGCGTTTGGCCTCGTTGCGCTTGCCTTCGGCGAGCACCGGGATGTGATCGATGAAGACGGTCGAGAAGCGCCCGGCAATCGCCAGGAAATCGCGGGCGCCGAGCGGCTTTTCGCAGAGATCGGCGAAGGAAAACCGCGCCGCATCGCCGGCAGCACGCGGCACGACCACTTGCCGTCCCTTGAGGGTCAGCGAGGTCTCGGCTGTCGGCACGCCACGCGTCATGGTCTGCCAGGCGTCGTCGAGCATATGGTCGGCCGCCGCATCTGCCGGCGTGACGTAGACCGGTGTGCGGGCAAGCTTTTCCAGCCGGTAGTCCTTGTCGGCGTCAAGTGACAGCACCTGCGCGTGCCGCTCCAAAATGCCGATGAACGGCAGGAAAAGCTGGCGGTTCAGGCCGTCGCCATAAAGATTTTCCGGCGCCACGTTCGAGGTGGCGACCAGCACTACGCCGCTGGCAAACAGCGCCGAGAAGAGCCGCGACAGGATCATCGCGTCGGCAATGTCGGTGACCGAGAACTCGTCGAAGCACAGCACCCACGCCTGCTCGGCAAGCGCCTTGGCGACCGGCGGGATCGGGTCGTCCTCCTTGACCGTACCGTCCTTGCGCGCCTGCCGGTGCTTCTGGATACGGTCCTGCACATCGGCCATGAAGTCGTTGAAGTGGACGCGGCGCTTGCGCCGCACCGGCAGCAATTCGAAGAACATGTCCATCAGCATGGTCTTGCCGCGGCCGACGCCGCCATGGATGTAGAGGCCCTTGACGGGCTCATGCGTCTCGCGCTTGCGGGCAAACAGCCAGCCCAGCGCACTGGACTTGTGTGCCAGCCGCTTGGCCGAGATCTCGTCGGTCAGCCGGTCGAGCGCGGCGGCGATCCGTTCCTGCGCCGGATCGCGTTCGATCGCGCCGGTTTCCACCAGATGGTCATAGCGCTGCCTGACGGTCGCATGGGTCTGGAGGCCGTCACGCAGATGCATCGGTCACGTCGTTCTGGAGCAATTCCAGGAAAAGTGTGTAGCGGTTTTCCATCCGGAATTGCGTAAAAAACAAATGAGGGGCAGGTCAGCCTATCTTGTAAGGGAAATCGCCTGGCCGTTGGAAGTCTGGCCGTCGAATTTCGAGCCGCCCGACGAATAGAGCCGCGCTAGCGTGCCGCCATTTTCGTCATAGAGCGTCAACTGCTTGCCGGCGACGTTCCACGACTTGATGCCGTCGATCGGCGCCGGGCAGTGCAGCGGTCCGGCGCGGAAGCCGGCGCCGAACTTGGTCTGCGGCGTCGCCACCTTGCAGGTCTGGCCGGAAACGCTGGCGTTCCAGACACCGGCAACGGCGGCCGCGGTCAGATCCGCGGCACCGGCGGGCGCCGACCCGTCCGGCGGCAAGGATGCAACCTGCGTATTGGCCGGTGCGGTCGGGAATTGCGAGGGGTCGGTGGCGCCAGGTGCTGCCGGTGGCGGCAGCTGATTGGCGGTCACCTGGCCTGCCGGGGCCGGCTGCAACGGCGCCGGCTGCTGGTCATCCATCGACGAGAAGCGTGAGGTCGAACAGCCACTCGCAACGAGCGCCGCCAGCGATACGGCCATCAGGCCACTTTTCGAAAAAATCATTCCAACCTCCGTCGGATCCGGCTGGGGGGACGCCGTCCGCGCAATCTCACCCCCACCAAGATGGAGAAGGTGGCGAAATTTCAACCCGATATGGTTAAAATACGGTTTGCAGCAAAATCTGTTGCAAATTTATCGCAATCACGACGGCACTGGCCGCCCGGCTCGCCGGGATCCGGTCAACGCCGTGTTGCTCCTGGGCACTCGGCAAGCCGGAAGCCAAGCTTATGGTCTTCCAAATGCTTGCGCCGACCGGCATTGGTCCTATCTCTTGGAAACTGAAACCTGCCGGAGCCGCAAAATTGGCCGCGAGAAAGAGAGCTGCCAATCCCTACTACAGCGGCCCGCCAAGCGATCATTTCGACGGCACCTTGTTCTTCAATCCCGACGGCCAGCCACCTGGCCGTTTCGCCGACCTGCTGAAATGGCAGTTGAGCGGCAAGCGCTCGAAATGGCCGTCGACCACTCCAAGCCCCTTTCCGCAGGCAAAACCGGCGATACGGGTCGAGGGCGCCGCGCTGAACGTGACCATGGTCGGCCATTCCACCTTGCTGATCCAGACGGCCGGCCTGAACATCCTCACCGATCCGGTCTGGGCGCCGCGTGCTTCGCCGCTCTCCTTTGCCGGGCCGAAACGGATCAACCCGCCGGGCATCGCCTTCGCCGACCTGCCGCCGATCGACCTTGTTCTGGTCAGCCACAACCATTACGACCATCTCGACCTCGCCACGCTGAAGCGGCTGAAGGCCAGCCACGACCCGCTGGTGATCACCCCGCTCGGCAACGATGTCCTGATTGGCGATGCGGTTCCAGCGATGCGGCTGTCGGCGCATGACTGGGGCAACAAGGTCGAGGTCGGCAACGGCGTTGCTGTCCATGTCGAGCCGGTGCACCACTGGTCGGCGCGCGGCGCCCGCGACCGGCGCATGGCGCTGTGGGCTGGCTTCGTCATCGAAACGCAGGGTGGCAAGGTCTATTTCGCCGGCGACACCGGCTTCCACGATGGCATCAACTACCGGCTGATGGCTGAAAAGCATGGCGGCTTCCGTTTCGCCATCCTGCCGATCGGCGCCTATGAGCCGCGCTGGTTCATGGCGCCGCAGCACCAGAATCCGGAGGAGGCCGTACATGGCATGCAACTGTGCAAGGCCGCCTTCGCCGCCGGCTGCCACTGGGGCACCTTCCAGCTCACCGACGAACCGATCGACGAGCCGGCCCGGAAATTGACCGAGGCGCTGGAGGCGCAAGGCCTGCCGCAGGAACGCTTTCGCGCCCTGCGGCCCGGCGAGGTCTGGGACGTGCCAGCCATCTAGCCAGGCAGCTCACCAAGGAACCCAAATTGCTGAAACGCGTTGCTTCCCAACGCAATTTGGCTGGGAGCCTCTCCATGATCAAATGGATCATCATTCTGCTGATCGTCGCCGCGGCGGCGAGCCTGCTCGGCATGCCGGCGCTGGCAGGTGCCGCCGCCACCGGCGCGCGCATCCTCATCGGCATTGTCCTGGTCATCTTCCTGCTGGTGGTGCTCGGCATCTTCGCAGTGACGTGAGAGACCGTTTGGAAACTCTACTCTGGCGGCTATCTGAAGGCGTCTTTTTGCGCTTCCGGTGCTCACGGACCAAACGTCCGCTGTGCACCGGTTCTCGAAACCATCATCATATGGCTGCCAGAGCGAATTTCGAAACGGTCTCTAAGCCGCCTGCGCACTGGTAATTCCCGCCCGTTTCCGCCATATAGCGCCAAACGGACACGGAATTCGCGGAGCAATGGCCAGCACTGCCCCTTTCGCCAAGATGAACGGCATCGGCAACGAGATCATCGTTGCCGACATGCGTAGCCGTGCCGATCGGGTGACGGCGGCAGCGGCAATCGCGCTCAACGCCGATGCCGCGACCAGGTTCGACCAAATCATGGCGATCCACGACGCCAGGACGCCGGGCACCGCCTTTTTCATCGACATCTTGAATTCCGACGGCTCCAAGGCACAGGCCTGCGGCAACGGCATGCGCTGTGTCGTCCAGGCGCTCGCCGCCGAGACCGGCCAGAAGACCTTCACCTTCGAGACCGTGGCCGGCATCCTGAACGCACGCGAACATGCCGACGGGTCGATCTCGGTCGACATGGGCACGCCGCGTTTCGGCTGGCAGGACATCCCGCTGGCCGAGGAATTCCATGACACCCGCATGATCGAGCTGCAGATCGGCCCGATCGACGCGCCGGTGCTGCACTCGCCCTCGGCCGTCTCGATGGGCAACCCGCACGCCATCTTCTGGGTCGACCGCGACGTCTGGTCCTATGAGCTCGACCGCTTCGGTCCGCTGCTCGAAAACCACCCGATGTTTCCCGAGCGCGCCAACATTACCATTGCCCAGGTCACTTCGCCCGACACCATGGTCATCCGCACCTGGGAGCGCGGCGCCGGCCTGACCAAGGCCTGCGGCTCGGCCGCATGTGCATCGGTGGTCGCCGCGGCCCGCACCAACCGGACCGGCCGCAGCGTCAGCCTGTTGACCCCCGGCGGCGGCTCGCTGCATGTCGAATGGCGCGGCGACGACCACGTCATCCTCACCGGTGCCGCCGAATGGGAATTTTCGGGCAGCTTCGATCCGTCGACCGGCACCTGGGCCCGCGATACCGAAAGCGCGGCCTGATGACGTCCCTCTCCAAGGGTATCGATGTCGTCACCTTCGGCTGCCGGCTGAACACCTATGAATCCGAGGTGATGCGGCGCGAGGCGGAAAGCGCCGGCCTCGGCGCGCTTGAAGGCGGCGCCGTGATCTTCAATACCTGCGCCGTCACCGGCGAAGCGGTGCGCCAGGCCAGGCAGGCGATCCGCAAGGCGCGCCGCGACAACCCTGAGGCGCGCATCATCGTCACCGGCTGCGCCGCGCAGACCGAGCCGCAGAATTTCGCCGCCATGGACGAGGTCGATCTCGTGCTTGGCAATGAGGAGAAGCTGAAGGCGAACTCCTATCGCGCCCTGCCGGATTTCGGCGTCAACGACACCGAGAAGGCACGCGTCAACGACATCTTTTCGGTGCGCGAGACCGCCGGCCACATGGTCGACGCCATCGAGGGCCGGGCGCGCGCCTTCGTCCAGGTGCAGAATGGCTGCGATCACCGCTGCACCTTCTGCATCATCCCCTACGGCCGCGGCAATTCGCGCTCGGTGCCGATGGGCGCCGTGGTCGAGCAGGTCAAGCGGCTTGCCGGCAATGGCTATGCCGAGATCGTGCTGACCGGCGTCGACATGACCAGTTTTGGCGCCGACCTGCCGGGCGCCCCCAAGCTTGGCAGACTTGTAAAAACCATTCTCAAGCAGGTGCCCGATGTGAAGCGCCTGCGGCTGTCGTCGATCGATTCGATCGAGGCTGACGACGACTTGCTCGACGCCATCGCCACCGAACCGCGGCTGATGCCGCATCTGCACCTGTCGCTGCAGTCGGGCGACGACATGATCCTGAAGCGCATGAAACGTCGGCATCTGCGCGATCAGTCGATCCGCTTCTGCGAGGATGTTCGCAAGCTGCGCCCCGGCATCGTCTTCGGTGCCGACATCATTGCCGGCTTCCCGACCGAAACGGATGACATGTTCAAAAACTCGGAAAAAATCGTCGAGGAATGCGGGCTGACGCATCTGCATGTCTTTCCGTTCAGCCCACGCGAAGGCACGCCCGCCGCGCGCATGCCGCAGGTCCGCCGCGAGGTGGTCAAGCAGCGCGCCGCCCGGTTGCGCGCCGCCGGCGAAGCTGCGTACCGGCGCCATCTGTCGTCGCTTTCCGGAACGCGTCAGTCGATCCTGATCGAGCGTGACGGCCTTGGTCGCACCGAAGGGTTCACGCTTGCGGCACTCGGCGCGGGCGTGCCGGGTGAGATCGTCGAGGCCGATGTCACCGGCCACGATGGCGCCCGGCTGATCGCGGCGCCCCTTGCCGCCCGCGCCGCCTGAGAAACGCAAATCATGGCTGGTTTTTTCAAGAAGATATTTTCGTTCGGCAAGAAGGAAGTGGTCGAGGAGCGCGTCGACGAGACCGCCCCGCTGCCGCCGATCAAATGGGAAGCGCTCGATGCGTTGAAGCCGGCGGCCGAACAGGTTGTTCCGGAATTTTTGAAGCGCGACGAGCCGCAGCCCGAGGCGGAAATTGTGCCGACACCGCCGGCCGAGCCGGAAGTGCCGTCGCAGCCGGGGCCTGTCGAGGAACCAGCGCCCGAGCCGGCACCGATCGTTCCGCCCGAACCTGAAATCCAGCCCGAGCCTGCCCCGGTCGAAGAGCCGCAGCCGGTTGAACCGGAAGCGCCCGCCGAGGAGCCTGCGCCCGAGGAAATCCCACCCGCGCCTGTGGTGCCCGAGCCGGTTCCTGCACCGCAGCCGCAGGAAATTCCCGAGCCAAAGCGGCCGGAGGTCGTCCCGCCGCAACCGGAGAGACAGCCCGAGCCAGCGCCGGTCGAAGTGCCGGCACCGCCGGTCGAAGCTCCAGCCGAAACGCCGGCACCCGAAATCCCGCCGGCCGAAATCTCGCCACCCATTCGCCAGCCGGCTCCGTTCGAGCAGCAGCCGGTGCGCGCCGAGAGCGCGCCGGAGATCGAGATTGCACGGGCGCCCCGCACCCCCATCGAGGGGGAGGTACAGCCCGCGCCAGCGCCGGTCGAGGCTCCAGTCGAAACGCCGGCACCCGAAATCCCGCCGGTCGAAATCTCGCCACCCATTCGCCAGCCGGCTCTGTTCGAGCAGCAGCCGGTGCGCGCCGAGAGCGCGCCGGAGATCGAGATTGCACCGGCACCGCGCACCCCCATCGAGGGGGAGGTACAGCCCGCGCCCGAACCGCAGGCCGCCCCGCCACCTGGGCCAAAGCCCGTTCCCGCCCCCGGCAAGGTGACCGTCACCAAAAAGGTCGAGCAGAAAGCCGAACCGCTGAAGGCGCCGGAACCGGCACCGAGGCGTTCATGGTTCCAGCGCATGAGGGACGGGCTTGCCCGTTCGTCGCGCGAACTCACCGGCAACATCGCCGGCGTCTTCACCAAGCGCAAGCTCGACGAAGAGACCCTGCAGGACCTCGAGGACGTGCTGATCCGCGCCGACCTCGGCATGGAAACGGCGCTGCGCGTCACCGATGCGCTGGCTTCCAGCCGCTACGGCAAGGATGTCTCCGACACCGAAGTGCGCGCCATCATGGCGGCCGAAGTGGAAAAGGTGCTGACCCACGTCGCCATGCCGCTCGAGCTCGATCTCTCGCACAAGCCGCATGTCATTCTGGTGGTCGGCGTCAACGGCACCGGCAAGACCACCACCATCGGCAAGCTGGCGGCAAAACTGACCGATGGCGGCCTGTCGGTGATGCTTGCGGCGGGCGACACTTTCCGCGCCGCCGCGATCGAGCAATTGAAGATCTGGGGCGAGCGGACGAAATCGCCGGTCATTGCCTCCAAGATCGGCGCCGATGCCGCGGGCCTCGCCTATGACGCCTTCGAGAAGGCCAGGGAAGCCGGCTCCGACGTGCTGATCATCGACACTGCCGGCCGCCTGCAGAACAAGACCGAGCTGATGGCCGAGCTCGAAAAGATCGTCCGCGTGCTGGGCAAGCTCGACCCGGAAGCGCCGCACACGGTGCTGCAGACGGTCGATGCCACCACCGGCCAGAACGCGCTCAACCAGGTCGAGATCTTTCGCAATGTCGCCGGCGTCAACGGCCTGGTGATGACCAAGCTGGACGGCACGGCGCGTGGCGGTATTCTGGTGGCGATCGCGGCAAAGCACAAACTGCCGGTCTATTTCATCGGCGTCGGCGAACAGGTCGACGACCTCGAACCTTTTTCAGCCAGCGAATTCGCCAGGGCGATCGCTGGTGTGGCTTAACAAGCATATCCCAAAAAGTTGCAGACTTTTTGGATCAGATCATGCGCAAGAAAGAAACTCCATGAACCCACCCATTCTCGAACGCGATCCGTCCGACCCGCAAAAAGAGAAGAAGGAAGGCGTCAATCCGCTGCTCAAGCTGGTGCTGGAGCTGGGGCCTTTGATGGTGTTCTTCTTCGCCAATGCGCGCGGCGAATGGCTGGTGCGGAAATTCCCCGTCCTGGCCGAATTCGGCGGGCCGATCTTCGTCGCCACCGGCCTGTTCATGGCCGCCACGGCCATCGCGCTGATCGCCTCATGGCTGCTGATGCGCACCTTGCCGATCATGCCGATGGTGTCGGGCGTCGTCGTCTTCATATTCGGCGCGCTGACGCTCTATCTGCAGGACGACATCTTCATCAAGATGAAGCCGACCATCGTGAACACCCTGTTCGGCGGCGTGCTGCTCGGCGGCCTCTATTTCGGCAGATCGCTGCTCGGCTATGTCTTCGATTCCGCCTTCAGCCTCGACGCCGAAGGCTGGAGGAAGCTGACCTTCCGCTGGGGCTTGTTCTTCCTGTTCCTGGCCCTTGCCAACGAGGTGGTGTGGCGGAATTTTTCCACCGACGCCTGGGTTACCTTCAAGGTTTGGGGCATCATGCCGATCACGCTTCTGTTCACCTTCAGCCAGATGCCGCTGATCCTTCGCCATTCGCTCGAGGACAAGACCGGGAAGGAAGAGAGCGCCGGGAAATAGAGCAATTCCAGGAAAAGTGTGAAACGGTTTTCCGTCCGGAATTGTGCCAAACAAAGAGAAAGAGCGGCTCTGCGTTTTTGTGGAACGATGAACCGCTCTGGGGAGAGGGGCATGGAATTCGTCACCACGCGCGATGAGCTGCGGGCGATCTACAAGACGCCGCGCCCGACCGACGGCTCGATCCGCAAGGAATTGAAGGCGCTCGACGGCCATTGCCGCTCCTTCATCGGCAAGAGCCCGTTCGTGCTGATTGGCTCGTCCGACGGTGCCGGCAATGCCGACGTGACGCCGAAGGGCGACAGGCCAGGCTTCGCCGCCGTGCTCGACGACACAACCATCGCCATTCCAGACCGGCCCGGCAACAACCGGCTCGACACGCTGGAAAACATCCTCCTTAATCCGTCGGTCGGCCTGCTCTTCCTCATCCCCGGCATGAACGAGACGCTGCGCGTCAATGGCGACGCCCGCATCACCGTCGACGCGACCTTGCGCGAACGGCTCGCCGTCGACGGCAAGGAACCGCAAAGCGTCGTCGTGGTCACCGTCAAGGCCGCCTACATGCATTGCGCCAAGGCCTTCATGCGCTCGGATCTGTGGAAGCCGGAAACCTGGTACGACCGCGCGACGCTGCCGACGCTCGGCCAGATCCTGCACGACCAGCTGGCGCTGGCCGAGACTGCCGGCAGCATCGACCGCGAGCTGGACCAGGATTACCGCAAGACCTTGTGGTAGTTTTTCGCGTCACGATTCACCTGTATCCGGCCGCTCTCCCTTGATCGAAATCCTAGCCATTTCCGGCAGCCTGCGGGCGGCCTCCACCAATTCCGCACTGGTCTCGGCATTGGCGCGCAACGCCCCGCCCGGCTGTCGCGTCACCGTCCATGACCGGCTTGGCCGCCTGCCGATCTTCAATCCCGACGATGAGGGCGACCGGACGCCGCAAGAAGCCTCCGCGCTGATCGACGCCGTCACTCAAGCCGATGGCGTCATCATCTCCTGTCCGGAGTATGCCCATGGCGTGCCCGGCGGGCTGAAGAACGCCCTCGACTGGCTGGTGTCGCGCGACGCCGCCGTCGCCAAGCCGGCCATGCTGGTGCACGCCTCGCCGCGCTCGCTGTTCGCCCGCGCCGCATTGGCCGAGATCATGCGCACCATGTCGTTTGCGCTTTGCGAAGATGTGCTGGAGATCGCCCTGCTTGGCAGGAAGCCGCCGGAAGTGGAGGGCATCCTGGCTGAGCCGGAAAACCAGCTGGTGATGCGCAACACGCTATCAGCCTTCGCGGACTTTATCCGCTCGCATTGAGCGGCGGCCACATGCCCTCGTCGTTCCAGGAGCAGACGGGGCGCTGTCCCGCCACCCTGCGTCGAGGAATTAGCCCTTCCGTCTCAGCGTCTCGACATCGGTCTTGCCGACATACCAGTCGCGGGCGTTGACCTCCTCGAAGACCACCCAGACATCGTCATTGCCCAGTCCGGTGGCGTCCATGATGGCCGCAGTGACCCTTTTGGCAATGTCCGCCTTCTTGCCCGCCGGATCGGCGGCGATCACTTCCTTGACGATGCGGATGTTGACGAATGGCATTTGTGTCCTCCCAGGATGTTCCTATTCGCGATCGTTTGACCAAACCACCTGCGCCGTAATCGAGACAGTCTCAATAGGTCTTGGCGCCGTTGACCATCAGCCGCACCATGTAGAGCGAAGTGGTGCCGGCGATGTAGAGGCAATTCAGCTTGTTGCCGCCGAACACGCAATTGGCGGTCACCTCCGGCACCTTGACCTTGCCGATCAGCGTGCCGTCCGGATCGTAGCAGTGGATGCCGTCGGCCGCACTGGTCCAGATGCGGCCGTCCTCATCAAGCCTGAAGCCGTCGAACAGGCCGGCCGTGCAGTCGGCGAAGACCTTTTCGCCCGACACCTTCTTGCCGCCCTTGCCGACATTGAACACCCGCATATGGGCCGGATTCTGCGCGCCATGCGTACGGCCGGTGTCGACGACATAGAGCTTGCTCTCGTCGAGAGAGAAGGCAAGCCCGTTGGGCCTGACCATGTCGGTGATGACGGCTTCGACCTCACCGGTGCCGGGATCGACCCGGTAGACATTGCAGGCACCGATCTCGCTTTCCGCCTTGTCGCCCTCATAGTCGGTGTCGATGCCGTAGCTCGGATCGGTGAACCAGATCGAGCCATCGGATTTCACCACCGTGTCATTGGGTGAATTCAGCCGCTTGCCGCGCCATTTATCGGCGATGGTGGTGACCGAGCCGTCAAACTCGGTGCGGCTGACACGGCGGCCCGAATGCTCGCAGGTCACCAGACGGCCCTGCCGGTCGACCGTATTGCCATTGGAATTGCCGGATGGCTGGCGGAAGACGCTGACATTGCCGTCGGTCTCGTCGTAGCGCAGCATGCGGTTGTTGGGGATGTCGGACCAGACGACATAGCGGCCGGCGGCGAACCAGGCTGGCCCCTCCGCCCACTGGCATCCGGTGAAAAGCTTTTCCACTTGCGCGTTGGAACTGAAGAGCCGCGCGAAACGCGGATCGAGAATTTCATAATAGTCTGCGGCGGCCATGCTTTTCCTCCCGGCGTTCAGGCTAGCGCATGACCCCGAAAATCGATTCCGATTTTCGGAACGGATCCTGCGCAAAGTGAAAGTGCTACAGCGTTCCTTGCGCGTCCGGAAGGACGTGGCGCTGCAGGCTCGATCAAGCCAGCCGGAGATCGATCTGGCAAGATCGATGATGAGTGCTTCACCGCATCTTGAGGTCTCGCGACAGGCGGAAGTGATGCCACCTCGTCAGAACTGCCGGTAAGGGCCGGTTAACCGGCTATGCGCTGGGCGCAATGGTGCATTGCAACATCTTCTTTTTGCAACGCAGCATTACTATGTCATGCTTCGTATCGATCAAGGGAGGAAGAAACGTCCGCGAAAATGCGGCACCAAAAGGAACACCTTGCTATGATCATCGACAGCCTCATGACCCGCGCTCGTGCCAGCATTGCCAAGCGCAAGCACTACAACCGCCTGGTCGCCGAAATCGACAGCTTCACCAGCCGCGATCTGGCCGACATGCGCGCCGACCGCTCAGAAATGCTCTACCAGGTCCACAAGCAGATCTACGGTTGATCCTAAAATCCATCGACTCGGCGCCACCTGGGCGCGTTGAGATTCAGGTCAGGCCGAGCCGAAAACTGTGGCTTCCGAGAACCGGAGCGGAGCGTACTTTTCGTACGTGAGCACCTGAAGCGTAGGAAGCCGCCGTTTGCAGGCCGGCATCACCTGAATATCAATGCGCCGCCAGTGCCTTGTCGATCTGCGGCAACAGCAGCGTCTGCACCGCTTCGGCCGTCAACGGGCCGACATGTTTGTAGGCGATCTTGCCGTCCTTGCCGACGACGAAGGTCTCCGGCACGCCATAGACGCCCCAGTCGATCGCCGTACGGCCGGCTTCATCGACACCGATCGCCTGGAACGGATTGCCGAGATCGCCGAGGAAACGCCGGGCGTTTTCCGGTTGGTCCTTGTAGTTCAGCGCCGCCATGACGAAACGCTTGTCCTGCGCCAGCGCCAGCAGCACCGGATGCTCTTCGCGGCACGGCGCGCACCACGACGCAAAGACGTTGACCAGCGTGACCTTGCCGGCGAACGTTTTCGAATCGAGCCCGGGCAGGTTGATGCCATCCAGCGCCGGCAGGTTGGTCTGCGGCGCCGGCAGGCCGATCAAGGCCGACGGCACTTCCGAAACGTCGCGCCCCGACAACAGCTGCGCCAGGAACAGTCCGGCCAGGCCGAGGAAGATCAACAGCGGCAAGAGCACGAACAGGCGGCGACGGGGCGTCGGCGTTTCCGTCTCTGTACTCATGGCTTGGCGCCCTTGTCGGAACGACGCCGCACCCCGGCCGCCTCCAGCTCCGCGAGTTCCCGCTTGCGCGCCCGTTGGTCGAGCAGGATCCAGCCGACCAGCCCGGACAGCACCACGGCGGTGATCGTATAGGCGGCGGTCACATAGAGTGCGTGCGCGCTCATGCGGCAAGCCCCGCCAAAGCGCCACTTTCCAAACCGATCGTTTCGCCCAATTCGAACATGCCTTCCCTTAGCCCCGCGCCATCGGCTTCGCAATCGGTCGCCGCGCCGCAGCCTTTGACGTTGCGCAAACCACGACTGACGTCACTCAATCCGTGCCGTGGCGCAGGGCCAGCGCCGCCGAGACCGGCCCCAGCACAGCAAGAAACAAGGTCAGCGCGGCAAGAATGAGGAAGGGCTGCAGAAACGGATCGGGATTGGCTGTCGCGCCATAGCTCGCCGAAACGCCGAAGATCAGCACCGGAATTGTCAGCGGCAGCACCAGCACCGAGATCAGCAGTCCGCCACGCGGCAGCGCCACCGCCACCGCCGCACCCGCGGCGCCGATGAAGGTGATCGCCGGGGTGCCGACCAGCAGCGTCAGCGCCGTGGCGCCGATGGCCAGCGGCTCCATGTTCATGAACAGGCCGAGCAAGGGAGCGGCGATGACCAGCGGCAGCACGCTGCCCGCCCAATGCGCGAGGCATTTGGTCAGCACCGTCAAGGCCAGCATGTGGCGGTCGTTGCCGAGAACTAGCAGATCGAGCGAGCCGTCCTCGCGGTCGGCCTGGAACAGCCGGTCGAGACCAAGCAGGCAAGACAGCAACGCACCAATCCACAGGATCGCCGGGCCGATGCGGGCAAGCAGCTTGAGATCCGGCCCGACCCCGAACGGGATGGTGGCGATGACGGCGAGGAAGAAGATGACCCCGGTCAACGCTCCGCCGCCGGCGCGGATGTTGAGGCGGATGTCGCGCAGGAAGAGCGCTAGCATCTTACCCTCCCCCTCGTGGGGAGGGTGAGGCTCCCATCCTCAACGCTTCCGCCCCATCCAGCCCAAGCGGCAAATGCGTTGCCGCAACGATCATTCCGCCCGCTCCACAATGCTTCGTCATCAGCTCCGCGAAGCGCGCCTCCGAAGCCTTGTCCAGTCCCGCCGTCGGCTCATCCAGCAGCCACAGCGGCCGCTGGCTGACCAAAAGCTTGGCGATCGCCGCCCGCCGTCGTTGCCCGGTCGAGAGATAGCCGAATGGCAGATGGCCGATGCCCCCCAGGCCGACCGTTTCCAGCGCCTCTTCGACGCCGGCATCTCCATCGCCGTTGAAGTCGCGCCAGAAGCGCAGGTTTTCCGCAACGCTGAGCGCCGGCTTCATCGCGTTCTGGTGACCAAGATAGTGACAGGCTGAAGCGATCGACGGAAATGCCTCGCCCCCGTCTTCAATCTTCATAACGCCTTCGATTCGCACGCTGCCTTCCGCCACCGGCAGCAGCCCGGCGATGACCCGCAGCAAGGTCGATTTGCCCGCGCCGTTCGGCCCGGTGACGACCAGCGCCTGGCCGTCCTGCAGGGCAAAGCCGATGCCGGAAAACACCGTGTCGCCGCCGCGTTCGCCGCCCAGATTTTCGGCGATCAGCCGCATCCCTCGCCTGCCCTGAAAACCATCCGCCGCGGCAGCTGCCGCATCGCACAAATTTGCTTTGCAACTGTCTAGAACTATTCCAGAAAATTCTCTATATGCGGTGCATCCGTGCCAGCGGTCGGCGCGGGAACAGAATTAGCGCCGAACCAGCGCACGCGCCGCCTTGAACGGCTCGGGTTGCTTGGGAACGGACAGCGGAAATGGCCGTACCCGCACCTTTGCGCGTGATTGCATGCCATCGGCGTCCGTTCCCTTTCAGGCTGAACAGACAAGGATCGCACGTGTCAAAATCCCTCGATAGTTTCAATTGCCGCCGCACGCTGACCGCAAGCGGCACGGAGTATGTCTATTTCGATCTGATCGAGGCCGAGAAGAACGGCCTCACCGGCATCGCCCAGCTGCCCTATTCGATGAAGGTGCTGCTGGAGAACCTGCTGCGCAACGAGGACGGCCGCTCCGTCACCAAGGAATCGATCCAGGCGGTCGCCGGCTGGCTGACCGACAAGGGCACGGCGGGCGTCGAGATCGCCTATCGTCCGGCGCGCGTGCTGATGCAGGACTTCACCGGTGTTCCGGCCGTGGTCGACCTTGCCGCCATGCGCGACGCCATGGCCTCGCTCGGCGGTGACCCGCAGAAGATCAACCCGCTGGTGCCCGTCGACCTCGTCATCGACCATTCCGTCATCGTCGATGAGTTCGGCACGCCGATGGCCTTCGCCCGCAATGTCGAGCTCGAATACGAGCGCAACGAGGAACGCTACAAATTCCTGAAATGGGGCCAGCAGGCGTTCCGCAACTTCCGCGTCGTGCCGCCCGGCACCGGCATCTGCCATCAGGTCAACCTCGAATATCTCGGCCAGGTTGTGTGGACCAACACCGAGGACGGCGAAACCACCGCCTATCCCGACACCTGCGTCGGCACTGATTCGCACACCACGATGATCAACGGCCTTGGCGTGCTGGGCTGGGGCGTCGGCGGCATCGAGGCCGAGGCGGCCATGCTCGGCCAGCCCGTCTCCATGCTGTTGCCCGAGGTCATCGGCTTCCGGCTCACCGGCAGGCTGAAAGAAGGCGTCACCGCCACCGACCTCGTGCTCACCGTCACCCAGATGCTGCGCAAGAAGGGCGTCGTCGGCAAGTTCGTCGAGTTCTTCGGACCGGGCCTCTCCAACATGACGCTGGCCGACCGCGCCACCATCGGCAACATGGCGCCCGAATACGGCGCCACCTGCGGCTTCTTCCCGGTCGACAGCGAGACCATCCGCTATCTCACCATGTCCGGCCGCAGCGAGGATCGCATCGCGCTGGTCGAGGCCTATGCGAAGGCGCAAGGGTTGTGGCGCGACACCGGTTCGGCCGACCCCGTGTTCACCGACCTGCTCGAGCTGGAACTTGGTTCCGTCGTGCCGTCTATGGCCGGTCCCAAGCGTCCTGAAGGCCGAGTCGCGCTGGAAGGCATTCCGGAAGGCTTCGCCAAGGCGATGGAGACCGAATACAAAAAGGCGGCCGAGATCCACAAGCGCTACGCCGTCGAAGGCACCAGCCACGATCTCGGTCATGGCGACGTCGTCATCGCCGCTATCACCTCCTGCACCAACACCTCGAACCCGAGCGTGCTGATCGGTGCCGGCCTCCTGGCCCGCAATGCCAACCGCCTCGGTTTGAAGCAGAAGCCTTGGGTCAAGACCTCGCTGGCGCCAGGCAGCCAGGTGGTGGCCGAATATCTGGAGAAATCCGGCCTGCAGAAGGAACTCGACCAGATCGGCTTCAACCTGGTCGGCTTCGGCTGCACCACCTGCATCGGCAATTCCGGTCCGCTGCCGGCGCCGATCTCGAAAACCATCAACGAAAAAGGCTTGATTGCCGCCGCTGTCCTGTCCGGCAACCGCAATTTCGAAGGCCGCGTCTCACCTGACGTGCAGGCGAACTATCTCGCCTCGCCGCCACTGGTCGTCGCCCACGCGCTGGCTGGAACCGTCACCAAGGACCTCACCACCGAGCCGCTCGGCGAGGACAAGAACGGCAACCCGGTCTACCTCAAGGATATCTGGCCGAGCTCGGCCGAGATCCAGGAGTTCATCGAGAAGAACGTCACCCGCGAGCTGTTCGCCCGCAAATATGCCGACGTCTTCAAGGGCGACGAATACTGGCAGAACGTCAAGGCGCCGGAAGGCCAGACCTATGCCTGGGACGACAATTCGACCTATGTCCAGAACCCGCCCTATTTCGCCGGCATGACCGCTGGTTTCGGCAAGATCGGCGACATCAAGGGCGCCCGCGTGCTTGGCCTGTTCGGCGACAAGATCACGACAGACCACATCTCGCCGGCGGGTTCGATCAAGGCGGCCTCACCGGCCGGCAAATACCTCACCGACCATGGTGTCGGCGTCGCCGACTTCAACCAGTATGGCACGCGCCGCGGCAACCACGAGGTGATGATGCGCGGCACCTTCGCCAACATCCGCATCCGCAACCACATGCTGGGCGAGAACGGCCGCGAGGGCGGCTACACCATCCACTACCCGTCGAAGGAAGAGGAATCGATCTACGACGCGGCGATGGAATACAAGAAGGAAGGCGTGCCGCTGGTCGTCTTCGCCGGTGTCGAATACGGCAATGGCTCGTCGCGCGACTGGGCGGCCAAGGGCACCAATCTGCTCGGCGTGCGCGCTGTCATCGCCCAGTCCTTCGAGCGCATCCACCGCTCGAACCTGGTCGGCATGGGCGTCATCCCCTTCGTCTTCGAGGAGGGCACGTCCTGGGCCTCGCTCAATCTGAAGGGTGACGAGCTGGTCGAGATCGACGGGCTGAGCACCATCAAGCCGCGCCAGACGATGACAGCCAAGGTCACTTATGGCGACGGCACGGTGAAGAACGTGCCGATCATCTGCCGCATCGATACGCTGGACGAGCTTGACTACCTCAAGAACGGCGGCATCCTGCAATACGTGCTGCGCGATCTTGCGGCCTAATGCATGTCGCCCATAAGTGCGTAGCGGTTTTGGGACAACGATAAAAACAAAGACTTAAATGCCGAGCCGCCGGAGGAAACTCCGGCGGTTTTTCTTTGGCCGGACCTATCTGTATTCCGTGCGTGGCGCACCAAACCGCGCCGTTGCCGCCAGCAGCACGCCGAGCATCAGCCCGTTGAAAATATGCCAGAGGAAGTGCGTGCCGAGCGGGAAGCTGCCGCAGACCAGCGGGTCGATCATGCGGCAGATGACGGACACGACGAAGATCGCCGATCCCGCCAGATTGTACCAGCCGGCGCGATTGCCGCTCGCCGCCACCAGGGCGCCGAAGAAGGCGAGCGCCAGGAACGGCGGCAGATAGCCCGTCGTGCCGTTCGAGGCCTGGCGCAGCCAGTCCGGCACTGCGAAGGTTATCGCCCCGGCAATCACGTAGAAGATAAGGAAGATGGCAATCGCCTTGCCCCATCGCATGCCGAGGAAGCGGCGCAGGTTGAACAGCGTATAGGCCAGCGTGAAGCCGGCAATCGGCAGCACGTCGGCCCAGATCATGCCCCTCGTGGCGAAGGTATGGAAGATCGTCGAGCCGATGCCGATCGCCACCACCCACCAGGCCAGCACCTCGGCGAAGGTGCCGGTGCCCAGTCTTCGCACCTCGCGCACGCCCCACAGACCTGCGGCGATGAAGACAAGGTTTGTCAGCGCGTTAACAGGTTCGGACCAGAATTCCGGCCCGGTCCGCTCGCAATAGAGATCGACCGGCGCCAAAAGAGATTGCCACATCGTGATTGCCGCCCGAATCGATTTCTACCCTTAAGTGCAAGCCTTTTTCCTATTGCGCCGCCACAGTCGGTTGCAATGGCAAAATTTCACCGCAACGTGACTTCCCGTTGACTTCCGGTTCTGCCACATATTTTAGCAACCAAAATAAAGCCGGCGCCACCGGCGGGAATCGGAATGGCCATGGCATCGCGAAAATCATTGTGGCTGGCAGCCTTTGCGCTGGCCTTCTCGGCGTTTGCCGGCGCCGGGCAAACCGCCGAGCCCGACAAACCCTTGGGCGTGGTCGAGCTGTTCACCAGCCAGGGCTGCAATTCCTGCCCGCCGGCCGATGCGCTGTTCGCCGAGCTTGCCGCCAAGGAAGACATCATCGCGCTCGCCTATCATGTCGACTACTGGGACTATCTCGGCTGGCAGGACACGCTGAGCCGCAAGGAGAACACCGAGCGGCAATACGACTATATGCGCGCCTTCGGCAGCCGCTCGGTCTATACGCCACAGGCGGTCATCAACGGTCGCGTCCATGTCAACGGCGCCAGCCGCGGCGAGGTCGATGGGGCGCTTGCCCGCATGGCCAGGAGCGGCGAAGGTATGCGCGTCGCCGTCAAGGTCAGCCGCACCAGCGACCGCGTGATGATCGACGCTGGCGATGCCGGGGCCGGCCCCAGCGATGCTCATGTCGTCATCGTCTATTTCGACCCGCCGCAGACGATCAAGATCGCCGAGGGCGAGAACACCGGCCGCAAGATGACCTACTGGAACGCGGTCTCGGGCATCCAGACCGCCGGCATGTGGCACGGCAAGGCGCAGCGCTACGAATTGCCGATGAGCGAGATTTCCAAGAAGGGCGGCTGCGCCGTGCTGCTGCAGTCGGTCGGTAAGGACGGCCTGCCCGGCCCGATTCTGGGCGCCGCCTTCATTCACAAGCCTTAGAGCAATTCCAGGAAAAGTGTGAAACGGTTTTCCCCGGAAAAGCGCATAGCGCTTTCCCTTGGGAATTGCGTCAAAACAAAGAGATAGAGCGGTTCGGCGTTTCCGTGAAACGATAAACCGCTCTGGAAGCTTTCACATCTCGATCGAGGCGCTCCATTGAGATGTCGGCGGCGCAGCGCCTCCCTCTGTCCTGCCGGACATTTCCCCCACGTGGGGGAGATCGGCAGCTTGGCCGTCCAGCCCGTCCTTCCGCGTTGAAGATTGGCGAAGGTGGAGATGACGGCCAGATGTCCGGCAGGACAGAGGGGCGCGAAGGAGCGCCTGTGTTGGATAGAACAACCGAATGCGGGGTACTTCCGCCTCGCGCTCCACCCTGAAAACAAAAAACCGACGTCAGCTTGCTTCTGACGTCGGTCATTTAGGTTTTGGGATCGTCGCACCCGATCCTTCCGAAGAAAGACCGAGGTTGGTTCGATCCGACGCAGACCCGTGGGCGGGGGGCTTGGGGTTTACGAGCCGGTGCCGGACCGAACCGTCTCAGGCAACGCCGGTAAACTCGTCGGACATTGGGGCATGAGCGCGGATAAATAATGGCGAGAATGTGGCGAAGCATCACCAATTCCAACAGGGCGTTTCATAAAAGTGACTGGACGTTGCCAAAACAGCGCGGCGCCGCCCTCGCTTTGCCGGGTCTTGCAATTCAGCCGCGAACGCGCCAACTTTGGTTGGCAAAGATTCATTTTGAAGGATCGAGGCATGACTGATGACGGCAGCGGGACGGGGGATGGGGACGCATCCGCAATATTGATCCCGCTGCACGAGGCACGACGCGAGCGCCTCGATCAGCCGGTGCGCTTCGAGCGGCGTGAACTGGACCAGATCCTCAGGCTCTACGGACGCATGGTCGCCGCCAATGAATGGCGCGACTACGCCATCGACCATCTCACCGACAGGGCGGTGTTTTCCGTGTTCCGCCGCGCCAGCGAAGTGCCGCTGTTCCAGATCGTCAAGGATCCCAAACTGGCCCGCAAGCAGGGCGCCTTTGCCGTCATCGCCGCGGGCGGCCGCATCCTGAAGCGTGGCCAGGAACTCGGCCGCGTGCTGGGCATCTTCGACGGCAAGCTGAAGCTCGTCGAGGCTTAACTCTTTATTTTTGCTGGCGAAATTTTCGCTCCGGCAGCGAGTCGGGATCAGGCGGAGCGAGCGCCCCGCCATTCAGCGACAGCTGCATGAACACCGTGTCCAGCCAGCGTCCATGCTTGTAACCGGAGCCTTCGAGGCGTCCCGAATGGCGAAAGCCGAGCTTTTCGTGCAGCCGCACCGAAGCGCTGTCCGGCCGCCCGTCGCCGATCACCGCGATGATCTGGCGAAAGCCCGCAGCTCGGCATGCCTCGATCAGGCTTTGCATCAGCATCAGCCCGACGCCCTGGCCCTTGGCCTCGGGCGCGACATAGACGGAATCCTCGACGATGAAGCGGTAGGCCGGGCGCGGCCGGAAGGCGCCGGCATAGGCATAGCCGAGCATGGCGCCGTCCTTTTCCGCCACCAGATAGGGAAATCCGCCAGCCATCAAACTGTCGAATCGCGCGCCCATCTCGACGCGGCTGGGCGGCTCCAGCTCGTAGCTCGCCGTTCCTTGAGTGACCGCATCGGCATAGATTTCCGTGATTCGGTCGAGGTCGGCCGCAATTGCCGGCCGGATGATGATGCTGCTCATTATTTATGCATGCCATTGTTCTGCCCGCGATAACAGCAAAACTCGGCGCAAAAGAAAAGGGCGGCCGTTGGGCCGCCCTTCAAGAACCAGATGGTCCACCGCTGCTGATTAGCGGCGGTCGCCCATGAACTGCAGCAGGAACATGAACAGGTTGATGAAGTCGAGATAGAGCGTCAGCGCGCCCATGATCGCCTTGCGGCCGGCGACATCCGAAGCGTCGCCCTCGAAATACATCTCCTTGATCTTCTGCGTGTCATAGGCGGTGAGGCCCGAAAAGATCAGCACGCCGAGCGCCGAGACGGCGAAGGACAGCGCCGACGACTGCAGGAAGATATTGATCACCGACGCGATGATGATGCCGAACACGCCCATGATCAGGAACGAGCCGAAAGCGGTCAGGTCGCGCTTGGTGGTGTAGCCGTAGAGCGACAGCGCGCCGAAGGCCGCGGCGGTAGCGAAGAAGGTCTGCGAAATGCTGGCCGTGGTGTAGACCAGGAAGATCGACGACAGCGACAGGCCGACGAGGCCGGCATAGACCCAGAACGTCGTCTGCGCCGCCGAAACGCTCATCGACTGGACGCGGAACGACAGGAACAGCACGGCGGCCAACGGAGCCAGCATCACCACCCAGCGCAGCGGCGACCCGAAGATCGCGTAGCCGAAGGAGGTCAGCATCTCGCCGCTCGGCAGCGTAGCAACAGCCGAGGCCGGATCGGTAGTGGTGGCAAGCATGATCGTGCCAACGGCGGCAAGGCCGGTGATGAGGAGGCCAAGCCCCATCAGATTGTAGACCTTGATCATGTAGGCGCGCAGGCCCTGATCGATGCCTGCATCAACGCCGGCGCCGGGCACGGCGCGCGTCTGATAGTTGCGAATGGGTTCAGCCATGGGAGTCCTCTATTGCTTCTGCCCCGTCGGGTGTCAGGTCCATCGGACCCAGGCGCCGCTGGCGGGGCTCCAGCATGCCTGTGGCGAAATATGATGGTTATTCGCGTCAAGAACAAGTCCGTAACCGGGTGTAATGCTTCGTGAGGCACACACCATCGGGTTTTCCGGCCTTTGGCGGGGCAACATTACGCCGATTTAACCAAATCCCGGTCCCGACAGACGGGTTTCACAGGTTGCGCAGCACCGGCGCGGCCTTGTGGCCGAGCACCCGCCAGGTGCCGGCAAGTCCAATGCCGACCGTGATCACCAGCGCAAAGACGATGGTCGCCACCGCCACCTCGGGCATGAAATGCGATGGCAATGTCATGATGCGCGCGACGACGAACCAGGCAGCCGCACTGCCCGCCGCCAGGGCAAAGATCGCGGTGGCGAGCCCGATCAGCATGTATTCGAGCGAGAAGGCGGCAATCAGCGTCGTGCGTGTCGCGCCCAGCGTCTTCAGCACCACCGCGTCATGGATGCGCGCCCGGTTGCCGGCGGCAAGCGCGCCGGCCAGCACCAGCACGGAAGCGATCAGCGCCACGCCTGCCGCCGCCCGGATCGCCGTGCCGAGTTGCCCGACCAGCCGGTTGACGACATCGAGCGCATCCTTGACCCGGACCGTCGTCACCGCCGGGAAGGCGCGGGTGACGGCATTGAGGATGCGCGCGTCGTCGGCCGTCGAGGCATTCTTTTCGGTCAGGGTCGCCATCCAGCCATGCGGCGCGCCGGCAAATGTGTTGGGCGAGAACACCATGACGAAATTGATGCCCATCGTCTCCCATTCGACCTGGCGGAAATTGGCGATCCTGGCCGTCACGTTGCGGCCGAGCACGTTGATGGTGATGGTGTCGCCGAGCTTCAGGCCAATCTGTTTGCCTTCCTCGGCCGAAAACGAGACCAGCGGCTCGCCGGCATAATTGTCCGGCCACCAGCTGCCCTCGGTCAGCGTTGCGTTGTCCGGCTGCTTCGCGTCATAGGTCAGGCCGCGATCGCCCTTCAGCACCCAGGCGCCTTCCGCCGGCACCTTCACCTTGTCGACATCGACGCCGTTGAGCGCCATCACCCGGCCGCGCAGCATCGGCACCTTGGCCAGTGTTCCCTGCGGCGCTTGCCTGCCGATCAGGGCGGAGAACGCATCGACATCGCTGCTCTGGATGTCGACGAAGAAGAAGTTCGGCGCCCGCTCAGGCAGGCTGCCGGAAATCTGTTGCCTGAGATTGCCGTCGATCAGCGCCAGCGTCACCAGCAGCGTCAGGCCGAGCCCCAGCGACAGCACCACCGACGGCGTCAAGGCGCCGGGCCGGTGGATGTTGCCGACGGCGAGGCGCAGCGCCACGAAGCGCACGCGCGGGCTCTTCCTGGCCGCCCATTGCACCAGCGCGCCGACCAGCCGCAGCACCAGGAAGGCGAAGATGGTGGCACCGACGAAGATCGAGGCGATGCGGCGGTCGCCCGAAAACAGGATCGCCAGCGCCGCCAGCAGCAGCGTTATGCCGACGGCCGCCGCAACATAGACAGGGCGCGGAAAGCCGCGGCCCTCGAGCCCCATCTCGCGAAACAATGCGGTCGCCGGCACGTCGCGGGCGCGGCCGAGCGGCAGAAGCGCGAAGGCCAGCGTCACCAACAAGCCGAACAGCGCCGCCATGCCGAGCGCGCCGGGATAGAAGCCGCCTTCCGCCGGGACCGGAATAACAGACTGAAGTGCTGCACTGGCAGCGAACGGCATCAGCGCCCCGAGCACCAGGCCGAGAACAATGCCCAAGGCGGCGATGATCAGGATCTGCACCAGATACACGGCAAAGACGAAGCCACCCGAAGCGCCCAGGCTCTTGAAGGTGGCGATGACGCCGCGCTTGCCGTCGAGATACGCGCGCACCGCGTTGGCAACGCCAACGCCGCCGACCACCAGCGCCGTCAACCCGACCAGCGTCAGGAACTGCGAGAAGCGTTCGATGTTGGACGACAGCGCCGGCGCGGCATTGCTGCGCGTGCGGATCGACCAGCCGGCTTGCGGAAAATCCCTGGCCGCCTGATCCTGGATGGCCTTGAGCCGCGCCTCATCGGCATCAATGGGCAGCCGGATCTTGTAGGCATTTTCGACCAGGCTACCCGGTTGGACGAGACCGGAAGCGGCCAGGCCTTCGGTCGAGATCATCAGCCGCGGCGCGAAGCCGAACCCGTCGGACACGGCGTCCGGCTCGGTGACCAGCCTGGCGCGCAGTTCGAAGGTCGCGGTGCCGAGCTTCAGCCGGTCGCCGATCTGAAGATGCAGCCGCTCGAACAGCAGATCGGGGGCTGCGGCGCCGAAAACGCCGAACTCTTCGCCGAACAGTTCCTGCTTCGACAGTGCCGGCTCCGTCTCCAGCGCGCCATAGAGCGGATAAGCATGGTCGACCGCCTTGGCCTCGACCAGCGCCTGGTCGCTTCCGTCGGCAAGACGCGCCATCGAGCGCATGCTGGCGGTTCTGGAAATGACGCCCAACCCGTCAAGGAAGCCACCTTCGGCCTGGCTGGCGGCGCGCTGGTTGATCTGGAAGCGAAGATCGCCGCCGAGCAGCGTCTGGCCCTGATTGACGACACCGGCGGTGATCGAACGCGCCACCGAGTTGACGCCGCCGATGGCCGCGACGCCGAGCGCGATGCAGGCAAGGAAGATGAGGAAGCCCGACAGGCCGCCACGCATTTCGCGCAGCGAGAAACGGACGGCAAGCCTCAGCGTCCGTGACAACGGCATCAGGCGGTGACCTTGACGGCTGCCGGCGCCTCGATCCGCCCCGACCGCATCGAAACCTGGCGCGAGCAGCGCGCCGCAAGTGCCGGATCATGGGTGACCAGCACAAGAGTCATGCCGCGCTCGGCCGCCTTGGCGAACAGCAGGTCGGCAACCTGCCGCCCTGTCGCCTGGTCGAGATTGCCGGTCGGCTCGTCGGCGATCAGAATGCGCGGCGACGGCGCCAGCGCCCGGGCGATCGCCACACGCTGCTGTTCGCCGCCCGACAATTCGCCGGGATAATGGGTGACGCGGTCGCTGAGGCCAACGGCTGCCAGTTCGCGCGCCGCCACCGAAAACGGATCGGCGTGGCCGGCCAGCTCCAGCGGCACAGCGACATTTTCGAGCGCCGTCATGTTGGGAATGAGGTGGAAGGACTGGAACACGATGCCAATGTTTCGGCCGCGAAACGAAGCAATCTGGTCCTCGCTTTTGCCGTTGAGCAACTCGCCAGCGATTCGTACCGTTCCCGAATCGACCTTTTCCAGGCCTGCCAGAACCATCAGCAATGTCGACTTGCCCGAACCTGAAGGACCGACGATGCCGGTCGCCTCGCCTGGTGCCACATCGAGGCTGACACCCTTCAGCACATGCACGGACGACGCCCCTTCGCCAAGTGTCAGCGATACGTCTTTCAGCGCGATGACGGCTTCTGTCAAAATGAAAGCGTCCTATATGGGAGAATGAAGGCTCTGCTTGCCGGATGCCGTCGGAAGAATTCCTTGGTCATATGGGGCCTGCCGCATGTCTTTCAAACGCCTGATTGCCGCAGGCTTCGTCGTTTTCCTCGCCATTTGCGGCGCCATTTCGTCGACGCGTGCCGAACCGTTCAAGATCGTCGGCTTCGGCGACAGCCTGACGGCGGGTTATGGCCTTGGGCCGGACCAGGGCTTTACCGACAAACTGCAGGCTGCCCTTCGCGCCAAGGGCCATGATGTGACGGTCGCCAATGCCGGTGTTTCCGGCGACACGACGAGCGGCGGCCTGGCGCGGCTAGACTGGTCGGTGCCGGACGGCACGCGGCTGGTCATTCTCGAACTCGGCGCCAACGACATGCTGCGCGGCGTCTCGCCCGACATCGCCAGAAAGAACCTGGATGAGATGCTGGGCAAGCTCAAAGAGCGCGGGATTGCCGTGCTCCTGGCCGGCATGCGCGCCGCGCCCAATCTCGGCCCCGACTACCAGAACGCCTTCGACGCCATCTTTCCGGACCTTGCCAAGAAATACAGTGTTCCGCTCTATCCGTTCTTTCTCGACGGCGTCGCCGGCCAGCCTGGCATGCAGCTCGAGGACGGCTTGCATCCCAGCGTGCAAGGCGTCGGCCAGATAGTCGAACGCATCTTGCCGACGGTCGAAAAGGCGATCGCGGCAGTGCCGGGAGGTTCGTGAGATCAGACCGATTGCTTCCGTTAGGGAAGCTTTTAGCAAAGCCTGCGACCAACAAACCTCTTGCTCCGTTTGATTTTCGATGATTCGCTAGGGCTAATGTTTCGATTCGAGGAAGGGAGGCTCTTCATGCCGCGTCTTTTCACCGCCCTCGAAATACCGCGTGACGCCGCACTTTCGCTGTCCCTGTTGCGGGGCGGCCTGCCCGGTGCCCGCTGGATCGACGTCGAGAACTACCATCTGACGCTGCGCTTCATCGGCGATGTACCGGGTCACGTCGCCGACGAGATCGCCAACGCGCTCGACCGCGTCCATCGCCCCTCCTTCTCGCTAACGCTGTCCGGCGTTGGCGCTTTCGGCCAGAAGAAACCGCACGCGGTGTGGGCGGGCGCATCCGCCTCGCCCGATCTTGCCGCCCTTCAGGGCGAGATCGACCGCATCTGCCAGCGGCTCGGCATCCCCGCCGACCCGCGCAAGTTCATGCCGCATGTGACGCTGGCGCGCCTGCGCAATTCGACCCCCCTGGACGTCGCCCAGTATCTGTCGGCACGCGGCAATTTCTCGACGCTGCCGTTTCGCATCGGTCGTTTCGTGCTGATGTCGTCGCGCGATTCGGTCGGCGGTGGCCCCTATATCGTCGAGGAAGCCTGGCCGCTGTCGGGCACGGATGCCCGCGCCTCCAGCCTTGCCGCCAGCGCCTCCGACGCCTCGCGGATCATGCGGTAGACCGACGCAAAGGCATCCGCCCCGTCATAATAGGGGTCCGGCACGTCGCGCGCCTTCGCCGCGGCGAATTCCAGGAACAGATGGATACGGTCGTGCATGGCCGCCGGCGCCAGCGCTTTCAGGTCGCGAACATTCGCCCGGTCCATGCCGAGGATCAGGTCGAAGCGATGAAAATCCTGCGGCGTGACCTTGCGCGCCCGCTGCCGGGAAATGTCGATGCCGTGACGAACCGCAACCGCGATCGAGCGTGGATCGGGGGCAGAGCCGACCTCCCAGCCGCTGGTTGCGGCTGAATCGAGCAGCATATCGCGGCCCAATCCGCGCTCCGCCCAAACGGCGCGAAAAACGCCCTCGGCCAGCGGCGACCGGCAGATGTTGCCGAGGCAGACGAAAAGAATGGAATTTATGGGCTTCGCGCTCATCGATCCAGAATTGTTTTTGTGCATGTCGTTATCCCAAAACCGCAACGCACTTTTTGGCGACATGCATTATGGTGAGGGTCATTTTTCGATTAGCACAGGAAATGGATATGACGAGAGAGAAACTGGGCAAGGAAGCAGTCGCCGCGGCGTTGACCGGGCTCGAAGGCTGGGCGCCGGCCGCGGACGGGGCCTCCATCAAGCGTACATTCACCTTCGCGAATTTCTCCGAAGCCTTCGCCTTCATGACCCGCGTCGCGCTCGCCGCCGAAAAGATGGACCATCATCCCGACTGGTCGAATGTCTACAAGACCGTCGACGTGACGCTGAACACCCACGATGCCGGCGGCGTGACCGCGCTCGACATCGATCTGGCCAAGAAGATGAACCGCTATTTCGGTGGCTGAGCGCCTCCTGTCCGTGCTGCAATCGAGCAGCAAGACCCAAATCGGCGCCGGCATCTTGCAGCGGGGGTCGGGTTTCACCACATTTTCCCTCGCGGGCATGCGCCGGGATGCGCATGAGCCCTGCTAGGAGACATTGATGGCGCAACAATCCGGTTTTGATTTCTTCGGCTTTGGCGGCAAGCTGGGCGGCGAGAACGAAGTGCGCGAGAAATTCTGGCGGACGGTGAAGAAGGCCGCGCGGCAGATCCCCTTCATGGAAGAGGTCGTGGCCGCCTATTACTGCGCCATGGACAAGAACACGCCGATGCGCGCCAAGGGCATTCTGCTGGCTGCGCTCGGCTATTTCGTGCTGCCGGTGGACGTCATCCCCGACTTCGTCCTGGGGCTTGGCTTCACCGACGACATCGCCGTGCTCACCGCCGCGATCACCGCCGTCAGCGCCCACATCACGCCGGCGCACCGCCAAGCCGCCAAGGATGCCATCGCCGACAAGGGCTGAGCATCCCGTCGCGCGCCAAACGCCTTTGAAGCCGGCATTTGGCGGCAAAACAAAAAGTCAAACTCTTGCCGCTTTCGTGGCCTCCAAGTCGCCAAAGGGACGTCGCGCCACCCGCTCGCAAGGCGGCGGCGCGGGAATGGCGGCGGTTTCCTGGGGTGAGGATCCTTTTCTCAAAGGAAATTCACCGTTTGGTAACCCAGATTAAATCAAAATGAAGCGACGGGCAGGACGCCGAGCCGGCCTGCCTCCGCACCTTTGGAATACGGGAAAAGCGATGCGCGGATTGATTGCTATAGTTTCGAGCCTGGTCCTGGTGGCCGCGGCAGCGCCGGCACTGGCGCAGTCGGCAACCAAGATCGGCCAGCACAATGCCTGGGGCACCTACAGCTACCAGGCATCGGGCGGCAAGGTCTGCTATGTCCTAACCGTGCCGACCGACAAGCAGCCGCCGACGCTCGACCATGGCGACATGTTCTTCTTCGTCAGCCAGCGGCCCGGCCAGCAAGTGTCCTACGAGCCGCAATTCATCGCCGGCTACAATTTCCAGGAAGGCTCGAAGGCCACCGTCACCATCGACAAGAAGTCGTTCTCGATGTTCACGCGCGGCAAGTCGGCCTGGGTCGAGAATGCCGCCGAGGAGCCGGTGCTGATCGCCGCCATGAAGACCGGCACCGACATGAAGGTGACGGCAAAGTCCGGCCGCGGCAACCCGACCTCCTATGTCTTCTCGCTGAAGGGGATTTCGGCGGCTCTGTCATCGATCGCCAAGTGCAAATAGGCAAAGCTTTGTCCTGACCGACAGGCCGGGCCGCAAAGCCGGCCTTTTGCTTTTTGGGCCGATCAGTGGATCTCTGAAGAGGGTGCGTCACCGCACAGCGCATGACTCCGCCCTCAACCTGTGCTATGCGCCGCGCTCCATTTCCGGCACGATGAGTGAAATCGGCCGCAAACCGCTTATATCAGTGCAACCATGACCCTTTCATTCGATCTCACCACCGAGGGCGCCCGCGACGCGTTGCGCGCCCGCGCAGCACAGCCGGAAAAGCAGTCGCTGATCGGCCTGACGCGGGCCGAGCTCGGCGAGGCGCTGGTTGCTTCGGGCACCGTGCCGGAGCGCCAGGCCAAGATGCGCGCCCAGCAGCTGTGGCACTGGATGTATGGGCGCGGCGTTTCCGACTTCGCCGGCATGTTCAACATTTCGAAGGATCTGCGCGCCGAACTCGACAAGCACTTCACCGTCGCCAGGCCAGAGATCGTCGAGGAACAGATTTCCTCCGACGGCACGCGAAAGTGGCTGTTTCGCTTTCCGCCGCGCGGCGCCGGCCGGCCGGTCGAGATCGAGACCGTCTATATCCCGGAGGAAGGCCGTGGCACGCTCTGCATTTCCTCGCAGGTCGGCTGCACGCTGACCTGTTCGTTCTGCCACACCGGCACGCAGAAGCTGGTGCGCAATTTGACGGCCGAGGAGATCCTCGCCCAGTTGCTCACCGCCCGCGACCGGCTTGGCGATTTCCCCGACCGAGACACGCCCGACGGCGCCATCGTGCCGGCCGAGGGCCGCAAGGTGTCCAACATCGTCATGATGGGCATGGGCGAGCCGCTCTACAATTTCGAGGCGGTGAAGAAGGCGTTGCTGATCGCCTCCGACGGCGACGGCCTGTCCTTGTCGAAGCGCCGCATCACGCTGTCGACCTCCGGTGTCGTGCCGGAAATCTTCCGCACCGGCGAGGAGATCGGCGTCATGCTGGCAATCTCGCTGCACGCCACCAATGACGATCTGCGCGACCTTTTGGTGCCGATCAACAAGAAGTATCCGCTCAAGGAGCTGATCGCCGCCTGCCGCGCCTATCCCGGCCTGTCGAACGCCAAGCGCATCACGTTCGAATACGTGATGCTGAAGGACGTCAACGATTCCATCGAGGACGCCAAGGGCTTGATCAAGCTGCTCAAGGGCATTCCGGCCAAGATCAATTTGATCCCGTTCAACCCGTGGCCGGGCACCAACTACCAGTGCTCGGACTGGGAGACGATCGAGAAATTCGCCGACTACATCAACAATGCCGGCTATGCCTCGCCGATCCGCACGCCCCGCGGCCGCGACATCCTCGCCGCCTGCGGCCAGCTGAAATCCGACTCCGAGCGCATGCGCAAGGTCGACCGGCTGGCGCTGGAAGCAATGATGATTGCGGGGCACGGCGAGGCGTGAATCGCCTCTTCGCCTGGCCGAAGCGCCTCGCCATGATCGCTGTCGGCTATATCGCCGGTGTGCTGACCTCGATCCTGGTCCCCGTGCTGTTGATCGCTCTTTTGGAAGGCATAGAAGACGGCAACTGGTCGATCATTTTCGCCTTCGACTGGCTGGGCTCGTTCCCGCTCGCCGTGTTGACCGTGATGGTCGCCGCGCTGTTGATCGTCGGCCCGGCAATCCTTGTCGCCGAACGCTTCTCGCTTCGAGGATGGCTCTATTTTGCCATCACCGGTGCGGTCACGTCCACCGCCTTTGGTGTCTCCATGCCGCGCTCGGCCGGAGGCTTTGTCTTCAATCCGGGCTACCTCGGGTTTCTGGCCACGGCCGGCATTGCCGCCGGTTCGGTCTACTGGCTTCTGGCCGGGCGCAAGTCCGGCATGCGCCGAGATTTGCAATGAGCCGCCTCATTGCCTACCTCATCCGTTTTGCCGTCATCCTGTTCGGCTACACGGTCGCCTCGCTGGCGACGAGCGCCTTCCTCAACATCCTGTTCCTGGCCTCGCTCGCGCCGGAGCACGCGCATCCGACGGCGACCGCTTCGCTGTATTTTTCAATTCCCTTCGTCGCCCTGTTCGTCGCCTATTTCGCCCTGATGCCGGCCTGCGTCGTCATTCTGGTTGCCGAAATCCTCGGCCGGCGCGACTGGCTGTTCTACGCGCTGGCGGGTGCGGTGGTCTCGGCCGTTTTCCTGGGCCTGGTCGACCACGCCGGCGATGCCACCTTTGCGGTCAGGGAGACCAGCGCGATCATGGCGGTGATTGGCGGCGGCATGGTCGGCGGCATCTTCTACTGGCTCAGCGCCGGACGCTGGGCCGGAAGCTGGTGGTTGAAGAACGAAAAAACGCCTATTTCGCCTGGGCCGTCAGGATCTTGAGCGCAAAAGCCGAAAACACCCCGGCGAAGAGATAGTCGACCACCCGCGTGACGCGGGGGCTGGCCTTCATCGCAGCCGAGAATTTTTCCGCCGCCAGCACCATCGGCACGGTCACAGGGATCGACAGCACGATGAACATCGAGCCGAGGAAAAACAGCTTTCCCGGCGCATTCGGGTCATGCGCGGAAACGAACTGCGGCAGGAAGGTCATGAAGAACAGGATGATCTTCGGGTTGAGCAGATTGACGCCGAGCCCCGCCGCCCAGCTGCGCAACAGCGAAATCTCGGGTCCCGTCTTCTTCTCCGGCGAAAAGGCCGAGCCCTTGGTGATCGCCTGCCAGGCCAGGAAGACGAGATAGCCGGCACCAAAGATCTTCAACACGAAGAAGGCCATCGGCGAGGCGACGATCAGCGCCGAGATACCGACCACCACCAGCGTGGTGTGGATCAGCGTGCCGCACAGCGCGCCGGCCATCGAGGCGAAGCCGGTGGCGCGGCCCTGGCTCAGCGTGCGTGAGACGAACAAGGTCATGTCCGGCCCCGGCGTGATCGCCAGGATCACGGTGGCGATGGCGAACTGGATCAGCGTGGTGGTGTCAGGAATGAACGACATGAGCGGCCCCAGCGGAATGAAAGCGCCTATACAGGATGCGCCGTGCCGGTTCCAGATGCAGGGGCGCTTCGACGGTCGATCCAGCGGGCACGCAACGAGGGCGCCGACGGGCGGCCACCCGCCACAATCCTATGCCAGCCTGCTCAGGCGCATCCTGGCGGGTTCCTCGGCGACGGGCCGATCGTTCGGGACATCGAGGCCTGCCGCGCTGGGGAGCAGGATCTGATCGATCGGCTTGGGTCGGCCGAGGAAATAGCCTTGCGCCTCGTTGCAACCTTCGACCTGCAGGATGGTCAGCTGGACATCAGTCTCGACGCCCTCGGCGAGCACCGGAATGTCGAGGCTTCGGCCCAGCGTCAGCACCGCCCGGACGATCGCCTTGGCCTGCGGGCTTCGCTCGACATCGGCCATGAAGGAGCGGTCGAGCTTGATCTTGTCGAAGGGAAACGAGCGCAGCGTGTCGAGCGACGAATAGCCGGTACCGAAATCGTCGATCGCGATCGTCACCCCCAGCGCCTTGATCTGGCGCAGGACATGCAGCGTCCGCACCTTGTCGGCAACGATCGTCGATTCGGTCAGTTCCAGCTCCAGGCGCTTCGGCGACAGCCCGGTCTCGACCAGGATCTGGTGGACGAGCTTGGCCAGGTCGGCATGGGCGAACTGCACCGGCGACAGGTTGACCGCGATCTTGTGGCCATTGTCCCAGGAGGCCGCCTGGCGGCATGCGGTCCGCAGCACCCATTCGCCGATCGCCATGATGGAGCCGTTCTCCTCGGCAATCGGGATGAATTCAGCTGGCGGGATCATGCCATGTATGGGATGCGTCCAGCGCAGCAACGCCTCGTAGCCGCAGGTGGCGCCGGTCGGAACCGAGGTCTGCACCTGATAGTGGAGCGAAAGCTCGCCGCGCTCGATCGCCTGCCGAAGGTCGGTGGCCAGCGCGCGGCGCGCCCGAGCCGTCTCGTCCATGGCGGATTCGTAAAAGCAGACGGCCCGCGACACGTCGTTCTTTGCCCGGTACATGGCGAGGTCGGCGTTGCTGACCAGTCGCTCGCGGTCGGCCCCGTCGCGCGGATAGACGGCGACGCCGATGCTGGCGCCAGCGGCGATTTCGAAATCGTCGAGCAGCAAGGGCTGGAACAGCGACTTCTCCAGCCTCGAGACCAGGCCGAGAAGCTCGTTCTGGTCCTTGAAGCGCTTGATCGCGGCGAACTCGTCACCGCCGAGCCGTGCGACGAATTCGCCGTCACTGGTGAGTTTCCCCAGCCGGCGGGCGACGATCTTGAGAGCCTGGTCGCCGGCCGCATGTCCCCTGAGATCGTTGATCTCCTTGAAGCGGTCGAGATCGATGACGATAACGGCCGTCATCGTGACCTCGTCCTCCCGCGCCCGATCGATCTCATGGTCGAGGCGGTCGTTGAAGGAGACCCGGTTGGGAAGACCGGTGAGGGCGTCGTTGAGGGCGAGATGCTGAAGCCGCTCGAAGCTTTCCAGGCGGCCGCGCTCATCGATCAGATAGCTGGCGAAGCCGGTGGCGGCGACGATCAGGCCGACGACGGCGACGGCGACCGCCATTGCCACGAGAATGTCGGGATTGGTGCCGGTGGTGATGAAGGACAGCGGCGTTACCGCCACCGCCGCCATCGCCGTGAAATGCAGCCCGACGATTGCCAGCACCAGCAGCCCGATGGCGAGATATTGCGACCAGCGGTATGGCCGGCGCACGGCATGGCCGACAGCCACGGCGGAGAACACCGCCGAGATGAGCAGCGAGGCGACAACATAGGAACCGTCCCACTCGACGATGCCGGCAACGTGATAGGCCATCATGCCGGTGTAGTGCATGGCCGAGATTGCCAGTCCGACGACGCATCCGCCCCACTCCGGCGCAATACGCCGGCACTTGTCGGATGCAAGGGTGAAGCCCACTCCGGTTCCGGCGATGGCGATGACCAGCGACACCATGGTCAGGACCGGATCGAAGGTGATCGGCGCGCCGGGCTGGTAGGCCAGCATGGCGATGAAGTGCGTGCACCAGATCGACGAGCCGGCGGCGACCGCGGTCAGGAACAGCCAGCCTCTCATCTGCACGCCGGCGGTTTTCCTGGCACGGTCGAAGAGGCCGATCGTCACCCAGCAGCCGGTGACACACATCAGCGCCGCCAGCAGGACAAGCCACAGATTATGCTCCGTGGCGATACATGATATGACGCGCATCAAGAACGGTCCAAGCCGGAGGGTGCCCGTAACGAAGCAGGCAAGAGCCGCCCGGCAGGTGGCCAAGGCGGATTTGTCCGCATTGTTAGCGCCGGGGCGTGAAAACTTGATTAAATGCTGCAAGTAAATGCAGCCTTTGATTGCAGCAGGTTGTTTCCCTTGCCGGCACCACCCCTCGCCATGCGCTGGACCAGAAACCATGCGCGCACGCCTGCTTGCTCGCTCTGCCTTTCCTGCTAAAAGGCCCTCCGACAATCCGTGACGCTCGGTGAGGGCGTCCGCCATCGACGGGGTAAAAATGTCCAGCGCCAAAGACGTCAAGAAAGTCGTGCTCGCCTATTCCGGCGGCCTCGACACATCCATCATCCTGAAATGGCTGCAGACCGAACTCGGCGCCGAAGTCGTCACCTTCACCGCCGATCTCGGCCAGGGCGGCGAACTCGAGCCGGCCCGCCGCAAGGCCGAGATGATGGGCATCAAGGACATCCGCGTCGTCGACGTGCGCGAGGAATTCGTCTCCGACTTCGTCTTCCCGATGTTCCGCGCCAACGCCGTCTACGAAGGCACCTACCTGCTCGGCACCTCGATCGCGCGGCCGCTGATCTCCAAGCATCTGGTCGAGATCGCCAGGGAGACCGGCGCCGACGCGATCGCGCACGGCGCCACCGGCAAGGGCAACGACCAGGTCCGCTTCGAGCTTTCCGCCTATGCGCTGAACCCCGACATCAAGGTCATCGCGCCATGGCGCGACTGGTCGTTCAAGTCGCGCACCGACCTGATCAACTTCGCCGAGCAGCATCAGATCCCGGTGCCGAAGGACAAGAAGGGCGACGCGCCGTTCTCGGTCGACGCCAATCTGCTGCATTCGTCCTCCGAGGGCAAAGTGCTGGAAGACCCGTGGAGCGAGCCGCCGGAATTCGTCCACCAGCGCACCGTTTCGCCGATGGACGCGCCGGACGCCGTCACTGAGATCGAGATCGAATTCCTCAAGGGCGATCCGATCGCGCTCAACGGCAAGAAACTGTCGCCGGCGACGATGCTGGCGGCACTCAACGATCTCGGCCGCGACAACGGCATCGGCCGGCTCGATCTGGTCGAGAACCGCTTCGTCGGCATGAAATCGCGCGGCGTCTATGAGACGCCGGGCGGCACCATCCTGATATCAGCCCACCGCGCCATCGAATCGATCACGCTCGACCGCGGAGCCGCCCACCTCAAGGACGAGTTCATGCCGCGCTACGCCGAGCTGATCTACAACGGCTTCTGGTTCGCGCCCGAACGCCTGATGCTGCAGGCGATGATCGACAAGAGCCAGGAAGACGTCGAAGGCACGGTGCGCCTCAAGCTCTACAAGGGCAACGTCATCGTCACCGGCCGCAAGTCGAAGAAGACACTCTATTCCGATGCGCTGGTCACCTTCGAGGACGACCGCGGCGCCTACGACCAGAAGGACGCCGCCGGCTTCATCCGCCTCAATGCGCTGAGGCTGCGTACGCTGGCGGCACGCAGCCGCAACAAGTAATCCGGATGCGCGGGCTCGGTCGATGCCTGGCGCCGCTGGTTTTTCTGGCGACGCCAGCGGTGGCCGAGGATTTCGACCCGGCCTCCCTCGACCTTGCCGCGCTGATCGAATGCCGGGCCGACGTGCCGGCCTATAACGGTTTTGGCTTTTGGCTGGCCGGCGAGCCCGGCGCCGCGGAGAGGCTGGGCTGGAAAGAGGTCGCGGCCGGCAATCCGTTCCTCATTCAATACGAGTTGCCGACCAAGATTCGTGTCTTCGGGCGTGAGACGGCATCCATTGTCTTGACCGCAACCGGGCCGATGGCCGTGTTCGAAGGCGTTGCCGCGCCGGACCTGGCCAGAGAGCTCGATGTCCCGGCGACAGTCTCGACACCGGACAAATTCCTTGGCGAGAAAATTATTGTCGAAAGCACAGAGGACGCCAGCGGCGTCAACCTCGCCACGCGCATCACGCTCAACGTCTCGACCGTCGAGTCACACCCCGGCAAGACGCTGGCCGGCTGCTCCTACGCGCTCGACGTGAAATGAAAAGCCCGGCGCATGGCCGGGCTTTCTGTCGAAAAAACAAAGAGATAGAGAATCCTATCAGTCGCCGTCGATCGCCGTGGCAATGCGAGCGATGGCCTGCTGATAGACGCTGGCGGAATTCCAGCCGGCAATGGCGCCGAGATTCGACTGCGCACTCGCGCCGGCCCGCCAGCCATGACCCTTGAGGAAGTTGGCGGTGGAAGCCAACGCGGTGGCCTTGTCGCGCAGGTTTCCGCTGCCGACGCCATACTTCAAGACATTTCCGGGCAGGAACTGCGTGTGGCCGATCTCGCCATGCGCGGCGCCGACCGACGAGGCGGTCAACGCTCCACGATCGACCAGCTTCAGGGCTGCAATGGCATGCGGGTAAAAGAACTCCGGGCGGCGGCAATCATAGGCAAGCGTCAAAATGGCAGAAACCGTATTCTGGTTGCCCATGGCCGAACCGAAGCCGGTCTCCATTCCCCAGATGGCGAGCAACACACCTGGCGACACGCCGTAGTTGCTTTCGATTTTGCTGAACAGCGCCGCGTTCGATTTCTTCAGCGAACGACCCTTGGAAATGATCGCGGCGCCGCCACGGCGCTTCATGAAATCATCCACCGAGCCGCTGAACGCCTTGTGAATGCCGCGGTCGACGCTAATCGTCTTCGTCGCGTAGGTCGCGCCAGCCAGCGCGGCCAGACCTTTCGGGCCGACACCTTCGGACTTGGCCTCTGCGGCGAACTCCGGCTTCCAGGCTTCGAAACCGGCGCCGGTCTTGCCACAGCTGGCCGCCGCCTCCGCGCCCGTCGCCAGCGCAAGCACCGCCACCACCGAAGCCACAAAAATCTTTCCCTTGGCAAGTAATGCCATGCTTTTCTCTCCTGATTGCCTGAATCACGTCCCGGTTGCGAATTTGCCAGCGAAACCCGCACTTGTCACTGTCTCTGCTGCAGTGCTGGCGAATGCCGGGGAATTTGCCTACGATCAAGTGAATATTGTGGCGGGGTCGAAATAACCATGGAAGACGTTGATGTTGTGATCATCGGCGCCGGTTCGGCGGGTCTGGCTGCGGCCAGGACCTTGCAGGCAGCCGGCCTCTCCTTCAAGCTGCTCGAAGCGATGGGCCGCATCGGCGGCCGCGCATGGACCAGCGACCAGCATTTCGGCGTGCCCTTCGATATCGGCTGCGCCTGGCTGCATGCCGCCGACCGCAACCCGTATTTTCCCGAAGCCCGGGCTGCCGGCTGGACGCTGCATCATCACGACATGAATGTCGACCATCTCTACTATCGCCAGCGCAAGGCAAGCGAGGACGAGGAAGCGGAGATGAAGGCCGCCGACGCGCGGTTGTTCGAACTGCTGGCCGGGCATGAAGTGAAGGAGGGCGACGACGACCGGCTTTCGGCGCTGCTCGCAAAGGGCCACGCGCCGCGCGCCGCGGCCACCTTCGCCGGACCGATGGATTTCGGCGCCGATGAGGACGAAATCTCGATCCGCGACTTCCAGGCCGCCGCCGATCTCGACCCCAACTACTTCAGCAAGGAGGGCTTTGGCGCGCTGGTCGCCCGCTTCGGCGCCGACCTGCCGGTCGAATTGTCGACGCCGGTGCGCAAGATCCTCTGGGACGTGCCTGGTGTCGCCTGCGTCACCGATCGCGGCACCGTTCGCGCCAAGGCGGTCATCGTCACAGCCTCGCCGGCGGTGCTCGCCTTCGAGGAGATCGAATTCTCGCCGGCACTTCCCGACACGCATTTTGGAGCCTTCTTCGACCTGCCGATGGGCATGCTGACCAAATTGCCGGTCGAGATCCGGGGCACGCGGCTTGGGCTGCAGCCCTTCGACGACCTTCTGATCGAACGGATGGCCAGGCATGACATCTATTTCCTGTGCTTTCCCTTCGATCTCGACCTGATGGTCGGTTTCGTCGGCGGCGATTTCGCCTGGGAAATGTCGGCGGCGGGCGAGGCGGCGGGCATCGATTTCGTCGTCGACCGGCTGTGCGGCATTTTCGGCGGCGACACACGAAAGCACGTGGCGCGCGCCATGATGACCAATTGGGGTGGCGAGCGCTTCGTGCGCGGCGCCTATGCGGCGGCCCGCCCGGGGCGTTCGGCTGCGCGCGCCGCGCTGATGCAGCCGGTGGCCGACAGGATCTTCTTTGCCGGCGAGCACCTCGCCGGTCCGCTGATCCAGACTTGCGGCGGCGCACGGCTGTCAGGCGAAGCGGTGGCCAGACAGGTCGCCGCGCAGCTTGCGGCAAAATAGCCCCGATCGAAGACGGAACGCCGGCCGGCGGTTGGCCGTTGGGCACCTGCCGCCGCGCACCTATATGCTGGCTCTGAAGGTTCGAGACCGACATGAAACTCTTCGACTGCCCGCATTGCGGCCACCGTCTCTATTTCGAGAACGCCCAGTGCCTGAATTGCTCGAGCCTCGTGCTCTACGATCCCGAGCATGCGCGTTTTGCCTTGTCGGGTGTCGACGGCATCTTCCAGTGCATCAACGCCGACGAATGCGCCTGCAACTGGATGGCCGAGCCGGGACAGGCCTTTTGCCGCGCTTGCGTGCTGAACCAGCTGATCCCGGATCTCTCCGTCGACGGCAACCGCCGCCGCTGGATCCGCGTCGAGGCGGCGAAGAAGCGCGCCATCTATTCGCTGCTCGCCTCAGGGCTGCCGGTCGCGCCCAAGCAGAACCCTGCCGACGAGATCGGCCTTGCCTTCGACTTCCTGGCCGATCCGATCGGCGGCGGCCCCGGCGGCGAGCGCATCCTGACCGGCCACGACAATGGTCTGATCACGCTCAACGTCGCCGAGGCCGATTCCGCCGAGCGTGAAAAACGGCGCGTCGAAATGGGCGAGAACTATCGTACCTTGCTCGGCCATTTTCGCCACGAACTCGGCCATTACTACTGGGATCGCCTGATCCGCGACGATCCGCAAAGGCTGGAGGCTTTTCGCACCTTGTTCGGCGACGATCGCGCCGACTACGAACAGGCGCTGAAGACCTATTACGCCAATGGCGCGCCACCCGACTGGCAGCAAAGCCACATCTCGGCCTATGCGACCTCCCATCCATGGGAAGACTGGGCGGAAACCTGGGCCCACCATTTGCACATCACCGACACGCTGGAAATGGTCCACGCGCTGAACTTTCCGCTCGGCCGGCTGGAGACCGTGGAGGCCAACGACTTGCCGCAAGGCGACACCGGCGGTGGACTGCAGGCGGCGCCATCGGAACCGGCCGCAGCACCCGAGCCTTTCGAAAAGATCCTCGCCCGCTGGCTGGTGCTGTCGGAGGCCTCCAATTCGATCAACCGCTGCATGGGCCTGCCCGACCTGTACCCCTTCGTCATTTCGGACGTCACGGCGCGGAAATTGGCCTTCGTTCACGACCTTCTGACCGGTTTGCCGCAAGTTGCCGGAACAAATCGTGAGTTGGCGGGGGCATTTTAGCGGGAACGCATGCGCCGCTGCTCCGTTTTCGTGGCGAGGGATCATGAAAACGGAGAGAAACCATGAAATCCGTATTGTTTCCCGCGGTCGCCGGAATGCTGACGATCATGTCGGGCGCCGCGTTTGCCGACACCGCCGTATCCGCCGTCACCGATCTCAACGTGCGTGCCGGCCCCGGTCCGCAATATCCTGTGATCGGCGTGCTCGCCGCCGGTCAGTCGGCGACGCTCAATGGCTGCATCGAAAACAGCAAATGGTGCACCATCGCCGAAGCCGGTGGCCAGGGCTGGGTCTATTCCGACTATGTGACGGCTGATTTCGGCGGCAGCCGGGTGGTGCTGACGCAGCGCCCGCACGGATCCAGCATTGCCGTCGTCGCGCCGCCGGACGGCTACTCGACCGACTACACCGGAGCGATCATCGCCAGCGATCCGCTCAACGACGCCTTCCCGCCACCTCCGACCGAAGTCAGAACCTATGTCGACACGCATCGGCTCGACCCCGTCTATCTCGACGGCGAGGTGGTGACCGGCGCGACCTTGCCCGACACCGTCGAGCTGCGCGAAATCCCGGACTACAACTACCGCTATGTCTATGTGAACGGCCAGCCGGCGCTGATCGATCCGCAGACGCGGCGCATCATGTACGTGGTACGCTGACGCTGACGGGCTGACCGCTGCCAAGCGCAGCGGCGGTCGCCCTTCTCGCCGTGTCGCCACATCGGATCGGTCGGTGCGAATCGTCGAAGTCGGCGCTGCCTCTCATTGCCCTGGCCGGGCATTTCTTCCCGTAGAGCGGGAGAAAGACGCTCGCCGGCACGTCCGCGCCCTTTTTTGCAACTCTGGTAGGGCGCCAACGGTCTCCGACCAGGCACGATTGCGCCCAGGACGGCGATCCCCTAGATCATGCGACCTGAAGCACTTGCCCGGGAATTCGTGTGATCGACCCTGCCGCCTTCGAACGCTACCGGCATTCGCCGAACGCCAGGACGACAGTGCCGCGCCTGTTCCTGGGAGCGGCGATCGTGATCCTGCTCTGGGCCGCAACGACCGTGGCCGTGCTGATCGGCGGCACCTACCTCTTCCTTACCTGGCAGGCATCGGCGGCTCCGCCACCCGAAGGAGCGATGCAGGGGTTCCTCGCCTCGCCCATCGGCATCCTCACCGCGCTTACCTCTTTTGCCGGCATCTGGATTGGCCTTTGGATGGCCATGCGCTGGGTGCATGGCGAGCCCCTTTCGGCGCTCTTCGGTGTCAGCCGTCGCGTGTCGCTGTCAGGCTTCGTCAAGGGGCTGATCGCGGTGCTGATAACCTCGCTCGTGTCGGAGATCCTGCTCTATCTGCTGCAGCCCGAGATCGCCCGTGGCCCGATCAGCCTGTCGTCCTGGCTGCTGTTCCTGATCCCGATCGTCGCCCTCACCTTGCTGCAGACGTCTTCGGAGGAGGTGCTGTTCCGAGGCTATCTGCTGCGCGGTTTGGCCAACCGGTTCAGGAGCCCGTTCATCTGGGCGCTGCTGCCGGCCCTGCTGTTCACTTCGCTGCATTGGAGCAACAGCGCGTCGCCCGCCATCAGCGCCTGCGTACTGGCCTCGATCGTCGCTTTCGCGCTGCTGCTGACGGTTGTGGTCTTTGCCACCGGCAATCTCGGAGCTGCCTTCGGCGCCCATCTCGGCAACAATCTGACCGGATTCCTGCTCATCTCGCATCAGCAGAGCTACAATTCCTTCGCCTTGTTCGGCGCCAGGCCGCTCGAAGGACCGGGCTGGACGACGTCGGATGCCGCTCTCATTGCCTTCATCGGCATCGCCTGCAGCCTGCTGACGGTTGTACTGCTCCTGCATCCGCGCTCACCGCTGAACGTCGCGGCCAACAGATCGGAAGCGAGCAGCGCGAACTGATTCTGGCTCGGCGCGACACGATTGGCACGGGCATCACCCAGGCCTTGTCTTGACTCTGCCGCCGATTTCCTGTCTACACGCCCCGAATTCCGCGACGAGTATCCCTCCGAGCAAGCCGACCAGGACGCCGAAACCTCTAGGGGTGGAGTGCTGTAAATCGATCCTGGAGGCCAACACCCGGCAGCGCTGAGCGCCCCCGGGTGCTTTTTGGTTTTGGCTTTTGCTCGCCATGAGACTTGGACACCTGGCGCGAACGCATTACCTCTCCGGCACCATACGGGTGCCAGGGAAAAGGAAAACGAATGTTTGAATCGCTACAGGAACGTCTTGGTTCGATCCTGAACGGCCTGACCGGTCGCGGCGCGCTGTCGGAGGCGGATGTCTCGGCAGCACTTCGCGAGGTGCGCCGTGCGCTGCTCGAGGCCGACGTGGCGCTGGAAGTGGTGCGCTCGTTTACCGACAAGGTGCGCGAGAAGGCCGTCGGCGCTGCCGTCGTCAAGTCGATCAAACCCGGCCAGATGGTCGTCAAGATCGTCCATGACGAGCTGGTAGAGATGCTCGGCGCCGAAGGCGTCGCCGTCGACCTCAATGCGCCGGCGCCGGTCGTCATCATGATGGTCGGCCTGCAGGGCTCCGGCAAGACGACCACTTCGGCCAAGATCGCCAAGCGCCTTTCCGAGCGTCAGAACAAGAAGGTCCTGATGGCCTCGCTCGACACGCGGCGCCCGGCCGCGCAGGAGCAGCTCCGCCAGCTCGGCGAGCAGGTCAAGGTGGCGACGCTGCCGATCATCGACGGCCAGTCGCCAGTCGACATCGCCCGGCGCGCCGTGCAGGCGGCCAAGCTCGGCGGCCACGACGTCGTCATCCTCGACACCGCCGGCCGCACCCATATCGACGAACCGCTGATGGTCGAGATGGCCGACATCAAGAAGGTGTCGAGCCCGCACGAAATCCTGCTGGTCGCCGACTCGCTCACCGGCCAGGACGCCGTCAACCTGGCCAAGAGCTTCGACGAGCGCGTCGGCATCACCGGCCTTGTGCTGACCCGCATGGACGGCGACGGCCGCGGCGGCGCCGCTCTCTCCATGCGCGCCGTCACCGGCAAGCCGATCAAGCTGATCGGCACCGGCGAAAAGATGGACGGGCTGGAGGAATTCCACCCCAAGCGCATCGCCGACCGCATCCTCGGCATGGGCGATATTGTCAGCCTGGTCGAAAAGGCCGCCGAAAACATCGACGCCGAGCAGGCGGCGGCGATGGCCAGGAAGATGCAGTCGGGCAAGTTCGATTTGAACGACCTCGCCGGCCAGCTTCAGCAGATGTCGAAGATGGGCGGCATGGGCGGCATCATGGGCATGATGCCCGGCATGGGCAAGATGAAGGACCAGATGGCCGCCGCCGGTCTCGACGACAAGATGTTCGGCCGCCAGCTCGCCATCATCTCGTCGATGACCAAGGCCGAGCGCGCCAATCCCGATATTCTCAAACACTCGCGCAAGAAGCGCATCGCCGCCGGTTCCGGCACCGACGCTGCCGAGATCAACAAGCTGTTGAAGATGCATCGCGGCATGGCCGACATGATGAAGGCGATGGGCGGCAAGGGCAAAGGCGGTGGCCTGATGCGCGGCATGATGGGCGGCCTTGCCTCCAAGATGGGCCTCGGCGGCATGATGCCGGGCATGGGCGGCATGGGCGGCGGTATGCCCGACCTGTCGAAGATGGATCCCAAGCAGCTCGAAGCGCTGCAGAAGCAGGCACAGGCGGCCGGCCTCGGCGGCATGAAGGGCCTGCCCGGCGGTCTTCCAGGCGGCGGTGGCCTGCCCGGTCTGCCTGGCGGCATGAAACTTCCGGGGCTTCCCGGTCTGGGCGGCGGCGGGCTGCCCGGCCTTGGCAAGAAGAAGTGAGGACGCGATGAACGAAGAAAAGGACATGGCCGACGCACGTACCATCCTGGCCGACTATCGCGCCTCGATCGACAACATCGACGCAGCCCTCATCCACATGCTGGCCGAGCGCTTCCGCTGCACCAAGGCGGTTGGCGTGCTGAAGGCGACGCATGGGCTGCCGCCGGCCGACCCGGCGCGCGAGCAGCAGCAGATCGCCCGCCTTCGCCAGTTGGCGAAGGATGCACATCTCGACCCGGATTTCGCGGAAAAATTCCTCAACTTCGTCGTCCGTGAAGTGATCCGCCACCACGAACAGATCGCCGCTTCCAACGGCGTGATGAAAGCCGGCTGAGTAACCAGCCACAACCAACTAACGAAATCAGAGTTTTTAGGAGAAAAGAAATGCCCTTGAAGATCAGACTGGCCCGTGCGGGCTCGAAGAAGCGTCCTTACTACCACGTCGTCGTCGCCGACGCCCGTTCGCCGCGCGACGGCCGTTTCATCGAGTCGCTCGGCTCGTGGAACCCGCTGCTGCCCAAGGACGGCGAGCGCGTCAAGGTTGACGCCGACCGCGTCAAGCACTGGCTGTCGCACGGCGCCCAGCCGACCGACCGCGTGCTGCGCTTCCTCGACGAGGCCGGCATTGCCAAGCGCGACGCCCGCTCCAACCCGAAGAAGGCCGAGCCGGGCAAGAAGGCGCAGGAACGCGCCGCCCTTTTGAAGAAGGCGCAGGAAGACGCCGCCGCTGCCGTCGCGGCCGCCGCAGCTGCACCGGCCGAGGCGGAAGCCGCCACCGCCGAATAAGCATTGCCTTATCGCATCCAGGAAACGGCGGGCCCAGGCCCGCCGTTTTGCTATTTCGACGTCTTTTTAGGACGCGATCAATAGCCCTGAGGGCAGCGCGCGACATAGACCCGTCCATAGCGGTCGCGGTAACGGCAGCGATCCGGTTCGCTGGCTCTGCCAATCAAAGCGCCTGCCACGGCACCAACCGCGCCACCGACGACGGCGCCTTCCACCGGGTCGTTTGCTACGGCCGCGCCAATCGCAGCGCCGCCAAGGCCGCCGACAGCAGCGCCTTTTTCCGTTTGCGAGCATGCGGCAAGCGGCACCAACAGGGCCATTACAAGCATCGTTTTCTTCATTGTCGTTCCTCTCCTAGCAAGACAGACCTCCGCCGCCAGTGAGTCTCTAACTCCCGACCCGGCGATTTGATCCAAGGAGAGGAAAAGGATTGCCGGCTCAGGGATTGACCACGATCGTTTGCCAATGATCCCAATCACTGCCGTGCTGCCAAAATCCTGGCAGGGCACGTCACTTTTCGCCGAGGCGCTTCAGATTGGCGAGGCCGGCCTCGAAATCCTTGCCGATCAGCGTGTCGAAGTTCATGAACAGGCCCATCAGCTTGGCGATGAAGGGCCGGCTGCCACGCATCGCCCAGCTAACGCCGGTGTTATCGCCGGACGGCGTCAGGATGAAGTCGACGCTGTTGTTGGCCCTGAACGGCTTCTCGAAATCGAGCTTGAGCGACACCCGCGAGGACGGCACCGAATTGGTGATTTCCATGCGCCCCTTGCCGGCCTTGGCATTGCCATCCCAGGCATAGGCCGCGCCCTTGCCGCTTGTCGCGCCGGACAGCGTGCGCTTCATCTCAGGGTCGAGCTTTTCGTATGGCGACCATGTCGGCCAGCGGTTGAAATCGTTTATCAGCGGAAAGATCGCTTCCGGCGGCGCCTCGATGCTGGCCGAGCGGGTGACGACGAAATCATCAGGCCGTGTCGCGGCGTAGATGAGCACGGCGGCAATCAGGACCAGCAGGACGATGGCAATGGTGGTGAACATCTTCTTTTCCTTTGCAAATCTTAACGAGAAAACGGGATCAGCCCGCGCACCCGGGGGTCGCGCAGGTACAGGCCGCCCCAAAGGATGACACCGAGATAGACGCCGAACAGCGTGTGCGAGAACAGCGGATTGTCGACACGCACATTGGTGGCGATGGCGCCGCCCATATAGGCGGTGAGCAGGATGGCGCCGAGCACCGCTGTGCGCGGCAAGGCGTAGAGCGCGGTCGAGACCAGGCCGATGACGCCGAGCATGCGCGCGACATTCGCGTCGGCCGGCCAGCCAAGCGGCACCATGGTCTGGGTGACGATGTCGAGCGGCGGCAATTTGATGACGCCGTCGAAGATCATGAATAGGACGATGACGGCGCTGAGCGCGCGGCCGGTCCACAGGGCGCCTGATGAGACGGGCGCGGTTTCGGAAATGCTCATGGTGTTCCCTCCTGATGTTTCGAGCCCTTTTCACTGGGTCGAACCAAGGACGCGGCATGGGGTGGCAATCCTACAGGGTCCGGATTTTTTTGGCGCCGTAACGGCAAAAGAAGGCAGCGATGCAGATTGAGCCATGTAGCGATACTTCGCGCCAGCGTTCGCGCTTCACATTGCGGCGGCAGACAGAACGCCGTGTCGAACACCTACGAAAAATAGAACTTCTCGGGCGGCAGCATTTTCGGTGGCGTCTCGCCGAGCGCCTCGAACACCGAGATCTCGCAGACACGGCACAGACCGTCGAGGGCGAGGTCGTTAGCCTCGGTGCCGAACGGATCCTCCAGCTCTTCCGACAGCGCATCGAGGCCGAAGAAGGTGTAGGCGATCAGCGCCGTGAACAGTGGCGTCGCCCAGCCGGTGCTCGAGATCAGGCCGATGGGCAGAAGCAGGCAGACGATGTAGGCCGTGCGATGCACCAAAAGCGTATAGGCGAACGGCAAGGGCGTGCCGGCGATCCGCTCGCAGCCGGCCTGGATAGCGGTGAGCGATGCCAACCTTTCATCGAGAATGCGGAAGCCGATCGGATCGACCTCGCAGGCCCGGCGCTGCGCGTTGGCGCGGCGGCCCATGCGCCTGACCATCTCGTCCGCGGGGTTGGCGAAATTGGCGGCCGTGTCGGCCTCGGCGGCAATGAAGGCGCGAGCGTCCTTCATGCTGTCGATCTTGCGCAACTGGCCGCGCAGGAAATGACAGAAGGCAAGCGCCTCCATCAGCAGCGCACGCTGTTCGGCCGGATCGGCGATGAGGCTGGTGGTGGCGCGCGACAGATTGCGGATTTCGAAGACCAGCGTGCCCCACAGCTTGCGCGCCTCCCACCAGCGGTCGTAGGCGGCGTTGTTGCGGAACGACAGATAGATCGACAATGTCACGCCCACCAACCCGAACGGCGTGATGTTGAAGACACTGAAATCGAGACGGAACTGGCGCGCCACGGCAAGAATGACCGCGGAATAAAGCGCAAAACCCAGGATCTGCGGCAGGATGCGTGGCACCACCGAGCCGCGCATGACGAAGAACAGCTGCAGGAACGTCGGGCGCGGGCGAACGATCATGGGGAGGCCTTTCACGGACCGGCACTGGTCTCAGCCTTTCTATTGTGCGAGGCAACAGACGGGCAAGCTCAGCCGTCAGCGACATCGCCATGTCGCCCGTGCAGCGCGTGTCGGCTTTCGGCACCCGCCGGTCGCGGATATGAGAAGCATGTGGGCTGCGGCCCGTTCCTGCATCGGACGAGAGAAGACAAATGACCGGCGAGACCGATCTGAAAAAGCTGCTGGCGACAATGACGCCGGAACTGCTGGCCGGCACCTATGTCTTCGTCACGCTGGCGCCTGGCGTCGCCCAGCCGGAAGGCCTCGAACCGGTGATGGTGTTTCGCGAACGCGAGGGTGTGACGCTGATCTTGCATGAGGATGCCGCGAGGAAAGCGGGGCTGACCGCTTCCTTCCGCAGTCGCATGGTGACACTGAACATCCATTCGTCGCTGGAAGCCGTCGGCTTCCTCGCCGCCATCACCACGCGGCTGGCTGCTGCCGGCATGGGCGTCAACCCGGTCTCGGCTTTCTACCACGACCATCTGTTCGTCCCCGCCGAGCGGGCGGAAGAGGCGCTGGAACTGCTGCGCCGGCTGGCCAAGGACAACGCCGGCTGAATCAGCGCCTGCGGACATAGAGGAGGTCCGGCAGGCCTTCCTCGTTGTTGGTGCCGTCGCCAAAACCCTCGGCAATGAACCCATGCCGCTCATAGAAGCGCCGGGCGCCGGTGTTGGCTTGGAAGCAATGCAGCTTGACCACCGGCAGGGCGGCGGTCGCGTCCGTCAGCAACCGGCTGCCGATGCCGTGTCCCGTCCGGGCCGGCTCGAGATAGAGCTGCTCCACCCATTCATTGCTGACGGCGATGAAGCCGACAGTCTCCTTGCCGGCCTCGGCGACCGTCACCTGCTGCCCTGGCAGCACAATGTCGCGGATGAAGGCAAGATCCTCGTCCGGCGTATGCAGCACCGGCATCCAGTCGAACGCGCCAAGCGCCGCCCGCAAAAGCCGTGCAATGTCAGCTGCATCCGAGCCGATGGCCGGACGCAGCACGACTTTAGCGCTATCGCTCACAATTGATCACCAATCGGCCAAAGGCCGAGCCCGCGGGCCACCGGTCGTCCGGCGCCCCCGCGGAGGGCCCGCCGCGGCAGCGGCGATACGGCCCGTGAGCGAAAACTAAGCCGCCTTCTTCTTCGGCTGGATCAGGCCGCGCTCGACCAGCAGCTCGGCGATCTGCACCGCGTTGAGTGCCGCGCCCTTGCGCAGATTGTCGGAGACGATCCACATCGACAGGCCGTTGTCGATGGTTGAATCCTCGCGGATGCGCGAGATGAAGGTGGCGTCCTCGCCGGCCGATTCCAGCGGCGTGATATAGCCGCCGTCCTCGCGCTTGTCCAAGACCTGGCAGCCCGGCGCCTCACGCAGGATATCGCGCGCCTCGTCGGCGGTGATCGGCTTCTCGAACTCGATGTTGACCGCTTCCGAATGGCCGATGAACACCGGCACTCGCACGCAGGTCGCAGTCAGCTTGATCTTGGGGTCGAGCATCTTCTTGGTCTCGGCGACCATCTTCCACTCTTCCTTGGTGAAGCCGTCGTCGAGGAAGACGTCGATATGCGGAATGACGTTGAAGGCGATGCGCTTGGTGAACTTCTTGACGTCGACGCTGTCGGCGACGAACACGGCGCGCGTCTGCGTGAACAGCTCGTCCATGCCTTCCTTGCCGGCGCCCGACACCGACTGGTAGGTGGCGACAACGACGCGCTTGATGGTGGCGAAATCATGCAGCGGCTTCAGCGCCACCACCAGCTGCGCCGTCGAGCAGTTCGGGTTGGCGATGATGTTCTTGCGCGTGAACAGCGAGATCGCGTCCGGGTTCACTTCCGGCACGATCAACGGCACGTCCTGGTCGTAGCGGAAGGCCGACGAATTATCGATGACAACGCAGCCCTGCTTGCCGATCTTCGGCGACCATTCCTTGGAGACATTGCCGCCGGCCGACATGATGCAAATGTCGGTGTCGGAGAAATCATACTGGTCGAGCGTCCTGACCTTCAGCGTGCGATCGCCGAACGACACTTCGGTGCCCTGGCTGCGCCGCGACGCCAGCGCCACGACTTCACTCACTGGAAAGCCGCGCTCTTCCAGTATGTTGAGCATTTCCCGGCCTACATTGCCCGTGGCGCCGACGACTGCAACCTTGAAACTCATAAAGATCTCCTGTCCCTCTCCGCTCGGTTTTTGGAGAAACCCCGCCGGCCGATGCGGGTTTCAACCCCCGGGCCGGACCCGGGAGAGGGTGGTTAGGCCAAGGGAATCAGACCGTTTTGGTGGTCGTTTTGCCAGTTTTGGCCAAGAACATGGTTTTGCTGGAACGAGGAGACGCGCCGACGCGCCCGGCCCAATGATTTGCATTGTGGCCAGGGAAATCGAATGCAAGAACCGCCATCAAAAGGCCGCGCATCGAAAACTGTCCTGTTCGGTGCCGGCTTTTACGCGGTTTGCGTCAAGAGTCAATCACTGCCAGCCGCCCGCTTTCCCGCGTGCCCTGTACAATAGCGGCTGCGCGAAGTACGAACGGCAAGATCGTTCGGCTCGTGGCGCTGTCAGATGGCGCTCGCCGACGGATGACCCATTGCCGGGCATACAAGAATCCGAATTCCGAAAGAGTAAGATGTCCAACTTCGAAGCTATTGTTCCAGCGCTTGCCAGGGCGCTGGAAAAACGCGGCTATTCCGAACTGACGCCGGTGCAGAAGGCGGTTCTGGCTCCCGAGCTCGGTGAGGCGGATGCGCTGGTGTCGGCACAGACCGGCTCCGGCAAGACCGTGGCCTTCGGCCTCGCCTTGGCGCCAACCCTGCTGGGCGGCGCGGAGCGCTTTGCCCATGCTTCGGCGCCGCTGGCGCTGGCGGTGGCGCCGACGCGCGAGCTGGCCTTGCAGGTGACGCGCGAGCTGGAATGGCTCTACGAGCTGACCGGCGCCACGGTGGCGTCCTGCGTCGGCGGCATGGACATGCGCAGCGAGCGGCGTGTGCTGGAGCGCGGAGCCCATATTGTCGTCGGCACGCCCGGCCGCCTGCGCGATCACATCACGCGGCACTCGCTCGACATGTCGGCGCTCAAGGCCGTCGTGCTCGACGAAGCCGACGAGATGCTCGATCTCGGCTTTCGCGAAGACCTCGAATTCATCCTCGACGCCGCGCCGGCCGAGCGCCGCACGCTGATGTTCTCGGCCACCGTGCCGCGCTCGATCGCGACGCTCGCCCAGGGCTACCAGCGCAATGCCGTGCGCATTTCGGCCGCCGGCGAGGAAAAGCAGCATCTCGACATCGAATACCGGGCGCTGAGCGTTGCCCAGGCCGACCGCGAGAACGCCATCATCAACGTGCTGCGTTTTTATGAGGCGAAGAACGCACTGGTGTTCTGCAACACGCGTGCCGCCGTCAACCATCTGACCGCGCGCTTCAACAACCGCAACTTTTCCGTCGTGGCGCTGTCGGGCGAACTCAGCCAGAACGAGCGCAGCCATGCGCTGCAGGCGATGCGCGACGGCCGTGCCAAGGTCTGCATCGCCACCGACGTCGCGGCGCGCGGCATCGACCTGCCCAATCTCGAGCTGGTGATCCACGCCGACCTGCCGACCAACCCGGAGACGCTGCTGCATCGCAGCGGCCGAACCGGCCGCGCCGGGCGCAAGGGCGTCAGCGCGCTGATCGTACCCAACAGTGCCCGCAAGCGCACCGAGCGGCTGCTGCAGAATGCCGGTCTCAAGGCGACATGGGCCAGCCCGCCTTCGGCCGACGACGTTATCCAGCGCGACGACGAGCGCATCCTTGCCGATCCGGCTTTCGGCGAGCCTGTGAAGGACGACGAGCGCGGTTTCATCGACGCGCTTCTCGCCCGGCATGGCGCCGAACAGGTCGCCGCCGCTTTCGTGCGCCAGTGCCGCGCCAGCCGCTCTGCACCTGAGGATCTCATGGAGATCGCGCCGTTCACGCCATCGCGTGAAAAACTGGCGGGCGAAAACGTCGCGCGCCGGGACGAAGCGCCCAGCCGCCGCGAGGATTTCGGCGCCAGCGTCTGGTTCTCGCTGTCGATCGGACGCCGGCAGAATGCCGAGCCGCGCTGGCTGATCCCGATGCTGTGCCGCGCCGGCAGCATCAGCAAGCGCGAGATCGGCGCCATCAAGATGCAGCCGGAAGAGACCTTCGTGCAGATCGCTGCCGATTGGGCCGACCGCTTCCTGGCGGCGATCGGTCCCGATCTCAAATTGCAGAACAACATCGTGGTGAAGCGGTTGGACGGCACGCCCGACCTGTCGCGGGCCGGCTATCAGCCGCCAAGCCCTGACAAGAAACCGCATCGCGGCAAGGCGCCGTTCGACCCCAACGCACCGAAGCGCAAATTCGAGAAGCGTGCGCCGGCACCCGCATCGGCCGACCAGCGCCCCGCCGGCGCCTTCGCGGCAAAGCCCTGGGCCAAGAAGCCGGGCAAGCCGAAGTTCGAAAACACCGGCGCGCCGAAGCACAAGAAGGCGAAGAAGCGGCCCTCGTAGGATCCGGAAGCTGCTTCATCCGCCGCAGTGACGGCAGCCACGGCCTTGCCGATGGGCTCGGCCCTGTGCCACATCTTGGCCGGGACGTGGCGAGAGGGGTGGCAAATGCGCGGCGAAGTGCTTCACTATGACGAGGATCAGGGCTTCGGCTTCATCACCGGAGCCGACGGCAACCGCTACACCTTCACCCGCGAGAGCCTGCGCCGGAAAACCGCCATGCCCAAGGGCACGGCCGTCGAGTTCCAGCCGGGCGGCGGGCAGGCGCGAGACGTCTTTTCGATCGCCGTCCAGTCCGCAGCCCCGGCCGTCGACGCCGGCACGAGCGCTGCACAGCCTCAAGCCGGCCATAAAGCTGCCGCCGCTGCATCCCAGGCACAGCATTTCGGCCGTTCCTCCGAGCCTGCCGAACCCACCGATTTGTGGGGCTATTTCTGGCGCGGCGTGACGCGGAACTACTTCAACTTCGCCGGCCGCGCCCGGCGCAAGGAATATTGGGGCTACTGCCTTTTCTGGACGGTTTGCCTGCTGATCATTGGCGGCATCGGCCTGTTCACCGATATGGATATGGGCGATTTCGACAGCGATGTGTCGGCAGCGGTAACGGTTGGGCTTTGCGGCACCTTCATTTTGGCGACGTTCTTGCCCAGCCTCGGCATGATCGTGCGCCGGCTGCACGATATTGGCGTGACGGGCTGGCTCTGCCTGGTGATCCTCATTCCGACCATCGGCAGCCTGATCATCCTGGTCTGCGCGCTGATTCCGACGCAGGCCAGGGAAAACAAGTGGGGACCGGTACCGGCGGGCGTCAGGCTTTTACCATAACGTGTATATTGCAATCATCGGCAATCCTGAGTAGTATTTGTACGACGCAATGTGAGAGGGGCGGCGCATGCGCGGCACGGTGTTCCACTACGACCAAGACCAGGACTTCGGCTACATCAACGGAATCGACGCCAAGCGCTATACCTTCGCTCGTAGCGATCTGCGCCAGGACGTGGCCCTCGTCAGGGGCGCTCTTGTCGAGTTCGAACCGGGCGACGGTACGGCGCACAACATAGTCGCCGTGGCCTCAACCGCACCGTCGTCAAGCACCGCTCGGCCACGGCAGACAGGACGTTCTGCCCGAAGCCGGCCCGCCTACTCCACAGGGCTGTGGGCTTACTTCTGGCGCGCGGTGATTGCGGATTATAGCAATTTCAACGGACGCGCCCGCCGCAGGGAATTCTGGGCTTTTTGGCTGTTCTATATTCTCGGGATGTTCGCGCTTTTCGGCTTCGGGATACTTGTTGACCTGGCGATCAACGGCTTCGAAACCAATGCGGACAGGACGCCGATGGGGGTCATAGGGTTCATACCCGTCCTGGCTTTCTTTTCGGGATTGATCCTGCCATCGATTGCGCTCGTCGTGCGGCGTGTGCATGACGCCGGTCAGAGCGGCTGGTTTGCCCTGCTCTGCTTCATCCCACCCATTGGCAGCGTTGCGTTGCTGGTCTTCGGATTCATACCGTCTCAGGTGGGCGACAATCCCTGGGGGCCAGTGCCGGCGGGCGTCAAAATCTAGCCGCCTTCAGCGCTTCGCCTGAAAGCCTGAGAAAGACCTTTTGGCCGTGGCGCTCGGCGCCAAGCCGGTCATAGAAACGCAGCGCGCCCTCGTTCCAGTCCTCGGTGGTCAGGTCGATGCGGCCGATGCCTTCGCGCATGCAGTGGCCGGCGAGAAAGCCGATCAGCGCCCGGCCGACACCGGCGTTACGGGCACCGTCCCGCACGAACAGGTCCTTGAGGAACAGCAATCGCTCGAGATCGATGCCGGGATGCGCGATCGCCACCGAGGCCAAGCCGCTGACCTCACCCTCGACGAAGGCCAGCGCGAAATGCGGATAGGCCGGGCTTTCCTCGCCGAGCCATTTCCGCGCCGCGGACAAGGCGCGGTCGGCAGCAAGAGGCGGCTGCCGGTAGTGAACAGCCATCTCGCACAGCATATCGGCGAGCGCCGTCGCGTCCCCGGTCGTCGCCCAGCGGACGTCGACCGCCACGGTATCAGCCGAGGAACTTGGCGATGATCGCGTCGCCCATCTGAACGGTGCCGACCTCGGTCATGCCCTCGGACAGGATGTCCTTTGTCCGTAGGCCTTCGTCGAGCACGGCGGCGATCGCGGCCTCGACACGGTCGGCTTCATCAACCATGCCGAAGGAATAGCGCAAGCACATGGCGAAGGAGGCGATCATGGCGATCGGGTTGGCAATGCCCTTGCCGGCAATATCCGGCGCCGAGCCGTGCACCGGCTCGTACAGCGCCTTGCGCTTCTTGGTCTTCACATCCGGCGCACCGAGCGAGGCCGACGGCAGCATGCCGATCGAGCCGGTCAGCATGGCGGCGATGTCGGACAGCATGTCGCCGAACAGATTGTCGGTGACGATGACGTCGAACTGCTTCGGCCAGCGCACCAGCTGCATACCGCCGGCGTCGGCCAGCATGTGGTCGAGCTTGACGTCTGAATAGCGCGCCTTGTGGGTCTGGGTGACGACCTCGTTCCACAGCACGCCCGACTTCATGACGTTGCGCTTTTCCATCGAGGTGACGTGGTTCTTGCGCGTGCGCGCCAGTTCGAACGCGACACCCGAAATGCGCTCGATCTCGAACGTGTCGTAGACCTGGGTGTCGATGCCGCGCTTCTGGCCATTGCCGAGATCGATGATCTGCTTCGGCTCGCCGAAATAGACGCCGCCGGTCAATTCGCGCACGATCAGGATGTCGAGGCCCTCGACCACCTCCTGCTTGAGCGAGGAGGACGCGGCGAGTGCCGGATAGCAGATGGCGGGGCGCAGATTGGCGAACAGCTCCATGTCCTTGCGCAGGCGCAGCAAGCCGGCTTCCGGGCGCACCTCGTAAGGCACGGCATCCCATTTCGGGCCGCCGACGGCGCCGAAAAGCACCGCATCCGCGGCCATAGCCTTTGCCATGTCGGCATCGGAGATCGCCGCGCCATGCGCGTCATAGGCGCAGCCGCCGACCAGGCCGTCCTCGGTGGTAAAACCGCTGCCGAGCTTGTCGTTCATGGCGGCGATCAGCTTCTTGACCTCGGCCATCGCCTCTGGACCGATGCCGTCACCGGCGAGCAGGAAAAGATGCTTCGTTGCCATGGAGAACCGTCCCGGGAAAGAATTTGAACCGCGGCCTTGCTAAACGCCAAGCGACCGGCGCGCAAGCCTGCAGGTCACAACCGCAATCACCGATGCGAGAGAATGTTGACCAGCCTGCCGAACGGATCGCGGACATAGAAGCGCCGCACGCCCCAGGGCTCGTCCGCCGGGCCGTATTCGATGGCAAAGCAGGCGGTCTTCATCGCATCGAGCGCCGCATCGACATCGTCGACCTCGATCGAGAGATCCGGCACCGGCGAGCCGGAGCCGCCCTCGACGGCAAAGCTGATCTGGACGTCCATTTTTGCTTGCGAGCCGAAGGTCGCGATCCAGCCATGGTCCATGAGCACGTCGAGGCCAAGCACGTCCTGGTAGAAGGACTTCGCCGCCGCGATATCTGGTGTCTCGATGTTGGCAACGATCCGCCGGACTTTCATCGTCTGCCCGCCTTTCATGCCGTGCGCCGCAGCGCCGTCACTTCGATCTCGATCTTCATTTCCGGCTTGTTGAGCTGGCAGACGATCATTGTCGCAGCCGGCCTGACGTCACCGAACGTCTCGCCCAGGATCGGGAAGACGATATCCACGAAAGCGGCATCGGTGATGTAGTAATGCGCCCGCACCACGTCGGCGATCTCGAAGCCGCCATCCAGCAACGCCTTGCGGATGGTCGCCAGGCAATTGCGCGTCTGCGCCTCGACCGTGGCCGGCATCGTCATTGTCGCATAGTCATAGCCGGTCGTTCCGGACACGAAGCACCAGTCGCCCTGCACCACCGCGCGCGAATAGCCGGCTGTCTTTTCGAACGGCGAGCCGGTGGAGATAAGTTTTCGCATGGATCTCCTCGCAGGATGTGGCGCCCATTTTGAAAGGAAGGAGACTTTCCGACCATAGGCCACGCAGAGTTGACTGTTGTCCCGACGCTGGGTCAAGCCGAGGGTAATGACGGCGCGATAGGCATGCCGTGCAAAGGCCTAATTCGCCCACCCCAGCGCCCTGTCCATGGCTTCCGCCACATCAACCGGCCAAGTCTCTACCGCAGGCCACGCGTCCGGCTTTGGCTCGCCGCTCATTTGGGCAAAAAATAGCTTTTGATTGGTTGGATCGACCGCCATGAACGTATCGACCCCGCAATTGTGCGGTGCACAGCCGCTGGCAAAGAAGACTCCTGACCCCGTCTTTTTGATGCCATCGCTGACAATCATGTGGGTCGCTATCTCGGTAATTTTCTTGCCGAGCAGACTTTCGGCCTCCCTGTAAACCCCTTCGTTACGGAAAATTTCAATCATATCGATCTTGGATGAATCGATATCTTTCCACCCTGTGCCGGGTTCAGGCGTGTAGGTTACATTGCCCAAGGTGACGAGCCCCTCGACCGGTGACCATCGCAGCAGAGCGCTCGAAGCCCCCGGCAGCAGGTAAGGTACGAAATAGATCACACCATCGGATATCGCGGCCTCCGGCGCGCCGCATCGGTTCTGATCTACCGTCGTGCTCCGGATCATGCCGCCTTTCGGCTTCCATACAATCACCTTGGCCGGGCTGCACAGATTGCCGCCGTCGAAGACGTTGACAAGCGCCACCTTGACATTCCCAAGGTCGACGATCTTGTCGATGTCGACCACATAGTTGCGGGCCAACTCCTTGCCGTCGAAGGCCAGTAATTTTTCTCCGTATTGCTTCTGCTGGGTGATGGTCAGCTGACCGCCTTCGAACGGAACCGACGTCGGCTCGTCGGCAACGCCCAGCGCCTGCGTTTGCGAAAACGCACTCGCGACCAATATCAGCACAACAGCCAGCCCGCAGGTACCCGAGAGAAGTGTCCGCACCATCACATTCCTCCAAAGCGGCAGACACGCGCGCAAGAGATGCAATCAGTTCGCCGACCCCAGCGCCTTGTCCAGCGCCTCCTTCACATCCGCCGGCCACGTCGCCACCGCCGGCCAGGCGTCGGGCTCGGGCTTGTCGCCGCGGCGAGCGAAATAGAGCTTGTGGTTGGCTGGGTCGACCGCCATGAAGCCGTCATTGCCGCCGCAGTCATGCGGCACGCAGCCGCTGGCGTAGAAGGCGCCTGAGGCGGTCTTTTCCGTGCCGCCGCCGACCAGCAGGCTGGTCGCCATGTCGGGCATGTCCTTGCCGAGCAGCTTTTGCGCTTCCTTGTAGACGGCCTCGTTGTGGAAGGCGTCGATGATGTTCTGGTACTTTTCCGGATTGATGTCTTTCCAGTTCGTGCCGGGTTCCGGCATGTAGGACAGATTGCCGGCAGTCGTCAGCCCCTCGGTCGGCGACCATCGCAAAGCCGGCTTCTCATCACCCGGCAACAGATAGGGCACGAAATAGATGGCGTTGTCGGACACCGCCGACGGCGGCGCGCCGCACTCGTCCTGTTCGACCGTCGTGCTCTGGATGGTGCCGCCTTCCGGCTTCCAGACGATCACGGTGGCCGGGCCGCATTGGTTGCCGCCATCGCCGACATCGAACAGCGCCACCTTGACGCCGCCGACCTCGACTATTCTATCGAAGAATACGTCGTAATTGGTGGCCAGCTGCTGGCCATCATAGGCAAGCACTTTCTCACCGTCCTGTTCCGGCTGGGTGATGGTCAGCTGGCCGCCCTCGAACGGCACAGGCGCCTGCTTGTCATCGTCGGAAGCATCGGCGGCGCCCGTACCCTGATCGGCGGCAGGCTTCTCGGCCGATGGCGCCAGCTGCGCCGCGGGCGTCTGCGTCTGGGCCTGGCCTACAGCTGCCGTCAGCAGAAGAAACGCCAGCCCACAGGCGCCGGCAAGAAGCGAGCGAGTCATGATGATCCTCCGTTTCCTGAGATCATAGCCGGTCATCATGGAAACGAAACATCAGTCCGCACCGCAGCGCAGGAAAAGGCGCGCGGGGCGAAAACCTGGTCAGGCTGTGTGTTTCAAGCCCAAGGGCGCTGTTCAGCGTTGCGCTTCTCGAACGATGCGATGGCGCCGGCCTTCTCCATGGTCAGGCCGATATCGTCGAGGCCGTTGAGCATGCAGTGCCGTTTGAAGTCGTCGAGATCGAACGCGACCACGCCGCCATCGGGGCCGCGGATTTCCTTGGCCTCGAGGTCGATCGACAGGGTGGCGTTCGAGCCGCGCGAGGCGTCATCCATCAACTTTTCGAGATCCTCGGGGCTGACGGTGATCGGCAGCACGCCGTTCTTGAAGCAGTTGTTGTAGAAGATGTCGGCGAACGAGGTCGAGATGACGCAGCGAATGCCGAAATCGAGCAGCGCCCACGGCGCATGCTCGCGGCTCGAACCGCAGCCGAAATTGTCGCCGGCGACCAGGATCTGCGCCTTGCGGTAGGCCGGCTTGTTGAGCACGAAATCCGGATTTTCCGAACCGTCGTCATTGTAGCGCATTTCGGCGAACAGGCCGGTGCCGAGCCCGGTGCGCTTGATCGTCTTGAGATAATCCTTGGGGATGATCATGTCGGTGTCGACATTGACGATCGGCATCGGAGCGGCGACGCCGGTGAGCTTGGTGAATTTTTCCATGGCTTTTGCCCGTGTTTTCGTTGCGGGGGGATTGCTGACGCACCGTTTACACAAAGCCGCAGGCAAATAAAAGGCAACTGTTTGTGCATGGCGGCCAAGCCAGCCGCGCGAAACGACTTCGAATTCGCCGATCGATGGTACAGTCTGGCGGTCATGGCAGAAAACTCCCATGTGCTCTATGCACGCGAGCCCGCGCTCGACCTCGCCGAATTCCGCCGTGTGCTGGTGGAATCCGGCCTCGGCGAGACACGCCCCGTCGATGACGGCGCCCGCCTGCAGGAGATGCTTTCGAGTGCCAATCTGGTGCTGACCGCGCGTCTCGACGTGGAGGGCAAGCCGCTGATCGGCGTTATCAGGGCCCTCACCGACTTTTCCTGGGTCTGCTACATCTCGGAGCTCGCCGTCTCCCAATCGGCGCAGGGGCTCGGCATTGGCAAGGGCCTGATGGACGAGGCGCGGCGGCAGCTCGGGCCATCCGTCGCCATCAGCCTGATCTCGATGCCCGACGCCGTCGGCTTTTACGAGCGGATCGGCATGAAGCGCATGCCTGACGCCTTCTGGTTCTCCCGCAAGGGCTGATATTTTTTTCCCCTGTGCCCGCATCCAGCCGTCAAACGGCGTGGAAACTGTGCCTTGACATGCAACCAAATGGTTGCATATTAAAGCCATGAGCATGGATGCAGTCTTTCGCGCCTTGGCCGACCCGACACGCCGGCAATTGCTGGACAGCCTCCATGCCAGGAACGGGCAGACGCTGAACGCGCTGTGCGGTGAGATGGACATGACGCGCCAGGCGGTGACCAAGCACTTGGTGATCCTGGAGGAAGCCAACCTCGTCACCACCATTCGCAAGGGGCGCGAGAAGGAGCACTACCTCAACCCGGTTCCGATCAACGAGATCGCCGAACGCTGGATCGGCAAGTTCGAGCGCCATCGGCTGGATGCATTGAGTGACCTGAAGAAACGCCTCGAAAGGGAAGACTGATGAGCAACAGCTTCGTTTACGTGACCTACATCCGCACCACGCCCGAAAAACTCTGGGAGGCGCTGACCGATCCGGAGTTCAACCGGCAGTTCTTCCTCTGCTCCCATCAGGAGAGCGAGTGGAAGGTCGGCTCCAGCTGGAAACTCATCTTCCCCGACGGCAGCGTCGCCGACAGCGGCGAGATCCTCGAAATCGACCCGCCGCGACGCCTGGTCATCAAATGGCGCAATGAATGGATGCCGGAGGTCAAGGAAGATGGCTACACGCGCTGCACCTTCGCCATCGAACAGGACGGCGAGTTGATGAAGCTTGCCGTCACCCACGAGGCCGACGGCCCGCACCGGCTGATCCCGAATGTCACCAAGGGCTGGCCGCTGGTGCTGGCGAGCCTCAAGAGCCTACTCGAGACCGGCAAGGGTTTCGAGCGTCCGCCATCAAAAGGGTGAAGACTCGTTTCGATACCGAAACAAAACGGAGAGGCACCGATGATGCACGTCCTCGAGGTACAGAGCATGACGAATGGCGAGACGATCATGGCGTCAGCCGAGATCGAAGCGCCTGTGGAACGCATCTTCCGCGCGCTGGTCACGAGAGAAATCGAGCAATGGTGGGGGTCCGCCGACACCTTTAGCATGGCCGACTGGTCGGCCGACCTTCGCGTCGGCGGCCGCTGGACGGTTGTCGTCCGCACGGCCGACGGCAGGGACTTGCCGGTCGGCGGCGAATTCCTCGAGATCGAAGCGCCGCGCTGGATCGTGCAGACGCGAGCCTATGCCTGGGACCATCCGACGCTTGGCCGGCGGCAAACCACGGTCGCCTGGCTGCTGCAGCCGATCGCCACCGGCACGCGCCTCACCATCTGCCATGGCGGCTTTGCCGGGCTGGAGCAAGCGGCGGCTGAACATGCCGAAGGCTGGGGACGGGTGCTGAGCTGGCTGCAGGCTTATTTCGGGGCGGGTAGACGGGCGGCGGCTTAGCCGCGCGGCTCTCTCAAATCACATTCAATTCCCTAAACGCCCGCCCCTCCGCAACCCGGCCATACCCGAACGCCGAGCAGTCCACCGTGCGGTAGCCGCCATGCACGATCAGCTCGGCCAGCGCCTTGCCGACCGCCGGCGCCTGCTGCAGGCCGTGGCCGGAAAAACCGTTGGCGAACAGGAAATTGCCGGCTTGCGGGTGCGGGCCGATCACCGCGTTCTGGTCGAGCGTGTTGTAGTCGTAATGGCCGGCCCAGGCGCGCGTCGGCTTGATCGCCTCGAAGGCCGGGATGCGGGTCGCCAGCACTGGCCAGATGACCTCTTCGAACAGCGGCCAGTCGGGCTCGAAATCGGCGGGGTCGGCGGGACCGTCGCCCTCTTCCGGCTCGGCGCCGCCGGTGATGTAGACCGAGCCTTCCGGCCGCACATAGATGCCCGAAGGGTCGACCAGCAGCGGCATGTCGGCATATTTCTCGCGCGCCTCGAAGACGAAGACGTTGCGCTTGCGCGGCTCGACCGGCAGCACCAGCCCGGCCATCGCTGCCACCTTGCCGGCATTCGGCCCGGCGGCGTTGATGACGGTACCGGCTTCGAGCGTCTCGCCATTGTCGAGGCTGACGCTGGTGACGCGGTCGCCCTGCCGCTCGATGCCGGTGACATCGGCGGTGATGAAATCGATCTTCTTGCTGCGCAGTGCCTTGCGGAACAGCATCAGCATCGCGTGCGCATCGAACCAGCCCTCACCAGTTCGGCCATAGGCGCCAGCGGTGATGCCTTCGGCCGACAGCCACGGGAAGCGGCGCACCAGCGCATCCGCATCCTCGAGCACGATGTCGGCGCCCTCGGCCATCTGCGCCTCGTGATTGGCTTTCAGGATCGGCAATCCGTTTTCGCCGGCGAGGATGAGATAGCCGCCCTCGCGAAAGCCGATATCGGCATCGGTGCCGAACTCTTCCGTCAACCGCCGGAACAGTTTTAGCGTAAACTGCGACAGGCGGATGTTTTCGGGGATGGAGAACTGCTGGCGAATGGAGGCGCAGGACAGTGTCGTTGCCGCGTGCGCGAATTGCGGATCGCGCTCGATCAGCGCGATCGAGCCCGAAAACCCTTCCTCGCGCAGATAATAGGCGATCGAGGACCCGACGATGGCCCCGCCGATGATGACGATGTCGTAGCGCACGCTTTTATGCCCTTTCCGGTTCGAGCCGCTGATAGAAGATCACGCGACCGGCAAAACAATCTCGAAGCGCGTGCCGCGTTCGGAGTCAACCAGCCGGATCATACCATCATGCGCTTTCAGGAGGGCCAGCACGATGCCGAGGCCCATGCCGGTGCCACCGGAATCACGCCGAGTGGTGAAGAACGGCTCGAAGATGCGGCCCCGGTTGCTCGGCGAAATGCCGGCGCCATCGTCGCTGACCAGCACCGTCGCCTTGCCGCTTGCGCTCGCCGCAGCAATCGAAACCAGCGTTGCGCCGTGCCTGGCGGAATTGTCGATGAGATTGGCAAGCACGATTGCCGCGTTCTCGGCCGACATGCGCAGGCCGATCTCGCCGCCGGCCTCGACGCGAACCGCCAGCCTGATATCGGCGGGCAGCAGTGCCAGTGCGGCGCCAAGCGAGGTGCTCTCGCCGCTCGGCGCGAGATTTTCGGCCCGCGCCAGGTCGAGCAGCCGGCGCACCAGCAGGTTGAGCCGCCCCGCATCGGTGACGATATTGTTGGAGAAGCGCCGCCGCTCCGTCTCGTCCATCGCTGAACCGGAATCGCGCAGCAGCTCGGCCGCGCCCTGGATCGCCGTCAGCGGCGATTTGAGCTCGTGCGAGACATGGGTGGCAAAGGTCTGGATGCTGTCCGAGCGCGCCTGCAGCTTTTCGGCCATGTCGAGGAAGGCGGCGGACAGCTCCGCCATTTCGTAGGTGCCATGGTGGTCGAGCGGCCGGATCGCCGCGCGATCGCCGGCAGCGATACGCTCTGTGCGGTCGATCAGCGCATAGATCGGCCCGCTGACGGTGCGCAGGAAGACCAGCCCGATGAGCAGCGTGCCGCCAAGGATGGCGATTGCCGCCAGGGTCACCTTGCCGCGCTCGCCATAGAGATGCTTGACGATGTTGTTGGGCGTCCGTGACACATAGACCACGCCGGCGACCTGGCCGTCGACGGCCACCGGCAGGGCGACGAAGACACGCACCTTGGTGCCGCGGCTGACCGAATAGAGCGGCGGCGCCGGCTGGTCGGGGATGCGCAGCCTGAGGGCGCTGGCATAGCGGCCGGCAAGCGCCTCCCGCACCTCTTCGACCCCGCCCAGCGACTGCCCGACCTCGTTGCGCCCGGCAATGACGACGCCCCTGGGGTCGAGCAGCCGGAAGCCGGCCAGCGTGGTTTTCTGCGTCGCATCGAGAATGCCCGACAGGCGCGCGCCGATCGCCGCGAAGGCGGGATCGATGGTCGCGGTTTGTGCCGCCGGCCGGGTCGGGAGAACGTAGTCCGAGGCGAGATCGAGGCGGGGTTCGATCGGCCTGTACAAAGGATCCGGATTGACGCTGCGGCTCGCATCCTTGTGTGCCTCGGGCATCGGTGCGCCGAGCTTGGCGGCGGCAATGCCGGCGTCACGCACATCCTGCGCATAGATGGCGGCAATGGCAGCACCTTGCGCGATCAGCTCCGCCTCGGTCTGGCGGATCAGCTGGTTCTCGTAGAGCCGGAAGAAGAACAGGCCGACCAGCGGCAGCGCCATCACCAGGATCAGGATGGCGACGACAACCGTGGCGAGGCGAGGCCTCCATTTGCGGCCGATCCATTTGCGAGAGGCCGTCAGCCGCATCGGCCGAGCCGGAAGCCGACGCCATGCACGGTCTCGATGGCATCCAGGCAACCCGCCGCCGCCAGCTTGGCGCGGATGTTGCGGATATGGCTGTCGACGGTGCGGTCGGCGACGTGGATGTTCGCCGCATAGGCGTTTGCCATCACCGCGTCGCGGTCGAGCACATGCGTCGGCCGCGCCAAAAACCCCTTCAGGATCGAGAACTCTATGCCCGTCAGCGCAAGCGGCTTGCCGTCGAAGCTGGCGCTATGGCTGGCCGGCGCCAAGGCGAGCTTGCCCTGCGCGAATTGCCTGTCGTCGGCCGGTTCGGCCGGCGCCGGGCGGGCGCGCCGCAGGATGACGTTGACGCGGGCGACCAGCTCGCGCGGGCTGAACGGTTTTGTCACATAGTCGTCGCCGCCCATTTCGAGCCCGAGGATGCGGTCGATCTCCTCGTCGCGCGCCGACAGGAACAGCACCGGCACATCGGACGTGTGACGCAGCCGCCGGCAGACCTCCAGCCCGTCCATCTCCGGCATGCCGATGTCGAGCACGACGAGATCTGGCGCCCGGCGTCCGATCGCTTGCAAGGCGGCGGCACCATCGGCCACCGCCTGCGTTTTCATGCCGGCCTTCTCCAGCGCGAAGCAGATCACCTCGCGGATATGCGGATCATCGTCGGCGACGAGGATGTGATGCGGCATGGATCAGCGGCCCGGCCCTAAAGATTTGCTGGCGTCAGGAACCACGAGCGGCCCCCTCGTGTCGAGATAGGCAAGCAAACGCCAGTCACGAAAGCTCCAGGCCCGCCAGTTCTGCTGGAGGGTGCGATACCAGCCTTCGTCACTGCCGCGCCGCCCTGCCAGTTCGCGCAAGACGGGGTTGTTGGCGGCAGACGTCCGGCTTTGATGATCGAGGAAGCGATCCAGCGCCGGAAACGCGCCCGGGCCGAGCGAGCGTACATACCAGGCGTCGAGAGAAATGCCCTGGCCGGTCATTTCGAGGGAATGGTCGACATTGTAATTGGCGATCGTTGCTGCGAAATTGATGAAACAGCCGGCATAAAGCGTCAGAGATAACGTCAGAAGATTGGCGGACAGCAGCCATTCATTGGATTTTCCAAGCGCGATGCGGGCGATGATCAGGGCAAGGCCGGCCGCCACCAGCCCCATCCAGACGAAAGCGGCGACCCGCCAGTAGGTCAGCGCATAGATGCCGATATAGAGGTCGAGCCGCAGGATCGACGAGATGACCAGCATGATGTTCTGCGCCACCCAGGCATAGACCAGCCGGCGGATGAGCGGATCGGCCGATGTCGCGCTGCCCGGCCGCAGCGCCGCCAGCACAAAGCCGGCGGCAAGCAGCGCGGTGACGATCAAGGGATAGGCGCCGCGATGCGCATAGGCGGCGTAGCTCAGCCCGTCGGGAAGTGCTGCCCCGCCCCACAGATACGCGGCGTCGAGCCCGGTCTGCAGTGCAAACAGCATGTTGAAGATAACAAGCGCGCGCAGGATGGCGGCTTTGCCGAAGAGGATGTCCTCGATGGTGGTGGTTTTCTCTGCTTGAGTGCTGACCACCGCTGGTGCCGCGCGCGGGATGCGACGAACCAGGCGCGGCAGGCGTGGCCGCAGAAAGGCCCAGACACAGACCAGCACGAACAGCCAGAAGACAATCCGCGTGAGCTGGACGAGATCGAGCAGCTTCAGAAGGTCGATCAGCGACAGCCAGTAGTCGATGACCGGATTGGCGGCGCCGAACAGCGCCAGGAAGACCGCGCCCAGGGTCAGCGGCATCACCCAGACGGCGAGCGCCGCCAACCGGACGCGGCGGCGGCCGAATCGGCGCGCCGTCTTGCGCCAGCGGATGAAATCACCAATGAACCGGAACGGCGCCGCCAGCCCGAACAGCGCGATCTGGCCGGCGATGCGGGCGATCCGGTGCCGCAGCCGCCCGCTGAGCGAAAGCGCGAAGACGATCATGGCCGCAAGCGCGATCGACACCGACAAGGCGCTGACGTTTTCGGCGAGCGGCAGCAACGCGACAAGCAGCACGGCGGGCTTGATCCACAGCCGGCCGTCGCTGAAGGCAGCGGGATGCACGGCCACGACCGCGGCGGCAATCAGGATGGCGAACAGGAAAATCGTGATGCCGGCGGGCTGGCCGTAGAAGAGAAAATCCGCCAGTGCGACCAGCAGCACGGCAACGCCGAGGCGGGCGCAATAGCTCGGCGCGGCGGAGAAGAACGCTGTCATGATCGGGCCTTCCTGATGGCTTCCAGCCGGACGGTCGGCGGGCAATTGCGGGCAAAAGGGATGAGGATCTCCACGGGATTCGCGCGCTGCGGATCGACCAGCCACCAGCCTTCGCTGCGCAGCCTGCCGGGCAGGGACCAACGGGGTTTTGCTCGCTGTTGCATGCCGCCTTTCTCGCAGGCTGGCAGGGAGACGGCGCGGCGCATCCGAGGAGGTTTTCCGCAAGCGTGTGCAGTTTTCGTGCAGGGGCCGCCCCGTCATCCTCCCGGGCGTCTGCGCTGCCCCTCACCTGCCGGCATCCTCTCCCCGTAAACGGGGCGAGGGACGCTGTTGTCGATGGTTTCGCCAAGCTGCGGCCGGCCTCTTTCTCCCCGTTCTGCGGGGAGAAATGGCCGGCAGGGCAATGAGGGCTGCGCCAACTCTGACAATTGGTGGACTCAAAAGTGATGCCCTGCGCCGACTTGCCTCGACCACCTGCAGACGGCATAGATCACTCATGGAAACCTATCACCCGCGCCGTTCGGTGCTTTACGTCCCGGCCTCCAACGACAAGGCGCTGGCCAAGATCGCGCAGCTTGCCTGCGACACCGTTATCATCGACCTGGAGGACGCAGTCGCTCCGGCCGACAAGATTGCGACACGCGAAAAACTGTCCGGCATTCTCGCCAACCGCCCGGTTGCCAACCACCTTGGCCGCCGCTGCGAGATGGTGGTGCGCATCAATGTGCTGGCCAGCGAATGGGGCGCCGACGACCTGCTGGCCGCTGCGGGCTGCGAGCCCGACGGCATCCTGCTGCCCAAGGTCGACACGCCGCGTGACCTGCTCGAAGCCGGCGATGTGCTCGACGACAATTTTGCTCCCGACAGCGTCAAACTGTGGGCGATGATCGAGACGCCCAAGGCCATGCTCAACATCGGCGCCATCGCCGAGCTTGGCCGCGACCCGGCTTCGCGATTGGCTTGTTTCGTTGCCGGAACGAATGATCTGCTCAACGACACCGGCGTTCTGGCGACGCCCGACCGGCGCTATCTGGTGCCGTGGCTGATGCAGATGGTGCTGGCCGCGCGCGCTGGCGGCCTCGACATGCTCGACGGCGTCTTCAATGATTTCCGCGATCTTGACACTTTCGGCCGTGAATGCACGGAAGCGGCCGCCATGGGGTTCGACGGCAAGACCCTCATCCACCCGGCCCAGATCGAAGCCGCGAACCGCGCCTTCGCGCCGTCCACGCAGGCATTGGCCGAGGCGCGCCTGGTGAAAGATGCCTTCGCGCTTCCGGAGAACGCCGGCAAGGGCGTGATCGCGCTGAACGGCAGGATGGTCGAGCGGCTGCATCTGGCGCAGGCTGAAAAACTACTGGCGAAGGCGACCGCCATCGGCGCATGATATCGGCCCTATGCTCTCGGGCTATGGGCGCACATACGACAGGACTTGAGACATGAAACTCTACCGCTTTCTCACTGGCCCGGACGATGCCAGCTTCTGCCACAAGGTGACGGCGGCGCTGAACAAGGGCTGGCACCTGTTCGGCTCGCCGACCTATGCCTACGACAAGAAAGCCAAAACGATGCGCTGCGGCCAGGCCGTGGTCAAGGATATCGACGGTCAGGAATACGGGCCCGACACCAAGCTCAGCGACTGGTAGGCGCTCGCATCCACAACCACCCCGCCAGCCAGGCGATCGCTGCCGCAAGCGTTACCAAGCCCAGGTCAAGAGCCCACTCCGGCACGAACGCACGGAGCGCGATAGGCGCCGCGCCAATGAAATAGAGGGCGAGAGGAATGCGCGGCACGCCTCTTGCAACGACAAGAGAGATTACAAACGCGAGCGTTCCAAGCAGAAAAAGAACCGAACTGACGACCAGAGCCAGTCCGAGCGGCCCGGCTCGCAGGTCGATGATGGTCGTCAGCGGAAGTTTCGAAAATATGAGATTGATCACCACTTCCACGCCTACCAAGCTTGCCAATGCAACGAAGTTGATGACAAACGCGATAGTGCCGAACAAGCCCGCGCGCCGGCCAAACGCAAGAAACAAGCCTATGACAAGACCAAGCGCCAATATCTCGGCGACTGGTGCGAGAAGTTGCGTCAGATCGGTGGTCGCGATGAGCGAGCTGCGTTTAGCCGCGTTGACCAGAAGAATAAGCGCGCTTCCCATCCCTGCGACGGAGGCAAGCCGATAAAGCGTGACGCTGGGCACAGCCGCGCTCGACTGAACAATCGCGAAATTCTCCTCGTGCTGAGGTTCTTCGGCTGGACTCTTCGAAATGACCGATTGCGGACGGCGGGGTTCGGCGGTTCTGGCGAGCATGTTCATCTCCTCATCGGGAATTCGGGAGCCGCGAAGACCGCAGGCCTGTTCCGATCCCATCTGTAATCACTGCTTACATGGTCTCCTCAGAGATGTAAACAATGATTACATAAATCGCGAAATCATGCTACAGACGCGTGAAGTCAACGGAACGAAGGGAATGAGATGGCAAAAGCCAAGACGACTGGCCGCCCCAGCTACCACCATGGCAATTTGCGCGACACGCTGATCGATGCCGCGGTTCAACTAGTCGAGGAAGGTGGCCCCGACAATGTGAGCGTGCGCGAAGCCGCGAAGCGTGCCGGCGTTTCCCCCGGCGCCCCATTCCGCCACTTCAGCAACAAGACCGCATTGATGACGGCTGTCGCAGAGCAGGCAATGAGCCGATTCCGCTCGGAGATTACGAATGCAGTCGAGAACGTTGCGACGGACGACCCGATTGAGCGCTTTGCCGCTGTTGGAATCGCCTATTTGCGCTGGGCAATTCGAAACCCCACCCATTTCCAGATCATCTCGACACGCAGTCTTATTGATTGGGATAGTTCGGAGTCGCTGCGTCACGATAACGAAGCGGTACGTTCGCTAATGGAAGGGTCGATGGCAGAAGCGCAGCGACGAAACATGCTCCGGTCAGACGACATAACAGAGACCCAGATTGCCGCGAGGGCGCTCGTCTACGGGCTCGCACGCATGTACATTGATGGACACTTTGCGCAATGGGCAGTGGCCGGACATACTGAAGAGCAGACTGCGCAGAACGTACTAAAGCATTTCGTGACACTCATTGGGAAATGATGGCCCGACGTAGGAATTAGTTTACTCGGCCGCCTCTTCGATCTTCTCCATATCGTCATCCGAGAGACCGAAATGGTGGCCGATCTCGTGGATCAGCACGTGGGTGACGATGTCGCCCAGCGTCTCCTCGTTCTCGGACCAGTAGTCGAGGATGGCGCGGCGGTAGAGCGTGATGCGGTTCGGACCTTCGCCGGTCTGCGGATTCCAGCGTTCGGCAATGCCGCGTCCCTCGAACAGGCCGAGCAGGTCGAACGGCGTTTCCAGCGACAGGTCGTCCATGATTTCGTCGGTCGGGAATTCGGCGATCTGGATGACGATCTCGCCGGTCAGCTTGCGAAAATCCTCCGGCAGATGCGCGTAAGCCTCCAGCGCAAGGAACTCCATCTCCTCCATCGAAGGCGAGAGTTCGTCGTGCCAGGTGCGGGTCTTGTAGATGCGGGCCATGCTTTGTCCTTTGATCCCGGCATATAGGCTTTCGCACCGGAATCGGCAAATGATGCCGGCAATTCCGGCTTCGGGTGCTTTGCCGCCGCGGAGGAATCGCGTAGGGGTCAGTTCCGGCCATGTAACAGGAGTTCTCATGCCGGACCTTTCCATCATTGGACTTTTCGCCATTGCTTGCCTCGCTCTGACCGCGACGCCGGGGCCGGACATGCTGTTGATCGCATCCCGCAGCGCCAGCCAGGGGCGCGCCTCGGGCCTTGCGACCTATGCCGGCATCGCCACCGGCACCTATTGCCATGCGCTGGCCGCCGCCTTCGGCCTGTCGCAACTGTTCCTTGCCGCGCCCATCGCTTACGACATCGTCCGCTATGCCGGAGCGGCCTACCTCGCCTATCTCGCCTGGAAGGCGTTCCGCTCCGATGGAACAGCGCTTGCACCGGTCACTGGCCTGCCGCGCTACTCGCAAGGCCGCATCTTCCGGCAGGGATTGTTGACCAATCTGCTCAACCCGAAGATGGCGCTGTTCGTGCTGGCGCTTTTCCCGCAGTTCGTGCAGCCGCAGGCCGGTTCGGTGGCGGCACAGATCCTGGTGCTTGCGACCGTGCTCAACCTGATCGGGCTGGTGGTCAATGGCCTGGTCATCCTGACCGCAAGCCGGATCGGTGCGGCCTTGTCGAGGCGCATGCGGTTTCGGCGGGCGCCGCAGATTCTGCTGGGAACCGTCTTTGCAGGGCTTGCGGCACGACTGGCCTTGGGCGGCCAGCGCTAGATCAAACGACTGTAGAGGAATAAATTCCCCATGACTCTGCTTGACTCTTGGGGTCCCCTCTGGAATCTATAGGAACATAACAGGAACAATTGTGAGTGGAAGCTGACCGTCATGGCGATGACCGCCGTGGCGCAGGAGACTGTTTTTGCCCTGCGCCGCCAGATCGCGAAGATCGAGGGAACGCTACCCGAGCGCCTGCAGGCGCCGGTCGGCGCGACCCCTGATGCCGATGTCAGCGCCGATCTCACCATCATCCGGCGCGGCGTTGCCGCGGCTTTGCCGGATGCGTTCCTGCCCACCGGCGTCGAGCGGCTCGATGCCGCCCTGAGCGGCGGCCTGCCGAAAGCCGCCTTGAGCGAAATCCATGGCATTGAAACCCGCGATGCCGGAGCCGTCGCCGGCTTCGCTTTGTCGCTGACAAGCCTGATCCTCAAGCGGACACAAGGGCTGCCGGTGCTGTGGATCGGCACATCGGAGATTTTCCGCGAGGCGGGCTTTCCCTATGCCAGGGGGCTTCATGCCTCGTTCGGCATCGAGCCCGAGCAATTGCTGTTTTCCGAGGCGCCAAAACTTATCGATGCGCTGTGGGTCGCCGAAGAGGCTGCAAAGATGACGGCGCTCGCCGCCGTCATCCTCGAGATCCGCGGCAATCCGCAGCGGCTCGACCTGACCGCAACCCGCCGGCTGCATGCAAGGGCACAGAGTGCCGGCCGGCCGGTGTTCCTGCTGCGGCAGGCCGCCGGGCCCGAACCGACGGCGGCACCGGTTCGTCTCATTGTCGCGTCGGCGCCGGCTGTGCCGCGCGACACCATCGCCGGGCCACTGGCCGGCTCGATCGGCCGCCCGGCCTTCACCATCACCATCGGCAAGAGCCGCACGGCCCTGCCTGGACAATTCACACTGGAGTGGAACCCCGATGAACGCGGATTCGATGAAAGAAGGGGCGAGGAAAGAGCAAAGAATCCTGTCCCTGTGGTTTCCCTATCTGGCAGTGGAAAGGATCCTGCGGCAGCGTCTGGGGCGGTCCTGGCGTTCCCGGCCGTCGGATCACCTGCCGCTGGTGATCAGCCATCGCCGTGGGAACGCGCAGCGCATCTCGGCCCTCGACGAGCGGGCTAAAGCACTGCACCTGAAGCGCGACATGGGCATTGCCGACGCGCGCGCCATGCACCCCTCGATCGACATCGTCGAGGCCGATCCGCAGGCCGACCGTCGCCTGCTCGAAGGCCTTGCCGACTGGTGCGACCGCTACACACCGCTGGTGGCGCTGGACGCAACGGACGGCCTGTTTCTCGACGTCACCGGCTGCACCCATCTTTTCGGTGGCGAACGCGCCATGCTGGACGACATCCTGTCGCGCTTCTTCCATCAGGGTTTCGATGTCCGCGCCGGGCTTGCCGCGACACCGGGCGCGGCCTGGGCGGCGGCACGGTTTTCCGGCGACCGCATCGTCGCTGGCGGCGAGGAGGAAGCGCTGCTCGCGCCCTTGCCGCTGACAGCACTGCGCATCGAACCGGCGACCCGCACCAGCCTGGAAAGCGTCGGCCTGCGCACGGCGGGCGCCGTCATGGCGGCACCGCGCGCGCCGCTCGCCCGCCGCTTCGGCGCCTCGCTGCTTTTGCGCCTCGACCAGGCGCTTGGTCGTCTCGACGAGGCGGTCTCGCCGCGCCTTCCCGTCGCGCCGCTTTCGGTCGAACGCCATCTCAGCGAGCCCGTCACCCTGACCGAGGACATCGAACGGCTGGTCGGCATGCTGGCGACGGCATTGAAGACCGACCTCGAGCGTCGCGGCGAGGGTGCCAGGACGCTGGCGCTGCTCTTGTTTCGTGTCGACGGCGCCGTCAGCCGCATTGCCATCGGCACCTCGCGGCCGATGCGTGAACCCTCGCTGATCCAGAAATTGTTCCATGAAAGGCTGGCCGCGCTCGAGCAGGATATCGATGCCGGCTATGGCTTCGATCTGGTGCGGCTCTCGGTGCTGACGGCCGCCGCCTTCGACATGCAGCAGGCCGACCTTGCCGGCGAGGTAACCGACGACGGGGCCGATATCGCGCTGTTCGCCGACCGCATCCGCGCCCGGCTCGGCGAGGGCGCGGTCCTGCAGCCGGTCGTCGTCGAAAGCCATCTGCCGGAGCGCGCCGTCGCCACGATCCCCTTCACCGAGGCCCCGCGCCGGACCACGCCGCCGAAGAAGCCGGACAGGATGCAGGCGCCGACGACCATCTTCCCGCCGGAACGGCCGATCCGGCTTTTCCGCGCGCCCGAACCCATCGATGTGCCGGCCACCGAAATGCCGGAGGGACCGCCGCTGAACTTCCGCTGGCGCCGCGCGCTCTACCGGGTGACGCGTGCAGAGGGGCCGGAACGCATCGCCGCGGAATGGTGGCGCGAGGCCGCGAGCGACGAGGCGGCATCGACGCGTGACTATTACCGCATCGAGGATGCCGACGGCCGCCGCTACTGGCTCTACCGGCAAGGTCTTTATGGCGGCGCTCAAATCCCGCCGCGCTGGTTCATGCATGGGGTCTTCGCATGAACGCGCTGACCGTCATTCCCTATGCAGAATTCGGCATCCAGTCGAATTTCTCCTTCCTGCGCGGCGCCTCCAAGCCGGAGGAGCTGGTGGTCGCGGCCAAGCTGATGGGCTTCTCGGCGATCGGGCTTGCCGACCGCAACACGGTGGCCGGCGTGGTGCGCGCCTGGCAGCAGGCCAGGGTCGAGACGCTCTCCTATCACCCCGGTTGCCGGCTGGTTTTTGGTGACGGCACGCCGGACATTCTCGCCTATCCGCAGGACCGCAAGGGCTGGGGGCATCTCTGCCGCATGCTGACGCAAGCCAATCTGCGCGACGAAAACGAAAAGGGCGCCACCCTTCTCCGGCGCAGCGACCTGCTCGAATGGGGAGACCTGATGTCGCTCGCGGTCCTGCCCGATCTGTCGGCGGGCGTGGAAGACAGTCTCGCTTTGCTTCGCCGGCTCAAGGATCGTTTCGGAAGAAACCTCCGTCTGGCCGTTTCGCCGGACTATGCGGGCAATGACCGTTTCCGGATCGAGCAGGCAGCGGCGATGGCGGAAAGTGCCGGCATCCCGCTGATGGCGACCAACGACGTTCTCTACCACACGGCCGAACGGCGCCCGTTGCAGGACGTGCTGACCGCGATCCGCCTCAACACGCCCGTCGCCGAGGTCGGACTGCAGCTGGCCGCCAATGCCGAGCGCCATTTGAAGCCGCCGATGGAAATGGCGCGCCTGTTCCGCAGGCATCCACAGGCGCTGGCCGAGACCTTGCGCTTTGCGCAGGAGCTGACCTTCTCGCTCAGTGACCTCCAGTACAACTACCCCGACGAGCCGACGCAATCGGGTCTCGGGCCGCAGGCCGAGCTGGAACGGCTGGCGCGGGAAGGGGCGGCCAACCGCTATCCGGCGGGCGTGCCTGCATCCGTGACCGGGCGCATCGAGGAGGAACTCGCTCTGATCGAACGCCTCAACTACGCCCGCTATTTCCTGACGGTCCATGACATCGTCCAATTCGCCCGCAGCCAGGACATCCTCTGCCAGGGACGTGGTTCGGCCGCCAATTCGATCGTCTGCTTCTGCATCGGCATCACCGAAGTCGGACCGGAGCGGATCGACACGCTGTTCGAGCGCTTCATTTCCGAGGAGAGGAACGAGCCGCCCGACATCGACGTCGACTTCGAGCATGAAAAACGCGAAATCGTCATCCAGTACATCTACGAGAAATACAGCGCCAAGCGCACCGCACTGGCCGCCGCCGTCATCAGCTATCGCGGCCGCTCGGCGCTGCGCGAAGTGTCGAAGGCAATGGGCCTGTCCGAGGATGTCAGGGGGTCGTTGTCCGGCTCGATCTGGGGCTGGTCGACCTCGGAGCTCGGCGAGAAGGAAGCCCGCGCCGGCGGCCTCGACCGCACCGACCCGGTGTCGCGGCACGTGATCGAACGCGCCAACGAGATCATGGGCTTTCCCCGTCATTTGTCGCAGCATGTCGGCGGCTTCGTCATCACCAGGGACCGGCTCGACGAGATCGTGCCCATCGTCAAGACGGCGATGGACGAGCGCAAGATGGTCGAATGGGACAAGGACGATCTCGACGCGGTGAAGATCCTGAAAGTGGACGTGCTGGCGCTCGGCATGCTGACCTGCCTGAAGCGCGCCTTCACCTTGCTTACGGATCACTATCCAGATGCGCGGGATGCGTATGGGCAGCCCTATGTGCTGGCCACCCTGCCGCCGGAGGATAAGCAGGTCTACAAAATGATCTGCCGCGCCGACACGCTCGGCGTCTTCCAGATCGAATCCCGCGCCCAGATGTCGATGCTGCCGCGTCTCAAGCCAGAGAATTTTTACGATCTCGTCATCGAGGTGGCGATCGTCCGGCCGGGCCCGATCCAGGGCGATATGGTTCATCCCTACCTGCGCCGACGGCAAGGCAAGGAGGCAGCCGAGTATCAAAAGCCGGAGCTGGAGGCGATCCTTAGCAAGACGCTTGGTGTACCGCTGTTCCAGGAACAGGCGATGAAGATCGCCATCGTCGCCGGCGGCTTCAGGCCGGGCGAAGCCGACGAACTGCGCCGCGCCATGGCCACCTTCAAGCGCACCGGCACGATCGGCAATTATCGCCAGCGCATGATCGACGGCATGATCGGCAAAGGCTACACGAAGGACTTCGCCGAGCGCTGCTTCAAGCAGATCGAGGGCTTTGGCGAATATGGCTTTCCCGAAAGCCATGCCGCTTCCTTCGCGCTGCTCGTCTATGCCTCCTGCTGGTTCAAGACCTTCTATCCCGACGTGTTCTGCGCCGCGATCCTGAATTCGCAGCCGATGGGGTTTTACCAGCCGGCCCAGCTCGTCCGTGACGCGCGTGACCATGGTGTCGACGTCCGCGACGTCGACGTCAATTTCTCCGTCTGGGACTGCACTTTGGAAAAAGCGCCCTTCGACCCGGCCCGCATCCTCGAACGCCACGCCACGATGCGTGGTGTCATCGACACAGACCATGCGCTGCGGCTCGGCTTCAGGCAGATCAAGGGCCTGTCGGAGGAGCGCATGGACCTGTTCGTCGAGCGGCGCGGTTCAGGCTACGAGTCGGTCAGGGATGTCTGGCTGCGCTCCGGCCTCGATGTCGACGAGATCGAGAAGCTGGCGCAGGCCGACGCCTTCCGCTCGCTTGGCCTTGATCGTCGTGAAGCCTTGTGGGCGGTGCGCGCGCTCGACGGCAAGAGCGCTGCTGAAAAGCTGCCGCTGTTCGACCAGAAGGATATCCGCCTGCGCGAGCTGGAGCCCGAGACGAAGCTGCCCAAAATGCCGCTCGGCGAACATGTCATCCACGACTACCGCTCGCTCGGCCTGTCGCTGAAGGCGCATCCGGTCGCCTTCCTGCGCGAGCGGCTCGACCGGGCCGGCGTCACGCCCAATGCCCGATTGCCATCCGTGCGCGATGGCAGGCGTGTCTCCGTCGCCGGCCTCGTGCTGGTGCGCCAGCGCCCGGGCAAGGGCAACGCGATCTTCCTGACGCTGGAGGACGACAAGGCCGTCGCCAACATCATCATCTGGCAGAGAACCTTCGACCGCTATCGGCCCGTCATCATGGGCGCCAGGTTCGTCCGCGTCACCGGCAAACTGCAATCGGAATCGGATGTCATACATATCGTCGCGGAGAAGATCGAGGACCTGACGCCCTGGCTGACCGTGCTGCTGGAGAAGGTCAGCCAGGCCAGCCTGCCGGTCGCCGGTTCGCCGGACGCCAGGGGTCCGGATCGCGACAGCCGGCCCCCGCTAAGCAACGCGCCGATTAGACAGGACCTCGCAACGCTGTCGGAAGAGGCGGAAAAGGTCATGCCCAAGGGACGCAATTTTCAGTAGGGCACGGCCTCCGGGGTGAACGCCGGCGATCCTTCCGCCAGCCTCCGGCAACCTTTTGCGCCGCCGGCAAAGACGCCCTCGTTCAAGCCGGCCCACCCAAACGCGGCGGCGACAGCACGTCCTCCACGGAGAGCGTCCGCGCTTCGGAAGGCAGCATGATCGGGATGCCGTCACGCACCGGGTAGGCGAGCTTGGCGACCCTGGAGATCAGTTCGCCGCGCTCCGGATCCCAGCTCAGCGGCCCCTTGGTCAGCGGGCAGGCCAGCAGCTCCAGCAGCTTGGGGTCGACATTGATCTTCTTCCCGTCACGTCCATCCGCCGCCATGTGGTCACTCTCCCCCGGCCCCTATTGCAGGCTCGAACCAAAATCCTCATTCTCGCGCGCCAGCGCCATTTCGGTGATGGCGATCAGCGTTTCGGCCCGGGTCTTCAAATCCGCCGCTTCGAGCAGCGCCTGTTTCTCGGCCGGCCCGTAGGGCGCCATCATCGACAGCGCGTTGACCAGCATGGCGTTTTCGGCCCGGCTGACGCTTTCCCAGTCGGCCTCCAGGTCATTGGCCTGCAGATAGGCGCGAAATGCCTTGAGCAGCGATGGCCTGTCGATCTCGTTCGCCGCCTGGTCCTCGTCGAGATCGGCAAGGAAGGGCGCCAGCTTGCACTGGCGAAACGGGGTCTTGACCGTTAGCTCGTGGGCGATGCGGAACCGGCATACGCCTTGCAGCGAAATCAGGTAGCGGCCGTCGCCGGACTCGGACAGGGCGATGATGCGCCCGGCGCATCCGACATTGCAGAGCTCCGGCTCGCCGTCGTCGCGCAGCGCGCCGTCGAGACGGGGCTGGATGATGCCGATGAGCCGCGAGCCGGCGATGGCCTCGTCCACCATCTGCAGGTAGCGCGGCTCGAAGACGTTGAGCGGCATGCGGCCTCCCGGCAACAAAAGCGCACCCTCGAGCGGAAAGATCGGTATCGTCGACGGCAAATCCTTGGCGAGCCGGTAATGCGCGTTTCCCGCTTGCACCTCATTCCTCCGATCGCTTCCATAGGGAAGCGGGTGTTGTTCTGTGCATGTCGCTCTCACAAAACCGTGACCACTTTTGCGCGACATGCATTGAGGTCTGGTAATCTGGCGCAATCATCGCCCGCCGCAAGCCCGTACGGCAAAAACAACCCTCAGGAAAACAGCAGGGCCGACAATTTGCGGCGCGCCGCAAGCGTCGCCTCGTCGGTCATGCCCCAGGCCTCGAACAGCTGCAGCAATTGCGTCCTGGCGCCGTCCTCGTTCCAGCTCCGGTCAGCCTTGATGATGGCCAGCAGATTGTCGGCGGCGGCCGTGCGGTCGCCGTTGGCGTTCTGGATCATGGCCAGATCGAAACGCGCCTGATGGTCTTTGGGATTTTCCGCCAGGCGGCGCTCGAACTCGGCCGGGTTGCCGAGCGCTGCCGCTTGCGCCGCAAGCGCCATCTTGGCGCGCAGGGCCGCCAGCGGCGGCGCATCCTTCTTCGCCTCCGGCGCTGTTGCCAACAGGGCCTCGGCACCCTCGGTGTCGCCGGCCTCGAACAACAGGTCGCCCAGCCCGCCAATCGCCTCGATCGTCTCCGGCGCCTGCGCCAGGATGGCATCGTAGATATCGGCCGCCGTCTGCATGTCGCCGGCCTCGCGCGCTTCGGCCGCCGCGGCCAAGGCCTCGGCCACCGGCGGCGCGCCATTGCCCTTGCCGCCGACCTTGGTGATGAATTCAGCGATCTGGCTCTCGGGGATGGCGCCCATGAAGCCATCGACGGGCTGGCCGTCCTTGAAGGCGATGACCGCGGGAATCGACTGGATGCCGAGTTGGCCGGCGATCGAGGGATGGTCGTCGATGTTCATCTTGACCAGCTTGACCCGGCCGCCGGCGGCCTTGACCGCCTTTTCCAGCTGCGGCGTCAGCTGCTTGCAAGGTCCGCACCACGGCGCCCAGAAATCCACCAGCACCGGCTGGCGGCGCGATTCCTGGATGACGTCGGCGGCAAAGGCGGCGGTCGTCGTGTCCTTGATGACATCGCCTGTGGGGGCGCCAGCGGGGGCCAACGCCGTATCACTAGGCGCGGCCTTCTCGCGCGCAGCCGCGGCTCCGCCATACTGCACGGTGGTGGCATACTGGCCGCCAGTGCCGCCAAAGGGGCCGCCAAACGGATTGTTGTCGCTCATCTCTTTACCCTTCCGTGGCGCGGCCGCCACATCCTCTCAGACAATCGGTTTCAAGCCATCCATGTGGCGATCACGCGGAGACTTTCAAGATAGCAGCATCGTGCCCGGTTGCCTCGACGAATCTGATCAGGTCCGCCGCTGCGACCGACGTCGTCGCCTCATTGGTCAGCGGATGCGCGTTGATCACCGCATGCTGCATCAGCGCGCTGTCGAGCACGACCTTGACCCGGCCCGCCGTGTCGTTGATCAGGCCGAAGATCGTGACCGCGCCCGGCGTCACGCCGAGCAGCTCCATCAGCATCTCCGGCCTGCCGAAGGAAACGCGGCTCGCGGCGCCGATCAGCTGGTGGATCTGCTTCAGGTCGACGACGGCGTCCTCGCCGACGGTGACCAGGAAGAAATTGTCCTTCTTGTCCTTCAGGAACAGGTTTTTCGTGTGCCCGCCGGCGATTTCGCCACGCAGCGCCTGCGAATCGGCGACCGTGAACAGCGGCGGATGGCGCCGCGTCGAGGCAGCGATCCGGAGTTCGGCGAGAAATTCCATCAGGTCGGCTTCGGTCTTCGGCATCGGTTTTGTCTTCGTCCCGTTTCCTGCCAAGCCGTTTACGGCCAACAGGGCGGCCGACACAAGACCGTCATGCGACATCGCGGCGAACGCGCCGGTCGCCTAAAGCGCGTCGCGTTTGAACGGATTAGGGCGACGCGCTTTAGCCTCTTTGTCTTTATACATGTCGTTCTCCCAAAACCGGAGCCACTTTTGGGCGATATGCATTGGTGCCGGCGGCTTGCCGGCGCCGCCTGCCACCTTACAAAAAGCCTGACATTTCCCTGTTGCAATCGCCGCGCTCTTCAGCCATATAGGCCCGGCTTGCGGCCAAGACGCCGTGTGAGCGGGTGTAGCTCAGGGGTAGAGCACAACCTTGCCAAGGTTGGGGTCGAGCGTTCGAATCGCTTCACCCGCTCCAGTTTCCTCCTAGGGAATCAAGCATCGAAAAGCCGCGGTCCGCCGCGGCTTTTTCGTTTTTGAGACTGCCGGTCAGGCACGCGGATCATTGGTTTTGACATCGGACGACTGCAGGCTCCTGCGATAGCGGCCAGGCGCCCGGCCAGTGAGGCGGCTGAAAGCCTGCGAGAACGAACGCGCCGACTCACAGCCGAAGGCGCGGCCGATCTCGTCGATGGTCCGGTTGGTTTGCCGCAAGGCCCTGGCCCGCGATTGATCCGCCAGCGCGCGACTGCCGCCGGGCGTGGGGTTTCGCTAGAGAAGCGGGGCTTCCGGTGGTACCCTCCAGGGAAACCCGACGTCTTTGGGTAGGGAGGCAGAGTGGCGCGGCCGGAACGGAAGCTCGTGGCGGTCCTGGCTGCGGACGTTGTCGGGTACTCGCGTCTGATGGGGGCCGACGAGGCCGGAACCCTTTTGCACCTAAAGACACTGCGCGCCGAGGTGATCGATCCGAAGATTGCGCAATTCAATGGTCGGCTGGTCGGCACGGCGGGTGACAGCTTGCTGATCGAGTTTCGCAGCGCCGTCGATGCATTGCAGTGTGCAGTCGAGACTCAAGTGCGGATTGCGGCACGCAATGATGACCTTCCCGAAGAAAAGCGCATGGCCTTCAGAATGGGCGTCAACGCCGGCGAGGTTATCCTGGATGATACGACCATCCACGGTGACTGCGTAAACGTCGCTGCCAGGCTGGAAAAAGTCAGCGAGGCCGGAGGCGTTGTCATTGGCCGCAGTGTCTACGAGCACGTGAAAGGAAAGCTTGCCTACGAGCTCGTCGATCTCGGTGAGCAGGCGATGAAGAACATCGCTGGGGCTGTTCGTGCTTACCAGGTCCAAATGGGACAACGGGGACCGGAAGCTCCTCGCTCTATCGATTCGGCGGAGGATTTGCCGCTCCCGTTCAAACCGTCGGTGGCCGTGCTTCCCTTCACCAATATGTCGGCGGACCCTGAGCAGGAATACTTCTCGGATGGAATAACCGAGGACCTCATCACGGAACTTAGCCGTAGCCAGACCCTGTTCGTAATCGCTCGCAATTCCTCGTTCGTTTTCAAGGGGCAGTCCGTAAGCATTACCGAGGTCGGGAGGAAGCTCGGCGTACGCTACGTCGTCGAAGGAAGCGTTCGGAAGGCCGGAGCACGGGTGAGGATCACGGCGCAGCTGATAGAAGCATCATCCGGCAATCACGTCTGGGCTGAGCGATATGATCGAAGCATCGATGACCTCTTTGCCGTGCAAGACGAGGTGACAGAACGGATCGCTTGGGCGTTGGTCGGCAAGGTTGGAGCTGCCGAGATCGGCCGGACCCGACAGGCGAAAACGAGCCTTGGTGCCTATGACGCATTCTTGCGCGGACTCGAGGCTACGCACCGTTTACGGAAGACGACACCGTCGCTGCTGTCGAGTTCTTCAAGCGAGCTCTTGGCTGGGAGCCTGATTCGGCGCGGGTGCATGCATGCCTCGCGGACGCCTACGCGACGCTCTCTGCCTTCAGGGCTGACGGAGGTCTGAAAGCGCTGGCGATGCAGTCGGCCTTGCGGGCGATTGAGCTCGGCGATGCCAGCGGACTCGCAGAGGCAGTAGTTGCCGCTCTCCATGCATGGAAAGGCGACTTCGAGACGGCTGAGACCCATTGGCAACGCGCGCTCGTGCTCGGACCCACAAATGCGATGGCACTCAACTGGGTTGGCTACATCTCCCTTTGGGACGGTCAACTCGTCAAGGCCCGCGAGATAGGCGAGCGGCTGCGACGGCTCAATCCACTGGAAGACCGCGATATCCACGAGCTGCTCGCATTTACGCATTATCTGCTCGGCGACTATGAGGCGTCACTGCAGTCGTTCCGCCGCTGGGATAACAACAACTATGATCGGGGATTCGCCAATCTGGCTGCGTGTTTGGGCCAGCTGGGACGCGCCGAAGAGGCACGATTGGCCTGGGGCAGATGCCTTGAACGGACGCCAGGTTTCACTCTGTCTGATTACAGGCGCGACTCTCCATATCGTCGGCAAGGGGACGTAGAGCACTGGCTCGACGGGCTGCGGAAAGCAGGCATTTCGGACTGACGTGCTCACCTGAGCCGCTTCGACAGCATGTTGCGAGCCTTCCCTCGGAGAAGAACGGGCTCGTAGACGATCGCTCCATTCCCACAAGATCTGACATTGACGCGCGCGTGGGCACCTCGCCGCCTTCGAGTGTTACCTTGCTCTGGCGCGGCCGGAACAGGCCCGTGCGCGTCGATCCTTTCGTCCCTCGCGCGGGTGGCGTTGGCGCTGGGCAGGTAAATCAGATAGAACTAAATCAGGCAGAACCATTGTCCTGCGATTTCAGGAGACGACATGTCTGAGGAGCATGTTGAGCGTCGGCTGGCGGCGATCCTGGCCGCGGATGTGGTCGGCTATAGCCGTCTCATGGAGGTCGACGAAGAGCACACGCTCAATCTCCTTCGGCAGCATCGGCGGGAGTTCTTCGATCCGACCGTCACCAAGCACGGTGGGCGCATCTTCAAGGTGATGGGTGACGGCTTCCTGGTGGAGTTCGGCAGCGTAATCAATGCGGCGCGCTGCGCGGTCGAGATCCAACGCGGCATGTCCGAGCGGAATGCCGGCATCCCCGAGGACCGGCATTTCAAGTTTCGCATGGGCATCAACCTTGGCGACATCATCGTCGACGGCGATGATTTCCATGGCGACGGCGTCAACCTTGCAGTGCGGCTGCAGGGCCTCGCGATACCCGGCGGCATCGCCTGCTCGGAAGCGGTTCGCCAAGCGGTCGGCAACAAGCTGGGCGTCGACTTCGCCGATCAGGGCGCCAGGACCGTCAAGAACATTGCTCAGCCGGTGCACGTCTATTTCGCCAACTGGGACCAGGGCGTCCCGCATGTCGAGACGCATATTGCGGCCAGGAGCGCCCAGACGCTGGTGCGGTCCGACAAGCCGTCGGTGGCGATCCTACCCTTCGCCAATCTGAGCAATGATCCCGACCAGCAGTATTTCAGCGACGGCATCACTGAAGATATCATAACCGATCTCTCGAACGTCTCCGGCCTGTTCGTGCTTAGCCGCAACACAGTCTTCGCCTTCAAGGGCAGGACCGACAAGATGGAACGCATCGCCAGGGAGCTTGGCGTCGGCTACATTGTCGAGGGCAGCGTCCGCAAGGCGGGAAACCGGGTCAGGATCAATGCCGAGCTGATCGAGGGCGCCACAGACGGACACGTCTGGGCTGCCCGCTACGACCGCGACCTCACCGACATCTTCGCCGTGCAGGACGAAATCGCCAAGGCGGTCGTGGCGCAGCTCAAGGTCAGCCTCCTGCCCGCGGAGAAGAAGGCTATTGAGAAGGCGCCGACGGACAACGTGGAAGCCTATACGCATTATCTTCGAGGCCGCGATTACAGCCACATCGCGACCAGGGCGAACCACCTGATGGCCAGACAAAGTTATATCAGGGCCATCGAGCTTGATCCGGGATATGCCCGCGCCTATGCAGGCTTGGCGGTCAGCGACATACGCCTTCAGTCGATGTACGGCTCACCGATCCAGGTGGACAACATTCTCGCGACCGCCGACAAGGCCCTGGCTCTGGACGCGAATTTGGCCGAGGCGCATTCAGCCAGGGGCTTTGCCCTGTCCCTCGCCGACCGCCGTTCCGAGGCCGAGGCGGCGTTCGAACAGGCCCTCGCGCTCGACCCCAATTGCCACGAGGCCAACCGCTACTATGCCGAGTTCTGCGTAACCGGCGGCCAGTTCGAGCTCGCCGCGACGTACTTCATACGCGCGATGGAGATCAAACCGACCGACTACGGCGGACCGGTCATGCTGGTGAACGTCTTCAGCACTCTCGGCCGACAGAACGACGCCGAGCTTTATGCGCGGATCGCATTGGAGAGAGCTGAGGAGGAACTCCGTCTGCATCCGGAGAACGCCAATTGTGCCTGCCTGGGGGCGATCGTGCTGGCCTTCCTTGGAGAACGCGATAAGGCTGCGAAATGGCTTGACCGGGCTCTGGCGATAGACCCCAGCGATATCAACGTCCAATACAACGCCGCTTGTACCTATGCGTTGCTGGGGGAGTTCGAACGCTCGATCGACCTTTTGGAAGCGTGGCTGCCGCAGGCTGGCGCCGAGATGAGACTCTGGTTCCAGAACGATTCCGATTTCGCCTCTGTTCGCAGTCATCCTCGCTACCAAAAGTTGCTCCAGCTCCTGCAGTAGCGATACGCATTGTTCTTGAGGCAATTGCCGATAATCAAGAACGGCCTTCAGGATGATTTACCCGACAAACCAACGGCCTCGCCATTCCACGGATATTATGTTATGTTACTAATATAACCGAGAGGTGGGGAATGGGTACCCGGTTCAGGTTGTTCGTTCAGCCTCCGTTCGAAGACCCTACGTCAAGCCCTGAGATCATTACGGTTTCGTCCCCGCCAGGCAGCGTCGGACCTGGCCCATCCGACGATCGTATGTACGTCGTCGAGCCGGTCGACAAGACGCGGCCCTATGGCGTCAACCACGGCCCGTTGGGCACGCCCTTGATCTCCCTGCCGCCCTGGAAGCGAGCGATCCTCGATCCGGCCGTTCCCGACGAGGAAGGCAATTTCGATCACTATCAGCCCTCGACGCCCGGCTTCGAAGCGGCGCACGCGTTCGGTTGCGTGCGCTTCACGCTCGACGTTTGGGAGCGTTACATCGGCCAGCCGCTCACCTGGCATTTCGGCGATCACTACGACCGTCTGGAAATCTCGATCCTGCCGGGTTGGGATAACGCCCAATACGGCTATGGCTTCCTCGAGCTCGGCAGCCAAATCCTGAAAGACGGACGCGCGCTCCCCTTCAGCCTCGACTTCGATATCATCGCGCACGAGGTTGGCCATGCGTTTGTCTACAGCGTCCTCGGGATACCGGACTCGGGAGCTGAGTTCCCCGAATATCTGGGCTTTCAGGAGGCCTTTTCCGACTGCGTTTCGTTGATCGCGGCCATGCATTTTCCCTCCGTGATCGACAACGTTCTGATGGAGACGCGTGGGAATCTCTACATTGCCAACCAACTCTCCCGCTTCTCGGAATTCTCCCCGCACCGCCAGATACGCGAAGCCAACAACAAACTGACGATGGCCGATTTTGCGGATGGCTGGAGCGACGAGCATGCACTGTCGCAACCTCTCACGGGCGCAGTCTTCGACATTCTGGTCGATGTCTTTCACGAGAGCTTGGTGGCTCGAGGCCTGATCTCGCCGGAGGCCGAAGATCTTGCCGACCTCGCCGAGATCGACCCAGCTGCCGAGCTGCCGGTCCAGAAAGTCTTCGACCGCGATTTCGCCCGCAATCCGGAAGGTTTCGTCGAAGCGCTGCTCGACGCGCGGGATATCGTGGGTACCTATCTTGCCGAGACGCTGTGGGCTCTCGCCCCGGATTTCCTGGACTACGGCGACGTGGCGAGAGCGATGCTCGCGGTCGACGACAATATGACCGGAGGAGAACTATCAAGCATCATCTTCCGGGATTTCGACCGGAGAGAGATTTTTCGCTACCGTGCCGGGCCTCGCCTGACGAAGTCAGGCCGAAAGAGCCATGTCCATGAGGGCCGAATCGTTCGTCCACGGGACCAGGCGCGTCTGCCGGATATGAGCTATTTCGAGAAATACTGGATGTCCAGAAGTGGCGCCGATCTTTGATCGGCATGCAGAAGATGGGGTGATCCATGGTAACTGAAACCATCCTAAGTAGCTCGGCCATACATTTGTTCGGTCGAGTTCTTGAAGATTTGCAGCTTACGAAGAGGGTCGATGGGGGACGGCCTCCAAGGCTTGGTGACAACAGATTCCTGCAGAACCAGATCGACGCCTCCGGTAGCCTGCTGGCAAGGATTTATGCGTTCACCTTCGAAGCGCAGTTCTACGAGCTGGCCCGACCGACCATACTTCTTGTCCACGGGCCTGGCTCTGTCGTTGATTATCCAGCCCCGACGGAAACTGATCTCAAGGTCATGAACCGCGGTCCAAGCGACCCTGACTATACCGGACTCGCATCACAGATAGGCTCGTTTGCGCGCGGAATGCAGGTCTGGGTCTACGACAAGAGTGACCTGACATTGCGGCTGGAACTCGATACCGGCACGCTCGAGGATGTCCTGTTGAGTGCAGAGCTGGACCCGCGTTCGTTTGGTCGATCGGGTGGAGCAATGGGCAGATCCGGCGGTGCGATGGGGCGATCCGGTGGCGCGATGGGCAGGTCTGGTGGTGCGATGGGACGGTCCGGTGGTGCCATGAACCGCGGCGGGCGCGGCGATTTCGACTAGCGTTTCCGATCGTTATTTGAAAATGCCGAAGGGAGATGGACAATGGCAAGAGTAGATATAGTACAAGTCTCTACACCTGAAGGAAAGGCTGTGAGAGACGGAGATCCAGTTACGGTCAGCGTAAAAGTATACCCAGACCGTGATTGGTTTAACGACAAATACAAAAAAGACTTGGTAATTGACTTTATTTATGCTGACTCTTTAACCATCAAGAAGCATCTAGAGGTATACCAAGATGATGTAACCGTCAATGATACGACAATAATCACCTTCAAGGTTAAAGCAGAAGTTGACGCTACATCCGGAGTATACTATGTCCAAATCAAGAATAAACGCTTCAAGGAAATCGTCGTAAGTGGCCCTGAGGATGGAGTTATCACGGTGTCCTAAAGCTAGCCACTTCCAAAAAAGCTGTGACTAACCGCAAAAATCACAAGTCACATCGGTATCAGCGGCTTCTACCCTCACGCGGCAAAATCTTGCCGGGTTCATGATGTCTGCGGACCGAGCATCTGCTTGATCATGCGGTTTCCGCAGCTCCTCGAGTCTTTCATCTCGCTCCTTTGTTACGAACGAACCTGCCCTCCCGGGTCGGTCGACTTCGGGGCATACGTGAGAGCCCACAACCATGAGCGCGAGCAATCAGCCCGCCGGCAGCCCCGCCTTCCGCAGCGATGCCTGGTGGACCAGTGAGGTCCAGCTGTTGGTCGAGGCGAGGTGGCAGTAGAGCAGGCCGAGCGCGCCCGATTTGCGCAGATCGAGGAATGCCTCGTCGCTCAGTTTGTTGAAGGCCGGCTCGTCGATCACCTGGAAGTCGGTGAGGTTGAGCACCTCGCCGCCTTCGAGCGTCACCTTGCTCTGGCGCGGCGCGAACAGGCCGTGCGCGTCGATCCTTTCGACCATCACGCGGGTGGCGTTGAAATCGATCTGGAACTGGTTGCAGAAGGCGAGCGCCTGTTTCGTCGCTTCGGTCGCCTCGGTGCCGGCGAAGAACGGCAGCATCTTCTCGTCACGGAACGGCGCCAGCAACTGGTCGACGATGCGGTCGCTTGCCCGGTCGACGCACAGCGTCAGCCGGCCGGGGGCCTTCGGGTCTTCGGCCAGGATGAAGGGATAGCGGCGGACATAGGCGGGGATGTAATGCGGCCCGGTCCATTTGCCGTCGGCGCCGACGAACAGGTTCTCGTCCTGGCGCACGCCGGTGATGATCACCGGTGCCTTGGCCGGGCCGATGAAGACGATCGGGTAGGAGCGCATCGCCGCCGGCATTTCCGAGGCCACCACCGGGATGGCGTGCGCGGCGCGGGCAAAGCCGAAGTTGCTGCGCGCGGTCAGGCCGAGCGAGCCGTGCCGCACCGGGTTGAGCGCCTCCGGCGTCGAATAGAACAACGGCATCGTATCGCTTGCCACTTCCGTCTTTGCGCCAGTCTCTGCCATCCGTCCGTCCTTCTCCCGCAAGCCGCTCAGGCCGCCACTGCCGGACCCCGGAGGCCGGAATCCGTTTTGCTGCGCTGATCTTGTTCTGGAAACAATTCTGCTCAGGAACAAAGTACTACAGCGTCTCTTGCGCGCATAAAAGGACAGGCAGTGCTGTATTCTGGGGTTTGCGCCAGCGAATTGACTTGGGCGTCGCCCGGCAGCCGACGGTTTCCAACTTGTGGTGGAGACCACCAATTGTCGAAAGTTGGCGCCGCCCCTCATTAACCTGCCGGGCACGTCTGGAGAAGGGTGGGTGCATAACCTGAAGCGATTGTCCTGGCGGTCGTCACACAACCCGCCGACCAGCCGCCTGCCAGTCCGCCGGATGCGCGTCCGCAGCAGCCGCTTGCCCGGCATCTTGCCGCTTGATTGTCGACACCCGGAGTGCTCCGTTACCGCTTCGGACGGAGAAAATTCATGACAGGCTTTGTCGACCGCGAGCGCGCGGCTGAACTGATGGAGCGCGCCGGCATCGAGGCTCTGGTGCTTTGCGCGCCCGAGGCATTCCATTATGCGACCGGTGCCTGGATCGGCCCGGCGGGACTGTTCCGGCGGGCGGGCGCCGGCTTCGTCGTCATCCCGGCCCGGCAAGAACTGCCGATCGGCGTCGTGGTGGCGGACTTCAACGCGGCACAGCTGCAAGCGGCACTCCCCGACACTGTAATCCACAGCCACCCGATATGGATCGAAGCCGCGACGCTCGACGCCTCGACCTCCGGTCAAGCGCTGGCGCAACGTATCGAGGCCGGTCTCGCATCCTCTGGCCGTTCGCCCGACTTTTCCCGACCGGCGACGTTCGAGCTGGCCAATTCCGTCCGCGAGCTGAAGCAGATCTTGACCGGGTTCGGGCTCGACCGCGTGACGATCGGCCTCGATCTCGACTTCATTGCCGTCGCCGATTTCTCAGCCATGCAGGCGATGCTGCCGGGCTGTTCGATGGTCGACGGTTCGGCGGTGCTCGATCGGTTGCGAGCGGTCAAGTCGCAACGCGAGGTCGACCTGCTCCAGCAAGGCATCATCCTGTCGGAAGCCGGGCTCGACCGGCTGCAGGTGGATGCAATGGCCGGCATGCGCCAGGCCGATCTCATTTCCCTCTACCGGGAGGGCATCGCCACGGCTGCGGCGGGCCTGTCGCATCCAGTGACGACGGCCGAATATGTGACGCTGGGCGCCCGGGCCAAAGGCGCCGATGTGAAGGCCATGCCTGGCGATCCGCTGAAGTGCGACATGGTCTGCACGGTTGGCGGCTACGCCTCCGACATGTCGCGCAACTTCATTTTCGGGCCGCCATCCGCCGAACAGGCCGAGCTTCACGCCATCGCCGAGCAGGCCTTCGAGGATGGGCTGGCATCCCTCGTGCCTGGGAACAAGCTCGCCCACGTGCATCGCGTCGCCACCGAGAGCCTGGCCCGGCAAGGCCTGCACTCCTATCGCCGCGGCCATTTCGGCCATGGCGTCGGCCAGTCGGTGTTTTCCGAGCAATGGCCGTTCGTTGCGGCCGACAGCGATGTCGCGATCGAAGCCGGCATGGTGCTGGCCTTCGAGGTCCCGCTCTACATCGACGGCCTCGCCAGCTTCAATCTCGAGGACCAGTTCCTGATCACGCCGGACGGGCCTGTTGCCATGAACCGCTTGCCAAGGCGGCTGGAGACGATCGGCTAGTGAGGGCGGGTTGTTCGGGTCGCGCTCCACGTGGAGCCATGGCCTGCAATCATGCTAAGACGTGAGCCTCGCAACCCAGGGAAAGACTAGGACTTCATGAGCGAAGCTGGCAGCCAGGAAGGGCCTGTTCCAAACTACCAGGGGGAGGGCCACGAAGCGGAGGGCCGCGAGCCCGTCCGGCGCATCCCCGACATCATCTCGCTGGTCAAGGATTCCTACAGCGAGTTGCGCCCAGCCGAACGCCGCGTCGCCGATGTCGTGCTCGACGACGTCAAATACGCCGTCGACGCCTCCAATGCCGCACTCGCGCAGCGCGCCGGGGTCAGCGAGCCGACGGTGACCCGGTTCTGCCGCGCCATCGGCTGCGAAGGCGTGCGCGACTTCAAGCTGAAACTGGCACAGAGCCTCGTCGTCGGCGCGCTCTATCTGAGCAAGCCGCCGCAAGCCAGCGACGACAATGGCATGCCGTTCTGGAACGCCGTGTTCGGCGAGGCCCGCCGGGCGCTGCAGGAAGCCGAGCGGCAGCTCGATCCGGCACAGCTGCGGAAGGCGGCCGAGCTGATCGCCAAGGCGCGCCAGGTCACGGTGTTCGGCCTCGGCGGCAGCTCCTCGGCGCTGGCACAGGAAACCCAGTACCGGCTGTTGCGCTACGGCATCACGGTCAATGCCCAGTGCGACCCCTATCTGATGCGCATGACCGCTTCTACCCTGAAGCCGGGCGACCTGGTGATCGCCATTTCGGCGACGGGACGCACCCGCGAAGTGATCGAGGCGGTCGAACTCGCCAAGCACTACCGTGCCAACGCGATCGCCGTGACGGCGCCCGACACCGAACTCGCACGCGCCTGCGATGTCCGGCTGACGGTCGCGGTGCCCGAATATCCCGACACACTGAAGCCGACCGCATCGCGCTTTGCTTTCCTGGCCGCGATCGACCTGCTGGCGGTGGCGTCCGCCTACAGGCTCGACGGCTCGGCCCGCGAAACCGTGCGCCGCATCAAGTACAACGCCCAGATCCACCGCACTGGCAAGGAGATGGAGCCGCTCGGGGATTGAGGCGCCCCTTCCCTTCTCCCCTGGGGAGAAGGAGAGACCGGGCCGCGCCAATGTGAACAGGAAGAGGGAAGAAATGCTCGACATGGCACCATCGAAACAGGCAGCCGCATGGCTGGGGTCCTTTGCCAAGGCGCTCGAAACGGGCGACGTGGCGGCAGCGGGCAACCTGTTCGTCGACGACTGCTACTGGCGCGACCTCCTGACCTTCACCTGGAACGTCGCCACCATGGAAGGCCGCGAGGCGATCGCCGGCATGCTGGCGGCGACGCTGGCGGCAACAAAGCCGACGGCCTGGCAATTGACCGGCGAGGCGACCTCCGACGAAGGCGCCATCGAGGCCTGGTTCAGCTTCGAAACGGCGGTCGCTTCAGGCCAGGGCGTCATGCGCCTGCGCGATGGCCGCTGCCGCACCCTGTTCACCGCGATGACCGACCTGAAAGGGTTCGAGGAGCGCAAAGGACCGGCGCGGCCGCTGGGCGTGCGCCACAAGGCCGACCCCAACCGCGAAACCTGGTCGGAGGCGCGGGCGCGCGAGACGCGCGACCTCGGCGCCGGCGAACAGCCCTACTGCCTGGTCATCGGCGGCGGCCAGGGCGGCATCATGCTGGGCGCGCGGCTCAGGCAGCTCGGCGTGCCGACCATCGTCATCGAGAAGAACGCCCGGCCCGGCGATTCCTGGCGCAACCGCTACCGCTCGCTCGTGCTGCACGACCCGGTCTGGTACGACCATCTGCCTTACATTCCGTTTCCGGAAAACTGGCCGGTGTTCACGCCCAAGGACAAGATGGGCGACTGGCTGGAAATGTACACGCGCGTCATGGAGCTCAATTACTGGGTCGCCACCAAGTGCGTCAGTGCTTCCTACGACGAGGCGGAAAAGGTCTGGACCGTCGTCGTCGACCGTGTCGGCCGCCACATTACGCTGAAGCCCAAGCACATCGTCTTCGCCACCGGCGCCTATGGCCCACCGCGGCGGATCGATCTGCCGGGCGCCGACACGTTCAAAGGCGAGTTGCTGCACTCCAGCCAGTATTCCAGCGGCGAGAAATTTCGCGGCAGACGCGTCGCGGTCATCGGCGCGGCAAGCTCCGGGCATGATGTCAGCGTCGATCTCTGGGAGAGCGGCGCCAACGTCACCATGATCCAACGCTCGCCGACGACGGTGGTCAAATCGGACACGCTGATGGAAGTTGGCTTCGAGATCTTCTCGGAGAATGCACTGGCGCGCGGCATCACCACCGAGAAGGCCGACATGATCGTCGCCTCGACGCCCTTCGCGCTGGTGCCCAGGGGCCAGCGAGCGCTCTACGAGGTCATCAAGGCGCGCGACGCGGCGTTCTACGACCGCCTGCGCGCCGCCGGCTTCGCCATCGATTTCGGCGACGACGAGACCGGCCTCTTGATGAAGGCCTACCGCACCGGTTCCGGCTACTACATCGATGTCGGCGCTTCCGAGCTGATCATCGGCGGCGAGATCGGCGTCCGCAGCGGCGCCGCCATCAAATCGCTGACGCCGACCGGCATTCTTTTCGAGGATGGCAGCGAACTCGCCGCCGACGCGATCATCGCCTGCACCGGCTATCAGTCGATGAACGAGACGGTGGCCGCGATCGTCTCGCGCGAGGTCGCCGACAAGGTCGGTCCGTGCTGGGGGCTTGGCTCCGGCGTGAAAGGCGACCCCGGCCCATGGCAGGGCGAGCTGCGCAACATGTGGAAGCCGACGGCACAGCAAGCGCTATGGTTCCACGGCGGCAATCTGGCGCTGTCGCGCTTCTATTCGAAATACGTGGCGCTGCAGATCAAGGCGCGGATGGAAGGCATTGCGACGCCGGTTTATGGGGCGCCGAGTAACTCCGGCCGGTCGTAGGCTGATCTTCCCCCACGGTGTGGAGATCAGCTGTCACTCATGCCGGTGTCCGAAGTGCCGGGCCGCGACCTCGACATGGGTGTGGTGCGTCTGCGCTTCGAAACGCTCGGTTTCGCTGGCATCGTTCACCGTCTCATTCCGCCACCAGGTGCCGCCGACGACGATGCCTTCGCAGACCAGCCGCTGGTCGGCGACCAGCGAGGCGCCGACCGCGTCGACGAAGGTGAAGCGGCCCGGGCGCTGCCGGAGCACGGCGACGTCGCCGACGGTGCCGACCGCGAGCGTGCCGAGGTCGGGCCTGGCGATCGCCCGCGCCGGCGCTTGCGTCGCAGCGCGCAGAACCTCGACCAGCGGCATGCCGAGCGCCAGAAGCTTCGACATGCAGACCAGGATGTCGAAGGCCGGCCCGTCGACGCAGTAGAGATGCACGTCGCTGCTGATGACGTCCGGCGCCAGCCCCTCCTCGAGCATGGCCCGTGCGACGGCGAAATCGAACGAGCCCATGCCATGGCCGAGATCGAAGATGACGCCGCGCTCGCGCGCCAGCCGCATGTCCGGCCGCACTGCGCCGGAGGCGAAGACGGGCGCATTGGGAAACGGCCGGAAGCAGTGCGTGAGGATGTCGCCCTTGCGCAGCCGCGGCAGCACGTCGGAACGGCCGGGCGGCGGCTCGTCGATGTGCGCCATCAGCGGCAGGCCGGCCTGGTCGGCTGCCTCCAGCGCCAGGTCGACCGGGGCGATGCCGCTGGTGCCGCCGGCATGGCGTCCGGAACGGACTTTCACACCGACCACGACATCGCGGTGTTCGCGCGCCGCCGCGACGACCTCGCGCGGTTCGCACAGCCTGAGATCGCTACACTCGCCGACCGACACCGTCTGCGAGAAGCCGAAGATGCCGGCAAAGGAGATGTTGACATAGGCGAGGATGCGGACCTTCGAGCGCTCCATGACATGGCGGCGGAAGCCAAGGAAATTGCCGGCGCCTGCGCTGCCGGCATCGATGAAGGTGGTGGTGCCGCTCTTGGCCGCCAGCCGGTCGGCATCGACGCCGAGCGAAGTGCCGCCCCAATAGACATGGCTGTGCAGGTCGACGAGGCCCGGCGTGACCATGCAGCCGCCGGCATCGACGACCTGAGCGGCGCGATCGGCCGGAATGTCGGCGTCGACCGCGGCAATGCGGCCATTGGCAATGGCGACATCGCGCGGCGCGTCGAGCCCGGACGCCGTGTCGATCAGCCGTCCGCCCTTCAGCAGCAGGTCGAATTGCATTGAGGTCACCTCCGGTTCATTGTTTTGCCGGCTCAGTCTTTTAGACCGGCCGGTAGGCGACCGCCTCGACTTCGATCTTGATGTCGATCATCAGCCGCGACTCGACCGTGCTGCGGGCCGGCGGATTTTTCGGAAAATGCCTGGCATAGACAGCGTTGAAGGCGCCGAAATCGCGCGCGTCTTCCAGCCAGACCGTCGTCTTGACGACATCGTCCAGGGTACAGCCGGCGAGCGCCAGTGCTGCCTTCACGTTGGCGAGCACCTGCTCGGTCTGTTCTGTTATGCCGCCCTTGACCACGATGCCGTCGCTGCCGACGGGCACCTGGCCGGAGACATAGACCAGATCGCCGGCGCGCACTGCCGGCGACAGCGGCACATGCGACGTTCCAAAACACTGCTTCGGCAAGGGATGACCTCCTCTGATGACAGGACGGGATGCCGTGGCGGCTCCCGCTTCGGCCGACATTTACCCCGATCGGCGCGTTCCTCATAGGGGCCATGTTGGAAAGCAACATCCCCAGCAATTCATGTTGCTTTCTTACATAAGTGCTTGCATCGTGCGCGCCCGCGGGTTGCTTTGCAGCCGCAACGGACAGACGCATTTTCAGACCGGAGAAGACCGAGAATGACCTACGACAGGAACCCGTTTCCGGCCGGCGATGCCGATCGCCATGCGCTCTGGGAAATGCTGGTGCGGCGCGACATCGACGCCTTCATCGGCCAGGACTGGTCGATGGTCGAGCATGATTTCGTGGCTGAAAGCTTCTTCGGCATGCACGCGCATTTCCTTCACAACGCGGACGCCTGGCGGCTGCAGTTTCCGAGACTGGACATCTATCGCGACGAGTGGCTGCGCCAGGCCAAGGAGACGGCGGCGACGAAGTTTGCCGAGCCGCTGCGCGAGGCGCTGTTCCGCGTCACCAACATGCGCGACATCGATGTCGACGGCGACCGCGCGGTGCTGCACAAGAAATTCGACGGCTCCGTCGCCAAGGCGGACGGCAGCGTCGACAGGCTGAAATGGCAGACGCTGTATTTCTGCACCAAGGTCGGGGGAAACTGGAAGATCACGGGCTTCGTCGGCTACATGCCGCATCCGCTTGGTAGCTAAGCAATTCCAGGAAAAGTGTGGAAGCTGTTTTCCCGGGAAATGCGCATAGCGCTTTCCCTGGGGAATTGCGTCAAACAAAGAGACAGCAGCCGCTGATCAGTAGAGCGTGACAAAAGCCGGGAACAGCAGGCCGGTCGCCCGGAAATGCTCGACCAGTTCGATGGCCGGGAAGATGGCGAGGAAATAGAGCCCGTCAAAGAACGTGCGCTTCAGCGCCCGCGTCGAGAACTGCATCTGGTCATGATCATGGTACAGAAGCGGATTTGGCCAGAACCGGGGCGTGCTCTTGGCATAGGCTAGATAGGCCGGACCGAACTTGCCGAGCAGAAATCCGGCTTCCTTGCGCGCCGTGATGTGAAAGATGAAAAAACTGGCCAGGCCCAGCGCGACGGCGGCCAGCAGCGAGCCGAAGAGCAATCCGACGCCGACCGCCCCGACCGTCGAGAAGAAGTAGAGCGGATTCTGGGTTACCGAGAACGGTCCGGTCGAAACCAGTTCCTCGTTCTTCCTGCCCCCGACATAGAGGATGCTCCACAGCCGTCCGGCGACGCAGACGAGCACCAGGCAGAGGCCGACGAATTCGAGCGTTTCGTGCCCGTTCGAGCCCTCGCTGAGTGCCGGTTTGGTGAGAAACAGAAGCAGCACCGCGAGCGTCGCCGCAACCCGCACGAAGATCAGCCGCTTGCGCTGGTCGAAGGCCTGTGAAACCGGTTTTAGGGAAGCGTAGGTCATCGTGTTCCCTGGCGCGCTGGCAAGCGGGCGTTGGCAAGCTTGGGGATACTGGGCCACCACATTGATGGCGGATGCAAGGCACCCGGCTTCTATCGGCGCACCGCAAGGCATTCGTAAAGGCCTTTCGCGCCGCCGCGCCCAATCTTACGAATTTGTATGCCGCCGGACAGGCGGGCGAGAACTCTGCCGCCTACCGTGCGGATGCCGGATCGCTTCCGCTCCGCCGTATCATCAGGACGTCCGTCATGCTCTCGCCCGGCACGCAACACTCCGCCGCACCGGGCCACAACAGGGTCCCGGACGTCACCGTCGATTTCTGGCTGATCAAGCTGATGGCGGTGACCATGGGCGAGACAGCGGCCGACTACCTAGCCGTCAATCTCGGCCTCGGGCTGACCGTCACGTCGCTGATCATGACCGGCATCCTGATCGCCGCGCTTGTCCTGCAGTTCGCGCAGAAGCGTTACGTGCCCTGGGCCTACTGGCTGGCGGTGGTGCTGATCAGCATCGTCGGCACGCTGGTCACCGACAACCTCGTCGATAATTTCGGCGTGCGCCTGCAGACGACGACCATTGCCTTCTCGGTGGCGCTCGCCGCGACATTCGCGGTCTGGTACGCCAGCGAAAGAACGCTGTCGATCCACACCATCGTCACCACCCGCCGCGAGATCTTCTACTGGCTGGCGATCCTGTTCACCTTCTCGCTCGGCACCGCCGCCGGGGACCTTGTCGCCGAAAGCTTAGACATCGGCTATCTCGCCACCGGCCTGCTGTTCGGCGGCGTCATCGCGCTCATCGCGCTCGCCTGGTATCTGCTCAACCTGGACGGCATCCTGGCCTTCTGGCTCGCCTATATCCTGACGCGGCCGCTCGGCGCCTCCTTCGGCGACCTGCTTTCACGGTCGGCCAGACATGGTGGCCTGGGCTTCGGCACGATTTTCATCAGCCTGCTCTTCCTCGGCTGCATCATCGCCCTCGTCCTCCACATGACCCTGAACGGGACCACCGACAAGGCCGACGAGCTCTTGGTGGAATCGGACTGACTCCAGAGGAGAACAGGAGCCCATGGCTCATGCCATCCTAGGAACGGACTCATGCCGGTGCTAGCCTGTCGCCGATCTCGGCAACGGACCGGAACTGCCATGCGACTTCTTCTTGTCGAGGACGACCACAGGACGGCCGACTACATCGTCAGGGGATTGACCGAGGCCGGCCATGTCTGTGACCTGCTGCGCAACGGCCACGACGCGCTGTTCGCGGCGACCAGCGGCAGCTATGACGTGATCATCGCCGATCGCATGATCCCGGGCCTCGACGGCCTGTCGATGGTCAAGGCGATCCGCGCGGCCGGCGTGCGGACGCCGGCGATCTTTCTCACTTCCGTCGGCGGTGTCGATGACCGCGTCGAAGGACTCGAGGCCGGCGGCGACGACTACCTGGTCAAGCCCTTCGCCTTTTCCGAGCTTCTCGCCCGTATCAACGCGCTTGGCCGGCGGCCGGCCGCGCAAGAGCAGAAGACGGTTCTGCGGGTTGCTGATCTGGAGATGGACCTGATCATGCGGCGCGTCACGCGGCAGGGCCAGACGATCGACCTGCAGCCGCGGGAGTTCAGCCTGCTGGAGGTGCTGATGCGCGGCGAAGGCCGCGTCATCACCCGCACCATGCTTCTGGAGCGGGTCTGGGATTTTCATTTCGATCCCAAGACCAGCGTCGTCGAAACCCATATCAGCCGGCTGCGCACCAAGATCGACAAGCCGTTCGAAACCCAGCTCATCCACACGGTCCGCAACACCGGCTACAGCCTGCACGCACCCTCATGACCGGAACATGGACCCGCCTGCTGCGCAGCACGCCGTTCCGGCTCGCTCTGACCTTCGCCTTCCTGTTCATGCTGGCCTTCGTGCTGTCGGGCGCCATCGTCTACCAGATGATGAGCGCCGATCTTGCCGAGCGGCTCGACGACACCATCAAGGAGACCTACGCGGTCATCGCCGCGACCTATGCCGGCAATGATCTCAAGGAGTTGGTGGAGACCACCGAAAGCCACTCCATGCGCAGCCCCAGGAAGGAACAGCTGTTTTCGCTGACTGACGCGGCCGGGGATCGCCTGGCCGGCAATTTCATCGCGGCAGGGCTTCCCGACGGTTTCTCGATGTTCAACGCCGAAATGCCCGGCGTGCCCCCGGGTGCCGAATATCGGGCCTATTCCGGCTCGATCGGCGGTAACAATCTGACGGTCGCCTTCAGCCTCGACGAGACGGAGGAACTGGAGACGATCATGCTGATGAGCTTCGGCTGGGCAACGCTGATCATCACCGGGCTGGCGGTCGCCGGCGGCGCCCTGCTCGCCTCGCGCGTCCAGAGCCGACTCGACGGCATCGCCGCCACCATGGTCGATGTCTCGCATGGCCGGCTGGACACCCGTATTCCGCTGACCGGCAAGGGCGACGATATCGACATCGTCTCCAGCCAGGTCAATGCGGCACTCGACCGCCTGTCGGCGCTGGTCGAAGGCATGAAGCAGGTCAGCGCCAACATCGCCCACGATCTGAAGACGCCGCTCAACCGTCTGCAGATGATCCTCGACTCCGCTTCGGAAAAGAACCTGTCGGGCAAAACGATCTCCGGCGAACTGGCGGAGGCGCATGCCGAGAGCCTGCAAATCAACGAGACCTTCGACGCCCTGCTGCGCATCGCGCAGATCGAGGCCGGCGCGCGCAGGGCGCGGTTCACCGACGTCGATCTCGGCGAGATCCTGGAGACCATCGCCGAGATCTACACCGACGTTGCCGAGGATGACGGCAAGTCGCTGTCGTCGTCGCAACTGCATGAAAAGACGGAGCGGATCCACGGCGATCGCGAGTTGCTGACGCAGATGTTCGCCAATCTGGTCGAGAATGCGCTGCGCCATTGCCCGCCCGGCACGACGATCAAGCTGTCGGTGACGCGCCAGGGCGAACGCGTTGTCGCCAGCGTTGCCGACAACGGGCCCGGCATTCCCGCCGACGAGCGCGAGAAGGTGTTTCAGCGGCTCTATCGGCTCGACCACAGCCGGTCGACGCCGGGTAGCGGCCTCGGCCTCAGCCTTGTCAGGGCCATCGCCGATCTGCACGGTGCATCCATTGCCCTTGACGATTGTCGGCCGGGCCTCGCCGTGGTGGTGAGCTTTCCCCTGGTGATGGATTAGCCGGCGAAGTGCCTGGTGCTGCGGCGCTGGTTCAGCTTGGGTCCTCAGAAGTCCGCTTAGCGGTCGATGCGTGTCGACAGGATGATCGACGACAAGGTTCGCTCGACCCCGTCCATGGCGCCGATTTGGTCGAGCAGCATGTCGAGGTCCCGGATCGACGGCGCGTCGACGATGACGATCATATCGAAATTGCCGCTGACCGAATGCAGCGTCCTGACCGGCGCCAGCGCCTGCAGGCCGCGCACCACCTTGTCGGCGAGCTTGGGCGTCACGGTGAGCAGCACATGCGCCCGCACCAGCCCCTGTTCGTAGTCGAGCGCCAACCGGACGCCATAGCCGGTGATGATGCCGCGCTGCTCCAGCCGTTCGATCCGGCTCTGCACCGTCGTGCGCGAGACACCGAGCTTGCGCGCAAGTTCGGCGGTCGAGGCGCGCGCATTGTCGCGCAGCAGGGAGAGCAGGGCCTGTTCGGCGTCACTGAGCATTTCGACGGTTTCCATCGGCAGATTGCACAATCAGAGTTTCGTTTCGAACAATTCCACGCTTCCTTTCGACGGGCAAGCTGCGATTCTATCCATCAAGTTCAGCTTTTGGGTGAGGGACGTTTCATGAAGAAAATTGTTGTTGTCGGCGCCGGCAAGATCGGCTCGACCATTGCGGAGATGCTCGCCGCCACCAGTGACTACCACGTCACCCTCGTCGACCGCTCGGCGGCACAACTCACTGCAGCCGAGCTGCCGGCAACGGTTGCCACGCTGGAACTCGACATCGAAGCCGCGGGCACGCTCGAAGCGGCCCTGGCCGGCAAGTTCGCGGTGCTCAGCGCCGCCCCCTTCCACCTCACCACGCGCATCGCCGAAGCGGCGGCAAGTGCCGGCGTGCATTATCTCGACCTCACCGAGGACGTCGTCAGCACCAGGCGGGTCAAGGAACTGGCGCGTTCGGGCAAAGGCGCCTTCATCCCGCAATGCGGCCTGGCGCCGGGTTTCATCTCGATCGTCGCCAATGATCTGGCCAGCCGCTTCGATTCGCTGGAAAGCGTGCGCATGCGCGTCGGCGCCCTGCCGCAATACCCGTCCAATGCGCTGAACTACAATCTGACCTGGAGCACCGACGGCGTCATCAACGAATATTGCGAGCCTTGCGAGGCGATCGTCGAGGGCGAGCTGATCGAAGTGCCACCGCTCGAGGAGCGAGAGGAATTCTCGCTCGACGGCGTTACCTACGAAGCGTTCAACACCTCAGGCGGGTTGGGCACTTTGGCCGAAACGCTGAAGGGCAAGGTGCGCACGCTGAACTACCGCACCATCCGCTATCCCGGTCACGCGGCGATCATGAAGGCGCTGCTCAACGACCTTGGCCTGCGCCACCGCCGCGACGTGCTGAAGGACATCTTCGAGAGCGCCCTGCCGGCGACGCTGCAGGACGTGGTCATCGTCTTCGTCACCGTCTCGGGCCGCAAGAACGGCCGCCTGCTGCAGGAGACCTACGCCAACAAGATCTACTCAAAGCGGGTAGGTGACGTCGTGCGCAGCGCCATCCAGATCACCACCGCCTCCGGCATCTGCGCCGTGCTCGACATGCTTGCCGACGGGACTTTGCCCGCGACCGGCTTCGTCAAGCAGGAAGACATCGCACTCGACGCCTTCCTCGCCAACCGCTTCGGCCGCGCCTATGCGCAGCACGAGATGGTGAGCCGGCTCGCGAGCTGAGGCGCCACCTTCCCTTCTCCCCTTGTGGGGGTGAGAAGCGGTTCGCGCAGCGAACGAGAAGCCAATTGCTTGGCTTTTCGAGCTTCGAACGCCCTGAGCCTGCGAAGGGCCGGGAAATGAATGGCCAACCGCCCGCCGGGTCCCCGCTGCTTCGCAGCGTCCCGGCGTTCGCCGGCCTTTCATCGTGCCACTGGCACGATTAATTCGCTTCGCGAACCGGCTGCTCCCCCTCAAATATGCAACGCGTGCCCCAGCGCCTTGAGCGCCGCTTCCTGGAACCCTTCGCCTTGCGTCGGATGGGCATGGATGGTGCCTGCGATATCCTCCAGCCTTGCGCCCATCTCCAGCGCCAGCCCAAAAGCCGCCGACAGTTCCGACACGCCTTGCCCGACCGCCTGGATGCCGAGCACCAGATGATTGTCCGCGCGTGCCACCACGCGGACGAAACCATCCTCGCCGAGCTTCGTCATCGCCCGGCCGTTGGCGGCGAACGGGAACATGCCGATCTTGATTTCGCCGCCCAGCGCCTTCGCCTCCTCCGGCGACAGGCCAGCCGTCACCAGCTCCGGATCGGTGAAGCACACCGCGGGAATGGAGCGCTTGTCCCAGCTGCGTTTGTGGCCGGCGATGATCTCGGCGACCATTTCGCCTTGCGCCATCGCCCGATGCGCCAGCATCGGCTCGCCGGTGACGTCGCCGATGGCGAAGATGCCGCGCATCGAGGTCCGGCACTGATCGTCGATGCGGATGAACTTTCCCGCCATGTCGAGGTCGATCTGCTCGAGCCCCCAGCCTTCGGTCACCGGCTTGCGGCCGACCGTCACCAGAATCCTGTCGGCGGCGATTTTGGCGCTCTTGCCATCAGATGTCTCGACCAGCAGCGCGTCGCCCTTGGTCCCCTTGGCCTTGGCACCCAGCATCACGTCGATGCCGAGGGCGGTGAGCCGCTTGACGACGGGCCGCGTCAGCTCCGCGTCGTACTGCGCCAGCACGCGCGGCAAGGCCTCGACCACGGTCACTTCAGCCCCCATCTTGGCAAAGGCTATGCCGAGTTCGAGGCCGATATAGCCGCCACCGACCACGGCGAGCTTCTTCGGCACTTCGTTCAGCGCCAGTGCGTCGGTGGATGAAATCACCGGGCCACCGAACGGCAGGAACGGCAGTTCGACCGGCGCCGAGCCGGTGGCGATGACGATCGTTTCGGCCCGGATCACCTGCACACCGGTCTCGGTCTCGACCGCGACTGTCTTGCCGTCGCGAAACGCCGCCCAGCCATGCACCGTCTTGACCCCGGCCTTCTTGAGCAGGCCGGCGACACCGCTGTTGAGCCGGCTGACGATACCGTCCTTCCAGGCGACGGTCCTGCCGAGATCGAGCACGGGTGCAGTCACCGAGATGCCGAGCGGGCTGTTGCCGCCAGCCATATGCGAGACCTTCTCGAATTCCTCCGCCGCATGGATCAGCGCCTTGGAGGGGATGCAGCCGACATTGAGGCAGGTGCCGCCGGGCTTGCCAGCTTCGACGATCACCGTATCGACGCCGAGCTGGCCGGCACGGATGGCGCAGATGTAGCCGCCGGGGCCGGCGCCGATGACGAGCAGCTTGCAGGAGATCTCTTTCATGTCAGCTGTCCTTTCGGCGATGGCCAATGCGCGCGGTCCCTTCTCCCTTTGTGGGAGAAGGTGGATCGGCGCGCAGCGCCGAGACGGATGCGGGATGTTGTACGGAGTGCCGTTGTCGCCAAGCTGGAGCACCCCTCATCCGCCGCCTTCGGCGACATCTTCTCCCACAGGGGGAGAAGGGGGAGCCAGCGTTCCGTCGCCGCGGACTTCCAACGATCCTTCTCATGCTTCGGGACGTTCGGGATGAGGCCCATGGAATCAATCCACAAAGATCAGCGCCGGCGTTTCCAGCAGCGCCTTGATGCGCTGGATGAAGACCGCGGCGTCCCAGCCGTCGATCACCCGGTGGTCGAAGCTGGAGGACAGGTTCATCACCTTGCGCGGGATGAACTGGGTGCCGTCCCACACCGGCCGCACCATCATCTTGTTGACGCCGATGATCGCCACTTCCGGATGGTTGATGACAGGCGTCGTCGCCACCCCGCCCATGGCGCCGAGCGAGGTGATGGTGATCGTCGAGCCGGACAGCTCGTCGCGTGTCGCGGTGCCGGACTTGGCCGCCTCGGCAAGCCTGATCACCTCGGCGCCGCACTCCCAGATGTCGCGCGCCTCGGCATGCTTGACCACCGGCACCACCAGCCCCGACGGCGTCTGCGCGGCAATGCCGATATGGATGCCGCCATGCTGGTGGATGATGCCGGCCTCGTCGTCGAACAGCGAGTTGAGATTGGGTTGGTCGGCGATAGCCTTGACCATCGCCCGCATCAGGAATGGCAGCAGCGTCAGCTTCGGCCGCTCCGCCTTGCCCGCGCGCTTTTCCTTGTTGAGCGCGGCGCGCAGATCCTCCAGCGCGGTGACATCGATCTCCTCGACATAGGTGATGTGCGGGATGCGCGATTTGGACAGCGTCATCTTCTCGGCGATCTTGCGCCGCAACCCAACCACCTTGATGTCCTGGATGGCGTCGTTGCGGGCGAGGCCGGATGTCCTGGCGATCTGCGGACCACGCGCCAGGAAGGCCTCGATGTCCTCATGGCCGATGCGGCCGGCCGGTCCGCTTCCCGAAACTTGCCGCAGATCGATGCCGGCCTCTTTTGCCCGCAGGCGGACCGCAGGCGATGCCAGCGGCTTTTCACCTTCCGGGCGCGGCGCGCCGGAAAGGGAAGGCTGCTGCGCGCTTTTCGAGACGGCCGGTGCAGGTTTCACGTCCGTCCCGCCTGCCTTTGGCGGCGTCTTCGCGGTTGGCGCGGCGGCCTCGGGCTTCGGCGTCGGCAGCTTCGCCGGTGGCTCGGCGGCCACCGCTGCCACGTCGCCGCCTTGCGGCTTCACATTGCCCTCGCCCGCCACTTTCAGCCGCACGATGGGCGAGCCGATCGCCACCGTGTCGCCGATCTCGGCGCCGAGCCACAGGATTTCGCCATCGACAGGCGACGGGATTTCAACCGTCGCCTTGTCGGTCATGACGGCGGCGAGCACGGTGTCCTCGCGCACGATGTCGCCGATCTTGACGTGCCATTCGACGAGCTCGGCCTCGGCGACGCCTTCGCCGACATCGGGCAGCTTGATGATGTGTTCGCCCATCTCAGGCTCCCATGGTTTCGAGCAGCGCCCGGCCGACACGGGCCGGGCCGGGGAAATAGTCCCATTCCTGCGCATGCGGATAGGGCGTGTCCCAGCCGGCGACCCGCGCCACCGGCGCTTCCAGATGGTAGAAGCAGTTCTCCTGCACCAGCGCCGACAGCTCGGCGCCGAAGCCTGAGGTCAGCGTCGCCTCATGCACGATGACACAGCGCCCGGTCTTCGTGACCGAAGCGACGATGGTGTCGAGATCGAGCGGCAAAAGGGTCCTGAGATCGATGATCTCGGCGTCGATGCCGGTCTCCTCGACGGCGGCCTGCGCGACATAGACCATGGTGCCGTAGGCCAGCACCGTTACCGCCGAGCCCGCCCGGCGGATCGCCGCCTTGCCGAGCGGCACCGTGTAGTGGCCGTCGGCGACTTCGCCGAGCTCGTGCTTCGACCAGGGCGTCACCGGCCGGTCGTGGTGGCCATCGAACGGACCGTTGTAGAGCCGCTTCGGTTCGAGGAAGATCACCGGATCGGGATCCTCGATCGCCGCGATCAGCAGCCCCTTGGCGTCATGCGGGTTGGACGGCACCACGGTCTTCAGCCCCGACACATGGGTGAACAGTGCTTCCGGGCTCTGGCTGTGGGTCTGGCCGCCGAAAATGCCGCCGCCGGTCGGCATCCGCACCACGATCGGACAGGTGAAATCGCCGTTCGAGCGGTAGCGTAGCCGCGCCGCTTCCTGGGTGAGCTGGTCATAGGCCGGATACATGTAGTCGGCAAACTGAATCTCCACGCACGGCTTCAGCCCGTAGGCGGCCATGCCGATGGCCGAGCCGACAATGCCGGATTCGTTGATCGGCGCGTCGAAGCAGCGGCTCTTGCCGTATTTGGCCTGCAGGCCCTGCGTGCAGCGGAAGACGCCGCCGAAGAAGCCGACATCCTCGCCGAACACGACGACGCGTTCGTCGCGCGCCATCGACACATCCATGGCGTCGCGAATGGCCTCGATCATGGTCCGTCTTGGCATGGTCAGACCCCCGCCTGCTGGCGCTGGCGCCGCAGATGCGGCGGCATCTCGGCATAGAGCCCTTCGAACATGTCGCGGGTCGACGGCTTGCCGCCGGCATGCAGCGTGCCGTGGCTTTCGGCTTCCTTCTGCGCCGTGATCACCGTGTCGAGGATTTCCGCCTCGGCCTGAGCGTGCCGCTCGTCCGACCAGACCCCGAGCCCTATCAGATGGTTCTTCAGCCGCACGATCGGATCGCCGAGCGGCCAGGCGTCGGATTCGGTCTTTGGCCGGTAGGCCGAGGGGTCATCCGAACTCGAATGCGCGCCGGCGCGATAGGTGACATATTCGACCAGGGTCGGCCCGAGATTGCTGCGCGCGCGCTCCGCCGCCCATTTGGCCACCGAATGGACGGCGAGATAATCATTGCCGTCGACGCGCAGTGACGGGATGCCGAAACCGAGGCCTCGGGCCGCGAAAGTGCCCGAGCCGCCACGGGCGATGCCCTGGAATGTCGAGATCGCCCACTGGTTGTTGACGACATTGAGCACGACGGGCGCCTTGTAGGTGGAGGCGAACACCAGCGCCGAATGGAAATCGGATTCGGCGGTCGAGCCATCGCCGATCCAGGCGGCGGCGATCTTCGAATCGTTCGAGATCGCCGAGGCCATCGCCCAGCCGACCGCCTGGATGTACTGCGTCGCCAGATTGCCGGAGATCGAGAAGAAGCCGTGTTCCTTCGACGAATACATGATCGGCAATTGGCGACCCTTGAGCGGGTCGGCCTCGTTGGAATAGATCTGGTTCATCATCGTGACCATCGGATAGCCGTCGGCGATGAGCAGCCCTGCCTGGCGATAGGTCGGGAAATTCATGTCGCCCGGCGCCAGCGCCTTGCGGAAGGCGCAGGCCACCGCCTCTTCGCCCAGATGCTGCATGTAGAACGAGGTCTTGCCCTGGCGCTGCGCCATCTGCATGCGGGCATCGAATGTCCTCAGCGTCATCATGTGGCGCAGGCCGGCCAGAAGCTCGTCGCTGGAGAGCAGGCCGGCCCAGGGACCGACGGCTTCGCCATTGCGGTTCAGCACCCGGATGATCGAGAAGGCGAGATCGCGGATCGTGCGCGGATCGACATCGATATCGGGGCGCGGCACCGAGCCGGCCTTCGGGATGGGTACGTTGGAAAAGTCAGGCGTTCCGCCCGGCCGCACTTCCGGTTCCGGAACGTGAAAACGCAACGTCCCAGCATCGGCCATGACCTTTGTCCTCCAATGTTGCCTGGCGCTGATATTTGCATATCTGCGCCGCCAGACCAGTGCGATTCGTCGGGCAAACCTTCGGGCGTCGGTCCCGGCCGCACCGGCCGATGCAGCCTCCCCCCACAAAATGAAGATATGTCCGCGAAATTTCTTGTCGATCTTGGGCAGGGACGCGCAATTTGGCGCAAGATTGCGCCGCGTTTTCCGGAAGATAAGGTGATTGGGGGCGGATTGCGGCGACTTGTGCTGCGGTCGAACCTGCCAATCTCCCCCCGTGTGAGGGAGATCGCGCGCGCCGCGGTTTCGCTCGAACTCCGTTCACCCGGCGCTCGCGCTGTGCTAACCACCCTCCATGGCACAGAAGAAAGCTTTCGAGGTCGATTCCTGGCTGGCCCGACCGGACCAGCGCATCTCGATCGTCCTGCTCTATGGTCCCGACCGAGGCCTCGTCACCGAGCGCGCAAAAGCCTTTGCCGGGAAGACCGGCCTGCCGCTCGACGATCCCTTCTCGGTGGTCAGGCTGGACGGCTCGGAGGTTGACCGCGACGAGGGCCGGCTGCTCGACGAGGCACGCACCGTGCCGATGTTTTCCGACCGGCGGCTGCTCTGGGTGCGCAATGCCAGTGGCCAGAAGGCGCTGGCCGACGACGTCAAGGCACTCACGGCCGAGCCACCGCGTGACGCCATCATCCTGATCGAGGCCGGCGATCTCAAGAAGGGCGTCGGCCTGCGTGCCATCGTCGAAGCGGCTGACAACGCCATGGCGCTGCCATGCTATGCCGACGAGGCCCGCGACATCGACACCGTTATCGACGGAGAACTGCAGAAAGCAGGCATGTCGATGACCATGGAAGCCAGGCAGGCCCTGCGCCGCAATCTCGGCGGCGACCGGCTGGCCTCGCGCGGCGAGATCGAAAAGCTCATTCTCTACGCCCACGGCCGGACGGAGATCGGGCTGGAAGAGGTCAGGGCGATGTCGGGTGACGTGTCCGGGGCCTCCTTCGATGACGCGGTCGACGCGCTTCTCGAAGGCAAGATCGGCGATTTCGACACCGCCTTCACCCGCCATTGCCAGTCCGGCGGCCCGCCCTTCCTGGTACTGTCCTCGGCGATGCGCCAATTGCAGTCGATCCAGGCCATGCGTGGCCAGATGGACTCTGCCGGCCGCAACGCGGCTTCGGTGGTTGCCGCCGCCCGCCCGCCGGTGTTTTTCTCGCGGCGCAAGCTGGTGGAGAAAGCGCTGGAGCGCTGGAGCAGCGAAGCCCTCGGCCGCGCGCTGACCCGGCTGCAGACCGCGGTACTGCAGACGCGGCGGCGGCCGGATCTGTCGGTTGCGCTGGCACGCCAGGCGCTGCTCGGCATTGTGGTGGAGAGCAGCCGGCTTGCGCAGAGGTAGGGTTCTTCCCTTCTCCCCCTTGTGGGAGAGGGTGGATCGGCGCGCAGCGCCGAGACGGTTGAGGGGTGTTGGACGGAATGAGGCGCAGGTGTTTTCTGGAACACCCCTCATCCGTCGCTTCGGCGACACCTTCTCCCACAATGGGAGAAGGGAAGGGAGGACGGCGCGAGGCCTCAAGTCTGACTGGCCAAGCAAGCTTTCAAGTCAGAGCACTTCGTCGGCTAACTACCGCTCCTGCTTCAGCCGTCGACACAGCTCGTCGAGCTGCTCCAGCGACCGATACGCGACACGAAGTTCGCCGCCCTTGGCCTTGTGATCGATCGACACGATCATACCGATGGTGTTGGTCATCAGCCTTTCCAGCGCTAGCGTATCGGTATCCTTTTCCGGCGTACTTTGCGCTTGCTTCGGCTTGGCTGGGGTAGGGCCGGCCGGCATCTGCGCCAGCGCCTCGGCCTGGCGCACCGAAAGCCCTTCCTCGACGATGCGCTTGGCAAGGCCGGCCGGATCCTCCGCCGTCACCAGCGTACGGGCATGGCCCGCCGACAGCGCGCCATCGACCAGCATATCGCGGATCACATCCGGCAGCTTCAGCAGCCGCAGCGTGTTCGCGACATGGCTGCGGCTCTTGCCGATCACCTGGCCGAGGTCGGCCTGGGTATAGCCGTGATCGTCGATCAATTGCTGATAGCCAAGCGCTTCCTCGACCGCATTGAGGTCGGTGCGCTGGACGTTCTCGATGATCGCCAGTTCGAGCGCGGTGCGGTCGTTGACCTCGCGGACGATGACCGGGATCTCGGTCAGCCCGGCGCGCTGCGCCGCTCGCCAGCGCCGCTCGCCGGCGATGATCTCGTAGCGGCCAGCCAGCGTCGGCGAAGGCCGCGCCACCACCGGCTGCACCACGCCATGCTCGCGGATGGACTGGGCAAGATCGGTCAGCTCGGCCTCGCCGAAATGCCGGCGCGGATTTTTCGGATTAGGGGTCAGGAACTCGATCGGCACCTTGCCGTCGCCGCTCATACCAGGTTTTTCGGGTGCGGCCGGACGATCGATCTCACCGATCAGCGCCGCCAGCCCACGGCCCAGTCTTTTTCTCGAAAGGTCTTCGCTCATAACACTTCCAGTTGGCTATTCCAGATCGTTTCGGTATCGAATCGGCTATTAATTATGCATGTCAGCTAATCAAGCGGCGCGCAATTTGCGCTCGCGGCGGATCACTTCCGACGCCAACTGCAGATAGGCCTGGCTGCCCGAGCATTTGAGATCGTAGAGGATCGCCGGCTTGCCGTAGGATGGCGCCTCGGACACTCGCACATTGCGCGGAATGATGGTCTCGTAGACCTTGTCGCCCATATGCGCGCGCACGTCCTGCACCACCTGGTTGGCGAGATTGTTACGGCCGTCATACATGGTCAGCACGATGCCCTGGATGGTCAGGTCCGGATTGATCGAACGGCGCACCTGCTCGACGGTTTCGAGCAACTGGCTGAGGCCTTCGAGAGCGAAGAACTCGCATTGCAGCGGCACCAGCACCGAATCGGCGGCAGCCATCGAATTCAACGTCAGCAGGTTGAGCGACGGCGGGCAGTCGATCAGCACATAGCCGAAGCCGGCCGAGCGTTCGGCCGAGGCGCGCAAGGCGTTGCGCAGCCGCAGCACCCGGTCCGGCGCCGAGGCGATCTCCATCTCGATGCCGAGCAGGTCGAGGGTCGACGGCACGATCGACAGGCCTGGCACCGCCGTCGGGATGGCCGCGGCTTCCAGATCCAGCTCGCCGGTCAGCACGTCGTAAGACGAGACCGTCCGATCCTTGCGATCGATGCCGAGGCCGGTGCTGGCATTGCCTTGCGGATCGAGGTCGACGATCAGCACCTTTTCGCCGATTGCCGCCAGCGCGGTAGCCAGATTGATGGCGGTGGTCGTCTTGCCGACGCCGCCCTTCTGGTTGGCTACGGTGATGATTCGGGGGTCATTCTTCATCATGGGTCTATGCCAGGCATTCATGTCGTGGATCGCCAAACGCAAGTCAAACGGGTCGCACGTTCGACAGTTCAAGGATGACCCCATGCGGGTCGGTCACACTTGGATGTTCTACCAGATCGAAGGCCCATCGGTGAACGCTTTCTTGCACTTCCGCCCGGTAATCCCGGCCTTTGTGGAACAGGCCGCGCGCGCCTGACGTCAGCCATGGCGCCGACAGATCCAGCAAGGTAGAAAGCGAGGCCAAGGCGCGCGCGGTGACGATTTGTGGCGTCGAAACAAGCGCATGGCTGTCTTCGATGCGGCGCGCCACGACCCGCGCCGGCAGGCTGAACTGACCGATGACGGTCTGCAGGAACGATGCCTTTTTGCGATTGCTTTCAACCAGGTCGATGCTGGCGCCCTCGCGCTCGGCAAGCAGGAAGGCCATGACAAGTCCGGGAAATCCGCCACCCGAGCCTATGTCGACCCAGCGTATGGCCGTGGGCTCGATGCGCCCGAGTTGCGCGCTGTCCAATATGTGACGCTGCCAGACATCACCGGACGTCGACTGCGCAACCAGATTGATGCTGCGATTCCATTTCTGGAACATCTGCTCGAACGCCACCAGTCGATCGAATGTTTCACGTGAAACCGGGCCTGCCGCGTCCTGCAGGCTCTCCCATGAAAAGGAACTCACGCAACATCCCTTTGGTCAGTTCGCTGCGCACTCGCGGCATGGCGGACATGCGCGACGATGATCGCCAGCGCCGCCGGCGTCATGCCTTCCATGCGCTGGGCATCGGCGATCGAACGCGGCCGCCGCGCCTGCATCTTCTGCTTGAGCTCGTTGGAGAGGCCCGGCACGCCGGCAAAATCGACCGTCTCGGGAATCAGTCGGCTTTCCTCAAGCCGGATCTGCGCTACATCCGTCTTCTGACGATCGAGATAGACCGAATATTTCGCTTCCGTTTCGAGCCGCTCCGCCGTCTTGGCGTCGATGTCCCCAAATCTTGGCTCGACACGAGCCAGCCAGGCGACATCGACGCCGAGATAGGCCAGCAACTCATAGCCGGAGCGGCGCACGCCATCCCGGTTGATCTCCAGCCCAAGCCGCGCCGCTTCGTTGGGGGTCAAGCTCAGCGACACCGCCAACTGGCGCGCTTCGTCGAGCTGCCGCATCATGTCGCCATAGCGCTGCATCCGCTGCGCCGAAGCGATCCCGAGCTTCGCCGCCAAAGGCGTCAGCCGCTCATCCGCATTGTCGGCGCGCAGCGACAACCGGAATTCGGCCCGCGAGGTAAACATCCGGTAGGGCTCGGCAATGCCGCGGCTGGTCAGATCGTCGACCATGACACCGATATAGGCTTCAGTGCGGCTGAGCACGATTTGCTCGTCCCCTGCCGAACGCCGCGCGGCGTTCAAGCCGGCGAGCAGGCCTTGCCCGGCCGCCTCTTCATATCCGGTGGTGCCGTTGATCTGCCCGGCGAGGAAGAGACCGCCAACCCGTTTCGTCTCAAGCGTCTGATGCAATTCGCGCGGATCGACATGATCATATTCAATGGCATAGCCCGGCTGCAGCATGACGGCGCGCTCAAGCCCGGGGATGGTTTTGAGAATCTCGAGCTGCACATCCTGCGGCAGCGAGGTGGAGATGCCGTTGGGATAGACGGTATCGTCGTCGAGCCCTTCCGGCTCGAGAAAAATCTGGTGCCCGTCCCTGTCACCGAACTTGACGATCTTGTCCTCGATCGATGGGCAATAGCGAGGCCCGACGCCCTCGATCGAACCGGAATACATGGCCGACCGGCTGAGATTGGCGCGAATCAGATCATGCGTCGCCGTTGTTGTGCGCGTGATGCCGCACTCGATTTGTGGTGTTGTGATACGATCGGTCATCAGCGAGAACGGCACCGGATCCTCATCCGCCGCCTGGCTTTCCAGCGACGCCCAATCGATGGTTTTCCCATCCAGCCTTGGCGGCGTGCCCGTCTTCAGCCTGCCGAGCTTGAAGCCGGTACGGTCCATTGTTGCCGACAGGCCGAGGCTGGCCTGCTCGTTCATGCGGCCGGCGACGATCTTCTTGTCACCGATGTGGATGAGCCCGCGCAGGAATGTCCCGGTCGTCAGAACAACGGCGCCGCAGGCCAGCCGCCTGCCGTCGGCCAGGAGAACAGCGGCGATCTGCCCGTCGTCGATTTCGAAGTCGAGCACTTCGCCCTCGACCACGGCGAGATCGTTCTGGAGCCGAATCGCTTCTTGCATGGCAAGGCGATAGAGCTTTCGGTCAGCCTGCGTGCGCGGGCCGCGCACCGCCGGCCCCTTGCGGCGGTTGAGCAGGCGGAACTGGATGCCCGCGGCGTCCGCCACCCGGCCCATCAACCCGTCCATGGCATCGATCTCACGAACCAGATGGCCTTTGCCGAGCCCGCCGATGGCCGGATTGCACGACATCACGCCGATCGTGTCGAAGCGCAGCGTCACCAGGGCGGTTCTAGCACCGGCGCGCGCGGCTGCACTGGCCGCCTCGCACCCCGCGTGGCCGCCGCCCACCACAACCACATCAAAGTGATCGGTCATTTCCAAACGTCCTGGACTCAAAAGATTGAGCGACACATGTCCCCGCAAGGCGATGCTGTCAAGAAAACTCCGCGAGTCGTTTCACGTGAAACAGGTAGCGAGGCCTTGCAGCCATGTTCCACCTGATCAGCGCAAGGGGGATCCATTAGTGGTCAGCGTGTCCGCACCTGCCTGCCGGCATCCTCTTCCCATCTAGTGACGGGGAGAGGGGCGCGGTTATCGATGGCTTCGCTAACCCCAAACGTTGCGCGGGAGGCGACAGTCCGCCACCATGCGCGAAGAAATGCCCCGCAGCGCAATAAGGGGCGCCGCCAACATCTGCCACTACGTTTCACTACGTTTCACGTGAGTCATCCCGCCGATCTCTAAAGCGGGCTGCGATTGTTTCACGTGAGTCATTTCCCAATGCAGAACTGCGCGAAAATGACGTCCAGCATGTCCTCGACATCGATGGCTCCGACGATCCGGCCGAGCCGATCTGCCGCGAGGCGCAACTCCTCTGCGCGCAGTTCCTGCCCGATAGCCCGGTCGTCAATTGCTCGGCGCAGATGGCGGTTTGCTTCGCCGAGCAATTCGACATGGCGCAGGCGTGATGGAAGAATATCGCCGGTACTGCCGGCAGCGCTCGCGGCGCGCTGGCCGATTTCCGCCAGCAATGTCTCCACACCTGTCCCATCCACGACCGAGATGGCGTGATCGTAGCGCTTGCCCACATCGCGAACCGCCTGCCTGTCCAACAGGTCGAGCTTGGTGCCGACGCGCAAGGCCGGTATCCCCGCCGGCATCGAACCAACAGTCTTTGGATCAGCAACGTCCTGTAACGACAGCAAGAGATCGGCGCGATCGGCCTTGGCCCTTGCCTTCTCGATGCCGATCGCCTCGACCTTCCCGGCCGCATCGCGCAGTCCTGCAGTGTCGGTCAACCGGACGCGCAGCCCATCGAGATCGAGCACCACCTCGAGCAGGTCGCGGGTGGTGCCGGGCTCATCCGTTACAATAGCAGCATCGCGCCGCGCCAAGGCGTTGAACAGACTCGACTTGCCGGCATTGGGCGCGCCGAGAATGACGACCTCGAACCCATCGCGGATGATCTCGGCGGCGCGAAATCCGGCCATGTGCCGGTCGATCTCGCCGATCATCGCCCGAACGTCAGACCAGACCGTATCCGAAACAGAACCTGGCACATCGTCCTCGTCGGCAAAATCGATCTCGGCCTCGATCATGGCTCGGGCATGGATCAGCTGACGGCGCCAACCGAGATAGAGTTCGCTCTGCACGCCTTCAGCATTCTGGACCGCAAAGCGCCGCTGCGCCTCGGTCTCCGCATTGACGAGATCGGCCAGCGCTTCGGTCTCCACGAGATCGAACTTGCCGTTGAGGAAGGCGCGGCGTGTGAATTCACCGGGTTCGGCATGCCTGAGACCGTCGAAACGTGTGATTGTCTCCAGCATTCTGGCCACCACGGCGCGGCCGCCATGAACGTGGAATTCCGCCACATCCTCGCCCGTAAAACTTGCGGGGCCGGGAAAAAAGACCACCAGACCGTTGTCGAGCACAGTGCCATCGGGTGCTCTGAACTTGCGCAGAACCGCTGCGCGGTCCTTAACCATGCCGCCGGCAATCGTTTCGACTGCGAATCGAGTCTGTGGGCCGGAAATGCGGATGACGGCAACGCCAGCCGGCAGGCGGCCGCTCGACAACGCGACGATCGAATCCCTTGAAATCATTTGCCCGCTCTGTTGAACCGCCCTAGCTTCCCGTTCAATGATTGCCGGGTAGCCTGATCGTGACATTGCCTCCACAAAACCTGCTTGCTGAAGAAGCCAGCCCCTATCTGCGGCAGCACAGCGGCAATCCCGTCCATTGGCGGGCATGGTCGCCGGCTTCGCTTGAAGAGGCGAAGGCTCTGGACCGACCGATCCTGCTCTCGGTCGGCTATGCCGCCTGCCACTGGTGCCATGTCATGGCGCACGAAAGCTTCGAGAACGACGACGTCGCCGCCGTCATGAACCGTCTGTTCGTCAATATCAAGGTCGACCGCGAGGAGCGGCCCGACATCGACCAGATCTACATGGCGGCTTTGTCGTCGATGGGCGAGCAAGGCGGCTGGCCGCTGACCATGTTCCTGACGCCGGACGGCAAGCCGTTCTGGGGTGGCACCTACTTCCCACGCGAGCCTCGCTATGGCCGCCCGGGTTTCATCCAGGTGATGCAGGCGATCGACAAGGCCTGGCAGGAGAAGCGGGCGAGCCTGAACCAGAGCGCCGACGGCCTGACCACGCATGTCGAGGCCCGGCTCGCCGGTGCGCATCCGGCAACAGTGCTTGACCGCGACACGCTGGAAAACCTCGCCAGGGGCATCGACGGCATGATCGATCGCGATCTCGGCGGCCTGCGCGGGGCGCCGAAATTCCCCAATGCGCCGTTCATGCTGACGCTTTGGCTGTCCTGGCTGCGCGACGGCAACGCGACGCATCGCGACGATGTCCTGCTCAGCCTCGACCGGATGTTGAGCGGCGGCATCTACGATCATATTGGCGGTGGGCTCAGCCGCTACTCGACCGATGCCGAATGGCTGGTGCCGCATTTCGAGAAGATGCTCTACGACAACGCCCAGCTCGTCCGCTTCTGCAACTGGGCCTATGTCGCCAGCGGCGATGAGTTGTTCCGGGTACGAATCGAAGAGACGGTCGACTGGCTGCTACGCGAAATGCGTGTTGACGGCGGCGGCTTTGCCGCCAGCCTCGACGCCGACAGCGATGGCGAGGAGGGGCTGTTCTACACCTGGAGCAGGGAAGAGATCGAAGCCGCGCTCGGCGACGATTCCACCTTGTTTTTCAAACACTTCACGCTATCCAGCCCGCACGGCTGGGAGGGCAAGCCGGTCGTCCATCAAACCCGTTTCCAGCAAGCACAGGGTGTGGTCAATCGCGACCAACTCGTTCCGCTCAAGGCCAAACTCCTCGCCGTCCGGGAAAAGCGGGTCAGGCCCGGCCTCGACGCAAAGACCCTCACCGACTGGAACGGCCTGATGATTGCAGCCCTGGCCGAGGCTGGCCGGTCGCTGGCGCGGCGGGACTGGGTCGACGCCGCGGCAAAGGCCTTCGGCCATATCAGCGCCGCCAGCCGCGACAACCGTTTGCCGCATTCGATGCTCGGCGCCAGGAAATTGTTCCCCGCGCTGTCCAGCGACTACGCCGCCATGACCAACGCGGCGATCTCGCTGTTCGAGGCCACGGGTGATTGGAGCTACGTAGAACAGGCCAGCCAGTTCATCGAGCAACTCGACCATTGGCACGCGGGCGCCGATAAGACCGGCTACTATCTGACCGCTTCGGACAGCACCGACGTGCCGATCCGCATTCGGGGCGATGTTGACGAGGCCATTCCTTCCGCCACCGGCCAGATCATCGAAGCGCTGGTTCGGCTCGCTTCCATCACTGGCGATCTCGATCTGCAGGAGAGAGCCTGGAAGGTTGCCGAGCATGCTGCAGGCCGGGCCGCACAGCAGTCCTATGGCCAAGCTGGCATCGTCAACGCCTGCGCGCTGGCAATCGAGCCGTTTAAGCTGGTGCTGATAGACGATCTCACCAATCCCGGACTTGTTCCGGTTGCGAATCGAAACCCCGACCCTCGTCGGGTCGATATCGTCGTTTCGGTCGGTTCGGAAGCGAATCGACCCGTGCTGCCCGGCGGTATCTTGCCACCAACCGACAGGCCGGGTGCATGGTTGTGCACGGGGCAGGTGTGTTTGCCGGTGGTAATGGGTCCTGACGAACTCGAGCGTCTGTTGCGTCGGCGGTAGTCAGGCTGCCTCTGGCCGCTTCGCTTTGCTTCAAAGCGCTGGCGCTGCACTCACCTGCCTGCCGGCATCCTGTCCCCGCAAACGGGGCGAGGGACGCTGTCATCAATATTCGCACGAAAGGTGCCGGCGTTGCGGCCAGCCTCTTTCTCCCCGTCCCTATACGGGGAGTTGAGAAGTGGTCCGCGTCGCGGACGAAAAGCCAACTGCTTGGCTTTTTCAAACGACGAACGCCAGGCAGGGCAATGAGCGGCGGCGCCGGCTTTCGCGAGGTCGCCGCCAACCCTTACGTATTCATTGAATCGAAGAAGTCGGCATTGGTCTTGGTCTGCTTGAGCTTGTCGATCAGGAACTCGATCGCGTCGGTGGTTCCCATCGGCGCCAGGATGCGGCGCAGCACGAAGATCTTCTGCAGGTCCTGGCGGGCGACCAGCAGGTCTTCCTTGCGGGTGCCGGACTTCAGGATGTCCATGGCCGGATAGATGCGCTTGTCGGCAACCTTGCGGTCGAGCACGATTTCCGAATTGCCGGTGCCCTTGAACTCTTCGAAGATGACTTCGTCCATGCGGCTTCCGGTATCGATCAGCGCGGTGGCGATGATGGTCAGCGACCCGCCTTCCTCAATGTTGCGGGCGGCGCCGAAGAAGCGCTTCGGCCGCTGCAAGGCGTTGGCGTCGACACCGCCGGTCAGCACCTTGCCAGATGACGGCACCACGGTGTTGTAGGCACGGCCGAGGCGGGTGATCGAATCGAGCAGGATAACGACGTCGCGGCCATGTTCGACCAGCCGCTTGGCCTTCTCGATGACCATTTCGGCGACCTGGACGTGGCGCACCGCCGGTTCGTCGAAGGTCGAGGAAACGACCTCGCCCTTCACCGAGCGCTGCATGTCGGTGACTTCTTCCGGCCGCTCGTCGATCAGAAGTACGATCAGGTAGCATTCGGGATGATTGGTGGTGATCGAATGGGCGATGTTCTGCAAGAGCACCGTCTTGCCGGTGCGCGGCTGCGCCACGATCAAGGCGCGCTGGCCCTTGCCGAGGGGGGCCACCAGGTCGATGACGCGGGCCGAGATGTCCTTGGAGGTCGGAACCTCCATTTCCATCTTCAGCCGCGAGGTCGGGTAGAGCGGTGTCAGATTGTCGAAGTGGATCTTGTGACGGATCTTTTCGGGATCGTCGAAATTGATCGTGTTGACCTTGAGCAGCGCGAAATAGCGCTCGCCCTCTTTCGGGCTGCGGATCGGCCCTTCGACCGTATCCCCGGTCTTCAGCGAAAAGCGCCTGATCTGCGACGGCGAAATATAGATGTCGTCGGGACCTGGCAGATAATTGGCGTTGGCCGAACGCAGGAAGCCAAAACCGTCCTGCAGCACCTCGACCACACCGTCGCCGATGATCTCGACGTCCTGGGCGGCCAGCTTCTTCAGGATCGCGAACATCAGCTCCTGCTTGCGCATGACGCTGGCGTTTTCGACCTCGAGCGATTCGGCATAAGCGATCAGCTCTGGCGGTTTTTTGTTCTTGAACTCGGCGAGTTTCATTTCTTGCATAGACGGACCTTGAATAGATGGAGTCTGGGTAAGCTTTGGGAAAATATCGGCGGGATGCGACAAATGCCGGGCGCGGCCGAAAGCAACGAAGGGCGGCGCATGACGGGAAGGAAGACCCGTCTTTTATCGTCGGTCGGATGAAAGAGCAAGCTGCGTTTTACAAGGCCCAAAAGACCTAGAACGGCTTGACGACAACCAGGATCACGATTGCGATCATCAGCAATGTGGGGATCTCGTTGACGATCCGCCAGTGCCTCGCCGGTTTTTCGTTGCGGTCCTCGGCAAATTTGCGCACCGCGCCGGCGAGATAGCCATGAACGGCGGACAGTAAAAGCACCGCCCCGATCTTGGCATGCAGCCAGCCGCCCTGGAAACCAAAGCCTTTCCAGGCCAGCCACAGACCAAAAACCCAGGTCACGATCATCGCCGGATTGATGATGCCACGCAGCAGACGCCGCTCCATCACCTTGAAGGTCTCGGACTGTACCGAACCCTTCTCGGCATCGGCGTGATAGACGAGCAACCGCGGCAGATAGAGCATGCCGGCCATCCACGAGATGACGGCAAGGATGTGGATCGCTTTCGCCCATGGATAAAAGCCGTCGGGCGCGGCGAAATACAAAAGCGCCGTCAGCACAATCAAGACACCTATGCCTATGGTCATGCGCATCATCGCCTGGCCGGTGCTGTTCGTGTTGCCAGTGTTGTTCGATTGAGCCATCAGCGTGTCGCGCTCCTCACCAGTTTCACCATCGCCTCGACATGGGCTATCGGCGTCTCCGGCGTGATGCCGTGACCGAGATTGAAGATCAGCGGCCCGTCTCCGAGCGCCCCGAGGATCGCCTCGACACCATCGGACAGCGCTTTGCCGCCAGCCACGAGCCGCAAGGGATCGAGGTTGCCCTGGACCGCACCCAAGCGCTGCAAATCCTTCGCCGCTATCAGGGGCACCGTCCAGTCGATCCCCAGGGCCGTTACGCCGGTCTTCTGGCGATAAGTTCGGTAGCGCGCACCGGCCCCCTTCGGAAAACCGATGATCGGAACATCGGGATAAACCGCCCGAACCCGGCCAACGATCTCGGCCACCGGCTGAACGCAGAACAGATCGAACGATGCATCATCGAGCACGCCGGACCAGGAATCGAATATCTGCACCACATCCGCCCCCGCCTCGATCTGGCGAATGAGATAGGCGGCCGAATGATCGGCAAGCACTTTCAGCAAGTGTTGAAAGGCCGCTGGTTCACGATAGGCGAACAGCCGCGCCGGCGCCTGGTCGGGCGTGCCGTGGCCGGCGATCATATAGGTCGCCACCGTCCACGGCGCGCCGCAGAAGCCGATCAGCGTCGTCTCGTCCGGCAGTTTGGCTCGCAATCGCCGAACCGTTTCGTAGACCGGTTCGAGATTCACGTGAAACGTTTTGCTTTCCAGAGCCGCAATCTCGGCCACGGTGATCGGCGTCAGCAGAGGTCCTCGGCCCTCTTCGAAGCGTACGTCGCGGCCAAGCGCATGCGGAACGACGAGGATGTCCGAAAACAGGATCGAGGCATCGAAGCCGAAGCGCTCGATCGGCTGCAGCGTCACTTCGACGGCAAGGTCCGGATCGTAGCAAAGCTCGAGGAACGAACCGGCGCGCCTGCGTGTCTCACGATATTCCGGCAGGTAGCGCCCGGCCTGACGCATCATCCAGAGCGGAGGAGGGAACACCGCCTTGCCCTTCAGGACGTCCAGCATGATCCGGTTCTGGGGCATCGAGCGCTCGCTTCTCCAAGCCTCTCTATAATCAAATATTCTTATATCTAAGATTCTTCTGATTCTAAGAGTCTGTTGGTTGTGGTGGTTGTCACCTGTCCCGCTTTGCCCCGCAAAACACCAGCCAGCATATTGTCGCGCGCTTCGCTTTCCAAACTGTAGGGTTCTGGGGAAAGCCAGGAATCCGTCACTGGAGTCAAGGCGTTAGGAAATGCCGGAAAAAGCTCGTCCTGTGGACAGATGATAGTCAAAGGAAGCCATCCCCAGACTTGTCCCCAACCGCCCGACGAAGCTGACAGCACAACGAATTGTGGACAAACTGCCATCTGATACAGTCGCCTGTGACCGGCGCGTTTTTCCATCCCGCTTTATCCACAGCCGCCCACAGCCTGGAGTGACCCCCTGTGAACAAACCCCAGAGCTTCTTCCATCTGCACCTGATTTCCGACGCCACCGGCGAAACGCTGCTCGCCGCCGGCCGGGCGGCTTCCGCGCAATACAAGGATGCGCGCGCCATCGAGCACATCTACCCGCTCATCCGCACGGAAAAGCAGGTGGCCAAGGTGTTCGAGGACATCGAGGAGGAGCCCGGCATTATCCTCTATACGGTCGTCGACCAGAAGCTTGCGCGCGGCATCGACGAGCGCTGCGCGACCATGGGCCTGCCCTGTGTGTCGGTGCTCGAGCCGGTGCTGACCGTGTTCCAGTCTTATCTCGGCACGCCGGCCGGCCGCCGGGTCGGCGCCCAGCATGTCCTCGATGCCGAATATTTCCGCCGCATCGATGCGCTGAACTTCACCATGGAACATGATGACGGCCAGCTGCCGGCCAACATGGACGATGCCGATATCGTGCTGATCGGCATCTCGCGCACGTCGAAGACGCCGACCAGCATCTATCTCGCCAATCGCGGCATCAAGACCGCCAACATTCCCATCGTCCTCGGCGTGCCGGTGCCGGAAAGCCTGGTCAACGCCAAGACGCCGCTGATCGTCGGATTGATCGCGACCGCCGAGCGCATCTCGCATGTCCGGCAAAACCGCATTCTCGGCAACAGCAGCACCTACGAGGCGAGCGACTATGTCGACCGTGCCGCGATTACCGAGGAGCTTGCCTACGCCCGCCAGATCTGCACGCGCCATGGCTGGCCGATGATCGATGTCAGCCGCCGCTCGATCGAGGAAACGGCGGCAGCGATCGTTGCCCTGCGTGGCAAGACGCGCTAGGCGTGGCGATATTCAGGCGATGCCGGCCTGACCTGAATCTCAACAGACCTGGGCGGTGCCGGAAGTCAGGCGCGAAAAAATCATGACCGAGACAATCATCCTCGCTTCGGGCAGTCCGTTCCGCAAAGCGATGCTCGTCAATGCCGGTGTCGACGTCGAGGCGGTTGCGGCCGATGTCGACGAGCGTGCGCTCGAGGCACCTTTGCAGGACAGCGGTGTTTCACCGGAGGACGTCGCGCTTGTGCTGGCCGAAGCCAAGGCCACCGAGGTGAGCGAGCGCCGGCCCGGTGCCCTGGTGCTTGGCTGCGACCAGACGCTGTCGCTCGGCGACGAGGTGTTCCACAAACCGGAAGACATGGAAGGCGCGCGCCGTCATCTGCTGGCGCTGTCAGGCAAGACCCATCAGCTCAACAGCGCCGCCGTGCTGGTTCGCGATGGCGCGGTGCTGTGGCGGCATGTCGGCATCGCCAGCATGACCATGCGCAAGCTCGATCCAGCCTTCATCGGCCGCCATCTCGCCCGTGTCGGCGCCAGGGCGCTGGCCAGCGTCGGCGCCTACCAGATCGAGGGCGAAGGCATCCAGCTGTTCGAGAAGGTCGAGGGCGACCATTTCACCATCGTCGGCCTGCCGCTCCTGCCGCTTTTGGCCGAACTTCGTGATCTCGGAGCGATCGATGGCTGACGCGACAAAGAAGGCCTTCGTCACCGGCCATCCGATCAAGCATTCGCGCTCGCCGAAGATCCATGGCCACTGGCTGGCCAAGCATGGCATCGATGGCAGCTACCAGGCCATCGACATCGAACCGCAAGACTTTGCCGAGTTCCTGGCGACGTTGCAGGCGAACGGCTATCAGGGTGGCAATGTCACCATCCCGCACAAGGAAGCCGCCTTCGTGCTGGTCGACCGCCGCGATCAGGCGGCCGACGAGATCGGCGCCGTCAACACGTTGTGGTTCGAGGATGGCGCCCTGTGGGGCGGCAACACCGACGGCTACGGCTTTGCCGCCAACCTCGATGACCATGCGCCGGACTGGGCAAGCAACGGCCCTGCGGTGGTGCTTGGCGCCGGCGGCGCGTCTCGCGCCGTTATCCATGCGCTGAAGCAACGTGGTGTCGCCGACATCCGCATCGTCAACCGGACGCTGGCCCGGGCGCAGGAATTGCGCGACCGTTTCGGCGCCGGCGTTTCGGCACATGGCATGGCGCAGACCGGCGAATTGCTTGCCGACGCCGGCCTGCTGGTCAACACCACGGCGCTCGGCATGCATGGCAATGAAGGCCTGTCAGCCGATCCGGCGCTGCTGCCGGACCACGCCATCGTCACCGACATCGTCTATGTGCCGCTGGAGACGCCGCTGCTTGCCACTGCCCGCGCAAGGAAGCTGAAAACCGTCGATGGGCTTGGCATGCTGCTCAACCAGGCCGTGCCGGGCTTCGAGAGCTGGTTCGGCGTCAAGCCGCAGGTAACAACCGAACTGCGCGCGCTCATCGTGGCCGACCTGGTGCCGAAACCATGATCGTGCTTGGCCTCACCGGCTCGATCGGCATGGGCAAGTCGACCACGGCAAAGATGTTTGCCGAGGCCGGCGTGCCGGTTCATGATTCCGACGAGGCGGTGCATCGCCTCTATGCTGGCAAGGCCGCACCCCTGGTCGAGGCCGCCTTTCCCGGCACGACCGTTTCCGGCGTGGTCGATCGCGCAAAGCTTGGCGAGCGTGTGCTCGCCGACGCCGCCGCGCTGAAGCGGCTCGAGGCCATCATCCACCCGCTGGTGCGTGCCGATGCCGATGCCTTCCTCGCGCGCAATCGGGCCGCCGGCGCGCCGCTTGCCGTGCTCGATATCCCGCTTCTGTTTGAGACCGGCGGCCGCAACCGCGTCGACAAGGTCGTCGTCGTCACCGCGCCGGCCGAAGTGCAGCGCCAGCGCGTGCTGGCGCGGCCGGGCATGACGCAAGAAAAGCTGGCGTCGATCCTGGACAAGCAGGTGCCGGATGCGGAAAAGCGCCGTCAGGCCGATTTCATCGTCGACACCGGCCAGGGGATGGATGCCGCCCGCGCCGCCGTCGCGGCGATCATTGCCGAACTCTCCGGGGATAAGTCGGGCAGGGCCGGCTCCTGACGGCAGGCCGTCAGCATTGCCCATTGCCATTTTGTTCCAGTCTCATGATTCTGCTCGCTTGGAGCGGACTGATTCGATGCGCGAGATCATCTTCGATACGGAAACCACCGGCCTCGATTCGCGCGACGACCGCGTCATCGAGCTTGGCGGCATCGAACTGGTCAACCGTTTCCCGACCGGCAAGACCTTCCACCACTATATCAACCCTCAAGGGCGGGCGATCCACGCCGAAGCGCAGGCCGTTCACGGCATCAGCATGGCGGACCTCGCGGGCAAGCCGACCTTCGCCGAGATTGCCGAGGAGTGGCTGACCTTCATCGACGGCGCCAAGCTGGTCGCCCACAACGCGACGTTCGACGTCGGCTTCCTCAATGTCGAATTCGGCCGGCTGGGTCACCCGGTCATCGACAATGGCCGTGTTGTCGACACGCTGGCGCTGGCGCGCCGCAAGCATCCAATGGGCCCCAATTCGCTCGACGCGCTTTGCCGGCGCTACGGCATCGACAACACAAGGCGCACCAAGCACGGCGCCTTGCTCGATTCCGAATTGCTGGCCGAGGTCTATATCGAGCTGATCGGCGGCAAGCAGGCAGCTCTCATCCTCGACAGCGCGACAGCGCCGGCCCAGGGCAATGAGAATGTCCGCCAGATCGAAATCACCATCAGCCAGCGCCCGGCGCCCTTGCCGCCGCGCCTGACCGCCGCCGAGCGCGACGCGCATGCCGGGATGGTCGCCACGCTCGGCGAAAAGGCGCTGTGGCTGAAGGTTGCCTCCTGGACGCCATAGCGACGGGTAGAACCCGAATCCTTACCGGATTTGTGTTCTGGCATGCGGCAGCCGAGATCGTTGGTGACACCGATATAGATGATGCCGCCTTCTTCTGGCTCGCAGTCATGAGCGCGTCCCTGAACTCGCGCGGACACCCCGCGCGCCGCTGACACTGCGCTTCGGACCGGCCGTCGCCTCGACCAAGCCTTGAGTCGCATTTGCGCCTTGACCGACCACCTAGAGCGAGATCATGATCGAACTTGTATTAGCTATGCCATAAGTTTGCGCCCAGGTTGTCCCGCGTCAAAGGACTACCATTCATGAGCTGGCGGCGAGAAATCATTGCGGCTGTATTGATCGGCGTTTCGTCGTTCGCGCACGCTTCCATCATAGATGACGCTGAAGACGCAATCGCGCGCGCAGATTATGCAGCGGCAATGAGAATGCTGGAGCCGCTTGCAGACGCTGGGAACGCAGTGGCTGAGAATGATATTGGATGGCTCTACTATGAAGGTTTAGGCGTCGCTCGCGATGAAGCCCGTGCGGTGAATTGGTTCCTCAAGGCCGCAACCCAAGGCCAGCCGGCTGCGCAGTTGAACCTTTGGGATGCGTATCTGAATGGCCGCGGCGTTAGCGCTGATGAAGCCAAAGCGACAACTTGGCTTCGCGCTGCGGCAGACCAGCGTCTTCCCTGGGCGCTGGTTGAACTAAGTTTCGCTCACCTTGACGGCCGCGGCGTCCGACAAAACGCAGACGAGGCATTTCGTCTGATGCAATTGGCTGCCGATCAGGGTCTGCCATTTGCCCAGAATGAACTGGGTTGGATGTACGAAACCGGGCTTGGTACTTCGCCAAACGATGATCAGGCGATTGCCTGGTACCGACAAGCGGCAAAGAATGGCAACACATCCGCGGGCTGGAACGTGGAGTACATGTATCGGTCGGGCAGAGCCGCTCCCGTCGATCCCTCGGAGGCAAAGCAATGGAATAGGAGGCGAAATTTCCGTTAGGGTGCCACTCTGAGCGCTTGTGCGGATTGGGCGGCCGATGAAAACTCACATCCGTCGATTGGGCATGCGGTTAAATGTGGTCCTCCAAGCGGTGCTACGCCGAGGGATTCCGCATGATGGGGTGGCATCGGGCCGGCGCGTTTATGTGGTAAACGTGGTTGCGTTGGGAGCGGCTTCCATCTGTCTGTTTTTCTGCGGCTTCAATATGGTTGCAGGAGCCGTTCATCACGACAGGTTCCTAGCGATAAATCTTGTCGCCAGTTTGTTATTTCTGTCGGTGCCACTCACAAACGGCTTCTCAAACGCCGTTGCAGCTTACCTTCTGCTGGCTTTCATGTTCGTGATTGTGGTGCTGTTGGCGCTGCTGTCTGGGAGGGATTCCGGAGCACATTTCTTTCTAATTTCCGCCGGACCGATTCTACCGCTGCTACTGGGTACCCGGCGGCCGATACTTGTTGCAGCGTTTACATTTATTGCTATTTCGACGTTCTTGGTGCTTGAATTCACACTACCGACGCTGGTGTTCACCGGGCGCCCTTGGCTTCCGCAAATACGCAATCCGTTTTCCGAGTCGCTAGATATTGGATTTGACGATAGCGTGTTCATCTTGTCGATGTTCGCCCTTGAGGCAGTTTTGGCCTGCACAACGTTCGTTGCCTTCCGCCTGGCGGAGTCGGCCGAAGCGTCCCTGCAGCGAGAATACGCTCGGTCTGAGCTTCTCCTGCAGAACCTCCTGCCAAATCCCATAGCAACGCGCCTCAAGGAGCGTCCTGACAGCGTCATTGCGGACAAGTTCGATTCGGTGACCGTTCTTTTCGCAGATGTTGTCGGTTTCACTTCAAGCGCAGCGCGCAAGCGACCAGAGGAACTTGTGGCATTCCTTGAGCGCATTTTTGGGGAATTCGACCTGTTGGCAGAAAAGCACGGCCTGGAAAAAATCAAAACGATTGGCGACGCTTACATGGTGGCCGGAGGAATGCCGATTCCTGCTGAGGGGCACACAAACTCGGTCGCGAACATGGCTCTGGACATGATCAATGTGGCAGGGCGCCTGACCGTCGAATTCGGTGAGGAAGTCGCAGTTCGCATCGGATTCCACTCCGGGCCTGCTGTCGCAGGTGTCATAGGCCGTCGCAAGCCTTTCTACGATGTTTGGGGTGACACGATAAATGTAGCGGCTCGGATGGAATCCTCCGGTGTGCCCGGGCGTATTCAAATTACCCCAGAAGTGAAGCGCGTCTTAGGAGCAAGCTACACGTTCGAGGAGCGTGGAACGGTCAACGTGAAGGGTAAGGGCCAAATGCCACTTTTCTTCCTCACGGGTAGGTCCATCGACGATCCCGGCGTCGGAGGAGTTCGATAATTGCTTCGGCTACGGCGGCCGAGATCGATGGAGGATGACGAAGGCGTTGGGGGTCTGCTGCCAATCGCAAATGACGAAATTTGGGAACCGGTGACAGGCCTGCGTTCAGAAATTTGCCACACTCTTCTCAAGACAAAAAACCCGGCGCGAGGCCGGGCTTTTCAAACGCTACCGAGACAGCAGGCCTCAGCTCACCTTGACATTGGACGCGGCCTGGTCTTCGGCCAGCTTCTGCTGGAACATTTGCGCGAAATCGATCGGGTCGAGCATCAGCGGCGGGAAGCCGCCATTGCGCGTCGCCTCGGCGATGATCTGCCTGGCGAAGGGGAACAGCAGGCGCGGGCATTCGATGAACAGGATCGGCAGCATGTGTTCCTGCGGGAAGCCGGCGATCGCGAACACGCCGCCATAGACCAGCTCGACATTGAACAGCACTTCCTGGTCGAAGGAGGCCTTGGCGTTCAGCGTCAGGTTGACGTCGAACTGCTTGTCGGAGAGCGGGTTGGCGTTGACATTGACGTTGATGGCGATGCCGGGGGCCTTGTCGCGGCCGCGCAGCGAATTCGGCGCGCCGGGGCTTTCGAAGGACAGGTCCTTCACATACTGGGCCAGCACGTTGAGCGACGGCTGCGCCGCGGTGTTGCCGTTTCCGTTGGCCGCGCCGACCGGCGCGTCATCTTTGCTGGCCATAAGCCTTCGTCCTCTTGCCTGGGCAGCATCGCTGACCGAATTGAAATCGGGCGTTCGCTACCATGGTCGGCATGACAAGACAAGGTTTGCCGCCTTGCTTCGGGCGAAGCAGGCCAGACGCTGCCTACTCGTCCTTGAGGCGTCGCCAGGGAGAGTTGTGGTCCGGGCCGCGCGCATAGTCGTCGCTGCGCGAATAGTCGCCATCGTCGAGGTCGATGGTCTTGTCGCGCTGCCGGCCGCGGAAGCCGCCGGTGCTGAAATTGGTGGCCAGCACGACGCGGCCCTTCAAGGCCCGCCAGGCGAGATCCCGGATCGGCGGCAGGAGCAGCAGCAGGCCGATAATGTCGGTGATGAAGCCGGGGATGATCAAAAGGATCGCCGCCAGCACGATCATCGCGCCATGCGCGAGCTGGCGGCTCGGATCGCGGCCGGCGTCCATCTCGGCCCGGATCCGCGTCATGACGCTGAACCCCTGGTGTCGGAGCAGCAGCGCGCCGGCGATGCTCGACGCCAGCACCAGGCCGACAGTCGCCAGCGCGCCGACCTGGCGCCCGACAACCACGAAGCCGGCGATTTCCAGCAGCGGAAGCGCGAGGACAAAAAGCGGAAGGAACGAAATGCGCAAGTCTTGCCAACCCTCTCGATCGTTTGGCCGTTTCGATGTTTTGGCCGCCGGCGAGCAATCGCCGCTGGCACTGAGGCTGTTAGATAGGTATGCCTGCCTTTGATTTGAATGATTGCGCCTTGCGTTCTATATGCTTTGAATGTTGAACGCTATGCGACCGTGGCCTTTGGGGCCGGCGGTCTGGCCACGGGGCAGGGATTGATTGGCGGAAGATATGGGATTCTTCGACTTCGGCACGATTTTCTTCCTGATTGCGGCGGTGGTCATCTTTTTCCAGCTGCGTAATGTACTGGGCCGTCGCACCGGCAGCGAACGGCCGCCCTTCGACCCCTATACGGCGGCCCGCAGCGGCGACAAGGATGCCGCCCAGAAATCCGAGAATGTCGTGTCGCTGCCGCGCAAGCGGTTGCCGGGCGAGCCGGCGGCCGACACCTATGCGGCGATCGACGCCTTCGCCAAGCCCGACACCGACCTCAACAAGGGTCTACGCACGATCAAGGACAATGATCCGTCCTTCGAGCCGAAGGGCTTCGTCGACGGCGCCAAGATGGCTTATGAGATGATCGTCATGGCCTATGCCGACGGCGATCGCAAAACGCTGAAGAACCTGTTGTCACGCGAAGTCTTTGACGGCTTTGTCGCCGCGATCGGCGAACGCGAGGCCAAGGCGGAAAAGATCCAGTCCTCTTTCGTCGGCATCGACACGGCCGACATCGTCTCGGCCGAGATGAAGGGCGGCGAGGCGCATGTCACGCTGCGCATCATCAGCGAGTTGATTTCGGCGACCCGCGACAAGGCCGGCGCCGTCATCGACGGCGACCCCGAAACCGTGGCCGAGGTCAAGGATGTCTGGACCTTCGCCCGCGACACACGCTCGCGCGATCCGAACTGGAAGCTCGTCGCCACCGAGGAAGAAGACTGAACCCGGCACAAGCCGCGAGGCTCCGGTGTCGCTATCGCCTCTCTTTGTCGCCAGGTCTTTTGCCGATCTCCCCGGCTGGGGCGACGATGAGCATCTGGCGGCCTTCGCGGCCTTTCGCCGTTCCGCCTTTCATGTCCTGACCAAGCCCTATCGCAGCGGTTCGCTCGGCGTCGACTTCGACGCTTTTGCCGAGGCCTATGCCGAGGCGCGCTTTGTTTCGCCGGCGAATCGGTCGCAGGCCCGCGCCTTCTTCGAGCGCCATTTCACGCCCGTGCACATCCGCGCCGAGCATGGCGGCGCCGGCCTCGTCACCGGCTTCTATGAGCCCGAGGTCGAGGCATCACCGATACGAACGGACCGCTTTTCGGTGCCACTGCTGTCGCGCCCGGTCGATCTCGTCGATATCGATGACGCCAACCGGCCGCGCGGCATGGATCCCTACCTCGCCTTTGCCCGCCAGACGCCGGATGGACCGGTCGAATATCCCGACCGGGGCGAGATCGAGCGCGGCGCGCTTGACGGCAAGGGCCTGGAAATCGCCTGGCTGGCCGAGAAGGTCGATGCCTTCTTCATTCACGTGCAGGGTGCGGCACGGCTCGCCATGACCGATGGCCGGCTTCGCCGCGTCACCTATGCCGCCAAATCCGGCCAGCGCTTTACCGGGCCTGGCAAGATTCTCAGCGAGATTGGCGAAATTCCGCTGGAAAAGGTGACGATGCAGTCGATCCGCGCCTGGTTCAAGGCGCACCCTGATCGTATCGACGAGATCCTTTGGCAGAACCGCTCCTACATCTTCTTCCGCGAGGCTGATGTCGAGGACGCGGCCCTTGGCCCGATCGCCGCCGCCAAGGTGCCGCTGACACCGGGCCGCTCCATCGCCGTCGACCGCCTGCTGCACACATTCGGTACGCCGTTCCATATCGATGCGCCATCCTTGACGGCTTTCGACGCAAAACCGTTCCGCCGCCTGATGATCGCGCAGGACACCGGCTCGGCCATCACCGGACCGGCGCGCGGCGATCTCTTCGCCGGCTCGGGCGATGCGGCCGGCGAGATCGCCGGCGTGGTGCGTCATGCGGCGGATTTTTATGCGTTGATCCCGCGCGCGCTCGTTCCGGATGCGAATCGATGACCCGGCGCCCGGATAAGCTTAGCGAAGACGACCGGGTGCTGTGGAACCTGGTGGCGCGCACCGCCAAGCCGCTCAAGGGCAGGATCGCCGTCGATATTCCCGACATTCCTGCCGAGGCCAGGCCAACGCCGTCGCAGCCGGCCCAGCCCGTGGCCAATCAGCCAGGCGCGGCAAAGCCGAAGGCGCAGCATGTCGCCCATGCGCTCGACGAACCAACGCTGGACAAACTGTCGAAGGGCCGGCTGCCGATCGAGGGCCGCGTCGATCTGCACGGCCTGACCCAGGACGAGGCCTATTCGCTGCTGTTCTCGTTCCTGCACCGGGCGCATGCCGGCGGCATCCGCTATGTGCTGGTCATCACCGGCAAGGGCTCGTCCTCGGGCGGCGACGGGGTGCTGCGGCGGGCCGTGCCCGCCTGGCTGTCGACGCCTGCCTTTCGGCCGCTGGTCTCCAGCCACGACCATGCCGCCCGCAACCATGGCGGTTCGGGCGCGCTCTATATCCGGCTGCGCAGGCTGCGCGCATGAGGATGGGCGCATGACCCCGTTCGGCGAGAAGCTGCGGACGCTGCGAAGCGAGCGCGGCGTCAGCCAGAAGGACATGGCGGCGGCGATCGGCGTCAGCGCCGCCTATCTGTCGGCGCTGGAGCATGGAAGGCGCGGCGCGCCGACCTGGACGCTGATCCAGAAGATCATCGGTTATTTCAACGTCATCTGGGATGACGCCGAGGAACTGGCGCGGCTGGCCGAAGCTTCGCACCCGCGCGTGAAGCTCGACACGTCGGGCCTCAGTCCCGCCGCCACCGAGCTCGCCAATCTGCTGGCCGAGAACATCGAAAAACTCGACGAGGCGGAACTGCGCCGCATCACCGCGTCGATCCGCGCGGCACTGGGTCGCCAGGCGTAACCTGGCGGGTCCGCCAGGGGGCGCGAGTTTCCCGCGCGCGCGCCGGCGTTCGCTTCACCTGAAGGGCCCGCCGGCGTTCAGCAGTGATGAGATCATTTTTTGCCGGCAGCGCCATTATTTCCACGGCCGCCCTTGTCGCCATGGTCGTTGCCGTTGTTTCCACCGCCCAGGCAGTTCGAGTCGCCGGCACTGCAACAGCGCCCGCTCCACAAATCGTTGGTCGACGTCTTGGCGCAGCTTATGGTCTGATCGGCCAAGGCCGATCCGGCCATGCCAGACACCGCGACGGCGGCAAGCAGTGCATTACGCAAAAGTGCAGTCATTTGATGAAGTCTCCATGGTTGGTTTCCGTCTACGGCCATGTGTCGTCGGCCGGGAGGAAATGGTTCACGGAGAAATGCGAGATTTGTCGGAGGTTGGCATGATGCGCTCGGCGCTGAGCCAGTAGCAAGACGCCGGCGGGACAGCGCGAAGGATCGCCGACCCTTCGCCGAAGTCGCTCTGTTTGCCTAGGGCTACTGGACCGAGCCGACCAGGACCTGCTGGCCACCACGGATCGAGACCCAGCGGCCGGTGTTGTCGATCGCCTGCCGCTTGAGGAAGCGGTAGCCGGTCTGGTCCCACGCCTTGACCTTGTCGTTCAGATTGTCGAGCACATAGTCGCCGTCGTCGGTGCGCACCGTCAGCACCGCATGGCCCTCGCCGTCCGGCTTGCGCACGACCGTTATCAGAAGGTCGGCAAGCGATATGCCCATGCGCGAAAGCTGGCGCCGCTTCTCCAGCACGTAGTCCTCGCAGTCACCGACGCCCTTGTCGGGATAGGCCCAGACTTCGTCCTTGCCGTAGATTTCCATGTCGCTCATCGGCTTGACGGCGGCATTGACCCTGGCGGTGACGTTGATCAGCTTGCGCATCAGCCCGTCGGTCATCGCGGCCGGCGCGAGATTGGCGGGGCGGATCGAGCATTCGCCCGGATGGAGCTTGCAGAAATCATAGTGGCCGATCGGCTGTGAGGTGAGGCCCCCGGTCGCCATCGCTCCGGCCGCCAAAGCCGGTGCCACCCAGCCTCCCGTTACTGTCAGCCCGGCCGCCACATACGCGCGCAGCCTTCGCGCCATTGGTGAGGAAATCATTGTCCCCGCTCGCCCTTTGTTATTAACGAAAGGTTAAGGGGGATTTACAGTCCGTGTCAATTACGACGGCGGTCGGATTGATAGCATGGTTACCCGAGGGGTAGGACAGCGGCACTTGTGCAACAGAATCGGCCGGTCGGCCACATTTTGCCGGCCAATTGGCCCGGATTGTCGCTGCTGGGTCGCGTTGGCACGGTTTTAGCTTTTGTCCCTATGCATGTCGTTGTCCAAAACCGCTGCGCACTTTTGGGCGACATGCACTATCGCTTGGCGCTGCGGACCAGCTTCGGCCTCACTGCCACCCGGTCCTGGCGGCCATAGCTGGTGATGAAGTCGACGATGCGCGGCACGATTTCGGAGCGGAAGCGCGAGCCGTTGAACACGCCGTAATGGCCGACCGCCGGCTGCATGTAGTGGGCATGCCTGTCGGCGGGGATGTTGGGGCACAGATCATGCGCCGCCTTGGTTTGGCCAAGGCCGGAAATGTCGTCGTTCTCGCCTTCGACCGTGAACAGGGCGACGTTGCGGATGTCAGACGGATCGATCCTGGTGCCGCGATGCGTCATCTCGCCCTTGGGCAAGGCATGGCGCACGAAGACGGTGTCGACGGTCTGGAGGTAGAATTCGGCCGTCAGATCCATCACCGCCAGATATTCGTCGTAGAAATCGCGGTGCTTCTCGGCGTTGTCGCCATCATGCTTCACCAGGTGCATGAAGAATTCCTTGTGGGCGATGATGTGGCGGTCGAGGTTCATGCTCATGAAGCCGGACAGCTGCAGGAAGCCGGGATAAACCTCGCGTCCGAAGCCCGGCACCGGCCAGGGCGCCCGCATCACGACATTGTCGCGGAACCAGTCGATGCCTTTTTCCTCGGCCAGCAGATTGACCGCGGTCGGGTTGCGGCGGGTGTCGATCGGTCCGCCCATCAAAGTCATCGTCGAGGGCACGAAGGGGTCGCCGCGCGTTTCCATCAGCGCCACGGCAGCCAGCACCGGCACCGAAGGCTGGCACACCGCCATCACATGCGTATCGGGGCCCAGCGTGTGCAGGATGTCGATGATGTAATCGATGTAGTCGTCGAGATCGAAGCTGCCGTCGGCGAGCGGCACCATGCGGGCATCGACCCAGTCGGTGATGTGCACGTCGGCATAGGGCAGCATCGCTTCGACGGTGCCGCGCAGCAGCGTCGCGTAGTGGCCCGACATCGGCGCCACGATCAACAGCTTCGGATCCGGCCGGCGCCCGGCAGGCACGGCGCGTTCGAAGCGGACGAGATTGCAGAACGGCCGCGACCACACCGTCTTCTCGGCGACTTCGACGCTCTTCCAGTCGATCACCGTCTTGGTGAGGCCGAATGTCGGCTTGCCGTAGCGGCGCGTGGTGCGCTCGAACAGTTCGGCCGTCGCCGCGATCGAACGGCCCCAGGGCGTATGGGAAAACGGATTGAGCGGATTGGTGTAGAACAGGCGCACCGCGTCGGCATAGAGGCGCGCGGGCTGCACGGCGGCATGGTTCATTTCATAGAGCTGGTAGAACATCGAGAACCCCGCTGCTGCATGCGACCGAAGGGACGACGAGCAGCGCCATGCCTTTGATATCTCGCGGGGAGGTTAACAACTAATTGCTGCGATGCAATACGTCACTTGGCGTGACCAACGCTTCTTTCGTCCAAAGCCTTGAAAATCCGGCCCGAACGGCGCAGCCGGCTCACTGTGCGTTGCGAAGTGTGTACGAAATGTGTCCGGCCGGCCGGACACTCCGACCATGATCCCGAAAAGTGGATTGCGGTTTTCTCGGACAAACGGAAAACCGTTTTGTCCAGAGATCATGGTCCAGGCAACAGCTGCGTCAAACGCGCGCCATGCAGACGGAGGTATGACCGGAGCCGATGAAGCCGAGCTGGCCGGCGGCACCCTTCGACAGGTCGAGCACGCGTCCCCTGATGAACGGGCCACGATCGTTGATGCGCACGATGACGCTGCGGCCGTTGTTCTTGTTGGTCACCCTGAGCTTGGTGCCGAAAGGCAAGGTGCGATGCGCGGCGGTCATCGCCGAAGGATTCATGCGCTCGCCCGATGCGGTCTTCGAATGCAGCGCGTACCAGGAGGCACGGCCACACTGGCCGGCGGCGGTTGCCGAAGTGGCGGAAGCGCCGACCATCAGGCCAGCAGCGATCGTTACCGCGACAAGCGCGGTCTGTTTTGTAGTATTCATATTTGGGGGATTGCTCCGTTTTTGACAGACCCCAGCCGTTATGAGTCGAATAAGGCGACAAATGCGGCAAGTATCTGGCGGTTCCATGGCGGCGGCACACGTTTGGAGTCGCTGGGTAACAGTCTGTTAGGGATTTTCGCCAGGCCGGTAATCAATTCTCGATGATCTTGGTGCTGAAGTCGGGGACTTGTTTGACAAGATCGAGCGTTGATATCCAAGTAGAAGTGAAGGCGGTCTGGTCACTTCCTTCAGTTCTTTCATCGTGCCCATAACGCCGCAACCGATCGACTTCGAAAGGGAGATCCGTCAATGAGACTGACCAAAAATCTGCTGGCGTTGATTGTGCTTGCCATCGGCGTGCTGTGGTCGCTGCAGGGCGTCGGCGTGGTCGGCGGCAGCTTCATGACCGGCCAGTCGCAATGGCTCTATGTCGGCCTCGTCACCGCGCTGGTCGGTCTGGTGGGCCTGTTCTGGGCCAACCGTTCGCGGGTGTGAGTTGTGAACGGGCACTGGCGATCCTTCGCGCGGGCATCGCATCGCAAAGGGTGGTGTCTGTCCTCGAACAGCTGGTTTCGATTGGCGAAAACGCCCATCGAAGTTGGGAAGGGCTTCGGCCAATCCCGAATGCCTACAATGCTCCTGCCCCGAAGGAGCTAGCCGAACAGCCGATCCAAAATCCTGCCTTCGAGGCGGGCAAGTTCGACCGAACCGCGCCGCCGTGGCCGTTCCACCGGCACATCCAGGTCAAGCGCGATCTTGCCGGCATTGATCACCACGACCCGGTCGGCGAGCGCTACCGCTTCGGCGACATCATGCGTGACCAGCACGGCGGTGAACTTTTGCGCGAACCAGATGCGTTCAAGAAGCTGCTGCATCTCGATGCGGGTCAAGGCGTCGAGCGCCCCCAGCGGCTCGTCGAGCGCCAGGATCTGCGGGTGGCCGACCAGCGCGCGGGCCAGCGCCACGCGCTGCTTCTGACCGCCGGACAGTACCGACGGCCATTCGTCGGCGCGATCGGCGAGCCCGACCTCGCCAAGAATGGCGAGCGCGCGTTGCCTTGCGTCCGCGCCTGAGGCGATGCCGGTCAGCCCGACCTCGACGTTTTTCACCACGCTGGCCCAGGGCAGCAGCCGCGGCTCCTGGAACATGAAGCGCGTGCGGCTGTGACCTTCCTCTTCTGATCCAAACGTCAGCGACCCGGCCGTCGGCCGGTCGAGCCCGGCCAGCAGCCGCAAAAGCGTGCTCTTGCCGCAGCCGCTCTTGCCGATGACGGCGACGAACTGCCCGACCGGCACGTCGAGATCTATGCCGTCGAGCACGGCCTTGTCGCCGAAGCGCTTGCCGACATTCCTGAAGGCGAAGGCTCGCCGTCCTTCGACGGAGCCGATGGGCCGCGCTGGAGTGGCGACGAAAGAGCGGGCTGCGGTCAGGCTGGCGGCTGTCATGGGCACTGTCTCATCCGTTTTGGAACGCCGGATGCCAGCCGAGCGACAACCGCTCGAGCAGGCGGGCGAGGCTGTCGGCAAGCTTGCCGAGCAGCGCGTAGATCAAGATCGACAGCACGACGACATCGATCAGCAGGAACTCGCGCGCCTGCATCGCCATGTAGCCGAGGCCGGAGCTCGCCGAGATGGTTTCGGCGACGATCAGCGTCAGCCACATGATGCCGAGCGCATAGCGCAGGCCGACGAAGATTGCCGGCAGCGCGCCGGGCAGGATCACGCGGAAGAAAAGTGTCGAGCGGTCCATGCCGTAGACGCGGCCCATCTCGACCAGCTGCGGGTCGACGCTCTGGATGCCGAGCAGCGTGTTGACGTAGATCGGAAAGAACACGCCGAGCGCCACCAGGAACAGTTTTGCTTCCTCGTCGATGCCGAACCACAGGATGACCAGCGGGATTAGCGCCAGGTGCGGGATGTTGCGGATCATCTGCAGCGTCGTGTCGGTCAGGCCGCGGCTGAGCGTCGACAGCCCGTTGGCAAGGCCAAGCGCAAAGCCGATCGAGCCGCCGACGGCAAAGCCGGCAAGCGCGCGTGCTGTGCTGACCCCGATGTTGTGGATCAGCTCGCCCGACAACGTCAGTCGCCAGAAGGCCTCGGCGACGGCGCTTGGCGCCGGCAGCACGTTGGGCGGCATGACGCCGGCGCGACTGGCAATCTCCCAGCCTGCAATCACCAGCACCGGCAGCAGCCAGCCGATGCCGTTCCTGTGGAGGCGCGTGGAAAAACTCATGACGCGGCCTGCAGGCGGGCCGCGCCATGGAAGCCGACCGAAAATTCGTTGGCGATGTCTTCGCGCGCCCGCAGCCGTCTGCTGCCGAGCCCGAGCTTCGGAAACAACAGCTCGGCGACGCGATAGGCTTCCTCCAGATGCGGATAGCCCGAACCGATGATGGTATCGATACCGATCGCCTGGTACTCGCGGATGCGCTCAGTGATCTGCTCCGGCGTGCCGACCAGCGCCGTGCCCGCGCCGCCGCGCACCAGCCCGACGCCGGCCCACAGATTGGGCGAGACGACCAGCCGGTCGCGGCGGCCGCCATGCAGTTCGGCCATGCGGCGCTGGCCGACCGAATCCATCTGGTTGAGGAAGCGCGCCTGCGCATTTTCGATCTGGGCATCGGTGACGTGGCTGATCAGCCGGTCGGCGGCGCGCCAGGCTTCATCCTCGGTCTCGCGAACGATGAAATGCAGCCTGATGCCGAAGCGCAGCGTGCGGCCGCGCAACGCTGCCTTCTTGCGTGCCGAAGCGAGTTTCTCGGCCACCTGTGCCGGCGGCTCGCCCCAGGTCAGGTACATATCGACCAGATCGGCGGCGAGGTCCTGTCCGGCGTCCGACGATCCGCCGAAATAGAGCGGCGGCCGCTCCTGCAGCGGCAGAAGGTCGAGGCGGCCATTCTCGACGCGATAGTATTTGCCGTCGAAATTGACGCGTTCGCCCGACACCAGGCCGCGCCAGATGGTCAGGAATTCATGCGCCTGGGCATAGCGCTCGTCATGCGGCAGGAAGACGCCGTCGCCGGCGAGTTCGGTGGGGTTGCCGCCGACCACGACATTGAGCAGCAGGCGGCCATTGCTCAGCCGATCGAGCGCCGCCGTCTGGCGCGCGGCGAAGGTCGGCAGCGTCACGCCGGGTCTGAGCGCAACGAGGAATTTGAGTTTTTCGGTCAGCGTGGCGAGGCCTGTGGCAGTGATCCAGGAATCCTCGCAGTTCTGCCCGGTCGGCAACAGCACGCCGGGAAAGCCGAGCCGGTCGACCGCCTGGGCGATCTCCTTGAAATAGCCGAACTCCGGCGGCCGCTGCTGTTGCTCGGAGCCGAGATAGGAGCCGTCACCATGCGTCGGGATGAACCAGAAGAAATCGAGTGGTGCGGTGCTGGCTGACGCGGTCATGACGGCCTCTCGAAGATGCAGGCGAAAACGGGAAACGGCGCCGTGCGGTCTCACCCGGCGCCGCTTGGGCAAAATCAATTGCCTGGTGCGGTCCAAACCGCGTCGGAAATCCGCACCGCGTTCGGGATCAGCCCGAGTTTGTAGAAGCGGTCGGCGGTCGCCTGCTGGCCGGCGATGATCTCGTCGGTGATCGGAAAGATACCGAACTTGGTGCGGTTGGCGGCGATGGTCTGTGCGTCGAGCGGCACGCCGGTCACCTCGTGCAGCGCCGCGGCCACCTTGTCGCGGTTCTGGTCCGCCCATTTCGCCGCCTCGCCAAGGGCTGCAATCGTCGTGGTGACGATCTCGGGATGCGCCTTGGCGAAATCCTTGTTGGCGAGGAAATAGGTGTTGACCTTGAGCACCTCGCTGGCGCGGGCCAGCACGCGCGGCTGGTAGCGGGTTTCGGCGATGGCAAAGAACGGATCCCAGACGGTCCAGGCATCGATCTGGTCGCTGGCGAAGGCGGCGGCCGCGTCAGCCGGGCTGAGATAGACCGGCGTGATCTGGTCGAAGGGGACGCCAGCCTTTTCCAGGGCCGCAACGAGCAGATTATGCGCACTGGTGCCCTTGCCGACGCCGACGCGCTTGCCTTTGAGGTCGGCGACCGACTGGATCGGCGACGCCGGCTTGACGAAGATCGCCTCGCCGTCGCCATTGGAAGGCAATGCGGCCGCATAGACGATGTTGGCGCCGGCCGACTGGCCGAAGATCGGCGGGGCGTCGCCGGTCCAGCCGGCATCGACGGCGCCGACATTGAGCGCCTCCACCAGCGGCGGCCCGGCGGTAAACTCGACCCATTTGACCGTGACGCCCTTGTCGCTCAGCGCCTTTTCGATCACCTGCTGCTGCCTGGCGATCACCGGCAGGCCGGTCTTCTGGTAACCGATGCTGAACTGCTTGAGCTCCTGTGCCGCGGCACCAAACGACATGGCGACGCCCGCCGCCAGCAGGCCGATGCCGAAAACACGTCTTGTCAGATTGAACATGATCCCTCTCCTTCAAAGCGGATCGGCGTCGGGAAATGTCCTCGCCGGGTGGAAGATGGATCAGGCTAGGTAGGTCTATAAACTTAGTAGAGAAACGATTTTGCGAGTTGAATCTAGAAAGAGGAATCATTTTCCGCGATTGGCGGGACAGAGGGGGCGACAAGGATCACGGCGTTCATTCGAACCACCGCCTTGACCGCCCGTCACTGCGACCAATATTGCCAGGCCCAGTAAAAACTCGGCAGGCGGTTGTGCCCTGGCCGGCGGCTGGACTGGCATCGGCGACGCCGGGCCGTCCTCTTGCGGCCTGTCCTTGGGCGGATTGTCCCTGGAAAGGCTAAGCAGCCAGGCGCCGAAATGGCTGAACAGCACGGTGGTGGAATGCGTCATCGTCATTCTCCCTTTTCCGATCATTCGCGCCCCGCCCACGGGACGAGCACGCGCTCGATCCTGCGGATGGTGAATTCGAGCACGAAGGCGATGGCCGCGATCACCAGTATGCCCATCACGACGACGTCGGTGACGAGGAACTGGGCCGCCGACTGGATCATGAAGCCAAGCCCGCGCGTCGCCGCCACCAGTTCGGCGGCGACCAGCGTCGACCAGCCGGCGCCGAGCGCGATGCGCAATCCGGTCAGGATCGATGGCAGCGCGCTGGGCAGGATCACGTGGCGGAGCACTTGCGCGCGCGTCGCGCCAAGCGAGCGCGCCGCGTTGATGCGCTCCTGCGAAACGCCGCGAACGCCCGAGGCGGTCGACAATGCCACCGGCGCCAGCATGGCGATGGCGATCACCAGGATCTTCGACGGTTCGCCGATACCGAACCAGATGATGACCAGCGGCAGATAGGCGAGCGGCGGGATCGGTCGCAGGAATTCCAGCAGCGGATCGAAAATGCCGCGCCCGATGGTGCTGATGCCGATGGCCAGCCCGACCGGCACACCAATGAGGATGGCGGCGATCAGCGCGGCGAACACTCTGGCCAGGCTGGCGACGGCATGCTGCAGCAGCGTCGCATCGACGAAGCCGTCGCTGGCGACGACGATGAACTTGTTCCACACGGCGATCGGCGATGGCAGGAAGACCGGCGACACCAGCTGCAGGCGGGCCGAAAGCGCCCACACAGCCAGCACCACCAGAATGGTGACCGCGCTGATCATGCGCGCCGAAATGGCTTTGCGCTTCGGGCTGGGCCGCGACCATGGCACCGACAGGCCGTCGGCCTCGTCGATCTGGCGGCTCGGCCGTTCCGTATAGGAGGAAATGGTCACGCCGCTTCTCCCTCGAAGATCGCGTCGGTCAGTTCGCCGCGCGCCGCTGCGAAGGCCGGGTCGGCCTTGATGGTGCGAATGGCCTCGCCGGCGGCATAGCGACGGCTGAAGCCGGGCTCGAAGGTTTGCACCACACGGCCAGGTCCGGGAGCCAGCACGACGATGCGGGTGGCGAGCACTAGCGCCTCCTCGATGCCATGCGTGACCATCAGCACGCCGACATCGCTGGCCGACCACAAATCGAGCAGCGTCGTCTGCATGCGCTCGCGCGTCAGCGCGTCAAGCGCGCCGAGCGGCTCGTCGAGCAGCAGGAATTCGGGTTCGGCGGCCAGGGCGCGGGCCAGGCCGACACGCTGGCGCATGCCGCCGGAAAGCTCCCAGATGCGCTTGTCGCCGGCATCCGCGAGCTTCACCAGACCAAGCAAGTCATCGGCGCGGCGCGCCCGCTCGGCTGGCCTGACACCACGCAGCCGCAGCGCGAAGGCAACGTTCTCGCGCGCCGTCAGCCATGGGAACAAGGCATCGTTCTGGAACACCACCGCCCGGTCCGACCCCGGCGCTGTGATCGGCCTGCCACCGATCGTCGCGGTGCCACGCGCCGGTGCGACCAGGCCGGCGGCGACATTGAGCAGCGAGGTCTTGCCGCAGCCGGAACGGCCGACAAGCACGACGAAATCGCCCTTGGCGACATCGATCGACACCCGCTCGACGGCCGGCGCCGCTTGGCCGTCATAGTGGATCGAGACCTTGTCGAGCACGAGATGCGGCATGGAGCCTCGCAGGAGGTTCTAGAACATGATCCCGAAACGTGACGTCCGGTTTTCGCTAGAGATCATGCTCGAATGAAGGGACAATCCGACTGCCCCGGAACCGCTCCTCGTCAGCGGTTCCGGGGCAGGCAGCACGCGGCGTCAGGGAAGGAGATCCGCGCGCATTCCATGGCACGCAGGCGCTCAGTTCGAGGCCAGCGCCTCGGTGACATATTTCGAGGAGACGTATTTCGAATAGTCAGGCAGCACCGCGTCGATCTTGCCTTGCTCCTTGAGGAAGGCGGAGGTTGCCTCGACCGCCTTGACCGTTCCGCCGCCGAGGAACTTGTCCGAGGCCTGCTCTTCGAGTGTCGGGAAGACATAGCCCTTGAGCAGCTGCGGCACCTCTTCCAGCTTGGCGCCGGTGAGCTTGGCGATCTTGGCTGCCTGCGGCGACGACACCGACCACGCATCCGGCTTGGCCAGGAATTCGGCATAGGACGCGCCCGTCACCTTGACGAAATCACGCACGGCTTCCGGGTTCTTTTCGGCGAAGTCGGTGCGCACGATCCAGGCATCGAAGGTCGGTGCGCCCCAGGCGGCGACCTGCGAAGAATCCAGCACGACCTTGCCCGTCGTCTTGATCTGGCCGAGCGCCGGATCCCAGACATAGGCGGCGTCGATGTCGCCGCGCGCGAACGCCGCGGCGACTTCCGGTGGCCTGAGATTGAGGATCTCGACCGACTTCGGATCGACGCCCTCATGCTTCAGCGCGGCAAGCAGGCTGTAATGCGTCGTCGAGACGAAAGGCACGGCCACCTTCTTGCCGGCGAGGTCGGCAATTTTCTCGACGCCGGCGCCGTTCCGGGCGACCAGCGCCTCGGATTCGCCGATCAGGCCGACGATGAAAATGGTCTGGATCGGCAGCTCGCGGCTGGCCGCTGCCGCCAGCGGGCTCGAGCCGACATAGCCGATGTCGACCGAGCCGGAAGCGACCGCGGCGATGACATCGGCGCCGGAATCGAATTTGCGCCAGTCTATTGCTGCCTTGGTCGCCTTTTCATAGGTCCCGTCGGCCTGCGGCACTTTCGAGGGCTCGACCACCGTCTGGTAGCCGATGGTGATCTTGAGGTCGTCGGCAAAGGCCGGGCTGAGGAACGCAGCACCCGCAAGTGCCGCCGATGAGAGGAGAATGATGCGTCGCGAAATGGTGGACATGAAGGGCTCCTGAAAAAGAGAAAATCGGAATGCCCCATGATAGTCAGCTAATTCTATCGTTCTTGTAGAGTTAAATCCTTCTAGCCGAAGCGGTCTTGTTAGAAAAAAGCTACCGGTGGCGGGCTGCTGAAGCGGATAGGGTGGCTGCGGCCGACTTGTCCCGACGACCAGCCTGCCGGGAATGGGAGCGCTTTGCGAACCTCTCGACTGCGTCAGGAGGGGCTGGCCTATCGACAACGGTCCGCGCTACCCACCGCGAACGAGAATTCCTATCCCGCCCAATTTCAGGCAAATCCATGCCTCAAACAGCCGTGGAATTAAAACCCTCGTTTCGCGTGTTCGGGGGTAAGTATAGTAATCTTATATCGACATTGGGAACTGGAGGCGACGATGAGCGGCCACCACATCGCGATCTTCGCTGGCAACGCGCTTCGGGCGCCAAAATCGTACGCTTTTGTGTCCCCGCGGGCACAAAGTCCTGACAAAATGGCCGTAGCGGTTTGAAAACGAAGCAAAATCAACAACTCTCGGCTTGTACACCATGTCACTAGAATTTATGTGTCATGTGGGCTTGGACGTGGCGGAGACGCACGGCAGGCGTTTCGCAACCGATGGTTTCGCGCCGTCGCATGACAGAGAAATTTTGATTTCATGCTCACGAAAAAGGGCAAGTACGGCCTCAAGGCGCTCGTACACCTCGCGCAACTGCCGGTCGGACAGCTCGCTTTCGTCAACGACATCGCCACCGGCAACAACATCCCGAAGAAATTCCTCGACGCCATTCTCGGCGAGCTGCGCAATGCCGGCTTCGTCCAGAGCCGCAAGGGCAAGGATGGCGGCTATCGCCTGGCGCGGCCTGCCGATGAGATCAAGGTTGGCCACGTCGTGCGCGTGCTCGACGGGCCGCTGGCGCCAATTCCTTGCGCCAGCCGCACCCAGTACCAGCGCTGTGAAGATTGCAACGAGGCGACATGCCAAGTCCGACATCTGATGCTCGAGGTCCGGCAGGCGATCGCCGAGGTGCTCGATCAGCGCAGCCTCGCCGAAATGCGCGACATGGCTGGCGACGAGCTTTCGACGGCGCTGAAAATCCAGGCCTGACACCGGCACATCGGCCAAGGCAGTCCTGCGCATGACCGGGCGCGCCAACTCGATCATCATTGTCGGCGGCGGTGCCAGCGGCGTCGTGATGGCCGCGCATCTCCTGAAATCGCCCAATCCCGATCTGCGTGTCACGCTGATCGAAAAGCGCCCGCATTTCGGCCAGGGCATCGCCTATTCGACATTGCTGTCGGCGCATGTGCTCAATGTCAGTGCCGCCGGCATGAGCGCCTATGCCGACGATCCCGGCAATTTCTGGCGCTGGCTGCTGGAGCGCGGCCTGGCGACCCCCGACCAGGCGCCGGTCTACGCGCCGCGCAGCCTCTATGCCCGTTACCTCAAGGAACTGCTTGACGATCTGGAATCGCGCGAGCGCGAAACCGGCCGGCTGCGCCTGATCCGCGAGGAGAGCCTTTCGATCACGCCCACCCCGTCCGGCGTCGAGGTGGCACTCGCCAACGGCACCAGCGTCGTCGCCCATCTCGCCGTGCTGGCGACCGGCCATGACGAGGAGGCGGCGCAAGGGCATGCCATCAGAATGGGCTCGGAAGCCGACACGGCACTGCCCTCGGACAGCCGCGTCATGGTGCTGGGTACGGGTCTCAGCATGGTCGATGCCTTCCTCGCGCTGGAGCAGCGCGGCCATCGCGGCGACATCATCGCGGTGTCGCGGCGCGGCCTGCTGCCCTCGCCGCATCGCAAGGGCAACCCGATCAAACTCGACGTCGCCGACATTCCATTGGGCACCCAGCTGTCCTATTTCGTCGGCTGGTTCCGCGACCTGATCAAGGAGAACCAGAAGGCCGGCATCGACTGGCGCGACGTCGTCGACGGCTTGCGGCCGTTCAACCAGAAGATCTGGCAGAACTGGCCGGCTTCCGCCAAGCGCCGCTTTGTCGAGCACACCAAGGCCTGGTGGGACATCCACCGCCATCGCATGGCGCCCGAAGTCTATGCCCGCGTCACCGAGGCGGTGCAATCCGGCCGCATCCGCCTTGTCGCCGGGCGCGTCGTCGACATCGAGGGCAACGGCGAGTTCACGGTCCAGGTCCAGTCGCGCCACACGCAGCGTCTCGAAACGTTCGAGGTCGCCCGCATCTATGATTGCTCGGGCATCGTCAGGGACATCTCGACCTCGTCGAACAGCGTGGTGCGCTCGCTGGTCGATCGCGGCCTGGCGCGGCCGGATCCCTTGCGCATCGGTCTCGACGTGTCGGCCAATTGCGAGATCATCGCCAGCGACGGCGGCGTGTCCGCCAAGATCCTGGCGGTCGGCCCGCTGACGCGCGGCACCTTTTTCGAGATCGACGCCATCCCGGATATTCGCGTTCAATGCGCCAGGCTGAGCAAGCAGCTGCTGGGTTAGGGTGTGTCGATATTCAGGTGATGCCGGCCTGCGAATGGCTGTTTCCTCCGCTTCCGGTGCTCACGTACTTTAAGTACGCTCCGCTCCGGTTCTCGGAATCCACCATCTCGGCTCGGCCTGACCTGACTCTCGACGCACCCTCGGAGCCCTTGAGGCGAACCTGGAATTTCATTCCTCATCTGGCCGGTTGATTGGTACGATCTATCTTCTTTCCGACTGTAAAGGACTGGAGAAGAGGATACGCTGCCGCTCTGCCCCGAGGCGGTCGCTTGATCATGGAGCATCGGTATGAGCGAGCACAAGATCGCCGCGTCGGAAAGCACAATGTCCCGCCTGCGTCCGCCCTATGCGTCGGTTCTCGACCTGATCGGCCAGACGCCGGTGGTCGAGCTGACCAAGTTCGACACCGGCAAATGCCGGCTGTTCATCAAGCTCGAAAGCCAGAACCCCGGTGGTTCGATCAAGGACCGCATTGCGCTGTCGATGATCGCGGCGGCTGAAAAACAGGGCAAGCTCAGGCGGGGCGGCACCATTGTCGAGGCGACCGCCGGCAACACCGGGCTCGGCCTCGCCCAGGTCGGCATCCCCAAGGGCTACCGCATCGTGCTGGTCGTGCCCGACAAGATGTCGCGCGAAAAGATCCAGCATCTGCGTGCGCTCGGCGCCGAGGTGCGCATGACCCGCTCCGATGTCGGCAAGGGCCACCCCGAATATTACCAGGACATGGCCGAGAAGATCGCCGCCGAGGTGCCGGGCGCCTTCTATGCCAACCAGTTCGCCAATCCGGCCAACCCGCTGGCGCATGAGACGACGACCGGGCCGGAGATTTTCGCCCAGCTCGACGGCGATGTCGACGCGGTGGTCGTCGGCGTCGGCTCGGGCGGCACGCTGACCGGGCTTGGCCGTTACTTCGCCAAAGTGTCGCCGAAGACCGAGATGGTGCTGGCCGATCCGGTCGGCTCGGTGCTGGCGCCGCTGATCAAGACCGGCAAGATGGAAGAGGCCGGCAGCTGGACCGTCGAAGGCATCGGCGAGGATTTCGTGCCACCCAATGCCGACCTGTCGTTGGTGAAAAAGGCCTACGCCATTCCCGACAAGCAGAGCATGCTGGCGGTGCGCGATCTCTTGTCGAAGGAAGGCATCCTTGCCGGCTCGTCGTCGGGCACGCTGCTCTCGGCCGCCTTGCGCTATTGCCGCGAACAGACTGTGCCCAAGCGCGTCGTCACCTTCGTCTGCGACAGCGGCAACAAATATCTGTCGAAGGTGTTCGACGATTTCTGGCTGGCCGAGCAAGGCCTGGCCGAGCAGGAGCAGCACGGCGATTTGCGCGACCTGGTCATGCGCTCGCACCGCACCGGAGATACCGTCGCTGTCGGTCCGGACGAAAGCCTGCTCAACGCCTATGGCCGCATGCGCCGCTCCGACGTTTCGCAGCTGCCGGTGCTAGACAATGGCAAGCTCGTCGGCATCGTCGACGAAAGCGACATCCTGGCCAAGGTCGATGGCCCGCATGACGGCCGCTGGGAGCGCTTCAACGGTCCGGTGCGCACGGCGATGACCTCCAACCTTCACACGCTGCAGGCCAGCCAGACCCTGGACGCGCTGCTGCCGGTGTTCGACCGCAACGAGGTCGCCATCATCTTCGACGGCGACGAGTTCGTTGGCCTGATAACCCGCATCGACCTGATCAACCATCTGAGGCGCGCACGATGACCAGCAACACACCACCATCGGGCCCATCATCATCGGGCAAGAACCGCCTGGCCTTCTCGACGCGCACCATCCATGGCGGCCAGAGCCACGATCCGCTGACCGGCGCGGTGATGGTGCCGATCTACGCCACCTCGACCTATGGCCAGCAATCGCCCGGCGTGCACAAGGGTTTCGAATATGCCCGCAGCCAGAACCCGACCCGCTTCGCCTTCGAGCGCGCGGTGGCCGACCTCGAAAGCGGCACGGCGGCTTTCGCCTTCGCCTCCGGACTGGCGTCGATCGCCACCGTGCTGGAGCTGCTCGATGCCGGCGCCCATATCGTCGCCACCGACGACATCTATGGCGGCTCCTTCCGGCTGATGGAGCGGGTGCGCAAGCGCTCGGCCGATCTCAAGGTCAGCTTCGTCGATTTCACCGACCTCGCCGCCGTCGAGGCGGCGATCCGCCCGGAGACGAAGCTGCTCTGGGTCGAGACGCCGACCAACCCGCTGCTGCGCATCGTCGACCTCGAAGGTGTCGCCGCCCTTGCCAAACGCAAGGGTGTGCTCACCGTCGCCGACAACACGTTTTGCAGCCCTTATATTCAGCGGCCGCTGGAGCTCGGCATCGACATCGTCATCCACTCGACGACCAAATATCTCAACGGCCATTCCGACATGATCGGCGGCGTCGCCGTGGTCGGGGACAACAAGGACCTCGCCGCCCAGCTGAAATTCCTGCAGAACGCCATCGGCGCCATCTCAGGCCCGTTCGACAGTTTTCTGGCGCTGCGCGGGCTGAAGACGCTGGCGCTCAGGATGGAACGCCATTCGTCCAACGGCCTGAAGATCGCGCAATGGCTGGAAGGCCGCAAGGACGTGCGCCGCGTCATCTATCCGGGCCTCGCCAGCCATCCGCAGCACGACATCGCCAAACGGCAGATGCATGCCTTCGGCGGCATGATATCAGCCGTGCTCGACCGTGACCTTGCCGGCACAAAACGCTTCCTTGAACGTACGCAACTGTTCACACTGGCCGAAAGCCTCGGCGGGGTGGAGAGCCTGATCGAACACCCCGCGCTGATGACGCATGGCTCGATTCCGGCGGAGAAGCGGACCGAGATCGGCATTTCCGATTCGCTGGTACGGCTGTCGGCCGGTATCGAGGACGGCGATGATCTGATCGCGGATCTGGACCAGGCGCTGGGGGGCTAGAAAGTATTCGCGATCTAATGGCAAAGGGGCAGCGCCAACCTCTCACGTAATAGGGCCCACCAGCCCGGTTGACCCCGAACCCCATCTGCCCGAATTGTAGCGCCCCGATCCTCCCGGCTCCGGACGCCATGGCCACGCGCGAACCACCCAAACCCACGGAAACGCCCCTCACCTTCGCCGTGCTGGTGTTTCCCGGCTTTCCGATGATGGCGTTCAGTTCCGTCATCGAGCCGCTGCGCGCCGCCAATGTGCTGGCCAAGCGGCAGTGCTATCGCTGGATCATCGTCGGGGCTACGCAAGGGTCGGTCGAGGCCTCGAACGGCGTCGTCATCCAGCCGGGCTTTTACGCCGAGGCCGCGCCCAAGGTCGACCGCATCGTCGTCTGCTCGGGCGGCGATGCCGATCACCTCGTCGCCGAGGACGCCGCCAGCTGGATCCGCAAAAGCCTGCGCAACGGCGCCCATATCGGCGCGGTGGCGGATGCAGCGTTCTTCCTGGCGCGCGCCGGCCTGCTCGACGGCCATGCCTGCACCTTGCACTGGACCAGCCAGGCCGCCTTCACCGAGGCGTTCCCCAACATCGAGCTGCGGCGCGACCTCTATGTCATCGACCGCAAGCGCTTCACTTCGGCCGGCGGCGTCGGCAGCCTTGACATGATGCTGGAGATCATCACCCGCGACTATGGCGCCGAGCTCGCCGCCGGCGTCGCCGAATGGTTCGTGCACAGCCAGCTGCGCTCCAGCATCGACCGCAAGATGATGCCGCTGCGCCTGCGCACCGGCGTCCAGAACGAACTGGTGCTGTCGGCCATCGCCATCATGGAGGACGCGGTCGAGGAGCGGCTCGGCATGGCCGAACTCACCGCCAGGCTCGGCGTGTCGTCCGACAAGCTCGAGCGCTCCTTCCGCTCCGAACTCGCCATTTCGCCCAACGGCTACTACCGGCGGCTCCGACTGAAGCGCGCCGCCGACCTGCTGGCGCACTCGACGCTCGCCGTGCGCGACGTGGCGCTGGCCTGCGGGTTCGCCTCGATGTCGAGTTTTGCAAGGGCTTTTAGGGAGGAACATGGGCACCCGCCGAAGCTGGCGCGACGACACTAGGACCAGAACTCAACTAGCTGGTTGCCGCCAACGGCTGAAATGGGCGGAAAGTGGTCGCTTAGTTCTCGACGACAAAGGTGCCGTCTGTGTCTTGGTAGACGAACAACTCGACGGCGTCGTGTTTTGGCGGTCGATCGAGATCGCGACGAAGTCATCCCCGCCCAAGTGAAGGGTAATCTCTTGATCGGTGGATGTAACGTGTTCGATATACGATCCGCTTGCTGCGTCACTCATGCGCAGCGACACTTCTGTATAAACGGTAAGCCCAGTGCCGTCGGAGAAAAGAACGGTGATCCCAAACCCCGGCTTGCTCCTTTCAATGGAGCGGATCGATTTGCCGATCATTCTTTCTCCGAAAGTTTGCAAAGCACCCTTCCCGATCTGCTGTTAGCGGACGATGGGATCGGTTGGTGGCAGGCGAACGTTGGCTCTGGCAATCATCCATTCGACTACTTCAACAGGCACTTCAGCCTGACACAAGGTAATCGTCATCTTCCCATCGACATCTGAGAAGAAAATCTCGCCGACTATGTGACTATCTTGGTCGACAAGCTCCAGATACATGCCATCGCGTTGGACATCACTGCCAATCGTGGCTTCATAGTTCCGTCCTGCCAATTCAATCATGCCATCAATATCCGCGAATGACGCATGGCCCGCAATGGGGTGGTTAGCAGTCGTTCATCGCTAGCTTTTAGATGAAGCTGGCGTATCGATCTGACCCAGAGGTGCAGCGGCATCCCGCATAACCCACGCGGTTTTCCGCACAATCCCTCCGCCCCGTTTGCGCCATGCTCAGACCTCGCAACCCACGCAAGGTCAGGCACCCCCATGAGCATCGTCGTATTCGACCCCGACAGCACCGAGGACGTCGACTTCAAGGATCGCATGCGCCACCCGGCGGCGGCCGATCCGGCCGGCGGCATGTGGCTGTCCGACACCGAGCCGTCCTTCATCGATGCCGACGCCCTGCGTAAAGGCCGGCTGGCAAAACTGCGTGGCTGGATGCGCGCGGCCGGCTATGGCGGCGTGGTCCTGTTCGACCCCTACAACCAGCGCTACGCCACCGGCTCGCGCAACATGTTCGGCTATTTCCTGCGCAACTCGACCCGCTATTTCTTCATTCCGACCGAAGGGCCGATCGTGCTGTTCGAATACCCGCAGAGCTACCATGTCTCGATGGTGCTCGACACGATCGACGAGGCGCGGCCCTCCAAGCTGGTCTGGTCATCGGTCTCCGGCCGCGACGACGAGACCGCCGGCCCGTTCGCCGACGAGATCGCCGAGCTTCTCAAGCAGCATGGCGGCGGTTCGATGAAGCTCGGCCTCGACCGTTGCAGCCATCTGCAGGCGCTGGCCCTGGAAAAGCGCGGCTGCGAGGTCCGCGATTGCCAGGGCGAAATCCTCGCCGTGCGCGCGGTGAAGACGCCGGAGGAAGTCAAATGCCTGCAGGTGTCGATGGCCGGCGCCGAGGCCGCGGTCTATGCGGTGCGCGAGGCGATCAAGCCCGGCGTCTCCGAAAACGACCTGTTCGCCATCATGTATGGCGAGGTCATCCGCCAGGGCGGCGAGTTCATCGAGACGCGGCTCTTGACCTCCGGCCAGCGCACCAACCCGTGGTTCAACGAGGCCAGCGGCCGCAAGATCCGGCCCGGCGAATTGTTGGCGCTCGATACCGACACCATCGGCTGCTACGGCTATTACTCGGATTTCTCGCGCACCTTCCGCTGCGGGCCGGGCAAGCCGACGCCCTACCAAAAATCGCTCTACCGCATGGCGCACGACCAGGTTCAGCACAACATCGGGGTCGTCAAACCCGGCATGGCCTTTCGCGAGATCGCCGAAAAGGCCTGGAAAATCCCCGACCGCTTCGTCGACCAGCGCTACACCTCGGTCATGCACGGCGTCGGCATGCATGGCGAAACGCCCTTCATCGCCCACGCCATGGATTACGAGACCTATGGCCGCGACGGCCATATCGTGCCAGGCATGGTGGTCAGCGTCGAAAGCTATATCGGCGAGAAGGGCGGCCGCGAGGGCGTCAAGCTGGAGGACGAGATCCTGATCGCCGACACCGGCACCGAACTCCTGTCGCGCTTTCCTTATGAGGACGAGTTCCTCGCGTGAAGGCTCCCATCTCCATCAAGCGCGGCGCGGTGGCCGCGGTGTTCATCGACCTGCAGGAAGAGCACCGGCAGGACCAGCGCTATCTGGTCGAAGGCTTTGCCGGCATCCTCGCCAACGTCCAGCGCCTGCAGGCGGCGGCGCGGCAGAACCATGTGCCGCTCTACCACTGGGCTTACATCGTCGATCTCGACAAGCAGGACCGGCCGTTTCATCCGCTGGGTGCCGACGGCAAGTCGGCCTTTTCCGACAAGAGCGATCCGCTGACCGAAATCTGCCACGAGGTCGCGCCCGTCAATGGCGAGGCCCTGCTGATCAAGGCCGAGGCCAGCGCCTTCCGGTCGGGTCCGGCGGCCCGTGACCTCAAGTCTGGCGGCTTCGAATGGCTGGTCGTTGCCGGCGTGTGGACCGAGGCCTGCATCGACGCCACCGTGAAGGACGCCGTCGCCAAAGGCTTTCGCGTGCTCTTGGTCAAGGATGCCTGCGGCAGCGGCAGTGCCGCCATGCACCAGACCGGCATTCTCAACCTCGCCAACCGGCTCTATGGCGGCGCCGTCACCGACACCGACGGCGCCTGCCGGTTGCTGGCCGGTGAGACCGTCACCGCCTGGCAGGTCGAAGGCTCGGTGCCGCTGCGCTTCACTTTTGAAAACGCGGCGGAGCTCTACGCCGATCTATGACTCCCGCACCAAGCACGCGCGGAAAATACGCGGCCCGGCTCGACCCGGCCCTGTGGGCCTATATCGACGCGGTCAATGCCTGGTATCCGCCCGAGATCATCGGCCTGCCGATCGACAAGCAGCGCGCGGTCTACGACAGGATGTGCCGGGCCTTCCACCGGGGCCGCCCACCCGGGGTCAAGACCAGCGACGGCCTGATTGCCGCCGCCGGCCGCGACATCCCGGTCCGCCGCTACCAGCTTGCCGGCAAGGCCGCGCAGGCGATGGTGCTCTACTACCACGGCGGCGGCTTCATCCTCGGCGGGCTCGACAGCCATGACGACATCTGCGCCGAGATCTGCGCCGGCACCGGCTTCGACGTGCTGTCGGTCGACTACCGGCTGGCGCCGGAGCATGTCCACCCCGCCGCCTTCGACGATGCCGTCACCGCCTTCGAATGGGCGGCGGCGAGCACTGGCCTGCCGCTCGTGCTGTGCGGCGAAAGCGCAGGCGGCAACCTCGCGGCAGGGGTGGCGCAGGCGACGCGCCGTCACGCCCGCGCCGCGATCGGCCAGCTGCTGATCTATCCCGAACTCGGCGGCGACGAGAGCGCCGGCTCCTACATCGAGCACGCCGACGCGCCGCTGCTGTCGCTGCACGACATCGCCTTCTACCGCGACGTCCGCTCGGCCAAGCGCCAATCATCGGACGATCCGACCTTCTCGCCGCTGCGCGACACCGACTTTTCCGGCCTGCCGCCGACGGTGATCGTCACCGCCGAATGCGATCCGCTGTCGTCGGACGGCGAGACCTATCGCGACCGCCTTGTGGCTAGCGGTGGCAAGGCACGGTGGCACGAGGAGCCGAGACTGGTGCACAGCTTCCTGCGCGCCCGCGCGACCGTGCCGGCGGCGGCGGAAGCGTTTGGGCGGATCATTGCGGCGGTTGCGGCGCTGGGCCGAGGTGAATGGCCGTATTGAGCGGCTGAGGAGAGGCGCCGGTGGCTGAAACCCTGCGGAGCACCGCACAATCACTGCGGAAAACCGAACACTCCCCAGCGTCACCCCGCTCTATCATTCGCCTGCTCAGGCAACGGCGTCCTGGCGGTCCGCCCACACCGCGTTGGATGTGTCCGCCGGGGCGCCCAACGACAGGGGAACGACGATGAAATTCATGCTGACTGACCGCAAACTGCACCCGCAGGCCAAACCCGTCGCCGACGATTTCAGGACCGGCGGCATCAGCCGCCGCGAATATCTCGCTTTGATGGCCGGCCTTGGCGTCAGCGCCGCCGGCGCCCTGGCGCTTGGCGGCCTCGCCCCCACCCCTGCCCGCGCCGCCGAGCCCAAGCGCGGCGGCACCTTGCGCGTCGCCATGAACGTCAAGGGTTTCAAGGATCCGCGTACCTTCGACGGCGTCGAGATGTCCAACGTCGCCCGCCACTGCAACGAATACCTGGTGCGCTGGAACACCGACTTCTCTTTCGAGCCCTGGCTGCTCGAAAGCTGGGAGGCGAGCGACGACGCCAAGACCCTGACGCTGCATGTACGCAAGGGCATCACCTGGTCGAACGGCGATGCCTTCAACGCCGACGATGTCATCCACAACCTCACCCGCTGGTGCGACGCCTCGGTAGCAGGCAATTCGGTCGCCGCGCGCATGGGCGCGCTGGTCAATGCCGACACCAAGAAGCTGGTCGATGGCGGCATCGCCAGGGTCGCCGACTTCACCATAAAACTCAACCTGCCCAAGCCCGACATCTCGCTGATCGCCGGCATGGCCGACTATCCGGCGCTGATCATGCACCGCTCCTATGAGGGCGACGGCGACCCCAAGAAGGCCCTTTCCATCACCACAGGCCCCTGCGAGCTGGTCAGCTGGGATGCCGAGACCGGCGCCGAGGTGAAACGCAAAGAGAAATGGTGGAAGGGCGAGTTCTGGCTCGACGGCATTAAATGGGTCGACTACGGCTCCGACCCCAATGCCATGCTGTCGGCGTTCGAATCCGGCGAGATCGACACCGACCACGAAACCGCCTCCGACGCCGTCTCGCAGACCGAGCAGATGGGGCTCAAGAATTCCGAGATCGCCACCGGCTCCACCATCGTCGCCCGCTTCAATGTCGGCAACGCGCCCTATGACGACGCCAAGGTGCGCCGCGCCGCCCAGCTCGCCGTCGACAATTCCGCCGTGCTGGCGCTTGGTCTCGGCGGCCGCGGCAAGCCCGCCGACAACCACCATGTCGGCCCCATGCACCCCGAATATGCCGATATCGGCCCAGCCAAGCGTGACGTGGAGGGGTCGAAGAAACTGCTCGCCGAGGCCGGCAAGGCCGACCACGAGTTCGACCTCATCTCCGTCGACGTCGAATGGCAAAAGAGCACCGGCGACGCCATCGCCGCGCAGATGCGCGAGGCCGGCTTGAAGATCAAGCGCACCGTGCTGCCGGCCGCCACCTTCTGGAACGACTGGAGCAAATACCCCTTCTCCTGCACCGAATGGCTCGGCCGCCCACTCGGCGTCCAGGTGCTGGCGCTGGCTTACAAATCCGGCGCCGCCTGGAACGAAAGCGCCTACGCCAATCCCGAGTTCGACACCCTGCTCGACAAGGCGCTGGCGACCCCGGACGCCAAGGCGCGCAAGGAGATCATGGGAAAGATCGAGCAGAATCTGCGCGACAGCGGCATCATCATCCAACCCTACTGGCGCTCGGTCTACCGCACCTACCGCAAGGGCATCGAAGGCTGCGAGCAGCACCAGGCGCTGGAGCAGCATTTTGAGAAGGTGTGGATTGAAAGTTGAGCCTTCCGGGCGCGACAATCACCGAAGTCGGCGCCGCCCCTCATTGCCCTGCCGGGCATTTCTCCCCGTTTACGGGGAGAAAGAGGCTGGCCGCAACGCCGACGCCTTTCCTGTAACGCTGACAATTCGCGAAACCGGATGTGACAGCGTCCTTCTCCCCGTTCCACGGGGAGAAGATGGCGGCAGCCAGATGAGGGGCGGCGCCAACGTTCGCCTTCCTTCTCCCCCTGCGGGAGAAGGTGGCCGCGAAGCGGCCGGATGAGGGGTGTTCCAGAAAACACCGACGCCTCATTTCTTGCAGCACCCCTCAACCGTCTCGGCGCTACGCGCCGATCCACCTCTCCCACAAGCAGAGAAGTCAGGGCGCATCACCGCCCAGGCCTGAGCAGGGTCCAGATCCAGCCGATGAAGGTCAGCACCAGGAACGGATAGCCGGCGGCGGGCAGCGGCGACGAGGTCGGCAGCAAGGGTGCGCCCCACAGGATCATGCCCACTGAGGCGACAAACAGCGCGGCGGCCACGACACCGGTGAGCCGCATCCACAGCGCGAAGGTTTTCGGCGCGCTGACCATGACCAGTGCGGCCGCCCAGAGTGAGATGCCGCCGACATAGGAGGGAACGCTGGCCTGCAGGCCCGCCGCATTGCCGGCAAGCAACAGGCTCTCGCCGGCGAGGAAGGTGAGGAATCCGGCCGCGACGCAGTCATTGCCCAGCCGCTGATATCTGATCGTCAGCAGCGCGGTCGCGACCACGAGGGCCACACCGTCGATCGTCCACAGCGTTTCGCGCAGCGCGTCGCTGCCAACGAAAGTGCCGGCAAGGCCTAGTGCGCCGCCGATCGCCAGGCCGATCGCGGCGACGGTGTCCAGAGAATTGGAACGCATGTGAAATCTCCCCCAAGCCGTGCCGAGGATACTTCAGGGCGGGGCGTTCTCAAAGAGTGGCGCGAAACGAAAAGCGGCAGTGTCGGGAGGTCGCCACCTGCTTCGGGTGATCGCCACCCATCCGCACCGTCCGGGGAAATGGCCGGCGCGATGCCGGTGAGACAATTGCCTGAGCCTCGCGCCGGCCACTGGCGAACTGATTAAGGTCCGCCGCGCGATTTTTCTAGCCCGCCATTGTGGCACGAGCAACCAACTCAGGGTTGGAGTGGGTTCGTACCAACCCTTCCACGCCATCATTTCTTATTCGGGACAGAAGGGCGCGTTCGACTTAACGAGCCATTCCATTTTGAAGCCATCATTTTTCGAGCCGGCGACAGAATCGGTCCAGCTGAGTTGCTGACCCGCTTATCTCAAGGCCTTGCGCCGTTTTCTTGGTGGTGGCGCCCGCTGAGATTGCCGCGTTTCTTGTTGCGTTCGATCCCATCAGCGACATCCGTTGGACAGGGTTGCAGCACTGCCGCAACCCCCGGGGTGGGACCCGCTGCCTTCGGCAGCTCCCACCCGGACTTGCGCTCGCATCGACCCGCCGGGTCGATGCGTCCGGCCAAGGGCCGGACCGCTTAGTCCCCCATCTTCAGCGCCTGGATAAACGCCTCCTGCGGGATATCCACCTTGCCGAACTGGCGCATCCGCTTCTTGCCTTCTTTTTGCTTGTCCAGCAGCTTGCGCTTGCGCGAGACGTCGCCGCCGTAGCACTTGGCGGTCACGTCCTTGCGCAGCGCCGAGATGGTTTCGCGCGCGATCACCTTGCCGCCAATCGCGGCCTGGATCGGGATCTTGAACAGATGGTTCGGGATCAGCTCCTTCAGCTTCTCGCACATCTGCCTTCCGCGCTTTTCCGCCGCCGTGCGGTGCACCAGCATCGACAGCGCGTCGACCGGCTCCTCATTGACCAGGATCGACATCTTCACCAGGTCGCCTTCCTTATAGTCGGTCAAATGATAGTCGAACGAGGCGTAGCCTTTCGAAATCGACTTCAGCCGGTCGTAGAAATCGAAGACGACTTCGTTGAGCGGCAAATCGTAGATCAGCATGGCGCGCTTGCCGACATAGGACAGGTCGGCCTGGATGCCGCGCCGGTCCTGGCAGAGTTTCAATATGCCGCCGAGATAGTCGTCGGGGGTCAGGATGGTGGCGCGGATCCACGGCTCCTCGATGGCCGAAATCTTGACCACGTCGGGCATGTCGGCCGGGTTGTGCAGTTCCTTCATCGAGCCGTCGGTGAGCAGCAGCCGGTAGACGACTGATGGCGCCGTGGCGATCAGGTCGAGGTTGAACTCGCGCTCCAGCCGCTCCTGGATGATTTCGAGATGCAGCAAGCCAAGGAAGCCGCAGCGATAGCCGAAGCCGAGTGCTGCACTGGTTTCCATTTCATAGGAGAAGGACGCGTCGTTGAGGCGCAGTTTCCCGACCGCGGCGCGCAGATCCTCGAAATCGGCGGCGTCGACCGGGAACAGGCCGCAGAACACCACCGGCTGCGCCGGCTTGAAGCCGGGCAGCGCCTTGGCCGTCTGGCGTTTGTCCTCGGTGATGGTGTCGCCGACGCGGGTGTCGGCCACTTCCTTGATCGAGCCGGTGAAGAAGCCGAACTCGCCGGGGCCGAGTTCGTCGACATTGATGCGGGCCGGTGTGAACACGCCGGTGCGCTCGACCAGGTGCTTGGCACCGGTGCCCATCATGCGGATGGTCTGGCCCTTCTTCAGCACGCCGTCGATGATGCGCACCAAAACGATGACGCCGAGATAGGCGTCGTACCAGGAGTCGACCAGCATCGCCTTCAACGGGGCCGTGGCGTCGCCCTCGCGCGGCGGCGGCAATTGGTGGACGATCGCCTCCAGCACATCGGGAATGCCAAGCCCGGTCTTGGCCGAGATCAGCACGGCGTTGGAAGCGTCGATGCCGATCACCTCCTCGACCTGCTCGCGGATGCGTTCGGGCTCGGCGGCCGGCAGGTCGACCTTGTTCAGCACCACGACGATCTCGTGGTTGTTGTCGATCGCCTGGTAGACATTGGCCAGCGTCTGCGCCTCGACGCCCTGCGAGGCGTCGACGACCAGCAGCGAGCCCTCGCAGGCGGCGAGCGAACGCGACACTTCATAGGCGAAGTCGACATGGCCGGGGGTGTCGATCAGGTTGAGGATATAGTCCTCGCCATTGTTGGCGCGGTATTTCAGCCGCACCGTCTGCGCCTTGATGGTGATGCCGCGCTCGCGCTCGATGTCCATCGAGTCCAGCACCTGTTCCTTCATGTCGCGCAGCTCCAGCCCGCCGGTCAGCTGGATCAGCCGGTCGGCAAGCGTGGATTTGCCATGGTCGATATGGGCGACGATGGAGAAATTTCGGATGTGGTCGAGGGGCGTGCTCATGTCGCGCGCTTTAGCAGGGGCAGCTTGCCCGGGCAAGCGGCGCAGCCCGCCGCCAGCACGGGCACTTGTCGGCTTTTCCCTGGGATTTGTCAGAAAGTCGATAAATTTTAACCAAGTCCGTTAGAGCATAATTTGTGAGTGGCATGTTAGCGACAGGAGATATTCGGTTGTAAGGATTACGGCATGCGGGGGTTAGCAGGCAGGTTTATCAGGTCGAGGAGCGGCTCGTTCGCGCCGATACTCGTCCTCAGCATGATGCCGATACTTGCCGCCATCGGCTTTTCGGTCGACTACACCTCGGCGGTACAGACCCGGTCGAACATGCAGGCAGCGCTTGATGCCGCGATCCTGTCGATCACCACGATGGCGACGAATTCGACGCTGGCGCAGCGCCAGGTGGCGCTGCAGACTTCCTACGACGCCAACGGTGGACAGGGCACCACGACGCTGAAGAACTTCGTGGTTGACGCCGGCGGCACCGCCACCGCGCAGGCCACGGCAAGCTTCTCCATGCCGACCGTCTTCATGCAGATCGCCAGGATCACCGCTGTGCCGGTCGCCGTCGGGTCGGCGGTGAGCAAGACGCCGGCGCTGGTGCAGAGCACCTTCAAGGTCGAGAAGGTGTCGGGCTGGTGGAACAAGACGATGACGCTGTACGGCACGCAATTCGGTGCGACCGTGGCCAAGCCGCTGATGACGATCACCTACACCTATAATGGCGCTGGCGATCCGAAAGGCTACGGCACGACCACCGTATCCACGATCACCAACAATGGCGGCGCCGACATCAGCACGGTCGTCCAGTCGCAGGTTTGCTCGACCAGCACTGTGAACAACTTCAACAATGTGCCCACCGGCGGGATCACCCAGACCAGCGGCAACAAGAAATACCTGACCACCTGCGCCAACACCATGTACCCGGCCAACAGCGCCGGCGCGGCGATCGACGTCAGCCAGATGGGCGGCCTCTACCTGCAGATGAACGTGCCGTCGGGCAACCCGCAAAACCTCAAGTCGAACGATCCGGCCACTTCCAACCGGCTCTATATCGACGGCACCGAGGTGGCGACCGGCCAGATCGTCGACATCTTCACCGCAGTGCCCTGCGGCCAGCCCAGCAGCCAGGCCTGGGAAGACGGCGGCTCCACGGTGCCGACGAGTGCCGCGGTCGGCACGACCCAGGCCGACTTCTTCTACAACGTCACCGGCAAGTGCGACTTCAACAAGCGGCCCTCCGATACGCTGCTGACGCAGTAGGGCCGACGCTGCCGATCTCCCCTCTTGTGGGGCCAAAGGGCGGGCGAGACCCGTGACTCGCCCAGGGCGGTGGATCGGCGCGCAGCGCAGAGACGGATGAGGGGGTGCCGGACGGAACGCAACGGCCGGTTAATCTGCCACTATCCCGCATCAACCTGTCCCTCCGGCCAAACGCAGCTTTGCCCGTTCGCTCCGACGCGAAATGACAGAGGCGGAAGACAGGCTGTGGCATGAGCTGCGTGACCGCAGGCTCGAGCGGATGAAAATTCGTCGCCAGGTTCCAGCTTGGCACCGACGGCACTCCGTCCAACACCCCTCATCCGTCTCGGCGCTGCGCGCCGATCCACCTTCTCCCACAAGCGGGAGAAGGGAAACGAACCCGATCACAAACCGGTGAGCGCTGTAACGAAATCCGCGGCAGCGGCGAAGTGGGGATATCAGCGGCGCATCCGGGCGTCGCCACCCACGGAGCAAGCCGATGTCGGGATCCAGAAAGTTCGTCGCAGTGTCCAGCCTGGGAGCGCTTGCGCTGGCAGTGTCGCTTGGCGCGGCCGCTGCCCAGACGCTCACCGTGGTCGAGCTGTTCACCAGCCAGGGCTGCTCGTCCTGCCCGCCGGCCAATGCCAATCTGATCAAGGTCAAGGACCAGCCCGGCGTGCTGGCACTGTCGTTCAACGTCACCTACTGGGACTATCTCGGCTGGAAGGATACGTTCGGCCGCCAGGAGTTCACCCAGCGCCAGGTCACCTACGAGCCGCCGCTCGGCCATGACGGCCCGTTCACCCCACAGGTGGTGGTCAACGGCCATACCGATGTCGTCGGCGCCGCATCCGGCGAAATCCAGAACCTGATCTCGAGCGCCGGCCATATCAGCGGCCCGTCGCTGTCGCTTGATGGCGGCAAGGTCAGCATCGGCGCCGGTTCGGCGCCGGGTGGCCGGGCCGATGTCTGGCTGGTTAGCTATGCCAAGGGTGTGATCGAGGTGCCGGTGGCGCGTGGCGAAAACACCGGCCGCACCTTGCCGCACGCCAATGTCGTACATGCGCTGAAGAAGCTCGGCAGCTGGACCGGCACCGCGACGGCGCTGGATGTGCCGGCGGCCTCGGACGGACTGAGCACCGCCGTGCTCGTGCAGTCGCCAGGCGGCGGACCGATCCTCGCCGCCGCCACCAACTGAAGTTCCCCTGCGCATGATCCCGGAAAGGATCATGCGCAGACAACGGCCCGCGCTACGCCGCAAGAGCGGCGCCGCAACAGCCCGGCCACCGAAAGGTGGGCCATCAATGACCAACCCCCAAAGGAGACCATCATGACCACTTTCTCCCGCCTGACGCTGCCGGCGCTCGCTCTCGCTCTGTGCTCGACGGCACTGTTTGCCGGCGGCATCGCTCGTGCCGACGACGCGGCCAACGCCATGAAGCCCGCCGTCAATGCGATGAAGCCGGCGACCGATGCGATGAAACCGGCCGGCGCGATGGCGCCCGACGCGATGAGCACGAACGCGATGAAGCCCGCCGCCGACGCGATGAAGCCAGCGGCCGATGCGATGAAGCCTGCCGGCGCGATGGCGCCCGACGCGATGAGCACGAACGCCATGAAGCCCGCCGCCAAGGCCATGAAGCCAGCGGCCGATGCGATGAAGCCTGCCGTCGACGCCATGAAACCGGCAGCGGATGCCATGGCTCCGGCCAATTAGCGCGGTTTCCGGATTCGGTCCCGACCAGGGCTGAATCCGGACGCACGTGAAAGTGAGGCCTCGCCCACGACTCACCCGTCGCATGATCCACTCTTATCCAATAGACTCCACAGGATGGACGTCACAGGAGCTCAGCCATGACCGACATGCAAAAACCAGCTGCCAGATCGTCGAATGTCTTCAGGAGCGCGCTCGCAGCCCTCGCCCTTGCCGCCGCGGGCGCCGCCTTCTGGCTGACGCCGGCCGTTTCCGCGGAGGACGCGGTGGTGATCCCGCCGCCGTCGATCGATGAAAAGGCGGCCAGCGGCAGTGAAAAGGCAATCTTTGCCGGCGGTTGTTTCTGGGGCGTGCAAGGCGTGTTCCAGCACGTCAAGGGCGTCAGCAAGGCCGTCTCCGGCTACACCGGCGGCAGCAAGGATGAAGCCGTCTACGAGACGGTCGGCTCAGGCCGCACCGGCCACGCCGAATCCGTCGAGATCACCTACGACCCTTCAAAGGTCACCTATGGCCAGCTGCTGCAGGTCTATTTCTCGGTCGCCCACAACCCGACCCAGTTGAATTTCCAGGGTCCCGACTCGGGCACGCAGTACCGCTCGACGATCTTTGCCGAAAACGATGCACAGACGAAGATCGCGCAGAGCTACATCGCCCAGCTCGACCAGGCCAAGGTCTTCTCCAAGCCGATCGTCACCACGCTGGAAACCGGCAAGACCTTCTATCCGGCCGAGGACTATCACCAGGACTTCCTGACGCTGAACCCGACCTATCCCTACATCGTCTACAACGACCTGCCCAAGGTGGCGAACCTGAAGCAGCTGTTCCCGGCGCTCTACAGCGAGAAGCCGGTGCTGGTGCTGTCGGCCAGCAACTGAGCCGGCTTATCGAAGAGATATCGGCGGGACAGCGCGTCCCTCTGCCCTGCCGGGCAGAGGGGGTACCTCGCTGCGAAGGTCAGTGCTTTCAACCACTCTCAGTCGTAGGTCAGGTCAGTCGCCTTGCCGCCGAACACCCGGTAGGCATAGAACGAATAGAAGATGATGACCGGCAGCACGACCACGGTGCCGGCCAGGATGATGGCGAGGCTTTCCGGCGCCGAAGCCGCCTGCCAGATGGTCAGACGATCGGGCACCACGAACGGATAGAACGACCAGGCGAGCCCGGCAAAGCCGAGCGCGAAGATGGCGGCCAGCGTCAGGAACGGCGTCAGCGAATGGCGGTCGTCGGGCCTCGGCAGATGGAAGGTTTGCCGCCACAGCCACAGGAACAGCAGCGCCGACAGGATCGGCAGCGGCGACAGATAGAGCATCGACGGCCAGACGAACCATTTGTCGAAGATGCGCGGGCTGGCGAAGGGCGTCGCCAGCGACACCGCGGCCATGCCGAGCGCGGTCACCACCAGTGCGGTGCGCAGCCAGCGCACCGCCTTCTTCTGCAACTCGCCTTCGGTCTTGTAGATCACCCAGGCGGCGCCCATCGCCGCGTAAGCCGCGGCAAGGCAGAACGCCACCAGCACGCCGAACGCAATGCCGCCCAGGCCGACGTCGAGGCCGAGCACATAGACGCCCAGCATATAGCCCTGCGCCAGCGAGGCGATGACGGAACCCAGGAAGAAAATACGGTTCCAGCGATGCTTCTTGCCGCTCGGCACCTTGGCACGAAAATCGAAGGCGACGCCACGCAGGATCAGCCCGATCAAAAGCACGAACACCGGAATGTAGAGCGCGGACAGGATGACACCGTGCGCCAGCGGGAAGGCGACCAGCAGCAGGCCGACGGCCAGCACCAGCCAGGTCTCGTTGGCGTCCCAGAACGGACCGATCGCGGCGATCATCGTGTCCTGTTCGGCGTCCTCGGCGGCGGCGAACAGAATGCCGATGCCGAGATCGAAACCGTCGAGAATGACGTAGATCAGGATGGCGAGGCCCATCAGGCCGGCGAAGATCAGCGGCAGCAGGGTTGGCCAGTCGAAGGTCATTTTCTTCTCCTCACTCGCCCGCCGCCGGCTGCGACAGAGCTGCGTTCATCACGCCCGGCAGCGGCGATGAATCACCGTCCTTCGCCGCCTTCAGCGCCAGATGCACCAGCACGCCGAGATAGGCGATCAACAAGAGCACATAGAGAATGAGGTAGATCGCAAGCGTCAGCGCGACATGGCTGCCGGCCACCGGGCCGACGGCGTCGGCGGTCTTCAGCACGCCGGTCACCAGCCAGGGCTGGCGGCCGATTTCGGTGGTGTACCAGCCGGCCAGCGTCGCCAGCCAGCCCGATAGCGCCATCGGCACCATCAGCATGGCGAGCGGCTTCGGCAGGCTGTGCCGGCGCTTGAGGAAGAAGGCGGCCGACCAGGACACGGCGAGCATCAGCAGTCCCGTGCCGACCATGATGCGGAAGCTCCAGAAGATTGGGAAGACCGGCGGATGGTTGCCGGGATAGTCGTTCAGCCCCGGCACCACGCCGCTGATGCTGTGCCGCAGCACCAGGCTGGCGCCGTCGGGAATGGCGATCTCGAACCTGTTCTCCTTGGCCGCCTCGTCGGGCAGGGCAAAGAGCACCAGAGGCACGTTGGGGCCGGTGTTCCAGTTGGCCTCCATGGCGGCGATCTTTTGCGGCTGGTGCTCCAGCGTGTTCAGCCCGTGCTGGTCGCCGGCCAGGATCTGGATCGGGATCAGGATTGCGGCGGTGAAGACGCCGGTGCGCAGTGCCTTCCACATCGATTCCGAACGGTCGCCATTGAGATAGCGCAGCGCCGACAGGCCGGCGACCAGGAACGATACCGTCAGCCCGGAGGCGAGCAGCATGTGGACCAGCCGGTAGGGCATCGACGGGTTGAAGACGATCGCCCACCAGTCGACGGCGTGCGCCACGCCGTCGCGCATCTCGAAGCCGGCCGGCGTCTGCATCCAGGAATTGAGCGCGATGATCCAGAACGCCGAGAGGGTCGTGCCGCCGGCCACCAGCACGGTCGCCATCGTGTGGATACGGTTGGAGACGCGGCGGAAGCCGAACAGCATGATGCCGAGGAAGGCGGCTTCCAGGAAGAAGGCGGTGAGGATTTCGTAGGCCAGCAGCGGCCCGGCAATGTTGCCGACCTTTTCCATGTAGCCCGGCCAATTGGTGCCGAACTGGAAGCTCATGGTGACGCCCGACACCACGCCCATGGCGAATGACAGCGCGAACACCTTCACCCAGGTGAAATAGGCGCGCATCCAGGCGGAATCGTTTGTCGCGTTGTAACGGAGCTTGAAGAACAGCAGCACCCAGCCAAGCGCAATGGTGATCGTCGGAAACAGGATGTGGAACGAAATGTTCGCGCCGAATTGCATGCGCGACAGGATGAGCGGGTCCATGCTGGGCTCCGGCTGCTTCTAATGACGCAAGAATAGGCCTGTCGCGTTGGTCGGTCAAAGCGGCGTCCCGCCGCGAGGCGGAACGCCGCAGCGCTCGGCCAAGATGACGCATGCGCCGCAGAGCCCAGCCTATGCGCCAGTGGCCGGCGCCTCGCCAAGTGCATCCGCCGCACCGTGTTCACGCCGGACGGACAGCATGCCTGATCTCGGCCGTCTTCTGGTCATGAACGGACTGTAACCGCCGCCGCACTGGCCGTCCTGCAACGATTGTCGAGAACTGTCAGCAGCGGCACCGACTTGCGGTTGCACGCACCGACATACAGCCTATATCAGGGGACCTCTTTCAGGCAGCCGTTTTCAAACATGCCCTCCATCCTGTCCATTTCCGGGGTCTCCAAGACCTACGCCACCGGCTTCACTGCGCTCAAGGAAGTCAACCTCGATATCGAGCGCGGCGAGATCTTCGCGCTGCTCGGCCCCAATGGCGCCGGCAAGACGACGCTGATCTCGATCGTCTGCGGCATCGTCAACCGCTCGTCGGGCACCGTCACCGTCGACGGCCACGACATCAACAAGGATTACCGCGCCGCGCGCAGCCTGATCGGACTGGTGCCGCAGGAACTGACCATCGACGCTTTCGAGAGCGTCTGGGCGACGGTCAATTTCAGCCGCGGCCTGTTCGGCAAGCCGGCCAACCCGGTTTTCGTCGAGAAGGTGCTGCGCGACCTTTCGCTGTGGGACAAGAAGGACGCCAAGGCGATTACGCTGTCGGGCGGCATGAAGCGCCGGCTGATGATCGCCAAGGCGCTGTCGCACGAACCGCGCATCCTGTTCCTCGACGAGCCGACCGCCGGCGTCGACGTCGAATTGCGCCAGGACATGTGGGCGATGGTGCGTCGGCTGCGCGAGGACGGCGTCACCATCATCCTCACCACCCACTACATCGAGGAAGCCGAAGCGATGGCCGACCGCGTCGGTGTCATCAATCGCGGCGAGATCATCCTGGTCGAGAACAAGGCCGAACTGATGCACAAGCTCGGCCGCAAGCGGCTGGTGCTGGAACTGCGCAGCCCGCTGACGGCCATTCCGGAGGCTTTTTCGCGCTACGCGCTGGAGCTGTCGCCGGATGGCGGGCAGCTGACCTACACCTATGACAACCAGGCCGAGCGGCCGGGCGTCGCCTCGCTGATCCGCGACCTCGAGGCATCAGGCATCCAGTTCCGCGACATCGAAACGCAAAACAGTTCGCTCGAGGAGATCTTCGTCAATCTGGTGAGGAGAGAGCCATGAACCTGCGCGCAGTCTGGGCGATCTACCGGATGGAAATGGCGCGTGCCTTCCGCACCGTGCTGCAGAGCATCGTCTCGCCGGTCATCTCGACATCGCTCTATTTCGTCGTCTTCGGCTCGGCCATCGGCTCGCGCATCACCGAGATCGACGGCATCAGCTACGGCGCCTTCATCGTACCGGGGCTGATCATGCTGTCGCTGCTGACGCAGTCGATCTCCAACGCCTCCTTCGCCATCTACTTTCCGAAATTCGTCGGCTCGATCTACGAACTTCTGTCGGCGCCGGTCTCCTATCTCGAGATCGTCATTGCCTATGTCGGCGGCGCTGCAACCAAGTCGATCATTCTCGGCCTGATCATCCTCGCCACCGCCTCGCTGTTCGTGCCGCTCACCATCCTGCATCCGTTCTGGATGGTCGCCTTCCTGGTGCTGACGGCGGTGACCTTCAGCCTGTTCGGCTTCATCATCGGCATCTGGGCGAAGAGTTTCGAGCAGCTGCAGCTGGTGCCGCTCTTGATCATCACGCCGCTGACCTTCCTCGGCGGCAGCTTCTATTCGATCAACATGTTGCCCGGAATCTGGCGCACGGTGACGCTGTTCAACCCCGTCGTCTATTTGATCAGCGGCTTCCGCTGGAGCTTTTACGGCAAGTCCGATGTCGCGGTCGGCATCAGCCTCGGCATGACCATCGTCTTCCTGGCTGTCTGCATCGCGATCGTCGCCTGGATCTTCAGGACCGGCTACCGGCTGCGCAACTGAGGGGGGTCCCGCTCAGACCTCAAATGGCCTTGACCAGCCGCAGCAGCCCCAGCATCTCGATATAAGTCCCCTCGCGGAAGGCGATGTAGACCGGCTCTTCGACACCGTGGAAGCGGCGCTTGAACGCCGCCTGGCCCTGCAGGTTGAACCTGCGGCGGTTGACCCATGGCGACGAGTAGGCGCGCTGGAAGGTGTTGCGCCAGAAATCGCTTTCGGCAAATCCGCTTGGCCCGATGTCGACGAGCGGCGACAGGCCAAGCGTGACCACCGAGATGCCTTGCTCGCGGAAACGGTCGACGGCGAATTTGGTCAGGCCGATCTCGGCATGCGGCGAGGCGTCGATGTGCTTGCGCTTGAAAGCCGTGGTGTAGCCAATGACCTTGCCGTCGGCAAACAGGGGGTCGAAGTCGAGCAGGGCGATCAGCTCGCCATCGGGGCCATGCAGGACGAAACGGCGCATGTCGATGCCGAGATGGTCGGCGAACGGGCGGTTGAGAAAGCCCATCTCCCAGCGCTTGACGATGCGGTCGCCGCGCCAGTTTTCGGAGAGCCGGGCAATTTCATCCAAAAAGACCGTCCGTCTGTCCTCGGCGAACGAAAAGCCCTTCTTCAACAGCCAGCGCTCGGAATACCGCACGGTCTCGTTGCGCTTGCCGGAAAAATCATGGTCGGGCAGGTTGAGGCGGGTGTCGATGCCGAGACGATTGACCTTGTAGCCGAGCCCGGCCAGCACCCGCGCTGTCGGTTCGCCGATCTGCACGAACCACGGGCTGCCGGCGCTCTCGACGAAGCGTCTGATGTAATCGGGCCGCAGCAGTGGGTCCGCCACCGGATCGCCGAGCGCGAAATGATGCTTCATCTTGGTGCCGAAGGCGATGTAGCCGTCGGCATCGCCGAAATAGGAAAGCTTGTTTTGGACCGCGGTCGAATAGGCAAGCGAGAAGTCGCCATGGCGGCGCACGAGCGCCAGGCGCTCGACATGGGACAGCTCCTGCCGCGCCACCTTGGGTGCGGCGCCCTCAAGGATTTTGTCGAAATAGATCCGCAAGGAGGGCATGGTCGAGATTCCGGTGCCGCCTACAGCGCCGCGCGTCGAGGACGCGCAAAGGTGCTGTAACACTTTGATTCTGCGTATGACCTCGGAAATCTAACGCGATTTCGGGCATGCGCGTGGGGGATAACAGAGACCCGCCAGCCCCCCGAGGCCTCGAATCAATCACATTGCCGCGACCTGATTACCGCTGGTATCGCGCATATGCCATATAGTGCGCAACCGCGGCCCCGGCGTGTGGCTCGAAAATCGGCAGCGGTTTGTTATATGGATCCCTCCCTGCGGGGGATCAAACGGTTACAGCGTCCTGCGACGCTTTGGCCGCGACGGTCGAACAGGGAACTCGAGAGTGAATGGCTGATACGACAATCAGATGGGCGGCTGACCAGCCGGTGACAATTGAGCCGGCAATCGTCGTCGGCGCCGGTGCTGCCGGATTGGCCGTCGCGCATGCCCTGATGAACGCCGGCGTGCCGACGGCGATCCTGGAAAAGGAAAGCCGGCTGGCCGAGCCGTGGCACCGGCGGCACCGGCAGTTGCACCTCAACACACATCGGGATCTTTCTTCGCTGCCAGGTCTTGCCTATCCGCCGGGAACCCCTGCCTTTCCGCACAGGACGGTCGTCATCAGCCATATGAATGATTTCAGAGAGGAGAACCGGCTGCCGGTGCAGTTTGGCGTTGCCGTCGAAGAGATCGCCTTCAAGGGCGATCACTGGGCGGTGCTGACCAGCGCCGGACTGCGCCTGGCCCGCCATGTCGTCATCGCCACCGGGCGCGACAGGCAGCCCTTCATTCCCGAATGGAAGGGGATGAAGGGTTTCGCCGGCCGCATCATCCACGCGGCGGATTTCGGCGACGCGCAGGACTATGCCGGCAAGAAGGTGCTGGTCGTCGGCGCCGGCAATTCGGGCTTCGACGCTCTCAATCATCTGGCCGGCATAGACACGGCCGCCATCTGGCTGTCGGCCCGCAACGGCCCCGCCATCCTGCCCAAGCGAATCGGCAAGATCGCCGTGCACCGGCTTTCGCCGTTTATGGCGCGCTTGCCCTTGCGAGCCGCCGATGCGTTGATGGCAGCAACGCAGCGCCTGGTTTTCGGCGACCTGACCAAGTTCGGCATGCCGCCCGCTCCGTCGGGCGGCGCCAGCCGACTGACCTCGGACTATATCGCGATCGCTGCGGATGATGGCGCCGTCAGCGCCATCAAGGCCGGCAAGATCACCGTGGTGCCGGCCATACGGGATTTCATCCGCGACGGCGTGATCCTGGCCAATGGCAACCTGATCCACCCCGACATCGTCATTGCCGCGACAGGCTACCGCACCGGGCTGGAGCCCATGGTCGGCAAGCTCGGCGTGCTCGACGGCAAGGGCGTTCCGCTCTTCAACGGTGGGCAAGCCGATCCGAACTTGCCCGGCCTGTGGTTCACCGGCATGCGGCCAAGCATTCGCGGCTGCTTCGCCAATGCCGGCATCATGGCCAAGGCGATCGCCAAGCGGATTGCCGGCTCAGCCGGTGTGTCCCGCCAATCCGGCGCTTGACGCTGATTTCGGCGTGAGCGCGGCGAGATACCCGTCTTCACGCCTATGCCAGCAACGCCGCAGCCATAGGATTGTACGAGACCATCGGCTTCAGCTTGAGAAGCATGATGAATGCAGCTGTGGTTCGGCGCGCAGGATGAGCGAACCCGCTTGTCCGGCTTCAGGCCGACTTCGGTTCGAGCCGGCGGAAGCCGACGGCTTCCATCAGCATGTCCTCTTCGACCATACCGGCATTGTGCAGCGCTAGCAGGGTGAGAGCCAGTTCGCGCGCCTCGGCCGATTCGGGATGCGCTTCGCGCTGCCGGCAGGCTTCGTCGAACACACGTTGCAAGGTGGCGACTTCGGCAGGTTTGAGCAGGCCACGGTCATAGACGGACTTCGGCATGGCGATCTCCTGGTAAAGACCTAGGGCGCCCTGTGTAAATTGCCAATCTTTCCTGAGGCTTGACTGATTTCACACGAAAAGGAGGAGCCACGGGTCACCGAAGCCCCTCCTTCAGATTGCGAACCGGCGTTTCAGACCGCGATCTTGCCGCCGCCCTGTTTGGTGATGGCGACGACCGCCGGCCGCACCGGCATGTCGGGCTTGAAGTCGGGCCAGCGCGTCGACAGGTCCTCATAGTAGGACGGGCGGCCGAACGCTTCCCAGTCTTCGCCGCCGTCGCCCGGATGCTGGACGGCGACGAAGGCGGTCTGGTCATCGGGCGCAAACAGCGGGCCGCACATTTCGGCACCGATCGGCACACGGAAGAACAGTTTTGAGGTCGCCCGTGCCGACCCTTCGGTGTCGACCGCCCACAGGCCGTCGGTGCGGCCAGTGGCTTCCGGGCCCTGGCCGTCGGTGGCCACCCACAGGCGTCCAGCCGAATCGACCGCGCAATTGTCGGGCATGCCGAACCAGCCATTGGCCGTCGTTGCCGTCGAGAAGGTGGCGCCGACATCGGCAACCGCCGGATCGCCGCACTTCAAAAGCACTTCCCACTTGCCCGTGGTGGCAGCGAAATCGCCACCATCCTCGGCGATCTCGATGATATGGCCGAAGGCGTTTTCGGCGCGCGGATTGGCGGCGTCGATCTGGTCTGCCTTGCGCTTCGAATTGTTGGTCAGCATGACATAGACCTTGCCGTTGACGCCGTTGGGCTGGATGTCCTCGGGGCGGTCCATCTTGGTGGCGCCGAGCAGGTCGGCGGCGCGCCGTGTCTCGATCAGCACGTCGGCCTGGCTGGCAAAGCCGTTCTCGGGGGTCAGCGGGCCCTGGCCGAAGACGATCGGCAGCCATTCCACCGAGCCGTCCTCGGCGAACTTGGCGACATGCAGCGTGCCGTCGTCGAGCAGATCCTTGTTGGCGGCGCGGTCGTTCGGATTGAAGGCCGCCTTGGTGACGAACTTGTAGGCATAGTCGAAGCGCTCGTCGTCGCCGAGATAGAAGACCACGCGGCCATCCTTGGCGACGATCGATTCTGCGCCCTCATGCTTGAAGCGGCCCATGGCGGTGCGCTTCCTCGGCGTCGAGGTCGGATCGTTGACGTCGACTTCGACGATCCAGCCGAAACGATTGGCCTCGTTCGGCTCCTTGGACAGGTCGAAACGGTCATGGTGTGCCGCCCATTCATAGGCGCCTTCGGGAATGCCGAGGCGCTTGTAATTGGCGGCTTCCTTGTGGCCCTCGGGCAATTCGCCGGAGAAATAGCCGTGGATGTTCTCCTCGGCCATCACATAGGTGCCCCAGGGCGTGACGCCGCCGGCGCAGTTGTTGATGGTGCCGAACACCTTGGTGCCGGACGGATCGGCGTTGGTCTTGACGCGGTCATGGCCGGCAACTGGACCGGACAGCGCCATTTCGGTGTTGGAGGTGATGCGGCGATTGAGCCTGCCGTCGCGCACCACCTTCCATTTGCCGCCGTCCTTGCGGATCTCGACGATGGTGCCGCCATGCGCGGCCATCTCGACATCGACCTGCTCCTTGCTGAGCGGCGCGACGTCGGCCGATTTCTTGCCGTCCTTCTCGACGATCTTCACGATGCCGGGGAACATCAGATGCGGGGTGGTGTATTCGTGGTTTACGACCAGCAGGCCGTGTTCGGCCGAGCCGTCGATCGCGATGTAGCCGACATAGTCGTTGTTGTAGCCAAACTGTCTGGACTGCGCTTGCGCCGTCTGTCTGGTCGGGTCGAACTCCGGCGAATCGGCAAACAGCGGATCGCCCCAGCGCAGCAGCACATCGGCATCGTAGCCCGGCGCGACATGATGCTTGTCGTCGATGCCGGCCTCCAACTCGTCGAACGCGAAGGCCGAGCCTTCGGCGGCCCGGGCCTGGTCGGCGCTGACCAGCGCCAGTGGGCTGACGGTGGCGGCAATGGCCGAGACGGCCAGCGAGCCCTTGAGGAAACCACGCCGCGAGAACCGCGCGGCGATGATCTCGCCCATGGTGCGGTTGTCGGTGGGATTGGTGGCCGGGCCGTCATTTTCCTCAAGCAGGCTGGTGCGGAATTTGGCGTCGGGGGAGCGGTGTTCGGTCATCGGGCTTGCCTCTGGCTTAGGGTGGCTGGAGCGGGTTGCCTGTTCAACCCCTTATAGTCGCCGGATCACATTTTCGTGACACCAAGGACCCTTCAGCCGCAACAGGCATTGCGCGCCGTTGGCCAAGCATTCTGCGAGCAGCAGGAAGCGCTGGGACAAAGGTCCCTTGTCAGACCCGGCAAAGGTCCCTTGGCGGCATCGCATCGGTCGTGGGCCGGTTACGCGAGGCGGCGATGTCGGCGATGGTCGGCCGCTTGCGAACACCGGCCCTGAAATCCGCCTGCCTGAATCCGCCGGCCCGATTGAAGAGGAGACCAGGATGCGCAGATCGATCACGATCCGTTATTGCTGGCTGGCGCTGAGGGCGACGTCGGCATTGGCGCTGGCCGTCGCCCCCTGTCAACTCGCTTTCCACGGCGCGGCTCCTGGCATCGTTGCGGCAAGCGCGCATGCCAAGGATGGCGGACAAGGTGGCGGCAGCGGCGGGATTGGCAACAGCAACAACGGAAACGACGGGGATGGCGGCAATTCCGGTCCCGGCGAAGGACACGACGATGCTGGGCGTCATGTCAATGCGGCAACCGGCGACAGGGTCGAAGTGGAAGGCGACAAGATCGAGGTCGAGCATCCCGACGGCATCACGGAGGAGATCGAGAACGGTCGCTTCGAGATGAAGGATGCACTCGGCCGCACGATTGTCGAACGTCCGGCGACGGCGGACGACATCAGTCGTCTCCAAGCTTTGTGAAGGTTTTACAAGTCACCTCCGCCGCCCCCGGCGGAGGTGACTTGATGTTCGGCGTCTGCCGCCGCTCGGCGTCAGGAAAGCCAGTTTCCCGTCGGCGATGGCGGTCGCCGCCGTTCATAGAAGGCATTTATTATCACACTCTTGGGACTTTAGTCCAATCTTGCGCTTGCAAAGGTCCTAGGTGACAAGCGCAACGGTCGGATGCGGCTTTCGGGGATCGTTTCTTTCGGCGATGCTGCTGCAACTGCAACGTCGACGGTGGGCGCGCCAGCTCAATCGACGGAGATCAGGATGCACAGATCGACCACGCCCCGTTGTTGCCGGCTGGCACTCAGATCGGCAGCCGCGCTGGCGTTGATCATCGCTCCCTATCAGATTGACTTCCACGGCTACGCCCCGGGGATCCACGCCGCGAGTGCACAGGCCGGCAAGGGCGGTGGTGGCGGCGGCGGAAACGGCGGCGGGGGCGGTGGCGGTGGCGGAAACGGCAATGGTGGCAACAGCGGCGGCAACAGCAGCGGCGGCAACGGCAAGGGAAACAGCGCAGGGGCCGGCAAGGGGCAGAACGACAACGGCCATCATGTCAACGCCAAGACCGGTGACGAGGTTGACGTGGACGGCAACAAGATCACGGTCCAGCATCCCGACGGCATAACGGAAACGATCGAGAACGGCCGTTTTAGGATGGAGGATGCGCTCGGGCGTACGATCATCGATCGCCAGGCCACGCCGGCGGATGTCAGCCGCCTCAAGGCCTTGTGAAGTCGGCCAACAGGCAACGGCCGGCTTCACACGTCACCTCCGCCGCCCCCGGCGGAGGTGACCTCGTTTTTGTCCGGCGTCACCCGGTTTTCCAGCAGTGCGCTGACGGAAGCCTCTACGAATGGTTCCGGTCTCGGTCGCGCGCCTCACGCATCATCAAGGCGGCTTCAGTGCGGTTTCGCACGTTGAGTTTCGAGAGCACGCCGGTCATGTGATGCTTCACGGTCTTCTCTTGCAACGCCAGCCGCAAGGCCACTTCCTTGTTGCTCAGCCCCTCCGCCACCAGCCGCAGAATTTCTGCCTGTCGCTCGGTGAGTTGCCGCAGCCGGTCCTCTATGCCGTTGGTCGGCTGCAGGGACTGGAGATCCGAAAGCAGGCGGGCCGACAGCGTCGGCGAAAGATAGCTTTCGCCGGCCGCCACGTTATGCAGAATGTCGGCCAGCGCGCGCGACCCGATACCTTTGAGGACATAGCCACGCACCCCTGCATTCAGGGCCCTGGTCACATCGGCATTGGCCTCCGAAACGGTCAGCATGACGATCTTCTGGGCGGGATGGCCGTCAAGGATGGCCGCAACTGCGGCCAGACCGCCGCCCGGCATGGAGATGTCGAGCAGCAATATGTCGGGCTGTATCGTCGAGACGATGCGTTCGGCATCCTGCGCAGTGGCACCCTCGCCAACCATCTCGAAGCCTCCGAGTTCCGTCAGGCTGCGCGTCACGCCTTCGCGGAAGAGGGGATGATCGTCGATAATGGCGATACGAATGGCACCAATCATGCTTGCTCCTCGACCGATAAACGGATCACCAATCGCGTGCCTTGCGGCCCGGTCACGGTTTCGAACTGGCCGCCAATACTTTCAACCCGCTCTCTGAGGCCAGCGAGGCCAAGCCCCTCGACCCGTGCCGGATCGAAGCCTGGCCCACCGTCCGATACTTCGACAAAGAGCCTGCCACCTTTCATCCCGGCAGTCACCGCCTGATCCTTGCCTCGCCCGTGGCGATAGGCATTGTTCAGCCCTTCCTGCACGAAGCGGTAAATGCTGATCTTCTCAGAGGCGCCGGGCTCTCGCAACTGTCCGGCCAGCGTGAGTCTCACGGACGTTCCCGTCCTCGCCTCGTGTTCGTTGACGGCCAGCCGTAGAATGTCCGTTGCGGCAGCCGTCTCTATCTGCGGCAGGACGAGGCCGGTGCAGATACCGCGTATTTCGCGCATCGCATCCTCCAGTGTCTTGCGGATCATCGCGACCTCGGTCGTTCGGCTTTCGCTTGAATGGCCATCGCCGGAAAATACCGGACTGTCCATGCGCAGCGCCGCCAGCGCCACAAGTTGGGCCGGACCGTCATGGAGGTCGGCGCCGATGCGACGCAGGTAGCTTTCGTTGAGCGCGGTGGCGCGGCGGGACGCCCGCTGCACGCGCAGCCGCAAGGCGCTGTTTTGCGCCACCAGGCCCTGCAACTCCGACACCTGGCGGCGCAGCGCCCCGCGCTGATCGTCGATGGTGCGACTGCCGCGCAAGACTATGCCGGACAGCAGCAGAAATGCCGCCAGGGTGGCACTGGCCACGATCAGCCAGCTTGACAGGAGAGCGGAAGCCAGTGTGGCTTTGAAGTCGTCGGCGATCTCATAGAATTCGGTGACGGCCACCACTTCGCCGGACCAGGGCTCGCGCACGGGATTGTAGATCTCCAGCAACGGCACGCCGATCGCCTGTTCCTGGCTTTCGTTCTCATCGAACGTATCGAATTGGGCGACGACGTTGCCCTGGAAGGCGGACCGCAGACCGACGCTCGGATCGAAGCGGCGGCCAATCAAGGCCGCCTCCTTCGCATAGAGTACCGTGCCGTCACGGCGCCAGAGCCTGAACGACACGATGCGCTTGCCGAGCGCGCCTTGGCCAAGCGTTTCGTCGAGCGCCTGCTTGACGGAGTCGCTGAGCTCCTGGCTCTTGCGCAAGTCGGGCAGCAGCGGCGCAATCACGCTGTCGACATAGAGGGCCGTCGTGGCGGCTGAATTGCGCATGACGCCTTCCCGGATCTGTGTCGTCACCCAGGCGCCCACCACCAGCATGACGGCCAGCAGGCCAAAGCCGCCGGCAATGACGAATTGCAGGGCAAGAGAAAGCTCGCTCCAGCGCCGCGCCAAGTCTTGAAAAAAACGAATCATGGCCCCCTGACCGCCCTTCAATCGATAGCTGGGCGATGCCAGCACATTGAGCTTCCCTCTTGCTGTTGCCAAGACCTACGTTTGATCAACGTCGCTTGACGTCCCGGCGCGCTTCGGAAACAAGGTCCGCGAGACACGCGGCGCGAGCCGCTTCGAGAGGGGTGGGACGTGAGCTTTTCGGGGTTGCTGCAGCTTGGTTTTTCGACGGTGATCTTCCTGCTGGCGGCGACGGCGGCCAAGCAATGGGGTCTGGCGCCGAGCCTCGGCAAGATCCTGCTGACGCTGGCGCTCTATTCGCTGGGCAATCTGGTCATGCTGCGGCTGATCCGCGAATTCGGCATGTCGGTGTCGTTCAGCCTCTCGGCCGTCATCCAGCTGGTGTCGGTGAATGTCGTCGCCCTGGCCTTCTTCGGCGAGCGCGTCAACGCGCTGCAGGCGACCGGCATCGTTCTGGCGATCGCCGCCGTGGCGCTGATCACGCTCGGGCCCTATCTGCAAGGGCGGTTGTAACAGGCGAGTTGCCGATGAAGAACGCCGCGAACGCTTTCATGAACCGGGTCGAATTCCCGGTGCTGCTGGCCGGTCTGGTCATCGCCGGCTGCCTGTGGGGGTTCGAGGAGCTGATGGAGGTGGCGCGGGCCACCACGCCGCACGCCTTCGACACCGAAATCCTGCTCGCCTTCCGCCAGCCGGGCCGCCCGGGGGTGCCGATCGGCCCGCTTTGGCTGGAGGGCGCGATGCGCGACATCACCAGCCTTGGCAGCTCAGCCGTGCTGGTGCTGATCACGGCAGCGACGATCGTCTATCTTCTGTTGATCCGCCGGCCGGCGACGGCGCTGCTCATCTTCGTTGCTGTGGCGGGCGGCCAGGTGCTGTCGAGCCTGCTGAAGCTCGGCGTCGACCGGCCGCGGCCCGAGCTGGTTTCGCATCTCGTCAACGAGACGTCGCTCTCATTCCCAAGCGGGCATGCCATGCTGTCGGCGGTGACCTATCTGACCCTCGGCTCGCTGGCGGCCCGCTTCCTGCCAGGCCGGGTGACGAAGATCTATGTGTTGTCGCTCGCCGTGCTGACGGCGGTGCTGGTCGGCGTCAGCCGCATCTATCTCGGCGTCCACTGGCCATCGGATGTGCTGGCCGGCTGGTGCGCCGGCTTCGCCTGGGCGATGCTGTGCTGGCTGGCGGCGCGGGCTCTGCAACGATGGCGCGGGCAGGGCGATAGCGCCTGACCGGTCGCCGTCAGATAAGCCTGTTGATCAGGTGTCCGCAGCCCGTCAGCAGGAAAACCACCGACAGCAACCATGCCGATCTCATGATGGTCCTCAAGCTAGTCAACCGCGTTACCCCCCTGCCCCAGATGGAACATCTCTAACTCGCATTCCTCAGGAAGTATCTGAAAAAATGGTCATGCAGGCAACGGCAGTTACGTCTCAAACATTCCTATTGATGCTTGAAACATCACAATGATGGTATTATACGCTAGATCTGCAGACTCAGACGGGGATTTCGGCCGATGATCACTGCCGCGCAGATGCGCGCCGCAAGGGCGCTGGCCGGCATCGATCAGAAGACGCTCGCCGAACGCGCCGGCGTTTCGCTTCCGACCATCCAGCGCATGGAGGCGAGCGACGGCGTGGTCAGGGGCGTGGTCGATACGCTGATGAAGGTCATCCAGGCTCTCGACGAGGCCGGGGTGGAACTGATCGGCGAGAACCAGACCAGCGAGCGCGGCGGCAGGGGCGTGCGCCTCAAGCCAGTCGTGCCGCCAGATCCGAAAGCTGAGCCGGCATAAAGTCGCGACGGCGACCGCCGACAGTCCTGCCGACGATCCCGCCGCCTTCTGGAGCCGAAGGCCATGGATCAGACACAGCGGGCAGTGCATCAACCGGCCCAGAAGTCGGCCCAGAGGTCGGCAAAGCCGACATTTTCCGAATTGTTCACGCCAAAACTGGTGACGGTCTGGCGCGAGGGTTACCGCCTGCCGCAGTTCAAGGCCGACTTCATGGCCGGCCTGACCGTCGCTATTGTCGCGTTGCCGCTGTCGATGGCGATTGCGATTGCCTCGGGCGTGACGCCGGAGCGTGGCCTGTTCACCGCCATCGTCGGCGGCTTCATCGTCTCGGCGCTGGGGGGCAGCCGCTTCCAGATCGGCGGGCCGGCCGGCGCCTTCATCGTGCTGGTAGCGGCAACGGTTCAGCGCGAAGGCGTCGACGGGCTGCTGCTGGCGACAATGATGTCGGGCGTCTTCCTGCTTGCCATCGGCTATCTCCGGCTTGGCACCTACATCAAATTCATCCCCTATCCGGTGACGGTCGGCTTCACCGCCGGCATCTCGATCATCATCTTCTCCGGCCAGATCGTCGAACTGTTCGGACTGAAACTCGGCCGGCCGGAGCCCGGGCCGCTGCTGCCGAAACTGGTGGCGATCGGCGAGGCGGCCGGCACGCTCAACATCTCGGCGACGCTGGTGGCGGTGCTGACCATCGTCACCATCGTCGCGGTGAAACGCTGGCGGCCGGGCTGGCCGGGCATGCTGATCGCCGTTGGCCTCGCCTCGCTGGTGGTGGCGCTGCTGGCGCTGCCGGCGGAAACGATCGGCACGCGCTACGGCGGCATTCCGCGCAGCCTGCCGTTTCCGGCGCTGCCGGCGCTCAGCCTGGACAAGGCAATCGCCGTGCTGCCGGACGCCGTCGCCTTCGCGCTGCTCGGCGCCATCGAATCGCTGCTGTCGGCGGTCGTCGCCGACGGCATGACGGGACGTCGGCACCGTTCCAATTGCGAACTGGTGGCGCAAGGCTTCGCCAACATGGCCTCGGCCCTGTTCGGCGGCATCTGCACCACCGGCACCATCGCCCGCACCGCGACCAATGTGCGGGCCGGCGCGCACGGGCCGGTTTCGGGCATGCTGCACTCTGTCTTCCTGCTGGTCTTCATGCTGGTGGCCGCACCGCTCGCCAGCTACATCCCGCTTGCCGCCCTTGCCGGCGTGCTGGCGGTGGTCTGCTGGAACATGTTCGAGAAGCAGGCCTTCGCCACGCTGCTGCGCGCCTCGCGCGGCGACGCGCTGGTGCTGCTGGCGACCTTCTTGATCGTCGTCTTCCGCGACTTGACCGAAGGCATCGTCGTCGGCTTCGCGCTAGGCTCGATCCTGTTCATCGACCGGATGGCCAAGTCGATTGCGGTGGAGGCGGATTTGCCACTGGTGCAGGACGATGTCGCCGACAGCAGCGGCCGCGCCTATGATGCCAGCGAGGCCAGCGACGCGGACACCGTCGTCTACCGCATTTCGGGCGCCTTCTTCTTCGGCGCCGCCTCTACCGTCGGCACCGTGCTCGACCGCATCGCCGACCAGCGCAGGAATTTCATCCTCGATTGTTCCGCGGTGCCGTTCTTCGATTCGACGGCGGCCAATGTCATCGAGGGCGCCGCGCACAAGGCCAAGCGCGCCGGCGTCCGCTTCATCATATCAGGCGCCTCGCCGCAGACACGGCGCATGCTGATCAACCACGGCGTCAAGCGGCCGCTGGTGACCTACGCCGCCTCGATCCGGGATGCACGGGCGCAGCTGAACGGGAAATTGGAGACGGAATAGCAAGCAGGATCTGCCGGCCGGTGGTTGCACCATCAGCATGAATCACCCGCCCTACATTAGGGCCAGCTAACGCTTCATTGTCCGGAAGCATGCGATCTGCTACTGTTTTGCTACCGACAAACGGCTCTGGATAGCCGCGCGTCCGACATCATGCACAAGACCAACTCAAACCGGAGAACGGCCATGAAACGGCTTCTGACGGTCGCTGCCCTTTTGGCGGCGAGCAGTTTGTTTGCAATGCATAGAGCAGCGGCCGATGATGCTGCGATGATCAAGAGCGCTGAATCCGCCGCGCCCGCCACAGTGGGAAGCGGCGCTGCGATCTACGCCATGGATGAGAAGGGTGCCATGCGCACGCTGCGCGAGGGCAAAAACGGCTTCTGGTGCATGCCGGACAGCCCGTCCACGCCTGGTCCCGATCCGATGTGTGGCGATGCCAACTCCATGGAATGGGCAATGGCCTGGATCGAAAAGAAGGAACCGCCCAAGGGCAAGGTCGGCTTCATGTATATGCTGTCCGGCGGCACCGACGGCAGCAACACCGACCCTTATGCGACGAAGCCCGAGGAAGGCAACAATTGGGTAGAGACCGGCCCGCACGTCATGATCGTCAACGCAATGGACATGATGCAGGGCTATCCGACGGATCCCAAGCCTGACACGTCCAAGCCATATGTGATGTGGGCGGGCACTCCCTACGCACATCTCATGATCCCGGTTAAGTAGCTGAACAGAGCGCCACGCGGGCGCAAACGCGACGGAGCATTCCCGCTCAAGACGATCGCGGCGGTCAAGGCTGAACTGAAGCGCGTGGGCTATTAGCCGCCGCGGAGGTCGTAGAATGCTGCCGTGGTCGCCTCGCTTGCCGGCACAAATTGTCCGCCGGTTGAATGTCAACTTTCGAACCCACAACCGCGTTCATCAGCCAGTCGATGCGGCAGTGAAAACCGCCAATTGAGCGTCGAAAGCACGCCTGAAGGCGGGCCGCGCTTCGCCGCGGGCGACATAGGCGGCGAGGTTCTGATCCAGCAGGCCCGATCCGTTCAACCGGCGCAGGACACCCACCATCACGAGGTCGCCCGCGCTGAACGCACCATCGAGCCAGTCGGCATCACCCAGGCGATTGGAAAGCTGGCTCACCCGGTCACGGATGCGCTTCTCGACAAGCAGCAGACGCTGCTCGTACCAGATCTCGTCGCGCTCGAGGAACCTCGCGGTTTCCCGTTCAAGGATCGGCGGCTCAACCGTGCTGAGCGCGGCAAACATCCAGGTGATCGCGCGCGCCCGGGCATCGGCATCATCCGGCAGCAGGCCCGCATGGCGCTGCGCGATATGGAACACGATCGCGCCCGACTCGAACAGAGCGAGATCGCCGTCTTCATAGGTCGGAATCTGCCCGAAGGGATGCAACGCACGATGCGCGGGCTGCTTCATCTCGGCGAACGAAACAAGACGAACGCTGTAGGGCTGGCCCACTTCTTCGAGCGCCCAGCGAACACGCATGTCACGTGCCTGTCCCCTGCCGCGGTCGGGCGAGCGCTCAAAGGCTGTGATGGTGGGTGTCATTGGAAGGCTCCGGGTGGTTGCTCGGTGAGGTGTCCAGTTCTTGCTTGCCCACAGGACGAACGACCGGCATGATTTCCGACAACCAGGCTGCTTTTTGCCGACTGTTTCGTCGCTCGAACCCGAGTGCCCCCGGCTCCGCTTACGACCGCGCTAGCGCAGCAGTCCCTCGTCTTCGAACGCGTCCCAGCCTTCCAGTCTTGGCCGTGCGGTATCTGCTTCGCGGGCATTCCTGGCATCGGCGGTCTTGCCCTTTCCTGCACGCGTCAGCGCCGCCTTTCCGGCCGCGCGCCGCCTGTTTTCAGCGGCTTCCCGTACGTCCTCCTCTCTCCAGATGGCCGGCAGGTCGCGATCCAGGACGTCCTCGATGTGTCGCGGGTCGAAGACGTGGAAGGTGACGGCCTTGGCTCGGCCGCGCAACTTGACGGTGCGCGTGCCGATGCTGGGCAGGCGACCGTCCTTGAGCCATTTGTGACGCTCTCGGGCAGAGATCGTCAAAATGTCCTCCGCCTCGCGCGGAAGCACGGGCAGTTCCTCGATGCCGTGCAACGTCCTCAAGATTTTCGCCGAGGCCGCGCTGAACTCAGCCGCCGCGGCTTGCGGCATACGCAATGCAATGTGCCCGGCCTCGGCCTTGACGCATTTGCTCGCGGCCCACGGCAGACGTGCCCGTATCTCGCGTTCGATCCCCTTCACACGCACCGACGACCCAAGCGTCGCCGATGGCGGTAGCGGCCATTCGGCAATCAACAGCGGGGGTTTACTCATGCTTTGCCCGGACGTTACCGGTCCAACCTACGATTCCGGATGCAGAATTCAACTCAGCCTACGCTTTCCGGTTCCTCAATGTCGATTTCTGTTCCGAAAATGCCGCATGTATCGGCGAGCTTTGACGACGCCGGGAGAACTGCGCATGCTATGCAGAATTGAGCCTGAGCGGAGAGGAAAATTGACCCTGACCAATCGAGACGTCGTCGAGCTTACGGCGTGGCGGCGCAAGCTGCACCAGCATCCGGAAATCTCGAATGAAGAGGAGAGGACCGCCAGGGAAGTCGTCGACTTCCTCGCCGATACAAGGCCGGACGCGGTGCTGACCGGATTGGGTGGGCACGGCGTGGCGGCGATCTACGAAAGCGGCAAGCCGGGACCGACCGTGTTGTTCCGCTCGGAACTCGATGCGCTGCCGATCCACGAACTTTCGGGCGCGCCCCATTCATCACTGGTGCCAGGCAAGTCGCATATGTGTGGCCATGACGGACACACCGCGATCCTCGCGGCACTTGGCCGCCAGCTGGGGCGCGAGAGGCCGGCTCAAGGGCGTGTCGTGCTGATGTTTCAGCCGGCGGAAGAAACCGGCAATGGTGCTGCCGGCGTCGTCGCCGATCCGCGCTTCGGCGCGATCGCGCCGGATTTTGCGTTCTCATTGCATAACCTGCCCGGCGTGCCGCTCGGCGAGGTCCGGCTCAAGACGGGCGTGGTGAACTGTGCCTCACGCGGCATGCGCATCGTGTTGGAGGGGAAGACCGCGCATTCGTCCATGCCCGAGACTGGCATCTCACCCATGATGGCTGTCAGCCAGCTGATGCCGGCACTGCCTGCGCTCGGGCGCGGAACCTTCGCCGACGACGAATTTAGCATGGTGACCGTCACGCATGCCACGATGGGTGAAGCCGTGTTCGGCATCGCGCCCGGTCATGCCGAGGTTTGGGCGACGTTGCGCACCCGGCGCGACGACCGCATGGCCAGCCTGTGCGCCGCTGCTGAATCGCTGGTCACTGAGATCGCTGGCCAGCATGATCTTGCTGCTCGCTGGGGCTACCACGAGATCTTCGTTGCCAGCGTCAACGCACCGGAGGCGGTGGAGCATCTGCGGCGAGCGCTCGATGAGGAGGGCGTCTCGCACGGAGAGGAAAACCTGCCGATGCGCGCTTCGGAAGATTTTGGCGTGTTCGGCCACACAGCGGCGTCGGCGATGTTGTTTCTTGGTGCGGGCGAACGGCACCCGGCGCTGCACAATCCCGACTACGACTTTCCGGACGACCTGATCCCGATCGGCTCGAGGGTATTCATGCGCACAGTGCGCAACCTTCTGGCTTGACGTCAGCCATGTCACAGCAAGTGCAGAAACCCCGACATTCCGCCGGCTCGTAGGGACATCGTTCGTGGCCTGGGGGCGGAACATCAGATGGCCTGAGTGCATTCTATGTTCGTGGGGCGCCGCCGAGGCCGACTGTGAACCGCCCCCGGGGGCGCGGGAAACCGGGCCGGAATGGCTTCAGAAGCGAAAGGGACAAGCAATGGCAATTGCCAAGAACACGATCTGCCTGTGGTACGACAAGGACGCCGAGGCTGCAGCCCGCTTCTACGCCGAGACTTTTCCTGACAGCTCGGTGAGTGCTGTCCACCGTGCTCCCAGCGACTATCCTTCCGGCAAGGCGGGCGATGTGTTGACGGTCGAATTCACGGTCGCCGGCATCCCCTGTCTCGGCCTCAATGGCGGACCCGCGTTCAAACCCAACGAAGCATTCTCGTTCCAAATTGCCACTGACGATCAGCAGGAAACCGACCGCTACTGGAACGCCATCGTCGGCAATGGCGGCCAGGAAAGTGCATGTGGTTGGTGCAAGGACAAATGGGGCGTCTGCTGGCAAATCACGCCGCGCGTGCTGACCGAGGCGATGGCTGCCGGCGGCGACGAAGCAAAACGCGCGTTTGATGCGATGATGGACATGAAGAAAATCGACGTCGCCGCGATCGAGGCGGCGCGGCGCGGCTGACGGTGTCAGGCGGGATAAGGCTTCAGGCAGGTTCACGCGCCTATTCGACTTCGCCAAACCATCGCGACGCGGTCTGGGCGGCGTCCTGATAGTCAAAGGCACTGTCAGCGGCCCAGGCGACGAAGCCATCGGGGCGCACGAGCACAGCGCTCAGGCCCAGCCGATCCTTGGCGTCGCCTGCTGCATAATTGATCCGCCCACTCCAGCGGCTTGCAAGCGCTTGAAGCGGCGCACCCGCGTCAAAGTCCAGCAACAGGCCTCTTCCCTCCCTGAGCAGCTCGCCGAGCCTCGTCCCGTCGGCCAGCTCGAAGTCGGGAGCGCTGCGGCCTATCAGCGGGTGACTGCCGCCAAGATCATGGCGCAGAGAAACGCCCCACACGCGCTCGGCGAAATAGGTAGCGCCGTCGCGCGTGTCGATGAGATCGCGGATGACGGCTTCGAGCGCGCGCGAACTCCGGCTCGGCCGCATGAGCGCGACCTGGGCGCGCGACCAGTCGAGAACCTGCGCGCCCACTGGATGTCGTTCATCCAAATAGCTGTCGAGCAGGCCGACCGGCGCGTCGCCTCGGATGGTGGAAGCCAGCTTCCAGCCGAGGTTCATCGCGTCGCCAAGCCCGAGGTTGAGCCCCTGGCCGCCCAAGGGGGAATGGATGTGCGCGGCGTCGCCGGCGAGCAGCACCCGCCCCCTGCGGTAAGCGGTCGCCTGATAGGCGCGATCCGTCCAGGTCGTGGCAGACCGGAGGGCCGTCAAGGTGATGTCGGCACCGGAGACGCGGCGCAACACCGCCTGCGCATGCTCGATCGTGATTGGCTGGGTTCTGTGGAAAGCGCCCCCATCGAACTCGACCATCGCGATCGTCCCGGGCAGTGAGTAAGTATACATGCCCGTCGGGGTGTAGTGGCGACCCAGGCGGAGCTTCTCCGGATCGGCCATCTCGACTTCAACGGAATAGCCGGTGAACTCGGGATCGGTGCCGACGAACTCAAAGCCGCCAGCTTTGCGAACCGTGCTGCGGCCGCCATCACAACCGACGAGCCAGCGTCCGCGAAAAGTCTCGCCACCAGCGCGAATGGTCACCTCCTCGTCCGCCTGTTCGAAGTCTTCGACGCCGAGCCCGCGCCTGATCTCGACGCCCATCGCGCTTGCGCGAGCGGCCAAGGCGGATTCGAGATATTCCATCTCGACCGCCATGCTGGTGCCGGCCGGGTCTGGCAGGCGATAACGCCACTTCGAGGTGTCAACGATGTCGTGGTAGAACTGGATGCCGGCGAAATGGCCGCCCGGGCGGCGCGGCTGTTGCATCCAATGCGCAGCAGCCGAAGCGCTGCTGCGACCCGGGTCATCGTTCGAGCGTTGCGGCGCCGCGATGTCGTTCAGCAGGCCGCGGCGGTAGAAGGCCTCGATGGTGGGGGCGGAAAGGCCGCGCATGCCGAACGGAAGCCGCTTTAACGGAGAGCGCGGGTCTTTGGCCTGCTCCAGCACCAGGACCGAGAGGTCTGCGAGGCGAAGCTCACAGGCGAGAAACAAGCCGACGGGGCCGGCGCCAGAGATTACGACGTCATAAAGTGGGGGATGTCGGTCGTGCATGGACTACTCCTTGGTCGATGTTCGACCGGAGCGTTCCTCGAGTTTGAACACCACACGGACGAACGATTAGACGCTTGAGAAGCGTCCGATGTTCGTCGTGGGGATCTCGTGCACGAAGCCAAAGACCAGAGCTTTCGTTACCGAAAGGACTTGGGCTTACCAAACCAAGTCTGCCTTTTCCGACGCTGGCTATATAACGGTGTGGCGATTGATCCGCAACGGGCACGGGTGCCGCGGTGGCCAGGGGCAACGCCATCGGGGGCGCTGCCCGTCAGACGCGACGACCGTCAGCTTTGCGCCAAAAGCATCAGGGATTCCGGTTCTGCGTTGTGAAAAATGACTGACAACGATAACCGTTTCTCCGGCTGCCTCATCGGAGATATCTCCCTGTGGAAGAAGAGAGGAGAGATTCGAGGACTCAAGAACTATGCTTTGGGAAGGCTTTCGGATGAGAATTGCAATCTTGGTCGCTTTGGCCGCGACATTGGCTGGATGTGTGACCTCTCCGGTCGTCTACGAAGCGTCGCTTTCGCAGCAGGATCCGAAATGGGTGTCGCCGGAATGCCAGCAAGCGCGCATGGCGGCCTCGGACTACGAAACTCGCGAAAAAGAGCACCCGGGGTGGGGCTTCGGCGTCTTGCTTGGCCCGTACTCTTGGGGCTCGTGGCGGCCATCAAGGAGCACGAGCAGAAGCAACGAAAATTGTTCTCTCGCGAGGTGCACCTGCGCTGCTCGAGTCTTCCCCTGCCGGGGGAGCTGCAGGGCGATTCAAGCGCCCAGGACGCGATCGCAAATCAGACGAAGTATCCGTAGACATCACGATCGGCCTCTTTCGAGACGAAGCGGAGATGCCCGCACTATGCTGGATGGCTTGGGTGCTTCAGGATACGCGGGAGCGGTTCCAGGGCCCGTGCTCCAATCGCGTGCGGTAACCTTTCGCCAGGGAAGACAGGCTTGCTCAAACTGTCGCTTCGATCGGCTCGGCAAGCTTCGGATTGGCGCGCGCAGCGATCAGGCAGCCGGCGACGATCAGGCATGCTCCTGCCAGCGTGGTCCAGGCTGCCTCCTCGTCGAAAAAGAACCAGCCAAGCGCGATCGCCCAGATGAAGGCCGAGTATTCCGTCGGGATCAGATATTGCGCCTCGGCGCGGGCGTAGGACCAGCTCATCAGGAATTGCCCGGCAAGCGACAGCACCGTCACCCCGGCTAGAGGAAGCCAAAGGTGGGTTGGCAAGGCAACGGCAAGCCACGGCGCGGCGAGGCCGAGGATGATGGCAACGCAAAGGTTCTGGAACAGCATGATCTCGATCGGCTTGGCCAACTGCGCCTGTTGCCGCGCCAGGATCAGATTGTAGCCGTAGAACACCGTCGACACGAGCACCGCTGCCGTGCCGAGCATGGCATCTTGAGAGTAGCTTGCCTGGCCGAACTGGCCGGCCATGATGATTGCGACGCCGGCAATGCCGGCCAGCGATGCCCAGATTGCCTGCCGCCGGATTCGTTCGCCCAGCAACAGCGCGGCGAGGAAGAGAGCGAACAACGGCGCGATGAAGCTGAGCCCGATCGCCTCCGCCAGCGGCAGCCTGGCGAGCCCCCAGAAGAAGCATATCAGAACGATGCCGACAACGGCGGCACGCAGCGCATGCAGCCGCAGCACCGCAAGGGTTGGCCGGGAGCGCGGCCCTGCCGACCAGGCAGCGCCCGCGACGACAGTCGCGACCATGCTGCGCCACAGCACCGTGTTGTAGACGCCTACGGCAATAACCAGGGTCTTCATCGCCGCATCCATCCCCGACAGCAGGAAGATCCCGAGCGCGCATACGAGCACAGGGATCATCGGGGAAACGGCGCCGGTCAGGCTGGGTGTCTTCACGGCTTCACTCATGTGGCAGCCGGATATCTCAGGGCGAACCGCAGGGCCAGATGGCAGCACCGCCGATATGGCGGTCCAATCCGCAGGGATGGAGCGCCGGTCCCCGTGAGGGGGGGCGCGGCTGCGGGGGGTCCCTTACGCGTTGAGCGATCCTGGACCGCTGACGAACGGACTCTTCCTGACATAAAATCGCAGCAGGCGGTTCGCATCTTTTGAAATGCCGATCCTGGTGCTTTGCCCGATTTCGTCGGCTTCGTGGCCATCGCCTGCGAGCCATAGCGGGCCTTTCCGGCAAAGGTCGTGTCCGTCGAGTGAACGATCTATCCGCAACGCCTGGGCCAGCCTTCCCGGTCCCCGCGCCAGGTCGCGCAAACGCTCGATGCCGCGATTGAGCCGCATGACCCCGATGCCCTCGAGCGGCTTGAGGGCCCGGATCAGGACGCCGGTTCCGATCCCCTGCATCTCGCTCGAGACATTCAGCATGGTGGAGATGCCGTACGCGAGATAGACATAGGCGTGCCCGCGCTCGAGAAACAGCGAACGGTTGCGCGGGGTCATCCCCCGGTAGCCATGCCCGGCGGCGTCGCCGACGACATAGGCCTCGGTCTCGACGATGCGACCGCTGGCGATGCCTTCAGGCAGCTCCCGCACCACCAGCTTGCCAATGAGATAGCGGGCGAGGGAGACCGTATCCGCCGGCAGCTCCGCGCGGGCGAGCGGCGGATGGTCATCCCTGTAGCGGTTCACGGTATCCGCTCGACCCATTGCGCGCGCGAAGGCCCCGGCTCGAACGGATCGCCGAAATACTGCGTCTCGCGAGCCACCTTGCCATCGAGGAACTCCATAATGCTCACGGTGTAAGATGGCTGCCCGTCATAGGCCAGGACATATTCAGTGACCCAAAAGTCACCCGCGCCGACGATCCGCCGCACCGTGAAGCGCTTCCGGTTCGGCTGCGCGGCGCGAGACGACTGGATGTTTCGCCGCCCGCGGACGCGCTCGCCCGATTGCGGATAGTCGAGCACCGCGTCCTCCCGGTAGATCTGATGCTCCTCCTCGAAATCGTTCGCGTCGGAGGCAGCCCAGTGGCGATCCAGAGCCGCTCGTATCTCACGGTCGTCCATGTCAAACCTCCCTTCGCCCTCGATACTGGGCCGGCGCACCATACGCCGGCCTGGAGCGGCCCTTCCAGAGGGGGGAGGGGAGTGCCAAGCAAGGTTGGATGGCCCATTCGCTAAGTCGGCTAATTAACCTGGGAGATGGCTCTCAGTCGAGCTTCAGCGCTGCGACTTCGCCCTCGTTCATCAGCGGCACATAGAGGATCGACTTGCCGTCGGTACCGATGTCGGCGCTGCCCGGCTTGAAATGCGCCACCACTTCCGGAGCGCCGCCGGCATGATAGCGGTAGAGCGTGCCGGTCATGTAGGCGGTGGCGTAGACGGTGTCGCCGATGGCGATGACGCCGTCGAGGTCGGCGAATTTCTGCGCGCCTGGCAATGGCGAAACCACCTTGCTGGCGAGATCGACCGACAGCAGCCCGCCCGGCTCGGCGGTGCTGAAGTCGGGCTTGATGCCCTTGCCCCAGGAGGCGACGATCAGCCGGTCGCCGTCGGCGAAGACGCCGTTGGGCGAAGCCAGCGCCGCGTCTTTGATGAACAGTTCCGGCCGGTCGCCGTCGATGCGGTAAATCGCGTCGGCCAGCATGTCGGTGACATAGACCTTGCCAGACTGGTCCGATGTCATGTCGTTGAGGAAGACTGCATTCGGCACCGTGATGCTGGCGACGAGCTTGCCGCTGGCCAGATCGACGACGCGGACCTTGGTGATGTCGGCGACATAGAGCTTGCCGCCCGAAATCGCCATGCCCTTGGGCGCGTCCATGCCGTCGGTCCAGTGCTGGGTGACTGTCTTGCCGTCGATCGAAAGCACCGACAGATAGCCGTTGCCGTCGGCGTCGCCGGGGTTGCCGACGAGGTTGGAAACGATGATGCGGTTGTTGGCGGCGTCGAACAGCGCTGATTCCGGTTGTTCGAGGCCCGTCGCGCGCCAGAGCTCGCCCGCCTGGGCGGCAGGGCCCGCTGCGACGCCGATGACTGCGAAAAGGGCTGAGGTGATGAGGCGGTTCATGAGTGCTCTCCTGTGATGACGGGTGGAGAGCTATGATTTTCGATACTTTTCGGAAAGGCTGATTACCGCTAGTATTGAAAGTCGATACGAAACTGACGGCAAGAGGTGCATCCGATGAACGGTCTGATCTTCGAGGCGCTGAAGCGGACGCTGAAGGCGAAGGGCGTCACCTATCGCGAACTGGCCGAACGCATGGGCGTTTCCGAGCCGACGGTGAAGCGCATCTTCCACGAGCGCAACTGCAAGCTCGACCGGCTGATGGAGATCTGCGCGGCTGCCGGGGTCGAGCTGGAAAACGTGCTCGGCTCGATGAACCGGGGGCCAGGGCCTGTCAACCACATCGCGCCGGAGATCGAGCGCAAGCTCGCCGGCCGGCCGGCGCTGCTGTTCATCTTCGTCATGCTGTCGGAGAAATTCACGCCCGAAGGCATCATGCGCTCGCAAGGCCTGAGCGAGGCCTCGATGTTTCTTTATCTGCGCGATCTGGAGGAGCTCGGCCTGATCGCGCTCGGCCGGGGTCTCACCGCGCGATTGCTGGTCGAGACGCCGATCCAGTGGAATTTCGAAGGGCCGCTGCGGCCGCTGTTCGAGATGACCAACAAGAATTTTGTCGGCTGGGCCATCACCCATATCGACAAGGAAGCGACCTTTGTCAGCTTCTCGAGGCGGATGCGGCCGGAGACGGCCGAGATGGTGCGTCGCGAGGCGGAGGAACTGGCGAACCGCGCCAAACTGCTTGCCCATCACGACCAGCACACCACGCCGGAGGACGGGTTGGTCGGCTACAAATGGACATTTGCTTTTGGCGCAACCCCGTTTCCGGCGATCATGCCGATCGGCCCGCACCCGCGCGATGCCGGCGCGTTCGATCGGCCCGCCACTCCTGCAAAGGGACGCCGCCGGTTACCGGCCTGACACGGCCAATTATCCCGAGCAGGATAGGGCGCGTTGGGACAGAACAGATCCGGCACCAACACGGTTAGCCCTCTGCAGCCATGCGTTCCGCCATGCCGCCCAGCGCCGGCCGCGGGCCGAACGCATCCATGCAGAGAATGACGCCGGGCACTGCGGTTTTTTGGTGACCTGAACAGGGAAGCGTCCGCCTGTCCTGCTTTGGTTTTCACCATGATCTTTTGTCCGGACATTTTTGCTCTTTGCAGCCGCGTTTCAAAAATGAAATCACATTCATGATAGAGTTCGCGCACTGATTTGCCAGACTGTAGAGTGCGGGTTTGCCGAGTGCGTGACACGTCCCCCTGAAATCGAAGTGTTCCTATGCCGACCGCGCCAACACTTGAACTTCGCCGCTATTCGCGCCTGAAAAATTTGCGGGCCCGCGCAGAACGCCAGGGTGCTGCATTGCAGTTCTGGGCGCGTACGGCATCGCTCGCTGCGATCTCCTGCTTCTTTTCATTGATCAGCCGCTGGGATGCTTCGCTGCTCTTCGTGCTGGCGGGCCTCGCGCTGTTCCAGCTCGTCGGCCTGATCCAGTTTCTCTTTGCGCGCCGTCGCACGGCGCGATGGTGGATCGGTTACGTCGTCGGTACGCTGGACATCATTCTTTTGACCGTTCTGTTGGTAACGCCCAACCCGTTTTCCCTGGAGGTCGCGCCGGCCGCGATGCAACTGCGCGAGGGCAGCTTCAAATTCCTGCTGATTTTCGTATGCCTTGGCGCGCTGACCCTTTCGACACGATTGGCGCTCTATCTCGGCGCGCTCGCTGCCTTGACATGGGCGATCGGGGTGGGATGGGTGATTTCTCATCCGGGAACCGTCATTCCGGCGACGAACCTCTATTCGCTGCCGATGACAGAGCAACTGAACCTCTATCTCAACCCCAATTTCGTCGATACATTTGCGCAGGCGACCAACGTGTTGATTGTGCTGATTATCGGCGCGATCATGGCGCTGGTCGTCTATCGTTCCCGACATCTGTCGGAAGACTATGTCAAGGCAGAGCGCGCCCGCGCCAATCTCGCCCGGCATTTTTCCCCCAATGTCGTCGACCAGCTCGCCACCGATGACGAGCCCTTCGGCCCGGTCCGCCGACAGGATATCGCGGTGCTGTTCGCCGACATCGTCGGTTTCACACACTATTCCGAGGATCATCCGGCCGAAGCAGTGTTCGAACTTCTGCGTCAGTTCCACCGTCGCATGGAACAGGTCGTTTTCGACCACCAGGGCACCGTCGATAACTATATCGGCGATTGCATCATGGCGACATTCGGGGTTCCGCAAGCTAGCCATGACGACGCGAGTCGGGCCATCCAGTGCGCTGAAGCTATGGTCGCCGCTCTCGAAGACTGGAATGTACAGCGGGTGTCCAGGGGATACCCGCCGCTGGACGTTCGGATCGGTGCACAATATGGCGCAGTGGTCATCGGCGCGGTCGGCAGCGAGCGCAACCTGTCCTTCGCGGTGGTGGGCGACACCGTCAACGTCGCCAGCCGTTTGCAGTCGCTCTGCCGTGAGCTTCAGGCGAGTATTTGCTTTGGGTCACGACTGATTGAGGCCGCGAAGGCGGAATCGCCCACGACACAGTTGAATGCGCGCGATCATGGACCGGTGAGCATCCGCGGCCGGGACGAACCGGTCCATGTCTGGGTCGAACACAGAGCCGAAAACCAGGGTGCTATTGCGGTTTCGGCGTGATATGGGCCGCCATGTGAAACGCGGCACCTCGGCTGGAGGCCGAGCCATAGGGGCATGTCCTGACCTGGGTCGAAAGCGATCACGTGTCTGAGGCGATTGCGCCAGCCTTTGCGGCTGCGGCGTCTGTGCTTACCTTGTCGTCCCAGGTCACCGCCCGGTAATCGAAGCCATATTCCAGCGTCGGCTTGACGATGCGGAAATAGGGCGACAGGTCGAAGTCACGCGGCGTGTACAGCGAGTGGTGGCGGATGTGCAGGATTTCCTTGCGCGAATAGTTCGACTGCGCTGAAGCGCGGCCGGGCGCGCGGGTGATTTCGGGCAGGATCGGATAGCGGATCTGGCCATAGGCCTCGGCGATCAGCGAGGAACAGATGGCCCGTGTCGGGTCGCCTGAGCCAAATGCCAGCATGCGGCGGCGCCAGCGCACCGGCACCGGCGGCGCCGGCAGGAAATAACGCAGCATGTCGAGGATGTTCTTGAGATCGTATTTCAGGCCAAGCTTGCCGATCATGAAGGCGACGACCCTGTCGCGGTCCTCAGGCGCCAGGCCGCTCGCCCGGCAGATGCGGGTGTTGTAGGTGCGATAGCGCGATAGCGGTACGGCGACGCAGCCTTCGCCCATCGAGACTTCGATCAGCCGTGGCCGCTCCGTTCCGTCTTGCGGCTCGGGCAACGCATCGCCGACATAAAGGGCCGCATGCGACCAGGTCGACTGGGTCAGGTACTTGATCACCGCCGAGATCTTCTGGTTGCCCTCGATCAACAGGATGTCGCCGGGCTCCAGCGCACGGCGCAGCGTCTCGGCATCGGACGGGGTATAAGGTTCGTAGCCGGAAGACTCTTCCTGCAGCGCGCCGGCGAGCCGGCGGCCAAGTCGATCCAGAAGCGTGTCTCTGAGCTCGGTCATGCCATATGGCGATTAACATATGCAGGCGGCTGGACGCCAGCCGTCCGTCCGTCAACTGGCGGTCGCCACGGCATCTTCCTGCAATGGGGCGGCACCCAGGTCGTCGCGCGCCTTGCGGGCCAGTTTGCGTGTCGAGCGTTTGGGACTGTCGCCGAACAGCTCGGACGCCTCGGCGAGACAGCTCTTCTTCAGCTGCTTCTCCGACCGCTTCAAAAGCTTGCCCAGAAGCTTGGTGTCCTCGGACGGTCCGAACGGACGGTCATCGGCCTCGAGCAGCGCGCGCATCACCAGCACATCGTGCAGGTCGCCCAGCCGCTCCCCCAGGTCGTCGACCGCCTTGCGCCTGGCCTTGATCGGCGTCGGCCACAGCCTGCCGAGCAGCGACAGATGCATGCCGTGGGTCTTGGCCGCCTTGCGCAGGTCGTGGAAATCATTGGCCGCGCCGCGCGATCCGGCCTTGTCGAGCGCCTTCCTGGCCCGGCGCAGGGTGATGCGGGCGCCTTGGGCAAGCACGTCGGCTGCCTGTTCCGGCTGATCGGGCAGGGCGAGTGCGTCGATCCGGTGCAGGCCCTCCTCGCAAGCGGCGGTCGCAGCAGCTATCGCCGCCTCGAGCCCGGCACCTTCATGCAATTCATGCTGGTGCGCGATCAGCCTGTCGCGCACCGCGCTCAGTCCATCGCCGGCACTCTCCTTGGGAAAGCTTGCCGTCAGCCGGTCGATGGTCTCGATCAGCGCGGTCGCCTCGCGCGGCCCGGCAAGCAGGGCCGCCACGTTGCGGTAGCACTGGTTCTCCGTCTCACAGAATGTTTCGTCACCGGAACGAACCAGACGTAGCAATGCCCGCGCGCTCTTCAGCCGCTTGCGGCATTTGTGCAGCGCCTGTTCCGGCCGGCTGCGCGCGGCGTCAAGATGGGCCAATGCCTTGCCGATCTCCTCGGCAAGGATACGCCTGACCTCGCCGGTCAGCGGCAGGCGCGGATCGATACGAAAACTCATGCGGCGATCTCCGGAATCCCCCCGAGGGCGAGCGACGCGTTGTAGAACTCAGACTCGCCGGTGACTTCGCGGCCGAGCCAGTCAGGCAGCATTTCGTCCGGCACGTCCTCCGGCGTCTCGAGTTCGGCGACCACAAGTCCCGCAAGCGGGCCGCCAAAGACATCGACCTCATAGAGATAGCCGCGATGCCTAACATGGTGGCGTGTCTTCTCTATGACACGCCCAAGCGCGAAGGCCAGCATCTCCTCGGCCTCCGCCAGCGGGATCGGATACTCGAATTCATCGCGCTCGCGCGCCCTGCTGCCGAATTTGAGCGTCAGCTTGGCGGACGTGTCATCGCTGATGCGGACGCGCAGGGTTCGACCGGGTGACGCGGCGAGATAGAACTGACGAATGCGGATATCCGCCTCGGCCAGTTCTTGCCATGCGGTGCTGGAGACCAGGAATTTGCGTTCGACTTCCTTGCCCATGGCCGCGCACTAAAGCGTTTGCCGCCGACGATGGCAAGACAGTCGCGCGCACGGATTGACTCATGGATTGACTTTAATCAATCGATTGATTAAATAGCGCTCATGATCCAATTGCCGGACACACAAACCCAAAACCCTCGCCGCGAAGCGTCTCCCGCCGACATGACGCGCGCCGCCCTTGTCCAGGCAGCGCTGAAACTGTTCGGCCGGCAGGGTTTCGACGGCACCTCGACGCGTCAGATCGCGGCGGAAGCGCAAGCCAATATCGGTTCGATCGCCTATCATTTCGGCGGCAAGGAAGGTCTTCGCACCGCCGCCGCCGACTTTATCGTCGAGACCATCCAGACGGTTGCCGGCCAGGCGCTCGGCAATGTGCAGGCACCTGCGCCGGGACCGGCCAGTCCAGAGGCAGCGCAAGCGCAGCTCTTCGCGGCGCTGGAGCGGATGGTCGGCTTTGTCGTGGCAAGTCCGCAGGCCGGCGAGATCGTTCAGTTCGTGTTGCGCGAGCTTTCGCACCCGACGGCAGCGCTCGACCGCATCTATGACGGTGTCTTCGAGCCGACGCACCGCCGGCTGTGCCAGCTCTGGGAACAGGCGACAGGGGAGCCAGCCGAAAGCGTGGCCACGAGGCTCACCGTGTTCACGCTGATCGGCCAGGTCATCTATTTCCGCATCGGCCGCGAGGCGGTGATGCGCCGCATGGGCTGGAACGACATTGGCGCCGCCGAGGCGGCCAAGGTGGTGGCGGTCACGTCGGGCAATCTCAAGGCCATATTGGCTGCCAGGAGGGGGCAAAGATGAAGGGGCAAACACCATGAGCTTTCTGTGTTCGCTGCCGCTCGCCGCGCAGCTTTTCAGTGCCTGCGCGCCGGCGGCACCGCTGGCCGTCGGCTATGTCGAGGGCGACTATGTGCTGCTGGCGCCGATCGAGGTGGCGCAGGTCGAGACCGTCACGGTCAAGCGCGGCGATCGTGTCACACCCGGCACGACCGTGGTGACGCTCGAAAGCGCCGATGCCAAGATCGCGGTCGCGCAGGCCGAGGCCGGCCTTGCCCAGGCGCAGGCGCAGTTGGCCGACCTGCAGATCGGCAAGCGTCCGGAAGAAATCGCGGTGCTCAGGGCCGAGGTCGACATGGCCAGCGCGCAGGCCGCCGACGCCAAGCGCAAATACGACCGGGCCGCCGATCTGTTCAAGCGCGGCGCCGGCACGCAGGCCGATTTCGACACCGCTTCGGCGACGCTGGAGACGGCCAACGCCCAGGTCGGCCAGGCCAATGCCAATCTCGCGGTCGGCGGCCTGCCGGCGCGGCCGGAGACGATCAAGGCCGCCGACAATCAGGTCAAGCAGGCGCAGGCAACCCTGGAGCAGGCGCAATGGCGGCTGTCGAAACGGGTGCTGGCGGCGCCTTCACCAGGCCGCGTCAACGATGTCATCCGCAACCCAGGCGACACCGCCGGCCCGACCGCGCCGGTCATTTCGATCCTGCCCGACGGCGCGGTGAAGCTCAGCGTCTACATCCCGGAAGCCGCCTTCTCCTCGGTCAAGGTCGGAACCTTGCTCGGCGTCCACTGCGACGGCTGCGGCCCGGACGTCAAGGCGCGGGTCAGCTATGTCTCGCCGGATCCCGAATTCACCCCGCCGGTGATCTATTCCTTGGAGAACCGGCAGAAGCTGGTCTACCTGGTCGAGGCGCGGCCGGAGGGCAATGCCGGCCCGTTGCAGCCCGGCCAGATCGTCGATGTCGATCTCGCGGACGCCGGAAAATGAACGCCATCGATGTCCACGGCCTGGTCAAGCGCTTTGGCGACAAGACCGTCGTCGACCATGTGACGATGTCGGTCGCCGAAGGCGAGATCGTCGGCTTCCTCGGACCCAACGGTTCGGGCAAGACCACCACCATCCGCATCATGTGCGGCCTGCTGACGCCCGACGAGGGCGAAGGCACGGTGCTCGGCTTCGACATCCGCACCGACAGTCTGCGCATCAAGCGCGAAGTCGGCTACATGACGCAGAAATTCTCCTTCTACGAGGATCTGACGATCGGCGAGAATCTCGAGTTCGTCGCGCGGCTCTACCGGTTGAAGCCGGTCGAGGAACATGTAGCACGCACATTGGAGGACCTCGGCCTGACCTCGCGCCGCAATCAGCTGGCCGGCACCCTGTCCGGCGGCTGGAAGCAGCGGCTGGCGCTGGCCGCCTGCATCATGCACAAGCCGAAGCTGCTGTTGCTCGACGAGCCGACGGCGGGCGTCGATCCGAAGGCGCGGCGCGAATTCTGGGACGAGATTCATCGCCTCGCCAGCGGCGGGCTGACCGTGCTGGTCTCAACCCACTACATGGACGAGGCCGAGCGCTGCCACCGCATCAGCTACATTTCCTACGGCAAGATGCTGGCCACCGGAACCGTTGCCGAGGTGGTGAAGAATGCCGGGCTAACCACCTTTGTCGTGCAGGGCCCGCGGCTCGACCAGGTGGCTGAAGCGCTTCAGGGTCGCCCCGGCGTCGACCAGGTGGCACCGTTCGGCGCGACGCTGCATGTCGTCGGCTCCGACGGCAAGAAGCTCAAAACAGCACTCGCCGATGTCGAGAAGCAGCACGAGGGCGTGACGGTGACGCCGGGCGAGACCAGCCTCGAGGATGTCTTCATCCAGTTCATGTCCGGCTCAAAGGACAACATGGCATGAACAGCATCTTTTCCTTCGCCCGGCTCGGCGCGCTGCTGATCAAGGAGTTCATCCAGATGCGGCGCGACCGCATCACCTTCGCCATGATGCTCGGCGTGCCGCTGATGCAGCTGGTGCTGTTCGGCTACGCCATCAACAATGACCCGAAGAGCCTGCCGGCGGCGCTGGTGGCAACAAGCAGCGACCCCTATACGCGGGCCATGGTCTCGGCCCTGCAGACCACCGGTTACTACCGCTTCGACCATGTCTCGCAAAGTGCGGCCGACGCGGAATTCCTGATGTCGCGTGGCGATGTCGCCTTCGTCGTCACCATCCCCGCCGATTTCGCCCGGCGGGTGGAGCGCGGCGACAGCCCGCAGATCCTGATCGAGGCCGATGCCACCGACCCCGCCGTCGCCAGCGGCGCCATCTCGACGCTCGGCACCGTCGCCAGCCAGGCGCTGCTCCGGGCGCGCGGCATGCAGGAGGCGGCCGCCGAGGCCGCCCTTGGCCAGCTCGAAGTGGTGGTGCACCGGCGCTACAATCCCGAAGGCATCTCGCAATACAACATCGTGCCCGGCCTGCTCGGCGTCATCCTGCAGATGACGATGGTGATGATGACCTCGATCGCGCTGACGCGCGAGACCGAGCGCGGCACGATGGAAAACCTGCTGGCGATGCCGTCCAGCCCGCTCGAGATCATGATGGGCAAGGTGCTGCCCTATCTGGCGGTCGGCGGCGTGCAGGTGGTGGTGGTGCTGGCGGCGGCCAAGCTGTTGTTTGCCATTCCCTTCACCGGGTCGATGTCGTTGCTGTTGAGCGCCGTGCTGATCTTCGTGCTGGCGCTGGTGCTGCTCGGCTATACGATCTCGACCATCGCCCGCACGCAGATGCAGGCGCTGCAGCTCACCTTCTTCTTCTTCCTGCCGTCGATCATGCTGTCGGGCTTCATGTTCCCCTATCGCGGCATGCCGGGCTGGGCGCAGGTGTTCGGCGAGATCCTGCCGCTGACGCATTTCCTGCGCATCATTCGCGCGGTGATGCTGAAGGGCGCCGAACTGCCGGCTGTGGCGACGGAGATCGGCTGGCTGGTGGTATTCGTCGCGCTGTTTGCCGGCGTCGCGCTGGTACGATTCAGACGGACGCTTGACTAAGGCAATTCCAGCAAAGCGCCCTCATCCAAGACTGCCGGCGAAACGCTCGGCAAGGCGTTCGCGCCGAAAGGCGTCGACGACGAAGTCGATGAAGACGCGGGTTTTGGCCGGCAGCAGCGTGCGGCTGGAGAAATAGATCGAGAGCGCGCCGGCGTCGGCATACCAACGCGGCAGCAGGCGGACGAGCTTGCCGCTTTCAAGATGGGCCAGTGCGTCCGGCAGGGCGATCATGGTGACTCCAAGCCCGAGCAGGGCGGCTTGCCGCATGGCAGCCGGATCGTTGACCACGATGGTCTCGCGGGGCGAGCCGGCCATCTCGGTGCCTTCCGCATCCCGCATCGTCCAGTGACGGATGCGGCCGGTACCGAGCGACCGCATGAGGATGCCGTCGAAGGCGGCAAGGCCGGCCGGATCGGTCGGCGGTGTTCGCCCTGTCATATAGGCGGGCGAGGCAACGGCGATGACATGGACGGGCGCCAGCGACCTCGAGACGACGCCCGGCGACAGGTCGAAGCCGCCGCCGATTGCGGCGTCATAACCCTCGGCCACCAGGTCGACCTGCCGGTTCTCGAAATGCCATTCCGGGCGGATGAGCGGATAGCGCATGAGGAATGTCGGCAGCAAAGGCAGGCAATAGGCGATGCCAAGCGTTGGCGACAGGCTGAGCTTGAGTACGCCGGCAGGTTCGCTGCCGCCGCTGGACGCCGCGGCAATGGCGTCCTGCAGCGCTTCGAGATTGCCGCCAATGTCATGCAGGAAACGTTCGCCGGCTTCGGTCAGGGCCAGTTTGCGTGTCGAACGCTGGAACAGACGCTGGCCGAGATTGCGCTCCAGCATGGCAACGTTGCGGCTGACGGCGGCCGGCGTCAGCCCGAGCAGGCGCGCGGCGGCGGAAAAGCCGCCGGCCTCGGCGCTGCGAACGAAGGATTCGAGATTGGCGAGCGTCTCCATCGGCTCCTGATCTTCAACGGACGCTTGAGAATAAAACAAGCAAATACCGGCTAATCCTAGACCAATAAAAGAGCGATATCCACTTCAACAAACCCAACGGATTGAGATCACCATGAACAGCATCGGCATCATCGGCGCCGGCAATATCGGCCAGGCATTCGCTCGCACGCTCGCCAGGAAGGGTATCGAGGCCACCATCGCCAACAGCCGCGGCCCGCAGACACTGGCCGAACTCGTCGCGTCGATCGGCCCCTCGATCAAGGCCGGCACGCTGCAAGACGCGGCAGCGAAGGACATCGTGCTCGTCGCCGTCAACTGGTCGAAGCTTCCAGCAGCGCTCGCCGGCCTGCCCGACTGGAATGGGCGCATCGTTGTCGATGCCAACAATTCGATCGAGGCACCGTTGTTCAAGCCAGTCGATCTCGGTGGGCGTTTCTCAAGCGAGGTGTTTGCAGGTCTCGTACCCGGCGCAAGGGTGGTGAAGGCGTTCAACCATTTGCGGGCGCCCCTGCTGGCGGGTGACCCGGCGGCGGAGGGTGGCAAGCGCGTGCTGTTCTATTCGGGTGACGACGTGCAGGCCAAGGCCGAGGTCGGCGCACTGATCGACAGGCTTGGCTTCCACGGCATCGATCTCGGCTCGCTGGCGATCGGCGCGCGTCTCGCCCAGTTCCCCGGCGGTCCGTTGCCGGTCCTCAATCTCGTCCGCTTCGAGTGATGCGCCCGGTGGCGTGGCACCGATAGCGATTCTAGGCCGCCGCCATGATCTCGGCATAGGTACCGAAATCGACATTGCCGCCGGACAGCACCACGGCAACGCATTTGCCTGTCAGCTCGATCTCGCCCGATGACAGCGCCGCCAGCGCCACGCAGCCGCCGGGCTCGACCACCAGCTTGAGATAGGCCATGGCGTCGCGCATCGCCTGCGCAGTCGCCTTGTCGGAGACGGCAATGCCGCCGGCGAGGTTCCTGCGGTTGATCTCGAAGGTGATCACGCCGGGTTCGGCAGTCAGGATCGCATCGCAGATCGAACTGTGGCCCGGCTCGTTCGAAACCCTGGCGCCTGCAGCCAGCGAACGGCGGGTGTCGTCGAAATGCTCGGGCTCCACCGCCCAGACCGCGGTGTCCGGCGAGGCGTCCTTGACTGCAACGGAAATGCCGCTCGACAGGCCGCCGCCGCCGCAAGGGATGATCACCGCGTCGAGGCTGACGCCAAGCGCTTTGGCCTGGCGCATCAATTCGAGGCCGATCGTGCCCTGGCCAGCGATGATGGCCGGGTCGTCGAAGGGCGGCACCAACACCATGCCTTTCTCGATGTAAGGGCGCACCACGCTCATGCGGTCGTCGCGAAAGCGGTCGAACGGCACCACCTCCGCGCCCATCTTGCGGACATTGCCGATCTTCATCGCCGGCGCGTCGGCCGGCATGGCGATGACCGCCTTGACGCCGAACATCGCCGCCGACGCTGCGACGCCTTGCGCATGGTTGCCCGACGAGAAGGCGACGACGCCTCGGCTGCGCTCTTCCTCGCTCAGCGACGACAGCTTGTTGTAGGCGCCGCGGAACTTGAACGAACCGGTGCGCTGCAGCGTCTCCGGCTTGAACAGGATGCGGGCGCCGAAACGCTTGTTAAATTCCTGCGATTCGATCAGCGGGGTTTCGACGATCAGCCCGGAAAGCCGGGCCGCGGCTCGGTGGATGTCTTCTATGCCGGGAGCGGTGGTCATGGCGATCCTGCGAAGCTGTGGTCCGGTCATGGTGCACGGAAAGGGCCGCGCGACACCAACGAAAAAATGTGACCGTTACAAAGTTTGGGAAGTCATGACCGGCGTTTGCGCTGCCCCTAGCCTGCCTGCCGGCATCCTCTCTCCGAATAAGAGACGGGGAGAGGGACTGTCGCCGGCGGCTTCGCCAAACGGCCAACCACCGCTCACCCCAACAGTGCCCGCTGCCGCTTTGTCCCACCCAGTTTGCGCCAGGTGTTGAAGCGATGCGTGGCGGCGGCGAAGGAGATCTTCATCTGCTGGGCGACCGAGTAGCGCGACTTGCCGTCGTCGAACATGCGGTAGCAGCATTCGACGCCCTCTTCGGTCAGCTTGCCGTCCGGGGCCTTGTTGTGCGGATTGGCAGGATCGAATTTCTCCACCTGCTGCTCGACCAGGCCTTTCAGGCGCTGCAGGTCAGCCTCGATGCTGGCGATGAGATCGAGAACGGGCTTTGGGTCATAGTGGTGCGGAGGCTGCTTTGCCGTCATCTGCGGATTCCCTTTTTTAGCTCGGTCCCACATATAGGCGAACATTACCTGATAATGAAGAGGTGAGCCTCGTGCACTGGCTTCAACAATTCTTGACCGCTACCCAAGCGCGCAATTGACCTTGGGCATGTCAAACCCTAGTTTAGAATAATTCTAAACTAGGGTGAATTCCTCATGCTTTCCCGTGTTTTCGGCTTCGGCCGCCGCCCCTTCGAATCGCTCTCCGAACAGGAGATCCTGGCGTTGGCCATTTCGTCCGAGGAAGATGACGGGCGTATCTACCGGGCCTACGCCGACGGGCTGGCGGAAAACTTTCCGCAATCGGCAAAAGTGTTCGAGGAGATGGCCGAGGAAGAAGATGGCCATCGCGACGCGCTGATCGAGCTTTTCCGCAAGCGTTTCGGCGAGCGCATTCCGCTGATCCGGCGCGAGCATGTGAAAGGTTACTTCGAGCGCAAGCCCGACTGGCTGGTGAGACCGCTCGGCATCGAGCATGTGCGCAGCCAGGCCGAGGCGATGGAGCGACGCGCCTTTCTGTTCTATGTCGAAGCGGCCAAGCGCACCACCGACGCCTCGACCCGGAAACTGCTCGACGACCTGGCAGTGGCCGAGCAGGGCCATGAGACCCTGGCGCAGCGCCTGGAGCAAAAGCACGTGCCGGGCGAAGTGAAGGACGAGGAGGCCGTTGCCGAGCAGCGCCAGTTCATCCTCACCTATGTGCAGCCGGGACTGGCCGGATTGATGGATGGATCAGTGTCGACGCTGGCGCCGATCTTCGCCGCCGCGTTTGCCACGCATGACACCTGGCAGACACTCCTGGTCGGCCTTGCCGCCTCGATTGGCGCCGGTATTTCGATGGGCTTCACCGAAGTCGCGTCCGACGACGGCAAGCTGTCGGGCCGCGGCTCACCGGTCAAGCGCGGCCTGACCGTCGGCATCATGACGACGCTGGGCGGGCTGGGCCACGCGCTGCCCTATCTCATCCCGCAGTTCTGGACGGCGACTGTCGTTGCCGCCGTGGTGGTGTTCTTCGAATTGTGGGCCATCGCCTTCGTCCAGAACCGCTACATGCAGACGCCCTTCCTGCGCGCCGCCTTCCAGGTGGTGCTAGGCGGCGCCCTGGTGTTCGCGGCGGGTGTGCTGATCGGGAATGCTTAGCTTGAGAAGGAAGGGCAGTCACCCATTCACCGCCCGGCTATCCTCGGGCGCCTCGGCCCTCGCCGTCAGCCCATAATCGCGCACGACATGGGCGATGCGCAGACGGTAGCCGGCAAAGATACCGCCACGACCGGCTTTCTGCGCCTGCCGGTGCTCCTCGGTGTTGCGCCAGGCCTTGACCGCTTCCTCGTCGCGCCAGAACGACAGCGACAGGATCCGGTTCGGGTCGACCAGGCTCTGGAAGCGCTCGATGGAGAGAAATCCGTCAATGCCGTCGAGCAGCGGCCGCAAGTCGGCGGCGATGCCGAGATAGGCGTCGCGTTTGCCGGCCGCTGGCTCGACTTCGAAGATGACGGCGATCACGGCAGCACCAGTTTCGCGTGCGGGCCGGAGGCCAGTTTCAGGAACATGCGATCCTCCCTATGGATGAACTTTTCGCGGCGGGCGAACTCGTAGTTTGCCTTGCCGGCTGGGTCGGCGGCAAGGCGCGCGCGGTAGGCCTCGTAGGCCGCCAGGCTCTCGATGTTGTAGGCGGCATAGGCAGTCGTCGCCGAGCCCTCATGAGGCGCGAAATAGCCGATCAGATCGGCGCCGCAGCGCGGAATGGCCTGGCCCCAGTTGCGGGCATACTCCTCGAAGGCGGCTTTGCCGAACGGGTCGATCTCGTAACGGATGAAGCAGGTGATGGTCATGGTCGTCTCCTTGGCGGGTTGATTTCGTCTTGCGGCGACATTTCGAGCGGGGTCGAAGCATCCCCAGGGTCGGTGTGCTAGGCAATTCCCTCGCGGGTCATGCCTGCCAGAAGGGTTTCGCGCATTCGCGGCGCACGTCCTGTGGCGTCAGGCCAAGGTCGCGCAGCAAATGATCGTCGATCTCGGCAAGGTCGAGGCGCTGCAGGCGGCGATCATACCAGCGGGCCAGCAGCCGCGAACGGAACCAGGTGACGAACGGGAACCATTGGCGGCTGGGGAGGGGCGCGGAGGTGATAGCGGTTCGTGCGGTCATCGTCGTCTCCTTGATCTGGTTGGAGAATAGTGGTTATCTGACAAGAATGCTTCGATGAGGAACGAACTATGCGTGAAGGACCCGATATTGCCCGCATCGCCAGCCTGGTCGGCGATCCGGCGCGCGCAAACATGCTCAACGCGCTGATGGGCGGCACGGCACTGACGGCGAGCGAACTGGCGCTCGAGGCCGGCGTGTCGCTGCCGACCGCCAGCTCGCATCTGTCCAAACTGATGGAGGGCGGGCTGCTGACGCTGGCGAGCCAGGGCCGGCATCGCTATTACGGCCTCGCCGGTCCGCAGGTGGCGGGCATGATCGAAGCCATCACCGGTGTCGCGGAAGCCGTTGGCCCAAAGCGCGTACGACCGGGTCCGCGCGATGGAGCCATGCGCGTGGCAAGGGTGTGCTACGACCACCTTGCCGGCGAGCAGGCCGTGGCGATGCTTGATCGTCTGGTCGAGAAAGACATACTCTTGCGCGACGATAAGGAGATCAGGCTCGGCCAATCGGCGGCATCGCATTTCGCGGCAATAGGCATCGACGTCGATGCCAAGCCGCGTCGGCCGGTCTGTCGCGCCTGTCTTGATTGGAGCGTGCGCCGCTCGCACCTCGCCGGCACGCTGGGTGCCGCCATCCTCGACAAGATCCTCGCCGAAAAATGGGCGCGCCGCGAGAAAGACAGCCGCGCGGTCATTTTCTCGCCGCCGGGCAAGCAGGCTTTCGAGAAGGTGTTTCTGGGCTGAGATGCCGGGGCGAAGGATCGCCACGCTTGCGCGTATGCGGAAGAAACTAACCGCGCTTCAACACCTTCCCCTGCTTGAAGAAATCCGCCCACGGATCGGCCTCCGCCAGCCGCTTCGACGTCGTCTTGTCGCCGATTGGAAAGGCATTCGGCGCCAGCCCGGCCTCGATCTCGTCCCAGGTCACCGGCATCGACACGGTGGCGCCCTTCTTGGCGCGCGACGAATAGGGCGCGACGGTCGTCGAGCCCCGGCCATTGCGTAGATAGTCGACGAAGATCTTTCCGGTGCGCGCCTTCTTCGACAGCGTCGCCGTGTAGCGGTCGGGGGAGGCCTGTTCGAGCGCCTTGGCGAAATCATGGGTGAAGGTCTTCACCGCTTCCCAGTCCGCCGATGGTTTCAGCGGCACGACGACATGAAAACCCTTGCCGCCCGATGTCTTGACGAAGTTCGGCAACGACAGCTCGTTGAGCTTGCCCCTGATATCGAGCGCCGCCTCGCGCACCGCCTTCACGTCGACGCCTTCATCGGGGTCGAGATCGAAGATGATCTGGTCTGGCCTCTCCAGCTCATCGATCGTGCAGCCCCAGATGTGGATCTCGACCACGCCATACTGAACCAGTGCTGCAACGCCGTCGAAATCGCGGATGAACAGGATCTCCTCGCCGTCCGTCGGGTCCTTCATTCGGGCGATCTTGTCGCTCATGCCGGCCGAGGCATGTTTCTGGAAGAAGCGCGGGCCGCCGACGCCGTCCGGCGCGCGCACCAGGCTGAGCGGCCGGTTGACGATAAATTGCTCCATCCGCGGCCACACCAAGGCGTAGTGATCGAGCAAGCCCTGCTTGGAGATCTTTTCCTCGGGCCACAGCAGCTTGTCGGGATGAGAGAGTTTAACCGTGGTCGTCATTGCTCCGGCAGGATAGGTGGCGCCGCTTGCCGCCGGCTTCGTTTTGGCCGGGTTCTTGTCTGTCGATGCCTTGCCTGTCGATGCCTTGGGCTTTTCCTGCACGACTTCCTCCGCCGGCTTGTCCTCGCGCAATCCCTGGAACGAGGCATGGCGTATCATACGGTCGGATGTCCAGCTGCGGAACTCCACTTCGCCGACCAGTTCGGGCTTCACCCAGACCAGGCCCTTGCCCTTCGGCACGGCCGCATCGAACGGCGAATCCTCCACCTTCAGCGCATCGAGTTTTGTCTTGAGGTCGATGGCGCCTTTGGTGGAGAAGCCGGTGCCGACGCGGCCGGCATAGTGAAGCTTGCCGCCCTCGTGATAGCCGACCAGCAGCGAACGCAAGCCACGCCCGGTCTTGTCCGACGGCAGAAAGCCGCCGATGACGAACTCCTGCCGCGCCGTGCATTTCGATTTCACCCACGAAGGACCACGCCCGCTGCGATAGGGCGCATCGGCGCGCTTGGAGACGACGCCTTCCAGCCCCATGCGGCAGGCGTGCTCCAACATGATCTTGCCGGGCTCGGCGAAATGGTCGGAGAAACGGACCGCCGCATTCTCCGGCTGCCTGCCAAGCAGGTCCTGCAAGGCCTGCTTGCGCTCGACCAGCGGTTCGCGGCCCAAATCCTTCCCATCGAGCCGCATCAGGTCGAAGGCATAGTAGACGAAGCGATCCGTTCGTTTCGCCGACAGATCGGCCTGCAGCAGCGCGAAGGAGGAAACACCGCTGTCGGCGAGCACGACGATCTCGCCGTCGATGATGGCGTCGCTGCATTTCAGTCCGGCGAGTTCCGCGACGATCGCCCTGCCGAATTTTTGCGTCCAGTCGAGGCCGGTACGGGTGAGCAGCCGCACCTCGGTGCCGGCAATCTGGGCCTGCATGCGATAGCCGTCGAACTTCACTTCGTGCAGCCAGTCCTTGCCCGGCGGTGCCTCCCGCTCCAGCGTCGCGAGCTGCGGCTCGACAAAGTCGAGCCGGCCGCCGGCTTTCGCGTTGCCGGCGGCCGGCTTGTTGGAATGCCAGACCTTTGGTTTCTTGCCCTTGGCAGTCTTGCCCTCGCCGACCTCCTCGATCGTCAGGCCCGACTTCACCGATTCCGGCGCGTCCTTGAGAATATCCTCGCCTGGGCGCGCGGCGGCATCGTCCGACTTGATCAGCAGCCAGTTGTCGCGTTTTTCGCCGGCGCGCGGCTTCAACCGTACCAGATGCCAGAGCCCATGCAGCTTGTGGCCCTTGAGCTCGAAGCTGATGTGGCCCTTCTTCATCGCTTTGGCCGGGTCGATTTCGGGCGTCCAGGTGCCCTCGTCCCAGACGATGACCGAGCCGCCGCCATATTCGCCCTTGGGAATGGTGCCCTCGAACGGCGCATAGTCGATCGGATGGTCCTCGACATGAACGGCCAGCCGTTTCTCATGCGGGTCGAGGCTCGGGCCGCGCGTCACCGCCCAGCTCCACAGCACGCCGTCATGCTCGAGGCGAAGGTCGTAATGCAGCCGGGTCGCCGCGTGCTTGTGGATGACGAAGATACCGCCCGCCTTGGCGTTCTCGCCGCGCGCGACCTTGCCTGCCGGCTCGGCGGTCTTCTTGAAATCGCGCTTGGAGTGGTACTGTTCGAGGCTGGCCATCTCTACAGTGTCCTCAGGCCGATTTGTGCTTGGCAGCAGCGGCTCTCGGCTTGGCGCGCTTGGCCGCCGGCTTGGCTTTCGCCGACGTGGAAGCCTTCGACGAGCCGGCATCCGACGACAGGCTCTTCTTCAACGCGTCGAACAGGTTGACGACATTGGACGGCCTGGGCACTGCCTTGGCCTTCGGCGCCTTCTTGCCGGCCTTCCGGGCGCGGATCAGCTCCAGCAGCGCATTCTCGTATTTGTCTTCGAATTGCGATGGATCGAACTTGGCCCTCTTCTTGTCGATGATCCGCTCGGCCAGATCGGTCATTTCGTGATCGCTCTTCACCTCCTCGATGTCGCCGAAGACAGTAGCCGCCTCGCGCACCGTGTCGTCGTAGCGCAGTGTCGTTAGCACCATGCCCTTGCCGCGCGGTTCGATGACCACCGGGTGTTCGCGGCTGTAGAGCACGATGCGGGCCAGCCCCGCCATCTTCTTGTCCGCCATGGCGTCGCGGATGACAGCGAAAGCCTCTTCCGACATCTTGTCGGCCGGCGCCACATAATAGGGCGTGTCGAGATAGATCTGCTGGATCGAGGTTTTGTCGACAAAACCTTCGAGGCTCAACGTGTGCGAGGACTCGATCTGCATCGCCTCGATCTCGTCTTCCTCGATTTGAAGGAAATCGCCGTCGTTGACTTCATAGCCCTTGATCTCGTCGCCATCGCGCAACGGCTTGCCGCTTTCCGCATCGACATAGATGCGCTTCACCGTGTTGCCGGTCTTGCGGTTCAGCACCCGGAACGAGACCTTCTCGGCGTGGCTGACGACGTTGGTCAATTCGACGGCACAGGTGACCAGCGACAGCTTCAGATAGCCCTTCCAGGCCGGACGCGGCGCCATGATTTTTTTCCCTTCAACAACCCGATGAGGGTGAGAACGGACAGACGCCGCTCCAGTTCCGCGCCAGCACGCTGATTGGGAGGACCAGGTTCGCCTGGGGCTTTGTGGCGGCCAGCATGGAAATTTCCTGGGCGCGGCAGAAATTGAAACAGAACCGCGCGCGGGCGACATCCAAACGAAACATATGTGATGCAAAAGTCACATTGGCAGAAATGTTGACGGACTACACGCAAAGACCCCGAATCAGCCGCATTCCGGCCACGAACCAAGGCCTTTTCGACCAGATATTAACATCGTGTTCACCGACTATTCACGCCTCGACGCTATGATGACCGCAATTCGGAAGGGACATCCGAAAATCGGGACAGGGACAGGTAAAATGAACTTCCTCACGCACCTCATCGGCTATGCCGCCGCCATCCGCGAATTCGTTTCGCCGACCTATCGGCCGGAGCGCTACTACATGCGCGGCCCCGGTCCGGCTAGCGCCCGTCGCGGCAATTCGCTGGGCGCGCGCTGACCATGACCTTCGAGAGCCGCCACGATAGCCGGATCTGCAGGCCGGCCGCAGAATCCCGCGCCACCACCTATCGCGCCGAGCGTTCGGTTTTCGCCGACAGACGGCGTGCGACATCGCCACGGCTTTGATGCCGCCTCTGGCTGGCTTAGTGTCTCAGGGCACAAGCAGCCGAGGCCCGCGTGACCGACCTTCGCCATTCAAGTCGGCTCCATCCAAGTCGACCCAAGTCAAGCCATCCCTCTGAACCTCGAAGCACGCCACCCGCTGATCGTTTTCGACGGCGTCTGCGTGCTGTGCTCCGGCTTCGTGCGCATGGTTGTCAGGGTCGACCGCAAAAGCCGCTTCCGTTTCGCCACCGCGCAGTCGCCGTTTGGCGAGGCGCTGTTCAAAAAGCACGGGCTGCGTACGAACTCCTACGAAACCAATCTCGTCCTGGTCGACGGCGCCGCCTTCACGCAGCTCGACAGCTTCGTTGCCGTCATGGCGGAGCTCGGCTGGCCATGGCGGGCGGCCAAGCTGCTGTTGCTGCTGCCGCGCCCGCTTCGCGACTGGCTTTACAACCGCATCGCCAAAAACCGCTATGCCTTGTTCGGCCGGAAGGAGAGCTGTGACATTCCTTCGGCGGAGCTGCGGGGACGGCTGATCGACTAATGCTTGTCGCTCAAAAGTGGCCCCGGTTTTGAGACAACGTCGCGCATCGAAACAAAGAGGCGCTTGGGGGAACGGCGGATGAAGCTTCTCGTTGTCGGCGGCTACGGCATTTTTGGCGGCCGCATCGTCCAATTGCTGGAGAACGAACCGCGCCTGACCGTGATCGTCGCCGGACGATCCTTGGCCAGGGCCGAGGCGTGGTGCGGCAGGCGTGGCGCTGTCGCAGCGCGACTGGTGCCGGCGGTGTTCGACAGGGATGGTGAGCTGGCCGCACAACTGGCGTCGATGCGCCCCGATACGCTGGTCGATGCCAGCGGTCCGTTCCAGGCCTATGGCGAGGGGCGCTATCGCCTGATCGAGGCCTGCATCGGGCAAGGCGTCAACTATCTCGATCTTGCCGACGGGTCTGATTTCGTCGCCGGCGTGCCGGCTTTCGACGCGGCCGCGAAGCAGGCCGGGTTGTTCGTGCTGTCAGGTGTTTCCAGCTTTCCTGTGCTGACGGCGGCGGTGGTGCGCCGGCTGGCATCCGAAATGACACGGGTCGACGCCATCCGTGGCGGCATCGCGCCGTCGCCCTATGCCGGCGTCGGCGAAAATGTCATTCGCGCCATTGCAGGCTACGCCGGCCAGCCGGTCGCACTGGTGCGCGACGGCGGCAAGGCGCAAGGCCATCCGCTCACCGAACAGATGCGCTATACGATCGCGCCGCCCGGCCGCGTGCCGCTCAACGATACGCTGTTCTCGCTCGTCGACGTGCCGGACCTGCGGGCTTTGGCGGAACTCTGGCCGCAGGCGAAAACCATCTGGATGGGCGCCGGTCCGGTTCCCGAGATCCTGCATCGCGCCCTGATCGGACTTGCCTGGCTGGTGCGTCTGCGGCTGCTTCGCTCGCTGTCGCCAATGGCTCCGCTGATGCATTGGGCGACCAACCGGCTGCGCTGGGGCGAGCATCGCGGCGGCATGTTCGTCGCGGTGGAGGGGGCAGACCAGTCCGGCGCGCCGGTCAAACGCTCATGGCATCTCCTGGCCGAAGGCGACGACGGGCCGCTGATCCCGTCGATGGCGGTCGAGGCCTTGGTTCGCAAAGCGCTGGACGGTCATGCGCCCGCGGCCGGCGCTCGGGCGGCGGTACGCGATCTCGAATTTGAGGACTACGAAGCCCTGTTTGCCGGCAGGACGATCTACACCGGCTTTCGCGACGACAGCGCCGCCAGTGCCGATAAACCGCTCTATGCCGCCTTGCTCGGCGAGGTCTGGCAGGGCATCCCCAAGGAAATCCGCTCCATGCATGACCGCGCGAGCATGGCCGAGGGCCGCGCCAGTGTCGAGCGCGGGAACAATATCCTTGGCCGGCTAATGGCATCGCTGGTCAGATTTCCCAAGGCGAGCGCCGATATTCCGGTGCAGGTCCGTTTCGACGTCGACAAGGATGGCGAGACCTGGACGCGGACATTCGGCACGCACCGCTTTTCCAGCCGCCAGTTTGCTGGCCGTGGCCGTTCGCAGCGGCTGCTGTGCGAGCGATTTGGCCCGCTGACCTTTGCCATGGCGCTGGTGACCGAGGACGGAAAACTGTCGCTGGTCCTGCGCCGCTGGAGCATCCTCGGGCTGCCATTGCCGATGTGGCTCTGTCCGCGTTCGACATCGTTTGAGACTGTGAAGGATGGACGCTTCCGCTTTCATGTCGAGATTTCGCATCCGCTCACTGGGCTGATCGTGCGCTATCGCGGCTGGCTGGAACCGGTGGATTCGGATGGCTCCAGCCGGGCCGTGTCCGCAGCCGCCGGCTAGCGCAGTCGGCGCATCTCCTTGCACAATGGCCGGCCAGGGGCGAAAAGTTTTTTCTGGCGCCTGTCGAAATCGGGCAATGCCGCGCGACATACGTCCGGCTCGCAACGACGCGGCCCTGTAACCACGGGAGATGACCATGCAGTATCTGCTTCTTATCTATTCGAACGAAGCCGGAATGGCAGCCGCGCCCAAGGAGGCGGCCGTTCAGATGAGCGCCGCCTATGGCGCCTATACCGAAGCGATGAAGAAGGCCGGCGTGTTCCTGGCCGGTGAGCGATTGAAACCGACAAAGATAGCAACCACCGTACGCGTGGCCGGTGGCAAGACCAATGTGATTGATGGCCCTTATGCCGATACCAAGGAGCAACTCGGCGGCTACTATTTGATCGAGGCGGCCGACATGGACGCGGCGATCTCGTGGGCGGCGCGCTGTCCCGGTGCCAGCACCGGCACCATGGAAGTGCGGCCGATCTGGCCGATGGCAGAATACATGCCAGAATACACTGCGTGACGGCTGTGAGCGCAGACACGGCCCGGGCGGCCGCCGAGGCCGCCGCCCGGCAGAGCTATGGCAAGCTGGTTGCCTGGCTCGCGGCGCGCACGCGTGACGTGGCCGCCGCCGAGGATGCGCTGGCCGACGCCTTTGCCGCGGCACTCGAGCGCTGGCCGCGAACCGGCGTGCCCGAAAAGCCGGAAGCCTGGCTGCTGGCGGTGGCACGGCGGCGGCGTGTCGATGCGGTGCGGCGGCGGCTGACCAGCGAAGCCGGCCGCGAGCATCTCAAGCTGATCGCGCAGGAGATGGAGGCGCGCATGACCGATGAGGACCTGCCCGACGAACGGCTGCGGCTGATGTTCGCCTGCGCGCATCCGGCGATTGAATCGAGTGTGCGGGCGCCGCTTATCCTGCAGACCATCCTGGGCTTCGATGCCTCGACGATCGCCTCTGCCTTCCTGGTATCGCCGGCAACGATGGGACAGCGTCTGGTACGTGCCAAGGCCCGCATCCGGGAAACCGGCATTCCGTTCCGCGTGCCGGAACGGGCCGAACTCGGCGAGCGGCTGGATGCGGTGCTGGAGGCGATCTACGCCGCCTTCGCCGAAGGCTGGTCCGATCCGGCAGGCACCGAAACGCAGCGCCGCAACCTGGCGACCGAGGGCATCTGGCTTGGCCGGCTGGTGGCCTCGCTGATGCCCGATGAGCCGGAGGCGCTCGGCCTGCTGGCGCTGATGCTGTTTGCCGAGGCGCGCCGCCCGGCGCGCCGTGACGGGGCCGGAGATTATGTGCCGCTGGCCGAGCAGGATTGCGCGCTTTGGGATCACGATTTGGTCGACGAAGCGGAATCCCTGCTCCGCCGCGCCGCCACCATGGGCGTCATCGGCCGCTACCAGTTAGAGGCGGCGGTGCAGTCCGTCCATGCGGCGCGGCGGCTGACCGGCCTGACCGACTGGGGCGCGATCCGAGGCTTCTACGATGCGCTGTCGGTCATCGCCGGCTCCCCGGTGGTGGCGATCAACCGAGCCGTGGCGATCGCCGAGGCCGAGGGCGCCGCGGCGGGACTGGCGGCCCTTTACGTGCTGGGCGACGACAAGCGGCTTGATGATTATCAGCCTTATTGGGCAGCCCGTGCGGGGCTGCTGGCCAGGCTGGGCACAATCGGGAAAGCGGTGGAGGCCTATGATCGGGCGATTGGCCTGGAACGCGACCCGGCGGTGCGCCGCTTCCTGCAAGGAAAACGGGCAGCGCTCAGGAATTAGGCGTCGAAGGATGGAACTTCGCCGCCGGCAATCCGCTCAGGCTGGCCACATCTCGTGCGACAGGTTGAGCGTCTGCATCAGCGGATGTTCGCGCAGCCCGGCCCACAGACGTTCAACGTTCGGCCAGGCCGCTCGCGCCCTGTCGGCGTCGGGATGCCAGGCCACCAGCATGACGAGATAGATGTCGGCCAGTGACATCCGGTCGCCGACCAGCCAGTCACGGCCCTCAAGAGCGGTATCGAGAACGGCGAAGCCGCGATCCATCTCGGCAATGGCTGCCTGCTTGACCGCCTTCGTGCCGTCGGCATCGGTCGTGTAGCGATGGGCGTAGTACAGCCGCAGGATCGCTGGATAGAGCACCGACGACATGAAGGCCATCCAGCGCAGGAAGTCGACGCGGGCCGGCGCGTCGACTGCCGGCGCCAGGCCGGCATTGGGGTGCCGCTCGGCAAGCAGGATGCAGATCGCCGCTGATTCGGTCATCGAGCGGCCGTCCGGCAAGGTCAGCACCGGAACCTGGTTCAACGGACTGATGTCGAGGAACGCCGGATCGGGCCGGTCCGCCTTCGGCACGTCGATCTGCTCGAATGGCGCGTTCGCCAGCGCCAGCGCCGCCTCGACGACGAAGCCGCCGCTGCCCGCACGGGTGTAAAGCTTGTACATGAAATCCTCCCCCCGGCCCGCGCAAAGCAGGTCGAGGGCGATATGAACCGGAAGCAGGGTCCTGCTCAAGCCGGTGGCGTCGGCCACGGCCGGTTTTTCGGCGGGCCAGGCGGAAACGCCGATGCAGAACTTTTGATGCCGGCAGGAGAGAGAGAGAGAGAGAGAGAGAGGGCGCGAAGGATCGCGCCCAATCGGTTCCCTACGCCCCCAGCCCCTCAAATAGGATTGTCGACAAGTAGCGTTCGGCGAAGGACGGGATGACCACGACAAGGTTCTTGCCCTTGTTCTCCGGCCGCGAGCCGACGACGATTGCCGCCTGCAGGGCCGCGCCCGACGAGATGCCCACCGGCACGCCTTCGAGGCGGGCGACGAGGCGGGCATTGGCGACCGAATCCTCGTTCGAGACCTTGACGATCTCGTCATAGATCGTGGTGTCGAGGATTTTTGGCGCAAAGCCGGCGCCAATGCCCTGGATCTTGTGCGGGCCGGGCTGGCCACCCGACAACACCGGCGAGGATTCCGGCTCGACGGCGACGACATGCACCGAGGGCTTGCGCGTCTTCAGCACCTGGCCGACGCCGGTGATGGTGCCGCCGGTGCCGATGCCGGCGACGAAGATATCGACCTCGCCATGCGTATCGTTCCAGATTTCCTCGGCCGTCGTCGTGCGATGGATTTCCGGGTTGGCCGGGTTCTCGAACTGCTGCGGGATGATCGCGTTGGGGATCGTCGCGGCCAGTTCGTCGGCCTTGGCGATGGCGCCCTTCATGCCTTTCGGGCCCTCGGTCAGCACCAGTTCGGCACCGAGCAGCGCCAGCATTTTCCTGCGCTCGATCGACATCGTTTCCGGCATGGTCAGGATCAGCTTGTAGCCCTTGGCGGCGGCGGCGAAGGCAAGCGCGATGCCGGTGTTGCCAGACGTCGGTTCGATCAGCGTCGTCTTGCCGGGAGAAATCTTGCCGGAGGCCTCCAGCGCCTCGATCATCGCCACGCCGATACGGTCCTTGACCGAGGCGATCGGATTGAAGAATTCGAGCTTGGCGATGAGATTGGCCACGATGCCCTTTTCCTTGGCGAACTTGTCGAGCCGCACCAGCGGCGTGTCGCCGATCGTGTCTGTGATGGAATTGTAGACGCGGCCGCGACCGGGCACGCGGGCAGGGGTGACGGGCTTGTTCATTGGTTTCGCTCCCAGGACTTCAGGCAAGTGAGAATTTCAGGCACATGGCATTGCAGCCGGCAAGATAGGGCCTTCGGTCGCGCAAGATAGCCTGTCGGTCGAAAATATCGAGTGGGGCCCGTGTCTAAAACATCAGGCTCCCGGAAAAGCATTTCCCGGAAAAGCCTGCCCCTGGAATGTTTTGGCCGAAAGCGGCCTACTGGCGGGCGGCAATCGCCGCCGCGGCGCCGACCATGAAGCCGGCGGCGGTACGGTTCAACGCCTTGAGCGCGCGCGGCGACTTCAGGAACCAGCGCGCCTTGGCCGCCAGCGCCAGATAGGGCACCAGAACCACGAGGAGCACGACAACCGTCAGTGCGACGAGAATGCCGTAATCGGCCAGCGTGATCGTCTTCAGGTCGACGATGGTCGGTGTGATCGCCAGGTAGAAGATCATCGTCTTCGGATTGCCGAGCGTGACGGCGAGGCCGGCGATGAAGCTTGAAACCAGCCCGCCCTTGCCCTTCTTCGCCTCGACCGTCTCGGGCGTGATGCCGCTGGTCCAGAAGCGCCAGCCAAGGAAGGCGAGGTAGGCGACACCGAGCCATTTGATGGCCAGGAAAACCATGCCGAAGGTCTGCGCGACGAAGGCAAGGCCAAGCACCACGGCGGTCAGATAGGTGAGATCGCCAAGCATCAGGCCAAAGGACATCGCCAGCGACGAGCGGAATCCGGAGCCGAGCGCCCGCGCGACGAGCGCGGTGACGCCGGGGCCGGGAATGGCGGCGGCGATGCCGAGAGCGGCACTGTAGGCGAGGAAGCCGGTAAGGGTCATGGTTGCGGCCTTGCGCGTCAAAAGTCTTGGTCTTTATGCATCTCGTTGTCCCAAAACCGCTGCGTACTTTTGCGCGACATGCATTATGACGGCGCCTTATGACACAAGGTCAACCAGGCGTGAATTCCCTGGAGCCGGATTCGATTGCACCAAGCCGACATGCGCCCAGGCGCATCAGGAGCGGCCGCCATAGGTGACGCGCCAGATTGTGCCGTTGCCATCTTCGGTCACGATCAGCGCGCCATCCCCGGCCACCGCCACGCCGACAGGCCGTCCCCACACCTCGCCGTTGGAGACGACGAAACCGGTGATGAAATCCTCATACTCGCCGGTCGGCTTGCCGTCCTTGAACAGCAACCTCACCACCTTGTAGCCGGTCCTGTTGCCGCGGTTCCATGAACCGTGCAAGGCGACGAAGGCGTCGCCTTTGTATTCGGCCGGAAAGCCGGAACCGGCGGGCAAGTTTTTTCCGTCGTAGAAGGCGATGTTGAGCGGCGCCGAATGCGCCTGCATCAGCACATCGGGAATGGTCGCCTTGCCGGCAAGGTCGGGGCGTTCGCCCTTGTGGCGCGGATCCTCGTTGTTGCCGATATAATACCAGGGCCAGCCATAGAAGGCGCCGTCCTTGACCGCGGTCGCATATTCGGTCGGCACATTGTCGCCGAGCGCATCGCGCTCGTTGACGACGCACCACAGCGCGCCGGTCGCCGGCTGAACGGTCATGCCCGAACAGTTGCGCAGGCCGGTGGCGACGATGCGGCCATTCTTGCCGTCGGGGTCGAAGGCCAGCACATCGGCGCGGCCGTCTTCAGACCCCCAGGCGGCACCCAGCGGCTTCGACTTCGCCCAGGCGTCGAGGCCGCCATCCGGCTCCCTTGTCATGTCCTGCGCGACATTCGAACCCGAGCCGACCGACAGGTAAAGCGTCTTGCCGTCCGGCGAGAAAACGATGTCGCGGGTCCAATGATGACTGGCAGGGATGCTATCGACGATGGTTTCCGGATCACCGGCGGCCTTCAGGTCGCCATCGCGGTAGGCAAAGCGCACGATGCCGTCGCTGTTGGCGACGTAGACCCATTGCGGATCATTGCCCGGCGGATAGAAGGCGATGCCGTAGGGCTGGTTGAGATCGCCAGCAAAGATGCCGTCCTTCGCCAGCTTCGCGCTGCCCTCGGCGAGACGATAGACGCGGATCTGGTTGGCTTGGCTGTCGGCGACGAAGAGATCGCCGTTCGGCGCGATGCGCACGACGCGCGGATTGTTGATACCCGACGCGATCAGCTCGGCCGAAAAGCCCGGCGGCAGCTTCGGCTTCGCGTCAGCTGGCCTTTCGACCAGGCCGGCGCTGTTCGAGGTGGATTTGCTGACGTAAGGCCTTGGCAGGTCCTCCGGCCTGATCAGGCGGCGCACCCCCGGCCTGTCGGCGCGCCAGTCGCCGAAGGCGGCCGCGCCTCTCAGCACCGGCTGCTCCGCCTGCTGGGCGAATGTTATGGCGGTGAGAAACAGTGCCGCGGGAATAGCCAGCCCGGCCGATCGGATCATTCTGTTCTCCAATTCCGGCCACAGAGACCGGTTGCGAAGAGAACAAACGGGCAGTTTCGTCGATCGTTCCGTGGCACACGATGAGTTCAAGTGAAACGGAGGTTGCCAGCCTCAGTTGCCGGCGGCGTAAAAATCGTCGTCGAGGCGTTTTTCCAGTTCGACGAGATCGGCCGGCAGCGGCAGGCCCATGGCGCGCATTTCCCGCAGTTTTTCGCGCAACTGCTCGTGGATTTCGTGCTGGTCTTCCGGCTGGTTGATCATCTCTTCCAGCAACAGGCTGATCCGGGCCTTGAATTCTTCGAGCGCCATCGTCGTCTCCTCGGTTACCCAGCTCAACGCAGCATGCGGGAAATCAGCTGCGCCGTATAGTCGACCATCGGCACGATACGGGCATAGTTGAGCCGGGTCGGGCCGATGACGCCGAGCGCACCGACGACGCGGGCATCCTTGTCGCGATAGGGCGCGACCACCAGCGACGAGCCCGACAGCGAAAACAGCTTGTTTTCCGAACCGATGAAGATGCGCACGCCCGATCCCTGTTCGGCCAGGTCGAGCAGCTGGATCAACCCGTCCTGCGTCTCCATGTCCTCGAACAGGTGGCGCAACAATTCGATGTCGGCCTGGGCGGTAACGTTTTCGAGCAGATTGGCGCGGCCGCGCACGATGAGCCGCGCCGGCAGGCCGCTGTCGGCGCCCGCCCACACCGCCAGCCCTTTTTCGACCAGGTCCTGCGACAGCGTGTCGAGCGCGGCCCTGGTCTCTTCCTTGATGCGGGCAATCTCGATCCGCGCCTCGGCCAGCGTGCGGCCGCGAATATGGGCGTTGAGGAAGTTCGAGGCTTCGTGCAATTGCGAAACGGTGATGCCGGCCGGCAACTCGACGACGCGGTTTTCGACGTCGCCATTCTGCGACACCAGCACCGCCAGCGCCTTGGTCGGCTCGAGCTGGATGAATTCGATATGCTTCAGCGCCACCTCGTTCTTGGCGGCCAGCACCAGGCCGGCGCCGCGCGACATGCCCGACAGCATCTGGCTGGCCTCGGTCAGCATATGCTCCAGTGTCGCGCCTGAGCCGGACGCCCGGACCTGCGCCTCGATGGTGCGCCGCTCCTCGTCGGAAAGGTCGCCGAGTTCCATGAAGGCATCGACGAAGAAGCGCAGGCCGGCCTGCGTCGGCAACCGGCCGGCCGAGATGTGCGGCGCATAGATCAGGCCGAGATGCTCGAGGTCGCTCATCACATTGCGGATGGTGGCGGGCGATAGTGAGGACGGCAGGATGCGCGACAGGCTGCGCGAGCCGACCGGTTCGCCGTCCTTCAGGTAGGAATCGACGATGCGCCGGAAGATGTCGCGCGAACGCATGTCGAGCGACTGAAGCGCGGGCGACAGCAGACTGGGTTCGGCGACTGCCTTGGTCATTCGGCCAAAAACCTCCGGCCCAAGGATATAGACTTCACCACGGCCCGCGCAACCGGTGTCTGAGTCAGATCACCCGCTGTCTGAGTCAGATCATCCGGCCATTTTCCTTTGCGCCACGCGCCCCATGTGGTTACAAGCCGGCCAAGAATCCGAAAAATGACGGGAAAGAGCCTGAATGCGCCCCTCCAAACGCCAATTCGATGAAATGCGCGCCATCTCCTTCGAGCGCGGCGTCTCCAAGCACGCCGAAGGCTCATGCCTGGTGAAGTTCGGCGACACGCATGTCCTGTGCACGGCCAGCCTCGAGGAGAAGGTGCCGGGCTGGATGCGCAATTCCGGCAAAGGCTGGGTCACGGCGGAATACGGCATGCTGCCGCGCTCGACCGGCGAGCGCATGCGCCGCGAAGCCTCCGCCGGCAAGCAGGGTGGCCGCACGCTGGAAATCCAGCGGCTGATCGGCCGCTCCTTGCGCGCCGTAGTCGACCTGCAGGCGCTGGGCGAACAGCAGATCACCGTCGACTGTGACGTTATCCAGGCCGATGGCGGCACCCGCACCGCGTCGATCACCGGCGGCTGGGTGGCGCTGTATGATTGCCTGCGCTGGATGGAAGCCCGCCAGATGGCCAGCGTCGCCAAGGTGCTGAAGGATCATGTCGCGGCGATCTCCTGCGGCATCCATGACGGCCAGCCGGTTATCGACCTCGATTATCTCGAGGATTCCTCTGCCGGCACCGACGCCAATTTCGTCATGACCGGCAAGGGCGGCATCGTCGAGATCCAGGGCACCGCCGAGGGCGAGCCTTTCTCCGAAGAACAGTTCGCAGCCCTGATGGGTCTGGCCAAGAAGGGCATCCAGCGCCTGGTCAGCCTGCAGCAGATGGCGGTGGCTTAGTTTTTTATGCCGAGCTTGAGCGCCCCCCTTTGGCCTGCCGGCCATCTCCGCCTCCAGGGGGGAGATCGGCTTTCGCCAACTGTCGGCGGCGCGATTTGTGCGGAGGCGCTGAAGCTGCCGATCTCCCCATTTGAGGGGGGTCCGAAGGACGGGCCGAGACCGGTGGCTCGGGCCAGGCAAGCCGGCAGGCCAAAGGGGAGCGCTTCGTGACGCCTCCCGCAATCCTGGAATCCGCTCTCTACGTTACAGACTTGCAAGCCGCCGAAAGCTTCTACGCCGACGTGCTTGGACTTCCCCTCCTCGGCAAGGTCGACGGTAGGCATCTTTTTTTCCGCTGCGGGCCTGGCGTGCTGCTCATCTTCAACGCCGAGGCGACGAAAGTGCCGCCCGCAGCCGACGCGAGACTGAAAGTGCCGCCGCATGGCGCGGTCGGCGAGGGTCATCTGTGCTTTGCGGCCAGCGCCGACGAGATCGCGGAGTGGAAAGCGCATCTTGAAGCAAAGAAGATCGCCATCGAAAGCGAATTTGAATGGCCGCAGGGCGGCCGTTCGATCTATATACGCGACCCCTCGGGCAATTCGATCGAATTCGCCGAGCCACGAATCTGGGGCATATGATGCATTCGCCAACCATTCACTCGCTTGACGGAAAAAAGATCGTCGTCGCCAGCCACAATGCCGGCAAGCTGCGCGAATTCGCCGATCTGATGGGGCCGTTCGGCTTCGAAGCGAAGTCGGCCAAGGACTATGGCCTGCCGGAACCGGACGAGACCGGCACCACCTTCGAGGAGAACGCCTACATCAAGGCGCTCGCCGCTGCCCAGGCGACCGGCCTGCCGGCGCTGTCGGATGATTCCGGCCTGTGCGTCGACGCGCTCGACGGCGCGCCCGGCGTCTACACCGCCAACTGGGCCGAAACCCCGGACGGTTCGCGTGATTTCGGCATGGCCATGCAGCGCACCGAAGTGGCACTGCAGGAAGTCGGCGCCGCCTTGCCGGAACAGCGCACGGGGCGCTTTGTCGCCGTGATCTGCCTGGCCTTTCCCGACGGTGACGCCGAATATTATCGCGGCGAGGCCGAAGGCACGCTGGTCTGGCCGCCGCGCGGCGAACTCGGCTTCGGCTACGACCCGGTGTTTTTGCCCAACGGCTTCGACAAGACCTTTGGCGAGATGAGCGCCGAGGAAAAGCACGGCTGGAAACCCGGCCAGCCGACCGCGCTGTCGCACCGCGCCCGCGCATTCCAGAAATTCGCCCAGGCGCGATTGGATCTGGCCAGATCGGGCTCGGTATGAGCATGCTGCTTGACCGGGCGCCCGGCTTTGGCGTCTACGTCCATTGGCCGTTCTGCGCGGCCAAATGCCCCTATTGCGACTTCAACAGCCACGTCCGCCACCAGCCGGTCGACCAGGACCGCTTCGCCGCCGCTTTCGAGGCCGAGCTTGCGACAATGCGCGAGCGTACCGGGCCGCGTGAGGTGACCAGCATTTTTCTCGGCGGCGGCACACCGTCGCTGATGAAGCCGGAAACCGTGGCCAGGGTTTTGGACGCCGTGGCGAAGAACTGGACGGTGCCTGATGGCATCGAGGTGACGCTGGAGGCCAATCCGTCCTCAGTCGAGGCCGAACGTTTTCGCGGCTACCGGGCTGCAGGGGTCAATCGCGTGTCGCTCGGCGTGCAGGCACTGAACGATGGGGATTTGCGTTTCCTCGGCCGGCTGCACAATGTCGAAGAAGCGCTTCATGCGATCGGTCTGGCGCGAGAAATCTTTCCGCGCCTGTCCTTCGACCTGATCTATGCCCGGCCCGGCCAGACGCCCGACGCCTGGCAGGCCGAGCTCGAACAGGCGATCAGCCATGCCGCCGATCATCTGTCGCTCTACCAGCTGACCATCGAGGAGGGGACGCCCTTCCACGCCCTGCATGCGGCGAAGAAATTCATCATTCCCGACAACGACGCCGCCGCCGACCTCTATGCGCTGACACAGGAGATCACATCGGCGCACGGACTACCGGCCTACGAGATTTCCAACCACGCCCGGCCGGGCGCCGAGAGCCGGCACAATCTGACCTACTGGCGCTATGGTGAATATGTCGGCGTCGGGCCGGGCGCGCATGGCCGCTTCGTCGAAAACGGGCGCCGCACGGTCACGATCGCCGAACGGATGCCGGAAACCTGGGCCAATCTGGTCGAGGCCAAGGGCCATGGCGTCACCGGCGGCGAGATCCTGACGCGCTCGGAAGAGGCCGACGAATTCCTGCTGATGGGCCTGCGGCTGGCCGAAGGCATCGACCTCTCGCGCTACGAGGCGTTTTCCGGACGCGCTCTGTCGAGCGCGCGACTATCGGTGCTGCAGGGCGAGGGGCTGGTGGCGCCGATCGGCAACGCTCGGCTCCGCGCCACGCCGACCGGCATGATCGTGCTCGACGCCGTGGTGGCGGATCTGGCGCGCTGAAGCATGATCCCGAAAAGTGGGTCCCGGTTTTCGGACAAGATCATGTTCGGTCCTTGAAAAACGTCCTCTTCGTCTGCAGCCAGAACCGCTTGCGCAGCCCGACCGCCGAGCAGGTGTTTTCCAAGCGCAGGGATGTCGAGGTCGCGTCGGCCGGAACCAACCACGATGCCGACACGCCGTTGACGCATGGACTCGTCGCCTGGGCCGACATCATCTTCGTCATGGAAAAGGCGCACCGCGCCAAGCTGCAGAAGAAATTCAAGGCCAGCCTGAAGAACGCCCGGGTCATCTGCCTCGACATACCGGACGACTATGAATTCATGGACCCGGTTCTGATTCGCCTTCTGGAAACACGCGTTTCGCGATATCTCGGTTGAGACGTCATCCGCGAGGCCACCGAATGAACCTGACCGTTTCCTCCTGGCAATTCTGGGCACTGTTGTCGGCGGCTTTCGCAGCGCTTACGGCGATCTTCGCCAAGGTCGGCATCGAAAACATCAATTCGGATTTCGCCACCTTCATCCGCACGATGATAATCCTCGTCGTGCTCGGTGCCATCCTGCTGGCCAGCGGCCAGTTCCAATCACCGGCTACGATCTCTGGAAAGACCTGGCTTTTCCTCGGCCTGTCCGGTCTGGCCACCGGAGCCTCGTGGCTTTGCTACTTCCGCGCCCTGAAGATCGGCAATGCGGCGCAGGTGGCGCCGATCGACAAGCTAAGCGTCGTGCTTGTGGCGGTGTTTGGCGCGATCTTTCTCGGCGAGCGACTCTCCGGAGCGAACTGGCTTGGCGTCGCCCTTATCGCGGCGGGGGCGGTGCTGGTCGCCTATCGGGGCTAGCGGTACGCCGTTGCGGGCGTTTTTCGTTTCAAGACGGGTGATGAAGATATCGAAGCGATTGGGCATCGTCCGGTCAGTGCTCCGTCGTGCTGTCGGTTTCGGAAAGTTCTACGCTCGCGGGTAAAGTGCGCGCGGCAGGCTCTTGGCCCGGGGTGCTCTCGGGTTTGGCAGCCAGGCGCCTGTCCCTAGGCTTGGCAACGCGCTTGCGGCCGGCATAGTAGGGCTCGAAAGCGTCCTGTATCGTCAGGGTGTCCATCCTGTCCTCCTCCGGAATCAGGAGCTAAATCTGCCGAACCCGGTTTCGTTCCCCACTGTGGCAAAGGAATGGCGGAATCTCACATCGATCCACGCTTTTGCAACCGGGCGTGAGCCGTGCCAAACAGGGCTGAACGGAGAAGGCATCAGTGACCGGCGAGACAGCCAAGCGCAGCTATGTGGTCGGGCAGACCGAGATCGCGGCCCGCCCGCTCGAGCCGGCGCTCTACCTGGTGGCGACCCCGATCGGCAATCTCGCCGACATCACGCTGCGCGCGCTGGAAACGCTGGCCGCCGCCGACATCGTCGCTTGTGAGGACACGCGGGTTTCACGCGTGCTGCTCGACCGTTACGGCATTCGCCGCCGCACCACGGCCTATCACGAGCACAATGCCGGCGAGGCCGGGCCGAAACTGATCGCGGCACTTCAATCTGGACAGAGCGTGGCGCTGATTTCCGATGCCGGCACGCCGTTGGTGTCCGATCCTGGCTACCGGCTGGTCGGCGAGGCGATCGATCATGGCATTCGCGTCGTACCGATCCCTGGTCCGTCGGCGCCACTCGCGGCGCTGACGGCGTCCGGCCTGCCTTCCGATGCGTTCCTGTTCGCCGGCTTCCTGCCGGTCAAGACCGGGCAGCGGCTGACGCGGCTGGAAGCGTTGAAAGCCGTGCCGGCGACGTTGATCTTCTTTGAATCGCCGCGCCGGCTGGCCGAGTCCCTCGGCGCCATGGTCGAAGCGCTTGGCGGCGAGCGCAAAGCTGCGATTGGCAGGGAATTGACCAAGACTTTCGAGGAGATGCGCACCGGCACGCTGCAGGTGCTGGCCGACCACTATGCGGCGGCCGATACGCCGAAGGGCGAGATCGTCGTCTGCATCGGCCCCGCCGAGGCCAAGGCCGACGAGCCGGCCGACATCGACCGCCTGTTGTTGTCGCTCGCCGCAGAAATGCCTGCCTCCAAGGCGGCGGCGGAAGCCGCGAAAATGACCGGCGGCCAGAAACAGGCGCTCTATCGGCGGCTGCTGGAGCTCAGGGATGCCGCCGAAGACCCCATCGCGGAAGGCGACGGTGGCTGAGCGGCCCAGCGCCAGTCGCCAGAAGGCCTATCGGCGCGGCCATCGCGGCGAATGGCTGGCGGCGGCAGCGCTGATGCTGAAGGGCTACCGGATTCTCGCGCGCCGTCATCGCACCCGCTTCGGCGAGATCGATCTGATCGCCCGGCGCGGCGACCTGGTGCTGTTCGTCGAGGTCAAGGCGCGCCGCACGCTGATCGAGGCCATGGAGGCGATCGGCCATGAATCGGAGCGTCGCATCGAAGCGGCTGCCGACATCTGGCTGTCGCGCCAGTCCGACTATGGCAAACTGTCAATGCGCTTCGACATGGTCGCGGTGCTGCCCTGGCGCTGGCCGGTGCACATCGAGAACGCGTTTTATGGAAGGAATTAGGGGAGAACCGTTGCTCGCCCTTCGCCTGGCGCAGGGCGTTCGTCGTTCGGAAAACCAAGCAATTGGCTTTCAGTCCGCTTCGCGGACGACAGCTCACCCCCAAATCATTAGCGCCACCAGCCCGACGCCGCCAACCACCAGCCGCCACCAACCGAACAGCGAGTAGCCGTTGCGCGAGACGTAACCGAGCAGGAAGCGCACGACGATGAGCGCCGTGACGAAGGCGGCGACGAAGCCGATGGCGATGATCGGCAGATCGGCGCTGCTCAGAACGTTGCGGTTCTTGAACAGGTCGAAAGCGAAGGCACCGACCATTGTCGGGATGGCGAGGAAGAAGGAGAATTCCGCCGCCGCGCGTTTGTCGACGCCCAGAAGCAGCGCCCCGACGATCGTCGATCCCGAGCGAGACGTGCCGGGGATCAGCGACAGGCACTGGAAAAGCCCAATCTGCAGGTAAAGCCGGGTCGGGAACCGCTCGACGTCGCGGTAGACCGGCTTGAGGTTCATGCGGTCCACCGCCAGCAGCACGACGCCGCCGATGATCAGCATAATGCAGATCAGCCTTGGCGATTCGAACAGCACCGTCTTGATGAAATCATGCGCCAGCGCGCCGATGAGGGCCGCTGGCAGGAAGGCGATGAGGATGCCGATGACGAAGTGCCGCGTCAGCCGGTCATGCGGCAGGTCGAGCAGCATTTGCCACAGCCGACGGAAATAGACGCTGAGAATCGCCAGGATCGCGCCGAGCTGGATCAGGATTTCGAAGGCCTTGCCTGTCGAATGGAAGCCGAGGAAATGCCCGGCGAGCAGGATGTGGCCGGTCGACGAAACCGGTATGAACTCGGTCAGCCCCTCCAGCAGGCCGAGCAGCAGGGCTTCGACGATGGTCTGGCTTTCCATGGCTACCTCGGCATTCGCGTGACGGCTAACAGAACGGCTTGCTTGTCATGGCCTGCAAGTCCCCCTATAGGTCGCAACACCTGACGGCCCGCAGACCGGGCGGCCAAGACTTACCGGTGCGACCGGCGATTCGCCAGTGCGCTTTATCATCGCGGAACCATGCTGACGCTTTTCCATCATCCCATGTTCGCCACCTGTCGCTTCGTCCGCCTCGCTTTCGGCGAGTATGGCGAGGAGTTGGCCCTGATCGAGGAAAAGCCGTGGACGCGGCGCAAGGAGTTCCTGGCGCTGAACCCGGCCGGCACGCTGCCGATTCTGCTGGCCGAAGGCGACGTGCCGATCGTCGGCGCAACCGTCATCGCCGAATATCTCGATGAGACGCGCGGCGTCTTGAAGCGTGACAAGCGGCTGTTCGCAGAGGATCCGATGCAGCGCGCCGAAATCCGCCGGCTGATCGACTGGTATCTCAACAAGGCCGAAAGCGAAGTCACCCGTCATCTGGTGCGCGAACGGGTGCTGAAGCCGGTCATGCCGGAAACGGCAGGCGGTGGCTCGCCCGATTCGGGCGCGATCCGCGCCGCGCGCGCCAACATCCGCCAGCACATGAAATACACCAACTGGCTGGCAGGCACCCGCCATTGGCTGGCTGGCAGCAGGGTCACCTATGCCGACCTCGCGGCCGCCGCGACGCTGTCGGTGCTCGATTATCTCGGCGAGATCGACTGGCGCGAACACGCCGCCGCGCGCGAATGGTACACGCGGGTGAAGTCGCGGCCCTCCTTCCGGCCGCTCTTGACCGACCGGGTGCGCGGCCTGTCGCCGGTGTCGCATTATGCGGACCTCGACTTCTGACGCCGCGAAACTGCGCGCGCTGATCGACGCAGAGGCGCATCGTGCCGGCTTCGATGCCGTCGCCGTCACCACCCCCGATGCGATCCCGCTGGCGCCGGCGCGCCTGGCCGAATTTGTCGCCGACGGGTTTCACGGTTCGATGGACTGGATCGCCGAGACGCTCGAACGCCGCAGCGAACCAACCGCGCTGTGGCCGCAGGTGCGCTCGATCATCGTGCTGGCGATGAATTACGGCCCCGACCAAGATCCGCGCGGGGTGCTGGCCAAGCGCGACCGCGGCGCGATCTCCGCCTATGCGCAGAACCGCGACTATCACGAGGTGATGAAGGGCCGGCTCAAGGAAATCGCCGGCAAGCTTGTGGCGCGCGCCGGCGGCGACGTGAAGGTGTTTGTCGACATCGCACCGGTGATGGAAAAGCCGCTGGCCGAGGCCGCCGGGCTCGGCTGGCAGGGCAAGCACACCAATCTGGTCAGCCGCGAGCATGGCTCCTGGCTGTTCCTGGGCACCATCTTCACCACAGCCGAACTCCTGCCCGACCGGGCCGAGATCGACCATTGCGGTTCCTGCCGCGCCTGCCTCGACGTCTGCCCCACCGACGCTTTCCCGGCACCCTACCGGCTCGATGCGCGGCGCTGTATTTCCTATCTGACCATCGAGAACAAGGGGCCGATCCCACATGAATTCCGCGAGAAGATCGGCAACCGCATCTATGGCTGCGACGACTGCCTCGCCGCATGCCCGTGGAATAAGTTCGCCCGGGCGGCTTCCGAGGCAAAGCTCGCCGCACGTGACGAATTGCGCGAGCCGCCGCTCGCCGAATTGCTGCATCTCGACGACGCAGCCTTCCGCACCTTCTTCTCCGGTTCGCCGATAAAACGCATTGGCCGCGACCGTTTCGTCCGCAACGTGCTGATCGCCGCGGGCAATTCCGGCGATGCCGTGCTTGCCGGTGCAGTGCGTGCACTGCTGGACGACGCCTCGCCGCTGGTGCGGGGCGCGGCAATATGGGCGCTGGCGCGGCTTGTGCCCGATGCCGAATATTCCGAACGGGCCGTTGCCGGCCTGAAAACCGAGAACGATGCGGCGGTGCGCGACGAATGGCGTCTGGCGCTGGCAACCAGGGCACATGCATGAGCGAAAAGCAGATCTTCATCTTCGGCGCCGGCTATTCCGGCAAGGCTTTTGCCCGAGCCAGCAAAGATGCCGCCAGGATCTTTGGCACGACGCGTTCGCCGGAGAAGTTCGAGGCGCTGCCGCAGGCCGGCATCGCGCCGCTGCTGTTCGACGGCGCACTGACCGGTGAAATCGGCGAGGCGCTGGGAAAAACCACGCATCTGGTGATTTCGGTCGCCCCGGAAGAGGCCGGTGATCCCGTGCTGAATGCCGCCCGCGCCGCGATCGTGACCCGGATGCCGGCGCTCGAATGGATCGGCTATCTCTCTACGGTCGGCGTCTACGGCAATTATGATGGCGCATGGGTCGATGAAACGGCCGAGTGCCGGCCCGTGTCGAAGCGCTCGGTGATGCGAGTGGCGGCCGAACAGGACTGGCTGGAATTGGGCCGGGAGATCGGCCGGCCGGCGGCGATCCTGCGGCTGTCCGGCATTTATGGCCCCGGCCGCAACGCGCTGGTCAATCTGGAAAACGGCACCGCCAGGCGGCTGGTCAAGCCGGACCAGGTGTTCAACCGCATCCATTGCGACGATATCGCGGGCGCGCTGTGGCAGCTTATCGACCGCAATACCGGCGGCATCTTCAACGTCACCGACGACCTGCCGGCGCCGCCGCAGGATGTCGTCGCCTATGCCGCTTCGCTGATGGGTGTCACACCGCCGCCCGAAATTCCCTTCGACGCCGCCCAACTTTCGCCCATGGCGCGATCCTTCTATGGCGAGAACAAGCGCGTCGCCAATGCGGCGATCAAGGTGGCGGGCTATTCCCTGCGCTTTTCGGACTACCGCGCCGCTTTCGACCATATGTGGGCAAGCGGCGACTGGCGCGACGGCGAAGCGCGCAGCCCGATGAAGCGCTAATCATCGAAGCGCCGCGCGTTGCGTGTTATGATTCGGTCTTGGAATTGCGGTGGGGGATCCGGGTTCATGAAGACAGCGATGCGGCCATCTCTTGGCAAGAAATCATTGCTGGCGGCAGCACTTGGTCTGCTCGCCCTGACCAGCCTCGCCGTGCAGCCGGCAACGGCCGAAGAGCGCGCAAAAGACCTGTTCGGCGCCAAGAAACTGCCGGCGGCAACAGCCGCGCAGTCGATCGGCTTCTATTCAAGAGGCTGTTTTGCCGGCGGCGTCGCCATCCCGATGGATGGCCCGACCTGGGAGGTGATGCGGCCGTCACGCAACCGCCGCTGGGGCCACCCGGCGATGATCGCCGTGATCGAGAGACTGTCGCGCGACGCCGCGGCCGATGGCTGGCCCGGCTTGCTGATCGGCGACATTTCGCAGCCGCGTGGCGGCCCGATGATGACAGGCCATGCCTCCCACCAGATCGGCCTCGACGCCGACATCTGGCTGACGCCGATGCCCAGCTCTCCACTGTCGATGGCTCAACGCGAAACCAAAAGCGCCACCTTGATGGTCGACGAGAAGACCCATCTGGTGAAGGATGCGCTGTGGACGCCGGCGCATACGCGGCTTCTGCAGCGGGCGGCGAGCTACCCGCAAGTCGAACGCATCCTGGTCAATCCGGGCATCAAGAAAAAGCTCTGCGACACCGTCAAGGGCGACCGCGACTGGCTGCGCAAGATCCGGCCGTTCTGGGGCCACGACTATCATTTCCACATGCGCATCGGCTGTCAGCCGGGCTCGCCCGACTGCAAGGCCCAGGAAGCAACGCCGGCCGATGACGGCTGCGGCAAGCCGCTCGCCTGGTGGTTCACGCAGGAGCCGTGGCGGCCCAACAAGAACCCGGATGCGCCCAAGGCGCGCGACCTGATGACGATGGCGAACCTGCCGAAGGAATGCCGCGCCGTGCTCGACGCGCCGGGACCGGCGTCCGCCGAGGCCGCGACCTATCATGGCGGCGGTGTGCCGGTCGCGGTCGCGGCGCCCGAGCCCGAAGCACCTTCGCTGCCCGCCAGCACGGCCAGTGGAGCGGCCGGCTTGCCAACCTCGGTGAACGCTTTCACCGCGACCCCCGAGATCGGCATCCCGCTGCCGCGGCCACGACCGGGAAACTGACCGCCGTGGTGTTTAACCAGGGTTGAACCGGTTTAGCGTGCGGTTTTGCGAAATAGTGGCCGTTTGGCCGCAGAACCCGTTCCTGCGCGCCGCTGGTCTCGAAAAGCGATTTCCCTTTTCAAACTCATGCGCTAGTCAACGGGTGAACGGCGAGACGCCGTCGGGGGCGCCGGGGAACGGATGAGAGCATGCCAAGCACGGGCGATGACGATACTTTGTTGCGGTTTCCGGTCCTGATCGGCGACATTGGCGGCACCAATGCGCGCTTTTCGATCGTGCTCGACTCGAATTCGGAAGCGACTGAGCCGCAGATCGTCCAGACCGCCAATTACAACACCATCGACGAGGCAATCCAGGCGGCCGTGCTCGACCGCTCCTCGATCCGGCCCAATTCGGCGGTGCTGGCGGTGGCCGGCCCAGTCGACAGCGACGAGATCCAGCTCACCAACTGCCCGTGGGTCGTCAAGCCCAGGCAGATGTTCGCCAGCCTCGGCTTGAGCGACATCGTCGTGCTCAACGATTTCGAGGCGCAGGCGCTGGCCGTCGTCGCGCTCGGCGAAGAGCACATGGAAAAGATCGGCGGCGGCACGCCGGAACCCAATGCCGGGCGCGTGGTGCTGGGTCCGGGAACCGGGCTCGGCGTCGCCGGGCTGGTCTATGCGCTTGCCCACTGGATCCCGGTGCCCGGCGAGGGCGGCCATATGGATATCGGCCCACGCACGCCGCGCGATTTCGAGGTTTTCCCGCATATCGAGAAGCTCGAGGGCCGCATTTCGGGCGAGCAGATCCTGTGTGGACGCGGCCTCGTCAACGTCTACCGGGCGGTGGCCAAGGCGGATGGTAAGCCCGCCCCCTTCTCCACGCCGGCCGAGATCACCGGTGCGGCACTGGCCAAGACCGATCCGGTCGCGGAAGAAGCGCTGGAGACCTTCGTCACCTGCCTCGGGCGCACCGCCGGCGATCTTGCCTTGGTGTTCATGAGCCGCGGCGGCGTATTCCTCACCGGCGGCATCGCGCAGAAGATCGTGCCGGCGCTGAAGGCCGGCAATTTCCGCGCCGCCTTCGAGGACAAGGCGCCGCACAGCGCGCTGATGCGCACCATGCCGGTCTATGTCATCACCCACCCGCTGGCAGCGCTTTTGGGCCTTGCCGCCTACGCCCGCAACCCGTCGCTGTTCGGGGTCCAGACCGAGGGCCGCCGCTGGCGCGACGAAGTTAGTCATCCCAAGGCATAGGCAAGCCGGCCGCTTGGCGCTAAGAGGAGTGCCGAATTGCCCGGCCGCGGGAAGCGGAAACCTTGTGAAGCGCCCGATTTGACACTTCAATCCCCTAATTCGTCGAGACCCCGTGCGGGCGAGATCGTGGCGGTCATCCGCCGCATCCTCGAGGAAAATGGCCGCGACTACCGAGGCGCGTACATTTTCACGATCCTCTGCCTGCTGACCGTGTCGGCGACGACGGCCCTCGCCGCCTGGATCATGAGCCCGGTCGTCAATCAGATCTTCTACGAACGCCGCGGCGATCTGATCCCATGGATCTGTGCCGCATTGCTCGGCGCTTTCATTCTGCGCGGCCTTGCCGGCTACGGCCAGGCGGTGACGATGGCCAGGATCGGCAACAATCTGGTGGCGCGCTACCAGCAGCGCATCTTCAACCACCTGATGAAGCTCGGCGTCAGCTTCTTCAACGACACCCGGTCCGGCCGGCTTGCGGCGCAGGTCAACGAGAACGTCAACGGCATTCGCGACCTGCTGTCGATGACGGTGACCTCGACCGCGCGCGACGCCGTCTCGCTGATCGGCCTGGTCGGCGTCATGATCTACCAGGATCCCATACTCTCCTTGAGCTCGCTGCTGATCGGGCCGCCGCTGATCTGGACCGTCACCTACCTGATGCGCCGGGTGCGGCGCATCACGCGGGAATCGGTGCAGATCAACTCGCGGCTGATCGGCGCCATGCAGGAGGCCACCCAGGGCATCGCCATCGTCAAGGCCTTCACCATGGAGGACGAGCTGTCGCGCCGGATCAGCAAGCTCGCCGACGATGCGGAACAGCGATCGAACAAGATCGCCCGCGTGTCCGAGCGGTTGACGCCGATTTCCGAACTTCTGGCCGGCATCGCGTTCGCCAGCGTCATCGCCTATTCCGGCTATCGGGCCACCGTTCTCGGCCAGCCGCCGGGCGCGGTCTTTTCCTTCATCACGGCGCTGACGCTGGCCTATGATCCGGCTCGCCGACTGGCACGCATGCAGGTCGGCATGGAACGCGCGCTGGTCAATGCGCGCATGATCTACGAGCTTCTCGACATCGAGCCGCAGCAGGGTGATGTGTCCGGAGCCGCCGAGGCGAAATTCACCTCCGGCGAAGTGCGTTTCAACAACGTGTCCTTCCGCTATGTCGAGGAAGCGCCGGTCCTGCAGGACCTGAGTTTCGTCGCCGCCGCCGGCAAGGTGACCGCCATCGTCGGCGCTTCGGGTGCCGGCAAGACGACGCTGGTAGCGCTGCTGCAGCGCTTCTACGACGTCGAGGCGGGCAGCATTGAGATCGACGGCCAGGACATCTCGAAGATCACCAAACAGTCGCTGCGCGGCTCCATCGCCTATGTCTCGCAGCAGCCCTATTTGTTTGAAGGCACCATCCGCGACAACATCCGCTACGGCCGGCTGGGCGCCACCGATGCCGAGATCGAGCGTGCCGCGCAACAGGCCGCGGCCGACGATTTCATCCGCCAGCAGCCGCAGGGTTATGACACCGCGGTCGGCGAGAACGGCGTGACGCTGTCAGGCGGCCAACGCCAGCGCGTGTCGATCGCGCGTGCCATCGTGAGGCAGGCGCCGATCCTTTTGCTCGACGAAGCGACATCGGCGCTCGACAACGAGGCCGAAGCCCGTGTCCAGCAGGCGCTCACCCAGGTCATGGAAGGGCGCACCACCATCGTCATCGCGCACCGGCTGTCGACGGTGGTCAATGCCGATCACATCATCGTCATGGAGCAGGGCCGGCTGGTCGAAGAGGGCACGCATGCCTCGCTGATGGCCGATCCGCACAGCGTCTATGCGCGCTTCCACCGCATACAGGGCGTCAAGGGCCTGGGGCTTGTCGACGACAGCGCGCCGATCCAGACTTCGGCGCGAGGCCCAGTTCAGGGCCCAGTCCAAGGCATCGAGACGCAGAGCATCGCCGGGAGCACAACATGAGCGATACGTCCGCAACCGAGATGGGCCTGGTGGTGGTGGGCGCTGCCGGCCGCATGGGCCAGACTCTGATCCGCGCCATCCACACCATTCCTGGCGCGCGGGTCATCGGCGCCGTCGAGCGTGCGGGCTCGCCCTATTTGGGCAAGGATGCCGGCGAACTCGCCGGCGTCGGTCGCATCGACGTGCCGATCGGCGATGATCCGCTGCCGGTCTTCGCCAAGGCAGACGGCGTGCTCGATTTCACCACGCCGGCCTCGAGTGTCGACTTCGCTGGCTACGCGGCGCAGGCGCGCATCGCCCATGTCATCGGCACGACGGGATGCTCGGCCGACGACAATGCGAAAATCGCTGCGGCGGCGCGCCATGCGGCGATCGTCAAGTCTGGCAATATGAGCCTCGGCGTCAATCTTCTCGCGGTGCTGGTCGAACAGGCGGCGCGCGCGCTCGACGCTGACGATTTCGACATCGAGATCCTCGAAATGCACCACAAGCACAAGGTCGACGCGCCGTCGGGCACGGCGCTGCTGCTCGGCGAGGCCGCCGCCGCCGGGCGCGGCATCCCGCTTGAAGGCAACGATGTGCGTGTCCGCGACGGCCACACCGGGGTGCGAAAAACGGGCTCGATCGGCTTTGCCACGCTGCGCGGCGGCTCGGTGGTCGGCGATCACAGCGTGATGCTGGCCGGCACCGGCGAGCGCATCACGCTGTCCCACCATGCCGAGGACCGCGCCATCTTCGCCCGCGGCGCGGTCAAGGCCGCGCTGTGGGCGCGCGGCCGCAAGCCGGGACTGTATTCGATGCGGGATGTGCTCGGCCTTAGCTGAGCGGCCAATCCACACCTTGTTTTAACGCAATTCCGGACGGAAAACCGCTTCACACTTTTCCTGGAATTGCTCTTGAAGGGAGCAAACATGTCGAGAACCCTCGTGCTCGTGCGCCACGGCCAGAGCGAATGGAACCTGAAGAACCTGTTCACAGGCTGGCGCGATGTCGACCTGACCGAGCAGGGCCACGCCGAGGCAAAATCCGCCGGCCAGAAACTCAAGGCGCGCGGCCTGAAATTCGACATCGCCTTCACCTCGGCGCTGGTCCGGGCGCAAAAAACCTGCCAGCACATTCTCGACGCCGTCGGCCAGAGCGATCTGACAACCATCCGCGACCAGGCGCTGAACGAGCGCGACTATGGCGATCTCTCCGGCCTCAACAAGGATGACGCTCGCAAGAAATGGGGCGAGGAGCAGGTGCATGTCTGGCGCCGCTCCTACGACGTGCCGCCGCCCGCCGGCGAAAGCCTGAAGGACACCGGCGCGCGTGTCTGGCCCTATTACCTGCACGACTTGCAGCCGCATGTGCTGCGCGGTGGCACCGTGCTGGTCGCCGCGCACGGCAATTCGCTGCGCGCGCTGATCATGGCGCTGGACGGCAAGTCGGGCGAGGAGATCGTCAAGCTGGAACTCGGCACCGGCGTGCCGGTCATCTACACGCTCAACGCCGATTCCACGGTGGCTTCCAAGGAAGTGCTAGAGAGCTGAGCCGGCAAGCAGCAAACGCTTTGAAAAAAGCGCGTTGACACACATCGCTCGCCCGCTTACATGAGCCCGCACCAGCCCAGATGGCGGAATTGGTAGACGCGCACGGTTCAGGTCCGTGTTCCGCAAGGAGTGGAGGTTCGAGTCCTCTTCTGGGCACCAAATTCCCGTTTCGAACCTTTCGATGGTTCAGAAACCCCAAAGAAAAAGCCCGGCTTGTCCGGGCTTTTTCTTTGCCGCCACCTCGCCTCCCGGCTAGGCGCTGAACAAACCCCTTCAAACTCTGCGGCCGCTTCGGTACGGTCGAAACCATGTCTCAAACCAGCAATCCGATCTTCGGCGCGCGTCGCGATCAGGCGTTTCCCACGCTGGCTGAAGCCGACATCGATCGCATGCGGCGGTTCGGCGAGGCCAGCTTCTATGCCGCCGGCGAGCACATCGTCACGGCCGGCGATGTGGCGCCCGGTTTGATCGTCGTGCTGTCGGGCAAGGTCGACATCATCCAGGACGGCGGTCTCGGCCGGCGCGAAACGATCGTCACGCATGGTCCGGGCAGCTTCGTCGGCGAACTGGCCCAGCTTTCGGCCCGGCCCTCGCTGGTGAATGCGCAGGCCGCCGAGCCGGTGGAGGCGTTCGTCATCGCCTCGCAGAGGCTGCGCGACCTGATGGTGCAGGAAGCCAATCTCGGCGAGCGCATCATGCGCGCGCTGATCCTGCGCCGTGTCGGGCTGCTGGAGAGCGCCACCAGCGGGCCGATCATCATCGGACCCGTCGACAATGCCGACGTGTTGCGGCTGCAGGGTTTCCTGGCTCGCAGCGGTCAGCCGCACCGGGTGCTTGATTCCAACAGTGATCCTTGCGCCAAAACCCTGGTCGAGCGCTTCGATGTCGACCCTCACCATCTGCCGATCGTGCTGTGTCCGAACGGCCGGCTTTTGCTCAATCCCGGCGAGAAGGACCTCGCCCGCTGCATCGGCCTGCTGCGGCCGATCGATGCCGACAAATTATACGACGTCGCCATCGTCGGCGCTGGACCGGCCGGGCTGGCGGCGGCCGTCTATGCGGCTTCCGAAGGGCTGTCGACGATCGTGCTTGATTGCCGCGCATTCGGCGGACAGGCCGGCGCCTCCTCGCGTATCGAGAACTATCTCGGCTTCCCGACCGGCATTTCGGGCATGGCGCTGATGGCGCGCGCCTACAACCAGGCGCAGAAATTCGGCGTCGAAATGGTGATACCGGACGAGGCGAAGCTGCTGAGCGCCGCGACCGACGGCGCCCGGTACCGGCTTGATGTCGGCGACGGCGAGACCGTGCGGACGCGCACCGTGGTGATCGCCAGCGGCGCGCGCTATCGCCGCCTCGATGTCGCCAATCTGGCGCAGTTCGAGGGTACATGCGTGCATTATTGGGCCTCGCCCATCGAAGCGCGGCTTTGCGCGGGCCAGGAAGTGGCATTGGTCGGCGCCGGCAATTCGGCTGGACAGGCGGCTGTCTACCTAGCCAGCCATGTGCGCAAGGTGGCACTGCTGGCGCGCGGCGGCAGCCTCGATGCCAGCATGTCGCGCTATCTGGTCGAGCGCATCAAGGCGCAGCCGAACATCGAGGTGCTGACCGGGACCGAGGTCGAGGCGCTGGAGGGCGACGAGGGCAATCTCGGCTCCGTGCGGTGGCGCAACCGCGCCAACGGTGCGGAAACGACGCGCCCGATCCGCCATCTCTTTCTGTTCATCGGCGCCGATCCGAATACGGACTGGCTGGCGAACTGCGACGTGACGCTGGACGCCAAGGGTTTCGTCCGCACCGGATCGGACCTAGGATCGGCGCATTGTGTGATGGAGACGAGCCGCAGCGGGGTGTTTGCCATAGGCGACGTCCGCGCCGGCTCGGTCAAGCGCGTTGCGGCGGCTGTCGGCGAAGGTGCCCAGGTGGTTGCGGCGTTGCACGCCTATCTCGCGCAAGACGGCAGCCACGCCGTTACGCCGGAACGGATCGGGAGAGTGTGATGGCGGATGAATGCAGGCATGCGGCTGATATCAAGGACGTGACGCCGAGCGCCTTCGGCTGCGAGGAATGCCTGAAGAGCGGTTCGCAATGGGTGCATCTGCGGCTCTGCCGCACCTGCGGCCATGTCGGCTGCTGCGACGACTCGCCCAACCGTCATGCCACCAAGCATTTTCACGCGACCCGCCATCCCATCATCGAGGGCTACGATCCGCCGGAAGGCTGGGGTTGGTGCTACATCGACGAGGTCTTCTTGGATCTCGGCGACCGCACCACGCCACAGAACGGTCCGATCCCGCGCTTTTATTAAGGAGGCAGCCAGGGTGATCGCGCGATCAGTCTCGCTTCGGCGATGCCGGCGCGGGCTCCTGGTTCTCCACGCTGTTGTCGTTTACCTGGAAGGCTATTCCTTCAACCTTCTTTTTCTTTAGGTCGCCGGTCTGTTGCTGCGGCGGGCGCTTTGGATTTTCCGCGGTGTTGTCGTTCACGTCGAGGGCTCTCGTCATCATGTCCTCCATGCCTGGAAACACAATGTTCGACGCTGCGTGGGGTTCCCAGCCAGAAGAAAGTGCTCTCCCGAGAGGACAACAGCCGACGGGTATGCGCTTATCGCACGGAGCCGGTGACGGTCGGGTCGACCGTGCCGGGAACGGATTTGCGTTCGTTGCCGGCAAGTGCGGCGATGAGCAGCAGGCTGGCGACAACCGGCACGAACAGGATGGCAACGCGGGCTTGCACGTAAAAGATGGTGCGCCATTCGTTGCGCTTCTCGGGGCTGTTGCTCATCATACTCACTTTGTCAGACCCCCCGGCCATGATATAGCCGGGAACGGTTAAGCAACTCCTTCCGACTTTGTTAACCCGGCGGAATTGAGGCGAAGGTCTTGGGTCACCATCCCCCGGCTTCAGCCCAGCCCGATCCGCCTTGCGCCTTGCCGGAACAGCGCCACCGCGTCCGGTTCGAAGCGGAAGGTGCCGATGAAATCGTCGACGCCGTAGTTCGGCAACGTCTTGCGGATGGCAGCGGCAAAGCCGCGCGCCTCGTCGAGCCGGCCCGCCAGCGCCAGGCAGTGTGCGGCGATCGCCAGGATGATGGCGTGGGCATTGGGCCGCGCCGCCGCCTTCAGCGCCCATTCGGCCGCTTCCTCGAACTGGCCGAGCCGTACATGCGCCATCGCCCGCGCGCCCAGCATGCCGAACAGCAGCGGGTCGAACGGGCTGAGATGGCGCGAATGATCGGACGAGCCAATCGCTGCCTGCGGGTCGCCCGACTGCGAGTGCACGAAGGACAAAGCATAGTGGCCAAGCGCGAAGTTGGGGCTGAGATCCACCGCCCGTTCCAGTTCGAGCAGCGAGTTGTCCTGTTCGCCGCGCAGCCACAGCGCCCGGCCCATCGCCCAGTGCGCGGCCGGATTGTGGTCGTCGACCAGCAGGCTGTGGCCGGCGCTTTCGAAGGCCAGCCCGCTTTCCCGGTCGCGGTCGCCCCAGCGCTGGAAGGCGTTCTGCCAATGGGTAAAGGAGAGGCCGGCATAGGCGCGGGCGAAGGTGGGATCGAGCTGCACTGCCATGTCGAAAAAATGCCGCGCCTGCTCGTTCTCGGCCTGGGTGAAGCGGTACATGTGCCAGAGGCCGCGGTGATAAGCTTCCCAGGCGTTGAGCGAATTGGGCGCCTTGAGCATGGCGCGGTTGCGCTCGACCGTTTCGATCTCGGCCGAGATCGACGAGACGATGCTGTTGCCGATATCGTCAAGCACGCCGAAGATGTCGTCGGGCCGGCGCTCGAATGTCTCGGCCCAGACGATCCTGGCCGTGCGCACCTCGATGAGTTCGACGCTGACAATCAGGCGGCCGGGCGGGCTGCGCACAGTGCCGGTGGCGACATAGTCGACATTCAGCCGGCGGCCGGCATCCTCCGGCGCGATGCTCTTCTCTGCCAGCGCGAACACCGATCCGCGTGCGATGACGAAGAAATCCCTAAGCTTGGCGAGACGGGTGATGATGTCGTGGGTAAAACCGTCGGCGAGCCCGCCGCGTGTGCCGGTTTCCTCGACAAACGGCATCACCGCCAGCGAAGCCTGGCTGGGCTCGACCGCGCCGGCATCGCCAGGCGCGGCGACCAACTGCGACACCGCGGACAGGCAGGCAGGCTGTGCCGGGAGCAAGATCCCTGACCGTTGCTCGCGCATCGCCCGCCAGGCGATTTGAACCGGCCCGAAATCGAGCTCCTCCGACTGGAACAGCCGAGCCGCCGACGCCAAATGCTCCTCGGCGGCGCCGATGGCGCCACGCTCCGCCAGATTGGACAGCAACGCCAGATGCGCGCGCGTGTCGAATGGCGCCAGCTCGACCCATTTGTCGAGATGCGCTGACACATCCGGTGTGTCAGCCGGAGGGTTTGCGGCGAGATGTTCCAGCACGGCGGCATGGCATGAGTGAAAGCGGCGGCGCTGGGCGACCAACCAGCTGTTGAAATGCGGGCTGCGGTCGAGTTCCAGCCCGTCGAGAAAATCGCCGGCGAACAATTCGGCGAGTGTCCGGAGCCGCTCCGTATCGAGCGTGTCGACCCCCTGCGCGGCCGCACGGGCGACCTCCAGCGCATCGACCAGGCAATCGCTCAGGTCAAGCGCGACCGTGTCGCCTTGCGTCTCGACCCGGCGCCGGTCCGGCGCGTCGAGCGCACCGCGCAGCTTGCTGAGGCACCATCGCAATTCGCCACGGGGGTCGTTGGGCACGTCCCACAACAGCTCGCACAGGCGACTGCGGCCGACGGCATGCGGCGCCAGCGCCAGATAGGCGAGCAGCGCGCGCAGCTTGCGTGACGCCGGCAGCGCAACCGGAACGCCGTTGCGGGAGATCGTCAGCGATCCAAGCAGGCGCACGGATAGGCCGGTCGCTTCGCCGTCCAGTCTCGATCTGGCGGATTCCACGTGCTTTTCCACGCCTGCTCCCACGCTGGCCTGTCGGCCTCTCCTATACCACCGAAGGCGACACGGCGCATCCGACGGCGATTTTCCGCGCCGGATACCGCCATTGCCACATCGTCGGCAGTCAGTCCTATCGCGGCAAGGTCTCGAAACCTCGCCGCCCAAGCCGCCGGTTTGTAACCGGCTTGTGATGGAAAACGATCGAGGAGATCAAAGATGTTGCATCAGCAGAAAATCAGAACCACGGCCGGGCGCGGCCGCCTGTTCGACAGCATTCTCGACACCGTCGGCGATACGCCGGTGGTCCGCATCAACAATCTGGGGCCGGCCCATGCGACGATCTTTGTGAAGGCCGAGTTCTTCAACCCGGGCGCTTCGGTGAAGGACCGGCTGGCGCTCAACATCATCGAGGAAGGCGAGCGCACTGGTGCGCTGAAGCCGGGGCAGACGGTGGTCGAGGCGACCAGCGGCAACACCGGCATCGGGCTGGCCATGGTCTGCGCGCAAAAGGGCTATCCGCTGGTCGTCACCATGGCCGACAGCTTTTCCGTCGAGCGCCGCAAGCTGATGCGCATGCTGGGCGCCAAGGTGGTGCTGACGCCGCGCGCCGAGAAGGGTTTTGGCATGTACAAGAAGGCGGTGGAACTGGCTGAGGCCAATGGCTGGTTCCTCGCCCGCCAGTTCGAGACGGCCGCCAATGCCGCCATCCACGAAGCGACCACGGCGCGCGAGATCGTCAATGATTTCGCCGGTTCGCGGCTCGACTGCTTCGTCACCGGCTATGGCACCGGCGGCACCGTCGTCGGCGTGGCGCGGGTGCTGCGCCGCGACCGGCCGGACACCCGCATTGTCCTGTCCGAGCCGGCCAACGCGCAGCTCATCGGCAGCGGCAAGGCGCAGCAGCGTGGTGCCGATGGCGCTCCCGCGGCCACCCACCCGGCCTTCGAGCCGCATCCGATCCAGGGCTGGACGCCGGATTTCATCCCCAACGTGCTGCAGGAGGCAATCGACGCCAGCCTCTATGACGAGGTGATGCCGGTTGCCGGGCCCGAGGGCATCAAATGGGCCAAGGCGCTGGCGCGCCAGGAAGGCATCTTCACCGGCATTTCCGGCGGCGCCACCTTCGCCGTGGCGCGGCAGGTCGCCGAACGGGCGCCGGCCGGCGCGGTGATCCTGTGCATGCTGCCCGACACCGGCGAGCGCTACATGTCGACGCCACTGTTCGACGGCATCGAGGCCGAAATGGACGCCGACGAGATCGCCTTGTCGCGCTCGACGCCTGCATGCCAGTTTCCGGCGGCTTGAGGGAGACAGTCATGGACACGGCGCAGGAAATCCTCGGCATAGCGGCCGAGGAAACGCTTGACCCCTCGGACTGGGCCGATGTGCAGGCCCTGTCGCACCGGGTCATCGATGACGCGATCGACTACCTGCAGGACGTACGCGACCGCCCGGTCTGGCGAGAGATGCCGGCGGATGTGCGAGATGTCTTCGCGACACCCTTGCCTCGATCGCCGGCGCCCCTTGCCGCTGTCTATGGCGAGGTCTCGCGGACCGTGATGTCCTATCCGATGGGCAACATCCATCCGCGCTTCTGGTCCTGGTATATGGGGTCAAGCAACTTCACCGGCGCGCTCGGCGATTTCCTGGCGGCAATCCAGGGCTCCAACCTCGGCGGCGGCAACCACGCCGCCGGGCTGATGGACAGCCAGGTGGTCAACTGGTGCAAGCAGATGCTGGGTTTGCCCGCGTCGGCCAGCGGCACGCTGGTCAGCGGCGGCTCGATGGCCAACATCATCGGGCTGACCGTGGCGCGCAACACCAAGGCCGGCATCGACGTGCGCGAGCACGGCGTTGCCGCCATCGAGAAGCCGCTGCGCTTCTATGGCTCGGACCAGATCCATTCCTGCCACCGCAAGGCGATGGAAGCGCTCGGCCTGGGCAACCGGGCGCTGCGCCGCATCCCGACCGATGCCGGACTGCGCATCGACATCGCTGCCTTGCGCGCGGCGATCGCCGAGGACCGCGCGGCCGGGTTCAAACCGGCCTGCGTCATCGGCACGGCGGGCACGGTCAACACCGGGGCGATCGATGATCTGCAGGCGCTTGCCAAGCTGGCGCATGAGGAAGACCTCTGGTTCCATGTCGACGGCTGCATCGGTGCGCTGATCGCCATCGCGCCCGACAATGCCCATCGCGTCGCCGGCATCGAATGGGCCGATTCGGTTGCGCTTGATCCGCACAAATGGCTGCACGCGCCTTTCGAGGTCGGCTGCGCCCTGGTCAGGGACGCCGCCGCGCACCGCAGGACCTTCACCGTGACGCCAGAATATCTGGAATCGACACCGCGCGGTCTTGCCTCCGGCGAATGGCTGCATGACTACGGCTTGCAGACGTCGCGCGGCTTTCGCGCGCTGAAGGTGTGGATGGCGCTGAAGGAGCATGGCGCCGACAAGTTCGGCCGCCTGATCGACCAGAACATCGCGCAGGCGGGTTACCTCGCCGGGCTGATCGAGGCCGAGCCGCAGCTCGAGCTGGCCGCCAAGCCGACCATCAACATCGTCTGTTTCCGCTATCAGGCCGGCCTCGCCGGTGAGGCGCTGAAGGCGCTCAACACCGAGATCATGTTGAGGCTGCAGGAAGAGGGCATTGCCGCGCTGTCGGACACCACCGTGCATGGCCAGCACTGGCTGCGGGTGGCGATCACCAATCATCGCACCCGGCGCGAGGATCTCGACCTTCTGGTGCGTGAAACGGTGCGGCTGGGACGGCGGATCGCGGCACAACGCCCTGCGTCTTCCTAGTTCCCTGCGGGCATGCGATTCTGCCGCCATGATTCGGGAGATCGAGACCGTGACGCTGGTTCGCATGGCTGCACTTGTTGCCGTGCTCTTCACCACCTCGGCCGAGGCCACCGAGATGGCTTTCTTCGTCAAGAACCTGCGCAAGGAAGCGGTTGCGGTCGAGTTGTTCAGCCGCGACCGCGAAACGGTCTGGCCAGGCAACGATCAGGTGTTCCTGATCGACCCCAGCTCGCAGAAATCGGTGCCGCTCACCTGCAATCAGGGCGAACACATCTGCTACGGCGCCTGGGTCGATGGCAACGACAGCATCTCCGCCGGCGTCGGGCCGGACAATGACCAGCCCTGCGATACCTGCTGCTTCATCTGCGTGGAACATTCGACCGAGACGATCGATCTGGTGCCCTAGGGGACGCGTCTTGCCGTCTCCCCGGATGGAGAAGGGAAAGAAGTGCACCAATATCCCCAAAATCAGTCCGGAATTGTTGCAATCGTCCCTTTGGCGGCCACGTGCACCATGCGATGATTGCACAGCGGCCAAGTGGGCCGCCTATTCAGGGGGTTACCATGTCTTACGCTTATGCGCGCCGTACGCTGGCCGCGCTGTCTCTCGTCATGCTGGTCGCGCCGTCGGCGCATGCCGGCGATGTCACCTTCGCCATCAAGAACAGCCATCCCAATGCCATGCGCCTCGAGCTTTACAGCCAGGACCGTGACTATGTCTGGCCGGGCAACGACCAGGATTTCTACCTCAATGACGGCGAGACCAAGTCGTTGCCGGTTTCCTGCAACGAGGGCGAGTCGATCTGCTACGGCGCCTGGGTCGATGGCGACGAAGAGACCTATTGGGGCGTTGGTCCCGGCAACAAGGAAAAATGCGACGACTGCTGCTATACCTGCAGCGGCGGCGAGACCGAGGAGATCGATCTGGTTCCCTGACCGGTTTGCCAGCTTGACGGCTTTCCGGCGGGCGCCATAGAGCAATTCCAGGAAAAGTGTGACACGGTTTTCCCGGGAAAAGCGCGTAGCGCTTTCCCTTAGGGAATTGCGCTGAACACAGCGTGCACAAATACCCAAAGCGCGCCGCGCCGGACTGTTCGGGCGCGACGCGCTTCAGGCAATAGGAGCCCAGCCATGGCCGGCATGGTCGAAAGTGACAAGATCGACGTCGGGTTTTCCGGCAAGCGCTGCATCCATTCGCGCAACTGCGTGCTTGGCGATCCGCATGTCTTCGTGCCTAACGCGCCAGGGCAATGGATCCATCCCGAGGCCGCCAGCGTCGAGAAGATCGTCGCCATCGCCGAAAGCTGCCCCTCGGGCGCCATCACCTATATCAGGAAGGATGGCGGGCCGCAGGAACAGCCGCCGGTGGTCAACACCGTGCGGCTGCGGGAAAACGGCCCGCTGGCCGTGCATGCCGAGATCGTGCTCGACGGCGAGACCTTTTATCGCGCCACGCTCTGCCGCTGCGGTGCGTCGGAAAACAAGCCGTTCTGCGACGGCAGCCACAACAAATCAGGGTTCACCGCCACCGGCGAGCCGCCGCTGAAGGACACGCCGGCGCTGGAAATGCGCGACGGGCCGCTCAACGTCACGCCGACGAAAGACGGTCCGCTCAAGCTCGAGGGCAATCTGGAGATCGTCACCGGCACCGGCCACACCGTCGATCGCACGCAACGCACCTTCCTCTGCCGCTGCGGCCATTCGGCCAACAAGCCGTTTTGCGATGGGACGCACAAGAAGGTTGGGTTTGTGGGCTAAGGTGTCGAGATTCAGGTGAGGCCGGCGTGCAAATGGCGGCGTCGTGCGCTTTCGCTGCTCACGTACTTCAAGCACGCTCCGCTCCGATTCTCGGAAGCCACCATTTTCGACTCGGCTTGACCTGAATTTCGACACCTTAGCGGAGGTGCTAATGCCTCTTGGGGAGATCGAACCCATCGTGGCCTAGCGCTCGCGTCTTTATCGCCCGGCCCGTATCGGCTAAGGGGCGGGGAGCAAAAACACCTCGCCCCCCGCCGGATCCGCAAAGAATGACCGCCAAGACCAAGCCAAAGCCGCTGTTCCTCGGGATCGACACCGGCGGCACCTACACCGATGCCGTGCTGTGGTCTGAAACGGAAGGTAAGCAAGAGGGGCCGAACAAGGGCAAGGTGCTGGCCAAGGCCAAGGCACTGACCACGCGGCATGACCTGGCCGTAGGCATTTCCGGCGCGGTCGATGCGGTGCTGCAGAAGGCCGGCACCGATCCGGCTGCCATCAAACTGGTCTCGATGTCGACTACGCTTGCCACCAACGCGCTGGTCGAGGGCCAGGGCGGCCGCGTGGCGCTGGTGATGATCGGCTTCTCCGAGGCCGACCTTGCTCGTGACGGGCTGAAGGCCGCCCTCGGCACCGACCCGGTGGTGTTCTGCTCCGGCGGCCACGACGTGCATGGCAATGCCGCCAAGCTCGACCTGTCCGGCCTGGAGGCAGCGCTGCCGGAACTTGGCGCCTCGGTCTCCGGCTTTGCCGTCTGCGCCTATTTCGCCACCCGCAATCCGGCGCATGAGATCACTGCCCGCGAGCTGATCCGCGAAAAGACCGGCCTGCCGGTCACATCAAGCCATGAGCTGTCGGCCAAGCTCGGCGGTCCGCGCCGGGCGCTCACCACACTGCTCAATGCCAGGCTGATCTCGATGATCGACCGGCTGGTGGCGGCGACCGAAGGCTTCCTCGAAGCGCGCAACATCGCCGCACCCCTGATGGTGGTGCGCGGCGACGGCGCGCTGGTGTCGGCGGCGTTTGCCCGCCAGCGGCCGATCGAGACCATCCTGTCCGGCCCGGCCGCCAGCCTGGTCGGCGCCCACCACATGACCGGGCTCGACAACGCCATGGTGTCCGACATCGGCGGCACCACCACCGACGTCGCCGTGCTCGACCAGGGCCGGCCGCGGCTCGATCCGGAAGGCGCCACCGTCGGTGGCTTCCGCACCATGGTCGAGGCGGTGGCCATGCGCACCTTCGGCCTTGGCGGCGATTCCGAAGTGGCGCTGGAGGATGGCTCGCTCAACCCCAAGATCCTGCTCGGACCGCGCCGCTTGGTGCCGCTGGCGCTGGCCGGCATGGCGCATGGCGAAGCGGTGACAGCCGAGCTGGAGCGCCAGCTGCGCGCGCCCAATCCTGGCCGCATGGACGGCCGCTTCGCGGTGCGCACCGGCGTGCCGGACCGGCTCGCCGCCGGATTGACCGGCGCCGAAGCTCGGCTTTACGAGGCGATTGGTGCCGTGCCGCTCGCCGTCGACAGGCTCTTGACCTCGAACGCGCAGAACGCGACGCTGAACCGGCTGGTGTCGCGCGGGCTGGTGCATGTCGCCGGCTTCACGCCGTCGGACGCTGCCCATGTGCTGGGCAAGCAGGCGAACTGGGATCCGGTCGCCGCTCGGCTGGGGGCCGAACTCTTCGCCCGCAAGCGCGACGGCCGCGGCCAGCCGATCGCTGCGTCGCCGGAGGTGATCTCGGAAAGGGTGCTGGTGACGCTGACACGCTGGTCGGCCGAATACATCCTTGAAACCGCCTTTGCCGAGGACGGCCTCGACGGCGCCTCTACGGTGGCGCATGCGCTGGTGCAGCGCGCCGTCGATGCCCATCCCGGCATTGCCCGGCTGAGCGTCACGCTCGACCGCCCGGTCATCGGCCTCGGCGCTTCGGCGCCACTGCATTATGCCGGCCTGCCGCCGCTGATCGGCAATGAGTGTGTGGTGCCGGAAGATACCGATGTCGCCAACGCGCTCGGCGCCGTCGTCGGACAGGTGCGGGTGTCGGCCGAAGCACGGGTCAGCCAGCCCAGCGAAGGGCTGTTTCGCCTTGCCTCAGGGGAAACCGTGCGCGATTTCCTCGACGAGGCGGCGGCGATCGCGGCCGCCGAGGCCGATGTCCGGGCCATCGTCGCCGAGCGCGCCAGGGATGCCGGCACCGACAGCGCCGAGATCGAAGTCGCGACCGAATTCCGCGTCTCGACCGTCGAAGCCCAGCGCATGTTCATCGAGGCGCATGTGGTGGCCGTGGCCTCGGGAAGGCCACGCATTGCCGTGTAGATTCAGCTGATGCCGGCCTGCAAATGGCGGCTTCCTGCGCTTCCGGTGCTCACGTACTCAAAAGTACGCTCCGCTCCGGTTCTCGGAATCCGCTATTTTGACTCGGCCTGATCTGAATCCCGCACGCCGTGTGAAGCGATGCAAATACACCGCCTTCACCCTAAGCTGAATTGACCCGGCAAACCTGACATGCCAAAGGCCCGCAAAGCCTTTCATCTGGAGAAGCCTGATGACCGATCGCATCGAGATCGCCGGATTGCGGATTGCCCGCGAGCTGCATGACTTTGTGGCAGGCGAGGCGTTGCCCGGCACCGGCATCGAAGCGGCGGGCTTCTGGAACGGCTTCTCGGCCATCGTCCACGACCTCGGCAGCAAGAACCGGGCGCTGCTGGCGAAGCGCGACGCCATGCAGGAAAAGCTCGACGGCTGGTATCGCGACCACGGCGCGCCCGTCGACATGGAGGCCTACAAAGCCTTCCTCAAGGAAATCGGCTACCTTGTTCCCGAGGGCCCCGCCTTCAGCGTCTCGACCGATAATGTCGATCCGGAAATCGCGGTCGTTGCGGGCCCGCAGCTGGTCGTGCCGGTGATGAATGCCCGCTATGCGCTCAACGCCGCCAATGCGCGCTGGGGTTCGCTCTATGATGCGCTCTATGGAACCGACGCCATTCCCGAGACGGACGGCGCCGAAAGAGGCAAAAGCTTCAACCCGACGCGCGGCGCCAAGGTCGTTGCCTGGACGAAGACCTTCCTCGATGAGGCTGCCCCGCTCACCCTCGGCAAATGGGCTGGGGTGAACGGCCTGTCGCTGGCGCAAGGCGCGCTGCGACTGAGTGCCGGCGCGGGTTCGACCACGCTGGCCAACCCGAAACAATTCGTCGGCTACCGCGGCGATGCAGCCAATCCCGCTGCCGTTCTGCTTGTCAGGAACGGCCTGCATATCGAGATCGTGATCGACCGCAACAACCAGATCGGCCGCACCGATCCGGCGGGCATCGCCGATGTCATCCTGGAATCGGCGCTGACCACCATCCAGGACTGCGAGGATTCGGTCGCGGCGGTCGATGCCGAAGACAAGGTCGTGATCTACCGCAACTGGCTCGGCCTGATGAAAGGCGACCTGGCGGAAGAGATCACCAAGGGCGGCAAGAGCTTTGTCCGCAAGCTCAATCCCGACCGCGCCTACACCACGCCGGCCGGCGGCACGCTGACGGTGCCTGGCCGGTCGCTGATGCTGGTCAGGAATGTCGGCCACCTGATGACCAATCCGGCGATCCTTGACCGCGACGGCAACGAAGTGCCGGAAGGCATCATGGATGCGGCGATGACGGCGCTGATCGCGCTGCACGATGTCGGGCCGAGCGGCCGCCGCGCCAATTCCCGCGCCGGCTCGATGTATGTCGTGAAACCCAAGATGCACGGGCCGGAGGAAGTCGCCTTCGCCGTCGAGATCTTCGACCGTGTCGAAGCCCTGCTCGGCATGGCCAGGAACACCATCAAGATGGGCATCATGGACGAGGAGCGGCGCACCACCGTCAACCTCAAGGAGGCGATCCGCGCTGCCCGGGAACGCGTCGTGTTCATCAACACCGGCTTCCTCGACCGCACCGGCGACGAGATCCATACCTCGATGGAAGCCGGCCCGATGATCCGCAAGGGCGACATGAAGCAGGCCGCCTGGATCTCCGCCTACGAGGCCTGGAATGTCGACACCGGGCTGGAGTGTGGGCTGGCCGGCCACGCCCAGATCGGCAAGGGCATGTGGGCGATGCCCGATCTGATGGCGGCAATGCTCACCGAGAAGATCGCCCATCCCAGGGCCGGCGCCAACACCGCCTGGGTGCCGTCGCCGACCGCGGCGACGCTGCATGCCACGCACTACCACAAGGTCGACGTCCATGCCGTACAGGCGGCGCTGAAGAGCCGGCCGAAGGCGAAACTTGACGACATCTTGTCGGTGCCGGTCGCGGTGCGGCCGAACTGGACTCCCGACGAGATCCAGCGCGAGCTCGACAACAACGCGCAGGGCATTCTGGGCTATGTCGTGCGCTGGATCGACCAGGGCGTCGGCTGTTCGAAAGTCCCTGACATCAACGATGTCGGCCTGATGGAGGACCGCGCCACGCTGCGCATCTCCTCGCAGCATATCGCCAACTGGCTACACCACGACGTCTGCTCGCGCATCCAGGTGATGGATTCCCTGCGGCGCATGGCGGCCATCGTCGACCTGCAGAATGTCGGCGACCCGCTCTACCACCCGATGGCCGCCGACTTCGACCGCTCCATCGCCTTCCAGGCCGCCTGCGACCTGGTCTTCAAGGGCCGCAACCAGCCCAACGGCTACACCGAGCCAGTGCTGCACGCACGGCGGCTGGAGTTGAAGGCGCAGCAGAGATAGAGCCTGAACACCCGCGCCATGCGAAAGCGAGTGCCGGGAAAAGCCGATCCAACCCACCGGCATATAGGCACTGCGGCCGGTGCGCCTGAGCTGGCTGGCGATGACGCCGACGATTGCGGCGGCTTCGCCGAACATGATCTGCAACGATTCTGGCATCCAGCCGAGCCGGCGGGGTGGCCTTTGAGAGGCTGCACCTGTGCTGGTGCCAAGCGCCGGTCGTCCAGACGACTGCCCGCCATTGGATTTCAGGGTGCGGAGGGTCCCGAGCTCACGCAGCCGAGTTCGCGGTTGCGTACGGATATTTTCAAGCTATGATGAAAATCTCCACAGACGGAAAAGCTATGAAAAAAAACTTCATACCCACCGTCGAGACAGCCACCGCGGAGGATGCCCCGGAGATAGCTGCCTTGCTAAGCTGGGCCTTCGGCTTCGGCAAGGCTCGGTCCGAGGAATACATTGCCAATGTCGGCCTCGACTCGCTCCGGCTGCTGCGCAGCGGGGGCAAGGCCGCCGCCTGCGCGGCGCTGCTAGAGACTGCGCACGGTTTCCATGGCAAGCCGGTGCCGGCGGCCAACATCGCGCATGTGGCGATAGCGCCGGAGCATCGCGGCCGGGGTCTGGCCGTGCCCTTCGTCGATGCCTTGTGCGCGGAGGCGCAGGGCAAAGGGGCTGTCATCGCCACGCTGTTCGCCTCGACGCGGCCGGTCTATCGCAAGAGCGGCTTCGAGCTCGCCGGCCATGAGATCATCTACGAGGCCGACACCATCAGCCTGCCGGTTGCGAGCAAGCTTGCCTTCGAGCGCGTCGAGCTGGATGATCCACGCATCGCCATCGCCTATTCCGCCAAGACGACCCGGGAGGCCGGTTTGCTCAGCCGTGGCCAGCCGCACTGGAATGAGCTGTGCCGAACACCGACCGACGCGCTGGCTGCCTATCTGGCCGAAGGTGACGCTGCCTATCTCATCCTCGACATGGGTGACGAGACCTGCCTGATGGTTCGCGACTGGTACGCCGGCTCGCCGCAGGCGGCGCAAGGCGTTCTTTCCTTCCTCGCCAGGTTCCGCTCGGTCTATCCTGTCGTGCGCTGGCATGGCGGCCCGCAAGACGATCTGGTGGCGGCGATGCCGGACAAGGGCTGGCGTCTGGCCCATCAGGAGGAATGGCTTTTGAGGGTGCTCGATCCCGCCGCCGCCTTGCGGCAGCGCGGCTATCCTGTCGACGATACCAGGCTGGCGCTGCGCATCGGTGAGGCGGAGACGGCGCTGGAGATCGAAATCAAGTCCGGCGCGGTCGAGGTTCGCGAGGCGACCGGCGCGTGCCCGATCGTCACCCTTCAAGGCCCTGCCTTCGTGCAGATATTCACAGGCTTTCGAAGCGCCTCGAAACTGGCGCAGTATGGCCAGGCCGTCGGCGCCGCGGCGGACATACGCCTGTGTGACCAGCTGTTTGCCGGCCCGCCGCCCTGGGTGGCGGAGCATTTCTGAGCATGATCCCAAAAAGAGGATACCGGCTTTTGGACAAGATCATGCTCAAACAAAAAGAATCGTAGCAGCAAGGACTCTTCATGACACATGCGCTTATTGCCTCGCTGAGGGCGGCCGCCGGAGACATGACGCCCGCGCTGGCGCGCGTCGCCGACACGGTGCTGGCGCAGCCCGAAGCCACTTTGCGCCAGAGCATAACCGAGCTTGCCGAAGCCTCCGCTTCGTCCGAGGCCAGCGTCATGCGCTTCTGTCGCGATCAGGGCTTCACCGGTTTCCAGGATTTCAAGCTCGCTCTGGCCAAGGAACTGGCAACCGACGAACGGGCCAGGGACATCGGCTTGCCGACCGATGACATCCAGCGGCTGGTGGAAACCGCCATCATCTCGTTGCGCGAAACCGAGCAGCTGATTGTCAGGGAAGACATTGCCAAGGCCGCGCGGCAGCTTCTGGCGGCAACTGTAGTCGACTGCTTCGGCATTGCCGCCTCCGGCGTGACGGCGCAATATCTTGCCTACAAGATGACCCGCATCGGCAAGCTGAGCCGCGCCCTGGGCGATGCGCATCTGGCGGTCATGGCGGCGGGAACCGCGCAACCGGGCACCGTGCAGGTGGTCATTTCGAGTTCGGGCTCGACCGTGGACGCGGTGCGGATCGCCGAGCTCGCCCGGTCGCAAGGCGCCTTCGTCATCGGCATATCCAACCGCTCGAAGAGCCCGCTGGTCGCGGCCTGCGATCTTGCTCTGATCGCGTCCTGGCCGGAAACGCCGCTGACCGGCGGTGCCTTCCCCTCGAAGATCAGCCAGCTTCTGATCGTCGATGCGCTGGTGGCCGAGATGACGCGGCAGGATCCGGCGCGGCTGGTGCTGCTCGGCCGCACGGCGGAGGTTGTGAGTGACCGCAGCTTCTGATCGTCCGGTCTTTGCCGTTGACATCGGCGGCACCAAGATTGCCGCCGCAGAGGTTCTCGGGCGGCAGGTGCTCGACCGGCGGCAAACGGCGACGCCGAGGACAGGCAGAGGCGACGATCTTGTCGCGGCAATCGCCGGCCTGGCACCGAAACATGCGCTCAGTGCCGTCGCCGTCGCCACCACCGGCATCGTTCGCGACGGAGCGCTGACCGCGCTCAACCCAGGGACCTTGCCGATCGAGAACAGCTATCCGCTGGCGCGGGCGCTCGAACAGGCGCTCGGCGTGCCGCCACTGGTCGTCAACGATGCCCAGGCAGCCGCCTGGGCCGAATTCGCAGTCGGTGCCGGCCACGGCTTCAACAATTTCGCCTTCATTACGGTCTCGACCGGTATTGGCTGCGGCCTGGTTATCGACGGCCGCTTGCTGACCGGTGCCGCCGGGCTGGCTGGCCATGCCGGCCATACCATGTCCGATCCCGGTGGCGTCGCCTGCGGCTGCGGCCGGCGCGGCTGCCTGGAAACGATCGCCTCGGGCACCGCGCTTGCCCGTCGCGGCAGCGAGCGGCTTGGCCGCTCGGTTGGTGCGCCCGACCTGTTCGAAGCCGCCGCGCAAGGCGACGGGATCGCCGCCGAGGTGATCGCTTCGGCCGTCGATGCGCTGGTCAACGCCTTTGCCGACCTGACCGCGGCAGCGGACATCGATTGCTTCGCCGTCGGCGGCGGCGTTGGACTGGCCGCCGGCTTCATCGAGGCTTTGCAGGCACGTTCCCTACATCTGCCGCCCATTTTCCAGCGACCGATCGTTGCCGCCCGGGCGGGTGCCGATGCGGGTCTGCTCGGGGTCGCTTTGCTAAGTGACGGAAATTTTCATCATAAATGATTGCTTGACAAAAACTTTCATCCGCGATTGATTGCAGGGGTAACGCTTCCCGACGTGAGGAGATGCCCCCGGTGCAGGTCCCCCAGGCGCAAGGCAATGTGCTGGCTCAGCTCGATGGCACGCTGGTGGTCTCGTGCCAGGCCGAAGCAGGCATGCCGCTCGACACGCCCGACCACATTGCCGCCATTGCTCGGTCGGTCGTCCTCGGCGGCGCGACCGGCGTGCGCATCGAAGGTGCCGCCAACATTGAAGCCGTCCGCCGGCGGATCAGCGTTCCGGTCATCGGCCTGATCAAGGCCCGCCGCGCCGACGCCGAAATCTACATCACCCCGACACTCGATGACGTAGCCGCCGTCATTGACGCGGGTGCCGACATCGTCGCCATGGACGCCACCAATCGGCCCCGCCCCGCCACCCTCGAAGCAATGCTCGGCGCGATCGCGGCCAGGGGACGCCTGTCGATGGGCGACGTCAGCACACTCGACGAAGGCAAGCGCGCCATCGATGCCGGCGCCTCGGTCATCAGCACCACCATGGCCGGCTACACCCCTTATTCCACCCAACAGCGCGGGCCCGACTTCAAGCTGATGGAGCAGCTCGCCGGCGCCGGCCTGCCGTTCGTCGCCGAAGGCCGCATCTGGACGCCGCAGGAGGCCGTCCGCTGTTTCGAGCTCGGTGCCCGTTTCATCGTTGTCGGCGGCGCCATAACGCGGCCGGACGCCATCACCCGGGGGTTCGTCGACCAGGTCGCGTCGTGGAGCGCCAACCCGCAATTGAAGAGGAACCAGTCATGATCAAGCGCCGCCGCGTCGCCGTCATCGGAGCGGGCTTCATGGGCTCCATGCACGCCGCGATCTTCGCCAACATGGTCGGCTGCGAACTGGCGGCGATCGTCGACCCCAATCTGGAGCTGGCCGGTGCCGTCGCGGCCAAGGCGCCGGGCTGCAAGGTCTATGGCAGCCACGAGGCGCTGCTGGCGACCGAGCGCGATCTCGACCTCGTCTCGATCTGCACACCCGACAATCTGCATCTGGCGCCGGCGGTTGCCGTGGCCGAGGCCGGCATCAACGTCTTCGTCGAAAAGCCGATCTCCTCCAAAATCGAGGATGCGCAGGCGATCATCGCCGCATGCGAGGCGGCCGGGGTCAAGCTCGGGGTCGGGTATCTCCTGCGCTTCGACCCCCGCTACGCGGCCGCCAGGGACTTGATGACATCGGGCAAGATCGGCGAGCCCATCCACATCTATGTCCGGCGCAACAGCGCCCGCACCGAGGGCCCGAAGCGCTACGGCGGCAAGCTGCCGCTGGCACTGCATGTCACCGTGCACGATGTCGACATGGTGCTGTGGATGCTCGACGGGCAGCACCCGGTTTCCGTCTACGCCCAGCAGACCGACCGGCTGCTCGGCGCCTCCGGCACCCAGGACAGCATCGCTGCGATCGTGCGCTTCTCCGGCGGCACGGTGGTGAATTTCGAAAGCGCCTGGTCGCTGCCGGCCGGAGCTCGCCAGATGATCGACGCCCGCATGGAGCTGATCGGCACCGAAGGCTCGTTCGAAGTCCAGTGCGGCGACAGCGGTCTCTACTATGCCAACAATGAAAGCTCACGCGAGATCGACACCCAGCATTGGCCTGTCGTCAATGGCCGCCTCGACGGCGACCTGGCGCGCCAGCTCAGCGGTTTGCTCGCCTGGCTTGATGGTGCGGCGATGCCGATCGCCAGCGGTCGCGATGCCCTTCGTTCGCTCGAACTCACCCTTGCAATGATGCAATCGGCCGAGAGCGGCGAAATCGTGCGCCTCGGTGGAGCATAATCCCGAAAGGTGGGTACCGGTTTTCGGAAAAGATCATGTTCAAACAAGCAGATGCGCGAATCCAACGAGGCCAAGCGGCCCAACAATGGGAGACGAAAAATGCTTACCAGACGCAATGTGTTGATGCTTACCGCGGCCGTCGCCGCACTCGCCACGGCCATGCCGGCCTCGGCGCAGGACAAGCCGTTCGACGGGGTGCAGCTGTCGGTGCTGCTCGAAGGTCATCCGACGACCGACGCCATCCAGAGGATGCTGCCGGAATTCAAGCAGCAGACCGGCATCGACGTCGCGCTCGAAATCGTTCCCGAAGGCGACATCACGGCCAAGGAGCTGCTGGAGTTTTCCTCCAAGTCCGGCCGCTATGACGTCGTCCAGAACAACATCATCTACCTGCCAGGCTTCGTGAAGTCCGGCTTCATCGTGCCGCTCGACGACTTCCTGGCCAAGCACGCAGCGCAGTTCGACAAGGCCGATTTCGTGCCCGGCTATTTCAACACCAATGTTCTCGACGGCAAGCTCTACGGGCTGCCGGTCTATGGCGAGAGCACTTTCGTCATGTACCGCAAGGACCTGTTCGAACAGTATGGTCTCGCCGCGCCCAAGACGTTCGAGGACATCGAGAACGCGGCCAAGACCATCTCCGAGAAAACCAACAAACAGATCGCCGGCATCACCATGCGCGGCCAGCAAGGCATCCAGGGCGTCTATGTCTGGGCTGCCTATCTGTGGGGCTTCGGCGGCTCGTTCCTCGACGCCAGCGGCAAGTCGGCGCTGGCAACGCCGGAAGGCATCGCTGCACTCGACGCCTTCACCAAGGTGCTGAAGGACTACGGTCCGGTGGGCGTCGCCAATTTCGGTTGGGAGGAAAACCGCCTGCTGTTCCAGCAGGGCAAGGCGGCGATCACGCTCGATGCCACGGTCAACGGCGCCTACAATGAAGATCCCACGGCCTCGTCGGTGGTCGGCAAGGTCGGCTATGTGCCGGTGCCGATGCAGTCGTCGTCGCCCAAGGGCGGTTCGTCGTCACTCGCCGTCCACTCGATGTATGTCTCCGCCGAGTCCAAGAATCAGGAAGCGGCCGCGTTCTTCGCTGCCTGGGCGACCGCGAAGGAGCAGCAGCTGAAGGCGATCGAAACCGATCCCAATTCCGGCGTGACATCGCTTGCGGTGCTGAACAGCGACAGTTTCAACAAGCGCTACGGCGCCTTCAAGGAAGGCATGATCGCCGCCATCAATGCCGGCAATCCGCAATATCTGCCGACCGTCGAGCAAGCCAACGAGATCATCAACAACACCGGCATTGCCGTCTCCAAGGCGCTTTCCGGCACCGCCAGCGCTGCCGACGCCCTGAAGGAAGCAGATGAAGCCAACAACGCCGCGCTCGCCCGATAAGCGGGCAGGCGTGCCCTGCCGCATGCGCTCCCTGTGCGCGGCAGGGCGAATTCCCGAATTGATGGATTGAACCGTGGCAACAGCAGCGTCGGATCCGACCAGGCACTTCTTCCAGCCGATCATCCTCTGCTTGACCGTTGCCTCGGTCGCGCTGACGCTGTTCGTGATCTGGATATCGCTGCACGACCTGTCGTTGATGCGCGCCGGGCGCGAGAAGTTCGTCGGCCTCGACAACTATCTCCGCTTCTTCGGCGATCCGCGCGCCATGGCCGCACTGTGGCGCACGGTGCTGTTCACGACGCTGGCGACCGTGATCGAGATCGCGCTCGGGCTCGCCGTCGTGCTGTTTCTCGACCGCGACTTCGCTATGAAGCGGCTGGTCAGGACGCTGCTGCTGGTGCCGATCATCATGACGCCGGTGGTCGTCGGCCTGACATGGCGCTTCCTCTTCGATCCGGCCACCGGCATGGCGAACTACCTTCTGTCGCTGGCCGGCCTGTCCCAGGTCGACTGGTTGGGCAGCCCGCAGCTGGCGCTGTATTCGGTGCTCATCGCCGACATCTGGCAGTGGACGCCTTTCGTCATCCTTTTGGTGATGGCGGCACTGGAATCGGCGCCGACCGACCCGCTCAATGCCGCCCGCGTCGATGGTGCGCGCGAATGGCAGGTCACCTGGTATGTGCTGTTGCCGATGCTGCGCCGCGCGCTCGCCATCGTCGCGCTGATCAGGGCGATCGATAGCATTAAGGCTTTCGACCTCTTCTACATCATGACACGCGGCGGGCCGGCGCTGTCGACCGAAACGCTGAACTATTACGGCTACATCGCCGCCTTCACCAATTTCGACATCTCCTACGCGCTGGCCATCGCCATCATCCTGACGATCTTCACCAATGTCGCGCTGCTGACCATGTACAGCGTTCTGTTTCCGAAATCGGGAGAGCGCTGATGGCCAGGCGGGCGCTTTTCTATCTCGGGCTGCTGCTGCTTTTGCTGGCTGTGCTGTTTCCGCTCTACTGGGTCGTCGTCACCTCGTTCAAGACGACGCGCGATGCCTTTGCCATTCCCCCGGTCTGGCTGTTCAGCCCGACGCTGGAAAACTACCGCACGGTGTTCGCCAACCGCGGCTTCCTCAGCGCCTTCGCCAACAGCTTCATCATCTCCATCCTGTCCAGCGCGCTTGCGGTCGCCGTCGGCTCGATCGCCGCCTACGGACTGGCACAGCAGCCGGGCGACCTGCGCCGCTCCAAGGAAAAATTCATCCTCAGCCTGCGCATCGCGCCGGCTCTGCTGTTCGTCATCCCGATGTATTATCTGGCGACCCGGATCGGCGCGCTCAACCAGCATTGGCTGCTGATCGCCGCCTATGCCTTCGTCAACGTACCGTTCGCCATCTCGCTGCTGATCACCTTTTTCGACGACATTCCCAAGGAGTTGCGCGACGCGGCCCGCGTCGACGGCGCACGCGAGTTTAGCGTGTTCTGGCATGTCTATCTGCCGGCCGCCCGCGGCGGCATGGTGGCGACACTGATCCTGTGCGTGCTGTTCACCTGGAACGAGTTCTTCGTTGCCCTTGTGCTGACCGGCCGCGACACGCAGACGCTTCCAGTCAGTATCACCTCGTTCCTGACATTCCAGGGCATTCAATGGGGCGCGCTCACCGCCGCCGCCACCCTCATCATGCTGCCGATGATCGTGCTTGGCATTCTGGTGCAAGGGCAGATCGTGCGCGGTATGACACTTGGCAGCGTGAAGGGTTAGATCCGATGGCGAATTTGTCTATAAGGTCGGTGTCGAAATCCTACGGTGCGGTCAGCGTGCTGGAAGATGTCTCTGTCGAGGTCGAAGAGGGATCCTTCGTCGTGTTGCTCGGGCCGTCGGGCTGCGGGAAATCGACGCTGCTGCATGCCGTTGCCGGACTGAACCCGATCGATTCCGGCACCATCGTCATCGGCGACCGCAACGTCACCAATCTTCCCGCGCGCGAGCGTGACGTGGCGATGGTGTTCCAGTCCTACGCGCTCTACCCGACCATGTCGGTGGCCGAGAACATTGCGTTCCCGCTGAAGATGCGCGGGCTCGACCGCAAGACATCAGACGAGAAGGTCGCTGCGGTGGCGAAGCTGCTGCAGATCGAACCCTTGCTGGGTCGCAAGCCGCGTGAGCTATCCGGCGGCCAACGACAGCGCGTCGCCATCGGCCGAGCGCTGGTGCGCGATCCCCGGCTGTTCCTGTTCGACGAGCCGCTGTCCAACCTCGACGCGGCGCTGCGCACGGAGCTCAGGGCCGAGATCAAGCGCCTGCACCAGTCGATCCGCCGGACCATGGTCTATGTGACGCATGACCAGACCGAGGCGCTGACGCTGGCCGACAAGATCGTCGTGCTCAAAGCCGGCAAGATCGAGCAGATCGGTACGCCGCTGTCGCTCTATGACGATCCCGACAATGCCTTCGTTGCCGGCTTCATCGGCTCGCCGCGCATGAATTTTCTAAAAGGCAAGGTGGCCGAGGACGGCCAAAGCCTGCTCGTCGGCGACGCCAGGGTCGACATCGCCCATCTGGCAACGAGGCTTGGACATGGCCAGCAGGTCAGTTTGGGCATCAGGCCGGAACATCTCGACGACAAGCAGGGGGTTGAGCTTTCGCTCACCGTCGACGTCACCGAGCGCCTGGGATCGACCTCCTATGTCCACGGTGTGCTGCCGAGCGGCGAAACGGTGGTTGCCGAACGGCGCGAGGACCAGCCCCATTTCGGCGAAACCATAACGCTGCGCTTCCTGCCCGGCCGCACGCGCATTTTCGACGCGCAAGGGGCACGCGTTCGCTGATGCCACCGCGCCGGTTTGCCGCTTCCATCAAGGAGCGAATGCGTCAAGCCGCCTGCGCGACGCGTTCCGAACTCATGCGGTAGGAGATTGCTTCCGCCAAATGGATGCGGCCGACCGTCTCGCTGGCGTCGAGATCGGCCAGCGTGCGTGCCACCTTCAGCACGCGATGATAGGCGCGGGCGGAAAACGCGAGCTTTTCGCTGGCGTCCTTGAGCAGCGACAGGCCGGCGTCGTCGGGCATGGCAATCTCCTCGATGACCGACGGCGCGCAATGCGCGTTAGTGGTGGCTCGGGCGCCGAGCCGTTCGAAACGCTCGCGCTGGATGGTGCGGGCTCGCGCCACACGCAGCGCCACGGCCGCACTTTTCTCCGCCCGGTCCGGCCGGATCAGGTCGCTGGCCGAGACCGCCGGCACCTCGATCCGGAGGTCAATGCGGTCGAGCAGCGGGCCCGAGATGCGCGCCTGGTAATCGGTGCGGCAGCGCTCGCCGCGCAGGCAGCGGTATCCTGGCTCGCCGGCCATGCCGCATCGGCACGGGTTCATCGCCGCGACCAGCTGGATGCGCGCCGGATAGGTGACGCGATGGTTGGCGCGCGCGATCATGCAGTCGCCGGTCTCCAGCGGCTGGCGTAGCGCGTCGAGCGTCTGCGGCGTGAACTCGGGAAACTCGTCGAGGAACAGCACGCCGTGATGGGCAAGCGACACTTCTCCCGGCCGTGCGCGCAGGCCGCCGCCGACCATCGCCGCCATCGAGGCCGAATGGTGCGGGGCGCGGAACGGCCGCCGGTCGGTCAGCTTGCCTTCACCGAGTTCTCCCGCCACCGAGGCGATCATTGAGACTTCGAGCAATTCCTTCGGCGCCAGCGGCGGCAGGATCGACGGCAACCGCTGCGCCAGCATCGACTTGCCCGATCCAGGCGGCCCGACCATCAGTAGGTTGTGTCCACCAGCCGCCGCCACTTCCAGCGCCCGCTTGGCGGTCTCCTGGCCCTTGATGTCGGCGAGGTCGGGCAGGTCGCGCGCCGACGCGTGGATGCCGGCCTCGGGCCGCGACAGCACCTGCGTGCCGCGAAAATGATTGGCAATCGCAATCAGGCTGCGCGGCGCTAGAATGTCGAAATCGGCGCCGGCCCAGGCCGCTTCCGGCCCGCAGGCGAACGGGCAGATCAGGCCCTTGCCTTCGGCGTTGGCGCCGATCGCCGCCGGCAAGGCACCGGCGACCGCGGCAATCGTGCCGTCGAGCGACAATTCGCCAAGCACGACATAGCTGGCCAGCATGTCGCCCGGAATGGCGCCCAGGGCCGCCATCAGGCCAAGCGCGATCGGCAAATCGTAGTGGCTGCCTTCCTTGGGCAGGTCGGCTGGTGCCAGATTGACCGTGACCTTCTTCGACGGCATCGACAGGCCGGAGGCATGCAATGCCGCCTGCACCCGTTCGCGGCTCTCCGCCACCGCCTTGTCGGCCAAGCCGACGATATGCATGTTGACCTTGCCGGGTGCGATCATCACCTGCACGTCGACCGGCACGGCCTCGATGCCCTGGAAAGCGACCGTGCGAACCCGCGCCACCATTCGTGCAACCCCGATATGGGCTGGCCCCAGCCCGTGTGAGGCCGGGAATGGCCCCACAGGGAGACAATCACAGTTCCCCGGTCAAATCAAGAACATTACAGGAACATGCAGTCGCACCGGTCGCGGCCGGGTTGTGCCTGGTTGAAAAGGCGGAACATGGTTAAGACAAAATGAAAACGGACTAGGTCCGCCGCTTGTCCTCGACCGCGTCCCAGAACAGGCTGGCAATGTCGGCGCCGCCAAAACGCCTGACTTCGCGCACGCCGGTCGGCGAGGTCACGTTGATCTCGGTCATGTAGTCGCCGATGACGTCGATGCCGACGAGGATGAAGCCGCGTTCCTTCAGCGCCGGCCCGATGCGGGCGCAAATCTCGCGCTCACGCTCCGTCAGCTCGGTCTTTTCGGCGCGGCCGCCGACATGCATGTTGGAGCGTGAATCGTGCTCGGCGGGCACCCGGTTGATGGCGCCGACCGGTTCGCCATCAATCAGGATGATGCGCTTGTCGCCCTTGCGCACATCCTTCAGGTAGCGCTGCACGATATAGGGCTCGCGGAACATCTGGCCGAACATTTCCAGGAGCGAGGCGAGGTTGCGGTCGGCCTCCAGCAGATGGAAGATGCCGGCGCCGCCATTGCCGTAGAGCGGCTTGATGATGATGTCGCCGAACTCCTTGCGGAAGGCGGCAACCTCGAGCGGATCCTTGGTGATCAGCGTGTCCGGCATCAGGTCGGAGAACTCGGTGACGAAGATCTTTTCCGGGCTGTTGCGCACCCAGGCCGGGTCGTTGACCACCAGCGTCTTCGGATGGATGCGCTCCAGGATATGCGTGGTGGTGATGTAGTTCATGTCGAAGGGTGGGTCCTGGCGCAGCAGGACCACATCCATTTCCGAAAGGTCCGTGCGCACCTTTTCGCCGAGCGAGTAATGGTTGCCCTTCTCGTCGCGCACCTGCATCTCCTCGATGCGGGCAAACACCTTGCCGTCGCGCAGCGACAGCCGGTCGGGCGTATAGTGGAACAGCTGATGGCCGCGCCGCTGCGCTTCCAGCGACAGCGCGAACGAGGTGTCGCCGGCGATCGACACCGTGGAGATATGGTCCATCTGGACGGCGATCTTCAGCTTCATGGCAAGTCTCCGGCGGCTCGGATGGGCAACTGTCTTGCCTGTACAGGCTCATTGCCCGTCTGCCAATCGTGACATTTTGAAGTTGGCATCAGCGATCCGCAACGCGGGGGAGGCCCTGACCGTTCCGGTCATTTGGAGACAAGGCGAGGCTGTGCGTCATCGTTTTCTTAAGCCTTGCCGTGCAAGGGTAAGCTCTGAATGCGCCCGGCCGATCTGACGCAGCCGGGCACTCGATGGAACAACGACCAATGAACGCCGTCACCGCCATCCGCGCCACCGCAACCAAACAGCTCGAACTCACCATCCTGATGCCATGCCTCAACGAGGCCGAGACGCTGGCCATCTGCATCGGCAAGGCCAGGGCCTTCCTCGACCAGGCGGGCATCTCCGGCGAGGTGCTGATATCAGACAATGGCAGCACCGACGGATCGCAGGCGATTGCCGAGGAGAGCGGCGCCCGTGTCGTCCCGGTTGCGCAGAAGGGCTATGGCGCAGCCCTTCTGGGCGGCATCGCTGCAGCCAAGGGCCGCTTCATCATCATGGGCGATGCCGACGACAGCTATGATTTCGGCGCGCTGGAAGCGTTCGTTGCGCGGCTGCGCGATGGCGCCGACCTGGTCATGGGCAATCGCTTCCAGGGCGGCATCGAAGCCGGCGCCATGCCGCCGCTGCATCGCTATCTCGGCAACCCGGTGCTGAGCTTTGTCGGCCGCCTGTTCTTCCGTATCAAGACCGGTGATTTCCACTGCGGCTTGCGCGGCTTCAACGCCGACAGCATCAGGAAGCTCGACCTGCAGACGACGGGCATGGAATTCGCCAGCGAGATGGTGGTGCGCGGCGCCCTTGCCGGCCTGCGCATCGAGGAAGTCCCGACCACACTCAAGCCCGACGGCCGCAGCCGGCCGCCGCATCTCAGGACCTGGCGCGACGGCTGGCGGCATCTGAAATTCCTGCTCGTCTACAATCCGCGCTGGATGTTCTTCATCCCGGGCACGGTGCTCGGCGGCCTTGGCATCGTGTTCGCGGCGCTGCTGGTGTTCGGGCCGCTGCGCGTGATCAACAATCTGTCGCTCGACCTCAACACCTTCGTTGCCGCCTGTTTCATGGTCGTCACCGGCGTCCAGCTCATCACCTTCGGTGCCATTTCGCGCTACTATGCCGAGATAACCGGGATCCTGCCGCGCAGCAGCCGGTCCGACTGGCTGACCAGAACCATCAGCACAGACCGTCTCGCCGCCAATGCCGGCATCTGCTTTGCCGGCGGCGTGCTGTTCTTCGGCTATGCCGTGGCGCGCTGGGCGCATCTCGGCTTCGGCCCGCTGAACGATTCCGAAATCCCGCGCATCGTCGTGCTGGGCCTGAGCCTGATGGTCATTTCACTCCAGGCCTTCTTCTCGGCCTTCCTGCTCGGTGTCCTGGAAATACCGGTCAAGCGGCTGAAAGCCGGCCAGGCCGGCCGTTCCAATGAATTACGGGCCAATGAATCGGCGGCCACCCAAACGCCGCCGCGCGACGCGTGAGCCAGGCATTGCCAGTCTTTGTCCAGACGCGCCTGTTCCGGTTCCTGACGGTCGGCGTCGGCGCCGCATTGCTGCTGTTCGTTCTGTCGTGGCTGCTGGTCTCGCTGGGCTTCTCGCCCTTCGTCGGCAGTGTCGTTGCCTATGGGCTCACCTTCATTGTTGCCTATAGCGCGCAGCGCGGCTGGACATTCGGCGGCCAGCACGATCATGCCAGCGCCATGCCGCGCTATCTCGCGCTGCAGCTCGGATGCGCTCTGTTTTCGGGGATGGTGTCGCACCTGGCGGTCACCCGTTTCGGCATGTCGGCGCTTGCCATGTCGGCGCTGATGACGGTTGCCGCAAGCACGGTGAGCTACATTCTGTCGTCCCTATGGGTGTTTCCGGCGCGCGATTAGCTGGATCGCGGGCGGCTTTACGCTTTGTGAAGCGGCCTGCGTTAGCCTGCGCTGATAGACATTGGCTGAAAGCCCATCCCATGCCCACCGCACATACCGCGATGCTTTCCAAAGATGGGGCACGCGCCTCCTGGCGAGCGGACCTCATTCTGGCGCTGCTTGCCACGCTCGGCTTCCTTGCCGTCAACGCCTGGGCCGGGTTCCCGGCGCTGACCAATGCCGGCGGCGACAATGACGATCTGCTGCGGCTGGTCGAGGTGCGCGACCTGCTGGCCGGCCAGGGCTGGTTCGACCTGCATCAATACCGGATGGGCCTGGACGGCGGCTTCGTCATGCATTGGTCGCGGCTGGTCGATGCGCCGATCGCCGCCATCGTGTTCGCCGTATCGAGCCTGACCGGCAGCACCACGCTTGCCGAGGACATCGCGCAGGTGGCGTGGCCGGCACTGCTCTTCGGCCTGACCATGGTCTTCATCATTCGTGCCGCACGCAGCTTTGCCGGCGATGGCGCGATGCTGCCCGCCGTCATCGTCGGCGCGGCGGCATTGTATTTCATCGGCATCTTCGCGCCGGGCGCGCTCGATCATCACAATGTCCAGCTGATGCTGACCGTTGCCAGCCTGAGTTTCCTGCTCGAAGCGCCTGTGCACCGGCCGGCGGCATTGCTTGCTGGCCTGTGCGCCGCGCTGACCTTGGCCGTCGGCATGGAAACTGCCCCCTACGTCGCCAGCATCGGCGTCGGCGTGGCGGCGCTGTTTGCCTTTGATGCAGCCGGCGAAAGGGGGATCGCCAGGGATTTCGGCCTTGGCTTTGCCGGCGTATCGGCTCTTGTCTTCGTCGCCACCATCCCGATCTCGGCCTGGAGCCAGGCACAATGCGATGCCTTCTCGACGGCACAGTTCGTCGTGGCGGCCCTTACCGGAACCGGCCTTGCGGCGATCGCCTCGATCGAAGCGGTCGGCCTCTCGCGCGGACGGCGTCTGCTGTCGCTTGGCGTGCTTGCCCTCGTGCTCGGCGCGGTCCTCCTTCTGCTGTTCCCGCAATGCCTCTCCTCTCCCTATGCCGGGCTTGATCCGCGGCTGCAGACGCTATGGCTCGATCATATCGAGGAGGCGCAGTCGCTGTTCCAGCTGGTCGCCCACGATCCCGCCGAGGTGGCGGCGCGCTATGCCACGCCGCTGGTGGCGATCGTGCTGATGGCGCAGCGCTTCGTCCGTGGCGGCTGGCGGCGGCAGGACAGTCTAGTTGCCGTGCTGCTGGTCGTGGCGTTCGTGGTCAGCGCCTGGCAAGTGCGCGGCTCGACCTTCTCGATCGCCTTCGCGGTGATCCCTCTTTCGGCCTGGATCGCCAAATGGCGGCGGCGGGCCGAAACCAGCCCGTCGCGCAGCTCGGCGCTGCGCATGGCCGCGGCCTGGCTCATCTCGGTGAACTCGATCTGGTCAGGTGCCGCCCAGGCGGCGTCGGCGGCGCTCGCAACCGGTGCAAAGATCGCCAGCGACGCTGGCGTCGACCCGGCCTGCCAGGCCAAGGCCAGCTTTGCCGCACTCGGCAGGCTGCCGGATACCACCGTGCTCGCTGTTTCCAATCTCGGATCGCCGATCCTGATTTACTCCGGACATCGCGTGTTCGCCGGGCCCTACCACCGCAACGTCGCCGGAAACCTGCTCGCGCTCGACGCTTTCCTCGGGTCCGATGCGCAAGCCAGGTCGATCGTCGGGGAGCATCACGTCGGTCTTGTCGCGCTCTGCCGCGGCAACCCCGAAAGCCAGCTTCTCGCCTTCACCGCGCCGGGCGGTTTTCTCGCCGGGCTGATGCGCGGCGACGTACCGGAATGGCTGGAGCCGATCGCGGACACACGTGGCGCCTCGCTCGAACTCTATCGCGTCCGGCCCAACGGCTGAGGATCTGCGTGAAGGCCTGACGCGCGTGGCGTCAACCCTGCTGAAAGCAATGCCTTTTACCCGCGAATAATCGATTTGGGGATACGTTTCCTAAAGGGTTTGCTGCCAGTCTGAGACTAAATTCCGACGTCACAAAACAGGGACACCGATGCAAACTTCGTTTGGCACCGGACAGGCAAACAGAGAGAGCACGGATCTGGCATTCACCGATCCGTTGACCGGGCTTGGCAACCATCGCCGCTTCTTCGACAAGGTCGATCGCCTGATCAGCGACCGTGCCGACGACCCGGCGCCGTTCACCGTCGGCATTCTCGATCTGGACGGCTTCAAGCCGATCAACGACCTGTTCGGGCACAAGGCCGGTGACGATATCCTGATCCAGGTCGCGATGCGGCTGCGCGCCTCGATGGACGGCTATTCCACGGTCTGCCGCATCGGCGCCGACGAATTCGCCTTTCTCTATCCGATGGTGTTCAGCGAGGACGCTGCGGCCGACAAGTCCCGCATGCTGATCGAGATTCTTTCGGCGCCCTATGATGTCGGCGAACGCACCGCCAGGCTTTCGGCCTCGGTCGGCTGCTCGCTGTTTTATTCGGGCGACGAGACCACCGAGATCCTGGTCAACAAGGCAGAGACGGCGCTCTACCACGCCAAGCGTTCCGGCCGTGGCCGCGTCGTCGTCTACACTCGCGAGATGGAAGAGGCGGCCAAGCGCGTCACCCGCATCGAACAGGCGCTGCGCCGCGCTGTCTCGGCCGGCGAGGTGGAGCCGCATTTCCAGCCCATCGTCGACCTCAACACGCGCCGCACCATCGGCTTCGAGACGCTGGCACGCTGGACCGATCGGGACCTCGGCTCCGTGCCGCCAACGGTGTTCATTCCCATCGCCGAGGAGCGCGGCATCATCGGCCCGCTGTCGCAGCTGGTGCTGCGCAAGGCGACCGAAGCGGCCAGAAGCTGGCCGAAGGACCTGTTCCTGTCGTTCAACCTGTCCCCCTCGCAGCTCGTCGACCAGAACACCGGCCTGCACATACTGGCAATTCTCGACCGCACCGGCTTCGATCCGCGACGGCTGGAGATCGAGATCACCGAGACCGGCCTGATGAACGATCCTGCCTCGGCCGAGAAGATCGTCGAGGATCTGCGCCGCGTCGGCATCCGCGTTTCGCTTGACGATTTCGGCACCGGCCAGTCCTCGCTCGGCCGCTTGCGCGAGTTCCATTTCGACAAGCTCAAGATCGATCGCGCCTTCGTCTCTTCCATTCTCGACGACCGCCCGTCCGAGCACATCATCCGTGCCATTCTCGCCATGTGCGAGGGGCTCGGCATGGACGTGGTCGCCGAAGGCATCGAGCAGGAGGCGCAGGCCGACCGCCTGGTCCAGTTCGGCTGCGCCGGCGGGCAGGGCTATCTGTTCGGCAAGCCCGTCGATGCCGATGCCACGCTCGGCTACCTCCGCGATTCCTTCCGCGGCGCCTTGCACGCCAAGGCGGTCTGACCGCCAATTTCGAAGCGGTCCGCAATCCCGATGATGCCGCCCTGCGCATCCGGTGCGGCGCATTGTCGTTTTGTCTGACATAAGCCCGCAAATCCGCCTTTTCGCCCTTGCCCGCAGGACTTCTCTGGCTAGGATGCGCGCCGGTCATGCAGGGAGAGAACAGATTATGATGCCTTCGGCGCATTTTGCCGACCTCGAGGGAGCCTCGGTGCTGATCACCGGCGGCGGCTCCGGAATTGGCGCGGCGCTGACCGAGGGTTTTGTGCGCCAGGGCGCCCATGTCGCCTTCATCGACATCGCCGATGGCCCAAGCATCGCCCTTGCCGACCGCATCGAGAAGACGTTCGGCCGCCGGCCGCTGTATCTCAAGACCGACCTGCGCGACGTCGAAGCCCTGCGTGCGTCCGCCGCCAGGGCGGCCGACGCACATGGCGATGTCACCGTGCTGATCAACAACGCGGCGTGGGACGAACGCCACGCCGTGGAAGACGTGACAGTGGAGTTCTGGGACAACAACCAGGCGGTCAATCTGCGGCCGCATTTCTTCACCGCACAAGCGGTAGCGCCGGGCATGAAGCGGTCCGGCGGCGGCTCGATCATCAACTTCACCTCGACGTCCTATCTGATCAATCACCCCGACATGCCGGCCTACACTGCCGCCAAGGCCGGCATCCTCGGCCTGACCAAGGGGCTGGCCGGCAAGCTCGGCGTTGATGGCATCCGCGTCAACGCCGTAGCACCCGGCTGGGTGATCACCGAGCGGCAGAAAGAGCTCTGGGTGACCGAACAGGCGCTGGCCGCCCATGTCGCCAAGCAGTGCATCAAGCAGGTGATGCAACCGGACGACATCGTCGGCACGGTGCTGTTCCTGGCCTCGGACGCATCGCGCATGCTGACCGCGCAGATGCTGATCGTCGATGGAGGTTTCCTGTGAGCGAAGCGCCGGCGGTAGCGGCCGTGGACTGGGGCACGACCCGCATGCGGGTCTGGCTGATCGATAAGAGCGGCAAGGTTGTTGCCGAACGGCGTGGCGATGACGGCCTCATCACCGCTCAGCAGAAAGGCTTTTCGAGCATCCTCGAAGGGCATCTGGCGGCGATGGCCGCGCCGGAGGCGCTGCCCGTCATCATCTGCGGCATGGCCGGCTCGCGCCAGGGCTGGCTCGAGGCGCCCTATGTCACCGTGCCGGCGCCGCTTAGTGCCATCCTGGCAGGTGCCGCCCGGGTGCCCGGCCAGGACCGCGACATCCGCATCGTGCCGGGCCTTGCCCAACGGCTGGCCGATGCGCCCGACGTCATGCGGGGCGAGGAAACCCAGCTTGCCGGCGCCGGCCTGCCGGCCAACGGACGCCAGCTGGTCTGCATGCCAGGCACCCATTCGAAATGGGTGCTGGTCGAGGACGGCGCTGTTGCCGGCTTCGGCACCTGGCCGACCGGCGAGCTGTTCTCGGTGCTTGCCGCGCACTCGATCCTGCGCCATTCGCTTGGCGAACACCCTAAGCCGGTCACCTCGGACAATCCATTCTTCCGCCGCTGGTGCGAAACGGCATTGACTGAGGACGGCGATGTCACCTCGCGGCTGTTTTCCATCCGCGCCGCCGGCCTGCTGCAGGATCTGCAAGCGGACGATGCCGCCGCCTGCCTGTCCGGCCTGCTGATCGGTGGCGAGATTGCCTCGGCCAGCCGCCGCCATGGCGCCGGTGCGGAACCCGTCGTGCTGGTCGCGTCCGGCGCGCTTGCAGCACTCTACCAAGTCGCACTCGGCCTTGCCGGGCTTAAGGTCCGCACCGTCGATGCCGACGAGGCGGTGCGTGCCGGTCTCGTCGAAGCCGCGCGCGAGAACGGCATGATCGCCAGAACCGGAGCAGCCCTATGAGCCAGACCGCACCTTTTCCCAAGCTCAAGCGAGGACTGGTCGCCATCCTGCGCGGCCTCAAGCCGGCCGAGGCGATCGCGATCGGCCAGGCGCTGTTCGACGCCGGCATCGAGGCGATCGAAGTGCCGCTCAACTCACCGGAGCCCTTTACGTCGATCGCCCGGATCGTCGAGGTGCTGCCGAAAACAGCGCTCGTCGGCGCCGGCACGGTGCTGACAGCAACCGATGTCGATGGCTTGCACAAGGCCGGCGGGAGACTGCTGGTCAGCCCCAACATCGATGCCGAGGTGATGGCGCGTGCGATGCAGTACGGCCTGGTGACGATGCCCGGCGTGTTCACGCCCACCGAGGCTTTCCAGGCGATCCGGCTCGGCGCCTCGGCGTTGAAATTCTTCCCGGCGAGCGTGCTCGGTGCGGTAGGCATTTCCGCGATCCGGGCTGTGTTGCCGGCGCAGACATTGGTCGGCGCTGTCGGCGGTGTCTCGGAAAAGGACTTTGCCGGCTACAAGGCTGTCGGGGTGACGGTGTTTGGTCTTGGCTCCAGCCTGTTCAAGCCGGGCATGAGCGTCGACGAGGTGGCGGTGCGCGCGCACGCCGCCGTCACGGCCTGGGACGCGGTGTTCGGAGAAGCATGATGAGCGAAGCGGCCGTTTCGGTTTTTTCCGATCATATCTGCCAGCTCGGCGAAGGGCCGAGCTACGATCCCGCCACCGATGCGCTGTTCTGGTTCGACATCGTCAACGGCCAGCTTCTGGAAAAGCCCGTGGCCGGCGGCGCGCTGAAAATCCACGAGCTTGGCCAGATGGCAAGCGCCATCGCCATCATCGACGACCAGCGCCAGCTGATCGCCACCGAGACCGGCCTCCATGTCCGCGATGTCGCGACCGGCACCATGACGCTGCACACGCCTATCGAGGCCGACAATCCAGCCACCCGGTCCAACGATTCCCGTGTCCATCCCTGTGGTGCGCTGTGGACGGGCACGATGGGCAAGGCGGAGGAAAAGGGGGCCGGTTCGATCTACTGGTTTTTCAAAGGCGAACTGCGCCGCCTGTTTTCGGACATCACCGTGTCGAACTCGATCTGCTTTTCGCCGGATGGCGCGCTCGCCTACTACACCGACACCTCGACCGGACTGTTGATGCGGGTCGACTGCGACCCGGCGACCGGCCTGCCCTCCGGCGAGCCGAAAATCTTCGTCGATCACCGTTCGGCCAAGGGTTATATCGACGGCTCGGTGCTCGACCGTGACGGCGTGCTGTGGAATGCAGTCTGGGGCGGCAAGGTGCTCAAGGCCTACGCCCCTGACGGCACGCTGCTGCGGTCTGTCGCCATGCCGGTGACGCAGCCATCCTGTCCGGCCTTTCTTGGCAAGAACGCCGACCGGCTGGCAGTGACGTCCGCCTGGAAGGGGAAAGACGACAAGCAGCGCCAGCTCGATCCGCAGGCGGGCATGACCTTCCTGCTCGACATCAAGGTCAACGGCCGTTTCGAGCCGCGCGTGCTGATCGCGTGATTGAACCGCGATCGGCCGGTGCGCTGTCACGCAACCGTCCGACCCGGTCGGTTTCGCGAGAGCCGATTGCCCTCGCCGTGCGATGGTAGGCGATCCAACCGCTGGAAAACCGTGCCAAGTCATGACGAGCCAAAAGCCAAAACTGATCCTCGTCCATGAGCCGGAAAAAGCCTGCTTCGACCGTCTGGTCGCCGACGGCCATGCACCGGAGCGTGCCGCCGAAATCGCTTCCTATCTGGCGCAGTCGACCGATCTCGCCCCCGAATTCGACGCGCTTGCCGCCGCCTCCCAGGCACGCGGCCTGTCGTTCACGGCACTGGCGCTCGACGATGCGGCAAGCGTGCTCGCCGGCGAGCATCCCGGCACGGCACTGGTCTGGACGCTGACCGACGGCATTGCCTATTTCCGCGGCGGCGCCGCACCCGCTTTGGCGAGGCTGGGCGGGCTCAAAACGATCGGCGCCGACGATGCGCTGTTCGCGCTCTGCCAGGATAAGTTCCGCTCCGGGGCGGTGCTTGGCGCGCTCGGCCTGCCGGTGCCGCCGGCCGGTCTTGCCCGCGATGGCAGATGGCTGGTCGAACCGCCAGCGTCTGCCGCCGGCTGGTTCGTCAAGCCCAACCGGCTTGGCGCCAAGATCGGCATCTGGGCGGATTCGCGCACCAGCGATCTCGGCCATGCCCTGGAGCTCAGCCGCCGCGTGTTTGCGGCCTATCGCGATGACGTCGTCGTCCAACCCTATGTCGCCGGCCGCAACGTGCGCGCCAGTTTCCTCGGCCTGGTGCAGGGCGCTGGCGTCGAAGCGCTTGGCGTCGCCTTTGTCGATTCGGGCGGCGATTTCCAGACCATGGCGGACAGCCTGGCGCTCTACGGCGACACTGGCGAGGCGGCGAAGGCGGCGGGACATTATGCCGAACCGGTGCTCGTTGCGGTCGCCGACAGCCAGCTGGTCGCCGACGCCAGGATTCGCGCCATCGCCGAGCGGCTGATGAGCGGGCTCGGCCTGCGCGACGTATTCTCCATCGATCTCCGGGTCGAGGCGGATGACACGGTCCATCTCATAGAGTTCGAAGTCTGCCCCGGCCTGCCCTGCTTCGACTTTCGCGCCTATTGCCGCCAGCAATGGGGTCTGGAGCTTGCCGACGCCATGGCCGAGGCCGCGGCGAGCCGGCTGGTTGGCCCAAACCATCGTATTTGAACGGCGCGGCAGCTCCGGCTGTGCGCCTTGACGCGTCCTGCCTTGCGTCTAGTGTCGGCTCACGACCCTCAAGCCGAAGGCCGCGCGATGACCACCACGCCCGTCAACCCCGAAGCCCTTCATCATCATGTCAGGCGCATGGCCGGGCGCGATCCGCATGAGGTGCATCGTGTCGCGACGCCGCTCGAGCTTCTGTTCGACCTGACCTTCGTGACCGCGTTCAGCTTCGCCTCGTCCCAGCTCGCCCATGCGCTGGCCGAGGGCCACTACGCTGCCGCCTTGCTCGGCTTCGCTTTCGCCAGCTTCTCCATCTGCTGGGCCTGGATCAATTTCTCCTGGTTCTCCTCGGCCTATGACACAGACGACTGGATCTTCCGCCTCGTCACCATGGTACAGATGATCGGCGTGCTGGTGCTGGCGATCGGCCTGCCACGCATGTTCGCCTCGATCGAGCACGGCGAGCACCTCAACAATTCGGTGATGGTGCTTGGCTATGTAATCATGCGGGTGGCGATGGTCTTCCAGTGGCTGCGCGCTGCCCGGCAGGACCCCGCCCGGCGCCGCGCCTGCCTGACCTACGCCACCGCCATCGCGGTCGCCCAGATCGGCTGGTTGGTGCAGATCGTCGTGGATTTCCCAGTCGGCACCAGCATCATACTCGCCTGCATTCTCGGGCTCATCGAACTGGCGGGGCCAGTGATCGCCGAACGCAAGGATGGCGGCACGCCCTGGCATGCGCACCACGTGACCGAACGCTACAGCCTGTTCGCCATCATCGCCCTGGGCGAGGGGGTCGTCGGCACGCTGGCGACCCTGTCGGCCGTGGTCGAGGAGCAGGGCTGGACCGTGGATGCGGCACTGGTCTGCGTCGCCGGCACCGGGCTCACCTTCGGCATGTGGTGGGTCTACTATATGCTGCCCTCAGCCCCGATCCTGCATGCGCACCGCAACCGATCATTCATCTGGGGCTACGGGCAGATGCTGATTGTCGCTGCCATTGTCGCGACGGGCGCCGGGCTGCATGTCGCGGCCTATTTCATCGAGCACAAGGCGCATATCGGCCCGGTTGCAACGTTGCTTACCACCGCCGTTCCCGTCGCTTTCTTCCTGGCGGCGATCTATGCGCTCTACACGTATCTTGTTCAGCGCTTCGACCCGTTCCACATCTGGCTGCTGCTCGCCACCGCGGCTGTGGTGGCGCTTGCCGTCCTCGCAGCACTTGCCGGCGTCGACATGGCTGTCTGCCTGATCATTCTGATGCTGGCGCCGGCCGTCTCCATCGTCGGCTACGAAATGCTCGGGCACCATCATCAGGCGGAAGCGCTGGCAGGCGTCGAACACTCGACGCGACAAGAAGCGAACCGCTAATTCGGATCATATCGGCCGGTTTGCGACTGCCCAGCAGAGCTATCCATGCGGCATTCGCTCGAATGCCTGCAACGAGGAATCAATCGTGTCCCAGGCATGGCCGCCGACCGTGTAGGTGACTACCTGTGGATTGAAATCGCCGGGGTCGTCGAGGCTGGTCGCGTGGACCGCAATCAGGTCCGGCATGGCGACGAATGTCAGGTAGACCGGTGCTCCGCAGGTCGGGCAGAAGGCATGGATCTTTTCGTTGCCGCTGGCGCCTTTCACACGCCAGGTGCTCGCCTCACCGGTGATTTTCATGTCGGCGCGCCGGCCGAAGGTCAGATAGGATCCATGGCCGGTGCCCGCGCGCTTCTGGCAATCGAGGCATTGGCAGTGGTTCTGGAAGATGGGCTCACCGCTTGTTTCATAGCGGATCGCGCCGCACGCACAGCCGCCGATATAGCGCTTGGTCATTGTCGTTCTCCCGCTGGGGTCAGGCCGATTTCGGCTTGGCGAAAAGGTCGATGCCACTGCCGGTTTCGAGGAAGGATTTCATGCTGGACAGCACGGCCGGCCATCCTTGGCTGATGCCTTTCGCCATGCCGCTGCCAGCTTCGAGTTCGTCATGGGTGACGGTCAGCCGCACCATGGTGTCGTATTCCTCGATGCCGAACGTAACCCGGCTGTATTGTGACGGATCGCCGGCCTGCGAGGCGTTCGCCCAGGTCATGACGAGACGGGTCGGCGGCGAGATCTCGACGACCTCGCCGACGAGTTCGACGGTCCGCTCGTCATTGGCGCGGATATGTTCCCACTTCGATCCCGGCTTCCAGTCGGAGACGTTCTCGTGGCCCCAGTAGCGCTTCGCGATGTCAGGCCTGATTATGGCCTCGAACACTTTTTGCGGCGTCGATCTGATATAGGTCACGTAGACAAAGCTGGTCGTTTCTCGGGTCATTGGTCGTCTCCTTCGAGTTCTTGCTTCAGGTCGTGCAGCAGGCTCAGCCGCTGGCGTTCGAATTTCCGCACCCACCGCTCGTAGACTTCGTGCAGCGGCACAGGGTTGATGAAATGCAGCTTTTCCCGGCCGCGCTTGACCGTGCTCACCAGATTGGCCGCCTCCAGCAGGTCGATGTGCTGGGTGGCGGATTGCCGGGCCATGTCCAGGTTTTCGCAGAGCTGACCGAGCGTCTGCCCGTTCTTCTCACACAGAAGGTCAAGCAGCCTCCTGCGTGTCGGGTCGCCCAGTGCCTTGAAAACCTTGTCGGCGTCCATCAGCCTCACTCGTCCGCTTGTAAGGCTACAATATGCAGGTATTTACCTGCATGTCAACGGCAGCAATTCCAGGAAAGTGTGAAACGGTTTTCCCGGGAAAAGCGCGTAGCGCTTTCCCTGGGGAATCGCGTCAAACAAAGAGATACCGGCGCCGTGGCGATCAGCTGGCAAAGGCTACTCGGGCTGAATGGGCCGTGCGCCGGCCATGTAGCGGTCGTTGTCGAACGGCTCCGCATGGCTGTCGGCCAGACTCCACAGCTGGCGGCTGGTGCCTGGCAGATCACCCAGGTAAACGTGAAGCGCTCCCGAGCGGCCATTGCCCGTATTCGCAACCGAGTGAATTGTATCGGGGGACATGTGCGTCACCGCCGGTGCCACAAAATCCTGCCGTTCTGGAGTGTCAATTTCGTCGCCGGTGGCCGGGTAAATGAAATTTGTCTCGCTGCCCCTGTAGATGCCGATCAAGGCATCCATCAGGTGGTTGTGCGGCGGATACTGCACGCCGGGAGAGAGCGTGATGTGATAGATCGTCAGGTTGGGGCTCGCATGCAGGAGCAACTCATCGTCTTCCTCCTCGTGAACGAGCCTGCCGAGCGAATGGAAACGGTTCGTATAGAAGCTGAGCACGGCCTTGACCCCATCGAAGGGATCGGGGTCTGCCGCCGCGTTGACGATATCCGTGATGGCAGGGTACAGAGGGGAGTCGGCGGATAGGGGCATTCCACGGTTCCTGTCTGAGATGCTCAGTTGAGGTATCTAGGACGGTCAACGCTAGCCAATGCCGATGCCGACGTCAATCGGGGGCCAGGGCATGATCCCGAAAGGGGAATCCGGTTTTCTCGGACAAACGGTTTCCGTTTGTCCGGAGATCATGCAGAATAAATGGATAGTGCGAAATCATGAAATCGACGAAAGCCACGCCATCGAAGTCGCCCGATACCACGGTCGGGACGACGGCACTGTCGACGGCGGACGTCCTGCGCAGCCAGCAGGCATACGAGCAGTTGAAGAGCGACATCGTCGCCTGCGTCCTGTCGCCCGGCGAAGCCTTGACGGAGAAGCAGATCGAGGCCCGCTACGCGATCAAGAAGGCGACGATCCGCTCAGCGCTGGCCCGCCTCATGCAGGAAGGGCTGGTCAGTAGCGAGCCGCGTCGCGGTTATATCATCACCACGTTGACCTTGCGCGACGTCGGCGAGATCTTCGACGTCCGCAGCCTGATCGAACCGGAAGTGTTCAGGTTTGCCGCCCCAGGCATCACCGAGCGGGGGCTGGATGACATCAGGCTGGCCGCAAGAAAGGTGCTGAAACCCGAAACGCTGCGCAGCCATGTTGCGTTCCTAGCGGCCGACCGTGGCTTTCGTCTGGCGATTGCCGAACTGTCCGGGAACCTGCGGCTGGCACAGCTCCTCAGTCAGATTCTCGATCAGTCGGAGCGCGCGCTGCATCTCGGCTTCAAGTCACGCGATTTCACCCAACTGATCATCGAACAGCAGAAGCAATTGCTGCAAGCCTGCGAGAAGAGCGACGTTCCCGGCATTGTCAAACTTGCCCGCTCGCACTGCCTCGCCCTCAAGCACCAGCTGATCGGAGCCCTGCTTGGCGGGGCGAAGCTGAGGGAAGTGAACCTTCAGGACTTCGTCTGACGCGGCGACTTCAGATGCCTTCGACCAGCACGATCTCGCCGTCGGCGACCTTCTGGCGGATGGCGACGGCGCGCTGGTATTCCGGCGAGTGGTAGCAGTCATGCGCCGCGGCGAGCGATTCGAATTCGATGACGACGTTGCGGGCGCGCCCGACACCCTCGGCCAGCTCATGCGCACCGCCGCGCGCCAGGAATTTCGCGCCGAAGCGCTCGAAGGCAGGCTTGGCAGCGGCAACGTAGTCCTTGTAGCCTTCGGTGTCGTGCACATCGACACGAGCGATCCAGTATCCCTTGGGCATTCTTTTTCTCCCTGGTCCTTACGCCGAGCGCATTTCGGCGATGATCGCTTCGGCCGCTTCTCGCCTGTCGGCCACCGCGACGATCGGTCGGCCGACAACGAGGTGGCTGGCACCGTTGCGGATTGCTTGCCCCGGCGTCACCACGCGCTTCTGGTCGCCATGGTCGCTGCCGGCCGGCCGGATGCCGGGCGTCACCACCGCCATGTTGGGCCCGACGATGCGGCGCACCGCTTCGGCTTCCGCGGCCGAGCAGACGATGCCGCCCATGCCGGCATGCAGCGCCTGTTCCGAGCGTCTCAGCACCAGCGTATGCGGGTCATATTCATAGCCGACGTCGATCATGTCCTGCTCGTCCATTGAGGTCAGCACGCTGACGGCGAGCAGGCAAAGCTCGCTGCCCCTGGCCGCTTCCACAGCTGCCCGCATCGCCTTGGGATAGGCATGGATAGTCAGCATGGTCACGCCCATCTTGACGATGTTCTCGACGCCCTTGGCCACCGTGTGGTCGATGTCTAGCAGTTTCATGTCGAGGAAGATCTTCGTCCCGCCGCTGGCCAGTTCCCTGGCGAAGTCGAGCCCGCCGGCGAAGGCCAGCTGATAGCCGATTTTGTAGAAGGAGACGACGCCGTCGAGTTCGCGCACTGCCTTCTCGGCCTCCTGCACTGTCGGCACGTCGAGGCCGACGATCAGTCTTTCCTGGATGGATTGGGCCTGTATCGATTGGGGCTGCATGGATTTGGTCCGCATGGTATCGGCGATCACGCCTCGATCCGGGTGGACAGCATGCGCGATGTTTCGATCAGCGTGCGGCATAGGTGCTCCATCGATTTGTACAGTCTTTCGTCGCGGAAATTGCCGTCCTCGTCGAAGGCGCTGCCGCCCTCGGGCACCGAGCATTCCGGCGTCACCACCTCCATCTGGCAGCGCACCAGCACGGCGCGCAGATGGTTGATGCAGCGGATACCGGCAAAGTGGCCGTTGGAGGACGAGCAGAGGCCGGCCACCTTGCCGGCAAGCGGCCTGACCGGCCGGCCGCCATCCCTGCGCACCCGGCTTACCCAGTCGATCGTGTTCTTCAGCAGCGGCGGAATGGAGCCGTTATATTCGGGCGTGGCGATCAGCAGCCCGTCATGGGCGTTCACCAGGCGGCCGAGTTTCAGGGCATTTTCGGGAACGCCTTTTTCCTTTTCCAGGTCCTCGTCGAGGATTGGCAGGGGATAGTCGGCGAGCGTGATGCGGGTCACCTCGGCGCCCTGCATGGCGAGCTCCTTTTGCGCCACATCGGCCGTCCTGCCGCTGTAGGCGCCGCTGCGCACCGAGCCGGCGAAGACGAGGATTTTCGGGATCACTGCCATTGGCCAACCTTGTTCCCGGACAGGTACAGCCAGAGACCGCTCAAATCAACGCACCGGTCCAAAAATCGAAACCGATTTTGGCGGCACATGCGTGAAGGGTGTGTTGAAATTCAGGTCAGGCCGAGCCGAAAAGGGTGGCTTCCGAGAACGGAGCGGAGCGTACTTTTCGCACGTGAGCACCGGAAGCCGCCGATTGCAGGCCGGGCTCACCTGAATATCGGCACACCCTAATGCGCTTCGCGCCGGTAGATCCATAGCTGTGTCGGCGGGATGTTGCGGAAGATGAAATCGAAATGCTTGACCGTGTAATCACCACGGCCGGCTGGGATCGGCGACATCGGGCCATAGGTCAGCTGCACGATCGGCCGGCCGACCGGGATGCGGTCGAGCAGGCTCTCGATATAGGCGATGCGCTGGGCGACCGGAAAATTGAGCAGCGGTACGCCGGAAACGACGGAATCGAAGATCATCCCGCTCTTGTCGCCAAGCGTGGCGTTGAGGTTGAAGGCATCGCCCTCGATGACGTTGACGCCGGGATAGAGCTGCCGCAGGTGGCGGACGAAATCGGTGGAATATTCGACCGCGTAGAGGTTTTCGGGCCGCACGCCCTGGGCCAGGATGGCGCGGGTGATGACGCCGGTGCCGGGACCGACCTCGAGCACCGGCAGGCCGGATTTCGGATTGACGATCGAGGCCATCTTGCGGGCGGTGATCGAGCTGGTCGGCACGATCGAGCCGACCGTCTTCGGCTTGTCGATCCAGCCCTTGAAGAATTTGAGTTCGTCGTCGAACTTTTCGGCAAGCGCCTTCCGCAGTCCGGGACGTGTCATGCAAGCTCTCCTCAACTCTCCCCGCAAGTTACTTAACACCTGAGCGGCGCAAGGCAAGGCAAGGCGGCGCCGATGTCGTGGATAAGATAACTTTCGTCGCGTCTCGCGATATGCATCACCGCTCGCCGAAGGACTCGAAGAAATCCTTCATGCGAGCGAAAAATCCGCTCGATTGGGGCGAATTGTCCTGCGAGGAGAGCTGTTCGAACTCCTCCAGCAGCTCGCGCTGGCGGCGGGTGAGGTTCTGCGGCGTCTCGACCGCGGTCTGGATGTAGAGGTCGCCGACATTGGGCTGGCGCAGCACCGGCATGCCCTTGCCCTTGAGGCGGAACTGGCGTCCGTTCTGGGTGCCTTCCGGCACCTTCACCTTGGTCTGCGTGCCATCCAGCGTCGTCACTTCGAAGGAACCGCCAAGGGCGGCCGTCGTCATCGAGATCGGCACCTTGCAGTAGAGATCGGCGCCATCGCGCTGGAAGAACTCGTGCGGCTTCACCGCCAGGAAAATATAGAGGTCGCCTGACGGCCCGCCGCGCAGGCCGGCCTCGCCCTCATTGGCAAGGCGGATACGGGTGCCGTCCTCGATGCCGGCCGGGATGTTGACCGACAGCGAACGCTCTTCGGTGACGCGGCCCTGGCCGGCGCATTTCGGGCATGGGTCCTTGATGGTCTGGCCGCGGCCCTGGCATTGCGGGCAGGTGCGCTCGATGGAGAAGAAGCCTTGCGTGGCGCGCACCTTGCCATGGCCGTTGCACATGGAGCAGGTGACAGGCTGGGTGCCGGGCTTGGCGCCGCTGCCCGAGCATTCCGAGCAGGAGATCGAAGCCGGCACGCGGATCTGCGCTGTCTTGCCGGCAAAGGCCTCCTCCAGCGAGATTTCCATATTGTAGCGCAGGTCGGCGCCGCGCTCGCGCCCGCCCGACGAGCGGCGCTGGCGCCCGCCCATCATGTCGCCGAAAATATCCTCGAAGATGTCGGCGAAGCCGCCGGCGCCAAAGCCTTGCGCACCGCCATTCATGCCGCCCTGCTCGAAGGCCGCGTGGCCGAAGCGATCATAGGCGGCGCGCTTCTGCGGGTCCTTCAGCGTCTCGTAGGCTTCGTTGATTTCCTTGAACTTGTGCTCGCAGGAATGATCGCCGGGGTTGCGGTCGGGGTGGAACTGCATGGCGAGCTTGCGGAAAGCGCTCTTGAGCTCCTTCTCGTCGGCGCCTTTCTGGACACCCAGCGTTTCGTAGAAATCAGCTTTCATTTTTTCCCGCTGTCCAGATGCTCAACGTCTTGAAGCATTGTTGCGTCTTTTGCCGGCACTGACGTTTCGATTTAGGTGCGATGGAACCGCGATGCCAGTGTCGACGCGGCTTTGCTCGCAATTTTTTGGCGAGGTCCGTGCTTTTTCTGCAAGGGGTTGCAAAAAAGCCCGGCCTTGCGCCGGGCTTTCAGCATTATCTTGCCGTCAAACGGTTCAGGCCGACTTCTTCTTGTCGTCGTCCTCGTCGATTTCCTCGAAATCGGCGTCGACCACGTCGGAGTCCTTGGCGGCGTCCGCCTTGGCGTCGGCTTCCGCGGCCTCCTTCTGCGAAGCCTCGTACATGGCCTGGCCAAGCTTCATCGAAGCCTCGGCCAGCGACTGCGACTTGGCCTCGATGTCGGCCGCGTCGTCGCCTTCGGCCGCAGCCTTCAGCGCCGTGATCGCGTCTGCGATCGCCGTGCGGTCGGCTTCCGAGACCTTGTCGCCATATTCCTTCAGCGACTTCTCGGAAGAATGCACCAGAGCTTCGGCCTGGTTGCGGGCCTCGACCAGCGCACGCCGCTTCTTGTCGCTCTCGGCATTGGCCTCGGCGTCCTTGACCATCTTCTCGATGTCGGCGTCAGAAAGACCACCCGAAGCCTGGATGCGGATCTGGTGCTCCTTGCCGGTGCCCTTGTCCTTGGCCGAAACGTTGACGATGCCGTTGGCGTCGATGTCGAAGGTGACCTCGATCTGCGGAACGCCGCGCGGCGCCGGCGGAATGCCGACCAGGTCGAACTGGCCGAGCGCCTTGTTGTCGGCGGCCATTTCGCGCTCGCCCTGGAAGACGCGGATGGTCACGGCCGACTGACTGTCCTCGGCCGTCGAGAACACCTGGCTCTTCTTGGTCGGGATCGTCGTGTTGCGCTCGATCAGGCGCGTGAACACGCCACCCAGCGTCTCGATGCCGAGCGACAGCGGCGTCACGTCGAGCAAAAGCACGTCCTTGACGTCGCCCTGCAGCACGCCGGCCTGGATGGCGGCGCCGAGTGCGACGACCTCATCCGGGTTGACGCCCTTGTGAGGCTCCTTGCCGAAGAACTGCTTCACGATCTCCTGGATCTTGGGCATGCGGGTCATGCCGCCGACCAGGACGACTTCGTCGATTTCGCCAGCCTTCAGGCCAGCATCCTTGAGCGCCGCCTTGCAGGGGTCGATGGTGCGCTGGACGAGGTCGTCGACCAGCTGCTCGAACTTGGCCCGCGTCAGCTTCAGCGTCAGGTGCTTCGGCCCGGTCGCATCGGCGGTGATGAAGGGCAGGTTGATCTCGGTCTGCGTCGTCGACGACAGCTCGATCTTGGCCTTTTCAGCCGCCTCCTTGAGGCGCTGCAGGGCCAGCTTGTCGTTCTTCAGGTCGATGCCCTGTTCCTTCTTGAACTCGGCCGCCAGGTACTCGACCAGGCGCATGTCGAAATCCTCGCCACCGAGGAAGGTGTCGCCATTGGTCGACTTCACCTCGAACACGCCGTCGCCGATCTCGAGCACCGAAATGTCGAACGTGCCGCCCCCAAGGTCATAGACGGCAATCGTCTTGCCTTCCTTCTTGTCGAGGCCGTAGGCGAGCGCGGCGGCAGTCGGCTCGTTGATGATGCGAAGCACTTCCAGGCCGGCGATCTTGCCGGCGTCCTTGGTTGCCTGGCGCTGGGCGTCGTTGAAATAGGCCGGAACGGTGATGACCGCCTTCTCGACCTTCTCGCCGAGATAGGCTTCCGCCGTTTCCTTCATCTTCTGCAGGATCATGGCCGAGATCTGGCTGGGCGACTGCTTCTTGCCGCCGGCTTCGACCCAGGCATCGCCATTGTCGCCCTTGACGATTTTGTAGGGGACAAGCTTCTTGTCCTTCTCCGTCACCGGATCGTCATAGCGGCGGCCGATCAGGCGCTTGACCGCGAAGATGGTGTTTTCAGGATTGGTGACCGCCTGGCGCTTGGCCGGCTGGCCGACGAGACGTTCGCCGTCGCCGCTGATGGCGACGATCGAAGGCGTCGTGCGCGCGCCTTCCGCATTCTCGATCACCTTCGGCTCCTTGCCATCCATGATGGCGATACAGGAGTTGGTGGTGCCGAGATCGATACCGATTACTTTTGCCATTTTTCTAGTCTCTCCGCTAAGCAGGCTCTCAGGACCCGTACAGGCGTTCCGACGAAAGCCCCTGTTCACAAGAAAATCCGTTCCGGCAACCGGCATTCCGGCGCCGAACGGCTTGGCGCGTATATAAGAACAGGCGGCATCGCGCGCAAGCATTCTGCGCAAGGCTTCCATGAACCTTTCCACCGCCGCCTGCGACTGATGTCCAGGTGCCGCATGGTGCGGCCCGGAAAGGAAGCCCCCATGACCAGTAACCCAGAGGCTCTGCGGTCTCCGGGAACGACAGGAGCTCGGCGCGACCACCGCCTTCGGGACGGGGTCGATGCGCTGGGCTTTCTGCTCATTCCGTTGACCCTGCGTAAGAGCAGGCGTATCGTGAGGTTGAGGAAAGCAGACAATTCGATCAGGGAAGAACGTGCCGGACCACCGCGCCTTGCCCTGTTTTGCGCGGCAAGGCCGGACGTTTCTCCCGTGGCTAACGGGGGTAGCTTCATGTCTCGCGTCCGCGGCACGTTCGTGTCTTCTCTTGACGGCCGCGTGCGCCGGGCCATGCGTCCAGGCGGATTGCTGGCGCTGGCGCTCACCGCCATTCTGTGGCTGGGTGGCGCCGGGCAGGCGCAGGACAGCCAGACCCAGATCATCTATCCCGGCTCGATGGCGGTGACCGGATTTTCCGGCACCATCATTCCCAATTTCGACGAGGGCCTGCCGCCCGGCGTCGATCCGGTCGACGAAACCTTCATCGACACCACGCGCGCCACCTTGCGCGTGTTCGACGTCTCGCATCTCGGCGGGCCGGCCGCGGGCCAGCTCGTCTTCACGCCGCCGCCCTTCGAGGTCACGGCCGAACAGATCGGCCAGGTGTTCGGCCTCACCTATGATGACGGCGTGCGCGACGGTGTTCCGTCCGGCATTCCCAATCTTTATGCCGGCGCCACCTCGCTGCACGGCATCCGCATCGTCACCCCGGATGCCGACGACGATGGCAGGCCGGAGCGGCAGCGCCGCGGCACGGTCGGCGCCACCTTCATGGAAGGCCAGTTCGGCACCGAAAACGGTGGCGGGCCGGGCACCGTCTGGAAGATCGACGGCATCACCGGCCAGGTCTCCAAGTTTGCCGACATCGACACCAACAGCGGTCCCGGCATCGGCAATCTCACCTTCGATCCCATCCACCGCCAGTTCTTCGCCTCCGACCTCGACACCGGCCTGATCCATCGCATCGACGCCGACGGCAGGCTGATTGACAGCTTCGACCATGGTGTTGCCGGCCGTCCGGCGCATGGGCTGGCTCCGCTCGCCGACGATGGTTCGGTGATGGACATACAGGGCGCGGCCTTCGACAGCGAAGACCCCGACAACTGGGGCTACACGCAGGACGAGCGACGCGTCTGGGGCGTCTCCTATCATGGCGGCCGGCTCTATTATTCGGTCGGCGAAAAGTCTGAAATCTGGTCGGTGGGCATTGCCCGCGACGGTACCTTTGCCGGCGACCCGCGCTGGGAACTGACGGTCAAGGCCGACAAGGACTACGCCGTCACCGACATCGCCTTCGACAACAGCGGCTTCATGTACCTGGCCCAGCGCGGCCCGGTCGAAAACCGTTACGACTACAGCCAGTTCGCCGATTCCGGCAAGGGCGAGGTCATCCGCTACTGGCGCGAGAATCCGGACGATCCGGCGACGGAATCGGTCTGGGTCGAAGTGCCGCAGGAATATGCCGTCGGCTTCCCGCAAGGTAACCGGCAGTCGGCCGGCGGTCTCGACTTGCAATATGGCTATGACGCGGACGGCAATCTCGACACCTCGGTCTGTACGCAGACGCTGGTCAACACCGGCGACAAGCTGCGCGACAATCCGGCTCTCGCCGAGCAGCTCGCTACCGGTGGGCCGCTCGCCGTGCATGGCGTGCAGATCACGCCCAAGGAACTGGTCAAGCCGGCCAACGTGCCGCCCTTCGGCTCCTGGTTCGTCGATTTCGACGGCTATTTCGAAGATCCCGAAGTGGAAGGCCATGTCGGTGACGTCGCCGTCTGGCATCCCTGTGAGGGCCGCGCCGGCTATTATGAAGAAATCCCGGGCGGCTACCTGCCACCCTTCTATCCGCCGGACTTCCCACCGCCCGGCAATCTGCCCCCCTGTCTCGATGTCGAGGACGTCCAGTATTTCTGCACGCCTTCCGGTCTCGAGGCCGATCTCTATCTCCATGACCATGCCGGCTTCGGCGGCGATTCGATCAAGGCCCAGTCCAGGACGCCAGGCGTCGGGGTGACTTCCCCCATGTCGCATGCGCCCGGCACGCCATACACGATCGGCATCACCGGCCACTATCCGGGCGACACAGTCGATGTTGGGCTCTGCTTCTACAGGAAGTCCGACAAGGACAAGGGTGGCTACTACCCTTGCTGCAAGATGACTTTGCCGCTCAGAACCCCAGCCGTCAGCTGCGAACGTTGAGGAGGGGAAGATGAAAAATCTCGCACTTTCCCCGCTCGCGGCAAACAACAAGTCAACCGTCATGGAGACGATCATGAAACCCCTGTCATACGCCAGGCGCGGCGCGCGCTGGCTGATGGCGGCCGGTATCGCGGTCGCCATGCTAACCCCTGTGCAAGGCTTCGCGGAAAGCGCCACGCCGATCAGTCCGGAGCTGAGGCTCGACCTCGACAACTCGCGCGTCGTCACTCCGGGGCCGGACTGGGTCGTGCCCTTCTTCACCAAGAAAGGCACTCAGAGGAGCTGCGACTATGTCGTCTTTTCCCTGAGCTTCGGCTTGCGCGGCGATCCGCAGGGCTTTGCCGCCCCCAGCTTCGCGGCCAGACTGAAAAAAGCTCGGCTCGACTTCAGGGACCAGCTTCCGCACGGCCTTGAGATCGTCAACGTCAATGTGGCCGGCGACGGCACGGATGCGGCCGGCGGACCCCTGCCGGGTGCAACGATCGGCACATCGGCAAGTCCGAACGATACGGCGACGGTTTCCGATTTCCGGATTTCCGCCGCCGACCTCGACGGCGTCGGCGCTCCCAACGAGCGCGTCATAACCTTCCAGATCACGGCCAAGATCGACCATGCGGCGTTTCCTTCGCCGACGATCGTCGACAACCAGGGCATGATCAAAGTGACGCCGGAAGCCGGCACGGGGAGCATCATCCCGTCGCAGGATCCGAGCAAGCCCGACGACGGCGACTTCAAGACCGGAGAAAAGACCTCGATCAAGATCGACGTCACCAAGTGCAATCCGCCGCCGCCACCTCCCGGCAAGGAATGCTTCAAGGTGGAACGCGGCACGGTTGATTGCGTGCCCGGTGGCGGCGCCTTCATCTACCACATGCCTGTCGGCCCCGAGATGGGCGGCAAGTGGGTGCAGGTTTCGACGACAACGCCCGGCATCACCATCATCCCCGACACCCAATTGGTGCCGGCGGGCGGCGGCGTGCTCAACTGGAAGATCGTCGGTGCGTCACCCGGCGATGTCATCCACCTCATCGTCACCGGCATCGAAACCTATGCCGGCCCGAAGGAGGGCTGGGGCCTGTGCTGCACGCAGACCATCGACATCGTCATCCCGCGCGACCAGAGATGCCCGCCCAAGGACAAGGAACCGGACCTCAAGGTTGAAAAGCGCGCCGAAGTCCAGCGTTGCACGATGGGCGGCGGCTGCGACTTCACCATCAGGGTCACCAATGTCGGCACCGGTGCCTATCACGGCAAGATCGTGCTCGACGAGGTGACGCTGCCGGTCGGCTCAACGCTGGATTCAGGGCCCAATCCGCCCTGGGTCTGCGTACCCGGCACCACCCCGATGACGTGCACCTATCCGGTGACCACGCTCAATCCGGGGGCCTTCGTCGACCTCAAGCTCGGCTTCAAGCCGGCTGGCGGCTGGCGAGGCAGCGTCCTGCGCAACTGCGCCGCCTACAACTATGCGGCCAGCGGCAAGTCGCTGTTCGGCAGCCAGTCGAACGATCGCGGCTGCGCCTCGATCCCGATCTGCCGGCGTGGCGATCGTGACCGCGAGTGCCAGCCACCGGTCGACAAGAAGGTCGACCTGATCCTCAAGAAGCGTGCCCGCACAGAGGTCTGCACGGCCGACGGCATCTGCACGTTCGTGATCGACATCATCAACAACGGCACCTTCACCTACAATGGGCCGCTGACGGTGATCGACAGCTATCCGGGCGGTGCGCCGGCCTCCTCGACCTTCGGCCCGACCCCGCCATGGACATGCGGCCCGACCGGCCCCGGCCTGTTCCGCTGCGACAATGCGGGCATCTCCCTCGCACCGGGCGCCTCGACGCCGATCTTCGTCAAGGCGGTCATGCCGGCCGGCTACCAGTCGGACACGGTGGAGAACTGCGCCGAGGTGAAGGCCATTCCTGGTGAAAACGACCTCACCAACAACAAGGCTTGCGCCAAGGAACGCATCCGTCACCCCAATGGCGGCAAGCCCGCTTTGCGCATTACCAAGGTGTGCAATGGCTCGCTGGCCGGCGCCGCGGTCGTCTCTTGCCGCATCACCGTCGTCAATGCCGGCACGGCTGCCCCCACCGGTCCGGTGCGGGTCAACGACGCCGCCACGCTGGTGTCGGGCGGCGCGCCCGTCCAGATCCAGACCGTCACTCCCGACGGCGCGGAATGGGCGTGCGGACCAGTTCCGGCCAATGCGCTGTCGTGCCAGATTCCTGGTGCGGTCATGACACCCGGAACCAGCCGCCACTTCGACGTGACGGTTTCGGCGAACGGCGAGTTCGAGAACTGCGCGCGGGGTTCGTATGGTCCGGCGCCAGGCGACGACGTCGTCTATCCGATCGGCCAGGCCTGCGCCAAGGGCGGCGGCACTTCGACCATTCGCGTCGAAAAGACCGGCGACCGCGAATGCAAGCTCGGCCAACCCTGCACGTTCGAGATCACCATCACGAACGACGGTGCAAGTCCCTTCTCCGGTCCGGTTCGCATCGGTGATGCGATCGGCGTGGAGGGTCTCGGCCGGCTGGACGGCGTTGCGATCACCTCGATCGAACCGCCCTTCGGTTGCTCGCCGGAGCCGGCAACCTTGCCGCTGTCCTGTATTGCCAACCTGACGCTCGGCGCCGGGGAAAGCCAGGTGCATCATGTCACCGTGGTCATACCCGACGACGGCCGCCTGGCCAATCTGCGGGGCAACGTCAACGGCCAGAACTGCGTCGGCGTCCTGTCTCCCGACACACGGGTGCAAGGCGGCGACGTGCTCCCCGGCGACCAGGCCAATGTGCAGGGCGATCGCGGCAAGGCCTATGCGTGCCACCCCTTCACCATCACGCATGAGGTGAAGAAGGAGTGCTCGCAAGGCTTTGTCATGAACGATGCCGGCCGGTGCGTCTGCCCGGCAGGCACCACCTTCCGCAACGGCCAGTGCTCACCCGACGGTGGTGTCATCGTCGAGCCAAAGCCGAAGCCCTGCGTACTGCTCGAAGGCCAGATCCGCACCGAGGACGGACGTTGCGTCTGCCCACGCGGAAGCGGGCTTGAAAACGGAAGATGCGTCAAGACTGACAAGCCTGAGCAGTGCACCATCCGAGGCCAAGTCCATAACTCTGACGGCGATTGCGTCTGCCCGAAGGGTACGGAAGTCAGGGGCAATGCCTGCCGACCGATCCGGCCGAAGCCTGAGCAGTGCATGATCCGAGGCCAGGTCCACAATTCGGACGGCGATTGCGTCTGCCCGAAGGGTACGGAAGTCAGGGGCAATGCCTGTCGTCCGATCCGGCCGAAGCCTGAGCAGTGCACGATCCGAGGCCAAGTCCATAACTCTGACGGCGATTGCGTCTGCCCGAAGGGTACGGAAGTCAGGGGCAATGCCTGTCGTCCGATCCGGCCGAAGCCCGAGCAGTGCACCATCCGTGGCCAGATCCACGACGCCAACGGCAATTGTGTCTGCCCGAGGGGTACCGAGGTGCAAGGCAATGCCTGCCGGCGCAAGCAGCCGACGGTGGAGCAGTGCGAGATACGTGGCCAGGTCCACAACAAGCGCGGCGAGTGTGTCTGTCCGCGTGGGACCGAGGTGATCGACGGCGCATGCCGCAGGTCCAGGCCGCAGGTTGAGTGCGCACCGGGTTCGCAGCTGATCAACGGCCAGTGCCAGCCGATCATCAAGCGGCGCTGCCCGGTCGGGACAGTTGGGCGGTATCCAAACTGCAGGCCAATCCGCGGACAACCGTCGTTGGAACCGGGCCTGCTGAACCCGAACGTCCTGCAGCAGCTTTTGCCGCGGCGCAAGACGCAAAGCGACCAGCAACTGCAGGACGATTCGGCTGGAAACATCCAGAACACCAAGCCGTAACCGTCTGCGACACAGACCAGAACCCGCCGGATCTGATCCGGCGGGTTTTTGTTTGGATCGCGCCAATCGGCGCCAACACGGGCGGTGACGTTCTAGCCTGTGCAGCCGCGGCGCCTGCGCACTCGACAAGTCACCTGTGGCGCATTAGGCAGTCGATCCAGAGTGGCCGGATGAAGGGCGCTCGGAAAGGCCGCACCTAATGAGCAAAAAGACCTTGATCGCACCATCGGTGCTGGCATCGGATTTTTCCAGGCTCGGCGACGAAGTCGAGGCTGTGGTGGCTGCCGGCGCCGACTGGATCCACCTTGATGTGATGGACGGGCATTTCGTCCCCAACATCACTTTTGGGCCGCCGGTGATCAAGGCGATCCGCAACCGCACCAAGGCCTTCTTCGACTGCCACCTGATGATCGCGCCGGCCGACCCCTATCTGGCCGCCTTCGCCGAGGCCGGATGCGACGGCATGACGGTGCATGCCGAGGCCGGGCCGCATCTCGATCGTTCGCTGCAGACGATCAGGAACCTTGGTAAGAAGGCCGGTGTGTCGCTCAATCCGGCAACGCCGGAAAGTGCGGTCGAATATGTGCTCGACCGGCTCGACCTGATCCTGATCATGACCGTCAATCCGGGCTTCGGCGGCCAGGCCTTCATTCCGGCGATCGTCGACAAGGTGAAGCGGGTCAAGGCGCTGATCGGCGGCCGGCCGATCCGCATCGAGATCGACGGCGGTGTGTCGGCCGAAACCGCGCCGCTGGTCACCGCCGCCGGCGCCGACGTGCTGGTGGCAGGCGCTGCCATCTTCAAGGGCGGCAGCGTCGACGCTTACCGGCAAAATATCCAGGCGATCAGGACGGCAGCAGACAACGCAGCCGGCTAACCCATTGCGTTCATCTCGTCCTTGGCCCTCACGCTGGCCAAACGGCTCTCGTGCCGGGCACGCTCCGTCAGGATGATTCGCAAAGCATCGCGCCCCCGATGGGGGTCTGCGTAGATCCTTCTTTGCGCGCGATAGAAAGGACGATCGCGCGTGCACACAAGAACAGATGATCCTGCGTGCATACAAAACATGTTAAGTTTCCGAAGGTTGTAGAAATGAGCGGATTTGCTGGATCGAACAGCGAAACATCGCATATTTCTTCGTGCTTAAGTACAATAACGGTATCTTCAGCTTGAGCGTTAGCGGGCGAAGGCTGTAGAGTACACGTACGGAAGGGACTGCTTTCGGACTCGAATTGCCCAAACAGAATTGGGGACAAGGAGTCGCTTTGACATACGGAGCTGCCAATCTGAATGACGACGGCGCAGGACCCAAGAGCACGCTTGCCAGCACGGTCTATCACCAATTGCGGGACGACCTTCTCGGTGGAGTTCTTGAAGCCGAGAGCAAGCTGCGGGTCGAATGGGTGGTTTCCAAGTATGGGGCCGGCGCTTCCCCTGTCCGTGAGGCTCTCAATCGCCTCGCCTCGGAGGGGCTTCTCGGCAGGCACGACCAGCGCGGCTTCTTCATCATGCCCGTCAGCGCGTCGGAACTCGAAGAGCTGACGCGCACCCGTTGCTGGCTCGAGGAACGAGCGCTTCGCGAATCCATCGCTCACCGCACCGCCGAATGGGAAGAACAGCTCGTACTGGCGTTGCATCGCCTGGGGCGTGCGTCACGTCTTTCGCAGGAGGATCTCTCTTCGCTCAATCCGGATTGGGAGAGGCTGCACCGCATCTTTCATCGGGTCCTGGTTTCGGCCTGCCGGTCGCAATGGCTGGTGGGCTTCTGTGAGCAGCTTTCCGATCACGCCTATCGCTACCGGCAAATGGCAAGTGACGGCGAAAGCGTCAAGCGCGACGATTTCGGCGAGCATCGCCTGATCGCCGAATGTGCGCTGGACGGCAATGCCGACGGTGCCGTCGAAGCCCTGATCAACCACTACCAGTTGACCGCTGCCATGTGCATGGAACGCTTCCAGCGAGGCGAAGGTCCAAAGGCGGTTGTCGGCAAGGCCGAACGCGCCCGGCGATAGCGTCGGTTCCCGGCACTCTTTTGCGGCCATTGCTCGCAACCCGTTGGTGCGGTGAGTGACCGCTGTCGGTGGTCTTGACGGCGCGGCCAAGAACCGCGAACTCTCGCCGCCAATGCATGCCAATCGAAAAGCATGCCCAGCGCCGCCGTTTCCGCCACCCCCAGGAAGACTCTATGAGCAACCATCTGTTCGACGCGTTCCGTTCCCGGATGCCGGCGCCCGCGCGCCTGTTGATGGAAACCGATGATGGGCGCTCGCTGACCTATGGCGATATGCTGACGCGGTCGGCGCAGCTGGCGCATGCGCTCTTGCAATTGGATGTCGAGCCCGGCGACCGGGTCGCCGTTCAGGTCGAGAAGAGTCCCGAAGCCGTCCTGCTCTATCTCGCCTGCCTGCGTGCCGGTGCCGTCTTCCTGCCGCTCAACACCGCCTACACACTGGCCGAGCTGGAGTACTTCTTCAGCGATGCTGCACCACGCCTGGTCGTCTGCGATCCGACCAGAGCGGCCGGCATCGGCGCACTGGCGGAAAAATCGGGCGCTGCCACCGTCACGCTCGGCCGCAATGGCGAAGGATCCCTGACGGAGCAGGCCTCACGCCTGCCGGCGGACTTCCACGATGTGGTGCGCGGCGGGGACGATCTCGCGGCGATCCTCTACACGTCGGGAACGACCGGTCGCTCGAAAGGCGCCATGCTCAGCCACGAGAACCTCGCCTCGAACGCGCGGGTGCTGGTCGACCACTGGCGCTTCACGAGGGACGATGTGCTGATCCACGCGCTGCCGATCTTCCACACCCATGGTCTGTTCGTCGCCACCAACGTCGTGCTGATGGCCGGCGCCTCGATGCTGTTCGAACAGAAATTCGACCCCGCCCGCATCGTCTCGCTTTTGCCGCGCGCCACCGCCCTGATGGGTGTGCCGACCTTCTACGTGCGCTTGCTGCAGCAGGACGGCCTGGACCGTCAGGCGGCGAAAGCCATCCGCCTGTTCATTTCCGGTTCGGCGCCGCTGCTGGCCGAGACGCACAAGGCCTGGCGCGCACGCACCGGCCACGCGATCCTCGAACGCTACGGCATGACCGAGACCAACATGAACACCTCGAACCCCTATGACGGTGAACGGCGCGCCGGCACGGTCGGCTTCCCTTTGCCGGGCGTAGCAGTTCGCATCGCCGATCCCGACAATGGCCGGCCGCTTGCCCAGGGTGAGGTCGGCATGATCGAGGTCAAGGGCCCGAACGTCTTCGGCGGCTACTGGCGCATGCCGGAGAAGACCAAAGCGGAATTCCGCGCCGACGGCTTCTTCATCACAGGCGATCTCGGCATGGTCGACGCCGACGGCTACGTCCACATCGTCGGCCGCGGCAAGGATCTGATCATTTCCGGCGGCTACAACATCTATCCGAAGGAACTCGAAAGCGAGATCGACGCGCTTGACGGGGTTAGCGAAAGCGCCGTCATCGGCGTTGCCCATCCGGATTTCGGCGAAGGCGTCACCGCCGTCGTGGTGCGGTCGCCGGCGTCGCAAATCACCGGGGCCGAAATTCTCGGCGCAATCGCTGAGCGCGTCGCAAGATACAAGCACCCGAAACGGGTGATCTTCGTCGACGAACTGCCGCGCAACACCATGGGCAAGGTGCAGAAGAATCTTTTGCGCGACACCTACAAGGGTCTCTACACTTCCTGAGGCTGGACGTGCTTGAGGCTGGGGGTGCGCAAGCGGTTGTCAGCCCGGGTGCAACAGCTCCACGACATGCTCGGCGATCGCCAGGCTTGACGTCAGGCCGGGGCTCTCGATGCCGAACAGATTGACGATCTGGCCGGCGCCATGGTCGGCCGGACCCTGGATCGTGAAGTCGGCCGCCGCCTGGCCCGGGCCGGACAGTTTTGGCCGGACGCCGGCATAGGCAGGCTGCAGGGCACCGTCGGCAAGACCAGGCCAATAGCGTCTGATCTCGTCGTAGAAGGCCTCGCCGCGGGTGGGATCGACCGTATAATCCACGCTGTCGATCCATTCGACATCCGGGCCAAAGCGCGCGCTGCCGGCGAGATCGAGGGTGAGATGAACCCCGAGGCCGCCATTGACCGGCACGGGATAGATCAACCGCGAGAAAGGCGACCGTCCCGAGAGCGAAAAATAGTTGCCGCGTGCCAGCCAGTGCGGCGGAATGTGGGCTTGCGGGAAACCTTCGATCCGGCCTGCCACGGCCTGTGCATCGAGACCCGCGGCGTTGACGAAGGCGCCGGCCTGCAAGGCGAAGCTCTCGCCATTGGCATCACGCGTATCGATCCGGATGCCGCCGGCCTCGATGGCCGCGTTGGAAACGGTGGTGAGGAACGCAAAAGAAGCGCCGGCGGCCTCCGCGTCGCCGCGCAGCGACAGCATCAGCGCCTGGCTGTCGATGATGCCGGTCGATGGCGACAGCAGCGCGCCGGCGCATCGCAGCGCGGGTTCGAGGCTTTCGGCTTGTGCCTGCGTCAAGATTTCGAGATCGGCGACCCCGCAGCTCTGAGCGTTGGTCCGGATCGCGCCCAGCCTGTCCAACTGGTCCGGTTCCACGGCGACGATCAGCTTGCCGGTGCGGGCATGGGCGACATTGTGCTCGCGGCAATAGGCGTAGAGCCGCTCGCGGCCCTCGACGCAGAACCGGGCCTTCAGGCTGCCCGGCGCATAATGGAGCCCGGCATGGATGACTTCGGAATTGCGCGAACTGGTGCCGGTGCCGATCGTGCCGGCCTGTTCGACCACCAGCACCTCGCGGCCCGACAGGGCAAGCGCCCTGGCGACGGCGAGCCCGACGACGCCCGCTCCCGCAATGACGCAATCGACGTCATGCATGGCCTGATATCACCTCGCGCTATCGGTTGAAAAAACCCTGTCGCCGCCGATCCAGACGTTTCTGATATCGAGATCGTCCGACAGTGCGACAATGTCCGCCGCCGTGCCGTTGGCGAAGCGCCCGAGCCGGTGCGACTGGCCGATCGCCTGCGCCGGATAGAGCGAGGCCATCCGCAACGCCTCCGACAGGTCCAGTCCGACAACCCGGTGGACGTATCGAATAGCCGAGATCATGTCGAGATCCGCACCCGCCAGCGTGCCGTCGGCGAGCCGAAGGGTGCCATCCCTGCGATAGATGGTGCGGCCGTTGAGCGTGAACGAGGTCATGTCGGTGCCGATCGTCGCCATGGCGTCGGTGACCAGCACGATCCGGGCCGGTCCCTGCTTGGCGCGCAGCGCGATCTTGATGGTGGCGGGATCGACATGGATGCCGTCGGCGATGATACCGGCCGACAAGGTGCCGATGTCGATGGCCGCACCCGCCAGCCCGGGCTCGCGGTTGCCGATCTGGCTCATTGCGTTGAACAGATGGGTGACCATCGATGCACCGGCCGCGGCAAAGGTGCTGGCCGTGGTGTAGCCGGTGTCGGAATGGCCGAGGCTGACGATGATGCCGGCCCTGGTCAGCGCCGAGACGCGCACCGGTTCGACGGATTCCGGTGCTATGGTGGTGAGCAGCACCGGCAGTCTTTGCCGCGCCGCGACCAACGTCGCCTGGTCGGCGTCCGTCATCGGCCGGATCAGCGCCGGATCATGCGCGCCCTTGCGGGCGATCGACAAATGCGGTCCTTCCAGATGCAGGCCGAGGAAACCCGGCAGCTTGCGCAGCGCCGCTGTTTCGCCGGCAGAAATCGCGGCGGTGGTGATGGCGGGCGTGTCGGTGATTAGCGTCACCAGCAACGCCGTCGTGCCGAAGGGCACGTGTGCCCGGCAGATGGTTTCGATCGAGGCGACATCGGGGTGGTCGTTGAGCATGACGCCGCCGCCACCATTGACCTGCAGGTCGACGAAGCCGGGCGCCAGCATGCCGCCGCCGGTCTCGATGACGCGGATGTCGGAGGGAATGGCGCCTGTGGGCAGGATGGCCTCGACGAGACCGTCGCGCACGACGAGTGCGTGGCCGTCATGCCAGTCGTCGCCATCGAAAATGCGGGCGCCAGTCAGGGCAAAGCGGTCGCTCATACGGTCTCCGTCACCTTGCGAAGATTGCGTGGCGTGTCCGGATCGAGGCCGCGATGGCGGGCGAAGGCCTCGACGAACATGTAGAAGGAGACGATCAGCGTCAGCGGATCGGTCAGCGGGTGGCCGGTGGCGACATGCGGCAGGCGCACGGCGCGCTGGGCAAGTGCGGAGGTGACGAACACCGGCGCTCCCTTGGCCGCCAGGCTGTCGGCGGCTTCGGCGACGGACGGTTCGGATGCATCGCGCGCGGCCAGCGCCAGCACCGGAAAGTCCGGGCCGATCAGTGCCAGCGGGCCATGCATGACTTCGGCAGCACTGTAGGCCTCGGCATGCATGCCGCAGGTCTCCTTAAATTTCAGCGCCGCCTCGTTGGCCATCGCCGCCGACGGGCCGCGGCCGAGGATGAACAGCGACTTCTGCTTCTCGATAGTCTCGGACAGCACCGTCATCCAGTCGCAGGCGATCGCCTTGTGGAAATGCTCGGGCAATTGGAAAAGTGCTGCCAGCAGCGCCTCGTCGCCGGTGGCATGCGCCATCAAGGCAAGGCCCGCAACGGCGGAATTGATGAAGGTCTTGGTCGCCGCCACGCTGCGCTCCGGCCCGGCCAGGATATCGATCGCATAGTCCGAGGCGCGGGCCAGCGGCGAATCGGCGGTGTTGGTGATGGCGATGGTCAGCGCGCCGCCGGCTCGCGCGGCCTCGGCCATGGCGACGATGTCGGGGCTCTTGCCCGACTGCGAGATCGCCAGGCAGGCCGAGCCGCCGAGCCTGAGCCTGGATCCATAGATCGAGGCGATCGACGGACCGACCGAAGCGACGGCAAGTCCGGCGGTGAGCTCGACGGCATATTTCATGAAGGTAGCGGCATGGTCGGACGAACCGCGCGCCACGGTGACGACAAAATGCGGGTCACGTTCGCGGATGCCGCGCCCGGCCTCGCTCAGCACCGCGCCGGAGCCGTCGAGCAGGCGGGCGACGGCCTGCGGGATCTCTTCGATCTCGCGCCGCATATGGGTCATCTCAGTCGACATGGTCGGCTCAGTCGGCTCTGCAGTCATGGTCGGCCCTCTTCGCTCGGCCCTGTCAGCCGCAGTTCGGCGACGAAATCATAGGCGTCGCCCCGGTAGATGGAGCGGGTGAATTCGATCACCTTGCCGCTCGCCAGATAGGAAATGCGTTCGATGTGCAGGCCGGCAATTCCCGGCGGCACTTCGAGCAGGCGCGCGTCGCCGTCGCCGAGATTGGCGGCGGAGATGCGCTGCACCGCCCGCACCGGCCGGTTGCCGGTCAATTCCAGCGCCGCATAGAGCGAGGAGCCTATCCCCGCCGGGTCGGGCAGCACGCTGGCCGACAGCGACGCGCGTTCGATCGCCAGCGGCGTGTCGTTGGCAATGCGCAGGCGCGCCACCCGCGCCACAAGTTCGTTCGACGACAGGCCGAGCACCATCATCTCGTCCGGCGAGGGCGCGTAAAGGCCGCGGTCGAGCCAGGCCGAACGCACCGCCATGCCGCGCCGCGCCATGTCCTCGGTAAACGAGGTCAGCCGCGACAGCGATTGCTCGACGCGTTCCATGCGCGGCGCCACGAACGTGCCGGAGCCGTGGCGTTGCACCAGGATGCCGCCCTTGACCAGGTCCTGCACCGCCTTGCGCACGGTGACGCGCGAAATGTCGGCCTTGGTGGCGATGTCGCGCTCGGAGGGTAGCGCGTCGCCCGGTCCGATCAGGCCGCGATTGACCGCGTCCTCGATGCTCTTGCGCAGTTGCAGATAGAGCGGCGCGCCGCTTTGCGACGACTGTTTCAGCGTGGCGAAGATCTGGTCGGCGGCATCGCTCATCGAGCCGCCTCCGCTGTCCCGGTAAAAAGGCGGGCCGCCATCTGCACCGCGCCGCCCAGCGCATCGTCGAGCGGCGGCTTCAGCAGGACCCGGTAGCGCGCCGACAGGCGCGGCGCGTAGAGCGGCGCCAGCCCGCCGAGCAGGCATAGCGGCGCGTCGTCGGCGAGGTCGAGCGCGCCGAGCGCGGCTTCGACATCGGCGACCACCCTGTCCAAAATCCAGTTGGCGACGCTGTCGCCTTTTTCGGCATGCTCGAACACCTTGGGCGCGAAGCCGCCGAAATCGCCGGGCTTGGCGTTGGTGGTGAATTCGACCACGTCCTCAGGATTGTTGCGGAAGACCGCGAGCATGCTCTGCGTCAGCGGTGAGCCCTGGCGGACGCCGTCATAGGCGAGCAATGTCTGTTCGAGCAGGTCGCGGCCGATGCGCGCGCCGCTGCCCTGGTCGCCGACCTGAAACCCCCAGCCGCCGATGGCGCGCGATTTGCCGTTCTTGCGTGCCATATAGGCGGTGCCGGTGCCTAGGATCGCCATGGCGCCGTCGCCGGAGCCGACAGCGCCTTCCAGCGCGATCTCGGCGTCGGTCTCGACGCGGCTGATGCTGAACGGCAGGATGGCCTCGAGTTGCTGCCGGTAGGTGCCGACATTGGCGCCGGCGAGGCCGAGAATGGCCGGTGTCTGCGGAATCAGGTTCGGATCCTGCCCGGCGGCGATGAACGCCTGCCGCGCGGCCTCGACGATGTTCGACCGGGCACCGGTCAGGTCGGTGCGGATGTTGGCGGCGCCGCTCTTGGCGCGGCCAACAACGGCGCCATCCGCAGTTGCCAGGGCGGCCCTGCAGCTGGTGCCGCCGCCATCGATACCGAGCACGAAATTCACGCGATTTCTCCTCCGGGCGGATAATACCAATAAAATACCAATAGCCAAGGATTAATTTGCGTTTCAAAAAGATTAAGCCGTATTTTATTGAAAAACCTACATATTTCGTCGACTCAGCGATTTCCGGTCAGCGAATTCGTTAATGCATGTGGACAAGTGGTATTTTTTTGGTATTGTTTTCCGAATTGGAGGAACCGGGATGGCCGAAACGCGCACCGAAGCGCTTCACCAGAATGCCGAGGGGCTGGATATCCAGGCCCCGGACGCCATCCTTTCTTCTTTAGCCGATGCGCAGATCGAGGCTGCAAAGGTCGTGCACAATGCCATTCCCGAAATCGCCAGGGCAGCCGAGATCATCGCGGGTAGACTGAAGGGCGGCGGCAAGCTTGCCTATGCCGCGGCCGGCAGTTCCGGCCTGATGGCGCTGGCCGACGCGCTCGAGTTGCCCGGTACGTTCGGCATTCACCGTGACCGCATCGCCATCCTGATCGCCGGCGGCGACGAAGCCTTCCGGACGCTGGCCGGCGGGCCGGAAGATGATACCGAGGAGGCCGCAGCAGCCGTCATCAATGCCGGCATCGGCAAGGGCGACTGCCTGATCGCTATTTCCGCCAGCGGCACCACGCCCTATGCGGTGCGGGCCATCGAGGAAGCCGCTCGTCGCGGTGCCGCCACCATCGGCATTGCCAACAACCGGGACTCGGCTCTGCTGCGGCAGGCCGAAACCGCGATCCTGCTCGAAACGCCGCCGGAACTGATTGCCGGTTCGACACGCATGGGCGCCGGCACCGCCCAGAAGATCGCGCTCAACATGCTGTCGACGCTGACCGCCGTCCATCTCGGCCATGTGCATGACGGCTACATGGTCAACCTGATGGCCGACAACATCAAGCTGCGCGACCGCGCGGCGCGCATCGTCGCCGCCGTCAGCGGGCGCGGCAGGGACGAAGCGGCGCGCCTGCTCGAGAAGAGCGGCGGCGCGGTCAAGACCGCCATTCTGCTCGCCGCCGGCGCCGACAGCGCCGATGCGGCGGAGAAACTGCTGGAAGGAACCGGCCAGAAGCTGAGGCCGGCGCTTTCCGCGATCGAGGGGAGCAAGGGGCGCACTGCCTCTGTTCTCATCAAAACCGAACCTGAAAAAGGTCAACAGGGAGACTGAGCATGACAACGAAACTACTGACGGCACTGCTTTTGGGCACCAGCATTCTCGGCTCGGCCGGGGTGGCTTATGCCGCCGACGTAACGCTCAACATCGAAAGCTGGCGCGGCGACGACCTTGCCATCTGGAAGGATAAGCTGATCCCGGCTTTCGAAGCCAAGAACCCCGGCATCAAGGTGGTGTTCGCACCATCGGCGCCGACCGAGTACGACGCCGCCCTTGGCGCCAAGCTCGCCGCCGGCTCGGCGGGCGACCTGATCACCTGCCGCCCGTTCGACAAGTCGCTTGAACTGTACAAGAAGGGCAACCTCGCCGACCTCTCGGCGCTGCCCGGCATGGAGAACTTCTCGCCGGTGGCCAAGTCCGCCTGGCAGACCGACGACGGCAAGGCGAGCTTCTGCGTGCCGATGGCCTCGGTCATCCACGGCTTCATCTACAACAAGGACGCCTTCGACAAGCTCGGTATCAAGGTGCCGGAGACCCGCGACGAGTTCTTCGCCGCGCTCGACAAGATCAAGGCCGACGGCACCTACATCCCGATGGCGATGGGCACCAAGGATCTCTGGGAAGCCGCGACCATGGGCTACCAGAACATCGGCCCCAACTACTGGAAGGGCGAGGATGGCCGCGCGGCCCTGATCAAGGGCGACCAGAAGCTGACCGACAAGGACTGGGTCGCGCCGTATGAGGAACTGGCCAAGTGGAAGCCGTATCTCGGCGACGGCTTCGAGGCACAGACCTATCCGGACAGCCAGAACCTGTTCACCCTTGGCCGCGCCGCCATCTACCCGGCCGGCTCGTGGGAAATCGGCCTGTTCAACACCCAGGCCCAGTTCAAGATGGGCGCCTTCCCGCCACCGGTCGAGAAGGCCGGCGACACCTGCTACATCTCCGACCATACCGATATCGGCATGGGTCTGAATGCGGCTTCGAAGAACGCCGATGCGGCCAAGACCTTCCTGTCCTGGGTCGCCTCGCCGGACTTCGCCACCATCTACGCCAACGCGCTGCCGGGCTTCTTCAGCCTGAACTCCTCGCCGGTGAAGATGGTGGACCCGCTGGCGCAGGAATTCGTCTCCTGGCGCGGCAAGTGCAAGTCGACGATCCGCTCGACCTACCAGATCCTGTCGCGCGGCACGCCGAACCTCGAGAACGAGACCTGGGTTGAATCGGCCAACGTCATCAACGGCACCGACACGCCGGAAGCTGCCGCCAAGAAGCTGCAGACCGGCCTCGACAGCTGGTACAAGCCGGCGAAGTAAGAGCTCAGGCAGCGAGATCGGCCGGGCGTATGCCTGGCCGGTCTCGGACTATCCTGGTTTTTCAGATAGCGATTGTCGGCACCGCCTCTCGGCCTTACCCTCCCTTCGTGGGGAAAGGCTGGCTGACCTGTCGCAAGCCTTTGTCCTTCCTGCACCGGAAGGACATTCGGGCCGTGCATCGAGGCGTCATCTAGATCAACTCCCATTTGGAACCGAGAGACGGCGGGGACCGAACTCATGGCCGCAGAAATTCGACCGAAACGACCGTTCCGCTGGCACATTGGCGTCTTCCTGGCGCCGGCGCTGCTTGTCTACACGGCGATCATGATCCTGCCGCTGGCCGGCACGCTGCAGCTGTCGCTGTTCCGCAACATCGAGCAGCACCAGGTATTCGTCGGGCTGCAAAACTTCCGCACGCTGTTCGGCGACCCCAACTGGTCGGTGAATTTCTGGAACGCGCTCCGCAACAATGTCTGGTTCTTCATCATCCACATGCTGGTGCAGAACCCGATCGGCGTGATGCTGGCGGCACTGCTGTCCAGCCCGAGACTGAGATTCTCGGCCTTCTACCGCACGGCGATCTTCGTGCCGACCATCCTGTCCTTCGTCATCGTCGGCTTCGCCTGGAAGCTGATCCTCTCGCCGCTATGGGGCGTGGCGCCGCATCTGCTCGATCTCGTCGGCCTGAAAAGCCTGTTCACGCCATGGCTGGGCAAGGAAGAATACGCGCTGACGGCGCTCAGCCTGATCTCGGTGTGGCAGTTCGTCGGCATTCCGATGATGCTGATCTATGCCGCCCTGCTGTCGATCCCCGAAGAGGTGATCGAAGCCGCCGAATGCGACGGCATCACCGGCATGTCGCAGTTCTGGAAGATCAAGCTGCCGCTGATCCTGCCGTCGATCGGCATCATCTCGATCCTCACCTTCGTCGGCAACTTCAACGCCTTCGACCTGATCTACACCGCGCAAGGCGCGCTCGCCGGGCCGAACTATTCGACCGATATTCTCGGCACCTTCCTTTACCGCGCCTTCTTCGGCTTCCAGCTCCAGGTGGGCGACCCCAACATGGGCGCGGCGATCGCCACGATGATGTTCCTGATCATCCTCGGCGGCGTCTGCGTCTATCTCTTCCTCGTGCAGACGCGCCTGCGTCGCTACCAGTTCTGAGAGGCACGAGATGAGCACCGCAACCCGTTCCCTGCCCCGCACCATCGGTGCCCACGCGATCCTGTTGACCTACACGGCGATCGCGCTGTTCCCGGTGATCCTCGTCATCATGAACTCGTTCAAGTCGCGCGCCGGCATTTTCGGCGCGCCGCTGACGCCGCCGACACCCAAGACCTTCGACCTGATCGGCTACACCACGGTGATCGGCCAGGGCGACTTCATCCACTATTTCCAGAACAGCCTCGTCGTCACCGTGGCGTCGCTGTTCTTCGTGCTTTTGTTCGGCGCCATGGCTGCCTTCGCGCTGTCGGAATACCGTTTTCGCGGCAGTTCGCTGATGGGGCTTTATCTGGCGCTCGGCATCATGATCCCGATCCGCCTCGGCACCGTCGCCATCCTGCAGCTGATGGTGGCGAGCGGCCTGGTCAACACGCTGACGGCGCTGATCCTGGTCTACACCGCGCAAGGCCTGCCGCTCGCCGTCTTCATCCTGTCGGAATTCATGAAGCAGGTGTCCGACGATTTGAAGAACGCCGGCCGCATCGACGGGCTGTCCGAATACACCATCTTCTTCCGGCTGGTGCTGCCGCTGGTGCGGCCATCGATGGCGACGGTCGCCGTCTTCACCATGATCCCGATCTGGAACGATCTGTGGTTCCCGCTGATCCTGGCGCCGTCGGAAGAGACCAAGACGGTGACGCTCGGTGCGCAATTGTTCCTCGGCCAGTTCGTCACCAACTGGAACGCCATCCTGGCCGCCCTGTCGCTGGCGATCATGCCGGTGCTGATCCTCTATGTCATCTTCTCGCGGCAGCTGATCCGCGGCATCACGTCTGGAGCCGTCAAGTGAGTTCGCAAACACCCCTTCGCGTCCCAAATCCTCTACGGGTAATTGTCGCCGGCCTCGGCAATATGGGCCGCAGCCATGCGCTGGCCTATCACACCAATCCGGGGTTTGAGATCGCAGCCCTGATCAACCGTTCCGACGTGCCGCTGCCGGACGGGCTTTCCGGCTACGGCATCCGCCGTTCCTTCGACGAGGCGCTGCGCGATGAAGAGCCTGACGTCGCCTGCATCGCCACCTATTCCGACAGCCATGCCGACTATGCGGTGAAGGCATTCGAGGCCGGCTGCCACGTCTTCGTCGAAAAGCCGCTGGCAACGACGGTGGCCGACGCAAAACGCGTCGTCGCCGCGGCCAAGGCCAACGGCCGGAAGCTGGTGATCGGCTACATCCTGCGCCATCACCCGTCCTGGGTCCGGCTGATCGCCGAGGCGCGCAAGCTCGGCGGCCCCTACGTGTTCCGCATGAATTTGAATCAGCAATCCTCCGGCCACACCTGGGAAACGCACAAGCAGTTGATGAAGACGACCTCGCCGATCGTCGACTGCGGCGTGCACTATCTCGACGTGATGCTGCAGATCACCGACGCGAAGCCGGTCGAGGTGCGCGGCATGGGGCTGCGGCTGACCGAAGATGTCGCGCCCACGATGTACAATTACGGCCATTTGCAGGTGCTGTTCGATGACGGTTCCGTCGGCTGGTACGAAGCCGGCTGGGGTCCGATGATTTCGGAAACCGCCTTCTTCGTGAAGGACGTCATCTCACCGAATGGCTGCGTGTCGATCGTCATGAAGGAGGGGGTGAAGTCCGATGACATCGATACCCACACCAAGACCTCGACCATCCGCCTGCACAGCGCCGCGACCGGACCGGACGGCCAGTTCGTCAAGCCTGACGAGATGCTGTCTATGGCAGGCGAACCCGGCCATCAGGACCTCTGCGATCTCGAACAGGCCTTCGTGCTGAAGGCGATCCGCGAGGATCTGGATCTCACCAAACACATGGACGACGCGGTGAAATCGCTCGCCGTCTGCCTTGCCGCAGACGAGAGCGTGCGCAGCGGCGCCGCCATCAAACTCTAGAACAGGGACGAAGCCGTGGGCTCGCTGAACATCGAGAACGTGAAAAAGGCCTTCGGGCCGGTCGAGGTGCTGAAGGGCATCAACCTCGAAGTGAATGATGGCGAATTCGTCGTCTTCGTCGGCCCGTCGGGCTGCGGCAAGTCGACCCTGCTCAGGGTCATTGCCGGGCTGGAGGATTCGACCTCGGGCCGCGTCGTCATCGACGGCGCGGATGTCTCCGCCACGCCGCCGGCCAAGCGCGGCATCGCCATGGTGTTCCAGACCTATGCGCTCTACCCGCATCTGACGGTGAAGAACAATATGGGCCTCGGCCTCAAGCAGGCGGGCACCCCGGCGGCCGAGATCGAGCGCCGCATTGGCATCGCTTCGTCGATGCTGTCGCTGGAGCCCTATCTCGAAAGGCGGCCGGCCGAGCTGTCCGGCGGCCAGCGCCAGCGCGTCGCCATCGGCCGCGCCGTGGTGCGCGAGCCCAAGCTGTTCCTGTTCGATGAGCCATTGTCCAACCTCGACGCGGCACTGCGTGTCAACACGCGGTTGGAAATCGCGCAGCTGCACCGCCGGCTGAAGGCGACGATGATCTACGTCACCCATGACCAGGTCGAGGCGATGACGCTGGCCGACAAGATCGTGGTGCTGAATGCCGGCCGGATCGAGCAGATCGGCGGCCCGATGGAGCTCTACAATTCGCCGGCAAACGAGTTTGTCGCCGGCTTCATCGGCTCGCCGAAGATGAATTTCGTCGATGGAGCCCGCCTGGGCGAGACAGCCAAGACCATCGGCGTGCGGCCGGAACATCTGACCGTCGATCCCAAATCCGGTGCCTGGAAGGGTACGGTCGTCCACGCCGAGCATCTCGGCGCCGACACCAACCTCTATCTCGACTGCGAGAAGGCCGGACTGATCACTGTACGCATCTTCGGCGTCTACGACGCCGAACCCGGCGCCACGCTCTATGCGACGCCGGACCCGGCGAAAACCTATCGGTTTGGCGCGGATGGGAAGGTGCTGAAGTAGGGCGCGCGTAGCGCGGCAGGTCTTTCCTTCTCCCACAAGGGGAGAAGGTGGAGAGACGCCTACACGTCAGCCTTGAACGTCTGCTTCTGCTGTCCCAGGCCCTCGATACCCAACTCGACGACATCACCAGCCTTCAAAAACACAGGCGGCTTCATGCCGAGCCCGACGCCGGGCGGCGTGCCGGTCGAAATGATGTCGCCCGGGTGCAGCGACATGAACTGGCTGAGATAGGACACCAGGTAAGCGACGCCGTAGACCATGGTCTTGGTCGAGCCGTTCTGCATCGTCTTGCCGTTGACCGTCAGCCACATCTTGATGTTCTGCGGGTCGGCGACCTCGTCCTTGGTCACCAGCCACGGGCCGATCGGCCCGAACGTGTCGCAGGACTTGCCCTTGGTCCACTGTCCCTGCCGCTCGGCCTGGAAGGCGCGTTCGGACACGTCGTGGGCGACGCAATAGCCGGCGACATAATCGAGCGCGTCGGCTTCGCTGACATATTTGGCGGTCTTGCCGATGACCACGGCCAGTTCGACTTCCCAGTCGGTCTTCACCGAGCCGCGCGGGATCAGCACGTCGTCATCCGGTCCGACGATGGCCGAGCTTGCCTTCATGAAGATGATCGGCTCGGGCGGCACGGTGGCGCCGGTCTCGGCGGCGTGGTCGGAATAGTTGAGGCCGATGCAGATGAACTTGCCGGTGCCGGCAACGCAGGCGCCAATGCGGGGCTTGCCGGAAACCGCAGGCAGCGACTTCGGATCGAGCTTGGCCAGCGTCGCCAGCGCCGCCGGATCGAGCGCCTTGCCGCCGATGTCATCGACGTGGCCGGTGAGATCGCGGATCGTTCCATCCGCATCGAGCAGGCCGGGGCGTTCGCTCCCTGCCTCGCCATAGCGCAGCAGCTTCATGGTGTGTCTCCTCAGTCAGAATGGTTCAGATCGACCAGCCGCCGTCGATATTATAGGCCTGTCCGGACGTATAGGTGGCGCCGGCCAGATAGACGGCGAGATCGGCGATTTCCTCCGGCGTGCCGAGCCGGCCCATTGGCTGGCGGGCGATAAAGGCAGCGCGGGCGGCATCGTAGTCGCCTTGCGCATGCATGCGATCCTGCAGCGACGGGCTTTCGACCGTGCCGGGGCAAATGGCGTTGCAGCGTATGCCCTTGCCGACATAGTCGGCGGCAATCGCCTTCGTCAAGCCAATGACCGCGGCCTTGGTGACGCCATAGGCGAAGCGGTTCGGCACGCCTTTGCCGGCGCCGGCAACGGATGACATGTTGATGATCGATCCGTCGCCACGCTCCAGCATGCCGGGCAGAACGGCCCTTACGGTACGGATCATGGCGCGGACATTGAGGTTGAAGGCGAAATCGAGATCGGCGTCCTTCATCTCGAGGATCGAGCCGGAATGGACGAACCCGGCGCAGTTGAACAGCACGTCGACTTTGCCGATCTCGGCAAAGGCGGCGTTGACGGCCTCGTCATTGAGCACATCGAGCTTGCGGGTCTTGATGCCGGACGTCTTGGCGAGTTCGGCGAGAAGTGCTTCGTTGATGTCGGTTGCATGGACGACGGCACCTGCCTTGGCGAAGGCCAGCGCACTCGCCTTGCCGATGCCTTGCGCCGCTGCCGTGACGACAACGACCTTGCCTGCCAGATCCGCCATGCTCTTCTCCTCGTCCGCTTAGGATCGTTCGGGTCTATCGGCTGTCGGCCGGGGCGTCATGGGCCAGTCGCCACTATGCGGCCTGCGCGCCTGTTAGCCCACAGATAAAGATGTTTTTTCTCGTTAAAGAACATGCATCCGGGCGTCAAGCCCGAACACGGTCACCATCGCGGCAGCGGCGCCGAAACTGCTCAAAGCGCGGTTGATGCATGTCGTTGCCCCAAAACCGCTCCGCACTTTTGGGCGACATGCATTAGTCGCCGTAAGGCACCCAGACGTTCTTGACCTCGATGGCGCGGCGCAGGAAGGCGTCGCCGGCGGCTTCGTCGGACGCCCAGTCGAGACCGCGGCCGTTGCCGCTCCAGACGCGCTTGAGGTTGCCGATGGATTCGGCCTCCGCCTTGGCGCAGGTCTCGGCATCGGCGAACACCCAGAGCCCGTCGACATCGTCATGCTTGGCCAGCACGCCGGCAAGTTCGGCCGTGCGGCCCGTCACGATGTTGATCGCGCCGGCCGGAACGTCGGAATATTCGATGACCTGATAGAGATCGGTGGCGAGCAGCGGATAGCGTTCGGACGGCACCGCGACCACGGTGTTGCCCATGGCGAGCGCTGGTGCAATCAGCGAGATCAGGCCGAGCAGCGGCGAGGCGTCGGGTGCTACGATGCCGACGACGCCGACCGGCTCGTGCAATGCCAGTGTCACGGCGCGGGCCGGCGGCTGGTGCACCCGGCCCTCGAACTTGTCGGCAAGGCCGGCATAGAGGAACAGCCGCTCGATCGACTGGTCGACCTCGTCGCGTGCCGCCTTGGCGCTGGCGCCGGTGAGCTCGGTGAGGCGGTTGGCAAACTCGCCGGCGCGGCCGGAAAGGTTCTCGGCCAGATAGTAAAGCACCTGGGACCGGTTGTAGGCGGTCGCCTCCGGCCAGCCCTTGCAGCCCCGCGCCGCCGAAACGGCGTCGCGGATATCCTTGCGGCTGCCGAGCCCGACTTCACCGGCGAGCTTGCCCTTGGCGGTTGCGACGGCAAGTGAATAATTGCCGTCCGGCCGCACTTGCTTGCCGCCGATGAAAAGCTTTGCCGTGCGGTCGATCGTGCCGCCGTCGGACTGCTCGACAGGCTGTGCCGAGACCGTCGCGGGCTTGATGGCCGGGCCGAGCGGCAGTTTTGCCGAGAGATATTCGAACATGCCTTCGCGCCCGCCTTCGCGGCCGAAACCGCTCTCGCGGTAGCCCCCGAAACCGCAGGCGGCGTCGAACATGTTGGTGCCGTTGACCCAGACGACGCCGGCCTTCAACTGCGGCGCGACATGCAAGGCGAGATTGACATTTTCGCTCCACACCGAAGCGGCCAGCCCATAGCGCGTATTGTTGGCGAGCTCGATCGCTTCCTCGGTGTTGCGGAAGGTCATGGTCGCCAGAACCGGACCGAACACCTCTTCCTGCGCCAAGATATTAGCCGGCGAAACACCGGTGGCGAGCGTCGGCAAATGGTAGTAGCCGGCGGCTGGCAGCGCTGCGTCCGGCTGCCAGCAGACGGCCCCCTGTCTGGCGCCTTCGGCGACTAGACCCTTGACCCGGTCCAGCTGTGTGGCGTCGACCAGTGGTCCGATGTCGGTGTTCTTGTCGAGCGGGCTGCCGACGCACAGACGGCTCATTCGCGTCTTGACCTTGGCAATGAGGGCATCGGCGATGCCTTCCTGCACCAGCAGCCGCGAACCGGCGCAGCAGACCTGGCCCTGGTTGAACCAGATACCGTCAACCAGCCCTTCGACGGCGCTGTCGAGATCGGCGTCCTCGAAGACGATGAAGGCCGATTTGCCGCCAAGCTCCAGCGACAGTTTTTTCCCTGAGCCCGCCGTGGCTTTCCTGATGATCTTGCCGACTTCCGACGAGCCGGTGAAGGCGATCTTCTGGATGCCGGGATGGTTGACGATGGCCACGCCCGCCTCCGGGCCGCCCTGGACAATGTTGACGACACCCTTCGGCACGCCCGCACGTTCGCAGATCTCGGCGAACAGGATGGCGGTCAGCGGCGTGAATTCGGCCGGCTTCAGCACCACGGTGCAGCCGGCGGCAAGCGCCGGCGCGATCTTCCAGGCCAGCATCAGCAGCGGAAAATTCCACGGGATGATCTGGCCGACTACACCGACCCCCTTGTGGCCGGGGAAATCCCTGTCCAGCGCCTGCGCCCAGCCGGCGTGGTGGATGAAATGGCGGATGGCGAGCGGCACGTCGATGTCGCGGCTTTCGCGGATCGGCTTGCCATTGTCGATCGATTCCAGCACCGCGAACAGGCGCTGGTGGCGCTGCATGGCGCGGCCGATGGCGTAAAGCACTTTCGCTCGGCTGTAGCCTGAAGACGCCGCCCATTTCGGCAGCGCCTTGGCTGCGGCCGAAACCGCCGCGTCGATATCGGCGGCATTGGCATCGGACACTTTGGCCAGCAGCTTGCCGGAAGACGGCTCGTTGGTGTCGAAGGTCTTGCCGCCGGCAGCGGCTTTCCAGTCGCCACCGATGAACAGCGCCTTGCCGAAGTCGCGCGCGGCGAGCCACGCATCGGCCTCGTTGGGGGCTTCCGGCGCCGAGCCGTACTCCATGGCGTGATAGCGGTCGAGAATGTTCATCAGGTACCTCCTTCACCCTCCCCCTTGTGGGGAGGGGTCGATCGGCAAGCCGATCGGGGTGGGTCGCTCAAGCCATCGCGTGGCGATGATTGGCTGAATAGTGACCGGTCAGGTGATGCTCGAGCTGCCGCTCGATGTCGGTCAAAAGGCTCGAGGCGCCGAAGCGGAACAGGTCCGGCTCCAGCCACGGCCGGCCGAGCTCTTCCTTCATCAGCACCAGCCAGTCGAGCGAAGCCTTTGCCGTGGAAATGCCGCCGGCCGGCTTGAAGCCGATGAGATAGCCGGTCTCCTCGAAATAGGCACGGATGGCGCGCACCATGGCGAGGCCAACGGGCAGCGTCGCGTTGACACTTTCCTTGCCGGTCGAAGTCTTGATGAAGTCGGCACCAGCCATCATCGCCACCATCGAGGCCAGCATGACATTGCGCAACGTGGCGAGGTCGCCGGTGCCGAGGATGACCTTCAGATGCGCGTCCCCGCAGGCGGCGCGCATCGAGACGATCTCATTGTAGAGCTCCCGCCACTTGGCGCCGAACACCAGCCCGCGCGGAATGACGACGTCGATCTCGTCGGCGCCGTCCTTCACCGAGGCCTCGATCTCCTGCAGGCGGGTCGACAGCGGCGCAAGGCCGTGCGGGAAGGCGGTGGAGACGGCGGCGACATGGATGCCGGTGCCGCGCACGGCGTCGACGGCGGTGGCGACGAACGGATGATAGACGCAGACGGCCGCCGGCCGGATCGTCTCGCCCGCGATGCCGAGCCCCTCGACGATGTCGCGGCGGAACGGATTGATCGCCTTGGCGCACAGCCGGCGCACGCGTTCTTCGGTGTCGTTGGAATTCAGCGTCGTCAAATCCATGCAGGCGACGGCGCGCAGCAGCCAGGCTGCCTGGTTGTCGGCCTTGATCGAGCGTCGCTTGGTCAGGCTGGCGACGCGGCGTTCCAGCGCCGAGCGGTTGACGCTGCGCACCGATTCCATGAAGCCGAGATCGAGCTTCATGCCAGGGTTGCGGGCAATGCGGTGGTCCGGCGCGACGGGAGTGTTGGCGGCGGCACGCGCCGGCAGCGGCGTCACCTTCGACGCGCCGGCACCAAGCTCGGCTTCGCGGATTGTGCTGCTCATCTCCTGCCCTTTCATTCAGCGATCATGCCAAAGATAGCCCGCGAAGTCGTCCTTCACGAGTCCCTTAATGCATGTCGCCCAAAAGTGCGCAGCGGTTTTGGGACAACGACATGCATCGACAAAAACATAAAGCGCGTCGCGTCAGTCGACGCGACGTGCCTTAGCCGCTCATAGCTGAAAAAGGCTGCGGATGCAGCTGGTTTTTGACCGAAAGGTCAAAATGCAGATTGAGGCGTCGGCGCCCGGCTCAGCCGACGAAAGCGCGTTCGACAACAAAACTCGCCGGATGATGCAGCGAACCTTCCTCGAAGCCGAGGCTTTCGGCCAGCTCCTTGACGTCCTTCAGCATGTGCATCGAACCGCAGATCATGATGCGGTCGGTTTCCGGATTGAGCTTGTCGATGCCGAGATCGGTATAGAACTTGCCGGATCCGATCAGCGCGGTGATGCGGCCCATGCGTGCCGAGTCTTCGCGGGTCGTCGAATTGTAGAGGGTGACGCGGCCGCCGGTCAGCTCGCCGATCAGCGGATCGCTTTCAAGCGCCGCCACCAACTCCTGGCCATAGGTGAGCTCGGCATTGTCGCGGCAGGTGTGCGTCAGGATGACCTGCTCGAACTTCTCGTAGGTGTCGGGGTCGCGCAGCAGGCTGGCGAAGGGCGCGATGCCGGTGCCGGTCGAGATCATGAACAGGCGTTTTGCCGGCGTCAGCGCGTCGACGACCAGCGTACCGGTCGACTTCTGGCGCATGATGACGGTGTCGCCGACCTGGATCTTCTGCAGTTCCGAGGTCAGCGGGCCATCCGGCACCTTGATCGAGAAAAATTCCAGCTCGTCGTCCCAGGCCGGGCTCGCCACCGAATAGGCGCGGAACACCGGCTTCTCGGCATTGGGCAGGCCGATCATGACGAACTCGCCGGAGCGGAAGCGCAGCGACTGCGGCCGGGTGATGCGGAACGAAAACAGCCGGTCGGTGTAGTGCTTCACTGAGACCACGGTCTCGGCATAGACATTGGCCGGAATCGGAAACTGCAGCGGGCGGGCGCCGGCGATGTTGAGTGCGGATGTGGTGTTCATCAAATCCAACCTTCTGGCCCAATTCCGAACGCGGGCACCAAACCTTCACCTGCGCGCCCGAACCATTCAGGTTTCGGCGTGCTGTCTGCACACTCCAAAGCGGTAAGCTCTTGTGTCCGGAATTTATTAGTATACAAACGATATTTGCGTCAAGATACCAGCGTAAAACACCTTTCCAAACTGACGCATATCCGTAGTCCGGGCATTTCGGGTTTCGACAATGAAAGAGAATTTTTCGGCGCAAGCGCGCGATTCCCTGGGAAATGTGGTTGCCGGTATCGATGTCGGCGGGACCTTCACCGACCTGCTTCTGATCGACGGCCGCGACGGTGGCCGGGTGCATATCGCCAAGACGCCGACCACGGTCGACAACCAGGCTTTCGGCGTCGTGTCGGCGCTCGGTGCTACCGGATTTCCGATCGACGGCATCGACCTCATCGTGCACGGCACGACCACCACCACCAATGCGGTGCTCGAGCGCCGGCTGGCGAAAACCGGCATGATCACCACACGCGGCTTTCGCGACGTGATCGAGCTCGGCCGGCGCACACGGCCGCAGGCCTATGGCATGACCGGCAGCTTCGTACCGATCATCCCGCGCAATCTCAGGCTCGAAGTCTCGGAACGCGTCGAGGCGTCGGGCACGGTGCGCACGCCGCTCGACGAGGCCGAAATGCGCGCGGCGGTGAAGACGCTGATCGAGGCCGGTTGCGAATCCCTCGTCATTCATTTCCTGCATTCCTACGCCAACCCTGCGCATGAGCGGCGCGCCGCCGAGATCGCCGCCGAGCTCTGGCCGAACGGCTACATCACTTCGGGCCATGCGCTGCTGTCGGAAGCGCGCGAATTCGAGCGCGGCGTCACCGCCTCGGTCAACGCCTCCGTGCAGCCGATCCTCGAGCGCTATGTCGAGCGGCTGCGCAAGGAATTGGGGGCAAAAGGGTATGCCCGCGACTTCCTGATCATGAACGGCAATGGCGGCATGATCTCGGCCCGCTTCGTCACACGTGAGTCGGCCAAGACCGTGATGTCCGGTCCGGCTTCGGGCGTCATCGCCGCCGCCTATACGGGAAAACGCGCCGGCTTCGAAAATCTCGTCACCTATGACATGGGCGGCACCTCGACCGATGTGGCGCTGATCCGCCACGCCGAGCCGGCGGTGTCGAACGAGATCGAGATCGAATACGCCATGCCGATCCATGTGCCGATGGTGGCGGTGCACACGGTCGGCGCCGGCGGCGGCTCGATCGCTCGCGTCGATGCGGCCGGCTTGATCCAGATCGGTCCGGAAAGCGCCGGCGCCAATCCCGGCCCGATCTGCTACGGGCGCGGCGGCCTGGAGCCGACCATCACCGACGCCAATCTGGTGCTCGGCCGGCTGGCGCCGAAGAAGCTGCTGGCGGTCGAAAATCCGGTCACCGTCGAGCGCGTCACCGGCATCTTCGAGGACAAGATCGGCAAGGCGACCGGCCTGTCCGGCGTCGAGGCGGCGGGCGCGGTGCTGCGGCTCGGCAACATGAAGATGGCCGGCGCCATCCGCATGGTCTCGGTGTCGCGCGGCCATGATCCGCGTGATTTCGCGCTGTTCGCCTTCGGCGGCGCCGGGCCGCTGCATGCGACGGCCCTGGCGCGCGAACTCGGCCTGCCGAAAGTGCTGGTGCCGGCGCGGCCAGGCATTACCAACGCACTCGGCTGTGTCGTCGCCGATCTGCGCCACGACTTCGTCAACACCGTCAACCAGCCGGTGGCGGTGCTCGATGAAACCCAACTCCACGCCATATTGGAACGGCACCGAAACGAGGGCGAGGAGCTGATCGGCAAGGAAGCGGTGAAGCCGGAGACGATCCGCGTCAGCCACTCCGCCGACATGCAGTTCGTCGGCCAGACCCACATCATCAACGTGCCATTGCCTTCCTCGTCGGTGACTAGGCACGAGCTGCAAAACCTGTTCGAAAAGGCCTATTTCGCCCGCTTCAAGGTCGAACTGCCGGAAATCCGCGCTAACCTGGTCAACCTCAACACCTCGGTGACCGGTGTGCGGCCCGCGATAGACCTGTCGCGATTGATCGACCCGGCGGGGCGCGGGAAAACGCTGGACGAGGCGCGGCGCGAGATCCGGCCGGTCTGGTATGGCGGGCGCTGGCACGACACGCCGGTATACGCACGCGAAAAGCTGCCGCTCGACGCGGTCATCGAAGGCCCGGCGATCCTCGAGCAGATGGACGCCACCACCGTGCTCGAACCCGGTGACCGAGCGCGCTCGGACGCTGACGGCAACATCATCATCGATATTGGCGAGGTCTGAGATGAAGCTCGACGCCATCACGCTTTCGGTTCTCCAGGCCGCTCTGCAGCAGGTCTGCGACGAGATGGACCTGACGTTTTCCCGTGCCGCCTTCTCGCCGGTTATCGCTGAAGCCAACGACCGTTCCGACGGCATCTATTCGGCGGTCGACGGCTCGCTGATAGCGCAAGGCTCGCAGGGCCTGCCGGTGTTCGTCGGCGTGATGCAGTATTCGACCAGGACGGTGATCGAGATGATCGCCGACGGCCGCTGCCTGCCGCCCGTGCCCGGCGACATCTACATCGTCAACGACCCCTATCTCGGCGGCACGCATCTGATGGATGTGCGCTTCGCCATGCCGGTCTACAGGGACGGCACGATTTTCTGCTGGCTGTCCAACACCGGCCACTGGCCTGACATTGGCGGCTCGGTGCCGGGCGGCTTCTCGGCGTCGGCGACGGCGGTCGAGCAGGAAGGCCTGCGGTTGCCACCGGTCAAACTGTTCAAGAAGGGCGTGCTCGATCCCGAGATCTACGCCATCATCTGCTCCAACATCCGCGTTGCCGACCAGCGCATCGGCGACATCCGCGCCCAGGCCGCCGCATTGCTGATCGGCCAGGACCGGCTTAACGGAATCCTGGATCGTTACGGAGATGAAACAGTTGTCGAGGCGATTGCCGAACTGCGTCGGCGCGCCGCCGAGCAGATGCGCGCCAACATATCCGCCATCCCCGAAGGCACCTACCATTCCAAGGCATTTGTCGATTCCGACGGGGTGGTCAACGAGCCGCTGACCATCGCGCTTGCGGTCGAGAAACAGGGCGACACGCTGACCTTCGATTTCGCCGGCTCGTCAAAGCCGTGCGCCGGGCCGATGAACAGCGTGCTGGCGACGACGCTGTCCTCGGTTTACCTCGCCATGCGCCATATTTTCCCGGACGTGCCGATCAGCGCCGGCGCCTTCGAGCCACTCATCGTCAAGCGGCCGGAAGGCACTTTCCTCGACGCCAAATATCCGCGCCCCGTCTCCGGCTGCGCCGCCGAAGTGTCCCAGCGCATCGCCGAGGCGGTGTTCGCGGCCATGGTGCAGGCGCTGCCCGACAAAGTGACGGCGGCCCCCGCCGGCTCCAGTGGCAATTTCGCGCTCGGCGGCAACGACCCAGCGCGCGGCCGCGATTACGTCATGTACCAGATCTCCGGTGGAGGTTATGGCGGCAATGCCGGCCATGACGGCCTGACCAATGGCTGCTCGACCATCGGTATCTCCAAATCGCCGCCGGTCGAGATCATGGAGCAGGCCTTCCCGGTGCTCTACCGCCACTATGCCTTGCGCGAGGGTTCGGGCGGCGCCGGCAAGCATCGCGGTGGTTTTGGCCTCGCCTATGAGGTCGAGATCCTGCGCGGCGACGCCCGCGCCTCCTTCGTCATGGACCACGGACGTTTCGGCCCGCAAGGCGCGCTCGGCGGCAAGGACGGCGCGGTCAACACGGTGACGGTCTTCCGCGGCGGCGAGGAACACGTGCCGCCGCATCTCTCCAAGGAGCAGGACATCGCCCTGAAGGCCGGCGACCGTGTGCGCGTCGGCACGCCGGGCGGTGGCGGTTATGGTGATCCGCGTGAGCGGGATGCCGAGCTGGTGCTGCGCGACGTGGCGCTGGGGTATTACACGTCGGAGGAAGCCGGCGAAAAATTCGGCGTTGTCTTGTCGGCAGGCGAGCTCGCCGTTGACCGGGAGGCGACGGACAAGCAGCGCGCCGGCTGATACTGCCGGCGGCTTGGATCGCCGGCCGCGCCGTGATCGGCGCATGACATGTCGTTTCCGTCTCCGCCGCGGGTATGAAAGACCGTAGACTTCTCCGGTCAACGGAGATCTCGGACATGCGTCTTTTCGGTCGTTTCGTGCTTGCCGCCTCGGTCGCCCTGGTTCTCGCCACGGGTGCCGCTTCCGCCCAGGACAAGAAGCTCAGGATCGGCACTGAGGGCGCCTATCCGCCCTTCAACTACGCCAATGCCGACGGCACGCTTGGCGGCTTCGACATCGACCTCGGCAAGGCGCTGTGCGCCGAGATGAAGGCCGAGTGCGAGTTCACCGTGCAGGATTTCGACGGCTCGATACCGGCGCTGCAGGCCGGCAAGTTCGATGCGATCATCAACCTCACCATCACCCCGGAGCGGGCCGAGAAGGTCGAGTTCACCCACAAATACTACCAGACGCCGCCGGCCATCGCGGTGCCGAAGGATTCGACCATCGCCGGCACCGCACCGGACGACCTGAAAGGCAAGGCGCTCGGCGTCCAGACCGCGACCATCCACCAGAAATTCGCCGAGCAGAAATACTCGGGCTCGACCGTCAAGGCTTACCCGACCGGTGATGACGCCCGCACCGACATGGCCAATGGCCGCCTCGACGCGATGATGGATGGCTCGATCATCCTGACCGAATGGCTGAAGAAACCCGACGGCGCCTGCTGCAAGCTGCTTGGCACCTTGACCGCCGATTCGGCCATTCACGGACCCGGCGTCGGCATCGCGCTGCAGAAGGGCGACAAGGAGCTGGCCGACAAGTTCAATGCGGCAATAGACGCACTGCGTGCCAACGGAAAATACAAGGAAATCAACGACAAGTATTTCTCGTTCGACGTCTACGGCAGCTGATCCCTGCACCAGTGCACTTCGGCGGCGCCGCCCGGCGCAGCCGATTTCCATGAATGATGGAGACTTCGTTGGCTGAGCGGCGCTCCCCCTTCTACAGCAGCATCGTCGGACTGGGCGCGACCATGGGTCGGGTCGGTGGCGATTTCATCTCGGCCAAGACCTATTCCGGCATTGCCGACGAGCACCTGAACACGCGCAGGAATGTCGGCGTCCAGGATCTCAGCACCATGGGCAAGATGGACATCAAGGGGCCGGACGCCGAGGCGCTGGTCAACCATGTCATCGTCAATGACGCAGCGGCGATGAAGCCGGGCCAGGTCCGCTATTCCACCGTCTGCCGCGACGATGGCGGCATCATGGACGACCTCACCGTGTTCCGGCTGGCGCCGGAGCATTTCATGCTGGTGACCGGCTCGGTCAACCGCCTGAAGATGCTGCCGTGGCTTTTGCATCATGCGCAGGGCCGCAAGGCCTATGTCACCGACATCACCGCGGCCATCGCCTTCCCGACCATCCAGGGGCCGCGCTCGCGCGACTTATTGAAGGCGCTTGTCGCGGATGCCGATCTGGACGGGCTCAAGCGCTGGTCGTTCGCCTCAGGGCGCATTGGTGAGACGAAGATACTGATCTCGCGCACCGGCGTGACGGGCGAGCTCGGCTTCGAACTGTTCGTGCCGGCCGACGAGGCGGCTTCGGTCTGGAACGCGCTGATGACAACCGGCCGCGACTTTGGCCTGAAACCCTATGGCGTGCTGGCGATGTTCACGCTGGGGCTGGAAAAGGCCTATCCGGCGCATGGCATCGACATGGACGAGACCCGCACGCCGTTCCATGTCGGCCTCGACCGCTGGATCAAGTTCGACAAGGGCGATTTCGTCGGCCGCGAAGCGCTGCTCAAGCTCCGCGACAAGGGTCTCGACGAGCAATGGGGTGGGCTCATCCTCGACGGCGACAGGCCGGCCGCGACCGACGCCAGGGTACTGGCTGATGGCGAGGATGCCGGCGTCGTCACCTACAGCGACCACGGCTATTCCCTGGGCAAGGTGCTGGCGACCGTGCATCTGCGGCTGCCGTTCACGGCTGTCGGCACCGAACTCAGCATCGACATCGACGGCAAGCCGACCCGCGCGGTCGTGGCACCGATACCGTTCTTCGACCCCGAGGGGGTCAGGCTGAGGGGCTAGCGCGGCTTGTTCCGGAAATCGCTTTTGGGCTTTCCTTTTTGGTTAAGGGAATGAACGGGTATCGTCGCGGAAGGCCGACATTCATCCATCGGGTATGCCGACAGCGAGCAGGTCTCTCCGAAGATCCTCCAGGATTTTTGGGTTGCGATACGGATCGATCAAGATGGTGCTTACAGTCACACCGGGCCTTGCCGCCAGACACTGTCTAGCTGCGTGAGCGGCGAGTTGCTCGTCACCCATTCTCAAATGACAGACCGCGAGAAACGCATAGGCCCAAAATGCATAGGAATTGAGATTCCGGTAGGAGGCTATCGCCTCAGGATACCGCCCGAGAATCAGAAGAACTTGTCCGCGTAGATCCCAGAACCAATCGTAATTTAGGGGATCACGGGCGATACAGACGTCCAGATCGGACAAAGCTTCTTCATGCCGACCGAGATAGCTCCAGCACAAGCCCCGTATCGCCCTTGCCCGGGTTTCGTTCGGGTTAAGGTTCACACCCTGCTCAAGATGCAGCAGCGCCTCCTCTAACTGTCCCATGAAGATCAGCGTGTGACCCGCCGCAATATGGCTCCATGCCTCTTTCGGCCCAAGCTTTAGAGCGCGGCGAGCATGGGCAAGAGCGATCTTGAGCGTATTCCCGTCCCCCTCAAGCAGCCATTTGCTTGTGAGTACAGTCGCCATCATTGCATGGATGGTAGCGACATTCGGGTCGAGCTCAATCGCCCTGGCAAGATAGGGCTCTGCTTCCAGCGTAGTGTCATAGCGGACCATCCGAACGCGAGCCTGAAGATACAGATCGTAGGCATCGAGTTGGGTGATCGGAAGGCGCCGTATCTTCTCCACACCCGAAGTTCGGATTGTGCCGACGACGGTGATAGCGACACTTCTTGCGATCTCCTCCTGGAGCTCAAAAATATCTGTCAGCTCCCGATCGAATCGATCGGCCCAGATTTGATTGCCGGATCTGGCCTCGATGAGTTGCGATGAGATCCTGACCCTGTCGCCGGCACGGCGAATGCTACCCCGAAGCAAGTAGTCGACGGACAACTGCTTCGCGATGGTGACGGCATCGACAATCTTTCCCTTGAACACAAAGGAGGAATTGCGGGCTATGAGATGAAGTTCACCGAATCGCCCCAGTTCGGTGATGATGTCCTCGGTGACCCCGTCGCTGAAATATTCCTGGCTGGGGTCGCTGCTCATATTCTCGAATGCAAGGACTGCAACGACTGGCCCGCGGCTTGATGCGCCACCGGTGTGCGGTCTGGGCGTCTCGTCCATGCTCCGGCGCAATAGCCGAAGCTCGTCACCTGGCTCCAGGTTCAGCTCGCGCTTCAGCAACAGCTTGCACGCCTCATACTGCTTGATGGCGAGCGCAGCCTGACTCGAGGCGATATGCGCCCGCATCAGCGCGGCATGCGACGGCTCCCGCAGCGGATCAAGAGCAACCAGCCGTTCGGAAATAGCAACGCGCTCGGTACCGCTCACCGATTCAGCCAAAACTTGGAACACATCGATTGCGCGCGAGGACAGGTCGGCACGGACTTCGCGCAGCCAATCCTCGAAAGCGTTGTCGGACGTGCTCAACCCATCAAGAAAAGGCCCGGCATAGAGGGTGGCTGCCCGCCGAAGATCGGCTGTATCGCGGCTCGCGGATGCTGCGACGAATTCAGTTACGTCTATGGTGAACAATTTCGGATTGAGCGCGACGCGATCCCCGACCAGGACCAAGGCGTCGGCTCCCAACCCGGCAAAGTCTTTGCGGATAGCAGCCAGGGCCTGGCGCAGGCTGTTTCTCGCCTGCTCCTCACCTCGATCGCTCCACAGAAGAGCAGCCAGCTTGTGACGCGTCACCTCCTGGTTCGGCGCTACGGAGAGAATGCCCAGGAGTGCTCTATTCTTCTTGGCGGGCATCTCCAAGGGTTTCCCCTGCGGCGACGTCAGGTGAAAACCACCCAGGAGATCGAGCCGGGCCGGGCTCATCGCGATGTACTCTGAATTTCTGCTTTTTTCGCGATATTCACGAGCTTTTCACAGGCATCTCACGCCCCGCATTCGATGTTGCCTCTCGCAACTAACAACATCCGAGAGGAAACTCCAATGTCCATCGTCACAGAGGTTTTGGGAAAGGCAGGTGAAACGCTCGCGAACGAACTGCCGAAGTGGCGTAAGGTCCACCTTGGCCGATTTTTGTACAGCATAGCAGCGGCATATGCCTCTGCGACCTGGAAGGCTTACGGGGCGGCTACTGGCCTTGGTGCGAATAGTCCAGGACGTCAACCTGACGACGACGTCGGCAACTACTGAACTTCTTCGTCCCAACCTCGCGACGCAGACCTCGTCCAAGCCATGATCTGCGGGCTTTGTGGTTCAGAAAGCACAGCTACAGGCTCGTATGGAAGACAACGTCCCCAGATCGGCGGCCAGTCCTTAGGACCGCCGATCCAGCCTCGCCACCAGCCGGTCGCCCGCCCACTGGATGCCGCAGACCAGGATGATCAGCACGATGACCACGGCGATCATGACTGACGTTTCGAAGCGCTGATAGCCGTAGCGGATAGCGAGGTCGCCGAGCCCGCCGGCACCGATGGCGCCGGCCATGGCCGAGGCGCCGATCAGCGTCACCAGCGTTACCGTGAAGCCGGCGACGATGCCGGGTAGCGCTTCGGGCACCAGCACCTCGCGGATGATCGTCCAGCGGTTGCCGCCCATGGCGCGCGCCGCTTCGATCAAGCCGCGGTCGACTTCGCGCAGGGACACTTCGGCGATGCGCGCATAATAGGGCGTGGCGGCGATCGACAGCGGCACGATCGCCGCCCAGGTGCCGATCGAGGTGCCGACGATCAGGCGTGTCACCGGGATCAGTGCCACCAGAAGGATGATGAAGGGCACCGAGCGGAAGCCGTTGATGACGGCGCCGAGCGCGCGGTTCAACCACAGGCTTTCGGCAATGCCGCCGCGTTCGGTGACGATCAGCGCCAGCCCCAGCGGCAGGCCGAAGACCAGCGAGATCAGGCCGGACGCGGCCGTCATCAGCACGGTTTCCCAGATCGAACGCAGCAAAAGCTCAAACAGGATTGGCGACATGGCCGAGCACCTCCACCCGCGCCTGGCGGGCCTTCAAGAATGTGATTACGTGCGCGAGATGTCCTGCGTCGCTGCCCGGCACGGCCAGGAACAGCGTACCGACAGGCTGCTGCTGGATATGGTCGACGCCGCCGTGGATGAGACGGAAGGGGCCCGGAACGGCGGTGGCAAGGTCGGACAGCAGCGGACCGCGCGCCGCTTCGCCGGCCACGTCGACGCGCAGGATTGTTTCCGTGCCGGCTGACGGCACCAGCCGGGCTGCGAGTTCTGCCGGCAATTGCGGCCGGATGGCGCCCAGCAGGCTTCTTGTGATGTCCGAGCGCGGGTCGGCAAACACCGACCAGACTGGCCCTTCCTCAACGATGCGCCCGGCATCGATCACCGCCACACGATCGGCAATCGAACGGATTACCTCCATCTCATGGGTGATCAGCAGGATGGTCAGGCCAAGCTGCCGGTTGATGTCTTTCAGCAAGGCAAGGATCGACCGCGTCGTCTCCGGATCGAGCGCCGAGGTGGCTTCGTCCGACAGCAGCAGCGCCGGCCGCGCCGCAAGCGCCCGGGCGATGCCGACGCGCTGCTTCTGGCCGCCCGACAGTGACGCCGGATAGGCCTTGGCCTTCTCCGACAGGCCGACGAGGTCAAGCAGTTCGGCGGCCCGTTGCAGCCGCTCGGCATTAGGCCGCCCCTCGATCTTCAGCGGCAGCGCCACATTGTCCTCGACCGTCTTGGCCGACAGCAGGTTGAAATGCTGGAAGATCATGCCGATGCGCCTTCGCAGCGGCTGCAGGTCGCGCTCGCCGAGCCGGCTGATCTCGCGACCCTCGATGAACACCTCGCCGGAATCGGGCCGCTCCAGCCCGTTCAGGCAGCGGATCAGCGTCGATTTGCCGGCGCCGCTGCGGCCGATGATGCCGAGGATCTCGCCCTTGCGCACCGTCAGCGAGATGCCATCGAGTGCCGGCGTGGTGCCAAAGCGGCGCTTCAGGTCGACAAGGCGCACAACATCCTGCGGTGTTGCGGCGGCCTGGTCCGTGGTTTCGGCTGTTGCGGCGAAATGCTGGTTCATACGCATATCCCAAAAATACGATTGCGGCCCGCGCGTTGCGCGGACCGCCTTCCCAGTCAAAGCAGGCACATTATCCCTAGTAGGCGCTGAGGCCGGTGCCCTTGTAGACCTTGTCGAACTCGGCCTTCACCGCCTCGTTCTGATAGGACGCGACCAACGTCTTGACCCAGCCCTCGTTCTCATTGCCGGCCTTCACCGCGATGAAGTTGCGGTATGGGTTGTCGGCGATGGGCTCCTGCGCGATTCGGTTTTCCGGCGTCAGGCCACTTTTCAGCGCCCAGTCGGTGTTGACCACCGCCGCGTCGAGATCCTCCACCGAGCGACCGACGATGCCGGCGTCGAGTTCCTTGATCACCACCTTCTTGGCATTTTCGGCGATGTCGGCGGTTGTGGCGAGAATGCCGGTGCCCTCCTTCAGCTTGATCACGCCCTCGTTCTGCAGCACGCGTAGCGCCCGGCCTTCATTGGATGGATCGTTCGGCACGCCGATCACCGCGCCCTCGGGCAGGTCGGTGACCTTGGTGTACTTCTTCGAGTAGAGGCCGATCGGCCAGACGCCGGTGTAGCCGACGCGAACGATATGGTAGCCCTGCGTCTTGATCTGGTTGTCGAGATAGGGCTGGTGCTGGAAGGCATTGGCGTCGATTTCGCCGCGCTCCAGCGCCTCGTTGGGCTGAGTGTAGTCGTTGAACACCACGGTCTCGATGGCGAGGCCCTTTTCGGCCGCCTGCGCGACGACGACCCGCCACACGTCCTCGTCCTCGCCGCTGATGATGCCGACCTTGATCGCCTTCTTGTCCTCGGCGAACGACGCATGGGGCGCCATCAGGCTGCCGATGGCGACGGCCGATGCGAACAGCAGAGCAAGGCCGCTGCGCCGGTTGAGGGGTGACCAAAGGGAAGATGGAAAAGTGTTTCTGAAGTCAGTCATGATTGATCTCTGCGGTTGTGAAGTCATGCAGCCAGGCGGATTGCCGAGCCTTGATCACATCGTCAGAAATTCTATCGACTTTATCAAAGAACGCGTTTCGCCGTTCTCGTCAAAGCCGGGAATATTCTCTCAAAGTTTTCAGGAGAGTGAGCACAAGACGTCGCCGGACGACCGCAGCGGGCTGCGCTGCGATCCGGTACGCCTTGGCGGGAATGTCAGATTCGGAGAGAGACCAGCGCTGACGCAGATCTCAAAGCGCGATCCATGCCGTCTTCAGATCGAGATATTTGTCCATCGCGTGCAGCGACTTGTCGCGGCCGAAGCCGGACTGCTTGACGCCACCGAGCGGCACGGTGATGTCGGCGCCGCCATAGGTGTTGACGTGGACGACGCCGGCATTGATGGCGCGCACCATGCGGTGGGCGGTGGAAAGGTTGGCGGTCCACACCGCTGAGGCAAGGCCGTAGACGGTCGAATTGGCAAGGCGCACCGCTTCCTCCTCGGTCTCGAAACGCATGACGCCGAGCACCGGCCCGAACACCTCTTCGCGGGCAAGCTGCATCTCTTGCGTCACATTCTCGAATATCGTCGGCGCCATGTAGCTGCCGCCGGTCTCAGTAAGAATGCGTTCGCCACCGGTGACGAGACGGGCGCCCTCAGCCTCGGCTCGGGCGACGAAGTCGAGATTCTTGCTCAGCTGTTCGGCGCTCGACACCGCGCCGACGTCGCTCGAGAGATCGAGCGGATCGCCAACCTTCAGCCGTGTGGTTGCCGAGAGAAGCTCGTCCATGAAGCGGTCATAGGCCGACGATTGAACAAGAAGGCGCGAGCCGGCAACGCAGACCTGGCCGGAATTGCGAAAGATGCCATTGGCCGAGACGACCGCCGCTTGTTTGAGGTCCGGGGCATCGGCAAAGACGATGTTGGGCGACTTGCCGCCGAGTTCGAGAAAGACGCGCTTCAGATTGGAACGCGCGGCGTATTCGAGCAGCCGGCGGCCGACCGGCCCCGAGCCGGTGAAGGCGATGGCGTCGACATCCATATGCAGGCCGAGCGCTTCACCAGTGACCGAGCCGCGCCCGGTGACGACATTGAGCACACCGGCGGGAAGTCCAGCCTCGCTGGCCAGCTCGGCCAGCCGCAGCAGGGTGAGCGAGGCGATCTCAGGCGGCTTGACCACCACGCAATTGCCGGCGGCCAGCGCGGGCGCGATCTTCCAGGCGCCGATCATCAGCGGAAAATTCCACGGCACGATGACACCGACGACGCCGAGCGGCTCTTTGTGAATCAGCCCGAGCACATTGTCGGCCGTCGGCGCGATCTCGCCATAGATCTTGTCGATCGCCTCGGCATAGTAGCGGATGGTACCAGCCGCCGAGAGCGGTTCCGCCTTGTAGGCCATGCCGATCTCGGTGCCATTGTCGCGCACGCCAAGCACCGCCAGCTCGTCTGCATGCTTTTCGACCAGCTCGGCGAGTTTTGTCAGCACTTTCTTGCGAAAGGCGGGTGCCGAGCGCGACCACGAACCGTTCTCGAAGGCCTTGCGCGCCGACCGGACGGCACGGTCGATGTCGGCGGCATTGCCGTCGGCGATGCTGGCGAAGGGGCGACCGTCGATTGGTGATATCACCGGCAGCGTCGCGCCGCTTGTCCCTTCGGTTTGTTCGCCATCGATGAACAGGTCCCGCGCGCCGATTTCCGTCTTGCGCAGCGTGTCGATGGCATTCTGGCTGATCATTTGGGATTGGCTCCGAAACTAACATGCAATGTGGTTGGCGCCCGGAATTCCCAGCCGCGAAACACCGGCTCCTTGCCCGGCACCAGGCGGAGATCGGGGAAGCGCAGCAGCAGCAGCCTCACCGCAAGGCACATCTGCTCGCGCGCGAAAAACCGGCCCGAACAGAAATGATGGCCAAAGCCGAAGGCGGCATGGTTGCCTTCGTCGCGGTTGATATCGAAACGGTCGGGGTCGGCAAAGCGGCTCTCGTCGCGGCTGGCCGAGGAGACAAGTGCCGCGACCGCGGCGCCGGCCGGGATCGTCACGCCGCCAAGCTCGACCGCCCGCGTCGTCTGCCGCGTCTGCGTACCGATCGGCGCGACCCAGCGTAGGCCCTCGTCGACGGCCTTCGGCACGAAGATTTCCAGGTCATCGAGGACCTGCCGCAATTGTGCGGGATGCGAAAGCAGGCCGGCGAGGATCGAGCCGGCGCCATGTCCGGGCTCCTGCATGCCGCCGAGCAGGATGACCTTGATGCTTGGCATCAGGAAGTCGATCGGTCGTGTTGTGCCTTCCGGCATGCCGTCATGCAGCATGTGCGACAGCGCGGAGTCATCGGGCTCACGCGCAAGCCGCTCCAACGTCGGCAGGATGGCGGCGCCGACCTCGGCGCTGATCGCATCGGCGATCTCCTGCCGCTTGGGATCGTTCTCGAAATTGATGGCACCTTGGGCAAGGCCGTAAAACCAGCGGCGCAGCGTCGGCATGTCGATGTCGGCAAGGCCGAGCGAGCGTGCCAGGCTGAGCGTCGACACCGGCTCGAAATAGTCGGCCATCAGCTCAGCCGCACCTTGTTCGGCGATGCGGTCGAGATAGGGCTCGGCGATCGACCGCACGAGATCGCCGGCATAGGCGGCGACGGTGCGCGGCCGGTACTTCGGGTCGACACCTCCGCGCAATTGCTTGTGGGTCTCGCCGTCGGTGGTCAGGATGGTCGGCTTGCCGAACGAGCGCTCAACGGGCGATGAGCCGACGACGGCGGAAAAGATGTCGGGCGATTTCGCGACGCTCTCGACATCCTTCCAGCGGGTGACGAACCACAGATTGACCGCCGGCACAAAGGCGACTGGGGCGCTGCGCCGGAGCTCGGCATAGATCGGATAGGGATCGGCCTCCAGCGCCTCGACGGTGATGTTTTCGGCAAAGCTCAAGGCCGCCACTCCCTTTGCGTGAGGGGGCGGCGTGACCGCCCCCTTCTGCTTTGCTCAATCTTTCAATGGCTGGCCGAGGTTTTCGAAGGCGACCGGATCGCGGCTCTTCAGCGCGCTCGCCAGCAGCAGGCCGACCACCGCCGCAATCAGCACCAGTCCCGGCAGGAATACGCCGAGGAAGCCGCTGGCGCCCGACAGGCCACCGAAATTGATGACGATCAGATAGATGATGACGACGAAGGCGATGAAGGTCAGTCCGGGCAGGATGGTGGTCTTCAACGCATTCTCCTGCGCAGCCGGATTGGCCCGGAAGAACATCACCACGGCGAGCGACGCCACCGCCATCATGACGATGACGCCGAGCGTCGCGACATTGGTCAGCCACGAAAACAGTGCCAGCACCGGATCGAGGCCGAGCACGGCGAACAGCCCGACGACGATTGCGGCGAGCACGCTCTGGATGACCGAGGCGACATGCGGGCTCTGGTGCACCGAATGCGTCACACCGATCGTTTGCGGCAAAAGCTTCTCGCGACCAGAGACATAGATGTAGCGGGCAACCGCGTTGTGGAACGCCAGCACGCCGGCAAACAGGCTCGACACGAACAGGATGCTCATCGCCTGCGACAGCATCGTTCCGGCATAACGATCAGACAGGCCGAACAGGAAGGTCGTTGGATCCTGCAGCCCCTGCAGCGCCGGCAGCAGCTTGTCGACACCGGCGCCGACCGCCATCAGCCATGCCGTGACCATGTAGAAGACACCGATCAGCAGCACGGAGAAATAGGTGGCGCGCGGAACCGTGACCTCGGGGTCGCGGGCTTCCTCGGCATAGATGGTCGTCGCCTCGAAACCGATGAAGGCGGCAAAGCAGAACAGGATGGCGATGGCCGGCGCGCCTGATGTGATCTGGCTCCAGCTGAACGGCGCCATCGACAGGCCGCTATCGCCACCGGTCTTGAGGATGGCGACGTCGAGGACCAGCACCACCAGATATTCGCACAGCACCAGCACCGTCAGGATCTTGGCCGACAGGTCGACCTGCCGGTAACCGAGCACGGCGACCAGCGCGATGGCGATGAAACTCCACACCCACCAGGGCAGGTTGATGCCCCAGCCGGCGAACAGCCCTGATGTGGCCGCACCGAGCAGGCCCATGACGCCGATCTGCATGGCGTTGTAGGACAGGATGGCGATCAGGGCCGTGGCGCCGCCGGCCAGGCCGCCGAGCCCGCGCGCCGCATAGGCATAGAAGGCGCCGGCATTGCCGACATGGCGCGACATCGTCACATAGCCGACTGCGAACAAAAGCAGCAGGATGGTCACGATGAGATAGGTGCCGGCGAAGCCGGCGCCATTGCCCATCAGCATGCCGAGCGGCGTGCCGCCGGCGACCGCGGTAAGGGGAGCCGCCGCTGAAATCACCATGAAGGTGATGGCGCCGACGCCGAGACTGTTCTTGCGCAGCCTGTTGGCTGGCGCCTGCTCCGAAACTGCTGACATTGGTCCCTCCTGTATGCGAACCCTCAGGCTCGCCGGCCGATCGGCCTGTCCCATGCGCTCTGGATGTCGGTTCATTATTTGAACCCTTATTTTGAATATAGACTTGCAAACAAAGCCGATGCCTGTCAAGTTAATTCACACGTTAAATGATTATCCGGAGGCAGGGTTGGGTACGGTCGGCAAGGCGATTTCACTTCTGGAGCTGTTCACCGTCGACGAGCCCGCGCTCGGACTGTCCGACCTGGCGCGCCGGTCGGGCTTCGACAAGGCGACGACACGACGGCTGCTGTTGGCGCTGACCGGCCACGGCTTCGTCGAGCAGGATGCCGCCACCCGGCACTATCGCCTCGGCGCCGGTCTGTCGCGGCTGGCGCGCATCCGCGAGGCGCGCTTTCCCTTCCTGCAGACGGCGGTTCCCCTGGTGCGGGATCTCGCGGCCTCGACCGCAGAGACCGTGCACCTCTCGGAATTCGGCGTCGACACGCTGGTTACCGTCCATGTCGAACATCCGGCCTGGGCAAATCGGGTCAATGTCGATATCGGCCAGCTTTTGCCCTTGCACTCCACCGCATCGGGCATCGCCTACCTGGCCTTCGCCCGCGACGAGACCGTCAAGGCATGCCTGACGGGCTCGCTAGATGCTTTCACGGCGCATACGCTCATCGAGCCGGCCGCCATTTCCCGCTCCATCGGCGAGACGCGTGACCGCGGCTATTCGATCTGCGATCAGGGTTTCGAGGAGGGCGTGATCAGCGTCGCGGCGGCGATCCGCGCGGCCGACGGCTTTGCGCTCGGCACGATCGCGGTGGCGGCGCCAAAGGCCAGGACGACGGCGGCGGCGATCGCGGAACGGGGACTTGCGGTGATGGCCGCGGCACGGGAGATTTCGATGCGCCTCAATGGCGAAAACCTGCAAAACCTCAGGAGGCAGGCATGATGTCTGCAGAGACGGCGCCCCGCATCCTGGTGATCGGCACGGGTGACACCAAGGCTGATGAGCTTCAGTTCATGAAGCAATGCATCGAGGCCTCGGGCGGCAGCGCGGTGATGATGGATGTCAGCGTGCTGGGCGACCCGCCCTACAGCCCGGATCACGACAAGCACGCCGTCGCCCGGGCCGTGGAAGTGACGATCGCCGAGATCGTCTCGAGCGGTGATGAAAACACCGCCATGACACTGATGGCCGGCGGCGCCGTGCAACTGGCGCGTCAGCTTCATCAACGCGGCCAGATCGACGCCTTCATCGCCATCGGCGGCTCGATGGGAACCGACCTGGCGCTCGATGTCGCGCTTTGCCTGCCGCTCGGCGTGCCGAAATTCGTCGTCTCGACCATCGCCTATTCGCATCTCATCCCGCCCGAACGCGTCGCGCCCGACCTGATGATGATCCTCTGGGCAGGGGGGCTCTATGGCCTCAACAGCATCTGCAAGCTGGTCCTGTCGCAAGCCTGCGGCGCGGTCGTCGGCGCGGCGAAGATCGTGCTGGCGTCGCGCACGTCAGCACCCGCCATCGGACCGACCGTCGGCATGACGTCGCTGGGCAGCAGCTGCCTGCGCTACATGAAGACGCTGAAGCCGGCGCTGGAGCGGCGCGGCTATGACGTCGCCGTCTTCCACACCACCGGCATGGGCGGCCGCGCCTTCGAATCGATTGCCGGACAAGGGCGCTTCTGCGCGGTGTTCGACTTCAGCCTGCAGGAAATCACCAACCATCTCGCCGGCTCCGTCGTCAGTTCCGGCGCAGACCGCCTGGAAAATGCCGGCGCTCGTGGCATTCCGCAGATCGCCGCGCCCGGCGCGGTCGATATGGTCGATCTGCCGACCTGGCAGGATTTGCCGGCTAAATTCTCCGAGCGCCCGTTCCATGCCCACAACCGGCTGATCGGCTCGGTCACAGTCGACGCCGACGATCGTCGCCAGGTCGCCAGAACCATCGCCGCCAAGCTCGGCGCGGCGAAGGGGCGCTCAGCCTTCATCCTGCCTTCCGGCGGCATCCAGGAATGGGACATGCAGGGCGAGCCGCTGTACGAGCCCGAAGCCCTTGCCGCCTTCGTCGACGAAATGCGCAAGACCATTCCCGCATGCGTCGAGTTCCATGAGATCGACGCCCACATCAACAGCGAGGACTTCGTCGGCAAGGCGCTCGAGATTTTTGACCGCTGGGTCGAGGAGGGCATTGTCCCGCGCGGCACACCAGTCAAGGGAGTGGCCGCTTGAGCACTCCTTTGGCCCAGGCGCTGGTTCTTGATTTCGGCGGCGTCGTCACCCGAACGCTGTTCGAGACGCATGCGCTGACCGAACAGGCGCTCGGCCTCATCGAGGGAACGTTGCAATGGCGCGGGCCGTTCGATCCGGACAGCGATCCGCTGTGGCGCTCGATGCAGGCCGACGAGATCAGCGAGCGCGACTACTGGCGCACCCGCACCGGTGAAGTCGGCCGGCTCGTCGGCGAGGATTGGCAGGCGATGGAAACCTTCGTCCAGCGTGCGCGCGGCGCCGAACCGGAAAAAGTGGTGCGGCCCGAGGCCGACCGTGCCATCCGCGCCGTCCATGCGGCGGGTTTTCGGCTCGCAATCCTGTCCAACGAGCTCGATCTGTTCTATGGCGCCGACTTCCGCCGGCGGCTGCCGCTGCTCGGCCTGTTCGGCACCATCGTAGACGCCACTTATACCGGCATCCTCAAGCCCGATCCCCGCGCCTATGCCTTCGTCACCGAGGCGCTTGGCCTGCCTGCCGAGTCCTGCGTCTTCGTCGACGACCAGCAGCGCAATGTCGATGGCGGTCGTGCCGCAGGCATGCGCACCGTTCATTTCGACGTTGCGCGGCCAGCACTTTCCTATGCCGAGGCCCTCGGCCATTTCGACCTCGTCCCGGCCGTCTGAGACCATTTGCGGAGCCTGTCATGCGCGACATCAATTTCCTCACCGAGACAAACGCCAAGCCGATCTGGCATCCGATGGCGCATCCAGCCGAGATGCGGGCCAATCCGCCGAAGATTATCATGAAGGGTGAGGGTGTCACCGTCACCGACATCGACGGCAACAGCGTGCTCGACGCGGTCGGCGGCCTGTGGAACGTCAATCTCGGCTACAGCTGCGACCCGATCAAGAAGGCGATCGCCGACCAGCTCGGCGCGCTGCCCTACTATTCCGGCTTTCGCGGCACCTCGACCGGACCGTCGATCGAGCTCGCCTACGAGCTCAGTGAATGGTTCGAACCGGAAGGCATGGTGCGGACGTTTTTCACCTCGGGCGGCTCGGATTCGGTCGAAACCGCGCTGCGGCTGGCCCGGCAATACTGGAAGATCCGTGGCCAGGGCGACCGCACCAAGTTTCTCGCCCTGAAGAAGGGCTATCATGGCACGCATTTCGGCGGCGCGTCGGTCAACGGCAACGCCAATTTCCGCCGCAACTACGAGCCGCTGCTGCCCGGTGTCTTCCACATCCCGGCGCCGTGGACCTTCCGCAACCCTTTCGACGAGGCCGACCCGGAACGCCTGGCGAAACTGTGCGCCAGGGCGCTGGAGGACGAAATCGCCTTCCAGGGCGGCGACACGATCGCCGCTTTCATCATGGAGCCGGTCCTGGGTGCCGGCGGCGTCATCGTCCCGCATGAAAGCTTCATGCCGCTGGTGCGTGAAATCTGCGACCGCCACGAAATCCTGCTGATCGCCGATGAGGTGGTGACAGGCTTCGGCCGCTCGGGCGCATGGTCGGGCTCGCGGCTGTCGGGCGTGAAGCCGGATTTCATGACCATCGCCAAGGCGATCACCTCGGGCTATTTCCCGCTCGGCGCCACGTTGATCGGCGCCAAGGTGGCCGATGTCTTTGAAACCGATAAGACCAGCTTCGGCTCGATCGGCCATGGCTATACCTATTCCGGCCACCCGGTCGGCTGCGCCGCGGGGCTGGCGGCCCTTGCCGAGACAAAGCGGCTTCGCCTGGACGAGAACGCGGCCGCGCGGGGCATCGAGCTGGCAGCCGTGCTGGAAGGGCTGAAGGCAAGGCACGCCATCGTCGGCGATGTCAGGTACAAGGGCCTGATGGCGGCGCTCGAACTGGTCTCGGATCGAACCACCAAGAAGCCTGCCGACAAGAAAACCATGGCCGTGGTTTCGGAGGCGGCTTATGAAGCCGGCGTCATGCTGCGCGTCTCCGGCAACAACATCATCCTGTCGCCGCCGCTCATCATCAGCGCCGCCGACGTCGCGAAGATCGGCGAAGCGCTGGATGCTGGCCTGTCGAAGCTCTGACGGATTAGCGGACACAACGGAGTTCGGTAAGAAATGGCTTATTCGCAGGAAAAACTGGCCGAGGATGCGCTGGTTAGCCGGCGTTCCCGCCTGCTCGGCGCAAAATCGCAATTGTTCTATGACGAGCCCGTGCATCTGGTGCGCGGCGAAGGCGTCTGGCTCCATGACGCCGACGGCCGCAAATATCTCGATGCCTACAACAATGTCGCCCATGTCGGCCATTGCCACCCGCATGTGGTCGAGGCCCTGTGCCGGCAGGCAAGTCTGCTCAACACCCACACGCGTTATTTGCACACGGCCATCCTCGACTATGTCGAACGGCTGACCGCGACCTTCGATGCCAGCCTGTCCACCGCCATCCTGACCTGCACCGGCAGCGAGGCCAACGACATCGCGCTGCGCATGGCGCAGGCGGCGACCGGCCGCATGGGCATCATCGCCACCGACGCCACCTATCACGGCAACACTTCCGCCGTTTCGCAGCTCAGCACGCGCATGCCGCCGGTCGGCGGCCGTGCCCGCCATGTCAGGCTGGTGCCGGCGCCCGACAGCTATCGCCATCCGGATGCGATGGCCAACGGCAAGGCTTTTGGCGACGCGGTGCTTCAAGCCATCGCCTCGCTGCAGCAGGACGGCATCGGCCTGTCCGGCATGATCCTGTGTCCGCTGCTCGCCAACGAAGGCTTCCCGGCGCTGCCATCCGGATTCTTCGATGACGCGGTGCATGCCGTGCGCGAGGCCGGCGGCCTGGTCATCGCCGACGAGGTGCAGCCCGGCTTCGGGCGCACCGGCAGCCATTTCTGGGGCCACCAGCGCGCCGGCTTCGTTCCCGACATCGTCACCATGGGCAAGCCGATGGGCAACGGCCATCCGGTCGCCGCCGTGGTCAGCACCAGGGAGATCCTGGCGACCTTCCGCAATGCTTTCCGCTACTTCAACACGTTTGGCGGCAACCCGGTTTCGTCTGTGGTGGCGAATGCCGTTCTCGATGTATTGGAGCAGGAGAACCTCGTCGCCAACGCGCGCGATGTCGGCGCCTATGCACTGGGCCTGCTGCGCCCGCTTGCCGACCGCCATGAATGCATCGGCGAGGTCAGGGGCGCCGGGCTGTTCTTTGGTGCCGAGCTGGTTCACGACCGCGAGACGCGTGAGCCAGCGCCAGACATTGCCGAGCAAGTCGCCAACCGGATGCGCCATCGCGGCGTACTGATGGGCAAGACCGGCATCCACGGCAATGTGCTGAAGATCCGCCCGCCGATGCCGTTCTCGCGCGACAATGCCGCCTTTCTGATCGGCACGCTCGACGAGGTGCTTGGCGAAGTTGGCGGAGTGCCGGCGTGAACGCTGTTTCCACGAAGTCAGAGCCAGAGACGGAAGCGGATGTCACAGGGCTTGCCCGGCGTGCGCTCGAACATTGGGGGGTTCGTTACGGTGAGCCGGAGCTGCTGAAGTACCGCGAGAATGCGGTGTTTCGTGTCCGCCTACCCGATGGGCGACCGGCGGCCATGCGCATTCATCGGCTTGGCTATCACTCGGACGAGGCGTTGCTCTCGGAGCTGCAATGGATGGGCTTCCTGCAATCTGCCGGCGTCGCCACGCCATCTCCCATCCCGGCGCTGAGCGGCGACTTGTTCGTACCGGTCAGCACAGGCTCTCTAACGCCGCCGCGTCAGGTCGATTGTCTCTCCTGGCTGGAAGGCCGCGCTGTCGGCGCACGAGGCGTGCCGCTGGATTTCACGCCCGAGCAGGCAAGACAGGTCTTCACGGCGATCGGCCGAACCATCGCCCACATGCACAATGTCTCTGCCGTCTGGACACCACCCGCCGGCTTCGCCCGCCATGCCTGGGATTTCGACGGTTTCTTCGGCCCGAACCCGAACTGGGGCCGCTTCGAGACCTCTCCCTTCCTCGACGGCTCCCGTCGGGAGCTGGTTTTCCAGGCGCGCGAAAAGGCCGTGCAGGCGCTGTCGGATCATGAACGCAGCGCCCGCAATTTTGGCATCATCCATGCCGACCTGGTGCGCGAGAATGTGCTCGTCCATGAGGGCGCGATCCGCATCATCGACTTCGACGATTGCGGCTATGGCTGGCACATGTATGACCTTGCCGTCGCCCTCTACCAGAACCGCGAGGAGGCGATCTATCCACTGATCGAGACCGCCCTGCTCGACGGATATCGGCTAGAGCGGGATCTGACCCCGCGGGACATCGCCGCACTGCCGCTGTTTTCAGCGTTGCGCGCCTTCGCCTTCCTCGGATGGGTGCAGAGCCGTGTCGAAGGCGACATCACCAGGGATGTCGGCATGCGCATGTCGAGCATCGCCGCCGATGTGGTGATTGCCTATCTGCATGGCGGCTGATCGGGGTTGGCCGCCCGTCAGGAAAAGTGAATGCTGACGGTTCCCGAACTGCCGAAATCGGCGACGATAGTGTCGCCGGGCCGCGCCTCGACGGGTCGAACGAAGGACCCCGACAGGACCACCTCTCCAGCCGCGATCGACAGGCCGTAGCGGGCGAGCCTGTCGGCCAGCCAGGCAATGCCCATCGCCGGATGGTTGAGCACGCCGGCGCCAAGCCCGGTCTCCTCGACCTCGGCATTGCGCGAGACGATGGCGCCGATCCAGCGCATGTCGGTCTCCTGCGGCCGCTGCGGCCTTCCGCCGATGACGATGCCGGCATTGGCGGCATTGTCGGAAATCGTGTCGAAGAAGGTGCGCGACTTCTTCGTCTCCGCATTGACGCGCTCGATGCGCGTGTCGAGGATTTCGAGCGCCGGCGTGATGTAGTCAGTGGCGTCGAGCACGTCGGAGATGGTCACGCCGGGGCCCTTCAACGGTGTCTTCATGACAAAGGCGATCTCGGCCTCGACACGCGGCTGGATGAAGCGGCCGGGGGGAACCGTCGCTCCATCACTGAAGAACATGTCGTCGAACAGCACGCCCGAATCGGGCGTGTCGATGGCGAGCGCATATTGCATGGCCTTGGAGGTCAGCCCGATCTTCCAGCCCTTCGGCTTCAGCCCGGCATCGACCTTGCGCCGCACCAGCGCCGCCTGGACGCGATAGGCGTCCTCCATCGTTGCCTCGGGAAAATCGAGGCTGAGCAGGCGGATCTGGCGGCGCGAACGCTCGGCCTCGAACAGCCGCGCCGCGGCGTCTTCCACTTGCAGAGGGGTCATTGGGCCGCCTCGTCGACGACGCCATTTTTTAGCACGCCGATGCCTTCGGCCTCCACTTCGATCACATCGCCCGGCTTCAGCCAGATCGGCGGCTCGAAGCGGGCGCCGGCACCTGTCGGCGTGCCGGTGACGATGACGTCGCCAGGCACCAGCGTGGTGAAGGTGGAGACATAGGCGATGATCTTGCGGAACGAGAAGATCATCCGGCTGGTGCGGTCCTGCTGGCGCAACTCGCCATTGACGCGGGTGGTCAGCGCGATGTCGGCAATCTGCGCCTCATCCGTGAAAGGCACCAGCCACGGGCCGATCGAGCCGCTTCGGTCGAAATTCTTGCCTTGCGTGACGTTGAACTTGGCATGCCGCACCCAGTCGCGGAGGGTGCCCTCGTTGCACAGCGACAGCGCCGCGATGTGACCGAGTGCGTCGGCCTCGGCAATGCGCCGGCCGGCCTTGCCGATGACGATGACGATCTCGCCCTCATAGTCGAGCTGCGAAGAGTCCGGCGGCCGCACCAGCGGCGTGCCATGGCCGACGAAGGAGCGCGGAAAGCGGATGAACAGCGACGGGTTCGAAGGCGCCGCCTGGCCGTCCTTGTACTCCTCGTTGCGGTCCGGATAATTAACGCCGACGCAGATGATCTTTTCCGGTGACGGGATCGGGATGTCGTAGGCGATGGCGTCGAGCGGGAAATCGGGGGCGTAGGCGTCAGCCTCTTCCGCCAGCCGCAGCAAGGCGCCGGCCTCGATCACCTCGCGCAGCGTCGGCCACTGGCCATGGCGGGCCGACAGGTCGACCACGCCCTTGCCGGTGATCGCGCCAAAACGCGCCGTGCCGCCGACGGTAAAGGTGGCGAGCCGCCCATGTCCAGTCATCCGGGCCTCCTCATTCGATCTGCGTCCGCCATCAAGGCGCGATGATCGGCGACGCCATCAGATCAGGCTGGCGTGCCGCAACCCCGGCAAATGCACTGCCTTCCTCGAACCAGCTTTTTGGCGCCGGTGCGCCCCACAGGGTCTGGCGCTGCGGGTCCTTGAGGTCCCACTTGATCGGCTCGAGGTCCGGATCGACCGTCTGGTAGTCCGAGCAGTAAATCTCGATGCGGTGATTGTCCGGGTCGCGGACGTAAAGGAAAAAGGCGTTGGAGATGCCGTGCCGGCCGGGGCCCCGTTCGATGTTCGGCAAATAGCCGGTCGTCGCCATCAGGTCGAGAAGGTCGATGATGTTGAGCGGCGTCGGCACCCAGAAGGCGACGTGATGCAGGCGCGGCCCAATGCCGTTGGTGAAGGCGATGTCGTGGACGCCGCCCTTGCGATGCGTCCAGGCGGCCCACAGCTTTCCGCTGCTGGCATCCTCGGTGTATTCGGTAACGCGAAAGCCGAGCTCGTTGTAGAAGGCGACGGACTCGTCGACATTAGGCGAAAAGCAGTTGAAATGGTCGATGCGCAGCGGCTTGACGCCGTGATAGAGCGCATACTTCTGATGGATCGGCGGCAGCCGCTCCATCTGGGCGTAGAATTCAAGCGGTATGCCGTGCGGATCGCGCGTGCGGAAGGTGCGCGACTGGTAGGGCCGCTCGACCCATTCGACCGGCAGGCCTTTTCCCTTGAAGAAGTGCTCGGCCTTGTCGAGATCGTCCTCGGAGAACAGCTTGAAGCCGAGGTCGCGCGCTTCGGCGGTGTAGGCCTTCTTCAACACGATGCAATGGTGCCCGCGCTCCTCCAGCGCCCGCAGATAGATCGTGTCTGGTGTCTCGTCGGTGACCTGCAGGCCGAGTGTGTCGACATAGAACGCACGGGATCTGGCGAGGTCGGTGACGGCCAGTTCGAGATGGCTGAGGCGCACGATGTTGAAGGCAGGGTAGAGATTGGGCTTGGGCAAGGGCATTTGATTTCCTCTGATCAGCCGCCGAGTTTTTGGATCGCGTGCGCCGTCGTGGCGAAGGCGATGTTCTTCGTCTCCATGTAGAAGTCGAAGGAATGGTCGCCACCGTCGCGGCCGATGCCGGAATTCTTGACGCCGCCGAACGGCGTCGGCAAATGGCGCACATTTTCCGAATTGACCCAGATCATGCCGGCGTCCAGCGCGTCGGTGAAGCGGAAGGCGCGGGTAACGTCCGACGTCCAGAGGTAGCCGGTCAGGCCGTATTGCGTGTCGTTGGCCAGCGCCAGCGCTTCGGCTTCGTCGGCAAACGGAATGGCGCTCAGCACCGGCCCGAAGATCTCCTCCTGCGCGATGCGCATGGTGTTGGTGACGTTGGTGAACAGGGTCGGGCCGACATAGCAGCCGCCGCCCGGCCCTTCGACCTTGCCGCCGCCGGCCGCGAGCGTCGCACCCTCCGACCTGCCGATGTCGATGTAGGACAGCACCTTCTTTTCATGCACCGGATGGATCAGCGGCCCGACCACCGTTTTCGGATCGAGTGGGTGACCGACCACGATGCGCTTCGCCCTCTCGGTGACCTTGGCGGTGAAGCTTTCATAGACCGATCCCTCCACCAGCAGGCGCGACGACGAGGTGCAGCGTTCGCCGTTCAGCGAATAGATCATGAAAACGGCCGCATCGGCGGCGCGCTCCAGATCGGCGTCGGCAAAGACGATCACCGGATTCTTGCCGCCGAGCTCGAAATGCACGCGCTTCAGCGTGTCGGCACCTTGGCGCATGATCATCGAACCGGTGCGGCTTTCGCCAACGAAGCCGATCGCCTTGATATCTGGGTGCTCGGTCAGCGCCTTGCCGGCGTCTTCGCCCAGACCGTTGACGAGGTTCCAGACGCCTTTCGGCAGCCCGGCCTCCTCGGCGATCTCGACCAGCAGGCGGGCGGTCAGTGGCGAGAATTCAGCCGGCTTATGAACCACGGTGCAGCCGGCCGCCAGCGCCGGCGCGATCTTCCAGGTCGACAGCATGAACGGCGTGTTCCAAGGCGTGATGATGCCGACCGGGCCGATCGGCACCCGGGTCGTCAGGTTGACCTGGCCCGTGGTCCGCAGCGTCTCGCCGTCGCGCGCCTCGGGCGCGCGGTCGGCAAAGAAGCGGAAATTCTCGGCACCCCGCAACGCCGCCTTGGCCATGAACTTCAGCGCCTGGCCGGTGTCCATGCATTCGACGAAGGCGATCTCCTCGGCGCGCGCCTCGATCGCGTCGGCTATTTTGTGCAGCAGCTTCTTGCGCGCCTCGCCCGGCATTGCGGCCCAGGCCGGAAACGCCGCCTTCGCCGCCCTGGCGGCGCGGTCGATGTCGGCGCCGCCGCCTCGCGCAACGCTCGCCAATGGCTTGAGGTCGACCGGCGACAGCGTTTCGAACGTCGCGCCGTCGAGCGCCGGCACCGCTTCGCCACCGATCTGGTTCAACACGCCGTCTCGCTTGAAGCGGGCCAGATAGGCTTCGGCCTTCGTCAGATTGCCTTGCAGGTCGGACATATCAGCTTCCGTCACTTGCCGCGCAGTCGCGGGTGGATTGCGTTTTTCTTCCAGCTCAGCACCGGGTCGATTTCCCGGATCTCGAGCGACAGGGCGAAATGCGGCGTCTCGAACAGCGCCGCAAGGTGCTCGCTCACCGCCGCGAAGACGGCCTCGCCGGTCCGCTTCTTCTCATCCGCACTGCGCCCGGTGCCGATGCGAAACGACATGTCTAGGAAGGCGTTTTCCGGCAGCCTGTCGGCCACGGCATAGGACTCGGCGCGAAAAGCCCGGACCCGCACGGCGCCGGTCTCGAACAGCCCTGTATCCAGCACTGTGCGCAACACCAGCGCGCACAATTCGCCCATGTCGACCCTGGCATCGAGATTGGCCGAATACTCGATGGAGAAGTGAGGCACGGCGTTTCGCTCCCCGATCATTTGCCTTGCTGTAGTTAACGCGTTAATTACATGAGGCATCCGCGAAGTCAAGTCTTGCATCGGGCTTGGCGCAACGATACGGGATGGCAAGGACGGGCTTTTGGCGGGCGGAATCAGCTGAAGGAAGGCCTGTTTTCGATCGCAAGCCACCGTGGGAGGCTCTTCTTCTTGCTGCCTGAAAACACCCGCCGTTCCCTGCCAATGGCGCTTCTGCACGCCCGCGAAGCGGTGATGGCGCGGTTTCGCCCGATGCTTGCGGCGCATGACGTGACCGAACAGCAATGGCGCGTGCTGCGTGTGCTGAGCGAAGCCGGCCCGGTCGAGGCGACGGAACTTGCCGATCGCGCATCGGTGTTGCCGCCCAGCCTGACGCGCATCATCAAGGCGCTTGAGGGACGCAAATTCATCACCCGCAACAAGGCTGAAGGTGATGGCCGCCGTGTCGTATTGACCATCGCCCCGGCCGGTTCCGCCCTGATCGATGCCCTCTCGCCCGAGCGTCGCGTCATCTATGACGAGATCGAACAGCGCTTTGGCCACGAGAAACTTGAGCAGTTGCTCGATCTCCTGGAGAGCCTCATCGACGGCGAGAGCTGAGGCTCTCCGGTCCGGGCGGCTTCGCCCTGTTCAGCCGCCAAAACTGCCAAGCCGCGTCGGCTGCGTATAATTGCGGTCGACATAGAGCAGCGCCGAGCCGCCGCTGCCGTGCCTGACATCGATGACCCGGCCGATCATCACATTGTGCGTGCCTACGACGTGAACTGTCTCGATCTCGCAATCGAAATTGACGATCGCATCCGACAGCGCCGGCGTGCCGGAGGTCAGTGTCTGCCAGCGCGCGGCCGAATAGCGCGCTTCCATGTCCCTGGTCGCGCCAGCGAACTTTCCCGCCAGATGCATGTGGTCATGCGTCAGCACGTTGACGCAGAAGCGCTGGTTGGACAGGAACATGGCAGCCTGCGTCGAGCGGCCGTTCATGCAGACGAGGAGCGTCGGCGGCTCGTCGGAGACGCTGCACATGGCGGTGGCGGTGAAGCCGCCGCGTCCCGCTGGACCGTCGGTGGTGACGATGTTCACCGGCGCGCAGACCCTCGCCATGGCGTCGCGGAAATCGGCTTTCGAAATCTGCGTGGCCATCTGATTTCACTCAGCCGGCGAAGCAAGTGGATTGAGCCAGGTATCTCCGGTCCAGCCATTCTCGTCATAGTCGGCCATGCAGGTATCGACCAGTTCCTCCATCGCCTTCAGCCGCCCACCGCGTTCGGCACCCTTCAGCACCTGCAGTCGCACCTCTTCCGGCGCCCCGGCATAGTTGAGCTCGTAGAGCGCGTGGCGGCCGCCGAACTCGGTGCCGGTCGCGTCCCACAACAGCTTCATGATTTTGATGCGCTCGATGTGGCCCATGTCGTTGGAGCCTCGCACATATTGGGCGAGGTATTTGTCGATCTCGGGATTGGCGAAGTCGCGCACCGATGACGGCAGGTAGATCAGGCCAGAGGCGATCACCCGGCGCACGGTGTCGATGACGCGCGGATAGGCTTCCGACATGAAGGTCCGGTAGGCGAGCGCAGCCTCCAGATTGGGCAGCACCGCGCCATTCGCCCACGGGATCGGATTGTAGGCCATGGCATTGGAAAAGCTCCAGAACATGTGCCGCAGCGCGATGACCTCGCCAAGTGCTGCCTGGTTGCCGCGGAAGGCATCGCCGCCGGTGGCGCGCAGCGCCTTCGCCAGCAGTCCGGCGAGGAAGTCGAGTTTGACGGCGAAACGCGTGCAGCCTTGGAAGCAATAGCCATGCATGAAACCGGAAGCCGGGTGGAACGACAGGATTTTCTGCGCATCGCGCAGCACCAGCACGTCCTCCCAGGGGATGAAGACATTGTCGAGCACCAGGATCGCGTCGTTCTCGTCGAAACGCGAAGACAGCGGATAGTCGAAAGGTGCCGCCACCGTATTGGCCGTCTGCTCGTAGGAGACGCGGCAGAACATCTTTATCCCCGGCGCATTCATCGGCACGATGAACATCACCGATAGCGACGGATCCTCGGTCACCGTCGCCGATCCCTGTGCCAGGAAATTGTAGTGGGTCAGCGCCGAGGACGTCGCCACCACCTTGGCACCGGAGACATAGATGCCGGCATCGGTCTCCCTGGTGATGTGGACGAAGACATCCTTCACCTGTTCGGCTGGCTTGTGGCGGTCGATCGGCGGGTTGACGATGGCGTGGTTCATGAACAGCGCCGCTTCCTGGGCTCTCTTGTGCCAGGAAAGCGCATTGTCCTTGAACGGCCCATACCAGTCGGCATTGGCGCCGAGCGTGTTCATCAGCGCCGCCTTGTAGTCGGGCGTGCGCCCCATCCAGCCATAGGACATGCGTGACCACTCGGCGATTGCCGTCTGCTGCGCGACCAGCTCGGCGGAGGACTTGGCGACGCGGAAATATTTGTGGGTGTAGCCGCCGGAACCGGTGTCGGTCGGCGAGGTCAAAGCGTCGCGCTGTTTGGCATCGTGCAGGGCGTCGTAGAGGCGCGCCAGCGACCGCACCGAATTGCGCATCGCCGGGTGCGTGGTGACGTCGGCGATGCGTTCGCCGTTGATATAGACCTCGCGGCCATCCCGCAGGCTTTCCAGATACTCGGCCCCTGTGAACGGGCGCCCCTTGTCGGCACGGAAGTCTTCTGACCGCATGATGTTCCTCCACTTGAGCGCCAACCCTAGCGCCCCGGGCGTGGAACGGTTATGGACGGAACGGCAAAATCGATTGGACTTTTTCCGACGCCATGAGCCAGAATTCCATCCCTGACTTCTTCGTCTATGGTGAGCCGGTGCGGCCGCTCGATGTCGGTTTCCTGCATGTCGAGACGGTGCTGGCCCGCAGCAACATCCATCTTGGCGAGGTTGCCGCGCACAAGCATCCGCAGATGGGTCAGATCACCTTCTGGACTAGCGGCTCGGGAACCTACCGCATCGAAGACCGGTCCTGGGACTTTTCGGCACCCGCCGTCAGCTTCGTGCCGAGCAATGTCGTGCATGGCTTCTCGATCGGACCCGCTACCGACGCCATCGTCGTCTCGGTCGCTGACGGCGCGCTCGCCGCCATTGCCGGCCAGAGCTTGCTGCCGCTGGACAGGCCGGTGTTTGCCGACGGCCTGCCGCGGCATGCCGCGTGGAAAAAGCTGGCCGCGGTGCTGGACATGATCGCTGCCGAATACACCGAGGCGCAAGCCGGCAACGACAAGGTCCTGCCGGCGCTGATCGCCGTCGCGCTCTCCCACATTGCCCGCCTCGGTCCCGGCGCGACCGCCTCCGCAATGTCTTCCGAGGCTTCGCTGGCACTGGGCCTGCGTCGGCTCGTCGATGTGCATTTCCGCGACAACTGGCCGGTCGACCGCTATGTCGAGACGCTGGCCACGACGCCGCATCTGCTCGACAAGGCCGCCCGCGCGGTGCTGGGCAGCGGCGTCAAGCGGGTCGTCAGCGAGCGGCGGCTGCTGGAGGCCAAACGGCTGCTGCTGTTCACCGTGCGCACGGTCGAGGACATCGCCTACGAAATCGGCTTCGACGACCCGGCGTACTTCTCAAGAGTCTTCCGCGCGCGGGTCGGCGAAGCGCCCGCAGCCTGGCGCCGGAAGCAGTTGCGAGAGGGTTGAGTTGAATGCCGCACTTTCCCGCTTGACTGACCCGCCGTACCGAATACGCTAGGACAAAATACCGGCTCTGATCGCCGGGCGGCAAGAATGCCTCGTATGCCTCGCCCCTCCGGCGCTGGCTGCGGGGCATTGTCATTTTTGGGGATCTGTTTGAAACGGCGTATCGAGATCGGCATCCTTTATTCCCGCTCGGGGAGCTATCAGCTCGTGTCCGATGCGTGCCGGATGGGTGCCATGCGCGCCATCGCCGACATCAACGCCGACCGCCGCTATGGCATCGAACTGGTGCCGGTCGAGCGCGATCCGCAAAGCAATGCGGACCGCTATGCGACGCTCTGCGAGGACATCTTCAGGACCAGCAGCGCGCGCCATGTCGTCGGCTGTGTCACCTCCTGGAGCCGCAAGGAGACGATCCCGGTGCTGGAGAAAGCGGGCGGCATGCTCTGGTACGCCTGCCCCTATGAGGGCTTCGAGGCCAACGAGCACGTCGTCTACATGCACGCTTGCCCCAACCAGCATCTGGTTCCGCTGATGGCGCATGTCGTGCCGCGCTTCGGCGCCAACGGCTTCCTGCTCGGCTCGAACTATATCTGGGGCTGGGAGATGAACCGCGTGGCGCGCGACCTGATCGCGGATGCCGGCGGCAAGGTTCTGGGCGAACGCTACCTGCGCATCGGCGAGACCGATGTGTCGCGTCTGATCGCCGAAATCCGGGCGACACGGCCGAACTTCATCCTCAACAATTTGATCGGCACATCGTCCTACGCCTTCCTGGCGGCTTATCGCGACCTGGCAGGTGAGGATCCGGCCTTTGGCCCCGAAGCCTGCCCCGTCATCTCCTGCAACCTCACGGAGGGCGAGCTGCCGGCGCTCGGCGTATCCGGGAAAGGCCATCTGTCGGTCGGGCCCTATTTCGCGCCGCAGCCGGCCGCCTTTGCCTCGTCCTTCGAGGCCTCCGCCTATGCCTCGGTGCAAGTGATGGCCGACGTGCTCTCGCACGATGCCGACGCCGGTCCGGCGGAATTTTCCAAGGCCTTCGCCGAACGGCGCTTTTCCACCCGGCTCGGGCCGATCGCCATCGACGCGCACTCCCAGCATGCCACGCTGCCGGTGATCATCGGGCGCATCGCGGATGGGTTCTTCGAGGTTGTCAGCCGCGAGGACGAGGTTGCGCCGGACCCCTATCTGTCGCGCTACGACCCTGCCACGACCTTCGGTCGCCCGCGCCTGAGGGTGGTGTCGTGAGCAAGACGCCACGCATCCCCAATCTCGGTGGGGCCAGGGCCTTCGTCCTGCATCGCCCGCATCCGACGGTGCAGGCGATAACCAGGCAATTGTCGGCGATCGGCCTCATCACGCTGGATTGCTGGCCGGAACTGCCGCCCGAAGCGCTCGCGGCTGATTTCGTCTTCTTCGACGCCGATCTCGGCTTCGACGAGCAATTCCCGTGGAAGCCGAGTGAGGCGCCGATGCCGCTGGTGGCGTTGATAGGCTCCGAAGCGCCGGGCCGCATCGAATGGGCGTTGTCGCACAAGGCCGACGCCCAGCTGCTGAAGCCGGTTGGCAATGCCGGTGTCTACAGCGCGCTGCTCATCGCGCGGCAGAGTTTCGAGGCCCGCAAACACCTGGCCAGCGAAATCGCCTCGCTTCGCCAGCGCGTCGCCGAGCGCCAGACCATCGTGCGCGCAGTGGGCGCGCTATCGAAGGGCACCGACGACGACCGCGCCTATGCGCAGCTGCGCTCGCTGGCGATGAGCTGGCAGATCAGCGTCGAGGACGCCGCGCGCCGGATCGTGGCCATGACGGACGAGGAGGGCGGCGATGACCAGTCCCATCGCGCCTGATATGCCGGCGGCCGGGCGCATGCCGGTCAAGCCGCGCGCCGGCGTCTGGCGCCGTCTGGTCAAACGCCGTCTGGTACTGCTCGGCCTGGTGATCGTCGCCATCGTCGTCGCCGGCGCCGTGCTGGCGCCGTGGCTGACCGGCTATGATCCCAACGAGCAGATGTTCGACGGCCTGACGTTGGAAGGCTCGCCCTTGCCACCCAACGCCCAGTTCTGGCTCGGCACAGATCTGCTCGGCCGTGACCTCTTGACCCGCATCCTCTACGGTGCGCGCACTTCGCTGATCATCGGCATCGTCGCCAATGGCGTAGCGCTTTTCATCGGCACTTTGGTCGGCGTCACCGCGGGCTATTTCCGCGGCTGGATCGGCGGCGCGTTGATGCGCTTCACCGACCTGATGATGGCCTTTCCGGCATTGCTGCTCGCCATTTGCCTGGCGGCGGTGTTCGAGCCCAGCCTGTGGATCGTCGCCATGGTCATCGCCCTGGTCAACTGGGTGCAGACCGCCCGCGTCATCTACACCGAGACCAGCTCGCTCGCCGAGCGCGAGTTCATTGACGCCGAACGCACCATCGGGGCGAGCGCGCCACGCATCCTGTTTCGCCACATCCTGCCGCATCTCCTGCCGACCATCATCGTCTGGGGCACGCTCGGCATCTCCACAACGGTGCTGTTGGAGGCGACGCTCTCCTTCCTCGGCATCGGCGTGCAGCCGCCGACGGCGTCGTGGGGCAACATCATCTTCGAGAACCAGACCTACTTCCAGGCCGCACCCTGGCTGGTGTTCTTCCCGGGCGCCGCGATCCTGGCGCTGGCGCTGGCTTTCAACCTGATCGGCGATGCGCTGCGCGACATCCTCGATCCGACGCAAAGGGGCCGGGCATGATCGCCTATCTCGGTCGCCGCCTGATCCAGTCGCTGCTCATCCTGCTCGGCGTCTCGCTGATCACCTTCGCGCTGCTCTATCTCCTGCCCGCCGATCCGGTGCGCCAGATTGCCGGCCACAGCGCCACGCCGCAGACGATCGCGAACATCCGCCAGCAACTCGGCCTCGACCAGCCCTTCGCCGTCCAGTACTGGCGCTATCTGACCAAGCTCATCAGCGGCGATCTCGGCCGCTCCTACATCCAGCGCTCCGAGGTCACGGAGCTGATCGTCTCGCGACTGCCGGCAAGCCTGCTGCTGATGGTCGGCGCCATCCTGTGCGAGCTGCTGATCGGCCTGAGCATGGGCCTGATCGCCGCCGTCAAGCGCGGCACCGCGACCGACCAGACGCTGATGGTCGCCTCCTTCGTCGGCGTCTCGGCGCCGCAATTCGTCGTCGGTCTTTTGCTGCTCTACGTCTTTGCCGTGCGGCTGAGCTGGTTTCCGATCGGCGGCTACGGCACCTGGCGTCATCTGGTGCTGCCGTCGCTGACCATGGGCATCCTCGGCGCCGGCTGGTACGCGCGCATGATGCGCTCGTCGATGATCGACGTGCTGCGCCAGGATTATGTGCGTACCGCGCGCGCCAAGGGTCTGGCGCGTCGCGCCATCCTCTTCCGCCACGCACTGCCCAACGCCATTCTGCCGGTCATCGCCATGATCGGCATCGACATCGGCATCTTCATGGGCGGCATCGTCGTCGTCGAAAGTGTGTTCGGCTGGCCCGGCATCGGCCAGCTCGCCTGGCAGGCCATCCAGCGCGTCGACATTCCGATCATCATGGGTGTCACGCTGGTGTCGGCCCTCGCCATCGTGCTCGGCAACCTGCTCGCCGACATCATCGCGCCCTTCATCGATCCTCGCATCAAACTCAGATGACAACCAGGACATGATCGAAAACAAACAGAGAAAGGGAACGTAACAATGAAAAAGTTTCTGGCATCCACAGTAGCGGCATCGGCGCTGGCGCTGATGCTAGGCATGACAAGCGCTCGCGCCGAAGACACCATCGATCCGAACGCCAAGCAGGGCGGCGAAATCATTGCCACATACAAGGACGATGTCACCACGCTCGACCCGGCGATCGGTTACGACTGGCAGAACTGGTCGATGATCAAGAGCCTGTTCGACGGGCTGATGGACTACGAGCCTGGCACCACCAACCTGAAGCCCGACCTCGCCGAAAGCTACGAGATTTCGCCCGACGGCAAGACCTTCACCTTCAAGCTGCGCCATGGCGTGAAGTTCCACAATGGCCGCGAAATGACGGCCGATGATGTGAAGTACTCGCTTGACCGCGTCACCAATCCGAAGACGCAGAGCCCCGGCGCCGGCTTCTTCGGTTCGATCAAGGGCTATGACGATGTCGCCGCCGGCAAGGCCGAAAGCCTCTCCGGCGTCACCGTGGTCGACCCCTACACCGTCAAGTTCGAGCTGACCCGCCCGGACGCCACCTTCCTGCATGTCATGGCCATCAACTTCGCGCATGTCGTGCCGAAGGAGGAAGTCGAGAAATACGGCGCCGATTTCGGCAAGCACCCGGTTGGCACCGGCGCGTTCAAGTTCGCCGAGTGGACGCTCGGCCAGCGCATCGTCTTCGTGCGCAACCCGGATTATTGGCACAAGGGCCTACCGCATCTCGACAAGATCACCTTCGAGGTTGGCCAGGAGCCGATCGTGGCGATGCTGCGCATGCAGAAAGGCGAGATCGACCTGCCCCTTGATGGCATTCCGCCGGCAAAATTCCAGGAGGTGATGGCCGATCCCGAGCAGAAGGCGCGCGTCGTCGAAGGCGGGCAACTGCACACTGGCTACATCACCATGAACACCACAATGCCGCCCTTCGACAATGTGAAGGTCAGGCAAGCCGTCAACATGGCGATCAACAAGGCGCGCATCGTCCAGATCATCAACAACCGCGCGGTGCCGGCCAACCAGCCGCTGCCGCCGTCGATGCCGGGCTACGACAAGGAGTTCAAGGGCTATCCCTATGACGTCGCCAAGGCCAAGGCGCTGCTTGCCGAGGCTGGTCATCCCGATGGCTTCGACACGCAATTGTTCGCCATGAACACCGATCCCAATCCGCGCATCGCCCAGGCGATCCAGCAGGATCTGGCGGCCGTCGGCATCAAGGCCAGCATCCAGGCATTGGCCCAGGCCAACGTCATTGCCGCAGGCGGCGACAAGGCCGGTGCGCCGATGATCTGGTCCGGCGGCATGGGCTGGATCGCGGATTTCCCCGACCCCTCAAACTTCTACGGTCCGATCCTCGGCTGCGCCGGGGCGGTTCCCGGCGGCTGGAACTGGTCATGGTATTGCAACAAGGATCTCGACGCCAAGGCGGCCGTGGCCGACTCGATAACCGATCCGGCGAAGTCGGAAGAACGCAACAAGATGTGGAGCGCCATCTACGACAAGATCATGGAAGACGCGCCCTGGGTGCCGGTCTTCAACGAGCAGCGCTTCAGCATGAAATCCGCACGCATGGGCGGCGCCGACAAACTCTATGTCGATCCGGTCCATGTCTTCATCAACTACGACAATGTGTACGTAAAAGATGTGCAATAACTGCGACTACACCATCCACGGGCGCCATCACCATTTCGGCTGGGACAATTCGTTTGCCCCGGCCGAGCGGGTGGCGCCCGGCTCGACCATCGAGTTCCAGTGCCTTGATGCCGGCGGCGGTCAGTTGCAGGCCGACAGCACGGTCGACGACATCGCCAAGCTGGAATTCGCCAGGGTCAACCCGGTCACCGGGCCGATCTTCGTCGAAGGGGCCGAGCCCGGAGATGCCTTGAAGGTGACGATCGAGATGTTCAAGCCGTCCGGCTTCGGCTGGACGGCGAACATCCCGGGTTTCGGGCTGCTCGCCGACGACTTCAAGGAGCCGGCGCTCAACATCTGGAAGTATGACGCCGCCTCGCTCGCGCCGGCGCTGTTCGGCAAAAATGCGCGCGTGCCGCTGAAACCGTTCGCCGGCACCATCGGCAATGCGCCGGCTGAGATGGGCCACCACTCGGTGGTGCCGCCAAGGCGGGTCGGCGGCAATCTCGACATCCGCGATCTCGCCGCCGGCACCACGCTCTATTTGCCGGTCGAAGTGGCCGGTGCGCTGTTTTCAGTCGGCGACACCCATGCGGCGCAAGGCGATGGCGAGGTCTGCGGCACGGCGATCGAAAGCCCGATGGACGTCGTGCTCAAGCTCGACCTGGTCAAGGATGCCAGGCTGAAGACGCCGCGCTTCACCACCTCGGGCCCGGTGACCCGTCATCTCGACGCCAAGGGTTATGAGGTCACGACCGGCATTGGCCCCGACCTGATGGCCGGCGCCAGGGAGGCGGTCGCGCAGATGGTCGACCTGCTCGCTGGCCGCTACAAGCTCGATCCCGTCGAGGCCTATATGCTGGCCTCGGTCTGCGGCGATCTCCGCATCAGCGAGATCGTCGACATGCCGAACTGGGTGGTGTCGTTCTACTTCCCGCGCTGCGTTTTCGAATGAACGCAGGCGCGGGCAGGAAGCGGGCCGGAGCAACCGCTCCGGCGACGGCGGGGCCGGTGCTCGACATCGCCGGCCTGTCGGTCAGCGTGCGCGGCGAGGACGGCGAGCGGGACGTCGTCTCCAACCTGTCGCTGACATTGGCTCGTGGCGAAACACTCTGCATCGCCGGCGAATCCGGCTCCGGCAAGTCGATGACGGCGCTGGCGATCATGCAGCTCCTGCCGCAACCTGCCGCACGCATATCTTCAGGGAAAATCCGACTTCGTGCTGGGGATCTGGGCGATACCGATCTGGCGACGCTCGACGAGCGCCAGATGCGCCGGATTCGCGGCGACCGCATCGCCATGATCTTCCAGGAGCCGATGACCTCGCTCAATCCGGTGCTGTCGATCGGCCGGCAGCTCACCGAGTCGATCGAAGCGCATACCAACCTGTCACGGGCGCAGGCTCGCCAGCGCGCCATCGAGGCGCTGAAGGCGGTGCGCATCTCGGAGGCCGAAAGCCGGCTAAGGCAGTTTCCCCACGAGTTGTCCGGCGGCATGCGCCAGCGGGTGATGATCGCCATGGCCCTGGCGCTCGAACCCGACGTGCTGATCGCCGACGAGCCGACGACGGCGCTCGACGTCACCGTGCAAGGCGAAGTGCTGGAGTTGTTGCGTGACCTGCAGCGCCAGCACGGCACCAGCGTCATCCTCATCACCCATGACATGGGCGTGGTCGCCGAAATGGCCGATCGCGTCATCATCATGCGGCACGGCCGCATGGTCGAGGAAGGCATCACATCGGACATCTTCGCCCGACCGCAGGCCGATTACACGCGCGAGCTGCTGGCCGCCGTGCCGCGCATCGGCAGTGGCGCCGGCCGCCAGAAATCCCGGGATGCCGAGACGGTGGCGCCGGCTCTCGTCGCTGAGGTCAACGATCTGCATGTCCGCTTCGATCTGCGTGGCGGCGTCTTCGGCCGGGTCAACCGCCGCGTCCACGCCGTCGAGGGCGTCAGCTTTTCGATCGCCCCGAACGAGACGCTAGCATTGGTCGGCGAGTCCGGTTGCGGCAAGTCGACCACCGCCAAGGCGCTGGCCGGGCTGGTTCCTTACAGCGGCGACATCGTCATTGGCGGACGCAATCTGTCGGGGCTTGGCCGCGACGAGCGCAAGGCGGTCCGCCGTGACGTGCAGATGATCTTCCAGGACCCCTTCGCCTCGCTCGACCCGCGCATGCGCGTCGGCGACCTCGTTGCCGAGCCACTTGTGATCCACGGCATCGCCTCGAAGGAAGAGCGCCGGGAGCGTGTGGCTGCGCTGTTCGAGCGCGTCGGCCTGTCGGCCGACCAGATGGAGCTCTATCCGCATGAATTCTCGGGCGGCCAGCGCCAGCGCGTCTGCATCGCCCGGGCGTTGGCGCTGCGGCCGAAGCTGATCATCGCCGATGAAAGCGTCTCGGCGCTCGACGTCTCGGTGCAGGCGCGCGTGCTCGATCTGTTGAAGGAATTGCAACGCGAGTTCGGCGTCGCCTACCTGTTCATCTCGCACGACATGGCGGTGGTCGAGAACATCTCCGACCGCGTCGCCGTCATGTATCTCGGCCAGATCGTCGAGATGGGCACGCGCGACCAGGTCTTTTCCAACCCGCGCCACCCCTACACCAGGCGGCTGATCGATGCCGTGCCGGTGCCCGACCCTGCCAGGCGAAGAAGCCGCTTCGCCCGCCTCGATCAGGAGATCCCGAGCGCCACCCGCAAGATCGGCGAGGCGCCGCTGAAACTGGCGCTGACGGATGTCGGCAACGGCCATCTCGTCGCCGCAGAGAGCTGAGGCGTTGCTGCCCGGCGAAGAGCGCCCGTAAGCCTCTCACCGAGACTCCAGCCGCTCGAGACGACCTCGCCGTGCCGCAGGTCACGGTTCACATGTTCGTGTTCCACCTTGGAAACCCGGCTGGCGTCATGCCACCAAGCGCGTCGCGTGGAAACGGGTTCATTCGGCGCGCTTTAAGCTCTTGTTTTTTATGAGTGTCGACGGGTCAAAACCGCCGCACACTTTTGGGCGACATGACTACAGTCGGCCTTGCTGCCCCTGTCGCGGCGGCACCTTCGGGAGCCGGCCCGGCGAAGAAGGATGTGCACGCCTTCGAATATGAATCCGCAATGGCCCCTTGCCGTTCATCCGCATCTTCCTCATGTTCAATTTTCTGGTGATCGATCGTGGAGGGCCGGTCGGGTTTCATCGTGATGGGAGGAAGTAGACAATGAAGGCATGCTATCTCGTTTCTGCCGCGCTGCTTGCCGCGGCTGCGATCCCCGCCTCGGCCGCTGAAATTTCCGACGGCAAGGTCAAGATCGGCATCCTCAATGACCAATCGGGCGTCTATGCCGATTTCGGCGGCAAGTGGTCGGTCGAGGCAGCCAAGATGGCGGTCGAGGATTTCGGCGGCAAGGTGCAGGGAGCGCCGATCGAGGTCATCAGCGCCGACCACCAGAACAAGGCGGATATCGCCTCCAACATCGCACGGCAGTGGTATGACACCGAACAGGTAGATGCCATCATGGAACTGACGACTTCCTCGGTGGCGCTCGCCGTCCAGGGGATTTCCAAGGAAAAGAAGAAGATCGATATCGTTACCGGTGCGGCGACCACGGATCTCACCGGCAAACAGTGCTCGCCCTACGGCTTCCACTGGGCCTATGACACCCACTCGCAGGCAGTGGGAACCGGCGGCTCTCTCGTGCAGCAGGGCGGCGACAGCTGGTTCTTCGTCACCGTCGACTATGCATTCGGCTATTCGCTCAAGGATCAGACCACCAAGTTCGTCGAGGGTCACGGCGGCAAGGTATTGGGCGAAGTGCGTTATCCCTTGGGGTCGACCGATTATTCCTCCTTCCTGCTGCAGGCGCAATCGTCGGGCGCCAAGGTCATCGGGTTGGCGAATGCTGGCCTCGATACCTCCAACTCCATCAAGCAGGCGGCCGAATTCGGCATCGTGCAGGGCGGCCAGCGTCTGGCAGCACTTCTCTTCACGCTGGCCGAGGTGCATGGACTGGGCCTTCAGGCAGCGCAAGGCGTTGTGCTGACCGAGGGCTTCTACTGGGATCGCGATGACAAGAGCCGCGAATTCGCGCAGCGCTTTTTCAAGCGCACCAACCGCATGCCGAACATGATCCAGGCCGCGACTTATTCAGCGGTGACGCAGTACCTGAAGGCGATCGACAAGGCTGGCACCGACGAGACCGAGGCCGTCGCCAAGGAATTGCATTCGATGCCGGTGAACGACGTTTTCACGGCCAACGGCAAAGTGCAGTCCGACGGCAACATGGTCCACGACATGTACCTCTATCAGGTCAAGTCGCCCAGCGAGAGCACCAAGGAATGGGACTACTACAAATATCTCGCCACCATTCCCGGCAATGAGGCATTCCTGAGCGAGAAGGAGAGCGGCTGTCCAACGGCCGGCCAGTGATCGGCGCGGCCCGTGGCGCCGCCTGACCTGAACGGGAATGAGCCGCGGGTGGTGCTTTCCGCCCGCGGGTTGCGGCGCGACTTCGCCGGCTTCGTCGCCGTCAGAAACGTCGATCTCGATGTCCGCCATGGCAACATCCATGCACTGATCGGACCCAACGGCGCCGGCAAGACGACCGTCTTCAATCTGCTCACCAAGTTCCTGGCGCCGACCAGCGGCAGGATCGAACTGCTTGGCCACGACATCACCCGCACGTCGCCGGCCAAGGTTGCGCGGATGGGTCTGGTGCGCTCGTTCCAGATATCTGCAATTTTTCCGCACCTCAGCGTGCTCGACAATGTGCGCGTCGCGCTGCAGCGGCCGGGCGGACTTGCCGTTCAGTTCTGGCGCTCGCTCGCGGCGCTCGATCGGCTGACGCCGCGCGCCGTGGAACTGCTGCGCTCGGTCGGTCTCGACGACGCCAGGGACAGGCTCGCCGGCGATCTTTCCTATGGCAGGAAACGCGTGCTCGAGATCGCCACCACCCTGGCGCTCGATCCGAAAGTGCTGCTGTTGGACGAGCCGATGGCGGGCATGGGGCACGAGGATGTCGGCACGGTTTCCGACCTCATCCGCTCGGTTGCCAAGGATCGCGCCGTGCTGATGGTCGAGCACAATCTGACTGTCGTGGCCGATCTTTGCGATTGGATAACGGTCATGCAGCGCGGCGAGGTCCTTGCCGCCGGCGACTACGCCACCGTCAGCCGCGACGAACGCGTGAAGGTCGCCTATATGGGCACCGCCGATGACTAGTGCAGCACCTCTGCTAGCGGTCCGCGGCCTCAACGCCTGGTATGGCGAGAGCCATGCGCTGCATGGTGTCGACCTGGAGGTGTTTGGCGGCGAGACGGTCACGCTGCTGGGCCGCAACGGTGTCGGCAAGACGACGACGCTGCGCGCCATCATCGGGCTGATCCGCAAGCGAACTGGCCAGGTTGTTTTCGACGGCAAGGATCTGATGCAACTGCCGCTGCACCGGACCGCGCATCAAGGCATCGGCTTCGTGCCGGAGGAACGTGGAATCTTCGCCACGCTGACTGTCGACGAGAATTTGATCCTGCCGCCGGTCGTCGCCGAGGGCGGCATGAGCGTCGACGAAATATTCGATCTGTTCCCCAATCTGAAGGAGCGACGCAACAGCCCCGGCACAAGGCTCTCGGGTGGCGAACAGCAGATGCTGGCGATCGCGCGAATGCTGAGAACCGGCGTGAAAATGCTGCTTCTCGACGAGCCGACAGAAGGTCTGGCTCCGGTCATCGTGCAGCGTATCGGCGAATTGCTGGCGACGTTGAAAAAGCGCGGCATGACGATCCTGCTGGTCGAGCAGAATTTCCGTTTCGCCAGCCGTGTCGCCGACCGATTCTATCTGATGGAGCACGGCAAGGTCGTGGCCGGGTTTCCGACCGGCGAACTGGCGGACCGCATGACCCTGCTCCACGAAGTTCTGGGTGTATGATGACGATGATCTTCGGCATCCCCGTTCAGGCATTGCTCGGCCAGTTGCTGGTCGGGCTGATCAACGGCTCTTTCTACGCCATGCTCAGCCTGGGCCTGGCCGTCATATTCGGCCTGCTTCGTGTCATCAATTTCGCCCATGGCGCCCAGTATATGTTAGGCGCCTTCGTCGGCTATCTGCTTCTCGCGCATCTCGGCATTGGCTACTGGCCCGCTTTGATCCTTTCACCGCTGATCGTCGGCGTTTTCGGCATCGTGGTCGAGCGCCTGGCGCTGTCGAGACTGTATGATCTCGATCCGCTCTATGGCCTGCTCTTCACCTTCGGCCTCGCGCTCGTTCTCGAAGGCGTATTCCGCTATTATTACGGCGTGTCGGGAAATCCCTACACGGTGCCGCCGCTGCTTTCCGGGGGCACCAATCTCGGCTTCATGTTTCTGCCCAATTATCGCGGCTGGGTCGTGGTCGCCTCGATGATCGTCTGCTTCGGAACCTGGGCGCTGATCGAAAAGACCAGGCTGGGTTCCTATTTACGCGCGGCAACCGAGAATCCCCGTCTCGTCCAGGCTTTCGGCGTCAACGTGCCGTTGCTGCTGACCCTTACCTACGGTCTGGGCTCTGCCCTTGCCGGGCTGGCCGGAATTCTGGCCGCGCCAATCTACCAGGTGAGCCCTCTGATGGGATCGGATCTCATCATCGTCGTCTTCGCGGTCGTGGTGGTCGGCGGCATGGGATCGATCCTTGGCGCGATCGTCACCGGCTACATGCTCGGCCTTGCCGAAGGCTTGACCAAGGTCTTCTACCCCGAGGCCTCCAACCTCGTGGTGTTCGTCATCATGGCCATCGTGCTGCTGGTCCGGCCGGCCGGCCTGTTCGGGAGGGACGCCTGACATGGCCGAACTGACGCTTCGCGAGGCGCCCGCCAGGACCTCGGCACGGCTTGAATGGACGCTGGTCGGGCTTGGCATCCTGGCACTGCTGGTGGCGCCTTTCCTGGTCTACCCGATCTTCCTGATGAAAATGCTGTGCTTCGCGCTGTTCGCCTGCGCGTTCAATCTCCTGCTCGGTTATACCGGGCTCCTGTCGTTCGGCCACGCCACCTTCTTTGGCGGCGCCGCCTACTTCACCGCGCATGCCATCAAGGTCTGGGGGTGGCCGCCGGAGGCGGGTATCCTGCTCGGCATGGCGGGCGCGGCACTGCTCGGCCTGGTCATGGGCTTTTTCGCCATTCGCCGGCAAGGCATCTATTTCGCCATGATCACTCTGGCGCTATCGCAGATGTTCTTCTTCTTCTGCGTTCAGGCGCCCTTCACCGAAGGCGAGGATGGCATTCAAGGTGTGCCGCGCGGCATCCTGCTTGGCGTCCTCGACCTGAACGTCTCGATGAACATGTACTATTTCGTGCTGGCGGTGTTCCTGGTCGGCGTCTTCGCCATCTGGCGCATCGTCAATTCGCCCTTCGGCATGATCCTGCGCTCGATCCGCGAAAACGAGAATCGCGCCATTTCGCTGGGCTATTCCGTCGCCAACTACAAGCTGGGAGCTTTCGTCATGTCGGCGACACTGGCCGGCCTGGCTGGTGCGCTCAAGGCGATCGTTTTCCAGTTTGCCACGCTCACCGACGTCACCTGGCAGATGTCGGGCGAGGTGATCCTGATGACGCTGCTCGGTGGCATCGGCACCATGGTCGGGCCGATCATCGGCGCGAGCCTCGTCGTCGGGCTGGAAAACACGCTTGCCACTTCCGGCTTCCCGGTGACCATCGCCACCGGGCTGATCTTCATGGTCTGCGTGCTGGTCTTCCGGCGCGGCATTGTCGGCGAGCTTTATGCACGGGTGCTCGGGCAGCTGGGCAAGGGCTGATCAGCTCCAGATCTACTACGCGGTTGATCGGCCCGCGGTTGAGTGACTACGGATTTTTCTGGACACGCTTTTCGAGTTCGGCCGTGCGTGCGCTCAAATCGTCCAATTCAAACCCTTGAGATGTGAAGAAGGCGGCTTCTCCGTTGTCGGGATCGGCGGCAAGACGGTGCGTTTCCCGCAGATGATGCTTCAGCCAGGCGCGCTGCTCGCGCTGCAATCGGGCACGTTCGGTGCCATGCTCGCGACGCATCAAGGTATTGTAAGCCGCGTTCAGCCTGGCATCGAACTTGTCGATCTCGACTTTCCCGCAATCCAACATTTTCCACGTGTAGCCGCCGGATCGGTCGATGCACGCTTTCATTTCGGCGTCGCTCTGCGCCATTGCGGGATGAGCCGCTGTCACGGCCAAGATTCCAAGGAGGCAGGCATATCGGAGCATGGAGGCGGTTCCTTGATACCAAAGGCTGGATGGACATATCCGTTTCGGCACGCCCTTCTCGGATCGCCAACAAGGGCGGGCCCACGATATGTTGGGGCAGGGCGCGAGCGCGTCAAGGTTGGGAGTGCCTTACCTCACCCGTAACACCCGCGCTCCACCGCCAGCCGCCGCACGAGCGCCTGCACGGCATCGATGGTGGGGGTCGGCTTGTCCGTTAGCCGGCCAAGCTCCTGCACGGCCGTCACCAGTGCGTCGATCTCCATCGGCCGGCCGCGCTCCAGATCCTGCAGCATCGAGGTCTTGTGCTCGCCGACATCGCCGGCGCCCTTGATGCGGCGGTCGACCGCGATCGGGAAGCGCACGCCGAGGCTTTCGCCGATCGCCTGGGCTTCCAGCATCATGGTGCGGGCGAGTGTCCGGGTGCCCTCGTCGGCAACGATCGCGGCCAGCGTGCTGCCGGTCAACGCCGAGATCGGGTTGAAGGAAAGATTGCCCCACAGCTTGACCCAGATTTCGCCGCGGATGTCGTCGCGGACCGGCACCTGCAGCCCGGCCTTGACCATCACCTCGGCCAGCCGCGTGACCCGTTCGCTGCGCTCGCCGGAGGGTTCGCCGAGCGAGAAGCGCTTGCCCTCGACATGGCGGATGAGACCGGGCGCGTCGACTTCGACGGCGGGATAGACCACCGAGCCAATGACGCGTTCGGGCCCGATCCGCTCCCAGATCTTGCCGCCGGGGTCCACCGCGTTCAACCTGGTGCCTTCGAGCGGCCCGCCGACCTCATGGAAGTACCACCATGGCACGCCGTTCTGCATGGTGACGACGGCGGTGTCCTGCCCGAGCAACGGTGCGATCTGGTCAAGAGCAGGGGTGAGGGAATGAGCCTTCAGCGCCAGCACCACATAGTCCTGGGCGCCAAGCTCCTCGGCTTTCGCGGCGGCCCGGACGGGAGCCAGCGATTCCTGGCCGTCTTCGATCAGGCGCAGGCCATCTGCCTTGATCGCGTCGAGGTGGGCGCCGCGAGCGACGATCGACAGCTCGGTCCGGCCGGCCATGGCAAGCTTGGCGGCGAGATAGCCGCCGATCGCGCCCGCGCCAAAGATGGTGATCTTCATCATCAAAGTCCGAGTTTGGCGGCAAGCCCGATGCGCTGCAATTTGCCGGTGGCGCCTTTCGGGATCTCGTCCAGGATCAGGATCTTGCGCGGCACCTTGAAGTCGGCGAGCCGCGTCGCGGCATAGATGCGAATGTCGCTCTCATTGGCTGTCATGCCTTCGCGCAGCACCACCGCCGCCGCCACTTCCTCGCCAAGCTTGTCATGCGGCATGGCGAAGGTGACGACCTGCGCCACCGCGGGATGATCCATCAGCACGTCGTCGACCTCGAGCGGCGAGATTTTTTCGCCGCCGCGGTTGATGATCTCCTTAAGCCGGCCGGTCACCCGCAAATAGCCGTCCTCGTCGAGCACGCCCTGGTCGCCGGTGTGGAACCAGCCATGCGCGAAAGCCGTGGCATTGGCATCCGGGTTCTTCTCGTAGCCTGCCGTCACATTGGGTCCGCGAATGACGATCTCGCCGGTCTCGCCCGCACTGAGCAGTCGCCCGTCAGGCGCCATCACCGCCACTTCCGGTCCGGCGGAGGCGCCAACGCTGCCCGGCTTGCGCAGGCCGGGCGGCAGCCGGTTCGACGCCATCTGGTGCGCTGCCTCGGTCATCCCATAGGATTCGATCACCGGACAGCCGAAGGTCGCCTCCAGCTCGGCCATCACTTGCGCCGGCAGCGACGCCGAGGACGAGCGGATGAAGCGCAGGCGCGCTGCCGCCAGCGCCTCGGCATTGCGTGCCGCCCGCGGCAGGATCGCCTGGTGCATCGTCGGCACCGCCGTGTACCAGCTTGGCCGCGCCTCGCTCAGCCACTGGAAGAAGCGCAGCGCGTTGAAGCCCGGCGTGCAGTAGATGCTGCCGCCGGCGGCCAAGGAGGAGAGCACGGCCGCGATCAGTCCGTGAATGTGGAACAGCGGCATGATGTTGAGGCAGCGGTCATCGGCCGTCAGGCCGAGCGTCGCGCCGATATGGGCCGCCGAGGCCGCGATGTTGGCGTGGCTGAGCGGCACCAGCTTGGGCCGCGACGTGGTGCCGGAGGTATGCAGTAAAAGCGCGATCTCGCCGTCCTGCGCCATGTCAGAAGCGGCCTGCGGGCCGATCGCCGCGCCCTCGATCGCAAAACTTCCGGCTGGTGCGTCAGGCAAGCCAACAAGCCGGAGCACGCCGATGCCGAGACGCTCGGCAACCGCCACTGCAGGTCCGGTCTCGCCCTCTGCAACGAGGATCGCCTTGGCGCCGATATCGGTCAGGTAGAAATCGAGCTCGTCCGCGCGATAGGCGGGATTGAGCGGCGCCGTCGAGGCGGCTGCGGCCACCGCGATGAAGGCGGCGGCCATCTCCGGCCCGTTCGGCAGCACGATGGCCACCCTGTCGCCCCGGCCGATGCCGCGTGCATGCAGTTCGGCAGCGGTGGTGGCGATCAGGCTGCGCAATCCGCCATGGGTGAGCGTCGCCCTGTCGGGCGCCGAAATCGCCGGGGCATCGTCCGCCCCTGCGACAAGACGGCGAGAGAGCTCTGAGATATCTGCGATATTGGTCATGATCACCGACTATCTTTTCAACCCGTCAAAATCCAGTCACGACACGCCACTGTGATGCCATGGCAAAACCGGAGCCATCAATAGCCAAGCGCCAATCCATCCTTGCGCGGATCGGAGGCGCCGGTCAGGGTTCCCTTCTCCCAGTCGATCAGCACAACCTGTCCACCACCCAGCGGGTGATGCGGTTCGGCTGTGCGATGGCCGCGCCGGCGCAGGCCCTCGATCGCCTCTGTGGAAACGCTGCGCTCGGCCTCCACGGTATCATCATTGTAGAACACCCTCGGCGCGTCCAGCGCCTGTTGCGGGTCCATGCCGAAGTCGATCATGTTGGTGAGCAGATGGACATGCCCGAACGGCTGGTAGCCGCCGCCCATGACGCCGAACGGCATCACCACGCGGCCGTTCCTGGTTGCCATGCCGGGCATGATCGTGTGCATCGGCCGCTTGCCGGGCGCGATGGCGTTCGGGTGCGCCGGATCGAGGCGGAAGCTCGAGCCACGGTTCTGCAGGACGATACCGGTCTTCGGGCCGACGACGCCGCTGCCGAACGAATAATAGGTCGAGTTGATGAACGAGACCGCATTGCGGTCGCGGTCGACGACGGAGATGTACACCGTGTCGCTGCCGGGCAGGTCCACGCGCGGCAGATGCGTCATGGCGCGTTCGCGGTCGATCTCGGCGCGCAGCCGGTCGGCGTAGGCGCTGGACAGAAGCTGCGCCACCGGCACCGGAACATGGTCCTGGTCGCCGACGAAGCGGTCGCGGTCGCGATAGGCAAGCCGTCCTGCCTCGATCTCCAGATGCAGGCGCTCGGCGCCATTGGGGTCAAGCCCGCCAAGCTTGAAACCCGACAGCACATTCAGCATCAAAAGCGCCGTCAGCCCCTGATTGTTCGGCGGCATCTGGTGAATGGCGTAACCGCCATAGGAGGTACTGACCGGCGCCACATAGTCGCCCCTGGTCGCGGCGAAATCCTCGGTCGAATGCAGTCCGCCCAGTTCATTGAGCCGGCTGACGATGTCGTCGGCAACGGCGCCCTCGTAAAAGCCGGCACGGCCCTGCCTGGCGATTGTCCGCAAGGTGGCGGCGAGTTCCGGTTGCCGGTGGACATCGCCGGCCTTCGGCGCCTTGCCGCCCGGCAGGAAGATGCGCGCGGCATGCTCGTCGGCCGACAGGTCCGTCTCTGGTTCCGCCCAGTCGAAAGCAACGCGGTCGTGCACGACATAGCCGTTCTCGGCATAATGGATGGCCGGCGCCAGCGCCTCGGCAAGGCCCTTGCGGCCATGGTCCTCAAGCAACCGGGCCCAGGCGTCAACGGCACCCGGCACGGTGACCGCATGTGGTCCCTGCAGCGGGATACGGTCGAAGCCTTTTTCCAGATACCAGTCGACCGTCGCCTTGGCCGGGGCGCGGCCGGAGCCGTTGAAGGCCAGCACGTTGCCTTGTCCCGCCGGGCAGTAGAGCACGAAGCAATCGCCGCCGATGCCGGTCGACTGCGGTTCGACCACGCCCTGCACGGCGGCGGCGCAGACGGCTGCATCCATGGCATTGCCGCCGGAGCGCAGCATCTCGAGCGCGGCAAGGGTCGAAAGCGGGTGCGACGTTGCCGCCATCGCTTCCGTGGCACGAACCGGCGATCGGCCGGGAAACTGGAAATCACGCATTCTGTCTGGATATCCCATGGTCACTTGAAATCAATGCCGTCGGCCGAAGATCTGCGCAACCGACAACAGAACGACCGACAGCACGATCAGGCAGGTCGAGATCGCGGCGATCGTCGGGTCGATCTGGTCGCGCAGCGCATTGAACATGCGGCGCGTCAATGTCGTCGTCTCACCGCCCGAGATGAACAGCGAAACCACCACTTCGTCGAAGGAGGTGATGAAGGCGAACAGCGCGCCGGAGACGATCGAGAAGCGGATCTGCGGCATGGTCACCTGCCAGAATGCGGCGATCCGTCCCGCGCCGAGGCTGCGCGCCACCCGCTCCTGGTTCATGTCGTAGGAGCGCAAGCCCGACAGCACGGTCAGCACCACCAGCGGCAAGGCCTGCACCGTATGCGCGATGACCAGGCCGGTCAGCGTGTTGTTGAGCCCGATCCGCGCATAGAGGAAGAAGGTGCCGATGCCGATCAGGATCACCGGGATGATCAGCGATGCCGTCAGCAGCGCGTTGATGGTGCCGTTGAAGCGCAGCGTGCCCCTGTTGATCGCATAGGCGGCGGCGGTGCCGAGCGGCGCCGCCACCAATGTCGTCATGATCGCCACCTTGACCGAGACGATCGTCGCGTCGCGCCACTCCAGCGACTGGAAATAGGTTTTATACCAGCGCAGCGACCATTGCTGTGGCGGGAATTGCAGCAGCGTTGAATCCGAAAAGGACATGATGACGATGATGATCGACGGCGCGATCAGGAACAACAGCACGAGGCCATTGAGCGCGTAGAGCCACAGACGTTGCCGGTGCGAAATCGGCAGGCCGAAATCCTCGCTCATCGTGAACTCCACGCACCGGTGGCGCGCGCGCCTAGCAGCCATTGGAACAGGCCGAGAAGCGCCAGCGTGACCACCAGCAGCACCACGCCGAGGGCCGCTCCGGCTCCCCAGTTCGAATAGAGGCTGGTGGTCTGTTCCATGCGCATCGCCCACATGATCACCTTGCCGCCGCCCATCAGCGCTGGCGTGACGAAGAACCCGAGGCACAGCACGAAGACGATGACCACGCCCGAAGCAAGGCCGGGCAGAGACAGCGGAAAGAAGATCTGCCGGAAGGTGGCGGCCGGTCCGGCGCCAAGATTCATCCCGGCGCGCAGGCAGTCGGTGTCGATGGTCTTCATCGAGGCGTAGAGCGGCAGTACGAGGAACGGCAGCAAAATGTGCGTCATGCCGATGACGACACCCGACAGATTGTTGGCGAGCGACAGCGGCTGGCTGATCACGCCGAGGTCGATCAGCCAGCTGTTGATCAGGCCCTTGCGCTGCAGGATCACCAGCCAGGCATAGGTGCGCACCAGAACCGAGGTCCAGAACGGCAGGATGACGAAGATCAGACAGATAGACGCCGCCCGGCGCGGCAATTGCGACAGCATGTAGGCCAGGGGATAGCCGAGCAGGACGCAGGCGCCGGTGACGATGAAGGCGACCTTGAAGGTGGTGACGAAGGTCTTGATGTAGGAGGCCTGCTCGACGAAGCGCGCATAGTTGGCGGCGCTGAAGGCGCCGGCCTCGTCGAACAGCGACAGCCAGAACAGCCAGCCGATCGGCACGATGATGATGGCGAAGACCAGGAACAGGCTTGGAGACAGCAGCACCAGCAACCGCAGCGACTCGCGCCGCGCATCGTCGAGCAACGCCTGCGCGTTCAGATCAGCGCCGGCAGAGTCGTGGAAGGCGGATTGCGCGCTCATAAGTCGGATGCCACCAGGATGGTGTCCTGTGCATCGAGGCCGAGGCTGATCGGCTGGCCGGGAGCCGGCATTCGGGCCAGCACGTCGCTCCGGCAATAGTCGCGCAGCGTCAGCTGGCGGCCATCGCGTAGCACCGCGTAGCAGACGAAGCTGTCGCCCTGATAGATGATGTCGCCAACGGTCGCGTCGAGCACATTGACGCCGCTTTGCGGTTCGCCATTTGCCAGCAGTCGCAGCTTCTCCGGCCGCACCACCATCAACTGCTGGCCCGATGCCGGCGCCGGTGCGGCGGTATGAATTCTCCTGTCCTCATACCAGACCGAACCGTTGCGGCATTCGACCGGAATGAAATTCGATTCACCGATGAAGCCGGCTACAAACCGCGTCCGCGGCGTGGCGTAGAGGGCTTCGGGTCTGTCGAGCTGTTCGATGCGCCCGCCGTTCATGACAGCGATGCGGTCCGACATGGTGATGGCTTCGCGCTGGTCATGGGTGACATAGACGGTGGTCATGCCAAGCCTGCGATGCAGGCTGCGCAGCTCGATCTGCATGTGCTCGCGCAGCCCCTTGTCGAGCGCCGACAAGGGTTCGTCCATCAGCACAATGCGCGGCTCGAAGACGATGGCACGCGCAAGCGCCACGCGCTGACGCTGGCCGCCGGAAAGCTGATCGACCCGGCGCTCGCCCAGGCCCTGCAGCTTGACCAGATCCAGCGCCTTCTCGACACGCTCGGCCGTCTCGGCGGCGGCGACGCGGCGCTGCTTCAGCGGAAAGGCGATGTTGTGGGAGACGTTCATATGCGGAAACAGCGCGTAGTTCTGGAACACCATGCCGATGTTGCGCTTGTGCGGCGGCGTGGTGATGATCTCGTCGTCGCCAACCCTGATCGAGCCGGCATTGGCCCGCACAAAGCCGGCCAGGATCATCAGCAGTGTCGTCTTGCCGGAGCCTGACGGCCCGAGCAGCGTCAGGAATTCACCGGCCTCGACATCGAGGTTGAGGTCGCGCAGCACCGCTACGCTGCCAAATCGTTTCTCGATCCGGCGCATGCTGATCGGCAGCGCGGATGGCGCAATGGACAAGATCATCGTCTCCTGGGCAAGGGCGGCAAAAGCAGGGCGAGGCGTCGCCCTGCCGTGATTTGGGTTCTGGCCGCAGCCTATTGCTGGACCAGATTGTTGAACTTCTCCGTTGCTTCCACCAGCGTGTCGCGCCAGAACTCGGCATCCTGCAGCACCTGCTTCTTGACGTTCTCGGGCGCCGAATTGATGTCCTTGATCCGGTCCTGCGGGATCTTGCCCGTCTCGAAGGCCTTCTCGTTGACCGGCCCGTTGTCGACATAGAGCGGCAGGTTGGCCTGCAGCTGCGGGCTGACGAACATTGCCAGCGCCTTCATGGCCGCATCCTTGTTCTTGGCGCCCTTGGGAATGACCATGCAGTCGGCGGTCAGAACACCCTGGTCGAACGAGAAGCTGACCGGCGCGCCTTCCTTCTTCAAGGTGCCGGCACGGCCGTTCCAGATGCTCGCCATGTCGACTTCGCCATCCTTCACCAACTGCATGGCCTGGGCGCCTGAGGTCCACCAGGCATCGACGTGACCACGGATCTTGTCGACGGATTTCAGTGCACCGTCGATATCGACGGGATAGACCTTGTCGATCGGAATGCCTTCGGCCAGAGCGGCGACGCTCAGCGTCTCCGTCGCCTGACTGCCGCTCAGCGCGCGCCGCCCCGGAAACTTTTCGACATTCCAGAAGTCGGCCCATGTCTTCGGGCCTTTGTCGCCAAAGACATCGGTCCGGTAGATGAGAACGACGGAGGTGTAGGAAATGCCGACCCAGTCGTCATGGACGAGCTTGGGATTGATGCCGCTCTTGTCGATGATGCCGTAGTCGAGTTTTTCGAACAGACCTTCCTTCGAGCCGCGGGCGCATTCGTCGGCGCCAAGCTCGGTGATGTCCCATTTGACGGCATTGCCGGTCACCTGCAACCGCACGTCGTCGAGGCCGTTGGTGGTGTCTTCCTTGATGGTGATGCCGAGCGCATCGGCCGTCGGCTTGAAGAACGCCTTGGTCTGCGCCTCCTGGTAGGTGCCGCCCCATGAGGCGACGGTGATGGTGTCGCCCGCCATGGCGGGGGCTGCGAGCGACGCCATCAGGGCGGCAACCGCAACAACGCTAACGCTTCTGGTCCTGTTCATTTTCGGCTCTCCAACCGGTGTTCCCATTGTTTTTGATTTCGCATGCTATTTTGTATACAATTTTGAGTGTAGCGTAGCGATTGATGATGTCAACACCGGCCGGTGCAATCGAATTCATGCGTGTCGAGCCTGACGGGGTGGCAAGCATCGGCTGCGCTGGGGGGCGTGGCAAATTACGCCGACTGCGACTACAGCTATGCGTGTTCCGGCTGAAAGACCGGAGAACTGGGATGGGAATCTTGGCCAAGGAAACCAAAAATACGCTGCGCGACTCGGTCTACTCCTCGCTCAAGGCGATGATCGTGACCGGTCAGATTCCGCCGGGCTCGCGCGTGACCGAGAGCGACATCGCCGCGAAGTTGAATGTCAGCCGCACGCCGGTGCGCGAGGCCTTCAACCGCCTCGAGCGCGACGGCCTGGTTACCGGCAGGCCACGCCAGGGCTATGTCGTCACCGAGTTCGACATCAACATGTTCCGCGAGGCCTTCGAGATCCGCGAACTGCTCGACGGCCATGCGACCGAACTGGCCGCAGTCGCGGCGACGGAAAAGGACAAGGCGCGGCTGTGCGCCATGCTGGCCGAATGCGAGCGGCTGGCCGCCATTCCCGAGCGCACCAACCGGGAAAAATTCCAGGAGCTCGAGGTCGGCATCGACCTGCATCGCGTCATTGCCGAAATCAGCGGCAATGTGATGCTGCACGGCATGCTGTGCGGCATCCTCGACAAGTGCCAGCACTATGTGTGGACGGAGCTCTTGTGGCTGGACGAATGGAAGATCGCCCGCGACGAGCACGCGGAGATCGTCGACGCCATCTGCGCTGGCGACGCCAGCCGAGCCGGCACCCTGGCGCGCGCCCATGTGCGGGGGTCGCGTGACAATGTGTTGCGCCTGCTGCAGGCCAAGTCGGATTACCAGAATTTCCTCGCCAAGGCATCTTGAATACGCCGAAGGATGAAGCGCTCGGCAGGCCTTCGTGGGCACGCCCGAAAATTCGAACGCCTTAGCGGCCGGCGTCTCTCACGGGCTGAGTTCTATGCGCTGTGGCCGGACCTGTGGCCGGCCAACGATAACGAGCGGAGGGGCATAGCCGGCGAGGCCGGCTGTATTCGGCGGCTGGAATGACGTGACAGCCAGTCGCGTCCTGGTTTTCCAAATCGGCACGAGGTGCCAGTGGCTCCTGCTTAGCGACGAATATGGATCCGGCTGGCGCCCCCGCCGATCGAAGTGGACCGCCAGGCTTTCGTTGACTGCGGCCAATACAACGCACCGCTCGAGTTGATCGTCCGACAGCTCGCAATCAGGGACTTTATCTCGCACCGACTGAACTGCCGAAAAGGTCGAGATGATGCGTCCGGGAGCAGAGGAGTCGATATATCCAGCGATAGCGTCAGTGACGTCATCGGGAACAAGAAAGTTGAATTGGCGCGAGCCGGTCGTGGAAGCTACGATCCGATTTAGCATTTCGCCTGCTGAAAGCCCCACCGGATGCTATCGCTGCGAAGGGCATATCAGCAAGAACTAATGGGAATCGATAGGGCGTTATGCACCGAATTCTAGATTGAACTGAAGAAAGGACGCGCTGCCTCGTTCGTTCCGGCGAAGCGCCTTTGGCCTTCAGCCCTTGCGCTCCTGAAGGCTGTTGCCGCCATCGACCACCAAGAGGGTCCCGTTGACATAGCTGGCGCCTTCCGATGCCAGGAACACCACCGCTGCCGCGACTTCCTCCGGCCGGCCGGCCCGCGCGGGTGGCGTATGCAGGGCCGCCATCCGCTCCATCTCGCTCGACGACCCCGTTTCGATCCAGCCGGGGGCCACGGCGTTGGCCGTGATGCCGTGTCTCGCCACTTCGAGCGCCAGCGTGCGCGTCAGGCCGACCATGCCGGCCTTGGCGGCGGAATAGGCGGCCGTACCTTCGAAAGACACCAGCGGCCCGGTGACCGACGCCACATTGACGATGCGCCCGTAACCCGCCTCGACCATCGCCGGCAGAAACGCCCGGGTGACCAGGAACGCGGTCTTCAGGCTGACGTCGATCCCTCGGTCCCAGTCGGCCTCGGTCATGGAGAGGAACGCCTTGTCGACCGATGGCGATGCCAGCGAGCCCATGCCGGCATTGTTGACCAGGATATCGACGGCGCCGACGCGCGCCCGCAGCCGCACGACATCGGCAGCGATGGTCAGATCGGCGACCGCGCCTGCGGCATCGATGCCTTCGGCGCAAAGCTCGGCGGCGCGATCGAGCACGCGCGCACTGGCGCCGGTGAGGAAAACGGCATGGCCGGCATGGCCGAGCTGCCGGGCAACGACAAAGCCTATGCCGTCAGCGGCACCGGCCCCGGTGATCAGCGCACGCTTGATGCTGGCAGGGGACATCGCGAGTCCTCAAGTGTGAAGGCTCGACTCGCCGCCGGCCTTCGAATGGGCCAACCGAACGGCCTGTGGCGTCGATCCGGTCCAAGTCTGGAACGCCCGCACGAAGGAGTTGGGGGCCTCGAAGCCGAGCAGGAACGATATCTCCGTGCTGGATAGTGACGAGTTGTGCAGGTAGTGATGCGCAAGTGAATTGCGCAGGGCATCGAGCGTCTTCTGGAAGCTGCTCCCCTCCTCTCGCAACCTGCGCTGCAGCGTGCGCTTGCTGACGCCGAGCTTTCTGCACACGCCTGGCATGGACAACTCGCCGGCGGGCAGGGCCTCGAGCAGGACACTGCGCAAGCGTTCGACGGTGCTGGCATGTTCCAGGTCGGCCAGGCGCTGTCGAAGGGCCGGTTCGAAGAACTTCCACATGCCATGGTTCGCCGTGAGGAATGGGCGCTGCGTGTCTTCTGCCGCGAACACCACGGAGGGCACGGGCAGGTCTTCCACCGGAACGCCGAACCAAGTGGCGTAGGCGCGCGCATCACTCGCCGACAGGTCGGGTGCGGGCCATCCCACGCGCAGCGGGTGAACCGGGGTGCGAGTGGCAAGGCGCGCGAGCTGCACGAGGAAGACCAGCTTGAACGCCATGAGCACGCGCGGCGGGGTTAGCGCGCGGTCGAGGAACTCCAGCGCGGTGGTGGTGCGGCATGGGTCGTGCTCAAGCTTCAGCGCCACCGGCCCGCTCTTGTATTTGGCGAGGCGGTCGAGCGCACCGTTCATGTCTTCGCTGCACAAAGCGACGAAGAGTTCCGGATTGAACCAGTCGGTCGACATCTTCTGCGCAAAGCGCAACGGCGCCGGGCCGCCTGCGTTCCCGGCCTCCTCATCGATGGCGTCCCAGAGCCGGAAGTAGGTCGCGGAGTCGAGCCGGACACTTTCGCCTGCGAACAGGTCGCCCCGCAATTTCGCGCGGCGCAGCACGTTGGCCCCACTTACCCCGGCGTCTTGCATCATCACCCGCCAACTGGACCAGACCGAGAAGGTGCGGGCGTGGACGAGGCGGTCGTTGGGGGCGGTCAGGCCGTCGGTAGGCGCAGATGGCATGTATCGAGTCTAGGTCGCGCATCGCACCAGCGCAATGACCGATCGCGCCAAACAGGCGGTGGCTGGTTGGCGCGTTTGGCGCAATTACGGCGCCATCGGCGATTGCGCGCGGCCATGCCGTTGGTAAAAAGGCGTCGTTCACCGAAAGAGCAGGCGACATGAAGCTGACCGTCAACGGAAAGTCCTACGCGATCGACGTGGAGCCCGAGATGCCCCTGCTGTGGGTACTGCGCGATGAACTGAACTTGCCTGGCACCAAGTTCGGCTGCGGCATGGCGCAGTGCGGCGCGTGCACCGTGCAGGTGGACGGTACGGCCGTGCGCTCGTGCGTGACGCCGGTCGGCTCCGTCAGCGGTGCTGTCACCACGGTCGAGGGCCTGGGCGCCCCTACCACCTTGCACGCCGTGCAGGCGGCCTGGGTGGAGCGCCAGGTCGCCCAGTGCGGCTACTGCCAGTCGGGCCAGATCATGAGTGCTGCCGCCCTGCTGCAGGAGAACCCGGCGCCCACCGACGCTGACATCGACGAAGCCATGTCAGGCAACCTGTGCCGCTGCGGGGCCTATCCGCGCATTCGCGCGGCCATTCACGACGCTGCCAAGCGCATCCAGGGAGCCTGACCGTGGGCAAGCTTGGAACCATCGCTCGCCGCACGTTCCTGATCGGCTCGGCCGCTGTCGTCGGTGGCGTCGCCTTCGGCGTCTACAAGGTCAGGCAAGCGGCGCCCAATCCGCTGCTGGACGACCTGCCGCAAGGCGCTACCGCACTTACGCCCTATGTGCGCATTGATGGCCAGGGCGTGACGCTGATCACCCCGCGCGCCGAGATGGGCCAAGGCATCCACACCACGCTCGCGGCGCTGGTGGCCGAGGAACTGGATGTGGCGTGGGACAGCATCCGCGTCGAGCACGGCCCCCCGGGCGCGGCCTACTACAACCGCGCCCTGGTGGAAGCCAATGTCCCCTTCGCCGACCTGGATCACGGCCTCGCGGCCGAAGCCATGCGGGGCGCCATGAGCGTGATGGCCAAGCTGTTGCCGATGCAGATCACCGGCGGCTCCTCCAGCGTGGCCGACCTGTTCGACCGGATGCGTGTCGCCGGCGCGGCGGCGCGATTCGCGCTGCTGGCGGCCGCGGCGCAGAAGCTCAGCCTGCCGGCGGCGCAACTGAAGACCGACAACGGCAGCGTCGTCGCCCCCGACGGCCGACGCTTGACCTACCTGGAACTGGCCTCGGCAGCGGCCGCGATCGACCTGCCGGCCAGCCCGCCGCTGAAACCGCGTGAGCAGTGGCGCTACCTCGGCAAGTCGATGCCGCGGGTCGACATGGTGGCCAAGTGCACCGGCACGGCAACCTTCGCCATCGACGTGCGGCTGCCCGACATGGTGTTTGCCACCGTGCGTATGAACCCGGCAATGGGCGCCGCGCTCGTCAGCTTCGACGCCACCGCCGCCACGGCGATGCGCGGCGTGTTGAAGGTGATTGACCTGCCCGGCGGTATCGCCGTCGTCGCCAACAACACCTGGCGCGCCTTCCAGGCCGCGCAGGCCGTGCAGTGCAACTGGGCCGGGCCCGGCTACCCGGCCAGCACGACGGCGATGATGGATGGCATCGTTGCATCGATGGCCGAGAAGAACCGGGACAGCCGGCTGCGCGACGACGGCAACGTCGACGAGACACTGGCCGATGGCACGGTGCTCGAGGCCGAATACCGCGTTCCCTTCCTGGCGCACGCGACGATGGAGCCGATGAACGCCGTGGCCTGGCTGCATGAGGGCCAGCTCGACATTTGGGCCGGCGTGCAGAACCCCACGGCGGCGCGTGAGCAGTCGGCCAAGGTCGCCGGCCTCGACCCCGCCCAGGTGCACCTGCACACCACGCTGATGGGCGGTGGCTTCGGCCGACGCCTCGAGGCTGACTACGTGATACAGGCCGTGCGGCTGGCCACGGCGATGACCGGCAAGCCGGTCAAGATGACCTGGAGCCGCGAAGAAGACATGACGCTGGACTTCTACCGCCCGGCGGCCGTGGCACGTTTGCGCGGCGCGGTGGCCGGGAAGCAGGTGCAAGCGCTCGACGTGCGGGTGGCCTCGCTGTCGGTGGCCGAGTCGAACCTCGGCCACCTTGGCCTGCCGGCACTGGGCCCGGACAGGCTGATCATCGAGGGGGCCTACGACCAGCCCTACGGCATCGCCAACTACCGCGCCACGGCTTACCGCACGCCGGCCGGGCGGCCGGTGAGTTATGCGCGCTCGGTGGGCAACTCGTACAACGGCTTCTTCATCGAGAGTTTCATCGACGAACTGGCCGCGCAGGCCGGCGCCGACCCGCTGAACATGCGGCTGGCGCTACTCAGCCACGAGCCGTCGCGCAAGGTGCTGTCGGCGGTGGCGGCCATGTCGGGCTGGGACTGGCCGCTGGCCGCCGGCCGCGGCCGCGGGGTGGCCTTCCACCTGTGCCGCGGGGTGCCGGTGGCCCAAGTGGTCGAGATCACGACCACCAAGGAGGGTGTGAAGATCGACAAGGTGTTCGTTGCCGTCGACGTGGGCACGGCGCTGGACCCGCGCAACATCGAAGCCCAACTGCAATCGGGCGTTATCTTCGGGCTCAGCGCCGCGCTTTATGGCGAGATCACCTTCGCCAAGGGCGCTGCCGAGCAGACCAACTTCGACAGCTACCCGGTGCTGAGCATGCAGCAGGCGCCGGAGATCGCGGTCAAGGTGCTGGAGAACGGCGGCACGATCCGCGGCGCGGGCGAAACTGGCGTCCCGCCCGCGGCCCCGGCGCTGGCCAATGCGATCTTCCATGCCACCGGAAAACGCATTCGTGAACTGCCCCTGCGAAAGCACATCGATTTTGTCTGACGGAGAGTGCAACGCCACTGTCTCATCTCCACCTGCATCCGTGCCTGCTCTTCTGGGAAACACGCATGACAAAAATTATGGTTTCTGTTGCGGGCTCCTCTCTGGTCCTTCTCTCAACAATAATCTCGGCCGCTGCAGAAGGAGATGCGGCCTTGGGGCAAAAAGTGTTTCAGCGCTGTTCCGCCTGTCATTCGACCACCGACCAGAAGAAGGTGGGACCCGGCCTCGGCGACATAGTTGGGCGTACCGCAGGCACGATGGAGGGCGTCCGCTATTCGGCAGCCATGAAAGCATCAGGATTGGTGTGGGACGAGGCGACATTGGATCGGTTCCTCGCAGCGCCCCGCGATGTCGTGCCGAAGACCACAATGACCATTAGCGTGCCCAAGCCTGAAGATCGGCAGAATATCATCGCCTACCTGAAGTCCCTATCCCGGTAGTGGCGATCGGCCGGCCGGGCATAGCGTTTGTTGACGAAAATCTCGTCGGTCAGTTGACGTTCGCGCTCGCCCGCTGCCAGTCAGCATGGAACGACAGTTCATGATCATATCAGGCGCGGCATCATTGCAAAGATCAGCGTCGGCATACCGTAAGGCCGCGAGGCAGGTGCTTTGGCCAATTGTGCCTGCACGCTGTAAATCGCAGAAGGACAAGCGTTCGGTCGGGGCAAACCAACCGGCAGCAGCGTCAACGACACTACAAATGCCGGTGCGTCATTCCGGAAGACCGGCCTTGCGGAAGCCATCGACGAAATGCTCGAGCGTCGCAGCGTCGCGGAATGGCTCCGTCGTGGCCCAGTGGCGGGTTGTGAAATGCGGGTTGCCGACGAGGAACAGTTCGACCTCCGCGCGCGCCTCGTCGAGCCGGCCGAGTTGCGCAAGGCTTGCGGCCAGGAAACGGCGTGAGCTTGTCCGATATGTCTCGTCCCTGCGCAGGGTCTCGACGGCGGCTTCGTAATCGCGGGCCGCATATTGCGCCGCGCCGAGCGTCAGATAGTACCAACTTGGCGGAAACGGGTTCAGCCGGAACGCCTTGCGAATATGCTCGAGACTCTCCTCGACTCGCCCGGCCAGGGCCGCGATGTCGGACAATGCCGCCCAGGCGTCAGCCTCGTTCGGGTCGAGCTCGAACGCCTTGGCGAACTCGGCATCCGCCTCGGCGAAGTTGCGCTCATAGGCAAGCAGGTAAGCCAGGACCCAGCGGCAGCCGGCATCGTTGGGATCGATCGCCACGGCTTTGCGCGCCAGTTCCAGAGCAACGCTACGGGCAGATTCAGTTGGTCCGCCGGAATGCACCCACCCCATCCAGTGGTTCATGGCAAGCCAGCGATACGCCTCGGCATATTCCGGATCGAGCGCGACCGCGCGCGTGAGCATCAGATGCGCTTCCTGGGCCATCTGCGGCGAATCATCCATCAGCTTGCGCGCCCGCACGCAGAGATCGTAAGCCTCGAGATTCTTGGGCCGGTTGCGCGGCGGCGGTGCGCGCAGCCGGCCAAGCAGCGCCTCCACGATCTTGGCCGTCACCTCGTCCTGAACGGCAAAGATGTCTTCCAGGCCGCGATCGAAGCGTTCCGCCCATAGATGATCGCCACTCACCGCGTCGACCAGCTGCGCGTTGATGCGCACGCGCCCCGCGGCGCGTCTTGCGCTGCCCTCCAGCAGGTAGTGCACGCCAAGATCCTGCGCGATGGCGCGCACGTCCATCGCCTTTCCCTTGTAGGCAAAGACCGAGTTGCGCGCGATGACGAACAGGCCGGAGATCCTGGACAGGTCGGTGATCAGGTCTTCGGTCAACCCGTCCGCGAAGGAGTCCTGCTCGGGATCGTTGCTGACATTGACGAAGGGCAGCACGGCTATCGATGGTTTGCCGGGCAGCGGCAGAGGTTTTCGCTTCGCATCCGCAAGCTGTTCGATGGCCCCCGTGAAGCGGTAGCCGACGCGGGGGACGGTGACGATCCATTCGCCGCCCCCATCACTGCCATCCCCGGCCGGACCAAGCAGCTTGCGCAGCTGCGCAATCTGGACGGTGAGGTTGCCTTCCTCGACGGCCGTCCCCGGCCACGCCGCGTCCATCAATTCGGTCTTGCTCAGGATGTCGCCGGGCCGTCCGACGAGTGCCGCAAGCAGCTTCAGCCCACGGTAGCCAACGGCAACGGGGACATCGTTCCGAAGCAGCGTTCCCGCACCGGAATCAAGCACGAACGGACCAAAGGCAAAGCGCGATCCCTGCATACGGCGCATCTATAGAGCAATTCCAGGAAAAGTGTGAAACGGTTTTCCGTCCGGAATTGCGTCAAAACAATGAGTTAGAGCAGGTTTCCGGTTCCGTGGACCGGAGAACTGCTCTAGCCCGTTTGGAACTTTTGAGAACTATTTGGGAGGGCTTAATTACGGCGCTGTCCGTATCCGGCAGAATTCAACCTCTTTCAGGTCGAGGGTTTTGGACCCTCAAACCCTATGGAGGTTGCCATGACCAATATTCTTGAATTTGCCCCGCATAAGGCAGCGCGGTCGGGAACGCCCGTGGCGCCGGTGTCGCGTCGGCACCTGACGACCCTGCGAAGCATTGTCGCGACCTGGCGCGACCGGACCTGGCGCGAGCGGATACGCTTCCGCTGGGAACTCGAGCAAATGTCGAAGGCCAATCCCCATTTGATCGACGATATCGGTCTGACGGACCGGCAGGTCGAGGCAGAGATCGCCAAGCCGTTCTGGCAAGCATGAGGCGAGTGCTGCAATGACACCGGATCGCCAGTTTCCACGTACCGCAGCGGCTCGCCGGCACTTGCACTCGCCTGAATTTGCCGATCCTGCTTCGAAGGTTGCAAATCCATCCCGCCTGCGCTCTTCAGCAGGTGCCGCAGCTAACGGTTTCGATGATTGGAATGGCGCGCCCGAAGAGATTCGAACTCCTGACCCCCAGATTCGTAGTCTGGTGCTCTATCCAGCTGAGCTACGGGCGCGCAACAGGCCATGCTTTCCATGACCCCGCGAGCCGATCGTGAACGACCGGCCGCGACGAGACGTGTTCCCTAGCGACTGAATTTCCGAAAAGCAAGCCGATCCGGCAAAAGTTTTGTCGGAGGGGCTTCAGTCCAGCGGCGATAGCCCGAATCCGGGCGCTTCCAAACGGCGTCGAAGCCATGGCTCGCTCAATCCCTGAAGGGAAGTGCGCCGATCCCTGCAGAAAATAGGCGCCGGGTCCGCAGGCAACAGCATCGGGCGAAACAGCGCCCGACCCATCATGCCGGGCGGCGCAGGCCGTTGCGGGCCTGGTCGAGCCGGACCGGCTGGTCGGGAATGGTGACCGCGAATGTCGTGCGCCCGCCAATGCTTTCCACCAGCTCCACCGTGCCGCCGTGCGCCCGGATCAACTCGTGTGCGATCGCCAGGCCAAGGCCGGTGCCGCCGCTGCGCGCCGAGCCGCGAAAAGCCGCGAACAGGTTTTCCCGCGCCTTGGGTGGTAGTCCGGGCCCGGTGTCGGTGACGACGATGCGGCTGACGCTGCCCAGCCGCACGGCCGACACCGCCAGTCGCCGGACCAGCGCACCTTCGGTGTCCGACGCCATGGCCTGTACCGAATTGCGGCAGAGATTGGTGAGCACGCGGAACAGCTGATCGGAATCGGCGTCCACTTCGAAGGCTGGCTCTATGGCATTGACGAACTCGATGCCCTGCTCGATGTCGAGCAGGCCATGCACATCCTCGACCAGCTGGCGCAGCCGCAGCCTGCGGCGCGAAGGCGGCGGCTCCTGCGTACGGCCGTAGTGAAGCACGCCTTCGGAATAGGAAACGGCGCGGTCGAGTGCGCGCAGCAGTTTCGGTGCGAAGGCCTGCACCGTCGGGTCCTTGACCTGACGCAGGCGGTCCGACATCAGCTGCGCCGAGGCCAGGATGTTGCGCATGTCATGGTTGATCTTCGACACGGCCAGACCGAGGTCGGCAAGGTGCTTCTGCTCGGAGAGCATCTTCTGCAGTCGCACCTGCATCTGCGACAGCTCGCGTTCGGCAACGCCGATCTCGTCGGCGCGTGCGGCGGGATGGATGATGCGTCCGGGATCGTCGGGCGCTTCGGAGAACGACAGCATAGAGCGCGTCATCGTCCGGATCGGCCCGATCATGATCAGGTCGATCGCGGCATAGACCAGCATGGCGGTGAACAGCGAGATCAGCAGCGAGACGAAGGCGACGTTGCGCGAATATCTGAGCATGGCATTGCGCAGACTGTTGTCCGGCATGATCAGCTCGAACTCCTTGTCGCTGTCGCCGACCGGACCGAAAACGCGCAGCATGCGGTTGCCGCCGAAAAACAGCGTGTCGAGCGCGCCGGTCATGCCCTTGATCATGCCGATGCTGGCGATGTCGACGTGTTCGTCGACCTTCGGCGGCATCTCGGCCACCACCAGCAACCGTGAGACGCCGCCGTCACGCACCGCGATCGCCTTGGCGCCGATTGCCATCAGCACGTCGTTCTGGGCCGTCCGCGACAGCGAGGTGGATTCACCTTGCACCAGCACGATCGACACCGCCGCGGCCGTGCTCAGCCGCTCCTTCAGCCAGTTCAGCCGGTAGCTGGCGATCCAGGGCAGGAAGATCAGCACTTCGGCCAGAAGCACGAAAACGATGGTCAGCAGCAACAGCTTGGTCGACAGGCCGCGCGACAGCGGCACCGTGCGCACGGCGGCTGGCGCCGCCGTGCCGATCCTTTCCTCCGCTTGTATGGTTTCGCTCATGCGGCTATGTCTTCACGATCACTTGATCAACGCAGATTAGGCGATTACGGCTTTTTTGCCAATTTCATCCTTCGTCGGAAACATAAACCGGCCTGATGGCGACCGGCTTCGGCCTGACGACGCCGGATTGACTTCCAAAACCCTTCTTTCTATAAGCCCGCTCACGCTCGGGCCATTCGTCCCGGCGCGGTTTCGATCGCGCCAAAACCGGCCCGGCAAAGCTCCTGTTACACAGTGACAGAATCAAGAAGGGCCGCACCCCGCGGTATTAAAACAAATGAAGCGTACCTACCAACCGTCTAAACTCGTCCGCAAACGTCGGCACGGCTTCCGTGCCCGCATGGCCACCAAGGGTGGTCGCGGCGTCGTCGCAGCTCGCCGCAACCGCGGCCGCAAGCGGCTCAGCGCCTGAACGGAAGACGAGATCGTTGCCCGCATCCGGCAAGCCAGTGGGACCAAATCCCAAGCGGCTTCTGAAGCGCGCGGAATTCCTGGCCGTCCGTCGTGGTGAAAAGCGACGCGGGCGGCTTTTTCTCGTTGAGGTTCTCGACCGCGGCGACGGTCTGTCGCCGCGCGTCGGCTATACCGTCACCAAGAAGGTCGGCAACGCGGTTGTCCGCAACCGCGTCCGGCGGCGGCTGCGAGAAGCCGTCCGTACGCATGCGGCAAGTGACATGGCGCCTGGCAATGACTATGTCATCGTCGGGCGCGAAGACGTGCTTACCATTCCGTTCGGCCAGTTGAAGGCCGAACTCTCCCGCCGACTGCGCGGAACACGATAGGCCAAGGGCTTTCGATGGAAAACAACCGGAACTTCTTCATCACCATCGCGCTGTCGGTGCTGATCCTGGCGGTATGGCAATATTTTTACGTGTTGCCGCGCAGCGAACAGCAGCGCGAGGCCGCCCGCATCGAGCAGCTGCGCGTCGAAGAGCAGAAGAAGGGCGCCGACGCCGCCAACCCCGGCGCCGATACCGCAACGCCCGCCGCGCCTGGCGCCATTCCCAATGCACCCGGCACCGACGCCGTGACGCCGGCCGGCCGCGAACAGGCACTCGCCACGACGACCCGCGCCAAGATCGACACACCGAGCCTCGAGGGTTCGATCAACCTGACCGGTGCCCGTCTCGACGACCTCAAGCTCAAGCACTACACCGAGACGGTCGACAAGAACTCGCCCGAGATCAGCCTGCTCAATCCGGCCGCACTGCCCAATGGCTATTATGCCGAGATCGGCTTTGTCGGCAACGACAAGACCGGCGTGGTGCCCGGTCCCGAGACGGTGTGGGCCGTCGATGGCAATGCCACGCTGACCCCGACGACGCCGGTCACGCTGACCTATTCGAACGACAAGGGCCTGACCTTCAAGCGCACTTTTTCGGTCGACACCAACTACATGTTCACGGTTTCCGATACGATCCAGAATTCGGGCGCGGCTGCTGTTTCGCTGTCCAATTATGGCCGTGTCACCCGTTTCGACAAGCCGGCCGTCGCCAGCACCTATGTGCTGCATGAGGGCCTGATCGGCTTCACCGGCACCGAAGGCCTGCAGGAACACAAATACGCGTCCATCGAGAAGGACAAACAGGCGACGCCGGGCAAGTCGACCGACGGCTGGCTCGGCATCACCGACAAATACTGGGCAGTGACGCTGGTGCCGAGCGAGAAGCAGCCGTTCCAGCCGCGCTACGCCTATTTCGAGGACGGCCGCCATCGCTACCAGTCCGACTTCCTGACCGACCCGATCACCGTCGATGCCGGTCAATCGGCGACGGTTGAGAGCGAAGTCTTCGCCGGCGCCAAGGAAGTCGGCAAGATCAACGCCTATGCCGAAGACCGCCACATCAAGCGGTTCGACCTCCTGATCGACTGGGGCTGGTTCCACTTCATCACCAAGCCGATGTTCTGGCTGATCGACACGCTCTACAAATTCTTCGGCAATTTCGGCCTGGCGATCCTCGCCACCACCGTCATCGTCAAGGCCATCTTCTTCCCGCTCGCCAACAAGTCCTACGCATCGATGGCGAACATGAAGAAGGTGCAGCCCAAGATGCTCGAGATCCGCGAGAAATACGCGGACGACAAGATGAAGCAGCAGCAGGCGATGATGGAGCTGTACAAGACCGAGAAGATCAATCCGCTCGCCGGCTGCTGGCCGGTGGCGCTGCAGATTCCGGTCTTCTTCTCGCTCTACAAGGTGCTCTACATCACCATCGAGATGCGCCATGCGCCGTTCTTCGGCTGGATCCAGGATTTGGCGGCACCCGATCCGACGTCGATCTTCAACCTCTTCGGCCTCGTTCCGGTCACTTTGCCGCACATGCTGATGATCGGCGTCTGGCCGCTGATCATGGGCGTCACCATGTTCCTGCAGATGCGCATGAACCCGACGCCGCCGGACCCGACGCAGGCCGCGATCTTCACCTGGATGCCGGTGATCTTCACCTTCATGATGGCGGGTTTCCCGGCCGGTCTGGTCATCTACTGGGCTTGGAACAACACGCTGTCGATCCTCCAGCAGGGCGTGATCATGAAACGCCAGGGCGCCAAGATCGAGCTGTGGGACAATCTGGTCGCACTGTTTCGAAAGAAACCGTCACCGGCGGAATAGCCTCTTTTTTGTCAAAAAGCCCCGGCTGGTCCGGGGCTTTTTATTTGGGCAAAGGTCAGGTCACGTTCCCGTGATCGGCGAAACTGCAAGCCGTCGCGGGGCGTGACTGCGGGTGCATTTCCAAAGGCGATCAATTCCGATCAGCCCTCACCCGGAGGAAGACTACATGCGTATGCCGTCATTCAGGATCATCGCGCTTTCCGCACTTGTCGCTGGCGTGGCAATTGCCGCGCCAGCCTACGCCAAGAACCCGAATGTTGGCGGCGCGCCGATGTACACCACCAAGACCATCGTCGAAAACGCCGTCAACTCGAAGGATCACACGACGCTGGTCGCTGCCGTCAAGGCCGCCGGCCTGGTCGACACGTTGCAGGGCGCCGGTCCGTTCACCGTCTTTGCGCCAACCAATGAAGCGTTCGCGGCACTGCCCAAGGGCACCGTCGACACCCTGCTCAAGCCCGAGAACAAGGACCAGCTCACCAAGGTCCTGACCGCGCATGTCGTGGCCGGCAAGATCTCCGGCAAGGAGATGATGGCCAAGGCCAAGGCGATGGGCGGCAAATATGAGATGAAGACCGTTTCCGGCGACACGCTGACCGCCGAGGTCAAGAAGGGCAAGCTCTACATCATGGACGAGTCCGGCGGCGAGGCCAAGGTGACGATCGCCGACGTCAATCAGTCGAACGGCGTCATCCATGTCGTCAACAAGGTGCTGTTGCCGAAGTAACGGCTTCCGGCGAAGGGGATCAGCAGGTCCGTCGAGGCTTTCTCGGGCTTGCCGTCCCGACCTCATGACGCGGTGTTTCTCGGCAAGCCGTATCGGGCATCGGGCGGGGTCCTGTAGTTCCTCACAGGACCCCGGTTTCTTTTTGGCTGCGGCTTGCCCCAAAGAACGGACGTCGACAGCTGCCAAGGCATCACTCCATGACCGCGCTGTGGTCGACCTCGGCCGGCGTCGCCGGCTTGCGCAGCAACAGAACCAGCGGGATGGCGGCAAGAGACAGGATCATCATCAGCTTGAAGTCGTTCATGTAGCTGATGATCGTCGCCTGCAGCGTGACCACGCCGTCGAGCGCGGCGCGGCCGGCGGCGCTGTAAGGGTTCATCGCCTGGAAGATCGCCGGGTTGCCGAACGCCTGGTTGTAGGGCGTCACATAGGTGGCGATGTTGGCGTGGTTGATCTGCACGTTCTGCGTCAACAGCGCGGTGACGACCGAGATGCCGACGCTGGAGCCGATGTTTCGCGACAGATTGTACAATCCGGTGCCTTCCGCGCGCCGCTCCGGCGCCAGCGTGGCGAAGGTGATGGTGGTCAGCGGAACGAACAGGAAGCCGAGCCCCGCACCCTGGATGAAGCCGGTGCGGATGATCGTCCATTGCGAGACATCGGGTGTCCAGCCGGTCATGTCGTACATCGCCCAGGCGGTGATCAGCAGCCCGGTCAGCAGCAGCCAGCGCGTATCCACCTTGCCGACCAGCCTGCCGACCAGGAACATGCAAGCCATGGTGCCGAGGCCGCGCGGCCCCATGACGATGCCGGCCGTCACCACCGGATAGCCCATCAGCGTCTGCAGATAGGGCGTCATCAAGGCCAGCGAGGCGAGGTAGGTGATGCCGATGATGAAGATGAAGACCATGCCGACGGCAAAGTTCCGGTCGAGGAAAAGCCGCGGGTTCACGAACGAGTTGCGGGCGGTGAAGGTGTGGACGAGGAAGATGTAGAACGCCGACGCGCAGATCAGCGCCTCGACGATGATCTCGGACGACGAGAACCAGTTGAGCTGCTCGCCGCGATCGAGAAACATCTGCAGCGAAGCGATGGTGAGGCTGAGCATGCCAAATCCCAGCCAGTCCAGCCTTGCCTTGAGGTCGGTCTTGGTTTCCAGGACGAACATCGACACGCCGGCGAAAGCCAGCATGCCGATCGGGACGTTGATGTAGAATACCCAGCGCCAGCTGACATTTTCGGTCAGCCAGCCGCCGATGACCGGCCCGAGCACCGGTCCGACCATCACCGAAACGCCGAACAGCGCCATCGCCGAGCCGCGCTCTTCGACGCTGTAGATGTCGAGCAGGATGCTCTGCGACAGCGGCACGAGGGCCGCGCCGAACAGGCCTTGCAGCAAGCGGAAGCCGACGATCTGCGGCAGCGACTGCGCGAAGCCGCAAAGCACCGAGGCGACGACGAAGCCGGTGATCGAGATCAGCAGGATGCGCTTGCGGCCGAAACGGTTGGCAAGGTAGCCCGACGGCGGCGTCATCACCGCCGCGGCGACGATGTAGGACGTCAGCACCCAGTTGATCTGGTCGGCGCTCGCCGAAACGCTGCCCTGGATATAGGGAAGCGCCACATTGGCGATGGTCGTATCCAGCGCCTGCATGATCACGGCAAGGATCACGCAGGCGGTGATGGCGCCGCGATTGGCGACCACCGATGTGCCACCTGTCGCGGACGCGCGGGTCATGACTTCTGCTCGAACCGGTTGATGAGATCCGTCACGAAGTCCGGCAGGCCGCGCGCATGGCCGGTATCGATGCCGACCACGACGCTCATTCCGCCGCGCAGCGGCGGCTTGCCCTGCGGATCGTCGACCGTCACGCGCATCGGGATGCGCTGCACGACCTTGACCCAGTTGCCGGTGGTGTTCTGCGCCGGAAGCAGCGAGAAGCTCGACGATGACGCCGGGCTGATGGAGGCGACGGTGCCGTGCCAGACGCTGCCCGGATAGCTGTCGACGCTGATTGTCGCCGTCTGTCCCGGCCGCACATAGGTCAATTCAGTTTCCTTCGGCTCCGCCGCGATCCAGAGGTCGGTCGCCGACACCAGGCTGAACGCCGGCTGCGACGCCGGCAGGTACTTGCCGATCTGGAGCGCCTCGACATTGGTGACGATGCCGTCGAACGGCGCCTTGACGATGGAATCGCCGAGGTTGCGCTGGGCGTCGTCCACGGCGGACTGGGCCTGCAGGTAGAAGGGGTTCTTCTCGACCGGCTGGTTGGCGTCGCCACCCAGCTGGGCAAGCGTCGCCTGCGCCTGCGCCTTGGCGACCGACACTTTCTGGCGGGCGGCGACGAGGTCGTGCTGGGCGCTGTCGAAGGTCGCCTTGGAGGCGGTCGAGGTCTTGAGAAGATCCTGCTGGCGTTGGAAAGCGGCCTCGTAATAGGGAATGTCGGCTTCGGCCTGTTCGATCAGCGACTGCGACTGCTGGTAACTCGCCTGCAAGGTCAGCACCTGGTTGCGCACCGTCCCAAGCTGGGCTTGGGCCGCGGCGAGAGCGGTCTCGAAAGAGGCCGGCCTCAACCGAAAAAGCACCTGGTCCTTCTTCACCGCCTCGTTCTCGTGCACGTCGATCTCGAGCACGGTGCCGGAGACATCGGTGGAAACGCCGAGCGACTGCGCCTGGATGTAGGCATTGTCGGTGGTCATGACCTGGCCGCCGACAACGTAGTAATAGCCGCCGACCGCCAGCGCGACCGGAAGCAGGGCGAAAAGGATCGGCCGTGTCAGGCTGCGCTTGGGCTTGACCGGCGCCGGGGGCGCGACGGCAACCCCGGCTTGCTGCTGTGGCTGCGTGGAAGGAGCCTCAAGTCTCGCCGGCTCCAGGGCAACCGGTGCTTCGAGTTGGTCATCGGCGATGACGGTGTTGGCTCGCCTCTGCTCGCGCTCGCTATCCAGCCGGATGATCTGGTCGGTCTTCCGATCGGTGGAAGGTGCATCCCCGGCGGGCTTCTTGGGTGAGGTTGAATCAGCCATGTACTTTCTCCCGGTCGACGGCTGGCTGGGCGCAAGCCTCGAGCAGATTGGATTTGATCAGGGATAGGGTTTGCAGCAGGTGCGACTGGGCATCCGCCGAGAGGCCGACGAAGGCCTCGTCGCGCGTTTTCTGGCCGTTGCTGCGCATGATTTCGAGCAGCGGATGGGCTTCCGGCGTCAGGTAAAGCAGCCATGCGGGATTGGGCCGGCGCTCGATGAAGCCGCGCGCCTCCATCTTGTCGAGCAGCCGGGCGAGTGTGATCGGCATGATCTCGATCAGGTCGGCCAGTCTGTTCTGATGGATGCCTTCATGCAGCGACAGATAGGCCAGCGCCTGCCATTGGGCGCGGGTCAGCCCCAAGGCCCGCGAACGCTGCTCGAACCGCTTTCGAAGCAGGCGCGCGACATCGTGCAGCACGAAGCTGATGTTGGGTGACGATGGCATGGGAAGGACTGGATTTCTTGGGTGTGACTTTTAGTGAGCATGCTTATTATCATCATGCACATAATCCTGCTGGACGCGGTGCACAAGACGCACTAAGTCCGCTTGGAAAAAATGTCGCACACGCTGCGGCGCAACAGAAAGGTCCGGCGACAGGCAGTTGCAGGACGAGGACATGACGATGAATTGGCTCAAGATCGCGACCGTGGCGGCGCTCGCCGGATGGCCTTGCACTGCGCTCGCAAAGGAGGCGGTCAGCTGCGGCGGCGCCGCCATGCTGGGTGGGGCGCAATTGAACTGCAGCCACGTCGAACCCCAGGCGCCGCCTCAGTTTTGCACGTATAGCTGGGCTCTGCATACGCCGGCCGGCGACCAGAAAATCGTCGAAGGCACCTTCATGGTGCCGCCCGGGGCTTCCAACGTCACCGTCTATCAGGGTAGCGGTTTCGACAGCGCGCTGTCCGATCCGATCGTGATCTGCCGCGGCAGCAAATGAGCGACGCCGCCACGGAAGGCTCGCTCCCCAGCCGATTGGTGCTATAGGGCGGATCACGCTATTTTGAACGGGTGCATGCGGACTTCGCCTGGCACCCGGCGGCCAATTTTCTGACGGACCTCGACATGGACGGACCCAACCCTGACATCAAGCACCCGATCCCGATGCACACCCGCGTCGGCTTCCTCAAGGGACTGGTGAGCGCGCCGAACATCGAGATCGGCGATTTCACCTATTATGACGACCCCGACGGGCCGGACAAATTCGCCGAGAAATGCGTGCTGCACCACTATCCGTTCATTGGCGACAAGCTCATCATCGGCAGGTTCTGCGCCATCGCCGAGGGCGCCCGCTTCATCATGAACGGCGCCAATCACGCCATGTCCGGCTTTTCGACCTATCCGTTCAACATCTTTGGCCATGGCTGGGAAAAGGGTTTTGACCCGGCGACCTGGTCGAAGGAAGTGCGGGGCGACACCGTGCTCGGCAACGATGTCTGGGTGGGCATGGACGCGGTAATCCTGCCAGGCGTGACGATCGGCCATGGCGCCATCGTTGCCGCGAAATCGGTGGTGACGCACCACGTGTCGCCCTATGCGATTGTCGCCGGCAACGCGGCCAAGGTGGTCAAGATGCGTTTCGACCACAGGACGATCAGGCGGCTGCTGGCGGTGGCGTGGTGGGACTGGCCGGTAGACAAGATCAGCCGCAACCTCGATGCTATCCGGGGTGCCGATATTTCTCTTCTGGAGGCAGCAGCTTGAACGCTCTGAACAACACCGTTATCGGCACCGAACTGTTTACGCGCGGGTGGATATTCATCCGCGGCGTGCCGGCAATGAAGTTCCTGCCGCCAGAAGGGCCGCCGGAAATTGCCTTTGCCGGCCGCTCGAATGTCGGCAAGTCGTCATTGATCAACGCGCTGGTCAATCAGAAGGGGCTGGCGCGCACCTCCAACACGCCGGGGCGTACGCAGGAGCTCAACTATTTCGTGCCGGATGGGTTTTCCGGCGAGGGCGCCGACCTGCCGCCCTTGGCGCTGGTCGACATGCCGGGCTATGGCTACGCCACCGCGCCCAAGGAGAAGGTCGACGAGTGGACCAAGCTGGTCTTCGACTATCTCAAGGGCCGCGTCACGCTGAAGCGGGTCTATGTGCTGATCGACGCCCGCCACGGCATCAAGGCCAAGGACGACGAAGTGCTGTCGCTGCTCGACAAAGCGGCGGTGTCCTACCAGATCGTGCTGACCAAGACCGACAAGATCAAGGTTGCCGGTGTGCCGCGGCTGATCGAGGAGACGCTGGCAAAAATCAAGAAGCGGCCGGCGGCGTTTCCGTTCGTTCTGGCGACGTCGTCGGAAAAGGCCGAAGGCCTGCAGGAATTGCAGGCTGCGATCGTGCTCGCCGCGAATGGCGGCTAGATCTCGAAAAGTGGAATCCGGATTTCGCGAAAGATCATGCTCAAACAGACGCGCGATTTAAGGAAATGTGCGTAACGGGTTTCCGGATTTGCGGAAAAAACAAATAGCTAACGCTTGGCCTCGATGGCAATCATCTGGTGGCTTTCTTCCGCGACAAGGCTTTCGGTCCCGTAGGCCTTCAGGAACATGGCAACGCCGGACCTGACGATGTGGTCGATTTCATCCTGGCTCGGGGCCTTGGTGCGGTAGGCGAATATGCACTGACGGAAAAGACCGGCCAGGCACAGGTCGGTGAACTGATAGGCGGCAAGATCGACATCGTCGATCCGCAGCAGGCCGCGCTCGATGGCGGCATTGAGAAAGATCATCAATTTGTCATGGCCGCGTTTTGGGCCGCGTTCGTAAAAACGGGCGCCCATGTCTGGTATCCGGTCGGATGCGCCGATCACCGTACGCTGCGCCTGGATGACCTTGGCCGACGTGATCTTGAGGGCAAGAACCTTGCCGAACTTCACCAGTGTCTCGCGCAGGTCGTCGGCGTGGTCCAGCACATCATACATGTTCTTGAAGATCGTGCCGCGCTCTTCCTCGATCAGCGCTTCGAACAGCTCTTCCTTGTTGGCGAAGTAGACGTAGATCGTACCTTTGGAGACACCGGCCTCGCGGGTGATGTCGTTCATCGACGCCGCTTCGAAGCCCTTGTCGATGAAGACACGACGGGCGCCCTCGATGATCTGGCTGCGCTTGACCGGATCCTGGCCCGCCGCAGGACGGCCACGGCGCAGGCTGTCCAGCAGGTCGCCGCATTGGTCGGTTTCGACGTTGGGCGGAGTCTCGGCCATGAAAGTCACACCTCGAAAATAATTCGAACCAATCGGTTCGATTGCCCTTGATATGGTCCTCTTTCCGCGCTATGTCAACGCCCGGATCGAACCGAACGGTTCATTATTATACCTTAGAGACTATTCCAACTTTAGAGAGATGTCATGTCCTCGAACGCGCCGACCACCGCCGAAGTCCGTCCTTTCCCAAATGCCAAGGTCGCGCCGGCGACGGAAGCACCGGAAGTGCCTGTCCTGCCTGCCGTATCGTCGCCGCCGGTGGAGGCTCCGGCCAAGAAGAAGCGCTCGGTGCGCTCCTTTCTGCTGCCGATCATTGGCGTTGCCCTGCTGAGTGCCGGCGCCTGGTACGGTTACAATTACTGGACCACGGGCCGCTTCATGATCTCGACGGACGATGCCTATGTCCAGGCCGACATGGCGTTCATCTCGCCCAAGATTTCCGGCTATGTCGATCAGGTCAAGGTGAGCGAGAACCAGCAGGTCAAGGCTGGCGATCCTCTGCTGGTCGTCGATGACGGTGACTACAAGATTGCTGTCGCCCAGGCCGAGGCGCAGATCGCCACGTTGAGCAAGACGCTCGACCGTATCGACGCCCAGACCGACGCGGCGCGCGCCTCGCTGCAGCAGGCGCAGGCGCAGAAGGTCGCCGACCAAGCCGCGGCCGACAATGCGGCGAAGGTCGCCGATCGTGCCTCGCAACTACTCAAGACGCATGTCGGCACGCAGGCACAGCTGGACGATGCCCAGACGGCGGTCCAGCAGGCCAATGCCGCCCTTGTCGGCGCCGACGCGCAGATCGCCGCGGCACAGGCCAATATCGGCGTGCTGCAGGCGCAGCGCGCCGAATCGGCAAGCACGCTGGCATCCTTGCAGCTCAGCCATGACAAGGCCGTGCGCGATCTTTCCTTCACCGTGCTCAAGGCGCCTTATGACGGCGTCGTCGGCAATCGCTCGGTCGAGCAGGGCGATCTCGTCAGCCCCGGCCAGAAGCTCGCCGTCATCGTGCCGATGGACAAGCTCTACATCGTCGCCAACTTCAAGGAGACACAGCTTGCCCGCCTGGTTCCCGGCGAGAAGGTCAAGATTGCGGTCGATGCGACCGACGGCCAGGATTTCGAGGGCACCGTCTCGTCGCTGGCGCCGGCTTCGGGTGCCGTGTTCTCGCTGCTGCCGCCCGAAAACGCCACCGGCAATTTCACCAAGGTGGTGCAGCGCGTCCCGGTCCGCATCGACGTGCCGGCCGACGTGCTGAAGAGCGGCAGGCTGCGCGCCGGCTTGAGTGTCGTCGTCGCCGTCGACAGCCGCACCGCGCCTTCGGCCTCGAACTGAACGGCCGCCGGGGAGCAATGCCATGGCCACCGCAACCCTGACAGCAGGAGCGCCGCCCGCGAGGCCGGCTGTGCCTGACACCATTTCCACGCGGCGCGTCATCGCCTTCCTGGCGATGGTGTTCGGCATGTTCATGGCCATCCTGGACATCCAGATCGTCTCGGCCTCGCTGGCCGAGATCCAGGCCGGCCTGAGCGCCAGCTCCGACGAGATCCCGTGGGTGCAGACCGCCTATCTGATCGCCGAGGTGGTGATGATCCCGCTGTCGGGCTTCCTCAGCCGGATGCTGTCGACACGCGTTCTGTTCACGGTCTCGGCGGCGGGCTTCACCGCAGCCAGCGCGCTGGCAGCGACCGCCACCAACATCGACCAGATGATCGTCTACCGTGCCGTCCAGGGCTTCATCGGTGGTGGCATGATCCCGAGCGTCTTTGCCGCTGCCTTCACCATTTTCCCGCCCTCGCGCCGCGCCGTGGTCTCGCCGATGATCGGCCTGGTGGCGACACTGGCACCGACCATCGGCCCGACCGTCGGCGGCTATATCAGCCATGCCATGTCCTGGCATTGGCTGTTCCTCATCAATGTCGTGCCCGGCATCCTGGTGACGACGGCGGCCTGGACGCTGATCGACTTCGACAAGCCCAATCTCAAGCTGTTCAGCAAGTTCGACTGGTGGGGTCTCGCCGGCATGGCGGCCTTCCTGGGCTGCATGGAATATGTGCTCGAGGAAGGCCCGAACAATGACTGGCTGCAGGACCAGGGCGTGTTCATCTGCGCCGTCATCATGACCGTCGGCGCGGTGGTCTTCTTCTGGCGGGTGTTCACCGCCGAGGAGCCGATCGTCGACCTGAAGGCGTTCAGCAACGTCAACTTCGCCTTCGGCTCGTTGTTTTCCTTCGTCATCGGCATCGGGCTCTACGGCCTGACCTATCTCTACCCGGTGTTCCTCGGGCGCATCCGCGGCTACGATTCGATGATGATCGGCGAGGCGCTGTTCGTCAGCGGACTGGCGATGTTCGTCACCGCACCGATCTCGGGCATCCTGTCGAGCAAGATGGACCCACGCCTGATGATGATGATCGGCTTCTTTGGCTTCGCCACCGGAACATGGTGGATGACACATCTGACCGCCGACTGGGATTTCTATGAGCTGCTTATCCCGCAGATCCTGCGCGGCTGTTCGATGATGCTATGCATGGTGCCGATCAACAACATCGCGCTCGGCACCTTGCCGCCCGACCGGCTGAAGAATGCGTCAGGCCTGTTCAATCTCACCCGCAACCTCGGTGGCGCGGTCGGCCTGGCGATCATCAACACGGTGCTGATCGACCGCAACGCGTTCCACTACGCAAGGCTCTCCGAGCACGTGCAGTGGGGCAGCGCCGCCACGCAGACCAAGCTGCAGAACATGACACTCAATTTCGAGCAGACCGCCGGCCTCGACGCGACAAGTGCTGCGATCTCCAAGCTGTCGGGCATGGTGCAGCAGCAGGCCGCGCTGCTGTCCTTCATGGACGTGTTCTATCTGCTGACGGTGCTGTTCGCGACGCTCGGGCTGTTCACCATGATGATCCGCAGGCCGGCAGCAGCCGGTGGCGGCGGTGGTGGCGGCCACTAGAGCAATTCCAGGAAAGTGTGAAACGGTTTTCCATCTGGAATTGCGTCAAAACTAAAGAGATTCAGAGCGGTTCGCCGTTTCCGTGAAACGGTGAACTGCTCTGATATCAAAACGTGGACATCCGTTTCGGGAAGCTCCTCCAGTCCACGCCCGAAAATGTCTGACCACGCAAAAAACTCCGGGCCGCAAGCCCGGAGTTTTTCGTTATGCTGATGGGTTCTTGTCAGGCCGTGGCGGGCTTGAAGGTCAACGCCACCCCGTTGATGCAGTGTCGTAGGCCGGTCGGCGCCGGGCCGTCGTCGAAGACGTGGCCGAGATGGCCGCCGCAACGGCGGCAATGCACCTCGGTGCGGGTCATGCCGAGCGACCTGTCCACGGTTTTGCCGATGCCATTGGCGATCTCTTGCCAGAAGCTCGGCCAGCCGGTGCCGGAATCGAACTTCGTCTCGGACGGGTAGACCGGAAGGTCGCAGCCGGCACAGGCAAAGATGCCCTTGCGGTGTTCGTTGAGCAGCGGGCTGGTGCCGGGATATTCGGTGCCTTCCTTGCGCAGGACGTCAAAGGCAGCCGGTGACAGGATGGCTTTCCACTCGGCGTCGGTCTTGGTGACCTCGAATTTTTCGGCGGCCAGTGCTGCCTGTGGACTGCCCATGCGCAACACCGTGGCCGCGGCCCCGACGACGCCGATGGCGGCGACACCGCTCAAAAGTAAGTCGCGACGGTTCATGACCAATTCCTCCTGTTGTCTGTCTGCCAAACTATACCGCCACGTGGAAATCAAAAGCCGGTGACGGTGGCCCTCACACGACCACTCCGCGCCGGTCCACATCTCAATGTGGGCGGTGCGGAGTGCGCGGGTCGCTTGCGGATCACGGGAGCGAGACCATGCAATCGACGAGAGCCCTTGCTGCGATTTCGTCGGCAGCGAGCCCCTTGTTACATCTTTGGCAAAAGAACCTTGTCGATGACGTGGATGACGCCATTGGACTGTTCGACGTCGGCGATCGTCACATTGGCGATATTGCCGTTCTCGTCGGTCACGGTGACCTTGCCGCCGTCGGCCTTCAGCGACAACTCGCAGCCGCCAACGGTCTTGACCTTGTGGGCGCCGCCATCAGCCTTGGCCATCGCGGCCACGTCCGCCCCCATCGCCTTGGCGCCGATGACATGGCAGGTCAGGATCTTGGTCAGCTTGTCCTTGTTCTCGGGCTTGAGCAGGGTTTCGACCGTGCCGGCCGGAAGCGCGGCAAAGGCGTCGTTGGTCGGCGCGAACACCGTGAACGGCCCGGCGCCCTGCAAGGTTTCGACAAGGCCGGCGGCCTTGACCGCGGCGACCAGCGTCGTGTGGTCCTTCGAGTTCACGGCGTTCTCGACGATGTTCTTGTTGGCATACATGGCGGCACCGCCAACAATAGGGTTTTCGGCATAGGCCGCGGTGGCAAGGGCAGAAACAGCAATCGCGCTGGCAAGCAAAAGGGTGGCGTATCTACGCATGATGTCAAACTCCTCGGGTTTTTCTCTTCCCATCTTTGGGGACGCGAGGAGATACGGAACGCAAATGCGAGAGTTTCAAAAATATCGGGAATTTTTATTTTTATCCATGCCGCCAAGGAGATTTATACGCCAAGCGGCCCGCCGACAAACAGGCCCAACTAGACATGCGTGGCGGAAGATAGACTTCTGGTTTTCCAGTGTGGGTGAAAGCCGGTCAGATGCTCTTCAGATCGCCCGCCGCGACCACCGGTCCGGTCGGCTGTCCGGTCGGTGAACCGCCCGCCGGCTCGAGGCTGACGGCGAGTACCGCGCCCTGGGCGAGCTTCTGCTGGGCTGCCGGCGAGACGACAATATGCGCCGTCGATCCAGCCGGAATGACGCCCATAGAGACCGGCGGGTTCTTGCCCTCGATCATCCACAGCTCGAAGTCCTTGCCGGCGGCTCGCTCGCCGGAGACATGCGACAGGCCGACCTCGTGATGCGCGGCATCGTAGACGGCGAGATATTTGACATCGCTGCCCTCGGCGGCCAGCGAGGCGACGAGGCGCGCCTGCGGCTGCTCGACCGGCGGGTTGAGGGTGGGCACGGCGATGTAGATCGCCAGCGCGGCGACCGCCACTGCTGCGAGGCCACGCCAGAAGGCCAGGCTGGACCACAGCCCGTCGCGCGATTCCGTGGGCGTGGTGACAGCCGCGGGGGACGCGAACAGGCGGCGATCGACAGCAGCCTTGACCGAAGCCGGCGGCTCGATTTCCGCGTAGGCAGCGGCGAGCGGCGAGAAAGAGACCTCCCAGCCGTCGACAAGACGGGCGAACCCGGTCTCCGCATCGATGCGCCTGGACGCGATCTGCCGCTCGTCCGCCGGCAGCACGCCGAGAACGTATTCGGCAGCGAGCAGGTCGTCGCCTCCACGTTCCGGTCCGTTGTCTTCCGCCAGCGTCATCTTTCCAGACATTCTCTGAGTTTCAACAGGCTGCGGCGCAGCCAGGTACGCATCGTGTTCAACGGCACGCCATGGCGCTCCGCCAGTTCGGCATAGCTCTCGCCCTTGAGATAGGCGCCCCGAACGGCCGCCGCCCGGTCCTTTTCCAGCTCATCGAGACAATGATGGATGCGTTCGGATTCATCACCCGCCACCACCATCGCCTCGGGCCCTGGCGCCGGATCGGCCACATCGAGCGCGGCATCGATATCGACGGCGGGCTTGCGCCGCGCTCTGATGCGATCGATCGCATGGTTGCGCGCGATGGCCACCAGCCAGGAAATCGGGCTCAGATCGGATACGGCAAAACGGTCCGCCTTCGTCCAAATCTTGACGAAGACTTCCTGTAGCGCTTCTTCCGCATCTCCCCGATCATTCAATACACGAAGGCAGACGCCGAAAAGTTTCGCGCTGGTCTGCCTGTAGAGCAGATCGAACGCAGCCCGATCCTTCATCGAAGTCCGGACGATCAGCTTGGTGATGTCCTGCGGCGTCATGCGAGCCAAATTAGGCAATTGCGATGTATTTGCAACGACGGAAACATTCTTGTGCACCTAAAGTTCCCTGCTTCGGGTCGCCCGGGCGTTCGGTCGATTGGCAATGAAATCGCCACTGGCTCCATCTGTTCATTTGAGCATGATCTCTGGACAAACGGGTTCCGTTTGTCCGAGAAAACCGGTTTCCACTTTTCGCGATCATGCTCTAGCTTGCCTTTAGCGACGGGGGGAATGCGCATGTCGGTTGAACATACACTGTGGGCGCAAGACGCAACCGGCCTCGCCGATCTGGTCCGCAAGGGTGAAGTTTCGCCGGTTGAACTGACCGAAGCGGCCATCGCCCGTGCCGAGGCCACCCGTCCCGACATCAACGCCACCGCCGAGCCGCTCTATGATGCCGCGCGGGCCCGCGCAAAGACTGTCGACCGCTCGCTGCCGCTGGCCGGCATTCCTTTCGCCATCAAGGACCTCGGCATCGCCATCAAGGGCGTGCCGACGCATGGCGGCAGCCGCATTCCGGCATGGCTGGCCGATGTCAATTCGGTGCTGACCGACCGCTATCTCGCCGCCGGGCTCATCCCGATCGTCACCTCGACGTCGCCGGAACACGGGCTGCGGCTGGTGACCGAATCCAAGGCCTTCGGCATCACCCGCAATCCCTGGAACACCGGCCATACCAGCGGCGGCTCGTCCGGCGGTGCGGCGGCGCTGGTCGCTGCCGGCGTCGTGCCGGTCGCGCATGCCTCCGATGGCGGTGGCTCGATCCGGGTGCCTGCCGCCTGCACCGGACTTGTCGGCCTCAAGACGTCGCGCGGCCGCATACCGCTGACGCCGTTGGTGAGCGAGAGCTGGTACGGCATGGTGGTCGACCATGCGCTCACCCGCTCGGTGCGCGATTGTGCGCTGCTGCTCGACCTCACCCACGGTCCCGACCCTTTATCGCCCTATGCGGCGCTGCCGCCGAAAGGCAGCTTCGCCGCTGCTGCCGCACGAGATCCCGGCAAGCTCAGGCTGGCCGTGTACCGCAAATCGCCGCTCGGCCTGCCGGTCTCGGCCGAGACGCTTGTGGCGCTCGACACGGCGGTGGCGCTCGCCCGCGAGGGCGGTCATACCGTCGAGGACATCGACCTGCCCTTTATCGGGCGCGATTTCCTGGCTGATTTTGCCGGCAGCGTGGCCTCGGCCGTCGCCGGCACGATGCGGGCCGAAGCGCTGCGTGTCGGCCGTTCCGTTTTGGGCGACATCGAGCGGGCGACGCGGGTCGTCGCCCGCTTCGGCGAACATCTGTCGGCCGGCGAGACCTATGCCGGCCTGCAGCGGCTGCATGCTATCTCGAGACAGCTGATCGAAGGGACTGCGCAGTATGATGCCGTGCTGATGCCGATCATTGCGCACCCGCCACTCGCCTGCGGCGCCATGGACCCGAAAGGCGCCGACGAACTCATCGAAAACCTGCTCGACAGGCTTCATCTCAGCGCCTTGCTGAAGCTGAAGCCATTGTTCGGCCAGATGATGGACAAGAGCCTCTGGTTCACCCATTGGCCGGCGATCCAGAATGTCAGCGGCCAGCCGTCGATCGCATTGCCCGTCCATGTCACCGACGCCGGACTGCCGCTCGGCATCCAGGCGGCGGGTCGTCCGGGCGACGAGGAGACGCTGCTGTCGCTTGCCGCGCAGATGGAGAAGATCTCGGGTTGGCTGGGCCGCAGGGCGCCGCTGAGAGTGCCGTCATGATGACGAGGTCGTGAGGCGCTCGAATATGACAGCAAAGCCATTTGCGGCTGGCGCCAATTCCCGCTAAGACGCCGCCGTCCTTTCCAAGTGCATGTCGCCCAAAAGTGTCCAGCGGTTTTGGGATAACGACATGCATAAACCCAGTGCATGTCGCCCAAAAGTGCCCAGCGGTTTTGGGACAACGACATGCATAAACCAAAAGCCGGGAACCAAGCCGATGACGGAGATAACCGCCACCGCCGAAATGCAGGCCGCCCTGCTTTCGCGGGCGCTGCCCTACATGCAGCGCTACGAGAACAAGACCGTCGTGGTGAAATATGGTGGTCACGCCATGGGCAATATCGAGCTTGGCAAGGCTTTCGCCCGTGACATCGCGCTCTTGAAACAATCCGGCGTCAATCCGATTGTCGTCCATGGCGGCGGTCCGCAGATCGGCGCCATGCTGGCCAAGATGGGTATCGAATCGAAGTTCGAGGGCGGCCTGCGCGTCACCGACCAGAAGACGGTCGAGATCGTCGAGATGGTGCTGGCCGGTTCGATCAACAAGGAGATCGTGGCGCTGATCAATGCCGAGGGTGAATGGGCGATCGGCCTGTGCGGCAAGGACGGCAACATGGTTTTTGCCGAAAAGGCGCGCAAGACGATGATCGATCCGGACTCCAACATCGAGCGCGTGCTCGATCTTGGCTTCGTCGGCGAGCCGGTCGAGGTCGACCGCACCTTGCTCGACCTTCTGGCGCGCTCCGAAATGATCCCGGTGCTGGCGCCGGTGGCACCGGGCCGCGACGGCCACACCTACAACATCAACGCCGACACTTTCGCCGGCGCCATTGCCGGCGCCTGCCAGGCGACACGCCTGCTGTTCCTGACCGACGTGCCCGGCGTGCTCGACAAGAACAAGAAGCTGATCGACGAACTGACGGTGGCCGAGGCCAAGGCGCTGATCAGGGATGGCACGGTCTCCGGCGGCATGATCCCCAAGGTCGAGACCTGTATCGAAGCGATCGAGCGCGGCGTCGAAGGCGTCGTCATCCTCAACGGCAAGACGCCGCATTCGGTGCTGCTTGAGCTGTTCACCGAACACGGCGCCGGCACGCTGATCGTGCCCTGAGCGACCCTCTTGGCAGCTTGCTGCCAATCTATCAGGCGGATTGGGGAAGGCGCGCGATGACCTTGATCTCGAAGTCGAATCCCGCCAGCCAGTTTACGCCGACCGCGGTCCAGTTCGTGTAGGGCGGCTCGCCGAACGCCTTCAGTCGAACGGCGTCAATCGCCGGCCATTGCGTGGCCGGATCGGTGTGGAACGTGGTCACGTCGACGATGTCGTCGAACGTGCAGCCGGCGGCCTTCAGCACGGCCGCGAGATTGTCGAAGGCAAGCTGGACCTGCTTTTCGAAGACCGGCTCGGCCGACCCGTCCTCCCGGCTGCCGACCTGGCCCGAGACGAACAGAAAGTCGCCCGAGCGGATCGCCGCCGAATAGCGGTTGATCTCATAGAGGGCCTGCCGGCCGGCAGGGAAGATCGCGTCGCGTTTGGTCATAGTTTCACTCCATCTAGACAAGGCAGACCCAACCCCCGACGATCGCGAAATGGCTTCGCCGGGAAGGCGAGAGCCGGTCGCAAGGCTTCAGGGTCTTGGATCGCTGCGCTCCACTGTCCGGGGCGGCTATTGACATACGCCCCGTATGCCCGATGTGGGTGGATACGGAGCGTATGTCAATACGCATACGCGCCGTATGTTATTTTTCAGAGGTGACGTTAGCCACGGGCCAAGCTCATCGAGCGGTCAGGCATTGGGCGAGATCGGGATCCCAGGCAAAGCCAGCTTGCGCGCCGGGCGGCGAACGGTCATCGATTCCTCCTCGGCGTCCTGCGGCGCGCCCCAGAACTCGGCAAGCGTCGGGCCGTCTTTCACCCGGCCGTCGCGGGCCACAAATCCCCAGACCTCGCGGAACCAGACGCGGCGGCCCATTTGCGTGTACCAGCGCATCGAATGCCGCTGCTCGGGGTCCTTGTGAAACAGGATGCGGGCCAGCGCCTTCGGCCGCGACTGCACCGCCAGTTCGATCAGCTTGACGCTGAAGAACAGCATCCACGGCTTCAGCCTGGTCATCTGCAGCACCTGGTGCTTGTAGTCCCACAGTCGGGCATCCTTCTGGATCACCTTGCGATCGCGCGCGATCCTGAAGAACGGTGTCCAGCGATGCGGCGTCACATACAGCGCCTGGATCTGGTCCGGGTCGTAGGCGATGAGCTGGCGAAAGCCGCGCCATAGGTCGCGAAAACCTTCGTCCTCGAAACCGGCCACCCAGGTCGCCATCGACAGGATGCCGTGCTGGCGCAACAGCCGGATCGCCTCGCGGTCGGATGAGGTGCTGCCGCCCTTGCGGATCAGTTGCAGCGTCTGTTCGTCGGTGGTTTCCATGCCGAGCAGCCAGCGGATGACGCCGGCCTTGCGGTAGAGATGCAGGATGTCGGCATCGCGCACGATGTCGTCGGCGCGGGTCGAGCCGACGATCAGCACCGGCACGTTCTCGGCGATCATGGCGTCGAGAAAGGAGCGCCAGGCCTTCTTCGAAACCGTCGGATTCTCGTCGGCGAGGTTGATCAGCTCGACGCCGTGCTCGCGATGCAGCCAGGCGATCTCCTTGGCGAGTTTCACCGGATCGCGATGCCGCCAGCGGGTCCAGAAGCCGCGCTGGCCACAATAGTTGCACAGATGCGGGCAGCCGCGCGAAAACTGCATGACCACTGCACGCTTGCCGCCCCAATAGCTGTAGCGCCTGTGGTCGATCAGCTCCCACCCGACGCGGTAGGCGTCGAGATCGGCGATGGTCATCGCCGGCTGGGTGGCGAAGGGGCGGCGCAGATCGTCGCGAAAGGCGATGCCGGCCACGCTCGCCGGCGGTTGGTGCATTTCCAGCGCCTCGACCAGCGCCACGACGGTCGCCTCGCCCTCGCCGCGCACGATGAAGTCGAAGGCGTCCGTCGCGGCGAGGATGTCGCGCCAGTGATAGGTCGGGAACACGCCGCCATAGATGACGATGGTCGCCGGTTCGCGCTGCTTGATCATGCGCGCGATGAGCAAGGCGGTCGGGTGCGCCGAGGTCGAGCCGGAATGGCCGATCAGGACGAAATCGGGATCATCGTCGAGTGCGTTGCACACCACCATGTCGAGCGGCATCGGCCCGAATTCGGCGTCGACGAGCCGCACCTCATGCCCGGCATCGATCAGCGGCCCGCCCAGCGCCAACAGGCCAAGTGGCGGCAGGTGATCGTCGGGCACGCGGCTGCCTATGGCGGTGTGAGGTGGATTGATCAGGACGATTTTCATGGCGGACCCCTGGGATGGTTGGTCCGCGCATGCTGGCCGGCGATATGGACGCGCGCTTGGCCCGTTTCAGCAGTTTGCGTGCAGCTTTTCCGCAGGAATGCCGTGGGCGAGCATCATCACCGCCTGAGGTGGCCGAGCGGCACGTGGCCGGGGCCCTTGATGTTCTGCAACACCAGCTGGGTGTGGACGTCACGCACGCCGTCGAGCCGCATCAGCCGGTGCATGACGAAGGCGTTGAGCTCGTCGACCGACGGCACCATGACATGCAGCAGGAAATCGTGGTCGCCGGTCATCGTCCAGCATGAAGACACCTCGTCCATGCGCTGCACGGCGGCAATGAAGCTTTCGGGCGAGCCGTCGCTGTGACTGACGAGGCGAACCTGGATGAACACCTCGACCATCAGGCCGACAGCGCGCCGGCTGATCACCGCGGCAAAGCCCTTGATGATACCGGCCTCCTGCAGCGCTTCGAACCGCCGCGCGCAGGGCGTCGTCGATAGGCCGATCTCTTGCGCCAGCTCGGATACCGGCTTGCGCCCGTCGCGTTGCAGGACATCGAGCATCTTTATCTCGAAATCATCGAACTGAGGCATTGTCACTCCCCTGATGCGATTTTCGAGTGAATCTTATCTCGAATATCGCGTTCGAGCCATCATCAAAACCGATTTGCCTCGGAAAATCCGGTTAGGATTGCGGCACATTCGCCATTCATGATTTGCGAGGAGAAGAACCATGACCACGATGAGCGTTGCCGAATACGCCCGCGACTGCGCGGCACAAGGGTTGCGCGGCGACTATTCGGTCTGCCGTGCCGATTTCACCGTCTCGCAGGGCTACAATTACAGCGCCGAGGAACAGGCGGTGTGGCGCACGCTGTGCGACCGCCAGACCAAACTGACGCGCAAGCTCGCCCACCACTCCTATCTCGACGGCGTCGAGAAGCTCGGCCTGCTCGACCGCATCCCCGACTTCGACGACGTCAGCGTCAAGCTGCGCAAGCTGACCGGCTGGGAGATCGTCGCCGTACCGGGTCTTATTCCCGCGGCACCGTTTTTCGACCACCTCGCCAACCGCCGATTCCCGGTCACCAACTGGCTGCGGACCAGGCAGGAACTCGACTACATCGTCGAGCCTGACATGTTCCATGATTTCTTCGGTCACGTGCCGGTGCTGTCGCAACCGGTGTTCGCCGACTTCATGCAGATGTACGGCGAGAAGGCCGGCGACATCATTGCGCTGGGCGGCGACGAGATGATCACCCGGCTCTACTGGTACACGGCCGAATATGGCCTGATGCAGGAGAGCGGCCAGAAGCTGAAAGCCTTTGGCGCCGGCCTGATGTCGTCGTTTACCGAATTGCAGTTCGCCGTCGACGGCGAGGACGCTCACCACGTGCCCTTCGACCTCGAAACGGTGATGCGGACGGGTTACGAGATCGACAAGTTCCAGCGCGCCTATTTCGTGCTGCCGTCGTTCGACGCCTTGCGCGATGCTTTCCAGACCGCCGATTTCGAGGCGATCGTCGCGCGCCGCAAGGGCCAGCCGGCGCTCGATCCGGCGACGGTCTGACGGCTTAAAGCGCGTCGCGTCGAAACGGATTCTTGCGACCCGCTTTAAGTTTTGCTTCTATGCATGTCGTTATCTCAAAAACCGGGCCACTTTTGAGCGACATGCATTAGCCGGCCTCGGCCTTCAGCCGCGCCAGCTGGTCGCACTGCAGGTCGAGTGCGGCTTTGACGAAGCGCGATATGGTGGCGAGCTCGGCGTCGCTGAAGGTCTCGATCACCTTTTCGCCTTCCCGCGCGATGGCGCCGTAATAGCGCGCCGACAGCTCCCGCGTGGCCTCGGTTGCCTCTATCACCACCTTGCGCCTGTCCTCGAGACTGCGCGTGCGCGTCAGCAGGCCGCGTGCCTCCAGCCGGTCGATCAACGCGGTCACCGCGGCCGGCGTCAGCCCGGTCGCCGTGGCGATCGCGCCGGCCGATTGCGGGCCGCCATACAGCAGTCCCAGGCAATGCCGCTCCGCCGTATTCAGCCCGAGCCTCGTCCCCACCGCTTCGTCGTAGGCCTGCGTCGCGTCCTGCCATTGCATGATCGCAAGACCGATGGCCGTCGTCATTTCGGCACGATTCCCGCTTGACGAATTTACTTCGATCATCTAACTATCAATCTGTCTAACATTTAGACTGTCTCAACAATATGCGGTCGCAGCGCCCACAAGGCAAGAGCCGGCCGCCACCATGGAGTAAAAAAATGAGCTTGATTCAACAGCGCCCGCCCCTCTCGCATGAGGAAGAATTCAAATATGCCAAGCTGGCGCTGGAATGGTATGGCTGGGGCTCCCCCATCGGCCTCGGCATTCTGCTCGTGGCGCTGGCCGCTGCCGCGGTGCTGGTGCGCATCGCCGTCTACGGCTTCTGAGCCATGCCGCGCATCTACCGGCGCCATCATTGGCGCCGGTATTGTCGAGATGCTTCGACATCCCGAGACGTTGGAACCGTCAGACGGTGACCACCTTGCTCAGATGGTCCCCCAGCCGGCAGGCCAGTGCGGTGATCGTTGTCGTCGGATTGCATTCGCCCGATGTGCAGAACACCGAGGAGCCGCCGACATAGAGGTTGTCCATGCCGTGCACCTTGCAGTTGGCGTCGACCACACTCTTGGTGACGTCGGTGCCCATGCGCGTGCCACCCATATGGTGATGGCCCGCCGTCTCGTCATTGGTCGGGTAGTCGCCGCCATTGGCGATCCAGTCGGCAATGCGCACCCGGCCGAGATTCTTCTCGATCAGCGTCGTGCCGAACAGCCTCAGCCCTTCGAGAAGGGTGCGGCGTTCCAGTTCCGATTTCATCCAGTGCAGCTCGATGCGCGGCACGCCGGCATGGTCGACATCGGTCTTCGACAGCTCGATCTGGTTGGAGGCCATCGGCGCCTGTTCCCAGGCAACATAGAGCTGGGCCGCGCAGCGCAGGTTCTGGCTGAGCTTGGAGGACATCCACTCGGCCATGTCGGGGGCCGTGCAGGCGAGGTCGGCGATCAGGCTTTTGACGCCCGGATACGGCGTCTCGATCAGCCTGATGCCGAAATTCATGATCTGCAGGCGCTCCATGGCGGCAAGCGTCGGCGAGAAGAAGGCCTCGTTGACGGCATCGACCTCGAACTCGCCATAGTCGTCCAGGATGGCATTGCCGCCCTCGAAGGTCGGATGCTCCATCCAGTAGCGGCCAAGCGCCGTCGCATTCGGCACGACACCGCCGTTCGAGCGCTGGTTCGACCACAAAAGCAGTCGCGAATTCTCCAGTCCGCCGGTGCAGACAATGAAATAGTCGGCACTGAAGGATCCGGCATCCTGCCCGTTGGACCACAGCCTGGCGCCCGTCACCCGCTTGCCGTCGCCGGCAAGTTCAGTGGCGTAGGTGTTGAGCACGACCGCGATGTTTCCGCTCCTGTCGAGCTCGTCGGCGAATTTTTCGCCGAAGCGCACCGCCGGGCTCTTGATCAGCTGCACCCAGCGAATGTCGTCGGAGACCGGTACATCCGGCTGGAAATTGGGAAGTTCGAGGATATCGTGCACTTCCCGCAGATAGGGTTCGATGTCGGTGCGGCGGATCGGCCAGCCCGTGTCGGGCGCCCAGGCCTTCGGCTCGAAATCCTGCTTGTCGAGCACGCGGCACCAGCCTGCCCAGTGGTTCGAACTGCCACCCATGAACCGCAGCCGCGTAACGTCGAGATCGAAGTAGAAATCGCCCACCGTGGTGCCACGGTAGAAATCCTGCGACTCGTCGCTGAATTCACGGGAGCCGGCCTCGAGCACCACGACAGGAATGCCCGCGGCGCCAAGCTTGCGCGCAATGGTGGTGCCGGCCGGGCCGGAGCCGAGGATGCAGACCTTGGCGGTGAAGTTGGCGGCGCGAAACGCCTCATAGTTGTCGAAGATCATGCCAGATCGCTCCGCTTCAGGATCCAGCCATTGACCTCGACGATCTCGTTCGGGTCGGGCCGGGTTGGATCGGCCCGGGTTGGATCGGAATGCGAGGCATCGGCATCAGGCAGCGTGCGGAACAAGGACAGGGCGGGCAATGCGATGAGCGCCTGCATGATCGTGCGGCGGGATATTTTCTTGATGAAGAAACTCATGGCGACTGGTCTCTCGGGTGGGGGCCTCGGCTACGCAGGGCGCTCCCGGAAAGACAGGTCCCGGAACGACACATGCATCGCGGCAGAAGCCAGTATCGTGCCAGCCTAGCCGCAAAGCAGCGAAAGCCGGGTAAACGGCGCAACCGAGTGCGAACAGGGTTAGAATTTCGTTAACGGGCCGGGTAGCGGATCGACCGGCTGATCACGCCGCTTCGGAAATGTCCGTATCGAGGATCGTCAGATTGCGGCCCCGGTGCTTGGCCTGGTAAAGGTGCCGGTCGGCGGCGCGCATCAGGTCCGATACGCTGATATCCTCGCCACAGACGGTCCCGCCGATGCTGACCGTGAGCGGAACGGTCCGCTCGTCGACGGGCCGGAAACGGATCAGCTCGACCTCGCGGCGAATGCGCTCGGCGACGCGCTTGGCCTCCTGGTCAGTGGCACCGATCAGGAAGGCGCCGAACTCCTCGCCGCCGATGCGGCCGAGCACATCGCCGCCGCGCACGCCGCGCTCGATCGCGCTGGCGATCAGAAGCAGCGCGTCATCGCCGGTCAGGTGGCCAAAATTGTCGTTGATCCTCTTGAAGTGGTCGGCGTCGATGATCAGCAATGCGCCGCGATCGGACTTGCGGCGGGAGCCCTCGAGCGCGGCAAAGAAGTTTTCCCGGTTGAGCATGCCGGTCATGTCGTCGCGGCTCGCCTTTTCCGCCAGGCGGCGATGCGCGGCGGCGAGCTGGGCATGGGCTCGGGCGAGATCGCGATGCGCGCTTTTCAGCCTGTCGCTTTGCCAGAAAGTGCTCGCGCTGGCGACCCATGCGAGGACCAGCGGACACAGCGTGGAGGTCAGCCAGATGGTGCGGTTGACCGGAAATCCCATCGCCGGGACGATGATCAGCGTCAGCAGGAGAGAGGCCGCGACAGAGGCAAAAGCAACGGCGGCGGATCTCAGAATTATGCTGTTCATCGCGGGCTCCCACAGGTCTGTCTCTCTGCCAGCAAGCCCTGAAGGTCACCTTTCCCGGATGCCTAAAATTTGAATCGTGGTGCCATTTCCGCCACTCTTGACGCGTAGAAGTTGTGGATAAAGTCTCTTTCGGAATGTCCGTTTCATGCCATAAGGAGCGCATGACCACGCTGCCTGATCCCGCCCGCTTCGCCCATGTCACCGACTGGGTGTTCGACCTCGACAACACGCTCTATCCGCATCATTCGAATCTGTTCTCGCAGATCGACGTCAATATGACCGCCTATGTCGGCGAACTGCTGGCGCTGCCGCGAGAGCAAGCGCGCAAGTTGCAGAAGGAGCTCTATCAGGAATACGGCACGACGTTGAACGGGCTGATGACACGCCACGGCATCGATCCCGACGATTTCCTCGAGAAGGTGCATGACATCGACTATTCATGGCTGGTGCCCGATCCCGTTCTCGGCACCGCCATCCGCCAGCTTCCGGGCCGCAAGTTCATCTTCACCAATGGCGACCGCAGGCACGCCGAACGCACCGCGCGCCAGCTCGGCATTCTCGACCATTTCGACGACATCTTCGATATCGTCGCCGCCGGGCTCAATCCCAAACCGGCGCGCCAGACCTACGAGAAGTTCGCCGAACTTCACGCCGTCACCGGCCACAATGCGGTGATGTTCGAGGATCTTGCCCGCAACCTTGCGGTGCCGAAGTCGCTGGGCATGACCACGGTGCTCGTGGTGCCACGCAATTTCGAGCCGACCTTTTCCGAGATCTGGGAGCGCGACCCGGCCAACGAGGATGATGTCGATTTCGTCACCGACGATCTGGCGAGCTTCCTGACGGCGATCGTCGAAGTTACGGCGTAGGTTCGTCCGTGTTCGGCGGGACGTTGCCTGCTCTCACAAATTGTAGAAGCGGCTGATGATCCCCCAGGCTTCGTCGGCGGTGTCGACGAAGTCGATGATGTCCTGGTCGCCGGGGCTGATCGTGCCCTGTTCGGCGAGGAAATCGAGATCGATCGCCCGTTTCCAGAAGGATTTGCCGAACAGGATCACCGGCACGCGCTCCATGCGCCCGGTCTGGATCAGGGTCAGTGTCTCGAAGAATTCGTCCATCGTGCCGAAGCCGCCGGGAAACACCGCGACAGCCTTGGCGCGCATGACGAAATGCATCTTGCGGATGGCGAAATAGTGGAAGTTGAAGCAGAGCTCCGGCGTCACGTAGATATTCGGGGCCTGCTCATGCGGCAAGACGATGTTGAGGCCGATCGACGGCGCGCCGACGTCGTCGGCGCCACGGTTTCCCGCTTCCATCACGCCGGGCCCTCCGCCGGTCACTACGACATACTCGCGGTAATATGAAGCAGCCGACTGCTGCGAGCAGAGGCGGGCGAACTTGCGCGCCTCCTCGTAATATTTGCTGTTTTCCTCGAGGTTCTTCCTCTGCGTCTCGTTCTTGGCCGCCCAGGCCTCGCCGCCGGGCTCCGGCAGGCGTGCGCCGCCAAACAGGATCACCGTTGAACGGATGCCCCGTTCGGCCAGGATCATTTCCGGTTTCAAGAGTTCGAGCTGCAGCCTGACCGCGCGCAATTCGCGCCGCGTCATGAATTCGGGATCGTTCCAGGCCAGCCGGTATGTCTCGGCACGCGTCTGCGGCGTGTCCGGCACGCTCTTCGACCGCTCCAGATCCTCGTCCGAATGCGGCAGCGGGGTCCATCCCGCCTTTTCCATAGGAGTCATAATTGTCTTACCCGTCCAAATTCTTCAGTTGCGCCGTCCCATGGCGCAGCCGCGATTGACCCCCATTGAGCCTTAACATAAGCAGGTTCCGCAAAAGTGTCCGGCGGTTTTGCGACAAGAACCTGCTACATGCAAAGACCCTGGCAGGCAAAGCCTGCCAGGGGTCCGCGCGACTTTCAAAACAGGTTAAGGCGCAGCCCCTTAACAGCTTGGTAATGGAGCGAATTCATGTCGAAGCCCGATCTGGCGAGCCTCGAAAAGACCATTGAGAAGGCCTTCGAGGAACGCGACACGATTTCGACTGCGACCCGTGGCGAGACGCGCGACGCCATCCAGTCGGCGCTCGACCTGCTCGACCGCGGCACCGCCCGCGTCGCCGAGCGGCAGGCCGACGGCAAGTGGCACGTCAACCAGTGGCTGAAGAAGGCCGTGCTGTTGTCCTTCCGGCTCAACCCGATGGAGATCATAAAGGGCGGCCCCGGCCAGGCCGTGTGGTGGGACAAGGTGCCGTCGAAGTTCGACGGCTGGAGCGCCGTGGACTTCGAGAAGGCCGGCTTCCGCGCCGTGCCATCGTCGATCGTGCGCCGTTCCGCCTATGTCGCGCCGGGCGCAGTGCTGATGCCATCCTTCGTCAATGTTGGCGCCTATGTCGACAGCGGCACCATGGTCGATACCTGGGCCTCGGTTGGCTCCTGCGCCCAGATTGGCAAGAACGTGCATCTGTCGGGGGGCGTCGGCATCGGCGGCGTGCTGGAGCCGATGCAGGCCGGTCCTACCATCATCGAGGACAATTGCTTCATCGGCGCGCGCTCGGAAGTGGTCGAAGGCTGCATCGTGCGCGAAGGCTCGGTGCTCGGCATGGGTGTCTTCATCGGCCAGTCGACCAAGATCGTCGACCGCGCCACCGGTGAGGTCTTCTACGGCGAAGTGCCTCCCAACTCGGTCGTGGTGGCTGGTACAATGCCGGGCAAGAACGTGCCGGGCGAAAACTGGGGGCCAAGCCTCTACTGCGCCGTCATCGTCAAGCGTGTCGACGCCAAGACCCGCTCGAAGACCTCGATCAACGAATTGCTGCGCGATTGATCTTTTCCGGAAACGGACGCACCTTCCGCCGGCGCGACAATGAGTCGCGCGTGACTGATGGAGGGGTGACATGGACTGGAAGTATCTGCTGACCAGCTACGAGGGTCGCATCAACCGTGCCAAGTTCTGGGCTTGTGTCGGCGTTGTGTTTGTCGGCGGGATCATCGCGATGATCCTCGACAACATACTCGGCACGACGTTCAACCAAATGCCCTACGGCTTTATCTATTTGCTCTACTCGCTCGCCATGCTCTATTCGATCTTCGCCGTCTACGCCAAGCGCTGGCACGATCGCGGCAAGTCCGGCTGGTGGAGCCTGATCATCCTCGTGCCGATCATCGGCGGGATCTGGTTTCTGGTCGAGTGCGGCATTCTCGAAGGCACCAGGGGTGCCAATCAATATGGACCGGACCCGCTTGCCTGACAGATCGAATCTCACCTGGCTTTTCTTCAAAACCTCGGGCCGCGTCAGTCGCGCGGCCTATTTTCTTGGCGGGTTGCTCGTCGCCATCATACAGGCCTTTCCGCTCTACCGCTTCACGCTGGTGCCGGAAGGCTCGGCCGAGAGCAACATGTGGTCGTTCATCTTCTTCATCGCCTTCATCGCCTCGCTGTGGTCGAACATCGTGCTGGCGGTGAAGCGGCTGCACGACCTCGACAAGCCGGGCATTGCCGCGCTGATCCTTTTCGTGCCGGTGGTCTCGATCGTCGCCTTCCTTGTCTTGTGCCTGTTTCCAGGGCAGCCTGGACCCAACCGCTACGGCCGGCGCACCAACGAGCCGGCAGACTCCTGAGCGCCAACAGCCATGCGCTACCGCACGCTTGATCCGAAACTGATTATCGACACCGCCGAACGGCTGGAGGGCCGCGTCGCCGAGCGTTTTCCCGAGGCCGGACTGCGCGGCGTCGCCGCCGAACTGGTGTCGCTGTCACGCGATCTGACCAAGGCGGCTCAGGCGCTCGAAGCGCCGATCTGGTGGCTGCGCGGGCTCATCGTCGCCGCCGTCGTCGCCGGCGCGCTGATCTTCCTGTTCGTCGGCACCATCCTGCCGCTCATTCACATCTCCCAGTCCGATGATGCGGTGCAGTCGGTGCAAGGCATTGAAGCCACGATCAACATGATGATCCTCGCTGTGCTCGGCTTCCTGGCGTTGATCCGCACCGAGGAGCGCATCAAGCGCAAGCGGGTGTTTCGCCAGCTGCACGGCCTGCGCTCGCTGATCCATGTCATCGACATGCACCAGCTGACCAAGGATCCGGCAGCCCTCTCAGTCAACTTCAAGCCGACCTCGCACTCGCCGGCCCGCATCACCAATGCCGCCGACTTGGCGCGCTACCTCGACTATTGCTCCGAAATGCTGTCGATCACCGGCAAGATCGCGGCGCTGTTCGCGCAGTCGGTCAATGACGACGTGGTCATCGACGGCGTCAACGACATCGAGAACTTGGCATCCAACCTGTCGCGCAAGATCTGGCAGAAGATCACGCTGATCGACGCCCACCCGGCGGGGCAGCAACCTGCTCGGGCGCCAGCCCCGGCGACCCAGGCCGCCTCGCTTCCGCCTCGCGCACCAGCGCGGTAACCCTTTTCAGCACGGGTGCCGGCGTACCCGCCTTTTCGGCGAGGCTCAGGACAGCCCCCTGCAATTCATTGATCTCCGTCGGTCGGCCGCGCTGCAGGTCGTCCCACATCGACGAGCGGGCTTGCGGGTCGATTGCCAGCATGCGCCGCGCCAGCAGCCTGAACAGCCAGTCCGGCAGCCTGAGCACCGTCGGCAGCAGCGCCGGCCGCAAGCCGGCGATCCGCGCCGGCCCGATGCCGGACGCTTTCATCGCCGTGAGCGCCTCGTCGATCTGGCCGGCCAGGATCAGCCGCCAGCGACGGTCGGCGAGCTCCGTTGCCAGCGGCAGGCCCGACAGCGCCACCAGCGCATTGTTCAAATTCATCAGCAGTTTGCCCCACAGCACGGCCCTCATGTCGCCATGCGCCTCGACCGCAAACCCTTCGACGCCGAGAAGGCTGACCAGGCCGGCGTCGCCGTCTTCAATCATCACCTTGCCGTCGCTGGCGCGATGCACGCGCAGCGGCAGCTCGCCGTCGCGAGACTGCACCACATTGAACGGCACCATGCCGGCCAGCACCGTTCGGCCGTCGACCCCGGTGCGCAGCCTGTCGGCATTGTTGACGCCGTTCTGCAGGCTGATCACCACCGCACCGGGGCGGGCGTGGGCCCTGATGAGGTCTGCCATATCCTGCGTCGCGCCGCTCTTGACCGTCACCAGGATCACATCCGCCTCCGGCAGGACGACAGCCGGATCGGCGGTGACGACAAGCGCCTCCGGCTTGACCGAGCGGTCGCGGCCCTGGAGGTCGCTGATCCGCAGTCCGCCCAGCCGCAACGCCGCCTCGATGCGCGGCCGCGCCAACAGGGTAACCCGCCGTCCGGCGAGCGCCAGGCAGCCGCCGGCATAGCAACCGATGCTGCCGGCGCCGGCAACGACGATCCTTCTGTCCGCGTTTGCCATCTGTCGCTCCGCACCGGGCCGCAACTATACGACATGAAAACCATAATGTCGGCGCCATCACTGGCCCTTATGTCTGGCCGTGACAGGCCCCCCGCTTTCGATTATCGCTTTTGCCATGACGCTTCCGACCGATCCCGCCGAAAACCTTGCTGCCCTTATCCGTTGTGCTTCGGTGACGCCCGCCGAAGGCGGCGCGCTCACCGCGCTGGAGACGATGCTGAAACCGCTCGGCTTCCTGGTCGATCGCCCGGTCTTCTCAGAAGACGGCACGCCGGATATCGAGAACCTCTATGCAAGGCGTTCCGGCAACGGCCCGCATCTGATGTTCGCCGGCCATACCGACGTGGTGCCGGTCGGTGACGAAGCCGCCTGGACGCATCCGCCCTTCGGCGCCGAAATCGCCAATGGCGAGATGTACGGCCGTGGCGCTGTCGACATGAAGGGAGGCATTGCCTGCTTCATTGCCGCCGTGGCGCGCCATGTCGAAAAGAATGGCGGCCCGAAGGGGTCAGTCTCGCTGCTGATCACTGGCGACGAGGAAGGGCCGGCCATCAACGGCACGGTCAAGCTGCTCGAATGGGCGGCTTCCAGGGGCGAGAAATGGGATGCCTCGATCGTCGGCGAGCCGACCAACCCGGACGCGCTTGGCGACATGATCAAGATCGGCCGCCGCGGCTCGATGTCCGGCGCCATCACCGTCAATGGCCGCCAGGGCCATGTCGCCTACCCGCAGCTTGCCGACAATCCGGTGCGCGGGCTGATGAGTCTGGTCGACGCCTTGCTGCATCCTGTCTTCGACAAGGGTACCAGGGATTTCCAGCCGACCAATCTGGAGGTCACCTCCATCGATGTCGGCAACCCGGCCACCAATGTCATTCCGGCCAAGGCGACCGCGACCTTCAACATCCGCTTCAACGACACCTGGACGGCCGAGACCGTCCAGGCGGAAATCCACAATCGCCTCGATCAGGCGGCCAAACGCAAGAAGTACCGGGCCGGCAAGAAGACGCCGGTCGACTATGACCTCGTCTGGCGCGACCGGCCGAGCCATGTCTTCCTGACCCGCGACGACAAGTTGATCGAAACGCTCCGCGGCTCGATCAAGTCGGCGGTCGGCAAGGAGCCGACGCTGTCGACCTCGGGCGGCACCTCCGATGCGCGTTTCGTCAAGGACTATTGCCCGGTGGTCGAGTTCGGGCTGGTCGGCAAGACCATGCACATGGTCGACGAGCGCGTCGCCATTGCCGATCTCGAAACGCTGACACAAATCTATCAGCGCTTCATCGAAGACTGGTTCGGGCAGGGATGAGCATGCTTTCGGCGGACGAGACCCAAGCTTCGTTGACCGGTGCCTGGCGGCTGATGCTCGGCAAGGCCGACGGTCTGCGCCTGCTCGACCTGTCGGCCGACGGCTTCTGGAATTCCTTTTTCGCCATCATCGTTGCCGCACCGCCGCTGGTCGTCGGCTGGGTCGGCATCGCCAATGAGATCGGCGATCCCGACGCCTTCGCCGGACGCTTCAGCATGCTGGTGCGCCTGGCGACGGTCGATATCGGCTCCTGGGTGCTGCCGCTCATCGCATTGGCCCTGGTCGCGCCGCGCGCCGGGATTGGCGGCCGCTTCGTCCACTATGTCGTTGCCAGCAACTGGGCCTCCGCCATCACCGCCTGGCTGATGCTGCCCTCGGCGCTGATCAGGCTTTTCCTGTCGTCCGCAAGCCAGATATCAAGCGCCGTGTCGCTGCTGTTGTTTGCCCTGTCGATGGCGCTGACCTGGCGCATGACCAACGCCACCATCGGCAAGGGTGCCGCGGTCGGCACCGCCGTTTTCGTCGGCATGTTCATCGCGTCGCTATTGGTGCTGTTCGGCCTGCAGATCCTTCTCGGCATCACCGTTCCGGACGATGTCGGGCCTCAGAGCCTTTCCGGGCTCGTCTCCGGATAGTCGACGCCCACCAGAAACAGCCCGTCGGGCGGCGCCACCTGGCCACAGGCGGCCCGGTCGTGTGCCTCGAGCGCCGCTTTCAGGTCGGCGACGGTCCAGCCGCCTTCGCCGACGCGCTTGAGAGAGCCGACCATCGAGCGCACTTGATTGTGCAGGAAAGAGCGCGCCGAAGCCTTCACCTCGATCAGGTCGCCCTGCCGGCTCACATCGAGCCGCTCCAGCGTCCTGACCGGGCTGTTTGCCTGGCACTGGGTCGAGCGGAAGGTGGTGAAGTCATGCCGTCCGAGCAGGACTTTTGCCGCTTCGTGCATGGCACCGGCGTCAAGCCGCTTCGGCACCCACCAAACCTTGCCCTTGTCGAGCGCTGCCGGCGCGCGGCGGTTGAGGATGCGGTAGAGATAGTGGCGGCCGGTGGCCGAGAAGCGCGCGTCGAAGCTGTCGTCGACGACCACAGCTTTCAGGATAGCGATGCGCGCGCCGGCCGCCTGCAGATGGGCGTTGATGGCGTCACGCACCTTGTCGCCCGGCCACGCCTTGACGAGGTCGACATGCGCCACCTGGGCGGTCGCATGCACGCCGGCATCGGTGCGGCCTGCGGCGCGCAACCGGACCTCTTCGCCGCAGAATTTTTCGATCGCCTGCTCGATCGCCTGCTGCACCGAAGGCTGATCCGCCTGGTGCTGCCAGCCGGCAAACAGGCTGCCGTCATATTCGATGTCGAGGCGAAAACGCGGCATGCTAGAGCATGATGCCGAAAAGTGTGATGCGGCTTTCGGACGACATCATGCTCTATCTCTCTGAGGTAGAGGCGGATTCAGATTTCAGGTCGATTCGACCTGAAATCATCCGGCTCCAGGGCTGTTGCCGCTTACGCGGCGAGCGCCGAGCCGAAGGCCGAGGCGTAGACCAGTCTGCCGGCTTCCGGGGCGTCGCCCCAGGCCAGTGCCTGCAGTGCCTCGCCCTGGTACTCGCTCTCGAACTTTTCGGCGCGTTCATGGCTGTAGCCGAAACGGCTGTAGTAGGCCGGATCGCCCAGCACCACGGCCAGCGTCTCGCCGGCATCCTTGAGGCGGATATGCGCCTCGCGGATCAGCGCACCGCCGATGCCGCTGCCATGGAACGAAGGTTCCACCGCCAGTGGCGCGAGCGCCACGGCGGCAAAGTTCTTGCCGCCGCTCTGGACGAACAGCCGCGAAAACAGGATGTGGCCGACCACCTGGCCGTCTTCTTCCGCCACCAGTTCGGTGACGGCGTCGCCGCCGGTAACCAGCGCGTCGACCAGTCCGGCCTCCGCCTGCTGGCCGAAAGCGTGCTCCTCGACGAGGCGGATGGCCTCGCGATCTCGCGGCGTCGCCGCGCGTATCGACATCATGCTCATGAGAATCTCATTCCTTTTTCGATCTTGGCCCCGCGCAGGAATTCCGACGCGGCAGCGGGCCTTCCGCCCGCCCGTTGAACTTCGACCAGACTGATCGCGCCTGCCCCGCAGGCGACCGTCAGCCGGTCATCGAGAATTCCTCCCGACTCGCCGGCGCCTTGCGACAGCGTCGAGCGAAGCAGTTTGAGCCGCTCCAAGCGGCCGCCAATTTCTATCTCGGACCAGGCACCGGGAAAGGGCGACAGGCCGCGGATGGTATTGTGGACCGCGCCCGCCGAGCGAGTCCAGTCCACGCGAGCCTCGGATTTATCGATTTTTTTGGCGTAGGTCACCCCATCCACCGCTTGGCGAGTAAATGTCAGGGTGTTCCTTTCCAGTCGCGCCAGCGCTTCCACCATCAGTGCAGCACCGACACTCATCAATCGATCATGCAGATCGCCGGCTGTCATATCGGGTTCGATGGCGCATTTTTCAACCATTCCCACCGGACCGGTGTCCAGGCCCTCTTCCATGCGCATCACCATCATGCCGGTTTCGCTGTCCCCGGCCATGATCGCGCGCTGGATGGGCGCGGCACCCCGCCAGCGCGGCAGAAGCGAGGCATGGCCGTTGATGCAGCCAAGCCGGGTTGCCTCCAGAACCGCTTTCGGTAACAGCAAACCATAAGCGACGACCACCGCGACATCGGCCTGCAGGACTCGGAAAGCGGCCTGCTCGGCCTCGCCCCTGAGCGATACCGGTGTGCGCGTCTCGATGCCCAGCCGCTCCGCCTCGCGTTGCACGGGCGATGGCGTCAGCTCCAGCCCGCGCCGTCCGGCGGCGCGCGGCGGCTGGGTATAGACGGCGGCAACCTCATGTCCGGCCTCGGCGATCGCGCGCAGCGTCGGCACCGAAAACTCCGGCGTGCCCATGAAGATGACGCGAAGGGGCATTCCCCTATCCCACCATCTTGCCCGGCGCCTTGTCCCTGGCGAGCTTCTTGAACTTCTTCACCACCATGTCGCGCTTCAGCTTCGAGATGTGGTCGATGAACAGGACACCATTGAGGTGGTCGATCTCGTGCTGCAGGCAGGTCGCCATCAAGCCCTCGGCCTCGGTCTCCTGCAGCTTGCCGTCACGGTCGAGATATTTGACCCGGACAGTGGCAGGGCGTTCGACCTCGGCATAGTAGTCCGGGATCGACAGGCAGCCTTCCTCGTAGACGGAGCGCGTGTCGGCGCTGCTCAGGATTTCCGGGTTGATGAAGACATGCGGCGCCGGCGTCTCGTCTTCTTTGGCCAGATCGATCACCAGCATGCGCACCGGTTCGCCGATCTGGATTGCCGCCAGCCCGATGCCGGGCGCGTCATACATGGTCGCCAGCATGTCGTCGGCTAATTTGCGCAAAGGCCCGTCGACGCGCTCCACCGGCTTGGAAACCTGGCGCAGGATGGGGTCGGGAAGGATGATGAGCGGCTTGATCGGCATGGCGTTCCACCTAAGACCTCCAGCGAAAAGCGTCAACCGGGGCGCCTTGCCAGCGTTCACGTTTTGATCTGTGCCAGCCGACCGAATCGGCTATGCTGTCCACATGAATGATCTGACATCCATCCTTTCGGAGCCTGTCGCGCGGCTTGGCGCTTCCACGATCACGCTCGGCCATGCGCTGGCTTTCGGCGTGTTGCTGTTTCTTGGCCTGTTCGTGGCCCTGGTCATCGCGCTGTGGCGGTCGGCCAAGGCGCGCGCCGTCGCCGCCGCCGAAGCCGCCGATCATGCCCGCGACGCCGAGGCGCGGATGGCCGGCATCCTGCAGTCCCAGGCCGAGATGCAGGGCCGCATGGGCGCCATCGCCGAAGTGTTCGGGGCACGGCAAGCGGAGCTGACGCAGTCGATCGGCCAGCGCCTCGACGCCATGACCGGCCGCCTCGGCCAGACCATGACCGAGCAGACCAAATCCACGCATGAGAGCCTGGCCAAATTGCAGGAGCGGCTGGCGATCATCGATACCGCGCAAGGCAACATCCAGTCGCTCGCCGGCCAGGTTGTGCAGTTGCAGGCGATCCTCTCCAACAAGCAGACGCGCGGCGCCTTCGGCCAGTCGCGCATGGAGGCGATCGTTGCCGACGGCCTGCCGCATGGCGCCTACGAATTCCAGGCCACACTCTCGAACGGCAGCCGGCCCGATTGCCTGGTGAAGATGCCGAACGGCGCGCCGTCCCTTGCCATCGATGCCAAATTTCCGCTCGAAGCCTGGAACGCCATCCGCGCCGCCGATGGCGCCGACCTGCAGAAGATCGCCTCGCAGGCCTTTCGCCGCGACATCGAGATCCATGTCCGCGATATATCGGAAAAATACCTGATCCAGGGCGAGACGCAGGACACCGCCTTCATGTTCGTGCCGTCGGAATCGGTGTTCGCCGAGATCCACGAGAATTTCGAGGCCATCGTCCACAAGGCGCACCGCGCCCGCGTCGTCATCGTCTCGCCGTCGCTGCTGATGCTGTCGATCCAGGTCATTCAGGCCATCCTCAAGGACGCGCGCATGCGCGAACAGGCGCATCTGATCCAGGGCGAGGTCATCCGGCTGATGGAGGACGTTGCGCGTGTCGACGAGCGGGTGCGCAAGCTGCAGGTTCATTTCGGCCAGTCGGCCAAGGACATCGACGACATCCTCGTCTCGACGTCGAAGGTGACCAAGCGTGGCCAGAAGATCGAGGCGCTGGAGTTCGGCGCGCAGCCCGACGGCGAGGCCGGTCCCGAAGCCGCATCACGGCCTCCCGCTGCGAAGGTCGAAGCTGGCGCCCGCGTTGCCGATTCGAAGACCGGGCAACTCAGGCTGAGGGTCGTCGAAGGCGACGACTAGATCGGTTCATCGGTTTCACGGAGACGCAGAACCGCTCTATCTCCTTGTCTTGACGCAATTCCCCAGGGAAAGCGCTACGTGCTTTTCCCGGGAAAACCGTTTCACACTTTTCCTGGAATTGCTCTAAACCGCCGCAGCAGCGCTATTGCTCCTCCACGGTCGTCATGCCCTGAAATTCCGGCAGCCAATGCAGCGCCGAACGGTGCCATTTCTGCTGTGTCGGGATCAAATCCTCGCGTTGCCTCGCGGTTCCCGTTCGAATTCCGTAGACTTTTGGGCCATCCCCAACCGACGTGGCGTAAAGGTGCGAACCGCAGTCGGCGCAAAAGGCCTGGGCGCGCTTGGCGCCGCTCGCCCCGGTCTTGATATAGATTTTCGGCGTACCCTTGGTGATCCGGTAGTGATCCTCGGGCGCGGGAACAGTCACCCGAAAGGCCGTGCCGGTCAGTTTCTGGCAGTCCGAGCAGTGGCAGATCGAGGTCTTTTCCGGGTCGATCTCCGCTTCGTAGGTGATGGCGCCACAATGGCAGCCGCCGTCGATTTTCATCGTCGCTCCTCCAAAATCACTCCTGCCTGGGCTCAATCTTAGCTGGGCAAAGCCGCGAGGCAACGGCGCAGCGCTAGTCCAGAACCGGATCGGATGCGGGTTCGATCAGCTTGCGCCGCTGTTCCCAGGTGCCCGTGGTCTGCGGCTTGACGAACAGCCGCGTGATCTCCGGCATCTCTGTCTTCAGCCGTTTCTCGATACGCTCCACACAGGCTTCGATCTCGGGCGCCGTCAGGTGATCCTCGAATTCGATGCTGAGGCCGGCGACGATCTCTTGCGGTCCCATGTGGACGGTCAGAACACCGTTTGCCTTCTGCACCGCAGGATCCTGCTGGACGATCGCAAGCACCTTTCTCTGGACCTCCGGTGAGGCCGGCTCGCCGATCAGCAGACCCTTGCTTTCGCGGGCCAGGAAAATCGCCGTCGCTCCCAGGATCAATCCGATGCCGATCGAGGCGGCGCCATCGAGTTCCGGCATCTCGAGCAATTCCGCTGCCAGGATGCCGGCGAAAGCGACGACAAGGCCGAGCAGCGCGGCGCTGTCCTCGAACAGCACGGTGTAGACGCTCGGATCCTTGCTCGATTGCACGGCCTGCAGCCAACCCTGCTTGCCCTTCTGCTGGCGGAACTCCTTCAGCGCCACCAGCCAGGAACTGCCCTCGAACAGGAAAGACAGGCCGAGAACGATGTAGTTCACCTCAGCGTTGGCGACCGGTTCCGGCGACATGATGTGCACCACGCCCTCATAGAAGGACACCCCGGCGCCCAGCGCGAAGACCAGAAGGGCTACGATGAAGCTCCAGAAATAGAGCTCTCGGCCGTGACCGAGTGGATGTGTGCGATCAGCCGGGCGGGCGGCGCGGTGCATGCCGTAGAGCAGCAGACCGCCATTGCCGGTATCGACCAGCGAGTGCACGCCTTCCGACAGCATCGCCGAACTGCCGGTGAAGAAGGCGGCGGCGAACTTGGTCAGCGCGATGGCGAGATTGCCGGCGAGCGCCGCATAGATCACCCTTTTTGAGCCGCCATGCCCGGCCATGCTGTTGTCCCGTTCAAGGCGCCCAGACTAACGGCCAGACCGCCAAAGCTCCACAGGCATCACAACGCGCGAACTGTCGGCTTGTTCAAACGGCGCTGGGTAATGAGGTCGGTCGTTAGAGAGGGTGGGGCGGGCGGAAGACGGCGACTATCCGAGGATCTCGTCGGTCCACACCTTGAAACCAGCAAGCGTGCCCGGCCCGAAAATATGGGTCAGCGGCACGTCGGCGGCGTCACGGCCGGAGGCGATCAGGATACGGCCGATGCGCGGCGCATTGTTGCGCGGGTCGAAGACATGCCAGCGGCCGCCGAGATAGACTTCCATCCAGGCGGCAAAATCCATGCTCGACCACGGCTTTGGCGTGCCAATGTCGCTGATGTAGCCGGTGCAGTAGCGCGTCGGGATGTTGAGCGCCCGGCAGAAGGTGACGGCGAGATGCGCGAAATCGCGGCACACGCCACTCTGCTCGCGATAGGCTTCCGCCGCGGTGCGTGTCGGCCGCGCATTGCCGTAGTTGAAGACGATATGATTGTGGACGAAATCGCAGACCGCCTGCACACGCGCAATGCCGAGCGGCGTGTGGCCGAACAGGCGCCACGCTTCGCTCGCCAGCAGATCGCTTTCGCAAAAACGGCTGGGCAGCAGAAACAGGAGCGTGTCCGCCGGCAGGTCGCGCACCTCGTGCTGCCATGCCATCAGGTCGCCCATCTCGAAGGTGCCGGGATCGCGGATCACCGCGTCGGTGCCGAAGGTGAAGCGCCCGGGTGGGGCGACGAACCGGTTGCACCAATTGCCGAAACTGTCGCGATAGCTTTCGATCGGCACCGGCGGATTGGTGGTCAAAAAGTCCGGCCGCTCGAGATCGGAGGCGCGGGAATAGTGGACATTCAGCATCGCGATGAGCGGCGTTTCCTGCGGAAAGTCGAAGCTCATCTCGCAGCCGATGTGGATTCGCATTGTCGTCCTGACCGGCCTGCCTGTTCATCGCCCGGCGAAAAGCCGTGCTGATGCTGCAGTGCGAAGACAACCATGACACGGACCGGCATGGTTTACGAGCAAATTAGAAACCGGTTGAAAGCGGCCGACTGGCGGCGTCGACAGGCGCTGGCCTCTTGCAGTCGGACGTTTCTCTTGTTTCACTTCGCTTTCCACATCAGGAGGAACGAATCATGGCTAAAGGTGCGATGAAGGCAGGCAAGGAAGCCCGCAAGCCGAAAAAGGACGCCAAGAAGCCCGCCGCGGCGCCGGCCCTGAAGGCGCCGCCGGTCAAGGCGATGAAGCTCAAGGACAAGTAGGTCCGGCCATCCGCTTCGGGACCGATTGCGACCGGCGACGTTGTTGCCGGTCGTTGTTGATCGAGCGCTCGAAATTCCTATGTTGGCGTGGCGGGGACGACCTCGCGCTTTCCCCGAAATTCCGGCCGGGACGACCCGCCATTGTTGATTGAGCATCGGATTCCGAAAATCGAATTCGGCCCGATGCTCCGATGGAGCGTTGTCGATGTCGTGGATTCTTCTGTTTTTTGCCGGCCTGTTCGAAATCGGCTGGGCAATCGGCCTCAAATACACCGACGGTTTCTCGAAACTGATGCCGACCGTGCTGACCGTCGCCTCGATGATCGTCAGCCTCGCCCTGCTCGGCCTGGCGCTGAAGACGCTGCCCGTGGGTACCGCCTATGCGGTGTGGACCGGCATCGGCACCGTCGGTACGGCTCTGCTCGGCATCTGGCTGCTCGGCGAGCCGGCCACCGCGGTCAGGCTGGCCTGCATCGCGCTCATCGTCTGCGGCATCATGGGACTTAAGTTCGCAGCCTGATCATACCCCTGAAGCGCGTGGCGACGCGCTTCAGGTTCTTGTTTTGATGCATGTCGTCCTCCCAAAACCGGGGCGACCTTTTTGGGGCGACATGCATCGGACAAACACGTTCAGGGCCGCTGCAAGGCGACCCTGATTCTCGAAGCGGATGCTTCGTAGCTGGAGGCTAGCGGGCGGAGAAGCCTGGAGGCGTCCTGCCCGTGCGCTGCTTGCGCGCCGCATAGCGTGCGTCGCGCTTGGCCTTGCGTTCGGCTTCGTCGGCCAGCAAACGGGCAATGCGCTCGTTTTCTTCGGCTTCCAGAATCTTGGCTTCAGCCTGTGCCGCCTCTTCGGCCGCGATGCGTGCCGCTTCGGCTGCTGCCTCGCGTTCGGCCTTCTCGACCGCCTCGCGTGCCAGCTTTTCCTGCTTCAGCCTGGCCTTTTCAGCCTCGCGTATCTGGCGAGCCTCGAGGATCGCCTTGCGTTCGGCCTGTCGTGCCTGCACCGCAGGATCGTCTGCCGCCGGCTTTGACTTGAAGCGCTCCAGAAGCGCCTTCTTTGCCTCGTTCGCGGCATTGCGCCGCTCGAAAATGTCTTTTTCCCTGTAGATAGCCAAGTCCACTTCCCTGAAGTCAATTCGCGACGCTTACATACGCGCGAATACCGAGAGTTCAAGCGCCAAAACGGCATGCCAGCCATGAAATTCCGGGTTGTTGCAGTCGGGAGACGCCTTTTCGGGCGAAACCGACATGCACTGTTCACCGTCCGCCCCTCTGGCGGCGCGGCTGACGCGTCGCTACCTCTAGAGCGGTTCACCGAAATGGTGAACCGCTCTTTCACTCTGTTTTCACGCAATCCGGACGGAAAACCGTTTCACACTTTTCCTGGAATTGCTCTAGCCGGAAAACCCAACACCAGGATGACATTCGAATGGAACTCGGTCTCTACACCTTCGCCGACGTCAGCCCGCAGCCGGGCCCGGGCGCCATCGGCCCGCATGAGCGGCTGCGCAACCTGATCGAGGAGGTCGAACTGGCCGATCAGGTCGGCCTCGACGTCTTCGGTCTCGGCGAGCATCACCGGCCCGACTATGCGGCCTCGGCACCGGTGGTGGCGCTGGCCGCTGCCGCCGAGCGCTCGAAGCGCATCAAGCTGACCAGCGCGGTCACCGTCCTGTCTTCCGACGATCCGGTGCGCGTCTTCCAGCAATTCGCCACGCTCGACCTTCTGTCGGGTGGCCGTGCCGAGATCATGGCCGGCCGCGGTTCGTTCATCGAATCCTTCCCGCTGTTCGGCTTCAATCTCGAGGACTATGACGAGTTGTTCGCCGAAAAGCTCGACCTGCTGCTTGCCATCCGTGACAGCGTAAAGGTCACCTGGGCCGGCAATCTGCGGGCACCGATCAACGATCGCGGCGTCTATCCGAGGCCGTTCCAGGACAGGTTGCCGGTCTGGATCGCCATCGGCGGGACGCCGCAATCGGCTGCACGTGCCGGAGCGCTCGGCCTGCCGCTGGCGCTCGCCATCATTGGCGGCGAGCCGGCGCGTTTCGCGCCGCTGTTCGATCTCTACCGTGAGGCCGCCAAGCGCGCCGGCAGCGATCCGGCGGGCCTCGCAACCAGCATCAACGTGCACGGTTTCATCGCCGAAACCACGGAGCAGGCGGCCGATGATTTCTACGGCCCGCAGGCCGAAGTGATGAACCGCATTGGGCGTGAGCGCGGCTGGGGTCCGACATCGCGGGCGCATTTCGACCAGTCGCGTGGTCCCAATGGCGCCCTGTTCGTCGGCAATCCGGAGCAGGTGGCCGAAAAAATCGTCGCCCAGCACAGGATCTTCGGCAACGACCGCTTCCTGCTGCAGATGGCGATCGGCACCATGCCGCATGCCAAGATCATGAAGGCGATCGAACTCTACGGCACCAGGGTGGCGCCGATCGTACGCAAGGAAACAGCGAAGTCCGCGCCGGCACTGGCGGCGCCCGTCGCCTAGTCTAGGCAAGCGGCAGGTCCGCAGCCCGTCCGTTGCACGCTACCGGTTAGAGACGGCCGCCATCATCTCGGCATGATGGATCTCGGTCGCCTCGTCCGCCGGGAACATGCACTCGATGCGGAGTTCCTGAGCGGCAACGGTTTGCGGCGTGCCCACCGTGGTGACCATCGAAAAGTAGTTAAGGACCCGGTCTCCCCTGATGAAACCCAATGGAATGGCGGGCATGAAACCGATTGCCACGGGGTTCTTCCAGTCACTTTTCACGTCCGGATAGGCGAGCAGTTCTGCAAGCAAGGCCTTGGTCTTCTCGTCGACGATACGGCCGATGGATTCGCGATAGACACGTTCGAACAAACTCCTCGCCACATCCTGCCAATTGGCGATGCACGGACGCATGCCCTGAGGATCGAACATCAGGTGCAGCATGTTGCGCGGTCCCTGGCGAGCGGCGATGTCGATGAAACAGCCGAAGAAGCGCGGCGTGGCTTCGTTGGTCATGAGCACGTTCCAGTATCGATCCATGACCACGGCGGGAAATGGCTCGTGCTGCCGCAACATGCGCTGCAACGCATTGGTCACGCTCTTCATCTCGGCGGAGTCCCACTCGCTCTCGGAAAACATCGGCGCATAGCCTGCCGCCAGCAGCAATGTGTTGCGGTCGCGCAAGGGGATATCGAGCGCCTGGGCGATGGCCATCAAGGTCTGGCGGTTGGGAACGCTGCGGCCGCTTTCGACGAAGCTGATCTGCTTTTGCGAAATGCCGGTATCGAGTGACAGGTCGAGCTGGCTGCTGCCACGCAGATCACGCCAGTGGCGCAGGAGCACGCCCAGGTTCGGCATCATGTTGGTCGTGATTTTCGCCGATTTCATGGATCATATCCTCGCAACCACCTGCACCGTACACGGCGCATATGCCCCGACATCGCATGGATGGTGTCGGCCAATCCATGCGATGCCGATTGGCTCAGGCCGCCGCGGACCACGCCTGGGGCTGGAGGCGTTCCTCGATCGGCGTGCCGGCCATGTTGGTGGTGGTTGCCGCCACCGTGGAAATGCCGACACCGGTCACCACTTCCAGGATCTGGGCCTTCGAATAGCCCGCCGAAGTAAACGCGTCGATGTCCGCATCGCTCACGTTTCCTCTGTTCTCGATCAGCGCCTTCGTCAGCGCCGAGAGTGCCGCATATCTGGGATCTCTCGGCAACCGGCCATCACGGATTGCCTTGACTTCGCTTTCGGCAATCCCGTCTTCGATGGCGAAGGTCGAATGCGCCGCAACGGTCCATGGACATTTGATCGTGACCGCGTTGGTAAGCAGTAGGACCTGCTTTTCGATCTCGTCGAAGCTGCCGCCGTGAAAACTGCCGAAGATGCCGACGAATCCGTTGAGAAGAACCGGATTGTTCGCCATCGTCGCCAGCGCGTTCGGAAGGAAGCCAAATCTCTCTTCCAGCGCCTTCAGTGCAGGCTTGGATTTTTCCGGCGCCGTTTCGATTGTCTGAAGGTTGAATCTCTGCATTGTAACGTCCTCTTCCAAGGTCAATTTCCGACTGCGCTTTCGTATTGCGCCACGGCGGTGTTCGATCGTTGTTCGCTTGTGGCGCCACGAAAGCCTGCCTGTATTAGGCTTGTCCAAGGAGTGGTCTCAATTACACGCCATGTAATATTTCGATCGATCGCTGCGCTGCTGCCGTCTGATTTCCCACCAAGCCTCACGCCTGGCGGTCTCGTTCCCGAAGCCGGCTCATGGAACCTGCGCCCGTAACCTGCGTTTCATGCAGGCAATTGCCGATCGCGGAGGGCGGCGGCTCGAGGGTGACCATGAAAACCGAACCCGCTGCCTTGGGCGCAGGCGTTGCCGATGAGCCAGATCCGCGCGTCGAGACCCGCGCCGATACGCATCTGATGCGTTCGCTGCTCGTCGGCATCTTCCTGTTCATGGCTATCTACGCGCTCTACTTCGCCCGCGCCTTCTTCATGCCGGTGATGCTGGCTTTCCTGCTGGCCCTGACGCTGACGCCGATCGTCCGGCTGCTGCGCAAGCGCGGCATTCCAGAAGTGGTGTCGGCGACCCTTCTGGTGCTGCTGTCGATCTGCATTTTCGCCAGTGCCGGCTACCTGCTCAGCGGTCCGGTCATCGACCTCATCAACAACACCTCGTCGATCGGCCAGCAGCTGGCCGAGCGGCTGGCGCAATTGCGGCGTCCACTTGAGCGGATCATGCAGATCTCGCACCAGATCGAGCAGCTGACCGCGACATCGCAGGAGCCCGGCATCCAGAAGGTGGCGGTCGCCCAGTCAGGTATGCTGTCGTCAGCGGCCAGCAACATCCTGTCGGCGGGAACAAGCCTCACCATCATCTTCGTGCTGTCGCTGTTCCTGCTCGCCTCGGGCACGATGTTCTACGAGAAGATCATCCAGTCCTTCGCCAGCCTCAGCGAAAAGAAGCGGGCGCTGCGCGTCGTCTACGACGTCGAACGCGAAATTTCGCACTATCTGCTCACCGTCACCATCATCAATGCCGGCCTCGGCGCGGTGATCGGCCTTGGCCTGTGGGCGCTCGGCATGCCCAACCCGCTGGTCTGGGGCGTCGCCGCCGCCCTGCTCAACTTCCTGCCCTATGTCGGGGCGCTGATGACCATCTTGCTTGTCGCGGTGATGGCGCTGATCAGCTTCGACACCATCTCCTACGCTCTGCTGGCGCCGGCCTTCGTGCTTTTGTGCGACACTGTCGAAGGCCAGTTCGTGACACCGATGGTGGTTGGCCGGCGCCTGGAGATCAACGCCGTGGCGATCTTCATCGCCATCGCCTTCTGGTCGTGGCTCTGGGGCTTCGTCGGCGCCCTGATGGCGGTGCCGTTGCTGGTCGTCATCAAGGTGTTCTGCGATCATTTCGAGGGGCTCAGCCACGTTGGCAATTTCCTCGCCGCGCAGCAGACGGCAGTCGTCGTGGACGATGACGTCGCCGATCCCGAATCCGCAAAAGGCTGATCAATATTTTTGAATTTGCGGCGCCGCCAGGCGCTTCCTACATGCGGTCCTACACAGGATCCCGTTCATGACAGCCCTTTCCGTTCTCGACCTGTCGCCGATCGTCGAAGGCAGCGATGCCTCGCAGTCGCTGGCCAACTCGCTCGATCTTGCCCGTCATGCCGAACGACTGGGCTACAAGCGCTACTGGCTGGCCGAGCACCACAACATGCCGGGCATCGCCAGCGCGGCCACCGCCGTCGTCATTGCCCATGTCGCCGGCGGCACCAGGACCATTCGCGTCGGCGCCGGCGGCATCATGTTGCCCAATCATGCGCCTCTGGTCATTGCCGAGCAGTTCGGCACGCTGGCCGCCTTGCATCCGGGCCGCATCGATCTCGGCCTCGGCCGCGCGCCTGGCACCGACATGGGCACGGCACGCGCCTTGCGCCGCAACCTCGAGGCCGGCGTCGACAATTTCCCGCAGGATATCGTAGAGCTGATGGGCTACTTCCAGCCGGCCGAGGAAGGCCAGCGCATCCGCGCCGTGCCCGGCGAAGGCCAGAACGTGCCGATCTGGATCCTCGGCTCCAGCCTCTACGGCGCGCAGCTCGCCGCCATGCTCGGTCTGCCTTACGCCTTTGCCTCGCATTTCGCGCCGGCGGAACTCGATCACGCGCTCGACGTCTACCGCTCGCGCTTCCAGCCGTCGGAACAGCTCGACAAGCCGCATGTCATGCTCGGCCTCAATGTCTTTGCCGCGCCCACCGACGGCGAGGCGAGGCTGCTGTTCACCTCGCTGCAGCAAGCCTTCGTCAATCTGCGCACCGGCAGGCCCGGCCGGCTGCCGCCACCGGTCGAGAACTATGACCGCGATCTCGATCCGATGGCCAAGACCATGCTTGGCCAGGCGCTGTCCTGCGCCGTCGTCGGGTCCCCGGACACGGTCAGGCAAGGTATCGACGCGTTCGTGCGCCGCACCGGCGCCGACGAGCTGATGGTCACCGCGCAGATGTTCGACCATGCCGCGCGGGTGCGGTCGTTCGAAATCCTGGCCGAGGCCCACAAATCGCTGTCGCAAGCGGCCTGATAGTCTTGGAACGGATACTCCTGGCTTGGAAGGTGCGGTCTGCTTCTGCTAAGGGCGAGGCATCCTTCCGCAACATCGAGCTCCCCCGTGAAAAATGACCATGACGCACGCATGCAATTTGCCATCGAGCTGGCGCGGCGGGCGGGCGAACTTGGCCTGAGATATTTCCGCGACCTCGACAGCCTGACCATCGAGAGCAAGGGCCATCAAGACCTGGTCTCGGAAGCGGACCGCGAGGTCGAACTGTTCATCCGCGCCGCCATTGCCGCCGACTATCCGCAGGACGGCATCGTCGGCGAGGAACATGCCTCGGTAACGGGCTCGACAGGCTATGTATGGGTGATCGATCCCATCGACGGCACCGCCAATTTCGTGCGCGGCATTCCGGCCTGGTGCGTGGTGATCGCGTGCGCCCTGAATGGCGAGACCGTGGTTGGCGTCATCCACGAGCCGTCGACCGGCGAGACCTTTCACTGCCGGCTCGGCGGCGGCGCCTTCGTCAATGTCAGGCCGATCAGGACAAGTGCTGCCACCAGCCTGGAAGAAGGGTCCGTCGGGACCGGATTTTCAAACCGCGCCGACACCGAAAATGTCGCCGTGCTGGTCCGCATGATCCTGGCCGAAGGCGGCGTCTTCTTCCGCAACGCATCCGGCGCCTTGATGCTCGCCTATGTCGCCGCCGGCCGCCTGCTGGGCTATGTCGAGGAGCACATGAACGCCTGGGATTGCCTGGCCGGCATGCTCCTGGTCGAGGAAGCCGGTGGCACGGTCGTCAAACCCGATCCGACGACGGTGCTGCAGAATGGGACGCTGGTGATATCAGGCGGCAGGGGAGTCTTCCCGAAACTGCATCAGCTTGGTTCAGAGGCGTTCAAGCTCTGACCCTGCCGACCTCGTCACCCCACGGCGAAGCGGCACAATCAGGGGCAGTGCCGACCCGGGCTCATGCGGCCTGGAATCAACAAGGCTGCACCTACGCCAGTTTGGCCAGCAGCTTCATGAAGGCCGCGATCTCCTTGGCCGAGAGCGGCGCCAGCGTTTCCTGGGTGATCTCTCGCGCCAGTGGGATCAGGCGCTCGATCGCCTCGCGGCCCTCCGCGGTCAGGTTGACCAGCAGCCGCCTTTTGTCGACCTCGTGCTTGGAGAGATCGACCAGGCCGCGTGCCTTCAACCGGTCGATGACGCCCTTCACCGTCGCCGCATCCATGGCGATCAGCGTGCCGAGCTGGTTCTGCGAGGTCTCGCCGACATCGCGCAGCTTGGCGAGTGCCGCGAATTGCGGCGGCGTCAGGTCGGCGATATGGGCGGCGAAGATAGAGACATGACGCTGGTGCGCCTTGCGCAGGATGAAGCCGACCTGCTCCTGCAAGCGATAGTCGTTCTCATCAGGCTCTTCGGCCTCGACGAGCTTCAGCAGATTGTCCCCGCCACTCACCGCAGCCCGTCCCAGGCCTTGATATCCCCAGCCGCCAGTCCGCCCATGCGGTCGTGCACGCGCGGGCCACAGGTCATGGCGAGGCAGAACAGGATCTCGTCGGGGCGCGGGCCGTCGTTGATGCCGACTTCCATGGCGTCGAAATGGCTGCGCACATAGGCGGCATTGATGTGGCCGAGCGGCACGTCGAGCCGCGAGCCGAAGGCCCCGACCTTCTTGGCCGACGGTACGATCGCCTTGGCGTCGCCGAGCCGTTCGCGCATGGCATAGCCGCCGGGCACATGCCACAGCGCGCCATGCTCCAGCTCGCCGGCGGTGCCGACGATGGCGCCCTTGCCATAGCCGTCGATCTGCTTGGGATCGCCGCCGAGTGCCGCGATCAGCCGGTCGGCCAGCAACAGGCCGAGCGGCTTCAGATCTTCCATGGCGCTCTGCAAGTCTTCCACGTAGCGCCCGGCAAACGGGTTCTTGACCAGCGCCATGGCGGCAGCGCGCCGGCGCGGCACCTTGGCCACCGGCCCGCCCTCGTGAAAGATCTCTTCGGTCAGAACCGCGATCTTGCGGATCGGAAACTCAGGCATGGGCAACTTCCTTCCCTGGACTTTTGTTGGGCGCGGCAAGCGCCATGGCACCACTGATGCGGGTCTGGCCGGCAAGAAACAGCGCCGATGCGGCAATCAAGCCCCTGCGGCGGAAATCTTCGGCGACGGCAAGTCCGCTGTCCAGCGCCGTGGCGATTTCCGCTGAAGAAAGCCGTCCGACCTCCTGCGTCACCAGCCGGTCGCCAAGGTCGCTGTCCGGCGCCAGGTCGCGCGCCGGCACACGCCTGATGGCCGGATGGCCAGGCAGGTCGACGGCATTGGCGATCAGCGTCGCCGCGGCATCGGCTTCGGCCCCGGTCCGCGCCAGCACGGTGACGGCGTCGGCGATGCCAAGCGAAAACGAGCGCCCGCGCCAGCCGCTGGTGGCGACGCCGCGCACGCCATCCTCGGCGCGGATGATGATGCGGTCGGCCAGGCCATGTCCGGTGCCGGCAATGGCAAGCGTCATCGTCTGGCCGGCGCCGAGATGGAGCGCGCTGTCGCCGCCATTGTTGACATAGGCGCGGTCGATCCGACGGCCCGCAAGCAAGGCGCCGAGTACTTCGTCGGCTACCGAACCGGCGACGGCGGCCATCGGCGTGATGAAATCTTTCGCCAACGGCACGACAGCCGCTTCCATGCGCCGCGCTGTCGGACCAACGAGGACGCGAGGCCGAAGCGCGGCCGGTCGGCGCAGTTCAGGCAATTCCTCGACCAGTTCGGACAAAATGGTCTGGAAGCGTGCCGCGGCCTGCTCATAGGCCTTGCGGCATTCGGGCGCCTCGCCAAAGGCCTCGACGATCAGGTCGATCGGCCCGTGGTTCAGATGCAGTCGCTTGCCGTCCTGCAGCCAGTGCGCTTGCGGGCCGGTCATTATCCGGCCCCGTTCGGGGGCATACGGTGCAATTGTGCCAGCGGCGGCCATGGATTGCCGGCCGCGGCACTCGAGCCACGGCGCGGATTGAGATACTCGCCGCCCTTGGCGACGATATCCTCGACGCTGCGGATTTCGGCCTCGTAGCCGCCGAGCCTGATGTAGTCGTCGCGGCGCAGAGTGAATTCGATCGGCGCCACCAGCGCCGGTGTCGGCACATAGCCGAAGGCGCCTTCCGGCACCCGCGTGACATCGACCATCAGCGTGATGCCGCCGCCCGGCCAGACATAGACCGGCGCTCCGCCGACCGTCACATAAGTCTTCAGGCCCTGCACGGAACGGGTCAAGTTGACCGGGTTTTCGGTAACGCCGGCGCGCAGCGAACCGCCGGCGCCGCCGATAAACAGCACGGTGCATAGCGCCGGCTCGCAATTGTCCTCGATCAGCCCGACGGATTTCTGCAGCCGCTCCGGGAAGGGTTTCTGCACTGGCTTCAGTTCGTCATCGAGTTCGTAGTAGGCAAACTGCTCGCCGGTGGTCGAAACCATCAGCAGCGTCAGCCCGGGACGCGCACCCTTCTTGGCGTTCCACTCGCCGAGGATCGACAGCGGGTCGGATATACTGGTGCCGCCCCAGCCGAGACCGGGCTCGGACACCTTGAAATAGCGGCCCGGCGTCGAGCGGCGGCCGATGATTTTTATGCCCGTATCCTGCCAGCCCAGCACCTTGCCGGCCTGATGCTCGGAGACGACGCCGGTGATGTGGTCGTCGACCACCACCACCTCGTCGACCAGCCCGCGCCATTGCGTGGCGAACATGCCGATGGTGGCGGAACCGCAGCCGACCCGCATGCGGTGTTCCTGCTTGCCGTCGATGACGGGTGGTTTGCCGGCTTCGACGATGATCGTGGCGCCGCCGTCGATGCTGAGCTCCACCGGCTTGCGGTTGCACAGATTGAGCAGCGTATCGCAGGTGGCGCGGCCTTCGGCCTTCGAGCCACCGGTCAGGTGATGCACGCCGCCCAGCGACAGCATCTGCGAGCCGTATTCGCCGGTCGTGACATGGCCGATCGCCTCGCCAGCCGCGCGGACTATGGCGGTCTCGGGACCAAGGTGACGGTCGGTGTCGATCTTCACCTTGACGCCGCAATAGGAGAAGATGCCCTCGGTGACGACGGTAACGAGATCGACGCCCTCGACTTCCTGGCTGACGATGAAAGGGGCCGGTTTGTAGTCGGGATAGGTGGTGCCGGCACCGATGGCGGTGACGAAGCGGCGGCCGGTGTTGACCAGTTCGCCGTCCCATGCCTCGCCCTCGGCGACGAATGGCACCATGGCCGTGCCCGACTCGGTCGCGTGGTCGAGGATGGTCAGCGGGTCCATGCGCACGATCCTGCCGCCGACATTGCCGTAGCGGTCGCAGGCGCCGGTGCGGCCATCGGCGATGTAGCACATGACCGGGCAGGCATCGCAGCGGATCTTCTCTGCCACCTGCTTCTCACCGGGATCGTGGGTTTCGAAGCGTTCGGCAAGCTCGCTCATGGGCGTGCCTCCTTTTCGCGGATAGCGGCCCGGATGCGCGTCGGCGTCGCCGGAACCTTGGTGACCAGAACACCGGTGGCATGCCTGATCGCGTTGAGGATCGCCGGCGCCGTCGGGATCAGCACATGCTCGCCCAGCCCCTTGGCGCCGAACGGTCCTTCCGGATCCGGAACCTCGATCAGGATGGTCTCGATCGGCGGCACGTCGCCAATGGTCGGGATGAGATAGTCGTGCAGATTCTCGGTGCGGCCGGGGATATACTCTTCCATCAGCGCCATGCCGATGCCTTGCGCAATGCCGCCCTCGATCTGGCCCTCGACCAGCAGCGGATTGATCGCCGTGCCGACATCGTGCGCGGCGGTGATCTTGATCAGCTTCACCGTGCCGAGCTTGAGGTCGACCTCCAGCTCGGCGATCTGCGCGCCATAGCCATAGACCGCATAAGGCTTGCCCTGGCCCTTGGCATCGAGCGGCAGCGTCGGTGGATCGTAGGTCTCCTCGGCGCGGAAGACGAAGCCGTCGGCGTCCACGTCCAATGCTGCGAGATCGACGTGGCGCGTGGCCTCGCCCTCGCGGATGACGATCGCCGGGCCATCCAGTTGCAGGGACGCCTTTTCGGAAACATTGGCAAAGCGCAGGATCTTTTCGCGCAAGGCGCGGCCGGCCTTCTCCGCTGCCTTGCCGGTGACAAAAGTCTGGCGCGAGGCCGATGTTTTGCCGGCATCGGGGGAGATGGCAGTGTCGGCGCTTTTCAGCCGGAATCTCTCCAGCGGCAGGCCAAGCGCGTCGGCGCAGATCTGGGTGATGACCGTGTTCGAGCCCTGGCCGATGTCGACCGCGCCCTGATGCAGGATGATCGTGCCGTCAGCCGCTATGCCGACGCGGATAGTCGACGGGTTGGGCAGCGAGGTGTTGCCGCAGCCATACCAGCAGGAAGCGATGCCTATGCCGCGCTTTTTATCCCCACTAGTACTGTTGAATGCATCCGCATCGGTCTTCGCGCGCGCCCAATGCGGCCGCAACGACTCGAGGCATTCGGCAATGCCGACGCCGGAGTCCAGCCGCTGTCCGGTGACCGTTTCGGATCCGTTCCGAAGGCAGTTCTTCAGGCGAAACTCGAGCCGGTCGATGCCCAGCTTGCCGGCCAGCTCGTCATAGAGCGTCTCTTGCATGATCGTCGCCTGCGGCACGCCGAAGCCACGGAAGGCGCCGGAGATCGGCCCATGGGTATGGATGGCGCGGCCCTCGGCGCGGTAGTTCGGCGTCGCATACGGGCCAGACGCATGCACAGGCACTCGGTTGGCGACGGTCGGCCCCCAGCTGGCATAGGCGCCGGTGTTGAAATCACCGGCAAAGATCATGCCGGTGACAACGCCGTCGGCATCGGCGCCGATGGTCGCCGTCATCTCGGCCGGATGGCGCTTGGTGGTCGACATCATGGATTCGTTGCGGGTGTAGGCGAGCGCGGCCGGTCGGCCCGTCTTCAGCGCCACAAGTCCGATCAGCGGCTGCAGCGAGACGTCAAGCTTGGAGCCGAAGCCGCCACCGGTCGCGGTCGGCACGATGCGCACCTTGTCGACGGCAAGGCCGAGCACTTTGGCGGTCTCGTCGCGGTCCATGTAGGGCGCCTGGGTGCAGGCGACGACGACCAGCGTGTCGCCATCCAGATAGGCATAGCCGGCTTCCGGCTCGATATAGGCGTGCTCGACGTAGGAGGTATCGATGGCGCCGGACACGGTGATAGCAGCGCCGGCAAGGGCTGCCTCGGGATCGCCGCGCTCGACAAAGCCGGAGGTGAGCAGGTTCGCCGGACGGTTTTCATGGATCAGTCTGGCGCCGCTGGCCTGCGCTTCGCAAGGCTGCAGGACATGCGGCAGCTCGCTCCAGTGGACGGGGAAATCCGACAGGTCGAGATCGAGGATAGCCTCGCGCTCGCCGGCGACCAGCGCCACAGCCTCGCCACGAAGCCGGGCAAAGCCCTCGGCCAGCGCCGGCTGGTCGGCGAACGGGCCGATAACGCCGAAACAGTTGTTTCCCGGAATATCGGTCGCGGTGAAGACGCCGGCCACGCCGGGATGTTGCTTCGCCCAGCCATCGAGGTCGCCGAAGGCGAAGCTGGCATGATAGTGCGGCGAGCGCACCACCAGCACGGCCAACGCATCGGAGGGGAAGGAATCGCCGCCGAATTTCTCGCCGCCGGTCACCTTCGGCACGCCGTCGAGCCGGATGGGCGAGGAGCCGATGGCATGACCGGACTGAGGCAGGCGGAAATCGAGGCTTCCGGCATGCTGAGAGGCATCCATCACCGCTGCGATGATCTTCCGGTAGCCGGTGCAGCGGCAGAGGATGCCGCCGAGCGCGTCCTGCACCTCGGCCTCGGTCGGGTTGGGCTTCTTGTCCAGCAATGCCGTCGCCGCGACCAGCAGCGCCGGCGTGCAGATGCCGCACTGCGCTGCGCCATGGTCGAGGAACGAGGCCTGCAGCGCCGACAGCCGGCCATTGGCGAGCCCTTCGACTGTCGTAACCGCCGTTCCCGCGGCGGAAGCCGCCGGCATCAGGCAGGCGCAGACAGGATCGCCGTCGACCAGTACCGTGCAGGCGCCGCAATCGCCGGCGTCGCAGCCGACCTTGGTGCCGGTCAGCAGCAATTCGTCGCGCAGCACGGAGGATAGCCGGCGCAGCGGCGGCACGTTGACCGAGATGGCGGCGCCATTCACCACAAAGGCGATGTCGGCTCGCCCAGGGCCGAGGCCAGGCTGAACGCCGCCCGGATCGGACAGAGCTTCACGCACGTCGGGCGAGACCTGGCTCATGCCGCCACCACCTCGTGGTCATTCATCGGTCCACAGGCCTTCAGCACGGCGCGGGCAACGATTTCGCGCACCGCATCGAGCCGGTATTCGGCACTGCCGCGAACGTCGGCGATCGGCGACAGCTCAGCCATCGGCGCGGCCAGGACCGCATTGGCGAGCGCTTGGCCGGCGGGCAAGCCGCGCAAGGCGGCTTCGACGCCGGCGAGGCGCTTGGCCACCACCGAGCAGGAGCCGGCGGCGACCGCCGCTTGCCTGACAATGCCTTTGTCGACGACCAGACGCGCCGCCACCATGGCGATGGAAATGACGAGGTAGCGTCGTGCGCCGAGCTTGACGAAGCCTGACGTGCCGGTGGCGGCAGGTTTCGGCACGCGGATGGCCGCGACCATCTCGCCGGGCTGCAAGGCCGTGCGGCGATTGCCGAGAATGAAATCCTGCAGCAGCACGTGACGCGTCGCCGCCACTGAGCGCAGTTCGACCTCGGCATCGAGGATCAGCAGGGCCGGCACGCCGTCGGCGGCCGGCGAGGCGTTGCAGAGATTGCCGGCGACCGAGGCGACGTTCTGGATCTGCTCCGAGCCGACTTCACGCGCCGCCTGCTTCAGTGCGTCGAAGGCCGGCGGCAAGGGATGGCGGATGATGTCTGTCCAGGTCGTGCGTGCACCGATGACGAAATGGTCGTCCGTCTCGACTATGCCGCGCAGCGCCGCCAGGCCATTGATGTCGAGGACATTGTCGCGGAAGGGCTTGCTGCCTTGTGCCGGATAGAAATCGGTGCCGCCGGCAAGAATGCGCCAGGCGCCTTCGCCAAGCAAAGCGAGCGCTTCGTCGACCGAGGTGGGTTTGGCGTAACGGATCACGCTTTGCCTTCCAGAAAAGAGGTCTTCCAGAAACCGGTATTTCGAAAGACCCTGCCAGCATCGGTGCCGGGCGAAATTCATTCGTATGCAAATGATATCAAGACGGCAGGAATTGTCAAAGCCAGAGTTTGTGGCAGCTCGCCCGGGCACGCATTTGTTATGCCTTGAGAGGTTGACGCCGCCGGCCATCTGGTCGAGTTTCTGCGTCCGGTCGCGTCAGCGGCATTTTCCACTGGAGCCTGCGTACAGAAGAGGAAAGCCCCATGGCCGACGAAGCGCTTGTTGTCATCGACCTGCAGAACGACTTTTGTCCGGGCGGCGCGCTGGCGGTTGCCGGCGGCGACGAGATCGTGCCGCTGGTCAACGACCTGATCCGGCACGCCGACCATGTCGTGCTGACGCAGGACTGGCATCCCGCCGGCCATTCGAGCTTTGCCTCCAGCCATCCGGGGTCGCAGCCTTTCACGATGATCGACATGCCCTATGGCCAGCAGACTTTGTGGCCGGACCATTGCATCCAGGGCAGCCTGGGCTCGGATTTCCACTCCGGCCTCGCCTGGACCAAGGCCGAGCTCGTCATCCGCAAGGGGTTTCGGCCGGCCATCGACAGCTACTCGGCCTTCTTCGAGAACGACCGGACGACGCCGACCGGCCTTGCCGCCTATCTCAGGGAACGCGGCATCGATACGCTGACCCTGGTCGGGCTGGCGACCGACTTCTGCGTCGCGTTTTCGGCGCTGGACGCCGTCAAGCATGGTTTCAAAACCACCGTGCGGCTCGATGCCTGCCGTGGCATCGACCTCAACGGTTCGCTCGATGCCATGCTGCAGCGCATGCGCGATGCCGGCGTCACGCTCGAAGACCACGTCCTGGATTGAACGGACCGTGGGGCGCAAGAGGGGCTTTTTGCGGATTGGGACAGGAGTGGGCGCTGCGATCGCCGTCGCGCTGCTGTTGCCGGAACAAGCCTTGGCCGCGGAAGAACACGGCCTGCCCGGCGCCTCGATGTCGCTGTGGTGGGCGCTGCCCTTTGCCGGCCTGCTGCTGTCGATCGCCACCGGCCCGCTGCTGTTTCACCATGTCTGGGAGCACCATTACGGCAAGATCGCGGCGCTCTGGGCGGCGCTGGTGATCGTGCCGCTGGCATTGGCCTTCGGTATCCCCAGTGCGACCGCGGCGGTGCTGCATGCGCTGCTCGCCGAATACATGTCTTTCATCATCCTGCTGTTCGCGCTGTTCACCATTTCGGGCGGCATTCTCGTTGCGGGCAACATCCACGGCACGCCGCTGGTCAATGCCGGGTTGCTGCTGGTCGGCGCGTTGCTGGCCTCGGTCATCGGCACGACCGGTGCCTCGATGATCCTGATCCGGCCGATCATCCGGGCCAATGACGCCAGGCCGTTCAACGCCCATGTCGTCATCTTCTTCATCTTCCTGGTTTCCAACATCGGCGGCTCACTGACGCCGTTGGGTGACCCGCCGCTGTTCGTCGGTTTCCTGCGCGGTGTCGATTTCTTCTGGACGACCACCAATCTCTATCACGAGACGCTGTTCGTCGGCGGCGTCGTGCTGGCCGTCTTCCTGGCGATCGACATCATCCTGCATCGGCGCGAGGGCGGAGCGCCGAAGATCAAGGACCCGACGCCGGATTCGACAATACGCCTCCGCGGCCTGCCCAACATTCCGCTGCTGGCCGGCGTCATCGGCGCCATCCTGCTGTCGGCGACCTGGAAGCCGGGTGTCAGCTTCTCCGTCCAGGGCGTCAGCCTCGAACTGCAGAACCTGGTGCGCGACGCCATCATCCTGGTGCTGGCCTTCGTTTCGCTGGCCGTCTCACGCAAGGAGTACCGCGAGGCGAACGGCTTCAACTGGGGTCCGATATCAGAAGTGGCGAAACTGTTTGCCGGCATCTTCATCGCAATCGTGCCGGTGATCGCCATCCTGAGAGCCGGCCCCGGTGGCGCGCTGGCGCCACTGGTCGCGCTTGTCACCTCGGCACAAGGCACGCCCAACGACCTCGCCTATTTCTGGCTGACCGGCGCGCTGTCATCCTTCCTCGACAATGCACCGACGTATCTGGTGTTCTTCGAACTGGCCGGCGGCGACCCACGGCACCTGATGACAGAGTTTGCCTCGACCCTGGCGGCGATTTCGGCGGGCGCGGTGTTCATGGGCGCCAACACCTATATCGGCAATGCCCCCAATTTCATGGTCTATGCCATCGCCAGGCAGCGCGGCGTCAGCATGCCGGGCTTTTTCGGCTACATGCTGTGGTCCGGGCTGGTGCTGATCCCGACCCTCCTGGTTGCGGGCTTTCTGTTCTTCGGCTGATCAGCCGACACCGACATAGCGGCGAACCGCCGACGGGTCGGCGCGCAATTCCTCGACATCGACCGTCTCGCGGTTGCGGCCGTTCTCGATGAACGAGACGCGATCGGCGACGGACAGCACCGCATCGACACGCTGCTCGACCAGGATGGTCGAGACATGCATGTCGCGCAGTTTCGATACCGTCTCGCGAATTTTTGCGATCATCGACGGCATCAGCCCTTCGGTCGGCTCGTCGAGCAGCAGCACCTGCGGCTCGAGGCAGAGCGCACGCGCCATGGCCAGCATCTGTTGCTCGCCGCCGGACAAGGTGCCCGAGCGTTGCCTGAGCCGCTGGCGCAGCAGCGGGAAGAGGTCGAGCACGCTTTCGCGCGTCGCCTTGCCCTTGCTGCGCGCCATCAGCCCGATCTCGATGTTTTCAGCCACCGTCATCTCGGCGAACAGTCGCCTTCCCTGCGGCACATAGGCGACACCGGCCTTCGGCACCTCATGCGCCGGCAGACCGGTCAATTCTTGGCCACCGAGCCTGATCGAGCCGGCGCTTGAGGGAACCAATCCCATGATGGCCTTGAGCGTCGTCGTCTTGCCGGCGCCGTTGCGGCCGAACAGACACAGCACCTCGCCCTTGTTCAGCACGAGGTCGAGACCGTACAGCACCTGGACCTCGCCATAGAAGCAGTCCAGTCCCGAGATCACCAACGCTTCAGGCGTTGCCTCCGTCATGCTCGTTACAGTCATGGGGCGGTCCCCAGATAGGCTTCCTGAACAGCCGTGTTCTCGCGGATCGCCTCGGGCGTGCCTTCGGCCAGGATCTTGCCGGCGTTGAAGACGGTGATGCGGTCGGCTAGCTGCATGACGACCGGCATGTTGTGCTCGATCAGCAGCACGGTCGCATTTCTGGCGATCTCGCGCACCAGGGTGATGAAGTTGTCGATCTCGCTGTCGGCCAGGCCTTGCGTCGGCTCGTCGAGGATCAGCAGGCGCGGCTTCAGCGCCAGCCCCATCGCCACCTCCAGCAGGCGCTGGTGGCCATAGGACAACTGTCCGGCCGGCATGTGGGCGCGATCGGAAAGCCCGGTGCGTTCGAGCGCGGTCATGACGCCGGCCCGCACCGCGCCCTTCGAGCGGCCGTCGCTCAGCGTCCGCTGTACCGGCAGCGCGACATTGTCATAGGCGGAGAGATTGGCAAAGACGCTGGTGATCTGGAACGTGTAGGCGATGCCCTGGCGGACACGGACATAGGCCGGCAGGCCGGTGATGTCGGCTCCGTCGAAGACGATCATGCCGGAAGAAGGCTGGATGCGACCGCTAACCAGGCTGACGAAGGTGGTCTTCCCCGCCCCATTGGGACCAATGACGGCGCGGATCTCGCCGGGCATCAGCGCGAAGTCGACCCCATCGACGGCACGCAGACCCCCGAAATTGCGCGACAGGTCCTTGGTGGTCAAAAGCGGCATCATGGCAGCCACCCGAGCCAACGCTGCCGGATGCTGCCGAGAATGCCTTTTGGGAAAAACAGCACCAGCAGGATGAGGGCCACGCCGACGATCAGCAGATAGGCCGAGGTGTAGCCGCTGGTGATGTCGATGACATAATACATGAACAGCGTGCCGATCAGCGGCCCGAGCGTCGTGGCGCCGCCTCCCAGCAGCACCCAGAGCAGCGGCAGGATCGAGTATTGCACCGAAGCGAAGCTCGATCCGACATAGCCGAACAGCAGTGCATAGGCGGCACCCGAGGCCGCGCAGATGATGCCGGAGATGACGACGGCGGCGAGCTTGTTGGAGAAGGTGTCGTAGCCCAGCATCTTCGTCCGCTCCTCGTTCTCGCGGATGGCGACCAGCACGCGGCCATATCTGGAGCGGACGATCGCCAGGGTGACGAGAAGCACGATTGAAAACAGCCCGAGCGCACTCATGTAGCGCACTGTCGGGTTGGTGAGATCGAGCAATGTCGCACCAAAGGTGAGCACCCGCGCCGGCTGCGGCACAACCATGCCCTGGTCGCCACCGGTCCACCCTGCAAAATAGAGGATAAGGAGATAAAAAACCTGGGCGAACATCATGGTGACGATCATGAAGGCGACGCCCGTCGTGCGCAGCGCCAGCAGGCCGATGACCAGTGAAAGAACAACACCACAGCCGAGGCCCCCAGCGAATGCCGCCGGCACGCTCCAGCCGAGCTGGATGACGGCAAGGCCGGCACCGTAGAGCCCGGCGGCAAAGAACATGGCGTGGCCGAGGCTGAGCAGGCCGACATAGCCGAACAGCATGTTGTAACCCATGGCGAAGACAGCCAGCACCATGATGCGGGCGAGCAGGCCGTGATAGTACTCCGGCAGCAGGAAGCTCAGCACGAACAGCAGCGCGATGACGCCGAGATGCAGACTATAGGCCTTTGCCGGCGAAGCTTCGCTCATCGCGATGCCGTCCCGAACAGGCCTTGCGGCCGGAACACCAGCACCATGGCAACCAGCAACGTGGCGATGATCTTGGCCAGCGTTGGCGAGAAGAACATCGAGATGATGCCGTCCGACAGGCCGATCAGCACAGCGGCGACGACGGTGCCGCGCAGCGAGCCGAGACCGCCGATGATGACGACGATGAAGGAGAGCAGCAGCGGATCCTGACCCATCAGGTAATGTGCCTGGCTGATCGGAACGATCAGCACCGCCGCGATGGCCGCCAGCATGGCGCCGAGCGCGAAGACGCCGCCATAGACGCGGCCGACGGGAATGCCGAAGGCCTGCGCCGTCTCGCTGTCATACTGCGTGGCGCGCATGATCAGGCCGATCTTCGTGCGCGTCAGCACCAGCCATGTCGCGAGCAGCAGCAGGGCCGAAGCGGCGATAACAGACAGTTTGTAACCGGAATAGCCGAACCACGGCAAAAGGATGCGATAGCTGAACGGCGGCTCCACCGGCCGCGCCTCGGGACCATAGAAGGTCAGCGCCAGCTGCTGGATGATGTAGAGCATGCCGATGGTGGCAACGATGGTGGCTTCCGGATTGTAGTTGAGCCGGCGCAGCACCAGCCGCTCGGCGACCAGCGCGATGGCGCCGACGATCAGCGGCGCAACCACCAATGCCGCCAGGAAGCCGAGCGCCGGATGGCCGCCGATCGCCGTGGTGATCGCCCAGGCGAGCACGGCGCCGAGCATGAAGAACTCGCCATGCGCGACATTGACCACCCGCATGACGCCGAACACCAGCGACAGCCCAAGAGCCGTCAGCGCCAGCACGGCGGAGGTGACGAGGCCTTCGAGGGCGGCGAGGAGGAGGTGCGGACCAAAGTGCATCAGCTAAGCACCCAGCGCAGGTGCGAAACGCACCCCCGTTGAGGGGAAGTGGTCCTCGCAGCGGACGGAAAGCCAATTGCTTGGCTTTCCGAACGACGAACGACCGGAGCGACAGCGAAGGGCCGGGTCTTGCAGGACAGAGAGGGGTGGGCCGAAGGGCACTGCGCTTAAAGAACCCGCCTCACAGCGCCTGCGTCGTATAATCCCCTTCAGCCTCGTAAAGCCCGTCCTCGATCTTGGTCTTGTGGACGACCTTGAGCTTGCCGCCTTCGACCTTGGAGATGTTCTGGATTCCAAAACACTGGTGGATCTTGCCGTTGAAGGTTTTGGCGCCCTGCGGATGCTCCGGGCCTTCGGCGAAAGCGGTCAAGGCCTCGGTCGCCTCGACCAGCTTGGCGCGGTCTTCGGGTCCCTTGTAGCCGGCGTCTTCCATCGCCTTCTTGACGACGTAGAGCGTTTCCCAGCAGCCGAACATGTGCGCTGCGGTTGAGACGTCCTTGGGGTCGTCGACGGCGGCGCCATTGTCGTCGATGCCGACAGCGGCGCGATAGGCCTTCTGCGCCTCGGAATCATCGGCCTGCGCATAACGCGGCGAGCCTTCCCAGAAATGGCTGCCGTCGAGGAATTCGAGGCCGGGGCTGTTTATGTCGGTGGCTTCGAGCGAATCGATGAAGCCGAACAGCTGTGGCCGGTTGGAGCCGTAGAACTCGCCGAGTTCCTTGACGAAGGTGAGCACCGCCGGACCGACCATGACGTGGTAGATCACCTCGGTCTCGGCCGGGATCTGCGGGAAGTACTTGGTGAAGGACGATTCCGTCGGCGGGATGGCGATCTGGGCGATGACGTCGGCGCCTTGCGCCTTCAGCGCCGGCGGCAGGTAGTCGCGGTGATCGTAGCCGAAGGCGAAATCCGGGAAGATCATGGTGACCTTCTTGCCGACATTACCGGCAATCCACGGCGCCATCGACTGGATCTGGCTCTTCACGTCGGTGATGCCGGGCTGGAAGACATAGCGGTTCAGCTTGGTCGAGGCGACATGATGGCCTTCGCTGACGACGAAGTAGGGGATCTTGGCCTCGCCTGCGGCCGGCGCCGAGCCGATGACGACATGCGAGAACAGCGTCCCGAAGACGATGTCGGTCTTGTGCTGGGTGGCGAACTTGCCGACCACCTCGGCGCCACGGCCGGGATCGGTGCCGTCATCCTCGATGATCACCTCGACCTGACGGCCATTGATGCCGCCGGCGGCGTTGATCGCCTTGATCGCGGCAGCGGTGGTCTTCTCGTACCAGCGGCCATAGGCGGCGCCGATGCCGGTGCGATGCGACTGGAAACCGATCTTGATCGGCGCCGAACTCTGCGCCTGGGAATAGCGGACGAAGCCTGGCGCGGTGACCAGGCCGGCGGTGGCGGCCAACCCCTTCAGCGCCGTGCGCCGAGTGAGACGGGTTTTCGAGAGGTCGAAGGTCTTGCTCTTGTCCATGATGCCGTTCCCCTTGTTCAGCGTTAGGAGCGCAAAGTCCGCTCAGTTCCGGAAGTCGAAAAATTGCATGTGTACAAACTAAATCACCAAAGTCAGGACACGGCAATGCCGGTTCGAGCTCTTTGTTTTGACTCAATTCCGGACGGAAAACCGTTTCACACTTTTCCTGGAATTGCTCTAGGGGAATCCCGGCTTGTTTTCCAGCGCAAACGGCTCAGCCCACCGTTGGCGTGGCGAGCAGCCAGAGGCCGAACACCGTATAGGCGATCATCAGCACGGTGAGCGGGAACTGGCTGAGTGCTGCGCGGGAGGGCTGCGGGTGCAGGCGCCAGGCAAAACCGTGGGCGACGAGGACGGCGAGCACATGGCCAAGGATGATGGCGCCGGCCTGGACATTCCACAGCCACCACGCCGAGCCCGCTCCGGCAACGATGCCGGCCTCGATCTGCATGTCGGCGGTGCCGAACACGTTCCAGCCCAGCGCGAACGGGTCGGACAGGGACGCTACCGCATACTGGCCGTCGACGAGCAGCGACGTCAGATAGTGCGCGACATGATAGGCAAGCGCGATCGGCACGATCGACCAGACAAGTAAGCCGGCTGCCTCGCCAAAGGCCTGAATGCTGCCGGCAAGACGCAGGCCGAGCCAGACGGCAAGCATGAACACCGCTGCCAGCAGCAAGAATGTCAGAACGAGCCCGAAAGTGCCGCTCCCGATCACGGCGGTACGGCCGGGAAATTCGAGCGGATTGATACCGAACAGGCCAAGCCAGAAGAAGGTCTTCGACAGGCCGTCGAAGGATACCGACGACAGGGCAAGAAGCAGGAAGGCAATGCCGCTGGTCGGCAACGGATCGGCGGCCAGTAGTTTGGCGCCCGGCCAGCAGAGGCCAAGTCGGCCGGTTTCATTGCGCTCGACGACGGCGAAACGCGCCACCATCGAGAAGAAGACCGTCAGGAACTCACCTCCGCGGCTCCAGTCGCGGTAGCCGAACGCCAGCATGGCTAGGAAGGTGAACAGCCAGTAGAGGCCGGCGGCCAAGGCCAGCCGCGCCGGATCGTCGGGCGCCGGATCGATGAGTTCGAACCAGGCAAAGGCGAAGAACAACAGGACCGCCGGCCAGCAGCCGAGCCATTGGGGAAGCCGCGATGCCGGTTCATGCCTCGCGCCGAACAGGCGCGAAACAAGACGCCAAGGCCCATACCACGGGTTCAGCCATGACCAGATGTCACCGAAGACCCCTTGCAGCAGTGTGACGCCGGCCCACAGCAGGGTCCATATCACCAAAGGCAGCGGGTTGGAGAGCGGGTCGCGGCTGCCGGAAAAGCCGGCGGCGATGAGGATTGCAAAGCCGGCAAAGGAGATCAGGCTGACAAAGGTTCCGGTGCTGTCGCCGAAGGCGAACAGCAGCAGGCGTCGGCGCCAGAAACGATCGAGCCAATCCGCAGGCAACAGCGCCAGCACCAGGAAACTGACGGCGACGGCGAAAGCCCCGCCAACCAGATAATAGCCGGTCGGCAGGAGCAGGACGTGGCCACGATCGGAGGCGTGGGCGAAGGCAGGGGAGGGAAGAAGAAAGGCCAGAGAAGCGACGAAGCACGAGAGCAGGGTTCTCGAGGAAAAGCGCTCTACGGCGCCCCCCGAGATGTCCGGCAGGACAGAGGGGGGCGCGAAGGAACTCACGCTATCCAAGATTGCGATCTTGGCTGGCGAAGCCACCCCTCACACCTTGACCAGTTGCTCCACGCGATCCTTTTCGCCGAAGATCCTGAGATAACGCTCGATCTCTTTCTCGTCGCCCGTCGCCTTGGCCGGATTGTCGGAAAGCTTGACCGCTGGCCTTCCATTGGCCTCGGTGACCTTACAGACCAGCGATATGGCGTCCAGGCTGTTGGTTTCGGTTGGCGCGCAGCCCTCGAAATCATTGGTGAGGTTGGTGCCCCAGCCGAACGACATGCGCACCTTGCCCTTGAAGTGGCGGTAGGTTTCCTCGATGGTTTCGACCTCGAGCCCGTCGGAGAAGATCAGCAGCTTCTGCCGGGGGTCCTTGCCTTTGTCGCGCCACCAGGACAGGATTTTCTCGCCACCCTCGATCGGCGGCGCGCTGTCGGGGCGAAAACCGGTCCAATCGGCCACCCAGTCCGGCGCGTCGCGCAGGAACGACGCCGTGCCGAAGGCATCGGGCAGCACGATCAGCAGGTTGCCGCCATAATAGCGCTGCCAGTCCTGCAGCACCTTGTAGGGCGACTGTTTCAGCTCTTTTTCCGAGTTGGCGAGCGCCGCGAACACCATCGGCAGTTCATGCGCGTTGGTGCCGAGCGCTTCGAGGTCGTTGTCCATGGCCAAAAGCACGTTGGAGGTGCCGGTGAAAGCCTCGCCAATGCCTTCCTTCAAAGCCTCGACGCACCAGCGCTGCCACAGGAAGGAATGGCGCCGGCGCGTGCCGAAGTCCGAGATGCGGATGCCGGGAAGCGCCTTCAATCGTTCGGTCTTGGCCCACATCTTGGCCTTGGCGCGGGCATAGAGCACATCGAGCGCGAACGGGCCGAACGCCCGCATGGCCGCGCGGGAACGGAGCTCATTTATGATGGCGAGCGCCGGGATCTCCCACAGCGTGGTGTACATCCACGGCCCGCTGAAGGTCAGCTCATACTGGCCGTCGCGCTTCGACAGGTCGTATTCCGGCAGCCTGAAATTCTCCAGCCAGGCGAGGAATTCCGGCTCGAAGATCTGCTTGCGGCCGTAGAAATTGTTACCGCCGAGCCAGATCATCTCTTTCTTGCTGAAGCGCAAGGTGCGGGCATGGTCCAGCTGTTCGCGCAGTTCGCCCTCGTCGATCTCGTCGGCCAGCCGCACCGAGGTGGTGCGGTTGATCAGCGAGAAAGTCGTGTCGACCTTGGGGTACATGCCCCAGATCATCTGCAGCATCAGAAGCTTGTAAAAGTCCGTATCGAGCAGGCTGCGCACGATCGGGTCGAGCTTCCAGGTGTGGTTGTAGACACGCCGCGCAATATCGGTCTTAGCCATGTTTCAACACCGCCTTCGCTGCCTGCTACTCACAACCGCGACAGGCCTCATAGCATCGAATTGGTCAAAACGCTGCCCGGTTTCAGGCTGGCCCGACAAAAAGAAAACGCTGCATGCGGCCGAACACGATCGGCCGTCGCAGCCAAATGACAAGCCGGCGTCAGCTTCCGGCTCTGCCGCCCATGACCCTGAGCGCCGGACGCTTGCGGCGGGTGACGACGCGCCCCGCCACCGGCGCATCGGCGCGGCCGTCATCCTGCGCCTTCTCGGCAAACAGCCAGTCGATGAACAGCTGCACGATCGGCGTCGACTTCATCTCGTTGCGGCAGACGACATAGAAATCGTCGACCGCCGGCACCGACAGGCTGAACGGCGCCACAAGCATGCCCCTGGCCAGCAGCGAGCTCGCCGTCACCGAATCGCCCAGCGCGACGCCGTGGCCGTGGACCGCGGCTTCAACTGACATGCGTGCGTCGCCGAGATGATGACGGCGGCCGCGCTCCAGATCCAGCGCATCGGCGGCCGCCAGCCAGGTGTGCCATTCGCGGCCGTCGTCGCCATGCAGGAAGACATGGTCGGCGAGGTCCCTGACGCTGCGGATCGGACGGTTGTTGATCAATGTCGGGCTGACGACGGGAAACAGTTCGAGCCCCGACCATTTGCGCATCCAGCAATCGGTCCAGCTGCCGTCGCCGTAATGCACGCAGACGTCGATCTGCGGCGCGCGGATATCCTTGGCATCGTTGGAAGGGATCAGCGTCAGCCTGATGTCAGGATATTGCGCCATGAAACTGCCGAGCCGCGGTGTCATCCACAGCAACAGCAATGCCGGCACGCAGGAGACAGAGAGTGTGCCGCTGCTCGCTGGCCTTGTCATGCGTTGCGTGGCGGCGGCGATGCCGTCGAAGGCGCTCGATACCGCCGGCAGCAGTTCGGCACCATGCGGCGTCAGTTTCACCCGCTGGCCGGCGCGCTCGAAAAGCTTGACGCCGAGCGACTGCTCGAGCGCCTTGATCTGGTGGCTGATGGCGCCATGCGTGACATTCAGCTCACTCGCCGCCTTGGTCAGGGAGCCATGGCGGGCCGTTGCCTCGAAGGCGCGCAGCGGATTCAGCGGTGGCAGGCGCTTGGCCATGAGCATCCATTGAAGCACGATTCCGGAAAGTGGAGGCCGGTTTTCGGATGAGATCGTGCTCAGAGTTGATTGTGAGGTTTTCTCACAGCAAACACCCTAACAATATCAATTGATTTTTCAATGCGGCTGCCAGACACTTTGGCCGGAACAGCATCAAGACGTGAAATCTGCAGGCAGCCAGCGGGACAGCGACCCGGCCGGATGAAGGCCGGTTCGCCTGAGGTCACCGACGGCCGCACTGCATCAGCCCGGCAGGAGGAACGGACATGGGTTACGATCGCGGCAAGCTCGACGCGTTGCGTCGCAAGTATGGCGAGAGCCATGGCGGCGAGATGTTCGACCCGAAATTCCGGCGCGTCGCCGACAAGATCTTTTCCAAGACCGGCACGCGCCTGGCGCCCTATTCCGGCATCCCGACCTTCCTTGCCGCGCCCTACCGCGAAATATCAGCTGACAATCCGGATTTCGGCGACCTGCAGGTGGCGATCATCGGCGTGCCGATGGACCTTGGCGTCACCAACCGGCCGGGCTCGCGCTTCGGGCCAAGGGCGCTGCGTGCCATCGAGCGCATCGGTCCCTACAATCACGTGCTGGAATGCGCCCCGACGCACGAACTTCGCGTCGCCGACATCGGCGACACGCCGTTCCGCAGCCGCTACCGGCTCGAGATCAGCCATGAGGATATCGAGCGCCGCACCAACCAGATTGTCGATGCCGGCGTCATCCCGCTTTCGGTCGGTGGCGACCATTCGATCAGCCACCCGATCCTGAAGGCCGTCGGCAAGAAAGCCCCGGTCGGCCTGATCCACATCGACGCCCACTGCGACACCAGTGGCCTGTTCGACATGACCAAGTTCCACCACGGCGGACCGTTACGCAACGCGGTGCTCGACGGCGTGCTCGACCCGACGCGCACCATCCAGATCGGCATTCGCGGCTCGGCCGAATATCTGTGGGAGTTCACCTACGAGTCCGGCATGACCGTCGTTCATGCCGAAGAGGTGACCGGTCTCGGCATTCCCGCCATCATCGAGAAGGCGCGCAAGATCGTCGGCGACGGCCCGACCTATGTCTCCTTCGACATCGACAGCGTCGATCCGGCCTTCGCGCCCGGCACCGGCACGCCTGAGGTTGGCGGGCTCACCACGCGCGAAGTGCTCGAACTGCTGCGCGGCCTGAAGGGCCTCAACATCGTCGGCGGCGACGTCGTCGAAGTGGCGCCGCAATACGACGCGACCACCAACACCGCCCATGCCGCTGCCCAGGTGCTGTTCGAGATCCTGAGCCTGATGGTGTTCAGCCCGGCGATCACCGGCAAGGGGGCCTGACGTCTAAAAAAGCAAGGGCGGCCGCCGCGCTGGAGCCGGCGGCCGACCCAAACAAACAAAGCTTCCAGAAGGGGAATACCAATGACAATCCGAAAGACACTTGCATCCATCGCCGCCATGCTGGTGCTTGGCACCGCCGGTCTCGGCTTCGCCACACAGGCTGCCAACGCCGACGCGCTGGCAGACATCACCAAGGCCGGCACCATCAATGTCGGCGTCTTCGCCGATTTTCCGCCTTTCTCCTCTGCCAGCGCCGACATGAGCCTCAAGGGCTATGACATGGATGTCGCGCAATACATTGCCGACACGCTCAAGGTGAAGCTCAATCCCGTCGCCGTCACCGGCCAGAACCGCATCCCGTATCTTAACGACCATCGCGTCGACCTCTTGATGAGCGTCGGCTATTCGAAGGAACGCGAGCAGGTGATCGACTTCGCCGCTGCCTACGCGCCCTACTACATCGCCGTGATCGGTCCGGCGGCGCTGACGGTCAAGGGCAAGGAAGATCTTGCCGACAAGTCGATCGCCGTCAACCGCGGCACGCTCGAAGACACTTCGCTGACCGAAGCAGCACCCGCATCGGCCGACATCAAGCGCTTCGACAACTACAATTCGGTGATTCAGGCCTTCATCTCCGGCCAGACGCAGTTGATGGTCGTTGGCAACGATGTCGGAGCACAGGTGCTGGCCAAGCAGGACGCGCTGAAGCCGGAACAGAAGTTCCAGCTTTTGACCTCGCCCTCGCATATCGGCCTCAACAAGAATGAAGACACCCTGAAGAAGGCGGTGAACGACGCCATTGCCAAGATGCTGGCCGACGGCAAGCTGGACGCAAGCTCACAGGCCTGGCTGAAGACGCCGCTCAATCCCGACAACCTCAAGGATTGAGTTTCCGTGGCCTTTGCCTGGCTTCCAGGTGCTGCGAGCGACATAGCGCGCGGAGCGGTCACGACGATCCTGTTGATCGCCGTGACCACACTCGCCGGAACGTTCCTCAGCATCCTCGGCGCGGCAGGACGGCGCAACGGCCCCGTGCTGCTCAAGCGGGCCATCGCCATCTATGTCGAGGTGATCCGCAACACGCCGTTCCTGGTGCAGTTGTTCTTCATCTTCTTCGGGCTGCCCAGTCTCGGCATCAGGCTCGATCCGGTGCTGGCCGCCATCCTGGCGATGACGCTCAACATGGCGGCCTATACGATCGAGATCGTCGGCGCCGGGCTTGACGCGGTGCCGGGCGGACAGACGGAAGCAGCCCTGGCGCTGGGCTTGAGGCCACGCCAGGTTTTCATCAAGATCGTGCTGCCGCAGGCGCTCAAGGTGATCTTTCCGGCGCTGACCAGCCAGATCGTCATCATGATGCTGGAGTCCGCCGTCGTATCGCAGATCGCGGTGCGCGAGCTTACCTACGAGGCCGACATGCTGCAGGCACGCACCTTCCGCTCGTTCGAGACCTATCTTGTCGTGACGATGGTCTATCTCGTCCTGTCGATGGCCTTGCGTAGGCTGCTGGTCACAGGCGGGCGCCGCGTCCTGGGGGCTGGCGTGTCATGATCGAATTCACCTTCTGGGACATCGTGCGCAACCTGCTGCTCGCCGCCCGCTGGACGGTGCTCCTGTCGCTGGCCGCCTTTGTCGGCGGCGGCGTGGTCGGCATGGTCGTGCTGTTCTTCAGGATCGCCAAGAATAAATGGAGCCGGCGTTTTGCCTCCGGCTATATCGCGCTGTTCCAGGGGACGCCGCTGCTGATGCAGCTGTTCCTGATGTTCTTTGGCCTGCCGATGCTCGGTCTGCGCATCGAGCCGTGGACGGCGGCGGTGCTCGGCCTCACCTTCTTCGCCAGTGCCTATCTCGCCGAGATCTGGCGCAGCGGCGTCGACGCGCTGCCGCGTGGCCAGTGGGATGCCGGCGCCAGCCTCGGCCTGCACTATCTGCAGGAGTTGAGGCTGATCATCCTGCCGCAGGCGTTTTCGATCACCCGCGCGCCGACCGTCGGCTTCCTGGTGCAGCTCATCAAGTCGACTGCGCTCACCTCGATCATCGGCTTCGAGGAGCTGGTGCGAACCTCCAACGCCATCAACAATGCCACCTTCGAGCCCTTCAAGGTCTACGGGCTGGTGGCACTGATCTTTTTCGTCATGTGTTTTCCGCTGACGCAATACGCGCGCACGCTCGAACGACGCGCGGCCGCTCACTGAGCCGAGAGCATGTTTGTGTTGATCAACATCGACTGCGACTGCTGAGCATGTCGAAGTCATAGTCCGCATCGAAGTTGACGCCTGCTGACTGGCTTGATCCTCGAGAAGCGCGCAGCAATCGAGGCGCCACCACCGAGCTGCCCTGATCGCCGGGTCGGCCGCGCCACCGACCGCACTGTAGCTTCTTTAGACCTCGGATAGGTTTTGCCGGTATTTATCGGAAAAAAGGAGCCGAAGTCATGACCGAGATCTGGCACTCACTCCTCGCCAACCTTGCCCTGGTCTCCATCCTCGTGGTCGCCTGGGACCTTGTGGCGGATTTCACCGGACGTCTCTCGCGGCGGATGCAGTCGTTGCTTCTCGGCGTGGTCATGTGCGTGGGCGCGATCATTTCCATGGCGACGGCCCTGTCCGTCTCCGGCTTCGTCGTAGATCTGCGCGCCGCCTTTATTGCTGCGGCCGCGTTCTTCGGCGGATGGCCGGCAATGCTCATCGCCACCGTCGGCTCGATTGCCTATCGCATCCATCTCGGTGGGCAGGGCGCGAGCGTCGGGGTCATGGGTATCCTCATCACCGCAGTCGTCGGCATTGCGTGGCACCACATCGTCGCGGTCCGATCGCGCACCATGTACGATATATTCGGTCTCGGCGTGTCGGTCGCTCTCGCCGGGCTGATCACGCTCCTGGTCATTCCCGCGCAAGTCGTCACCGGCCTTGTGCAGCAGAGCACGTTCCCGTCCCTCGTGTTCCGCTTTCTCAGCACAATCATCATCGGCGTACTGCTCGACCGGCAGCAGCGCCGGCGGGATCTCTTGATGTCCAACATGACCTACCGGGCCATGGTTCGCGAACTGCCGGATTGCCTGAACATAAAGGATGTCGACGGCCGCTTCATCGCCGCCAACCCCGCCACCGCCGAAATGGTTCGCGCCGCTTCGGTGGAGGAGCTCATCGGCAAGACTGATTTCGATTTCTATCCGAAGGAGGTGGCAGAGCGATTCCGGCAGGATGAGATGGGCGCGCTGGAGACCGGGCAGACACTGCGGATCGATCAGCCGGCGCTTTTGCCGGATGGCAGACAAGGCTGGCTCTACACGCTCAAGGCCCCGTTCCGCGACGAGTCCGGCAAGATCGTTGGCGTCATCACCTACAATCGCGACATCACCGAGCAGAAGCGCACCGCCCAGCTCAAGAACGATTTCATTTCCACGGTCAGCCACGAATTGCGCACCCCGTTGACCTCCATCCGCGGCTCGCTTGGCCTGATCGCGGCCGGCGTGGCCGGCGAACTGCCGCCCAAGGCCGCCAATCTCGTCAACATCGCCCACACCAATAGCGAAAGGCTGGTTCTTCTCATCAACGACATCCTGGATATGGAGAAGATCGAATCAGGCGTGATCACCTTCAAGATCAAGCAGATGCCTGTCCGTCAGGTCCTGGAGCAGGCCATTGCCGCCAGTTCCAACTACATGGCCGAGAGGCGGATAAGGATCGTTCTGGTCGACGATGCACCGCGCGCCGAGGCCAACATTGATCCGGATCGCCTGCATCAGGTGATGGCGAACCTCCTGTCGAACGCGATCAAGTTCTCGCACACCGATGGTACCGTCACTGTGAAATTCCAGCGTCGTGACCGCGAGATGCTGCGCATTTCCGTGATGGACCAGGGCGCCGGCATCCCCGAGACGTTCCGCAACCGTATATTCGGGAAGTTCGAGCAGGCTGACGCCTCCAGCACCCGCAAGATAGGCGGCACCGGCCTGGGCTTGAGCATCGTCAAAGCCATCGCCGAAAAGCTGGGTGGTGCCGTTTCCTTCGAAACCGAGGAAGGCAAGGGAACCACGTTTCACGTCGACCTTCCTGAAGCGCATAGGCAGGCCGAGAAGCCGGTTTTGGTCGAGCGCCGGGCGCGCAAGCGCGATGGTCGCCTGCGTGTCCTCATCTGCGAGGACGAGCCCGACGTCGCAGCTGTGATCGCAGCACTTCTCGATGCGGAAGGCTTTTCCAGCGACGTCGCGCCCGATATCGAGACGGCCAAGGCGCTCCTGAGCTCCCGCGACTACGTGGCGCTGACGCTCGACATCAAGCTGGCGGGGGAATCCGGCATCAAGCTCTTCCACGACATAAGGGCATCACCGGTGAATTCCGACATTGCGGTCATCGTCATCTCTGCCGTCGCCGACGAGGCCAGGCGCTCGCTGAACGGCAGCGCCGTCGGCATCGTCGACTGGCTGGAGAAGCCGGTGGATTCAAAACGGCTTCACGCGGCTCTCGCCAAGATCGTCGGCCGCAGGGTCGAGCCGAGGCCACAGATTCTGCATGTCGAAGACGATGAGGGCGTGCTTGCGGTGATGTCGGAGGGGCTGGGTTCCGGCGTCTCGATCACATCCGCAAAGACGCTGCAGGAAGCCCGGGAGGCGGTCGCGAAGCATCGCTTCGATCTGATCATCCTGGACATTGCACTTCCCGACGGATCTGGCCTGGACCTCCTCGTCGATCTGCCGCTGGAGACCGGGGTCATCGTGTTTTCGGCGGCGGAGCTCGACCAGAAACTCGGCGATCGCGTGCAGGCGATCATGACCAAGACCAGGGCGTCGGAGATCGATGTGGCAAAGCTGGTCAGGAGCATGCTGGCTTCGTCCCGCACTTGGCCTGCCGCGCCCGCCAAGGAGTCACGCTGATGCCCGCAAGGATCCTCTATGTGGATGACGAGGACGATATCCGCGAAATCGCCCAGATGTCGCTGGAACTCGAGCCGGAATTCGAGGTGCGATCCTGCTCTTCCGGCATGCAGGCGCTGGCCGATGCCGCCGAATGGCGACCCGACCTCATTCTGCTCGACGTGATGATGCCAGACATGGACGGACCGGAGACGCTGAGGCGCCTGGCCGAGTCTCGGCCGACGGCTTCGATACCCGTGGTGTTCATCACCGCGCGCACCCAGACGCATGAGGTCGAACGCTATCTGGCGATGGGGGCGGTAGGGGTGATCGCCAAGCCGTTCGACCCGCTTGCGCTTGCCGGTGACGTCAAAAGATTGCTTGTGCCACGCGCCTGAAACGACGGTTGGCTTAGGCACAGAGCGCAGTCTGGCTGCAGCCTGTGCGATGCCGTTCACGGCTCCTATACCATGTCGCCTTATTCATCTACTGATTGTGCTGAGGTCCAGGCGTCTCGAATCAGGTTGTCTATAATCGCGCGGCATCGGCGGACGTCGGCGAGAGATTTGAGAAGAATGTGCCTGTCTGCATGAACCGCGTTGGCGGATGTCGGTTCATGGATCAATCACTCCGGGGGGCTAGCGGCAAACGAGGCGCGAACCGGAGCAAGGCTGGTGAACGGAGCGAAGACAAGAGTCCTGATTTGCGATGACGATCCCTTGTTGATCGAACTGATGGAATTCAGGCTCAGGGCGAAGGGATACGATGTCATCAAGGCGGTAGACGGGGCGGAAGCGCTCTCGAAGGCGCAGCATGAGGCGCCGGACATCATCGTGCTCGACGCGATGATGCCCAAGGCCGACGGCCTGGAGGTTCTTGCCCGCATCAAGAGCGATCCGGCTTTGTCCGAAACCCCGGTTGTCATGCTGACCGCCCGCAAGGGCGAAAGGGACATCGTCTCGGCCCTTGAGAAGGGGGCCGACGACTACCTTGTGAAACCCTTCATTCCCGAGGAGCTCCTGGCCCGGCTTGCGCGTCTACTGGCGCGGAAGAGCGGGAAACGCTGATGCGGCGCGGCCGGCGCGCCATCACTGCCGCATGCGTTTTCCTGGCGGTTGCAGCGGCGCCTGCCGCCGCGCTTGCCCAGACGGTCGACGAACTGTACGCCTCCGGCGTCAAGGCTAGGCAAGCCCAGCATTTCGACGAGGCGGCGGAGCTGCTTCGGCGTGCGCTGGCGCTCAAGCCCGACAATGCCGACGCCCTTGTGCAACTTGGCTTCGCCGAGCTTGGCCGCAACAATCTGCCGGCGGCGCGCGAAGCCTTTTCCAGGGTGCTTTCGCTTGCGCCGGCCTATCTGGATGCCAGCTTCGGCATGGCTCAGGTCGAGTTCCGGTCCGGCAATCTGGACGCCGCCCTGCCGCTCGCCGAACAGGTGTCGCGTGCCGAGCCCGGCAATGCCGATGCGAGTAAGCTTGTCGCCAACATCCGCGAGGCCCAGCAGGCCGGCAGCAGCAAGGCGAAGCCTGCGACCGCGAGGAAGAAGCCGCGCCCGCCGCGGCCAGATCCCGTCGCCGGCCTTATGGAGGAGGGCCGGAGATTGCGGGCGGCGGGACAATTGTCCGAGGCGGAGAAGGCCTATCGTCGCGCCCTCCGGCTGGCGCCGAAAAACACCGACATCCTGGTCGCCATGGGTCTCGTGGCTGGCTCGCAGCAGAAATTCGACGAGGCCGGGCAGTTCTTCGACCAGGCGCTGGCCATTAGGCCCCGCCTTCTCGACGCCCGCCTCGGCAAGGTGCGCCTGGCGATCTGGCAGGGCGACGTGCCGCGCGCCCGCACCATGATCGATGATGTGCTTGGCACCGCGCCTGACAATGCCGAGGCGATCGCTCTCGGCGCGCGGATTTCCCTGATCGAGCAGGATTACACGCGGGCCGAGCAGTCGTTTCAGCGGGTGCTGGCGGTCGATCCGCACAATGCTGAGGCGCTGGTGGGGATCGGCGACCTACGCCGGGCGCGTGGCGACGACGACGCCGCGCGGGACGCCTACCGGCAGGCGCTTGCCCTCGAACCCGGCTCGCGCGATGTCGAGCAGAGGCTCGCCGCGCCGCCGCCACGCAAATGGCGGCTCGATCTGGGCAGCGAAGTGAGCGATGTCACCGACGGGCTTGCCGATTGGACCGACAGTTCGGCCGGCCTTGCCTACCGGCTCAGCCCGCAGACGACCATTTCGGGCCGTACCCGGGTGGCGACCCGCTTTGGTCGCACCGACGTTCAGATCGAGGGCCGCATTGATCAGGCTTTCTCGCCGACGGTCTCCGCCTATGCGCTGGCGGCGGCGACGCCGGATGCCGATTTCCTGGCGCGCTACTCGATTGGCGCCGGCGCTTCGTGGCAGGTCGTGTCGCCCGCGAAAGCGTTCGGCCCGTTCTCGCTCAACATCGATGCTCGTTATGACAATTTCGCCAACGCCGACATCACCACCATCTCGCCCTGGGTTCAGGCCTATGTCCTGGATGGCCGGCTCGGGCTTTCGGCCCGATGGGTGCACGCGGCCGACGATATCGGCACGCGCGCCGATGGCTATGTGCTGCGGGCCGATCTTGCGGTCGCGCAGGGCGTCAATATGTTCGGTGGTTACGCGGATGCCCCCGAGATCTCCGACGGCACGCTGGTGCCGACGCGCACCGTCTTTGGCGGCATCTCCTGGGATGTTACCGACCCGCTGACACTGCGCGCCAGCCTCGCCCATGAGCAACGCCCGACATTCGACCGAACCATATTCGGGCTCGGCCTAACCACGCGGTTCTGATCATGTTGTACATCTGGTACCTGTCCATCCTGCTCAGTGTCCTTTCCCTGGCGATCATGCTTCTGCTGATCGTGCGCCGGATGCTGCACGAGCGCCGGGGGACGGCGGGCGCCGATCAGCGTCGCCTTCTTCTGACGGCGCTGATCGCCTTCACCGAAAACCGGGATCGCGAGGCATTGAAGGCGGCGCTGCTTGCGGTGCCGGCGAGGGTGGCGATCGATGCCGGCTTCGAGTTCATTTCGCTGTTGCGCGGCGAGGAGCACGACGAGCTCCTTTCAGCCTTCAACGAATGTGGCCTGCCGGCGCTTGTCGGCACCCAGCTGGAAAAAGGCAACGGCGCCGAACGCATCCACGCGGCCGAGATGCTGGCGGCGCTGCGTTCGGAAAACGCGGTGGCAAGCCTGCTTTCGGCACTCGACCGCGACCGGTCGCGCGAGGTCAGGATCGCCGTCGCCATCGCGCTCTGCGATGTCGGTGCCTTGCCGCCGCTCGTCATAACGCTGCGCAAGATCGGCGTGGCGGGGCAGCGCTCGCGGCGCCTGATCGAGCTTTTCAGGCGCTTTCCGCCAAGGCGGTTCGACGAGCTTGAGGATTACGCCAGGCGTCAGGACGCGGTGCCTTTCATAAGGGCGGCCGCGATCGACGCGCTTGCCCGCGGCGGCAATTTCCAGTTTGGTGAGTTCTTTGCCCGCGCGGCCGGCGATCCGTCGCCGGAGGTCGCCGCAGCCGCATTGCGGGCGCTCGGCCTGACCGGACATGCCAACGCGCCGGCCATCCTGGTCAAGGCGATGGAAAATGGCGGCTGGGACGTACGCGCCGACGCTGCCGATGCGGCGGGCCGGCTCGGCCTGTCTGAACTCGCCGCGCCGCTGGCGCAACTGATGGACGACGAGGCATGGACCGTGCGCTATGCTGCCGCCAACGCATTGCGCTCGTTCGGCGAGCAGGGCGAACAGGTGCTGCGCGAGATCGCCGCCAGCGAGGTCTCGCGCAGCCAGCGCACGGCCTCGCTGATCCTTGCCGAGGGGCCGGCCGCCTGATGTTCGACTGGAGCCAAGAGATCGTTCTGGGTGCCTCCGTCCTGTCCTGGTTCATCATCGGGGCCGGGCTGGCGCAGACGGTGGTCTACCTGCTGCAGCTCATCATCGCCGCCTACGCGCTGTCCAAGCGCCCGCCGGTCGCGCGTTCGGCACTGCTGTGGCACCGTTATGGCGACGTCGCGCCGCCGATCGCGCTGCTGGTGCCCGCCTACAATGAGGAAGTGAACGTAGTCGAGAGCGTGCACTCGATGCTGGCGCTCGAATATCCGAATTTCGAGGTCATCGTCATCAACGACGGCTCGAAGGATCAGACTCTGCAGCGCCTTATCGAAGGCTTCAAGCTGGTGAAATTCCACCGGCCCTATGAGGAGGCGCTGACGCACAAGCCGATCCGCGGCCTCTATTCCTCGCCGATGACCGAACGGCTGTTCGTGGTCGACAAGGAAAATGGCGGCAAGGCCGATGCCCAGAATGCCGGCGTCAATGTCTGCCGCGCGCCGCTGTTTTGCGTGATCGACGGCGATTCCATCCTCGAACCCGATGCGCTCATGCGCGCCGCGCAGCCCTTCATCGACGATCCAGAGCGCACCATCGCCGTGGGCGGCACGATCCGGATCGCCAACGGCTCTAGGATCGAAGGCGGCAGGGTGCGCGAGGTCCGGCTGCCGCACCGGCTGCTGCCGCTGCTGCAGGTGGTCGAATATCTGCGCGCCTTTCTCATGGCGCGGCTTGCCTGGAGCCGCATCAACACGCTGATGCTGGTGTCCGGAGCCTTCGGTCTGTTCCGCCGCACGGAAGTTGTGGCGGTTGGTGGCTTCACCAGTGGGTCGATGGGTGAGGATATGGACCTCGTGATCAAGCTGCATCGCCACATGATGGACACCAAACGCAGATACAGCATCCAGTTCATTCCGGAGCCGGTGTGCTGGACCGAAGCGCCGGAGTCACTGCGCGTTCTGGCAAGGCAGCGCACGCGCTGGCAGCGCGGTGCGCTCGAATGCTTCTTCCGCTACCGCTCCATGCTGTTCAACCCCCGCTATGGGCGTGTCGGCTTCCTCGGCTTTGGCCACATATTGGTTGTCGATGTGCTTGGGCCGATATCGGAGGTGCTGGGCTATGTTCTGATCCCGGCCTTCTGGCTGCTCGGCATCCTTTCGACCGAATATCTCTTGGCGTTCACGTCGCTGGTTTTCACCTATGGAGTTTGCGTGAGCGTGTGTTCGCTGGTCCTCGAAGAGGCCGAGCTTCAGCGCTTTCCGCGCGCGCGGGACCTCGCCGTGCTCACGGCCGTGGCTGTGATCGAGAATTTCGGCTACCGCCAACTCAACAATTTCTGGCGCGTGAAGGGCTGGTGGCAGTATCTGCGCGCCGACCAGAGCTGGGGCGAGATGACCAGGACCGGGCTGACTGGCCCGAAGAAGTGAGCCCAGTCGGTTGGGTCACTTCAGCGTCCGCTCGATCTCCGTGATAAGTGCATCGAGTGCGGTGTGCGCGGCCCCGTCATCCGCCTAACATATGAAGCGCCACACGATTTCGTCCTTCCGATTTGGCACGAAACAGTGCCAAATCGGCGGCATTGACGAAATCGTTTGGCGTCTCGTTCTCGTTGGGCACCGTTGTTGCGACGCCAACGCTGATGGTCACGCGATCCGGGCCGTGGGGTATGTTCAACTCCCGCACGCTCTGGACGAGCCGCTCTGCGATCGCACTGGATTGTTCCAGTAAAGTGTCGACCAGCACGATGACGAACTCTTCGCCTCCGTACCGCGCAGCGAGGTCGGTGGAGCGGCCGGAACCGCTCTGGATTACGCGGGCGATTTGTTTGAGCACCTCGTCGCCGGCCATATGGCCATAGGTATCGTTGTATCGTTTGAAGTTGTCGGCATCGATCATCAACAGCGACAATGGGGACTGTGCGCGAAAAGCGCGTTTCCATTCAGCCGCCAGATATTCGTCAAAATAGCGCCTGTTGCCGAGACCCGTCAGGCCATCGATCCGGGTCAGACGTTCAAGCTCGAGATTTGCACTGATCAGCTGTCGCTGGCTTTCCCTTAGCGCTCGGTATGCCGCGTCTCGCTGGACGTGATCCAGATAGGCCCGCGTGTGATATCGGATACGTGCGATCAGCTCGATACGATCCGGCAGTTTGACGAGATAGTCGTTCGCTCCCGCACCGAAGGCTTCGCCCTTGGTGGCGGGATCTTCCTTGCTCGACAGCACAATGACTGGGACCGCGCGTGTCGACGCATGCTTCCTGTATTCTCGCACCAGATGCAGCCCATCGACCCCGGGCATGACGAGATCCTGCAGGATAACAGTTGGCTTTACCTCATCCGCGACCGTCATCGCTCTCAACGGGTCGGTGCAGAAGTGTAAGGAAATATCGGGCTCGTTGGCTAGAGCGCGCCTGACCGCCTCGCAAACCATGATCTGATCATCGATGAGCAGAACCATGGATGAATAGTTATCTGCGAGTGGCGGGACCAGCTCTGGTTCTTGCGTCATCGGACGTGCCCTTTCACGTGGAGCGCTCGCAGGCTTCGATTATACGTGAGCCGATCGCACTCAAAGGAAGAATATCAACAGCCGCGCCGATGTCGGCGGCGGCCTTCGGCATGCCATAGACGGCACTGGTTGCTCTATCCTGCGCGATTGTGAGATGCCCCTTGTCGCGGAGCTGTCTCAGCCCGCGCGCACCATCCCTGCCCATGCCTGTGAGCAGAATACCAATCACCGAGCCAGGCCACCATTGCGCCGCACTTTCGAAGAACACATCTACGGACGGCCGATAAACATTGTCCTTGGGGCTGGGCGTATAGCCAAGTTGGTGAGCTGACTTGAAAACCAGATGATCCGCAGAACTGGCAACGAGAACGGTGCCCGCTTGAGGACTATCCCTTTCCCGCGCCGGACGGATCGGGAGAGGCGTATGCTGCCCCAGCCAATCAACAAGGCCTGGAACGAACTGAGCATCGAGATGCTGGACGAGCACGATCGCGCCGCCAAAATCAACGGGAAACGCGCTCAGGACTGCGGCAACGGCAGCCGGCCCGCCCGCGGAGGCACCGATTGCAATCAGGCGTCGAGGTGTCGGCTCAGCCGCACGTGACATCCGCCTTTTTGCCTTGGTCGGCGCATCACCGATCAGCTTGCCGATCGTTGCTATCTTGTTCGTCAAAAGCCGAGCGGATTGCGAGGACGCGTTACCTTCGATGCCCACTGACGGAATATCGACTGCGTCAAGCGCGCCATGACCCATTGCTTCGTAGACGCCGGCGAGGTTGGCTTCGATACTGGCGGTCACCAGCAAGATTGAGCACGGGGTTTCCGCCATGATTCTGCGGGTCGCTTCCACGCCGTCCATTTCTGGCATTGCTAGATCCATGAGTATCAGATCCGGCAGATCACGTCTGCAGACCTCGACCGCCTCACGCCCATTGGTCGCGATCCATGCGACCTCATGTTCGCCGGTCGACAGGACCAGTCGACGCAGAAGTTCAACCGCCATCGGCATGTCGTTGACTACGCCGATTCTCATTCGTTGGCTTCCGATTTCGATCTCATTCAGCCGCCTCGCCGATCATGTCCACGACGGCATGGATCAGGGCCTCGTCCTGAAAGCTACTCTTGGTCAGATAATAGTCCGCACCTGCGTCGAGCCCGCGCGCGCGATCTTCTTCCCGATCCTTGTATGAAACGATCATGATGGGTGTGTTCTTGAGATGAGCGTCCTTTCTGATCAAACTCACCAGCTCGATGCCATCCATGCGAGGCATGTCGATGTCGGTGACGACGAGATCGAAAGGACCAGACCGGACGGCATTCCACCCGTCCATACCGTCGACCGCCACTTCGACCTCATAACCGTAATTGCCCAGCATCTTGCGCTGGAGTTCGCGAACCGTCAGTGAATCGTCAATCACGAGCACGCGCTTGCGCCTGCTCGCTTCGGGACCGCCCGCGGCGCGCCGAAGAGCTCGAAATCCGCTGGACGACGCAAGCTTTTCCACCGATCGGATCAGATCGTCGACGTCGAAGATCAGAACAGGCGAACCGTCTTCCATCAGGGCTGCTGCGCTGATGTCCTTGATCTTGGCAAACCGTGGATCGAGAGGTCTGATCACTAACTCGCGTTCCCCGAGAAAACGGTCAACGATCAGGCCGTACGCATCGCCCCGACCCGCATCCACGACGACGACCGAGAGTTCGTTCGGTTCCGATCCGGGCTCACCTCGATCCAGCACCTCGCGCGCGGTGACCAGCCCGATCTGTCGATCGTTCAATCGAAAATGCGGCCGGCCCTGCAGGAGATCGATCTGCGTCCGCTGCAGTTTCAAAGTCTTGGAAATGGCAGCGAGTGGAAAAGCATAGGGCTCTCCATCGACATCGACGAGCAGCGTGCGCAGGACCGACAACGTCAGCGGCAATTGCAGTTGAAATCGGGTTCCGTGCCCAAATTCTGAGGACACGCTTGCGACACCCCGGACTTCCTTCGTCATGGCTTGCACTGCATCGAGCCCCACACCGCGACCGGAGATGTCGGTAAGGCCCGATTTCATCGAAAAGCCTGGCAGAAACAGGAATGCGAGCAATTCGGTTTCGCTGAGTGTGTCAGCACTTTCCCTGGTTGCAAGCTGCCGGGCGACGACAGTCTCGCGCAGCTTCGGGAGCTCGATCCCCCTGCCGTCGTCCACCACGGCTATCTGCAGCAGCCCGGCATTATGCCTCGCTTCGAGCCTGATGAGCCCCTCTTCGGGTTTCCCCATCGCGAGGCGCTCCTCAGGCGGTTCAAGCCCATGGTCTACAGCGTTGCGAAGAAGATGCCCCAAAGGGGCATCGAGCTGCTCGAGGATATCGCGGTCGATGCCGGTCGAGCCGCCTACGATCTCCAGTCGCACCCGCTTGCCAAGGGTACGACCGAGGTCGCGGATCGTTCTCGCATAGTGTCGCACGCCGTCCTCAAAAGGCCGCATCCGGCTCGCCAACGTTTCGTCGTACAATCTGTTGGCAAGATCGGTCGCTTTCCGATCCACTGAATCCAATTCATCGAGACGCTCCGCCAGGAACGCTTGGCTCAACCGAAGCTTTCGCTGCGCTTCAGCCAGCGCCTCCACCACCGCCACATCGTTTGAAACCGGCGGCAGCACTGCATGAAGATTGTCGAACGCACTTGCGAGGTCCGATTGAAGTCGCTTCAGCCGTAGCAGCCCGTCAGCGAATGGCCTGAGCCGCCGAGCTTCCATCAGCGACTCGCCAGCCAACCCGAGCAATCGGTTCAGGCTGTCTGCCGTCACCCGAACCATTCTATCAGAGCCGATGCTGCCGTGGGCTTGCGGTACCGCCCCAACGAGGAGGTTCGCTGAAGAGGTCGTCGCCAGTTGCTCCTGGGCATGATCTGGAGTTGCGAAATCAGCTGCAGAATCTTGGGGCCCGGGCTTTGCCTCGGGGAGGGACAATTCCTCGAACTTCGCGAGAAAGGTTTCGACTTCTGAGTTGGCGCTCTCGCTCGATGATCCCGATGCGATCAATTTCAAAAGGTCAGAGCCTTGCAGAAGCGCATCTATATGCTCCCGTCGCACCCTCAGATGCCCACGTTGCGCGGCGACCAGGCAGTCTTCCATCGCATTTGCAACTTTGACCGCGGGCATCAGGTCGATGATGCGGGCAGCTCCTTTCAGGGAATGCGCGGCACGCATGCATGCTTCCAGGGCATCGGCGGCGATAGGATCGCGTTCGAGTGCCAAAAGCCCAGAGGTTAGAGCCTGTGACTGCGTCTCCAGTTCGGCCTGGAAGAGGCTGAGCATCGAAACCTGGCTGAAGTCTTCATCTGTCATGCGATGCTCCGATCCAGCATCGTGAGCAGTTGTCGTGGATCGAGACAGCCAACGGCTCGTCCCTGCCACGGCAGCACGGCAACCGTAACGGCCGACAGTGCCTTGCCAATCATGGCCGGAACAGCGAGAGTGTCGCGTTCCTGGTACCGATGTAAGCCGTGGATCTCATCAACCGTAAAAGCAACCCGCTTGTCGCGCTCGCCTACCACGACTAGGCGGCGAAATACCTTGGTTCGTGTGCCTTGTTCCCCCTCTTTGCGCTCGTCTATCCCGAGCAATTCGGCCAGGGACAGGCAAATGAGCAATTCACCACGGACATTCGCAATACCGAGCAGTGCACTGTTCCTACGATGTGGAACTGAATGAACGCGACGAGATTCAGCCACTTCATGAAAAATACCGACCGGAAGTGCCAGCCATTCCTCCCCCAAACGGAAGAGAACGGCCGTCTGCAGCGCGTCGCTGTCTGCCGACTCGATCCCTGCACGACCAGCGTTATCAGGCCATTCGTCGCGATATGCCGAGGGCACTGCACGGTCAAGGAGGCGTCGTGCAATCTTCTTGTAGGTCGGGCAATTCCGGCAGTGGAGATGCTGCTCCAGTAGCGGACATGACTTGTCACCCTGTACGCCTATTTGCCGCCAGCAGTCGTCGATTTCAATCTCCTCCACCGGCTGAGCGACCCTTGTCGAAGCCGCCATCAGCTGCCGCTCCTTTTCTGGACCCGACCCAGCCGGCCGGCCAGCGCCTCGGCGCCGTTATGGTCGCCTTGCTTGCTAAGCAGCAAGGCCAGATGGACAAGAGCTTCTCGATGATTTGGCGCGAGATAGAGCGCCTTGCGATAGCTTTGCGCGGCTTCGGGTGCAGAACCATCCGCATCCTGGACGAGGCCCAGCAGGTAGAAGATTTCCGCGGAAGGACCGAACTCCTTGAGATGCGCCAGGGCGACCTCCTGTGCCTCCTTTACCCGCCCTGCATTGGCGATCCGTTCAACCGCGATGAGGCTTTCCGAGGCCTGTGCAAGCGGCTTGGCCGGAGGCTGCCCACGGCCTTCATTGCCAATTGTCGGTCGGAACGGAAGAAGAGGCTCGCTCTTGTTGACCTTCGGGGTTGGCGTCCGCACCGGGACGGCGGCCGAAACTTTCGGCGCCGTGGTCTTGACGGGCTCCGATTTCAGAAAGGCAAAGGCCAATGGCCATTCAGCGGAAATAAAGCCATGCAACCTTGGAAGAGCTGCTTCCGCCGGACCGACCAGAAGAAGTCCGTCTTTGGCCAGCAGGTCCTTCGTGCAGATCAATGCGCGATCCTGCAGCTCTCGATTGAAATAGATCAGCAAATTGCGGCAAAGCAGGATGTCATAGACCTCTTGCCCGAAAGACGCGCGAGAACCGAACAGGTTTCCTACCCTGAACCGAACCTGTTTCAGCACCCCAGCAATAGGCCGCAACCCGCCCTCGGCCGCTTCGAAATAGCGATCCTTGAATTCGAGATGGCTGCCGCGAAACGAATTGCGCCCATAGATGGCGCGTTCAGCCGTCGCGATATTGCGGCTGCTAACGTCCACGCCATCGATCTTGAACTCGTGCGCCTCAAAGCCGGCATCGAACATGGCCATGGCGACCGAATAGGCCTCTTCGCCGGTTGAACATGGCAGGCTCAGGACTCTTATCGGCTGAGCAGGCTTGTGCACGCGCGCATGCCGCGCCAGCATCGTGAACGCTTCTCGGTCGCGAAAGAACCAGGTCTCTGGGATCACCACCGCATTGATCAGCTCCTGCAGCTCCTGCGAGGAACCGGTCAAGTGTTCCCTATAGGCCTGAGGGTTGGTTATCCGGCATGCTGCCATCCGGTCTCTGACCGCCTGACGAACCACTGTCGGACCAACGCTGGCACTGTCCAGTCCAATGGTTTCCGTCAGGAGCTTTTCTATTGCGCCGGTCATTGATCACCTACTGCGGCCTGGCGGAGCAAAGCGGTACGAATCTCTTCCGAAAGCAGCGCTTCCACTTTGACCCACTGAATGATCTCCGAACCATTGGAAGCCACCGGCCCAAGATAGGGCGGGGTTCCTGGTTCAAGTCCGAACGGCGCGAAATCGGCAGGGTCTCGCTCGAGCGTATCCGTCACCCGTTCCGCGATCAGCCCCAGCAGGCGTTGCTCGCCATCATGCGCCGGATAGCGCGTCACAACGATCCGGGTGCTCAATAGGCGCTCCGATGGTCGGCCAAGCGCAAGAAGAGTAACATCGATCAGGGGGATGGGTATTCCGTTATAGCTGACCAAACCCACCACACCAGTTGGCGCACCCGGAAGAACTTTCACATCGATATAGGGCAGAACCTCTTCAATTTGGTGGACATCGATCAAGTAGCGATCCGGACCCATGCTGAAGGCGAGGAATAGCATTGTCACCTCCTACTGCCGGCTCGCTATGCTCGCAGCTTGAACCTCGAAATGCTACTTCGCATGCCGCCTGAGACTTGATTGAGCTCATCGATCGCGAGCGTCGATTGCTGAAGGGATTCGACTGTTTGCTGAGCTGCCTCGCTTAGCTGGGTTAGCGTGTCGCTGATCTGCCCCGCGCCGGTCGCCTGTGCTTGCATGCCTTCATTGGCGACTTCGAAACGTGGCACCAGCCCCTGAACCTGCTGAATGATCTCGAAGAGTTGCCCGCCGACCTGCTGGATTTCCTGCATACCCCGGCGGACCTGCTCGGAAAACTTGTCCATGCCCATCACCCCGGCCGCGACTGCCGACTGGATGTCCTTGACCATCTGCTCGATATCGTAGGTGGAGACAGCCGTCTGGTCCGCGAGCCTTCGGATTTCCGTCGCCACCACTGCAAAACCCCGGCCATATTGGCCTGCCTTCTCCGCCTCAATGGAAGCGTTGAGCGACAACAGATTCGTCTGATCGGCGACTTTGGTTATGGTCGTCACCACCTGATTGATGCTGCCGGCTTTCTCACTCAAGATCGCGAGTTTGGAATTGATCGCGCCGGCCGCTTCCATGACCTGCTGCATGGTTTCTTCCATACGGGTCAGCCCCGCTTGCCCTCCGCCGGCGACGGCAGCCGTTTGTTCGGCAACTGTGGAGACCTCGTTCATCGTGCGGACCAGCTCGTTTGATGTGGCGGAGATTTCCTTGGCTGTCGCGCGGATTTCTGTTGTGGTCGCTGCGATTTCAGTCGCAGTTGCCTGCTGTTGCTTGGATGTGGCGGCGATCTCAGTTATCGACGTGCCGACCTGTATGCTGGACCTTTGAACCTGACCAATGAGGGTTGTGAGATCGTCCGCCATTGCGTTGAAGCCGTCGGCAAGCACGCTGAATTCGTCTCGGCGCCTAAGATCGAGGCGTTCGCTGAAGTCGCCTTGCCGCATCAATTGAACCGCGTCGACCAAACGGGTGAGCGGACCTGTAATGGCGCGAAACAGCTGGTAACCCAAAAGAAGGGCTAGCCCGAGGGCTATCAACAAGCCAACGCTCAAACCGACTTCGGCCGCTCTAACGATCGAGCTGATCCGCTGCGTCGCGCTGTTTGCCTCGCCTCTGTGATCCTCAACCATGGCCTGCAGAGCGGACTGCAATTTTACAAAGATCGGCTCTACGGTGTTCTTGATGGCCGGGCTTTCATTGGGAGTTTCACCTTTCGACAAGGCAGCCCGGCTTGTGTCCAGCACAGCAGTTTCAGCCAGACGAAATTGGTTGGCGAGTTCTTTGACGACTGCATAATTCTGCTTGTCGATGTCGGAGACGATTGTTGCTTCATAGTCGTCCATCGACCGCTGCACTTGGTCGCGATTGGTCGTGATCGCGCTTTCAAGCGTGCTTCTATCCGACGGGTTGTCCTGAAGGGCATATTCCTGAAGCAGACTATGCGCCGTCATCTGGCCCATCATGATCTCGGTGCTGGAATAGAGGTCTGGAAGGATGCCCTTCTCGACCTCAGTCGCCTCCTGCCCCGCCTGAAGAAACCAGGCGTACGCGATGACGGCGATCACGGACATGACCACCAGAACGGCCGCGAAACTGACGAGGATGCGGTGGCGTATTGTCAGACTCTTCATGGAACCGGTTCACCAATTGGGGGCATCGTGAGCTGCGCGACAAGCGCTCGTTCCGACGTATTCGAAAAAGGTGCGTCGAAAAGCGGTAGTCTGATGCTGAATGGTTTCTTTTCCGTTCCATCGCTAAATGATGGCGAGGCGGCTCGCCAATCGGCGCCGCCAGAAGCGGTGGTCAAAGGATGACTGCCGCCCACGCACATCAGCCCGACATCGGCTGGGGTGGCACGCCGCGTCAAGAGGAGCGTGGATGAGCTTCTTGAGGCCACGAGTTGAATGACGGCTTAGGCCAGCTCGATGCCCGAAAGCCGACCTCCCGCTTGCGGCCCAAACCGGCCATTCAAAACCCGGTCCTAGACAGGCTGTCTCCCCTGGTGGATCATAGGTGGCTAGGCAAGCCAGGGGCGCCGCCATGGACGTCGGAGGTTGGCTGCGGAGGCTTGGCCTCGAACAGTATGAGGCCTCCTTCCGCGAGAACAAAATCGACGACACGGTCCTGCCGAGGTTGACGGCTGAGGACTTGAAGGATCTTGGTGTCGGATTTGTCGGACATCGTCGCAAGCTGCTCGACGCCATCGCAGCCTTGCGTGCTCAAGCAAGCGTACCAACGCCGCTGTTATCCGGTGCGCCTCTGGCAATCGACAACGCCGCGAAGGACACCGCGGAGCGTCGCCAGGTTACCGTGATGTTCTCGGACCTTGTCGGCTCGACAGCACTTTCCGCGCGAATGGACCCTGAGGATTTGCGTGAGGTGATTGCGGCCTATCAGAAGTGCGTTGCCGAGGGCGTGCGTCAGTTTGGCGGGTTTGTGGCCAAATACATGGGCGACGGCGTGCTGGTGTATTTTGGCTATCCAAAGGCGCATGAGGACGACGCAGAGCGAGCCGTGCGCGCGGGACTGGCGGTCATTGATTCGATCGCAAGGCTCGCGACCCCGGCACAAGGGCCCCTTGCGGTACGTGTCGGCATCGCAACGGGCCTGGTGGTGGTGGGCGATCTCATCGGCGAAGGAGCGGCGCAGGAGGAAGCGGTGGTCGGCGAGTCGCCGAACCTAGCGGCGCGGCTGCAGGCATTGGCGGCGCCTGGCGAGATCGTGATCCCGCTCGCGACGCGCCAACTGCTCGGCGGGCTGTTCGAACTCGTAGACCTGGGTCTGCACGACCTGAAAGGGTTCGACGCCCCAATCCGCGCGTGGCGCGTGCTTCGCGAGAGTGCCGCCGAGACCCGCTTCGAAGCGCGCGCGACGAGCGGCTTCGCCCCCACGATTGGGCGCGAGCACGAATTTGCTCTGCTCGCGCAGCTCTGGAGCAAGGCCGCGTCCGGCGAGGGGCAGGTGGTCCTGCTCTCCGGCGAGCCCGGCATCGGTAAGTCGCACCTGATTCAGGCGCTTCGCGAGCGCTTGCGGGACCGACCGCATGTCCGCATCCGCTGCCAGTGCTCGCCGTTCCACGCAAATAGCGCCCTTCGCCCGTCGATTGTCCAACTCACCCGCGCGGCCGGCTTCCAGCCAGACGATTCGCCGAGCGTAAAACTCGACAAGCTGGAGCGCCTCTTGGCGCGGTCCACAGACAAGCTCCGCGACGTCGCCCCTTTGTTGTCGGCGTTTCTTTCGCTCCCGGTAGGCAGCCGCTACGCACCCCTGAACCTCAGCCCTCAGCGCCAGAAGGAGCTGACCCTCGAGGCTCTGGTCCGGCAGCTTATTGGCTTGGCGGCCCGCCAGCCCGTGTTGATCGTTTTTGAGGATATCCACTGGATTGATCCAACTTCGCTGGAGCTTCTCGACCGAATGGTCCAGCAGATCCCCCGCCTTGCAGTATTGGCGATCTTCAGTTTCCGCCCTGAGTTCGAGCCGCGGTGGATCGGCCACCCGCGGGTCACCTCGCTCACGCTGAACCGCTTAAGTCGCCGGCAGGGCGCGACCCTGGTGGAGCGGTTGACCGGGGGCAAGGCGCTGCCGGGCGGGTTGCTCGAGCAGATGGTGGCCAAGACAGACGGCGTGCCCCTGTTCCTCGAGGAGGTGACCAAGGCCGTAATGGAATCCGACGTGCTGACCGATGAAGGCGACCGCTACGCACTCTCCGGTCCGCTGCCACCCCTGGCGATTCCTGCAACCCTGCAGGATTCTCTGCTGGCGCGGCTCGATCGGTTAACGACGCCAGCGCGGGAGGTCGCGCAGATTGGCGCCGCCATCGGCCGCGAATTCTCTTATGAGCTGCTTGCGGCGGTGGCGCAGCGCGAGGAACGGGAACTGCAGGGCGCCATCGACCAACTAATCAGCGCCGAACTCGTGATCGCGCGCGGTCGGCCGCCGCACGCGACGTGCATTTTCAAGCACGCACTGGTGGGGGATGCCGCTTATGCCACCTTGCTGCGCAGTCGCCGCCAGCAGTTGCACACCCGGATCGCCCACGCGCTCGAGCAGCATTTCGGCGAGGTCGTCGAACACGAGCCCGAGATCGTGGCTCAGCACTATACGGCTGCCGGCCTCTTTCTTCAGGCCATCAGCTATTGGCAGCGCGCGGGAGAGAGCGCCAACGACCGTTCGGCCAACGATGAGGCCCAGAGCCATCTGCAGAAAGCGCTGAACTTGATCGAAACGCTCCCTGCTGGCCCGGAGCGCCAGCGGCGCGAGCTCGCAGCGCTAACGGTGCTGGGCCGCGTGCTCACCGCCAAGAATGGCTACGCAAATGCCGAGGTCGAGCGGGTATATTCTCGCGCACGCCGCCTTTGCGAGGTGATGCCAGAAGATGCGGATGTCTTCCCGGTTCTGCTCGGCCTGGCCATCTACTCGGCCACGCGCGCCGAACTCACGTCCGCGCACGAGCTGAGCGGACGGCTTCTCGACCTTGCCCTGCACAGTAACGATCCCGTGTGGGTGGTCGAAGCCCACTATGCTCGGGGAATCAGCTTTTCTTGGCGCGGCGACTTCGGGGAGGCACGGAAACATTTAGAGCTGGCCTCCGAAGCGTATCGCCCACAGCAACATCGAGCTCATCTTGCGCTCTACGGCCAGGATCCCGGACCGATTTGCCTATGTCGCGGGTCAGCGGTGCTTTGGCACCTCGGCTACCCCGACCAGGCGCTGTCCCGGATGGAAGACGCTCTTGTCTTGGCCGAGCGATTGGCGCACCCCTTCAGCCGCGCTTACGTGCTGATATGGGCAGCCTGGTTACGACTATTCCGACGCGAGGTGGCCGAAGCCGAGGACCGGATCGACCGTGCGCTCACGTTCGCGACCGAGCAGGCGTATCCCTTCTGGGCTGCCATGGCCGCCCAGCAGAAGGGATGGCTCTCGGCGAAGCAGGGCCAAAAGGAGCGAGCGATCGCCCAGATTGAGGATAGCCTGGGCCGGATGCAGGCCGTCGGAACGCAAGTGACGCAGGCGTACACGATGGGATTCCTTGGGGAGGTGCTCGGGAGTGTCAATCGCGCGTCGGACGGCGTGCGCCTGATCGATCGGGCTCTCGACCAGGTGAATCGGACCGGCGAGTTGTGGTGCGATGCCGAATTGCTGCGGCTCCGAGGTGCCATATACGCTGCTGCGGAACCAAGCGATTGGCACGAGGCTGAAATCTCGTTCCGCCAGGCGATCGAACGGTCTCGCGAGCAAGGTGCCAAATCCTGGGAGCTTCGCGCCGCCACTTCGCTTGCGCGCCTTTTGGCCGAACAGGGCAAGCGCGCGGAGGCGCATGACCTGCTCGCGCCGACCTACGGCTGGTTCACCGAGGGCTTCGACACGCTCGATTTGAAAGAGGCTAAGACCTTGCTCGACCAACTGGGGGCATGATGACGCACATGCCAGCAATGCAATGTCCGGGCCTGGCGCAAAACAGCCGCCAATGAGCTGGGCGCGAAGGTCGGCTTTTGAATTCAATCATCCCAAAAGCGGATGTTCCGCTTCCAGCCGATATGGGACGTTCAAGGCCAAGCGTCCGCTCATGAACCTGATGAGGCTGGCTTGCGCCAGATTTACTGTCGGTCGTTATTGAGCGCCTACCGGGCCTTGAGTCCTAAGGTCGACAGCGCTTGTCGCAGTTCCTATTAGGCATGAAGATTATTCTTGAAATATAGAGCAAGGGGGCCTTGGATACTACCGCAGCCAAAGCTAATTGTATCCTTCCAGTCTGCACTTTGAAATTCGATCCCATACAGCGGTGGATAAACGAGATGACGCAGCCAGCAACGATCTACGGCACCGATTGGGATGACCACAACCTGGTCGCGCACGACGGAGACACAGTGTTCGGTCTGGGCGGTAACGATGATATGGAAGGAGGCGGTAGCTATCTATATGGCGGTGACGGGGACGATTATATCAGAGACGTATCGAAAGGCCCCACGGCAATATTTGGTGGCTCCGGCAATGACACCATCACCGATGATATGGGCAGCGACACGATCGATGCCGGATCGGGCGACGACACCTTCGGTTTCAGCACGGCGTTTGGTGGAGGAGAGATTGTAGACGTCGACGTGGTCGACCTCGGGGAAGGTAACGATACTTGTGGTATCGCATTGCTGCCTCAGCTTCGTGCACACGGCTCAGTTACTGGCGGCGGAGGCGTTGATACGCTGCAGGTTGGAGCCACAGGTGATCCTGGGGACGTTTTCTCATATGATTTCAGGCTCGCGGCCGGTAGCGGAACTATGAATATCGGCATATTTTCAGTAACAAGTTTCGAGCAGGTCGTTTTTCTAGGTGCAGCTGCTAAATACAGTATACAGTTTGGAAATCTAAATGATGCTTATTACGCCGGCTATGCAGGCGGTGAGGCTTTTGGCAATGGCGGAGATGACATTCTTTCAAGTTACGGATCAGCTGGGAATAGACTCCATGGTGGGGATGGTAATGATATTATTATACCAGATGGAGGAAACGCAAAAGTAAATTCAGCTTTCGGCGATAATGGAAACGATCAGATATATTATAACTATGGTTACGCCGATTACAATTCTAATGCTCAGTTATCAGGTGGCGCAGGCGAAGACGGCTTCTTGAGCGTCGACGCCGTGGGTTCGACAGCCGAGCACGACACTATACTGGATTTTGAATTGGGAAACGACTGGCTTGGTTTTTCTTTCGGCGACGCCTCACAAGTGGACATAAATGTTACACAAAAAAAGGCGATGCAGAAATACAATATAATTGACAATAATGATGTACTTTCGTTCGACACACCATCTTCGCAATATGGCGAACCTATTTTAGTTCATATTTCTTACGACAGACATAGTGGTGAGCTTTTTGTTAACGCAGGCGAGCGAGGAGGCATGCAGCTTGTTATTAATGGGGCCCCCCATCTTACTGTCTCGGATTTCTTTTCCTTAACCATTCAGTACGGAGCTATTTTCAACGACCTTATTCAGGGGAATGAAGACAATAATTTTCTCACTGGAGACACGCAAATTTTCGGCCGAGCCGTCGGCGGCGATGACATCATGTACGGTTATGGTGGCCACGACACCATAATAGGCGATGCTGGCAACGATAACATCTATGGCGGCAACGGGAACGATAGTCTGCACGGTGAAATCGGAGCCGATCATCTCGACGGCGGTGGCGGTTCCGATACTGCTTTCTATGAGACGTCGGAATCGGCGGTCGCGGTCAGCTTAATGACGGGTAAAGGCACAGCTGGGGATGCTGCCGGAGACACATTAACGTCGATCGAGAATCTCGTCGGTTCCTGGTTTGCGGATACTATCGCCGGGAACAACCTGGATAACGTTTTGATAGGAGCACACACCAACGATCCCTGGTGGTTCCCCAAGCCTGTTCAGGGCGGAGATACGCTACTCGGCTTCGGTGGCAATGATATTCTCGACGGTGGCGGTGGTGCCGACACAATGGACGGTGGCGGTGGCGCCGACACCATGTATGGCGGGGCCGGCGACGACACCTACTTCGTCGACAATGCCAGCGATATCGTCAGTGAAAGCACCGCCGGCGCCGACGGCACCGATATCGTCAACAGCTATATCTCGATCAGCCTTAGCGATGGCAATCATTTCACCGGCAATATCGAGAACGTCGCACTGCGCAGTGCAGCCTCGATCAACGCCACCGGCAACAGCCTGGCCAACGCGATGAACGGCAATTCGGGTGTCAACACGCTCACCGGCCTGGGCGGCAACGACACGCTGGATGGCAAGGAAGGCGCGGACACCATGCAAGGCGGCATCGGCAACGACACCTACTATGTCGACAATTCCGGCGATCATGTCATCGAGGCCAATGGCGAGGGCACCGACAATGTGCAGAGCACCATCTCCTTCAACCTTTCCGGCCAGGAGCTGGAGAATCTGGCGCTGAGAAGCAACGGCAACATCGACGGCACCGGCAATTCGATTGCCAATGTCATGTCAGGCAATTCGGGCGTCAACATCCTGATCGGCCTTGGCGGCAACGATACGCTGGACGGCAAGGAGGGTGCCGACACCATGCAAGGCGGCATCGGCAACGACACCTACTATGTCGACAATGCCGGCGACCATGTCATCGAGACCATCGGCCAGGGCACCGACAATGTGCAGGCCTTCGTCTCCTTCAACCTTTCCGGCCAGGAGCTGGAGAACCTGGCGCTGAGAAGCAACGGCAACATCAACGGCACCGGCAATTCCATCGCCAATGTCATGTCAGGCAATTCGGGCGTCAACATCCTGATCGGCCTTGGCGGCAACGATACGCTGGACGGCAAGGAGGGTGCCGACACCATGCAAGGCGGCATCGGCGACGACACCTATTATGTCGACAATGCCGGCGACCATGTCATCGAGACCATCGGCCAGGGCACCGACAATGTGCAGGCCTTCGTCTCCTTCAACCTTTCCGGCCAGGAGCTGGAGAACCTGGCGCTGAGAAGCAACGGCAACATCAACGGCACCGGCAATTCCATCGCCAATGTCATGTCAGGCAATTCGGGCGTCAACATCCTGATCGGCCTTGGCGGCGACGATACGCTGGACGGCAAGGAGGGTGCCGACACCATGCAAGGCGGCATCGGCAACGACACCTACTATGTCGACAATGCCGGCGACCATGTGATTGAGACCATCGGCCAGGGCACCGACAATGTGCAGGCCTTCGTCTCCTTCAACCTTTCCGGCCAGGAGCTGGAGAACCTGGCGCTGAGAAGCAACGGCAACATCAACGGCACCGGCAATTCCATTGCCAATGTTATCGCCGGGAACAGTGGCGCCAACATCATCAATGGCCTGGGTGGCAACGACACGCTGTCAGGCGCGCAGGGCAACGACAGCTTCGTCTTCACCACGGCTCTCGATGCCTCGACCAATGTCGATACCATCACCGACTTCTCGGTGGTCGAAGACACCATCCAGGTCGACAATGCGATCTTTGCAGCGCTCGGCGGCAACGGTACGCTGACGGCGGAACAGTTTGTCGCCAACGCGTCGGGCACCGCTGACAATACCAGCCAGCACATCATCTATGAGACCGACACCGGCTGGCTCACTTATGACAGCAACGGCAGCACCGCTGGAGGCTCCACCCATTTCGCCACGCTGGCCGCCAACCTCGCGCTGACCAACGCCGATTTCGTCGTGGTGTGAGGGAACAGGCAAACGCTTGGTGGTAGGTTATAAACCGGGGAAAGACGAACCAGCGACGCTAGGGCTCAAAAGCCGGCAGATCGCTGGCGCATCCATGGGCAAGCTGTCACGGAACAGGCTCCGGCGTCAATCACGGCCTTCCCACCGGTTACCAAGCCGATAGTCCGTATGGGCATCCCGATTTGGGGCAAATGAAATGAAGTTGAGCAAACCAAGCAACCGTCTTTTCTCTCGATAGGAGAATTGAGGCTTCGTCTAGAGCACAACGCCGGGACATAGCGGCCGTCGGGCACCGGCGGCCGCATTACTTTCAATGCCCAAACACCAGCGGCGGCGTCAGGCGATCCCGGCGCAGCCAGCGCGCCAGCAGCAGCGCCGCCACCACGGCCAGTCCCGACGACAGCCCCATCCAGATGCCGACGCCATGGAAGCCGAAATGGAAGGCGAGCAGCACGCCGAGCGGCAGGCCGACGCCCCAATAGCCGATCGCGGCGTAGATCATCGGCACCTTGGTGTCGTGCAGGCCGCGCAGCATGCCGGCGGCAACCGCCTGCGCGCCGTCGAAGATCTGGAACAGGGCGGCAAAGACCAGGAACGACACGGCAAGCGCGATCACCCTGGCATTGGCCGGGTTGCTCAGATCGATGAAGGCGCTGATCAGCAGATGCGGCCACAGGATCATCACCAGGCCCATCAGGGCCATGAACGAGACGCCGATGACGAAGGCGGTCCAGCCGGCGCGGGAAACGCCCTCCGGATTGCCGGCGCCATGCGCCAGGCCGACGCGCACCGTCACCGCCTGGTTGAGGCCAAGCGGCACCATGAAGCTGATCGAGGCGATCTGGATGGCGATCGCATGCGCGGCCAGCGAATCCGCGTCGATCAGGCCCATCAGCAGCGCCGCCGCATTGAAGATCGTCACCTCGAAGGCGAGGAGGCCGGCAATCGGCAGGCCGAGCCGCAGCAGGCCCCCGAAGCGCGGCCAGTCGGCGCGCCAGAAGCGCCCGAACAGATGGTAGCGCCGGAACTTCTTCTCCAGCATCACCACGACAGCCATGCCGACGAACATCAGCGTGCTCGACAGCGAGGTGGCGAGACCGGAGCCGGCGATGCCCATCGAGTGGACGCCGAGATTGCCGAACATGAACACCCAGTTGAAGAAGACGTTGCAGGCGACAGCGACGAAGACGATGACCAGCGCCCAGCCCGGCCGCTCCAGCGCCGAGATGAACGAACGCAGCACGATATAGCCATAGAATGGCAGCACCGCCCATTCGAGCCAGCGCAGATAGATGCCGGCCTGATGTGCCAGCACGGGGTCCTGACCCATCGCCAGCAGAATGGCCTCGCCATGCCAAAGCACCAGCCAGATCGGGATAGAGATCAAGATCGCCAGCCACAGGCCCTGGCGCACGGTGCGGCGCAGGTCACGCACCGAATGGCGGCGGCGGCCAAGTTCGGTGGCGATCATCGGCGATGTCGCCAGCATCAGCCCGAGCCCGAAGATCAGCGGCATGAAATAGAGGTTGGCGCCAAGCGCGCCGCTGGCCAGCGTATCCGGTCCGAGTCGACCCATCATCATGACGTCGGTGGCCGTCATCGCGGTCTGGCCGAGATTGGTCAGCACCATCGGCCAGGCGAGCGCCAGCGTCGCCCTGATTTCCTGACGCCAAAGACTTTCCGGCGCGTGAGCGCCGGCTTCGATCGCAGACATTGTTCCGCTCTTTCCAGGTGCGGCACGTCGGGATCGAGCCGGAAGCCGCTTTTCAAACGGCAAAACCTTCGGTTTCGCGGCGTTTGCGCCAGCTTTTGTACGAAACGCAACATGAAGGCAAGAGACGAGGGGAGGGAACAGATTGAGCCAGCCGGATCGCCGGGACCAACCGGTGCCTGGCGTTGAAGTCCATTTCACATCAGGGCAGCGGGCTGCTACGGATTGTCCGGACGACAACGCGCATGACAGATCCCACGTTTTTCCAGGAGACAGGATGCAATTCAGGCGCAGAAAAAACACGGCTGCAATCCCGCGGACGGCGCCGTCCTTCGAACACATTGTCACCGAGGTGAGCGACAGTTTCCTGTGGCGGCTCGACGACTACCCGTGGGAGCGCAATGTCTGGAACTTCCATCCCGAGTACGAGATCCACCTGCTGCGAAAATCCTCCGGCGTGGCGCTGGTCGGCGATCACATCGGCGAATTCGCGCCGGGCTACCTCTCAATCGTCGGTGGTGGCCTGCCGCACGATTGGGTCACCGCGGTGCAGCCAGGCGAACTGATCGAAGGCCGCGACATTGTCCTGCAATTCGATGCGCAGAGGCTGCGCGGATCGGCGGGCCTGCTGCCGGAACTGCGCGAACTGGAACCCTTCCTGGAACGATCGCTGCGCGGAATGGTCTTTCATGGCCAGGCCGCACGCGATGGCGCCGAACTGATGGAGAGGATGGGTGAGGTTAGCGGGCTGAGCAGGTTCTGTCTGTTCCTGCACCTCGTCGATCTTCTCGCCAGGACCGACGAATACGAATTGCTGTCGTCGCCGGATTTTTCGCCGGTTCTCGACGCCGCCTCGCTGGACATCATCCAACGCACGCTGACCTACCTGTTCCAGCATTTCGCCGAAGACCTGAAGCTGCCGGAGGTGGCGGAACTCGCCGGAATGACGGAGAGCACATTCTCGCGTTTCTTCCAGAAGAACACCGGCAATAGCTTCAGCGATCACCTTGCCAAGCTCAGGCTCTGGCAGGCCTGCAAGTTGCTGGCGGACACCGACACTCCGATCACCGACATCTGTTTCCAGGTCGGCTACATGAACATCTCGAACTTCAACCGGGCCTTCATGCGCAAGCATCGGATGACGCCGTCGTCCTATCGCCGGCTGTCTCGGCAACGGCTGACATTGCGCGCATAGCGCACTACAGCTCGCCGCTTCAAACCCAATCGATACTCATGTGACAGGCTCCGCAAACGGATGCCGGTTTTTGCAACGCACAATGCATAAAAGTACAGGTCTGCTGCAACGGGGCTTCTAGCATGGCCCGCTGCAACTCCGCATTTTGGCGATGGGTGGCATGTCACTCGGGCGATGGTGAGGATCGCGCAACCCGAGGACTTAGGCTTCCCGCGAAGTGTCCCTGGAGGAGAAAAGATCATGAAACCAATCCGGCTTGCTGCCAGCCTTGGCGCAGCTTTTATGCTTTCCACTGCCGTTTCCACCATTGCTCTGGCGCAGGCGCCGGTCTGCTCGGCGCCGGTAAAGGTGCTGGCGCAGCCGCGCGACGGGCTGACGCTTCTGGAGGACTCCAAGGGCGAGTTCCAGAAGCTTGCCGGCGCCAGCTTCCAGATCGACTACCTGAACGAGAATGACCGCCGGGCAAAATCGCGCGCTGATGCGTCCACCGTCGGCAACTACAATGTCTACTATGTCGACGAGGCCAACGTCGCCCTGTTTGCGTCGTCGAAATGGATCGTACCGCTCACCGACTATTATCCGGCGGACTACGACTACGCCGATTTCGACCCGGGCCGGCAGAAGGTCGCGACCTATGACGGCAAGGTCTGGTTTGCGCCGCTGACTGGCGGCGGTGACCTGATGGTCTACCGCAAGGATGTCCTGGAGGCGGCCGGACTCCAGCCACCCAAGACGCTGGACGAGCTGATCGCCGACGTGCCGAAGCTGACCAATCCGGACAAGGGCATGTACGGCATTGCCTTGCGCGGCGCACGCGGTTCGGGCGCCAATGTCTGGCGTTGGATGCCCTTCTTCAAGGCCTATGGCGGCCAGTGGTTCGACGGCGACAAGCCGGCCTTCAATTCGGACGCCGCCGTCAAGGCGACCGAGACCTATCTGAAGCTGTTCAAGGATTCGGCACCCGGCACGCAGACCGGCAGCTGGGATGAATCGACCGGCGCCTTCCTGTCGGGCCAGGTCGCCATCCTCGTCGAATCGACGCCGCTATCGGGCATGGCGGTCGATCCCAAGACCTCGCAGGTGGTCGGCAAGATCGGCTTCCTGCCGCCGCCGGCGCCGCTCACGGGTGGTGGCTACGGCCACGGCCTTGCCATCGCCGCGAAGGCCAATGCCGACGACGCCTCGAAGAAATGCGCCGGCCTGTTCATCGCCTGGGCAACATCGAAGGAAAACGAGAAGCGCCGGCTCGATGCCCACCAGTTCGGTGAGTTGAACCGCACCAGCATCCTGTCCAGCAAGGAATTCGCCGATATCTACGGCGCCGATCTCGGCCAGGCACTGGCCGACACAGGCAAGGTCACGGCGGTCAACTTCTGGCAGGATCCGCGCTGGCCGGACCTCGGCGACCGCTGGGGCATCATCCTCGAGGAACTGGTCACCGGCACCCGCACCGACATCAAGGGTGGCCTCAATGAACTTGAAGCCTACGCCAACGAGTTGGTGAAGAAGTAGCAACCTCCCTCTTGCGGCGCACGGCCCGCGGCATTCGAGCGAATGCCGGGACCTGTGCGTCGCAGGAAGGCCTGCCGCCGCTTGAAGCATCTCCGTGCGGGAGTTCAGCCATGTCCAAACATTCGAGACGCAGCGAGGCCTGACCGATGGCGCGACGCTCATCCTTGCCGGTAACCTTCATCGTGCCGACGCTCGTCATTCTTTTGATCCTGTCGATGGTGCCGACGCTCTACGCGATCGTCATCGCCCTGCAGAACCGCGAGCTGAGTTCCACGACCTATTCCTATGTCTGGTTCTCGAATTTCTATGACCTGTTCTTCGACCGCCGCTTTCTCAATGCCGTCTGGGTGTCGGTGAAATGGGAGATCGTCACCGTCGTCGCGACCATGGCCGTGGCCATCGGGTTGGGTGTGCTGATGTTCGAGGTCGCGTCGCCGCGCCTGCGCAACATCTATTGCCTGCTGTTCATCATCCCGGTCCTGCTGCCGCGTGTCTCGGCGGCCTTCGTCTGGAAGTTCGCCTACCATCCGCTCTACGGCATCGCCACCTACCCCTATCGGCTGCTGACCGGCGGGCTGATCCTCGACCCGCTGTCCAAGCCGGCGACGGCGTTGTTTGCCGTCGCCTCGGTCGATGTCTGGCAGTGGGGCCTGTTCTTCGCCGTCATCGTGCTGAAGCTCCTGGAAACGCTGCCGCCACAGCCGATCGAGGCGGCGCGGCTCGACCATGCCAAGCGCTGGCAGATCCACGCCTATGTTACCTTGCCGATGCTGAAGGCGCCGCTGGTCAGCCTGATGTTCGTCAAGATGATCGAGTCGCTGCGCTCCTTCGACCTGATCTATGTGATGACCCGTGGCGGTCCGGGCGTGGCGACCGAAACGCTCGACATGTATGCGTTTTCACAAGGCTTCATCGAGTCCGGCAAGGTGTCCTATGCCTCGGCGATGGCCGTGTTGATGATGATCGCCACCGTCATCACCTTCACCATGCTGTGGAAGCGGGTGCAGGCATGAGACCCGGCCGCCTGATCGGCAAGGCCGTACTGGCATTTGCCGGCTTCATGGCGGTGTTTCCGCTGCTGTGGACGGCGCTCAATTCGCTGAAGAACAATGTCGACATCATCACCCGCGTTCCGCGTCTGGTGTTCACGCCGACACTTGCCAACATCAGCTACATCATCGGCCGCGACAGCGTCATGACCGGCCTCTACAACTCGGTCATCGCCTGTGGCGTCGCGGTGCTGATCGGCGTGGTGCTCGGCCTGCCTGCCGCCTATTCGGTCGCCCGCTATCCCAACCGCTGGGCAGGCGACATCCAGTTCTTCGTGCTGTCGCTGCGCTTCCTGCCGCCGGTGGCGGTGGCCATTCCGCTGATGGTGATCTGGCTGCAGCTCGGGCTCTACGATACGCTGGCGGCACTGATCGTCACCTATTCGCTGCTCACCATCTCGGTGATCATGTGGCTGGCCATCCCCGCTTTCCAGAGCGTGCCGAAGGAGGTCGAGGAAGCCGCCTTCGTCGACGGCTACGGCGCCTATTCGGTGTTCTGGCGGATCGCGCTGCCGGTCGCGGCCCGTTCGCTGATCGGGGCGGTCGCCTTCAGCTTCGTGCTGGTGTGGAACGAGTTCCTGATCGCGCTGATGCTGTCCAGCTCCAACGCCAAGACCTTGCCGATCGTCGCCTCGGAACTGTCCCAGCAAGGCATGAACGTGCCGTGGGGAATCCTGAACGCTTCGGTCGTGCTTTTGTCGCTGCCGCCATTGCTGTTCCTCGGCGTTCTCAGCGGCTTCCTGAATTCCGTTTTCCGGCAAAAAAAGACTTGAAGCGAGGACGACACGATGCGGGCACTGGTGCTTGAGAAAAAGGGCGAGCTGGCCCTGCGCGAGATTGCGCTGCCGCTCGATGTCGGGCCGGACGATGTCAGGATCGCCATTCACACGGTCGGCGTCTGCGGCAGCGACGTGCACTATTACACCCATGGCGCCATCGGCAGCTACGTCGTGCGCGCGCCGATGGTGCTTGGCCATGAAGCCTCGGGGACGATCGTCGAGGTCGGCGCCAATGTCAGGACACTGAAAATCGGCGACCGCGTCTGCATGGAGCCGGGCGTGCCGAACCTGTCGTCGCGGGCGACAAAGCTCGGCATCTACAATGTCGACCCGGACGTCACTTTCTGGGCGACACCGCCGGTGCATGGCATTCTGGCGCCTCAAGCCGTCCATCCGGCAGCGTTCACCTACAGGCTGCCGGACAATGTCTCCTTCGCCGAAGGGGCGATGGTCGAACCCTTTGCCATCGGCATGCAGGCCGCGGCCCGCGCCCGCATCGTTCCGGGCGACGTCGCGGTCGTCGTCGGCTGCGGCCCGATCGGCATCATGATCGCGCTGGCCGCCCTTGCCGGCGGTTGCTCGAAGGTGCTGATTTCCGACTTTTCCGCCCCCAAGCTGGAGATCGCAGCGCGCTATCCGGGCATCGTCCCGGTCAACATCGGCGAGCAGTCACTGGCCGATGCGGTTGCCGCAGCGACCGACAATTGGGGAGCCGACCTCGTCTTCGAGGCCAGCGGCAGCCCGAAGGCATTCGCCAACCTGTTCGATGTCGTGCGCCCCGGCGGTGCGGTCGTCCTTGTCGGGCTGCCGGTGGAGCCGGTGGCGCTCAACGTGCCGGCGGCCATCTCCAAGGAAGTGCGCATCGAGACGGTATTCCGCTACGCCAACATCTTCGACCGAGCCTTGCAAATGATCGCATCCGGCAAGGTGGACCTCAACCCGCTGATCACCGGCACATACCCCTTTAGCGACAGCATCGAGGCATTCGAGCGCGCGGCGTCGGCACACCCGGAAGACGTGAAGCTGCAGATCCTGATTTCCGACGAGAAGGGATGACCATGTCCGCGATCACCTGCTCCCATGTCGAGAAATCCTATGGCGCCACCACCGTCATTCGTGACCTCAACCTGAGCATCGAGGAACACGAGTTCGTCGTGTTCCTCGGCCCTTCCGGCTGCGGCAAGTCGACCTTGCTGCGCATGCTGGCTGGGCTTGAGGACATCAGCGGCGGTGAGGTCTCTATCGGCGGCAAGGTGGTCAACGACCTCGACCCGGGTGATCGCGGCATTGCCATGGTGTTCCAGAACTATGCGCTCTATCCGCACATGACGATCTTCGACAACATCGCCTTCGGCCTGAAGCGCCAGAAGGTGGCGAAGGCCGAGATACAACAGCGCGTCGAGGCGGTGTCGAAGACGCTGGGGCTCGATCCCTATCTCGGCCGCAAGCCGGCCGAACTGTCCGGCGGCCAGCAGCAGCGCGTGGCGATCGCCCGGGCCATGATCAAGACGCCGAAGGTCTTCCTGTTCGACGAGCCGCTGTCCAATCTCGATGCCAAGCTGCGCAACCATATGCGCGTCGAGATCGCCCGGCTGCATCAGTCGTTGAAGACGACCACCGTCTACGTCACCCACGACCAGTTGGAGGCGATGACGCTCGCCGACCGGATCGTGCTGCTGCGGGACGGCAAGATCGAGCAGATCGGCTCACCCGCGGAAATCTACGAGCGGCCAGGCAATCTTTTTGTCGCTGGATTCATTGGAACGCCGAACATGAACTTCCTCGACGTGGCCGTCGGGCGGACGGAAAACCGCTGGACGCTGACAAGTGCCGGAGCGGTCTTTTCCATCGAAGGGTCCCGCTTCGATCTGCGAGGCGTCGAGCGCGCGGTGCTGGGAATCCGTCCTCCCGATTTGAAGACCGCGGGTCCTGATGCCGGCCAGGGTCTGCTGGAGGGCAGAGCCGATCTGATCGAGTTTCATGGCAACGATGCGCTGGTGATCTTCGGTTCGGGCGGCAAGGAAATCAGCGCTCTGGTTCCGACTCGCGAATGTCCTGCCGTCAACAGCCATGTCCGCTACAGGGTCGACGAAACGAGCATTCATCTGTTCGATGCCAAATCCGGCGTGTCTCTGCTGAGACAATAGGCCTGCCCTACCGGATCGCGTCCAGCATTTGCCGCTGCCGGTGCATCTCGAGGAAAACCCGGTAATCGCGGTCGAAACGCCCCGCCGATTTCGGGTTCGACGCGCGCGTCCTGCCGCCTTGCTGCATGGCAAGACAGGCGGCGTTGAGATCGGGGAAAAGCCCGGCGGCGGTGGCTGCTACCATGCCGGTGCCGAGCAGTACCGCCTCGTCGGCCAGCGGCTCGATCACCGTGCAGCCGGTGGCGTCGGCATAGAGATCCATCAACAGCGGGTTCTTGGTGTGGCCACCGGTGACATGCAGCGTGTCGATGAGATAGCCATTCTCGTTCAGCGCCTCCAGCACATGGCGTACGCCGAGCGCGATGCCGACGGCGGTGCGCCAGTAGAGCTTGCACAGGCTGTCGAAGGAGGAGTCCAGCGTCAGCCCGCTGACCACGCCGACGGCATGTGGATCGGCAAGCGGCGAACGGTTGCCATGGAAGTCAGGCAGCACATGCAGCCTTGCCGCGAGCGCCTCACCTTCTGCGGTGCGCAGCTCGGCGACACGCCTGGCGATCTTCGCATGCATGGCGGCATCCGGCTCGCCGCCGGCGCCGTGCCAGCGGATGATATGGTCGAGCAGCGCGCCGGTGGCGGATTGACCACCTTCCGATAGCCACAGCTTCGGCAGGGCGGCGCCGTAATACGGACCCCAGACGCCGGCGAAGGGCTGTGGATCCGGCGACATCGCCATGACGCAGCTCGACGTGCCGGCGATCAGCGCCAGGTGCCGGCCGATGTCCTGTTCGTTGCCTGCAAAACCGCCGAGCACGCCAAGCGCGCCGGCATAGGCATCGATGACGCCGGCGCCGACCCGGCATTTCTCGCTCAGGCCAAGCTCTGCCGCCGCTTGCGCCGTCAGCGGGCCAATATCGGTGCCGACCGGGCTGGCCCTCTCCGGCAGGTTTCCATGCTCGAAAAGATCGTCGAGGCCGACGAGCTCGAAGAAGTCGCGCCGCCAACCAGTCTCCTCATGCGCCAGATAGGTCCATTTGGCGGTCAGCGTGCATTGCGAACGGGCCAGCGAACCTGTCGCCTGCCAGGCCAGGAAGTCAGTCAGGTCGAATAGATAGCCGGCTTCATTCCAGCTTTTGGGCAGGTTCCGCTTCAGCCACATCAGCTTCGGCGTCTCCATTTCCGGTGACATGACGCCGCCGACATAGTCGAGCACGGCGTGGCCGCTTGCCGTGCATTCGTCGGCCTCGGCGATGGCGCGGTGGTCGAGCCAGACAATGGTGTCCCAGCGCCTGTCGCCTGACGCCGAGACGCTGAGCTGGCCGCCTTGCCGGTCGCGCACGACCAGCGAACAGGTGGCGTCGAAGGAGATGCCGACGACATCCTCGGCGGCGACGCCGGCTTTCTCCCGCGCGGCCCGCACGGCGGTGCAGACAGCCGACCAGATATCGCGCGAATCATGCTCGGCGTGATCGGGCTTCGGCTGGTTCATGGCGATCGGCCGCTCGGCGCGGCCAAGCAAGCTGCCCCTGGTGTCGAGAATGCCCGCACGAGCGCTCCCGGTGCCGACATCGACCGCGCAAACGAACTGTTTCGTCAAGATGCTCTTACTCTCGCTCCCAGGCCTGCAATCAGATCGGGCAATTGCAGCATGTCAGCGAATATAAAGTCCGGTTCACTCGACGCAAGCCGCGCTTTCAAGGTCGGGTTGCCGGCATGCGAGCCGCCGGTGAAGGCAAGGACACGCATACCCGCCGCCCGCGCAGCCGAGATGCCGGCCGGGCTGTCCTCGACGACGAGGCATTTGCGCGGATGGGCCCGCATGCTGGCGGCGGCATGGAGGAACAGGTCCGGCGCGGGCTTTCCCTTTTTCACCATGGCGGCGCTGAACAGATGCGGCTCCATCAGCCCAAGCAATCCGGTGACGTCGAGGGCGTAGCGGATGCGGTCGAGCGTGCCCGAGGACGCGACACAGAACGGCAGTCCGAGCCTCGGCAGCATCTCCTTGACACCGGGAATCGGCTTCAACTCCTCGCGGAATTTGCGCATCAGCTCGACGCGCATGTCGGTCAGCTGGCTGTCGGTGATATCAAGCGCGAAGTCGCGGGTGAGGATCTCGCGCACGCTTTTCATGCTCTTGCCGAGGAAATGCTCGTAGGCGACGTCCTCGGCGATGCTGCCACCGGCAAGCCTGATCATGGCAAGCAGTGCCGATACGGAAAGCGCTTCACTGTCGACCAGTACGCCGTCGCAGTCGAAGATGACCAGTTCCGGCGTCATCGCGTCGAATGGGTCAGAGCTTGCCGGCGAGATAGCGCGTCAGCGTGGCGCGCGTGCCGTTCGCCCACAGCACGTTGAGCGCATGGGCAAAGGCCTCGACAAACGCCGTGGCGCGGCCGACATCGCCGTAGATGTCCTCCATGGCAAGCCACGCGGCGGGCGCATCCTTTGCCGCTTTTGCCGTCGCCTGCAGCCGATCCCAGCTCGGGTCGTTGGGTTCGATGACGGCGCCGCTGTCGGTCGTGCCGAAGCAGTAGCGGCACCAAAGGGCCGATTCCAGCGCCAGGCCGGCGACGCCCTTTCCGGCCTTCAGCCGGTCGGCGATGGTCGGTATGATGAATTTCGGCTGGCGGTTGGAGCCGTCGAGGCAGAGCCGTCGCACCGTGTCGCCGATCTTGGGATTGGAGAAGCGGCTCTCGATGAGCTGGTAGTATTCCTCCAGATCCGTGTCCGGCACCGGCGGCACGGTCGGAATGATCTCGTCATGCTCGAGTTTCGCCAGAAAGCCGGCGACCAGGGGTTCCTGCATCGCCTCATGCACGAAATGGATGTCCATGAGACCGGCCGGATAGGCGATCGTGGCATGGCCGCCATTGAGGATGCGGATCTTCATCAATTCATAAGGGGCAACGTCTTTGACGAACTGCACGCCGACCTTTTCCAGCGGCGGACGGCCGTCCGTGAAATGGTCTTCCAGCACCCATTGCCGGAACGGTTCGCAAAACACCGGCCAGTTGTCCTCCAGCCCGAAATCGCTGGCCAGAATGCCGCGCTCGCGGTCCGTGGTCGCCGGCGTGATGCGATCGACCATGCCGTTTGGAAAAGCGACATGCTCACTCACCCAGTTTGCCAGATCCTCGTCGATCAGCCGGGCAAGGCCGATGACGCCGTCTGAGGTCACATGGCCATTGTGAGGAATGTTGTCGCACGACATGACGGTGAACGGCACGGTGCCCTCGTCACGGCGGCGGACCAACCCGGCGAGAATGATGCCGAACACCGTTTTTGGCGTCGCGCCTGCTTGTGCGTCAGCGACGATGTCGGGATGGGTCGGATTGAAGACGCCGGAGGCCGGGTCGATGAAGTAGCCACCTTCGGTGATGGTCAGCGAAACGATCTTGATGGCCGGGTCGGCAAGCCGTTCGATGATGCCTGTCGCATCGCCCGGCATCAGGAAGTCGATCATCGCGCCGGTGACGCGGGCGCTCATATGGCCGCTGTCCTGCTCGACGACCGTGGTCAGCCAGTCTTGCTCTTCCAGCTTGCCGCGGCCGATCTTCTCGCCTTCGAACACGCCGGCGCCGACCAGCGCCCAGTCATGGCCGATGCCCGAATTGAACAGGTCGTCGAGATAGACGGCCTGGTGCGAGCGGTGGAAATTGCCGACGCCGAAATGCACGATGCCGGGTTTGAGTGCCGCGCGGTCATATTTCGGACCGGCGACCTTGGCGGGTAGACTGGAGAGGTTTGAAGACGAGAGTTTCACGGTCATCTGTTTTACCCTTTGGCCGGGCTTCGGCCTTCGTTACTTCCCCTCTCCCCGTAACGGGGAGGGCAAGGGGCGGCACATCTTCCGAGGTCGATGCGGCCTCTGATGTCGGCCTCTTCTCCCCGCGGAGGGACGAGGAGAAGAGGCCGTTCCCCGCCTCAACTCATCCACTGGCCGCCATCGACGTTGTAGGTCTGGGCGATGATGTAGTCCGCGTCGCTGCTGGCGAGAAAGACCGCCATGCCCGTAAGATCCTGCGCCGTTCCCATGCGGCCATACGGCACCGCCTCGCCAACCAATTTCTTCTTCTCGCCCTTCGGCCGGTTTTCGTATTTGGCGAACAGCGAATCGACGTGATCCCAGTGCTCGCCGTCGACGACACCAGGGGCAATCGCGTTGACGTTGATGCCGTGCTTGATCAGATCGAGGCCCGCCGACTGGGTCAACGAGATGACGGCGGCCTTGGTGGCGCAATAGACGCCGACGAGCGCCTCGCCGCGCCGTCCGGCCTGGCTCGCCATGTTGATGATCCTGCCGCCCTTGCCCCGCGCGATCATCGAGCGGGCGGCGGCCTGCAGCATGAACAGTGTGCCGGCGACATTGACCGAAAACAGTTTGTCGTAGCTTGCCTTGGTGATCTCGACGATCGGTGCCAGATCGAACAGAGCGGCGTTGTTGATCAGGATATCGAGGCCACCGGTCTTCGTCTCGACGGCTTTCACCGCCGCCTCGATGGAGGCGAGGTCGGTGACGTCGAGCTTGACCGCATAGGCCTTCCCGCCGATCTCGGCGGCTGTCTTCTGCGCGGCCTCGAGATTGATATCGGCAATGGCAACGGTGGCGCCTTCGCTTGCATAGGCTTCGGCGAAGGCTCTGCCGATACCACGGGCCGAACCCGTGATCAGCGCGGATTTGCCGGTCAAGCGCATGCTCACATTGCCTTCCCGTCGGCGCCGAAGCGATGCAGCTTGGTCTTGTCGGGCGTCAGGTAGATGGTATCGCCGTGGCGGACGGCGAGTTCGCCGTCGGCGCGCACGGTCAGCGGACCGACGCCATCGGCCTGGACATGCAGGAACGTGTCGGAGCCGAGATGTTCGGCAACGCCGACGGTGGCTTTCCATTCACCGGCCGTGGTCGAGATCTCCATATGCTCGGGGCGGATGCCGATGGTCTTGGCGCTGTGTTTGGCAGCGGGTGCGCCTTCGATCAGGTTCATCTTCGGCGAGCCGATGAAGCCGGCGACAAACAGGTTCTTCGGCGTCTTGTAGAGTTCCATCGGCGAGCCGACCTGCTCGATGTTGCCGGCGTTCAATACGACGATCTTGTCGGCCATGGTCATGGCTTCGACCTGGTCGTGGGTGACGTAGATCATCGTCGTCTTGAGCTGATGATGCAGCTCGCTGATCTCCAGTCGCATGGTGCCGCGCAACGCGGCATCGAGGTTGGACAGCGGTTCGTCGAAGAGGAAGGCCGAGGGCTGGCGCACGATGGCGCGGCCGATGGCGACACGCTGGCGCTGGCCGCCGGAGAGCTGGCCGGGCCGGCGTTCGAGATAGTTGGTCAGGTTCAGGACGCGCGCGGCATCCTTCACCTTCCTGTCGATGGTAGCCTGATCCTCGCCCGCCATCTTCAGCGGGAAGGCGATGTTCTTGGCCACCGTCATATGCGGGTAGAGCGCGTAGGACTGGAACACCATGGCCAGCTTGCGTTTGGCCGGCGCTTCACCGGTGACATCACGGCCATCGATGTTGATGGTGCCGCCGCTGGTGTCCTCCAGTCCGGCGATCAGCCGCAGCAGCGTTGACTTGCCGCAACCGGACGGGCCGACGAAGACGACGAACTCGCCATTTTCGATCACCAGGTCGAGGCCGGGGATGATGGACGTCGATCCAAAGGATTTGGAGACGTTCTTGAGCGTGATGTTTCCCATGGTTTCCTCCCCGAGGGGTTATGTCTGCCGATTGTTTCAGGCAATTTCCGTTACTTGACCGCACCAAATGTCAGGCCGCGCACCAGCTGCTTCTGGCTGAACCAGCCCATGATCAGGATCGGCGCGATGGCCAGTGTCGAGGCAGCCGAAAGCTTGGCCCAGAACAGGCCTTGCGGGCTGGAGAAGGAACTGATGAAGGCGGTGAGCGGTGCTGCCTCGGTGGTGGTCAGCCGGATCGTCCAGAACGCTTCGTTCCAGGCCAGGATGATGTTCAAGAGCATGGTCGAGGCGATGCCCGGCACCGCCATCGGCGTCAGCACATAAACGATCTCGTTCCACAGCGATGCGCCGTCCATGCGTGCTGCTTCCAGGATCTCGCCCGGGATTTCGCGGAAATAAGTGTAGAGCATCCACACCACGATCGGCAGGTTGATCAGCATCAGCATGACCATCAGACCGATGCGGCTGTCGAGCAGCCCGAGGTTGCGGAAGATCAGGTAGATCGGGAACAGCACGGCGACCGCCGGCATCATCTTGGTGGAGAGCATCCACATCAGGATGTCCTTGGTCCGCTTGGTCGGCGAGAACGCCATCGACCATGCAGCCGGTATGGCAACCAGCAAGGCCAGGATCGTCGAACCGACCGAGAGCAGCACCGAATTCAGGAAGAACTTGAAGTAGCCGCTCTGCGCCTGAACCTCGGTGTAGCTCTCGAACGTCCCGGACGGGATCAGGTTGAAGCCCTGGATGGCTTCCTGCTCCGACTTGAACGAGGTGATGATCGTATAGAGGATCGGGAAGAAGATCAGCAGCGCGACGATCCAGGCGGCAACGGTCGCGATTGTCTTGTGCTGGGTGGTGACTGAGCGTGCCATCGTATCCTCCCTTACTTGTCCAGGTTCTTGCCGACGGCGCGCATGGCGAAGAAGGCAACGATGTTGGCGAGAATGACAGCGATGATGCCGCCGGCGGATGCCTGGCCGATTTTGAACTCCAGCAAGGCCTTCTGGTAGACGAGGAAGGGCAGGTTGGTGGAGGCGTATCCAGGGCCACCGTTGGTGGTGACGAGGATCTCGGCATAGACCGACAAAAGGAAGATCGTCTGGATCAGGATGACGACGGTGATGGCGCGCGACATGTGCGGCAGCGTCAGATAGATGAAGCGGCTGATGAAGCCGGCGCCGTCCATCTCGGCCGCCTCTTTCTGCTCACCATCGAGCGACTGCAGGGCCGTCAGCAGGATGAGCGTCGCGAAAGGCAGCCATTGCCAGGCGACGATGATGATGATCGCCAGCATCGGATGCTGCCCGAACCAGTCGATCGGCTGGGCGCCGAAGAAGCGCGCGATGTCGGCAAAGACCCCGTATTGCGGGTGCATGATCATGTTCTTCCAGACCAATGCTGCCACCGGCGGCATGACGAAGAACGGCGAGATGACGAGGATGCGGACGATGCCTTGTCCCCACATCGGCTGATCGATCAGCAGCGCCAGCAGGATGCCGCCGATCACCGTGATCAGAAGCACACTGACCACAAGGGTGAGGGTGTTGAGGATCGATTGCAGGAATGCCGGGTTGGAATAGAACAGCGCGTAGTTCGAGAAGCCGACGAACCCGTCGCGGATAGGATTGAGCGGGTTGTACTGCTGGAATGAGAACCACAGCGTGAGCGCCAGTGGAATAACCATCCAGACCAGCAGCAGGACGACAGATGGCGCCATCATGAAACGGGCAAGCGAACGGGTCTGCTGAGTAGCCATGACGGTCACCCTTCAATGGTCAGACTGAATTTTCAGAGGCGTTAAAGGCGGCCGCCCGAACTGGGACTCGGGCGGCCGTTGCCGGTCAGGAAGGCGACCGGCATTCGGCACCGGGAGGAGCCTTACTTGATATAACCACCTTCGGTCATCGTTGCGGTGGCGGCGTCCTGTGCCTGCTTCAAGGCGTCGTCGACGCTCGACTGGCCGGCAAGAGCCGCCGAGAAGAGCTGGCCCACAGTGGTGCCAAGCCCCTGGAACTCAGGGATGGCGACGAACTGGACACCGACATAGGGCACCGGCTTGACGGTCGGATGTGTCGGGTCGGCGGCGTTGATCGAGTCCAGCGTCATCTTGGCGAACGGAGCGGCCTTCTGGTACTCGGCATTGGCGTAGAGCGAGGAGCGCGTGCCCGGAGGAACGTTGGCCCAGCCTTCTTTCGAAGCGACCAGTTCAGCGTAGTGCTTGCTGGTTGCCCAGGACACGAACTTCTGTGCCGCGTCAGCCTTCTGCGTGCCGGCGGGAATGGCCAGCGACCACGCCCACAGCCAGTTGCCGCGCTTGCCCAGGCCATTGTCGGGAGCGAGAGCATAACCGACCTTGTCGGCGACGGTGGAGGCCTTCGGGTCAGAGACGAAGGAGGCGGCGACGGTGGCGTCGATCCACATGCCGCACTTGCCCTGCTGGAACAGCGCCAGGTTTTCGTTGAAGCCGTTGGACGATGCACCCTCGGGGCCGTCGGCCTTCATCAGGTCGACATAGAACTGCAGTGTGTTCTTCCATTCAGGCTGGTCGAACTGCGGCTTCCAGTTCTCGTCGAACCAGCGTGCGCCGAAGGAGTTCGACATGGCGGTCAGGAACGCCATGTTCTCGCCCCAGCCGGCCTTGCCGCGCAGGCAGACGCCGTTCACGCCATTGGCGCGGTCGGTCATCTTATCGGCGGCCTGCTTGATGAAGTCCCAGGTCGGCGCGTCGGGCATCTTCAGCCCGGCCTTTTCCATCAGGTCCTTGCGGTACATGACGAAGGAGCTTTCGCCGTAGAAGGGCGCGGCATAGAGCTTGCCGTCAACCGAAAGACCGCCGGCGATGGCCGGGATGATGTCCTTGGCGTCATAGTCGTCGCCGAGCTTGTCGAGCGGCAAAAGCCAGCTCTGCTTGGCCCAGATCGGAACTTCATAGGTGCCGATTGTCATCACGTCATACTGGCCGCCCTTGGTGGCGATGTCGGTGGTGACGCGCTCGCGCAGCACGTTCTCTTCGAGCGTGACCCAGTTGAGCTGGATGTCTGGGTTAGCCTTGGTGAAGTCTTCCGTCAGCTTTTGCATGCGGACCATATCGCCATTGTTGACGGTGGCGATGGTGATGGATTCGGCATGTGCGGCGAACGCAAGAGCGCTGGCCGACAACAAGCCCAGGGTGAGCGTGCGAAGTTTCATCAAATTCCTCCCATAAACCAAGATGAGCATTTGCCTTGGCTATGAGCAATTACTCACTTGGCGTTAATTATGTCAAGCCGGATTCGATGCTGCAGCGCAGCACATCGGTGATGGCGACGGACAATGGGTGCGTGGAAATTGCCAAGACAATCTCGCCGGCCGCCGGGTGTTCAGGCGGCAGGACAGAGGTCGGCAGGAATGGATTGCCGGAGGGGCTCGCCTGTCAGCAGGCGATCTCGGTCAGCAGCCAGTCGCGGAAGGCGCGGATCTTCGGCACGTTGCGGCGCGCTTCCGGATAGACCAGCCAATAGGCGTGGCCATCGTCACCGACCAGATCGAAAGGCTGGATCAGGCGCCCGTCGGCCAGTTCCGCCTTGAACAGCGCCCTGGTCAGGATCGCCACGCCATGACCGGCGATTGCCGCATTGGCCTCGTAGGCCTGCGCTCCCATGCTGCTGCCAGGCCGTTTGGCAAGGTCGTGCGAGTGCACGCCGGCGGCCGAAAACCACTCCGTCCACCAGATGTCGCCGGGATCGAGGATCGGCAGCCGCAAGAGGTCGGCCGGCTCTTTGACGCCGCCGATGCTCGCCGCGAGCTTCGGGCTCAGCATCGGCGTGAAATCGGCATCGAGCAGCTTGAAGGCTTCCAGACCCGGCCATTTGCCGCCGCCCGAGCGGATGGCAAGATCGACATCCTCGCGGGCGAAGTCGGTCAGCCGGCTCGACGTCTCCAGCCGCACGGCAAGGGAGGGATGAGCGATCTGGAACGAGCCCAGATGGTGCGCCAGCCAGTTCGAGGCAAAGGTCAGCACCGTGGTGACGCACAGCAACCCGTCGGCGCCGGCGCGCGCCGCGGCGTAGGCCTGGCCGAGAATGGCGAAGGCCTCGCCGACAGCCGGCGCGAGACGCTGTCCGGCCTCGGTCAGCACGATCTGTCGCGGCCGGCGCAGGAAAAGCGCGGCGCCGACGCGCTCTTCCAGCACCTTGATCTGATAGCTCACCGCTGCCTGTGTCATGGCCAGTTCCTCGGCGGCCTTGGTGAAGGAAAGATGCCGTGCCACCGCGTCGAACACCCTGATCGCTTGCAGCGGGGGGAGCTGGGAAACCTGTCGCGAGCTGAGGTCAGGCATAAGGCCTCCTTATGGGCCATGATCGATGTTCGATTGGCAAAGGCGGCCGGCAAGACCGACATTCAGTGTCAACCCGTCATTGGGGTTTCAGGATAGCGAAGGTTGACGATCATGACCATGGCGCAGCAAAAGTGCACTCCCGCTCCGGATCACCGCTGGATTTCGTGGCTGACGGATGGATTCGGCTGGTTCTCGATAAAAAAGAGGGCGCATCTCGACATCAGGGACCTGTCGCCGCATCTGCAGCGCGACCTCGGTTTTCTCGATGGCAACGACCCTTTCGGGCGGAGCAAATAGCCCGGCTGACTTTATCCCAAATCGGGTGTGGCGTCGGGGTTCGGCTTACAGGCTGGCCAGCAGGGCGGCCGCCGTCCGCTCATCGGTGATGAGGCCGTTGATCAGCCGCCGGTTGGCCGCCGCCAGGATGCCCGGCAGTTTTCGTTCACCCATCGCCAGTGCGATGACCAGCGACTTTTCGCGCGATGGCAGCGAAGCCGACGACACCCGATCATTGGTGATGCCTTCGATCATGCGGCCTTCGCGATCGAACACCCAGCCGACGATTTCGGCGATGCCGCCGGCCTTCTGCAGTGCCTTCAGCTCAATTTCCGAAATGAAGCCGTCCTCGTAGAGCGGCGCCTTGGGACCGAGATCGCCAATGCCGATGAAGGTGACGTCGGCCTCGGCGGCCAGCGCCAGCGTCGGCTGGATCATCGGCTGGTTGAGCAGCATCTCGCGCTCCTCCGGCGAAGAGGCAATGACCGGCAGCGGCATCGGGAAGGACCGCGCCTTGACCCTGTCGGCCATGGTGAAAATGACGTTGTAGAAGGCGGCCGAGCCGTCCGGCGAGATGTTTCCGGTCAAAGACACCACCTTGTGCTGCGGGCATTCCATCGGCGGCAGCTGTTCGATCGCCGCTTTCAGCGTGCGCCCGGTGCCGATCGCCATGACGATCGGCGTCGGTGAGCGCAGCCGCCGCTCGATCTCGGCGGCGGCCGCCTCGGCGATGCCGATGGTGGTGGAGGATGAATTGGGATCGCTCGGCACCACCTCGACCAGGTCGAGCGCGAAACGGGATTTCAGCCGCGCCGCCAGATCGAGGCAATTGGCGATCGGATGGTCGACACGGACCTTGATCAAGCCTTCCGACACCGCCAGCGACACCAGCCGCTGCGCCGTCTGCCGCGAAATGCCGAGCGTGGTTGCGATCTGGTCCTGCGTGTTGCCGGCAACATAATAAAGCCAGCCGGCGCGCGCCGCGTCGTCCAGCCTGTTGCTGCCGCCATCCTGCCGGGTATTCACGTCCTGCCTCCCGAAACCGCCGGTGATGAGAGCGGTCCGCTCCTACTCTTGCAGGGAACGGGCTGCTGCGCAATTGTCAATCTCCAGGGCAATTGCTTGCGCCCGTCGGCATATAGGCGGCTAGGGATTTTCTCCGTCCACGATATCTGCGTCGACAATGAAGCGCCGTTGCGGTTCCGAAAGGCGGCACGTTCTGCGGTCCCGAAGGTTTATCTCCCGGTGCAAACCCTTTAAGGGATCGCAAAAAGGAGTGCTGCATGACACCGAAAGCGGTTTTCTGGGATATGGACGGCACGCTGGTCGACAGCGAACCGCTGCACGAGGCCGCCTTGGTGTCGGCGATGCGCAATGCCGGCCTCGTGCCGCCGGCCGACCTGCATGAGCGGGTGCTCGGTGTCGCTGCCTGGCCGGTCTATGAGATGATGCGCAACGAGTTCGGCCTGGATCTGCCGTTCGACGACTGGATCATCCGCAAATACGAGCATTATCTGCCGCTGGTCGAGAGCTTGCAGCCGCGTCCCGGCGCGATCGAGATATTCAACGAGCTGCGGGCAAGGGGCGTGGCGCAAGCCGTGGTGTCGAATTCGGACCGGATGATCGTCGACGCCAACCTGCGCATGGTCGGCCTGACCTATCCCGGCATGAAGACGATCAGCCGCAATGACGTGCGCGAGGGCAAGCCGCACGCCGAACCGTTCCTGCGCGCCGCGTATCTCGCTGGCGTCGATCCTGCACAATCCGTGGCCATCGACGACAGCTGGCCGGGCGCCATGGCGGGACTGGCGGCGGGCATGAAGACGATCTTCTGGCCGGAAAAGCCGATGCAAGGACCGTCCGGTGCTATCGTCGTCAACAGCGCCGAGGAGTTGCGGGCCGAGCTGATTTAGCTCGCCCTGGCGGCCCACTCGATCTCACCGCGATGCTTTTCGAAATGGGCCCTTGCCGGCTGCAAGCGTGATATTCTAGTACTAGAATATGCTGACCAACGCCGAGTTTGCCCTCATATCCCTGCTCGCCGAAAGACCGCTGCACGGCTACGCCATAGAGCAGATGGTCGAACAGCGCGGGATGCGTCACTGGACGGAGATCGGCTTTTCATCGATCTATTTTCTGCTGAAGAAGCTTGAGGCGCGGGGCCTGGTCGAGACTTTGGAAGCCGCGCCATCCAGCCGCCGAACGCCAAGGACCTACCGGCCCACGGAAGAAGGCGAGCGGGCGCATCGCGAAGAAGCGCGCCGGGCCCTCGCCGAACCCGATCGGCCGTTCTCGGCGCTTCCCCTCGGACTTGCAAATTGGCCGGCGCTGCCGCCGGAGGAGGCCATTGCGGCCTTACACGCGCGGCGTGATGCCCTCGACATCCGGCTGAACGAGCTCAACGCCAGAAGGCAGGCGCAGGAGCCGCTGCCGACCTTCGTGCGCGCCATGTTCGACTACAGCACCACGATGATCGCGGCCGAGCGCAACTGGCTGGCTGAAACCATCCCCCTGCTCGCGGAGACATCCATGGAAAAGATCGATCTCAAGAAACGGTACAAAGTGCTCTACAGCGGCTCTGTCGGAGAGTTCACCGTCATCGACGTGCCCCCGCTCAACTATTTCATGATCGACGGCTTCGGCGATCCCAATGTGGAGCCGCAATACAAGGAGGCCGTCGAGGCGCTTTACGCGGCCTCCTATACACTCAAGTTCATGAGCAGGGATGCCCTGGGCAAGGACTATGTCGTGCCGCCATTGGAAGGATTGTGGTGGGCCGAAGACTACGGCCACTTCCTGTCAGGCCGGAAGGATCGGTGGTCGTGGACGATGATGATCATGGTGCCGGATTTCATTGAACAGGCTATGGCAGGGAAGGCCGTCATCCAGGCACGGGAAAAGAAAGGGCTGCCGGCATTGTCGAAACTGCGCTTCGCGCGGCTCGAGGAAGGAAGGGCCATACAGACCCTGCATATCGGTTCCTATGCCGACGAAGGGCCAATACTTCAAAGGCTGCACGAGGAGTTCATCCCGGCAAACGGCTTGGTCGAAGCCGGGCTTCACCACGAGATCTACCTAGGCGACCCGCGCAAGACACCGGCCGAGAAGCTCAAGACCCTGCTTCGTCAGCCTGTGCGGCCTGCCACCTGACAGAAAGTGAGAGGGTCTGCGAAGCAGACCGGCAAGGGCTGATGTGGCCGGTCGAATTCTCTACCGGAAAATCAGTTGCGGTAGACCGGCTCCTGCTCGTCGAGGATCGCCTTCAACTCGCTGAGATGACGTTCGGCCTGGCCGGGATAGTCGTCCATCTCGCTTGCCGCCTTCTCGGCGATCGCGTCGGACAGCGTGCGCAGCGGGCGGCCGGTCCACAGCGCCTTGATGTATGTCTCGGCGGCGCGCTCGAAATAGAACATGCGGTTGAAGGCGTCGGCGACGCTATCGCCGATGACCAGCACGCCGTGATTGCCCATCACCATCACCTTGACCTTGGGATCGACGAGAAGCTGCGAGCAGCGTTCGCCCTCTTCCTCGAAGGCCAGCCCGCCATAATGGGCGTCGACGACATGGCGGTTGAAGAACATCGCCGAATTCTGATCGATCGGTGGCAAGGTCGAGTCGGCCAGCGACGCCAGCACCGTGGCATGGACCGAATGGACATGCATGACGCAGCGCGCGTGGCGGACATTGCGATGGATGGCTCCGTGCAGCCCCCACGCCGTCGGATCGGGCGCGTCGGGGCCGGAAAGCGTGTCTGGATCGTTGGCGTCGATCAGCAGCAGGTCGCTCGCCTTGATGCGCGAGAAATGCACCTGGTTGGGGTTCATCAGGAACCGGGTGCCGTCGTCGTTGACCGCCAGCGAGAAATGATTGGCCACCGCCTCGTGCATGTTGAGCCGCGCCGTCCAGCGAAAGGCACAAGCGAGATCGACGCGCTCTTCATAGAAGGGCAGGTTGGTCAGCATTTCCTTTTGCAGGCGGGCGATGCTCATCGAGGACACTCCGTGAAAGAGTGGAGAATGCCGCGCCCGGCTTGGGCTCGCAACCGCTTTCGCTTGGTGCAGAGACCGACGCCGGACGCCGAGGTTCTTGCCTACGCCGCCGTGCTGGTAGCGGTGCCGGCCCGCAAGCCGCCATGCTCGACGATGAAATCGATCACCTCCTGCAGCCCCTTGCCGCGCGACAGGTCGGTGAAGCCGAACGGCCGCTTGCCGCGCATGCGGCCGGCGTCGCTCTCCATGACATCGAGATTGACGTTCACATAGGGTGCCAGATCGCTCTTGTTGATGACAAGGAAATCGGAGCGGGTGATCGCCGGCCCGCCCTTGCGCGGGATTTCCTCGCCCTGGCAGACCGAGATGACATAGAGCGTCAGGTCGGCCAGATCAGGCGAGAAGGTAGCGGCGAGGTTGTCGCCACCAGATTCGATGAAGACGATGTCGAGATCCGGGAACTTCTTGTTCATCTCGGCGATCGCCTGCAGGTTGATCGAGGCGTCCTCGCGGATGGCGGTGTGTGGGCAGCCGCCGGTCTCGACACCCATGATGCGATCCTCGGGCAGCGCCTGCAGCCTCGCCAGCATCATGGCGTCTTCCTTGGTGTAGATGTCGTTGGTCACCACGGCGATCGAGAACTCGTTGCGCAGCGCCTTGCACAGCTTTTCGGTCAGCGTCGTCTTGCCGGAACCGACCGGGCCGCCAATGCCGACGCGCAGCGGGCCATTTGTCTGTGTCATGCGGGAAACTCCGTGATGGCGAGGATGGCAAAGCCGAGCCCGATCAGCAGGCACAGCGGCGAGTAATAGCTGAGGTCGAGCCGCGCGAAAGGCTGTTCCGGCGCCAGCCGGCGCCACCATGGCGTGAAGCCGGCAATGCCGCGTCCCAGGAACACCAGCCCGATGAGCAGCGAGGTGGCGGCGAGGCCTTGCCTGGGAAAGGGCGAGGCAAAGACACCTTCCAACGCCAGCGGCCACAGCGTCGCCAGGCACAGGCACGCCGCAACCGCGAAACTGGCAAACGGCGCCGGCATTTCATCGACGCCGCGAAAGCCGACGACGGCGCGTGCACAGGAGGCCGCATCCCGACCCGGCCAGATGCCGCCAATACCCCAATAGACATGCAGCGCGGTGATCAGCAGCAGGACAAAGGATAGCGCAAAGGCGAGAAAAATCATGAACGGAACAATCGCGAATACTGGGTTTCGTGCTTCATCGCCATGACGTCGGAGACAAGGGCGCAGCCGCCGAGATCGTCCAATGTCGAGCGCGCGGCGCGGTCGGCGGTCGACAAGGCCAGCGGCTCGAAGCCGGCAAGCAGCGCGGTCGCTCCGCTCTGACCGACGACGCCGAGCCGGATCGCCGCCTGGACGAGGTTGGAGAAGAAGGCTTGCAGGAAGGCTGACTGCGCGTCCTGAAGCGCGATGCCGTTGCCGCCGGCAATGGTGCCGACGGTGACGCAATAGGCGCATTCGGCCGGCAAGCGCTCCAGCACAGGGTTGGGCCAGGCCGCTGCCGCCTTCAGGAAGGCCGCACCTTGCAGCATGGTTTCCGTATGCCGTTCGCGCGATCCGGCCAGAGCCTCGGCGAGCGCCGCAATCTCGTCGAGATCACCGTCGTTGCGCGCGCGGCGCCAGCTCTCGGCGAACAGCACGGCGTCGTTCCAGCCCGAGCCCATCTCGACCAGCGTTTCCAGCCAGCCGGCGAGGGTTTTCGCATCGGTAATCAGCCCGTCATGCACCGCGCGTTCGAGACCATGGCTGTAGGAAAAGCCGCCGACCGGAAAGGCCGGCGACAGCCACGCCATCAGCCGCAAGAGCGCGATGTTCGATGGCTGGTCAATCATGATCGTGGTGGTGGCCAGCGTGACTGTGCGAATGGGAATGCGACTCGCTATGGCTGTGCGCTTCGCCGTGGCTGTGTGCGTGCGCCTCCGCATGGGCGTGACCATGATCGTGGCCGTGCCCACCGCCATGGCCGGAGTAGGCGCCGCGTACCGGCCGGAACGGCTCCGAGACGTCAGTCACCGCAGCGCCGAGCCCTTCCAGCATCGCCTTGATGACATGGTCGCGCAGGATGAGGATGCGCCCGGCCTCGATGCTCGCGGCGAGATGACGGTTGCCGATGTGCCAGGCGAGCTCGGCCAGATGCACGCCATCGCGGGCGCGGATGTCGTAAACTTCTTCCGGTGCGGCGATGATCTCGATATGGCCGCCATCCTCCAGCACCAGGCGATCGCCATCGTTCAGCGAGACAGGCTCGGGCAGGTCGACCAGCACCTTGCTGCCGTCGGCAAGTTCGATGGCCCGGCGGCGCAGATGCCGCTCGTCATGGGCGAGAACGGCACGGCCGGGCGGCGCCGTGGCTCCGGCCTTGCCGGCGCTCAGCACCGAGACGGCGCGCGGGAATTTGGTGAAGTCGGTGTTGAGGTTGAGCTTCATTTCATGGAACCTCCGTTGGCTTGCGCCCTCGCGCGGGCGGGCCGCGCCAGCACGCGGTCGAAATAGGCGCTGACGCGCCCGGATTCGATCGGGAACCGCCCGGCGCGGGCCCAGCCGCCCATATCGCCGAGCAGCACGTCGACCGCCGAAAACCGGTCGCCCAGCGCAAACGGCCGGTCGCCAAGCCGCCGCTCGAGCGCCTTGAGCTCCGAGGCGAAGTCGTAAGCCGCGGCGGGGCCGACATCGACCCGCACCTCCTTCGGCAGCAGGAAGCGATGGCGCAGCTTGTTCCACAATGGCGCTTCGAATTCCGATTGGGCGAAATGCATCCAGGAATCCATCTCTGCACGCCCGGCGAGACCCGGATCGGCGCCCATGCCCTTGTCCGCATGCTTGTCGGCGAGATAGACGCAGATCGCCGCCGAATCCGTCACCGTGAGATCGCCATCGATCAGGATCGGCACCTTGCCCGAGGGGTTGAGCGCATAGGCTTCCGGCGAGCGCAGCTTGACCTCGACGAATTCATAGGGCTGCCCGAGTTCCTCGAGCATCCAGAGAACGCGACTGACCCGGGATCCACGCGATCCGACCGCCTTGTACATGCGCAAAACCTGCCTTTCCCCGGAAGCCTAGACCATCCTTCACATCATCCCAATGCCGCTCAGACGATCGTGTCGAAGAGCCGCAGGATGAACGATATCTGATAGACGAGCGCCGCCGCGACGAAAGCGATGTGGAAGCGGCGATCGCGCACCATGATCGCGGCTATGCAAAGCGCGACGAAGACCGGCGTGCGGAACAGGTACTCGTTGCCGAAGCGGGCGAAATGCTCCGGTCCCTTGAGCAGCGTGTCGACCACGTCGAGCAGATAGGTCGCCGCCAGCAGGCCGAAGAACCAGGCCCGGCGCGAATAGAAGAAATCCTCGTAGCTGGTGTAGTCCAGCATCGAATCCGGAAACAAAAGCGCCCAGAGCAGGAACAGCGTGATCGCGTAGAAGATGATGAAAAGGTACTTGCCGAAGGTCCACGACTCGATGGCGTAGAGGCCGAACTCCCACCACCAGAAATGCACCAACATCAGAAGCACCGAGCCGACCCAGGCCAGATGCACGGGATAGAGTTTGTACTGGCCGGGATGCTGAACGATGCGCGCCAGCCCCGACAACAGGCGGGTGACGCCAAGCCCGATCACCATGCCCATGACGATGCGGATATGCGGGAAGATGTCGTGCGCGGAGGCGATCTCGGTGGCCATGCTTGATCACAACGGAGCTGTTCGTCGGCCGCATATTGCTGCGTCCCACCGGGGGCCGCAACGGATATCGCGCCGGTCGGCCCGCTAGCCAATTTCGCATCAGAACAGAAAATACCTCTGCGCCATCGGCAGCACGGTTGCTGGCTCGCAGGTCAGCAGTTCGCCGTCGGCGCGGACCTCGTAGGTCTCGGGATCGATCTCGACATTGGGCATGGCGTCGTTGAGCACCATCGAATGCTTGCCGATGCCGCCGCGGGTGTTTTCGACCGCGACGAACTGCTTGTCGACGCCGAGCCTGCCATGCAGCCCCGACTCCAGTGCTGCCTTGGAGACGAAGGTCACCGACGAGTTGGTCCGGGCCTTGCCATAGGCACCGAACATCGGCCGGTAGTGCATCGGCTGCGGCGTCGGGATCGAGGCATTGGGATCGCCCATCGGTGCGGCGGCGATCATGCCGCCGATCAGCACCATGTCCGGCTTGACGCCGAAGAAGGCCGGGTTCCACAGCACCAGGTCGGCGCGTTTTCCCACCGCGATCGAGCCGATGTCCTTCGACAGCCCATGCGCGATGGCTGGATTGATGGTGTATTTGGCGATGTAGCGGCGGACGCGGAAATTGTCGTTGTTGCCGGTTTCCTGCGGCAGCGAGCCGCGCTGGCGCTTCATCTTGTCGGCGGTCTGCCAGGTCCGGATCGCCACCTCGCCGACGCGGCCCATGGCCTGAGAGTCCGACGAGATGATCGAGAAGGCGCCGATGTCGTGCAGGATGTCTTCCGCCGCGATGGTCTCCTTGCGGATGCGGCTTTCGGCAAAGGCGATGTCCTCGGGGATCGACGGCGACAGGTGGTGGCAGACCATCAGCATGTCGAGGTGCTCCGACAGCGTGTTGACCGTGTAGGGCCGTGTCGGATTGGTCGAGGACGGGATGACGTTGGGCAGGCCACAGACCTTGATGATGTCAGGCGCATGGCCGCCGCCGGCGCCCTCAGTGTGGAAGGCGTGAATGGTGCGGCCCTTGATCGCCGCAACCGTGTTTTCGACAAAGCCGGATTCGTTCAGCGTGTCGGTGTGGATCATCACCTGCACGTCGTAGTCGTCGGCGACCGACAGGCAGCAGTCGATGGCCGCCGGCGTGGTGCCCCAGTCCTCGTGCAGCTTCAGCGAACAGGCGCCGCCCAGCACCATTTCTTCCAGCGCGGCCGGCAGCGACGCGTTGCCCTTGCCCGACAGGCCGATGTTCATCGGGAAGGCATCGAAGGACTGGATCATGCGGGCCATGTGCCAAGGCCCCGGCGTGCAGGTCGTCGCCAGCGTGCCATGCGCCGGACCGGTACCGCCGCCGAGCATGGTGGTGATGCCGCTCATCAGCGCTTCCTCGATCTGCTGCGGGCAGATGAAGTGGATATGCGCGTCGAAGCCGCCGGCGGTCAGGATCTTGCCTTCGCCGGCGATGATCTCGGTGCCGGGGCCGATGATGATGGTGACGCCATCCTGCATGTCCGGATTGCCGGCCTTGCCGATCGCGGCGATGCGGCCGTCGCTCAGGCCGATATCGGCCTTGAAGATGCCGGCGCTGGCATCGACCACCAGCGCGTTGGTGATGACGGTATCGACCGCGCCTTGCGCGCGTGACACCTGACTCTGGCCCATTCCGTCACGGATAACCTTGCCACCGCCGAATTTCACCTCTTCGCCGTGAATGGTGAGATCCTTCTCGACCTCGATGAACAGTTCGGTGTCGGCAAGCCGCACCCTGTCGCCGACCGTCGGGCCATACATCTGCGCATAGGCGGCGCGGGTAATTCTGGCCATCAGCGATTGCTCCCGAAATGCGGCTTGCCAAAATGCGGTTTGCCAAAATGCCGTTGGATTGAAGCCCGGCTGCACATTGTCGCCATCCAATGGTCACGCAATGACCCGCTGGGCGACACCTTCTGATCCGATTTGGCGGTTGAGGTTAGGGGGTCACCCCAACACGACCGTTTGCCAAATCGATGGAAGGAAAATCCATGCGCAAAACAATATTGATGACCGCCGCCGCCACGCTGATGCTGGCGGGCGCCGCCAGTGCCCAGCAGCAGCCCGCTCCGGCCACGCCTGCTCCAGCCGCGCCCCAGGCTCAGCCGGCCGTGCCGACGATCCAGAGCGTTAAAATCGTCGACATCACCGAGCTGCCGAAGGACACCCAGACGCAGGTCAACCAGGTGATCGCTCAGCGCGGCGATGACGGCCTGCAGAAACTGCGCAACTCGATCGACGCCACGCCCAAGGTCAAGTCGGCGCTTGAAGCCAAGGGGCTCAGCTCGGCGCAGGTCGTCGCCGCCAGCATGGAGCCCAATGGCGCGCTGACCCTGATCACCAAGAAGGCGAGCTGACAAGGCGCTGCGGCGGGCCGGCGCCCGGTCCCGCCGCATCGGCAAGGGAACCGTGGCAGGGCTGGATTCGTTTGGCTGCGTGAGTGCTGAAACGAATCTCGAAAGTGAGCGATGACCATCACCACCTTGCCCGAAGGCCGATGGCTGCATGCCATTGCGGCGACTGCGTTTCTTGCGGCGAGCCTTCCCCAGGCGCTGAATGCGCAGGGACTTGAAAGCCCAGAGACCGTCAACCGCATCGTCGGCTCGCAGGTCAAGCAGGAAGAGGCCAACGCCACCGCCGAAGCCGGCAACGTCAACACCGCAATCGACCGGACGCGCCAAAACATCGGCACGGTGCGCAAGACGTCCAAGCTCGACAAGGTCGATATCGTGTTCCTCACCGATGCCGCGCGCAGCGAAGGCGGCCCGCCGCCAGTGATCGAGAGCAAGGTCAAACAGCATCAGGACGATATCGCGGAACTGCGCAAGGAGATCGAGGCCAACGCCCTGCTGTTCAACGCCATCGAGTCGCGGCGCGTGCTTGCGCAGGATATTCTCGCCGTCGAATTCGATGCTCCTGGAAAGATCGTAATCTACGCCGCAGCCAAGCCGTCGAACTAGAGCAGTTCCAGGAAAAGCGTGGAACGGCTTTCGGTCCGGAATAGCGTCAAAACAGAGAGATAGAACGGCTTGGCGGTTCCGTGAAACGGCGACCCACCCTAGGCCGAACGCGCCGCTTGTCGTTGCTTCAAAACCGCTCGACGCTTTTTGGCGACAGGCATGAGACACCATCGATCTCACAGCTTGCCCATCACCTTCTGCTGAAATCCATAGACCTCGCGCTTGCCGCCGAGCGGCACCAGCGTTACGTCACGTTCCTGGCCGGGCTCGAAGCGCATGGCCGTGCCGGCGGCGATATCGAGGCGCATGCCGTGCGCCCGGTCGCGGTCGAATTTCAGCCCCTCATTGGTCTCGATGAAATGGTAGTGGCTGCCGACCTGGATTGGCCGGTCACCACAGTTGGCCACTTTCAGGATGACGGTCGGCAGGCCCTTGTTGAGCTCGATGTCGCCGTCCCTGGTGATGACTTCGCCCGGAATCATCGTGCCTCACACGACGCCGAAGGCGAGGCCGACGCCGATCGCGGCGCAGGCCGCACCGGCGGTGCGGGCCAGGCCACGGAACCTGATGCCGAGGCCAAGGCCGGCGGCGATGCCGACGGCATGCAGCAACGCGGTGGTGATGGCAAAGCCGGCCATGTATTCGAGTCCACCGGCACTCTCAGGCACCTCGGTGCCATGGGCGTGGCCGTGGAACAGCGCGAACAGGGCGATGATGGCGACGCCGGCCGATACTGGCAGATCAACTGCTAGCGCCACCAGCAGCCCGAGCGCCACGACCGACGCCAATATGCCGGGTTCGACGAAGGGCAGTGGCATATGCAGCATGCCGAACGCGCCGCCAACCAGCATGACGCCGACGAAAGCCGCCGGCCAGGCCCAGATTGCCTTGCCGCCTTTCAGCGCCGCCCACAGGCCGACCGCGATCATCACCGTCATATGATCGAGGCCGGAGAGCGGGTGCATGAAGCCGGCCATGAAGGAGGAGGTCGTGCCGATACCGACATGGGCATAGGCCGGCATGGCGGCGGCCAGCAGCAGGATCGCCGACAGGCATAGGCGTTTGGCGGACATCATTCTATGTGCCTTTCGTTTGCTGTGTCGTGGTGTTCACGCGGCCTTGCGCGGACCACACCCTTCGACTTTGAGAACACGCTTGGTCGAAGCGGGATATTTCTTCAGCATCGCCGCCGGGCGGATCGGCCGCGCCGAAAAATTGCCGCCGCAATTGGGGCAGGTGCCGCCCAACACGTGTTCCACGCAGTCGGCGCAAAAGGTGCACTCGAAGGTACAGATCAGCGCGTCGGCCGCCTCGGGCGGCAGGTCCTTGTCGCAGCATTCGCAATTGGGGCGCAGCTCGAGCATCTTTTTCTCTCCTCACCGGACAGGTTCGTGCACGGTCACCAGCTTGGTGCCGTCGGGGAACGTCGCCTCGACCTGCACGTCATGGATCATCTCGGCGATGCCTTCCATCACCTGCGCGCGGGTGACGACATGGGCGCCGGCCTCCATCAGTTCGGCGACCGGGCGACCATCGCGGGCGCCCTCGACGACGAAATCGCTGATCAGCGCGATCGTTTCCGGATGATTGAGCTTGACGCCGCGTTCGAGCCGCTTGCGCGCCACGACCGCCGCCATGGCGATCAGCAGCTTGTCCTTTTCCCTCGGCGTCAGGTTCATGCGTTTCCCTGGACTGGCATAGACAGACTCACAGTGACCATAATTTAGGCAGCCCCGCCCTTCCGTTGAGCAATTCGACGAGAGGAACCAGCCGCTGGCGCAGCTGATAGCCGTCCCCGGCGTAGAGCCTCGCAAGAAGCTTGCCAGATTGCTTCACGCTCCAGACGCTGGCGCTGCCCTGGTCGCCGACGATCGCCAGAACCGGATCGAGCAGCGCCTCCGCCCGCGGCGACACCAGCAGCAGCGTCGCCATGGCTATCGCGCCACCGGCAACCACCGGGCGGTCGAGCATGGCCGCGATATCGGGTCCGATGCGGAAATCCTCGGCATGAATGAGTTCGCCATCCCTGCGGACACGCCAGCGGTCATGGAAATGGCCCTGTGTGGCGCGTTCGCCCATCGCCAGGCGGCCGAAGACGGTGGCCTCCAGCACCAGCGCCTCGGCGCCGACGGCAAGCTCGACGTCGAGCGTGCGGGCAAACGCTGCCCGGTCGAAGACGATGGTTTCCTGCGGCAACCAGGCGATGCGGCCGTTTTCGCCGACCGACAAATTGACCCGCACTTCGGCCCGGTCGGATGCGGCCTTGTAGATCTTCTCGCAGGCCTGGGTCGTGATCGACGCCGAAGCAGCCTCGCCGACGTCCACCTCCCAGCCGAGACGGTCGCCGCCGGTCATCCCGCCGGCGGTGTTGATCAGCACTGCCTCGAGCGGATCGGCCGAGACGGTCGGCATCCTTATTTTGGCGGCACCATCCTGATAGAGGCGCCGCAGGCGCGTGCGACCCTCGCCGACAGCACAGGAAAGCCGCGCCACGCCCGCAACCCGCTGCGTCGAAATCCTGCCATCTTCGATCGTATCCATGCCAGCACGTTAAGCACTCAGGCGGCTTTGTCGATATATGGCTCGATATAGCTTGTTGCTTGACAACGTTTCGGTTTCTATAGAGGGAACCACCTTGGTACGGTCATGCAGCGCTTGGCGGGGGTATAGAGCGAAGACGGCGGCTTGATGCCAGGAAAAAAAGGGGCGCTGCTCAATTGGCGTCGGGAAACGCGACATAGTGGGGAAGAAACCGAATGGCCGACCAGCTGGCAACGGATATCATCGCGAAGATCAAGGCCCATGCCGAGCCGGGCGGCGAGGAAATCACCGCCAACACTGAATTGACCTCGCTTGGTATCCATTCGCTCGAGCTGACGGAGATCATCTTCGATCTCGAGGAAGAATATGGCATCGAGATCGAAATGAACACGGTCGATGCCTGGAGCAATCTGAAGAATGTCGGCGACATGGTCGAAGCTGTTCGCGCGCTGATCGCGAAAAAAGCTTGAACTGAATGCGGCAGCGCGTCGTCATTACCGGCATGGGTGGCATTTGCGGGCTCGGCACCAACGCGCCCGCGATCTGGAACGAGATGCGCGCCGGCCGCTCGGCGATCGGCCAGATCACCAGTCCACAGCTGCATGACCTGAAGGTCAAGGTCGGCTGCGAAATCAAGACGCTCCCCGATCATGGCATCGAGCGCAAGCAATTGGTGTCGATGGACCGCTTCAGCCTGCTGGCGGTGATCGCGGCCAGGGAGGCCATGCAACAGTCCGGTCTGGTCTCGAACGAAGCCACCACCTATCGGATGGGGACTGTCGTCGGTGTTGGCGTCTGCGGCTGGGAGGCGATCGAGGAGAGCTATCGCGCCATCCTGGTCGAGGGCAAGAACCGCGCCGGCATCTTCACCGTGCCAAGGGTAATGCCCAGTGCGGCCTCCGGCCAGGTCAGCATGAGCCTCGGCCTGCGCGGCCCGGTTTTCGGCGTCACCTCGGCCTGCTCATCGTCCAATCACGCCATCGCCTCGGCGGTCGACCAGATCAGGCTCGGCCGCGCCGACGTGATGGTCGCCGGCGGTACCGATGCGCCGCTGGTCTGGGGTATCCTGAAGGGCTGGGAAGCGTTGCGGGTGCTGGCGCCCGATACTTGCCGGCCATTCTCGGCCGATCGCCAGGGCCTGTCGCTCGGTGAAGGCGCCGGCATGGCGGTGCTGGAAAGCTATGAGCATGCCATGGCGCGCGGCGCCACCATCCTTGCCGAAATAGCCGGCGCCGGCCTTTCCGCCGACGCGTCCGACATCGTCGCACCGACCATCGAAGGACCGACTGCCGCCATGCGTGCCTGCCTGGCCGACGCCGGGTTCAATCCCGAGGATGTCGACTACCTCAATGCCCATGGCACCGGCACCAAGGCCAACGACCAGATCGAGACGGCAGCGATCAAGCGCGTTTTCGGTGACCACGCCTACAGGCTGTCGGTGTCATCCACCAAATCGATGCATGCCCATTGCCTGGGCGCATCGGGCGCGCTGGAGATGATCGCCTGCGTGATGGCGATCCGTGAAGGCATTGTGCCGCCGACGGCCAATTTTCGCGAAGCCGACCCCGATTGCGATCTCGACGTCACACCGAATGTCGCGCGTGAACGCAAGGTGCGCGCCGCGATCAGCAATGGTTTCGCCTTCGGCGGCACCAATGCGGTGCTGGCCTTCAAGGCGGTTTGATCCCAAGGCAGGTCTTGACCTGCCCCGGGCGGTTACCAGTTATCGCGAGGGCGGTCGCGCCTGTCTCGAACCGCCCGATTGCATTGACTGTCCGTGCATGGCGAAACTGTCGCCGCCATATTGATCAGAAGCGGCCGCGCCCCTAATCCTTGCGGAACCCGCCAAAACCGCGTCGCCAGGCGCCAATCCCCCCATTCAGGAGTTTTCCATGGCCGACCTGTCCGCCTTTCCGATCGCAACGCGCTGGCCGGCCAGGCATCCGGACCAGATCCAGCTCTATTCGGCCACAACCCCGAACGGGGTGAAGATCTCGATCGCCCTGGAAGAACTCGGCCTTCCCTACGAGCCGCATCTGGTCAACATCAGCAAGAACGAGAGCTGGACGCCGGAATTCCTGTCGCTCAACCCCAACGGCAAGATACCAGCGATCATCGATCCGAACGGTCCGGACGGCAAGCCGATCGGCCTGTTCGAATCCGGTGCCATCCTGCTCTACCTCGCCGAAAAGACCGGCCTGCTCATCCCGGCGGACGCGGCGCGGCGCTACGAGACGATCCAATGGGTGTTCTTCCAGATGTCTTCGGTCGGACCGATGTTCGGCCAGGTCGGCTTTTTCCACAAATTCGCCGGCCGCGAAATCGCCGACAAGCGTCCGCTGGAGCGCTACCGCGATGAATCGCGGCGGCTGATCGGCGTGCTCGACGGCAGGCTGAAGGGCCGCAAATGGATCATGGGCAATGACTACACCATCGCCGATATCTCGCTGCTCGGCTGGGTGCGCAACCTGATCGGCTTCTACGAAGCGCGCGAACTGGTCGGCTTCGATGATTTCGCCAATGTCGGAGCGTGGCTGGAACGCGGTTTGGCGCGTCCGGCGGTGCAGAAGGGCCTGACCATCCCGGCGAAGGGCTGAGTTTAAAAACCAGCCAGGCCCTAATACGCGGCTACTTTGCCTTCGCCTTGGCTTTCGAACCGCCCTTGCCCATCATCGAGGCGGCATACGATGCAGCACCCCGCGCTGCCACGACGACGGCGCCGGCTGCTACATTGGCCGTGGCCTTGACCGTGCGCATGGCGCTGCCCGCCAGCGAATCGTTGGCGTTTGCCGGCTTTTTCGGCTTTGCGGTTCTAGGCGCGGCTTTCGCCGCCGCCGACACCACCTTCTTCGGCGGTGACTTGCCGAACGCCGGCTTGGCGTCCTTTGAACGCTCGGCGATCGCCGGACCGGCGCCTGCTTTCGACTGGGTCGCCTTGCCCTTGGCGGGCGCAGGCTTTCTTGCCTTTTGTGCCATCGGGTGGAATCCCTCTTCTGGCAGAATTGCCTTGTCGCGATAACGGCCTGAAAGTCTTAAGGTTCCCCTTGGAGAATCTTTAGAATCAAACGGAATCGCCGATCACCAGGTCGGCGGCCCGGCGGCGGGCAAGCACCCGGTCGATATTGGGCATGTCGTTGGAGGCGATCCAGGCGCGGGCATCCGCGTCGGAGCGGCCATGGCCGTGCCAGCGCTCGAGCAACCGGCGCTCGAGCTCGTCGCGCGGCACGTCGACGAAGATCGAGAAATCGAACAGCGGCGCCAGCCGCGACCACGGCTCCTCGTCGAGCAGCAGGTAATTGCCCTCGACCAGGATGAACTTGGTCTCGGTGGCGACGATCGCGGCGGCGGCGCGCGACAGCTCCATGCCGCGGTCGAAGACCGGGATGGCGATATCGGGTTCACCGGCCCGGATGCGCTTCAACAGGGTTTCGAAGCCGGCAAAGTCGAAGGTTTCCGGAGCACCCTTTCGTGAGCGCAGGCCGCGCTGGTTGAGCACGACGTCGTCATAGTGGAAGCCGTCCATCGGCACCACTTCCACCGCACCTTCGGGCAGCAGATCATGCAGGCTCGCCGACAGCGTCGACTTGCCGGCGCCCGGAGGACCGGCAATGGCGACGATGAAGCGCGGCGCCTTGCCGGCGCGCTTGAAGATGGTGGCGGCGAGATGGGCGATTTCGGACATGAGAGCCTCTCTCTGGCAGGAGCTTCAAATCCACCATGTTCCGCATGATGATTTCGGCCCCATCTTGGCGGCAGTTGGCGGAAATTTCAAATCCGCATTGATGCCGCGCACTCAGTCTGGAGCAGGCTGGCCGATGCGCAGGAAATCGCTGTCGAAGGGAACCTCCCAGGTCGAGCCGCCGGCTGCCAGCCGCATGCGGCCATTCGCCGTGGTGATCTCCCGCGGCGGCGCGCCGCCGGACAGGGGCATGGCGCCGATGACATGGCGGAAGGAGACGCTGCGGCCTTCGCCGAGCGCAAAGGCGGTCGCCACCCCTTCGCGCTTCAGCCAGTTGTCGCCGATCGACGCGGCATGGCCGACGGAAGCGCGGCCGTCCTCGATGCCGAGCACGCCGCGATGGCGGCCGCTCCAGGGCGCGTAGTCGCGCCCGCCATTGCTGAGCCACAGCATGGTGATCGGCAGTTCGGCCGGGTTCTTCAGCACCAGCACCAGATCGTCCTCGGCCTGGCGCGCCAGTGCCGTCCAGCCCGGCCCGCCATGGTCGGCCTCGACCAGTGTGACGAAATCCTCGCGACGGTCGCCCATGCGGTATTCCGTCAGGTCGAGCGTGCCGCCGCCGTTGGCGGGAAAATGACTGAGATCCGCGGACCGCGCCGGATAGGCCAGCATGAACCGGCCGCGTGACGGGTCGGGCTCCAGCGGATCGTCCAGCGTCGCGGCAAACCGTTTTGGCGAAAAAGCCAGCCTGCCGCCGCCCGTCATCGCCGTCATCGGGTGATGGGCGACCGAGATCGCACCATGGCCGCCGGAAAACACATGCTCCTGGTAGAGGAAGGGATGGCCGTCGCGCAGCGCCAGGATCTTGTCGACGGTCGCGCCCATCACTCTGTGCCGCAAGCGGAAGCTAGCCCGCCAGCCATCGTCTGTCGCAGCACTCTCGACGACATCCCAGGCGCTGTTGGCCGGCCAGCCATGCAGCGGCGCGTCCTCGACATCGCTGCGCGAAAACGGCGCGCAGAGGAAGTCGCCGGACAGGCGGACGGTGCCTTCGGGCAGGTCCTTCGGCAGCGTCTCGCGCGGCTCGTCGATCCAGGGTGCGCGATGCAGTGGCCGCAGTTGGCGCCCGTCGGCGTTGATGACCATGTCAGCGATGTGGCCGACCGTGAGATCGAGCGAGACCGAAATGCCTTTTGCCTTGATCGTGCTGGTATCCATTGCGCTCTCACCGATTCTCGGCGCATGACCCCGAAAATCGGAATCGATTTTCGGAAAGGATCCTGCGCAAAATCAAAACGTTACAGCGTCCTTTGCGCGTCCGAAAGGACGCGCGGCGCTGTAATGGCGCAAACAGAACCCGTTCGGCGCCGCTTGCGCAAGCACCGCAATCGGCATTTTGCATCAGGGCTCGCTTCGACCCTGGCCGCGCCTGCTACTGACGCTTGTATTCCCGCACCGGCGACTTGGTGCCGTCGGTATAGGTGACCTGCACCGACATCGACGTCACGCTGTCGGCGACCTTGAAATAGGGCTGGTAGTCGTAAGGGATGGAATATGGATCCTTCTTGTCGCAAGGTGGTATCTTGAGCGACTTGTCGAGCGCGGCGCCGTTCAGGCTGTAATGCACCTCCTTGATGGCGCAGCGGTAGGACAACATCTGGGTGAAATAGACCAGGCCGTGATTGCCGCTGGCGTCGAAGGCGATCCACGAGGTCCAGAACTGGTCGAGGATCTGCTTGTCGCCTTGCTGCAGGGCCGTCTCGGGGTCGAAGCGGATGTCGAACGGCCCGGTCTCGCGGCCCCTGATGTCGAGATATTTGACGGCGATGATGCCGGCCACGGTGCTGCCGGACAGCTCGAAACTCGGATTGGGCATCGGCTTGCCGGTGGTCTGGTCGTTGACCGCCAGGAAGCCGGTGTCGGTGAACGGACCGCTGTCGCCCATGCGCCAGGAGATGGCGGTCGCCGGTTCCGGCAGCGAGATGGTCATCGACCAGCCCTGGTTGGAGCGCATCGGCGTCAGCGTCGGCACGAAGCGGGAGGGGTCGAGCACGTCGCCGAGGGCTGCCAGCCGGCTGCGGCTGCGGTCCAGCCAGTCGGCGAGCTGGGTCTGGTCGACGAAATATTTGAGCAGCCCGCCGTCCTTTTCGTAAGACAGGAACCTGGTCAGCGCCTTGGCCTCGTTGCGCTTGTCGGCCAGGGTCTGAGCGCCGAGGCGGTCCTCCGAAAACTCCTGCGCCAAAAGGAAATAGGCCGGTGCGAAATCCGCATTGGCCGCCAGGAAGGCATTGAGCTTGTCGAGGCGCTGGGTGTCGTCGAACTGCAGGATATGCACCAGCTTGATCGACAGCGCCTTGCCCTTGTCGGAAAGCGCGCCGAACACTTCGCGGGCGCCGGCCTTGCCGTCCTGGACCCTGAGCAGCGTGGCAAAGCGCGTATAGGGGTCGATGGCGTCGACATCGAAGCCGGCAAAGGCGAGATAGGCGCGCCGCGCATTGAGCATGTCGCCGGACAGCTCGTAGACGCGGGCATTGTGATAGAACTCGTCCGGTCGCTTCGGCTCGGCGATCGCCCCGCCTTGCGCGGCAAGGGCGGCAAAGCCCTTGGCGATGGTGTCGATCGAGGCGGCGATCTGCTCGGTCGTCGCCTGCAGCTTTTCGGTCTGGGCCTGCTGCTGCGCCTGGCCGGCGGCCAGCGTCTCGGTCTGCTTCTTCACCTCTTCGGCGGTCTTCTGCACTTGTGCCGTCTGCTGCGTCTGCTGCTGCTGGGTCGACGCGATCTCCTCGGTCTTCTTCGCCACCGTGTCGGTCGACTGCTTGACCGCTTCGACCGTCTTTTGCGTTTGCGTGACGGTCTGCTCGATCCTGGCCACCTTCTCCGAGACGATGCCCATCGACTGCTGCAGCCCGGCGATGGCTGGCACCAGACTGGCGATCACCCCGTTCTGCGAGTTGGTCTGCTGTTGCAGGCCGTAGACGCCGCCGGCGACGGCCGCCGCGCTGGTGGCGAACACCAGCGCCGGCAGCGCCTTGGCCGCCAGCACCAGCCTGAGCACGATGGCAATGGCGATGATGACCGCCGCGACCGAGGCGACCAGCGCGATATAGGCGGCGAACGGCGCCAGCGGATTGAGGATGTCGGAAGCCGCGCCGCCGACAAAGGCGATGCTGCCGGCCCATTTGCCGGTGCGGCTGAGTGATGCCTTGATAAGCGACGGCGCTGCGCCGCCCGCCCCGATATTCGTCATGCCCAAGCCCCCCAGCTATCAGATACCACGCCCCTTCCCACAGGAAACGCGGCTTTGGCAAGGGAAGACAGGAAACAGGCGATTTCGCGGCGGGGCAAACCTGGGGATGCACGACAATCCTGGGTATGACCGCCATTAACCTGTTGGACGCAGCTGGCGGGTTACGTTAGCTTCGCCTCATCTCAGCAACAGCATGACCAGAACAGTCCAGCCCTTGTCCAGACCGCGTCCCCTTCCGCTCATCCAGAAGCTTTTCGCGGCGCTTGCCCTGCTGGTGCTGCCCCTGCTGGCGCTGCTTGCCGGCTGTACGACCGTGACGCCGCCGGATGCCGTGCTGGCCGTGCCGGCGGCGCCGCAGAAATATGCCGCGATCGTCGTCGATGCCAAGACCGGCAAGCAGCTGTTCGAGGTCAATTCGACGGCGCAGCGCTATCCGGCGTCGCTGACCAAGATGATGACGCTGTATTTGCTGTTCGAGGCGCTGGAGACCGGCCGCGTCACCAAGGAGACGCAGATCCCGGTGTCCGGCCATGCCGCCTCGCAGCCGCCGACCAAGATGCGTTTCCGGCGCGGCGAGACCATCGACGTCGATTCGGCGATCCGCGCCATTGTCGTCAGGTCGGCCAACGACGTGGCGGTGGCGGTCGGCGAATATCTCGGCGGCTCGGAGGAGCAGTTCGCCGGCATGATGACCGCCAAGGCGCGCCAGATCGGCATGACCAGCACCGTGTTCCGCAACGCGTCGGGCCTGCCCGACGCCGACCAGCACACCTCGGCGCGCGACATGGCGGTGCTCGGCATGGCGCTGCATTCCCGCTTCCCGCAGCAGTTCCACTATTTCTCCGAAAGCGATTTCATGTTCCGCGGCAGGCTGGTGCGCGGCCACAACGACATGCTCGGCCGCGTGCGCGGCGTCGACGGCATCAAGACCGGCTACATCAGGGCCTCCGGCTTCAACATCGTCACCTCCTACAATGCCGACGGCCGCCAGCTGATCGTCGTGGTGATGGGCGCCGACAGCGCCCGCCAGCGCAACGACCATGTCGAGGCGCTGATCCAGCGCAGCCTGTCGCCTGATATGGCAGACACCAGGACAAGGCTGATGTTCGCTCAGCAGTGAGGAGTGGTCCGCAGAGCGGACAAAAAGCCAATTGCTTGGCTTTTTGAACGACGAACGCCCTGAGCCTGCGAAGGGCGAGCTGCCTGTGGTAAGGATCGCGCCCGGCTGCCCCTGGCGGATTGCAAAGTGAGGGCAGTTATGCTACTGTTTTAGCCATGGTGCTGATTTGCGCCATCGACCCGCCGCAAGGCGGGTTTTTGTTTCCGTTGCCGTCCTTCCCCGGGAGCCATCCCGCTTTCTTCGCGGAGGCTTCGGCCAATCTCGAATGTCTCCGATGGTCCGCGGCCCGCGAACCGCCGCCGGCTGCGGCCCGCCTCTCCCGATCATCACAACCACTTGTACGCGATGCGAAATCCGCCGTGACGGTGGATAAGCTCTCTTCTATTGGCGTATCGTCTCAATCCAGCACCATTGCAGGAGCCCGCACCATGAGCACCGTTCCGAAAGCGCCGCCCGAACAGGCGGCAGACAATCAGCACGATGGCGGCGGCGAATATTTCGAGGCGCCGACCACCGACGAGCTCGAGGCCGAACAGGGTTCGGACGAGCATCTCGAAACGCCCGATGTGCCGGACTCGGAACCATCAGGGCCCGGCGGCCACCGTGGCAAGCCGAAGAAAAAACCATCGGCGATCTCAGGCCGAAAATTCCGCAAGCGCGACCTCGTCCGTATCGACACCTTGCGCCCGAGCCTCGCCGACCGCATCCGCGCCGATCATCCGGACCTGCCGGCCGGCGCCCGCATCAGCCGCGCCGAGCTAGGCCGCTACCGCATGCGCTACATGGAGGAGCTGCTCCAGCAGGAGCACGGCGAATTCTCCGAGCTCGACCGCCAGGTGGTCGAATCGATCGCCAGGCAGGACACCATTTCCGAAAACAGCGAGGAGGAGTTCGAGGAGCACCGCACGTTTGCCGACCGCGTCTCCGACAACATGGCGGCCTTCGGCGGCAGCTGGTGGTTCCTGATCTCGTTCGGCAGCGTGCTTCTGGTGTGGATCGGCATCAACCTGCTCGAGGGCACGGTGAGCGCCTTCGACCCCTATCCCTTCATCCTGCTCAACCTCTTGCTCTCCTGCATTGCCGCCATCCAGGCGCCGATCATCATGATGAGCCAGAAGCGGCAGGAGACCAAGGACCGCCTGCGCTCCTTCAACGACTACCGGGTCAACCTCAAGGCCGAGCTGGAAGTGCGCCACCTGCACGAAAAGCTCGACTACCTCATCTCGCGCCAATGGCAGCGGCTGGCCGAAATGCAGCAGATGCAGCTCGACGCCATGCATGAACTGACCGGCGCCAAGAAGCCAAAGCGGGTGCCACGCAGGAGGCAGGCAGGTGAGGCGCGGTCCGCGTAGCGGACGAAAAGCCAATTGCTTGGCTTTTCGAGCAACGATCGGTGAAGTCCCGGTCCGCCTTCGGGCGGATCAGGAGGTCCAGTGGACCCTTTGAAGGGGCTGAACGCCCGAAGGGCAGGGAGCCTGCGAAGGGCCGGGCGCGGCGCGACCCTCACAGCCGCTAACCTGGACGCACCGAGCCAGGTCGCACCGCCAATCGCCAATTGCCCGTTGAAGCCCGCCCCGGCTTCCGCTAAGAAGCCGTGACTTGCCGGTTCACCGGCTGGTTCGTTTTCCGGATCGCCGATCCTGAAAGCACCCGTAGCTCAGCTGGATAGAGCGCTGCCCTCCGAAGGCAGAGGTCACAGGTTCGAATCCTGTCGGGTGCGCCAGACCTCCAAGGTCCGTTCCGGGCACATAGTTTACTATACCGCAGACATGGGTAACACTTTTGGCCCAAAGCGGGCATCGGGCCCAGCGCCCACCTTACCCCTGCATCACCCCCCGCAGCCACCCCACAATCGCCTCGAAATTAATCGCCTTCGTCGTATCAACCTCAAACAGCGGTCCGCGCCGCAGCGGCTCGGCGCGTTTGGCCAGTTCGATCAGTTCGGGGATGTAGGCGGCACCGGGATGGCCGGGGAGGCGCTGGTCGAGGCGGGCGCGGTAGCGTTCGGCCAGGACGTCGCCGGGGGCGTGGCACCAGATCTCGAAGGTCTCTTCGACGCCGGCCCGGCGCAAATGGTCCTCGAGCACCTGGCGCGGCTGGAAGCCGAACCAGGCATCGACGACGAAAATGCTGCCCGAAGGCGCTTCCGCGACGACCGACCAGATGGCCTGGTAGCTGGCGCGGCCGAGCGTGCGGTTGAACGCGCGATCGCCGCCGCCGAGCACTTCAAGGAACGGGTTCTTGATCGTGTCCAGCGCCAGCAAGGGCCAGCCCATGCGCTCTGTGATGCCGCGCGAGACCGTGCTCTTGCCGCTGGCGGGGATGCCGTTGACGAGCACGGCGCGCCGGCCGCGATCGGGACGGGGCCGGGCGGATGGCAAAGAGACCGGCGACACTCGGGGCGACGCCTGGGGCGACACCTGGCTGGCTAGCGCCTGTGCCGCCATCGCCTGCAGGCCGGCGCCGATGACGCCGGCGTCGTCGCCGAGCTGCGCCGGCTCCACCGGGCACTGGAACCAGGCAGCGAGAGCGGGGGCCCTGGCAAGTGCCCTGTGCGCCGCCTGGCCAAGTCCGCCGCCGAGCAGCACCAGGTCGGGGGCGAACATGGCGACCGCCGTGTCGATCGCCGCCCTGAACGGCCTGGCCCAGGCATCCAGTATGCCGCGCGCGACAGCGTCGCCGCCGGCATCCCGGGCGAAAAGCTGATCGATAGAAACGTCGGGACCGAGGCCGGCGCGGGCGATGTGGCGGCCAAGTGCTGTGCCGGAGCTGGTGGTTTCGACGCAGCCGCGCCGGCCGCAGATGCAAGGCTCGCCGTTGACGTCGACGCCGATATGGCCGAGCTGGCCCGCCGTCGCCTTGCCGCGCACGATCTTCCTGTGCTGGACGACGGCGCCGCCAATGCCGGTGCCGATGGTGAACATGACGATGTTGTCATGGCCTTTGGCGGCGCCCCGCGCCATCTCGGCAATCAGCGCCATGTTGCAGTCATTGTCGATGACGACGGGCTTGCCGGCCATGCCTTCCAGCCGTTGCGCGAGCGCGACCGATGCGAGGTCGACATAGCCTCCGGACAGCACCGCGCCGCGCCGCGCATCGACGCGCCCGGGCACGCCGACGCCGATGGCCGTCACGTCGCGGGCATCGAGCTGGCGCACCATGTCGGCGATCCGGCCGAGCACCAGCTCCGGGTCGGGCGCGCTCTTCTCGGACAGGCGCCTGAGGATTTCGCCCGTGCTGGAAATGTGGGCGGCGCGCAAATTGGTGCCGCCGATATCGATCCCAATGGCCATCGAACTATCTTGCGGTTTGACCATGATCTTTTCCGAAAACCGGTTCCCACTTTTCGGGATCATGGTCGAGGCATGACGTCCCGTACTTGTCTGGCCTTGCTCCAAGGTATGTCGAGAGTCAGGTCAGGCCGAGTCGAGAATGATGGCTTCCGAGAACCGGAGCGGAGCGTACTTGTTGTACGTGAGCACCGGAGGCGCGGGAAACCGCCATTCGCAGGCCGGCATCACCTGAATACCGACAACAGCTAGGCCGCCTTGCGGCGATAGTTTCCGATCACCGCCTGAAGCTCGCGCAATCTCGACACGGCGATGGTCCTGAGCTTTTCACGCTGAATGTCACGGTCGAGCGAGATGCAGTCCTTCCACAGCGAGCGGCCGGCGATGACACCCGAGGCGCCGTTCTTCATGGCGATTTCGACCTGGCCGAGGAACGTCGCGTGGTTGACGCCGGCCGACAGCACCGCCCACGGCACCTCGCCGGCCATGCTGGTGATCCTGGCGCAGGCTTCCGGCGTGCCTGGATAGGGAAGCTTGAGCACCTTTGCCCCGCAGTCCAGGGAAATCCTTGTGCCCTCCTCGACCAGCGACGGAATTTTGGCCGTATAGTCCTCCAGGCTTTCGCCATCGAGTTGATAGGTCAGGAACTCGACGACGAGCAGCAGGTCCTCCTTGCCGAAATCGGCAATGCACTGGCGCAGGATGGCGATGTTGTGCTCGTTCGCCTCGGGCTTGTCGGCACGCAGATAGACCATGATCTTGCCGCCGGTGCCGCCCAGTTCGCGCACCCGGCGCGCGTCGATGCCGGGGACGAGACGCGACAGCCGGTAGCCGGCGGGCGAGACGTCGAAGCCGGAGGCGTCGAGGCCGATGAGCAGGGCCGTATCGCGGTTCAGGACCCCTTCGTCGACAACGCGCGGCACCGCGCAGAGCGGGTCGAGCAGCACGCAGGATGCCTGGCTGGCGAGGTATCGCGTGATGTCGGCCTTGGTGTCGCCCAGCATGTCGTTGGTGATCCTGGCCTGGTCTTCGGGGTCCGACGCCAGCAAGGTCCGCATGCCGCCGCGCTGGTCACAGGCGATGGCCATCATTGCCCCGTCCTTGCCGCAGATCTGCTGGTAGCCGCGCAACTCCGCCGTCGTCATCTTTGTCATGGTGTTTTGTCCGATGTTGGCGCCCATTCACCCGGGCGCAATTCCGTGGAACAAGAAGGTTCAGTTTTTTACCTGCCGGTCGGCAGGCAGGTCTTGCGCTTTGATGCGCTATCGAACCGGCAATTCCGGCCCGGCCCACACTGTCTGGCGGGAACGAACCCACGTTGCGAACCTGCCGGATTTGCGCGATAACTCGATCGGTCGCCGACCCTGTAACACATTGCTGAAAGGAATTGCAAGCTGTCTGCCCCTCCCGCAAACGATGCGGCCGCATCGCGCACGATGCTGCATACGGTCGCCAAGATGCACTACGAGGCGGAGATGTCGCAGGTCGATATCGCGCGGCGGCTCGGTGTCTCGACCGCCACCATATCGCGTCTCCTGCAGCGGGCGCGGGCGGAGGGCATCGTGCGGATCGAGGTTCTCGATATTGCAACGCCCGAGGTGATCACCATGCAGCTGATCGACGGGCTTGGGCTTCGCAATGCGGCGGTCATCGAGACGCCGGCAGCCGGCGCCCTGACGGCGCTCGGCGCACCGCTCGGCGCCTTGCTGAGGCAAGCCGAGCTGACCGCCGGCTCGGTCGTCGCCATCGGCTGGGGCCGCGCCGTCCGCGAGGTGATCCGCGCCGGCCTGCCGCGCATTCCCGGCGTTCTGACCGTCGCCGCCACCGGCGGCATGCAGCAGCAGGCGGCGCATTTCCAGATCAACGAGTTCGTGCGGCTGGCCGCCGAGGAATTCGGCGGCACACCGCATTTCATCCATGCGCCCTACCTGCCATCCACCGAATTGCGCGACGTCTTCCTTGGCGACGCGGCTATTCGTGACAGTGTCGCACTCTGGGACCGGACCGATGTCGCGATCGTCGGCATCGGCCTGCCGCATGCCATCAACCCACCCGAGGCGAGTGCGGCGACGCTGAGTGAGCAGGCGCTGTTTCAAGCGGCTGGAGATGTCCTTCGCCATTATTTCGATGCTGACGGCACCCTCATCGCGTGGGAAGGGGAGAGCCGGATGATCGCCATGTCGCCGGCCCAGCTTCGCGCCGTCCCGCTGGTGATCGGTGTTGCCGCCTCGCCGGAGAAGGCGACGGCCATCATCGGCGCCGTCCGCGCCGGGCTCATCAATGCCCTGATAACGGACACCAAGACGGCTCAGGCGATTCTCGAGGCGCTGTCACCTCGATAGTGTGGGGCGCGCCAGCTGCAAAATCACCCGTTGTGCCATCGGCGGGTTGAGGCGATAGTCTCGCGAGGGGCTCCACAGAGCAGACAGATGTCTGATTTTGAAAAGCGTTTCACCGGGGAAATACCCGGTTGCAATTTCTTTCAGCAAAGTGTTACAACCTTGCAGACCGGCCGCATACGCGCCGGGCAGCGCGGTTCCCTTGACCTTACGGAGGCGAGGAAACGGGACTGCTGATATCAGGCCGGTCGGTTTCGACCGGCTGATCCAACGACTTTTGGGGGCGCCTGGGAGGAGCTGCCCGTAACGCAAGCAGGCGAAACCCGAGTTCCGACCGTCAGTATATTTGCGATCCGTAGCCTAACGGGTTGACGGCCATTCCGATGTCAATCGCAAGGCAAATCTGCCAACACCATGAGGAGGATGTCATGAGGAAGATTGTTGCCGCGTTCGCGGCTCTCGCCATCAGCGCAACGGTGCTGATCGCGCCGGCACAGGCGCAGGACAAGAAGTACACCATTGCGCTCGTCCCGGGCCTGACCACCGATGGTTTCTACATCACCATGCGCAAGGGCGCCCAGGCCGCGGCCGATGCCCTTGGCGTGAACCTGGTTTTCCAGGGCGCCCCGGATTTCAATCCGGTCACGCAGGTCCCCGTGCTTGACGCGGTCATCGCCAAGAAGCCGGACGCCATCCTGATCGCGCCGACCGACAAGGTTCAATTGGTCGAGCCGCTGCGCAAGGCCAATGACGCCGGCATTCCGGTGATCACCGTCGACACCTTCATCGGCAGCGGCGTCTACCAGACCGGCGCCGGCGATGCGGATTTCCCGCTGGCCTACATTGCGTCGGATAATGTTCTGGGCGGCGAGATCGCCGCACGGGCCTTGGCCACCGCGATTGGCGACAAGGGCAAGGTCTACGTTTCGAACGTCAAGCCTGGCATCTCGACCACCGACCAGCGTGAAGAAGGCTTCAAGAAGGAGATGGCCAAGCATACGGGCATCACCGTGCTCGAGACCCAGTTCAACGACGACGACGCCAACAAGGCAGCCTCGCAGCTGCAGGCCGTGTTCGCGCGCAATCCCGATCTCGTCGGTGTGTTCGGCGCCAACCTGTTCTCCGCTCTTGGTGCCGCCAACGGCGTCAAGCAGGCCGGGCAGAGCGGCACCGTCAAGGTCGTGGCGTTCGACGCGCCGACCAGCATCGTCGACAACATCAACACCGGCCTGGTCGACGTTGCGATCGCCCAGCATCCGGCCGAGATCGGCTATTTCGGGGTCGTTTCGGCCTATGCACACCTGACCGGTCATTCGATCCCGGTTGCGATCGGCACCGGCTTCACGATCATGGACAAGTCCAACATCGCGGACCCGAACATTTCGAAGTACCTTTATTCCGAATGAGCCCCAAGGGGCTCTATTCCGAATGAGCCCAGCCGACCTGGTCTCCTGCCCGCCTGCCGGGAGGAGACCAGCGCCGGGTGACCCCGGGACCCTGTTTGACGGAGGCCGCGCCGCGGATCGGAACCATTCATGACTTCAACATCCCCAATCCAAGGCGAAACCCATGTCGCCCCTCAGGCGGATCATGGTGATCCGGCCAGGACGTTGCTCGGACGCATCGCCGAAGGCCGCGCCTGGCTGTTCCTCGCCGGCCTGATCATCTGCTTCGAGGTCTGGTCGCGGCTCTCCTTCGGCGCGACCTTCGTGCTCAACCCGTTCAACGTGCAGTCCATCGCGATCTTTGCCGTGGCGCCGCTGCTGCTTGCGACCGGGCAGACATTCGTCATCATTTCGGGAGGCATCGACCTCTCGCTGGGCTTCATCATGGGCCTTGCGGCCGTCATTGCCGCCCACGCCACCAACATGGCGGGCGCCGCGATCCCGCTGCCGCTGGCCATGCTGGCGGGCATTCTGGCCGCCGTGCTTGTCGCCGGCGTGCCGGGCGTCATCAACGGCCTTTTGATCTCGCGGCTCAGAATCCCGCCCTTCATCGGCACGCTTGGCATGTTCGGCGTGGCGCGCGGTGCTGCTTTCCTGCTGGCCGGCGGCACCACGGTGCCGGTGCAGAATTCCTGGTTCGCGCTGCTCGGCAACGGCAAGTTCTACGGCGTGCCCTATCTTGTCATGATCACTGCCGTCTTCGTCATCGTCATGCACTACATCCTGAGCCAGACCCGGTTCGGCCAGCACAACTACGCCATCGGCGCCAACGTGCAGGCGGCGCGTCGCGCCGGCATCGACATCAGGGGGCATATCCTGCGTCTCTACGTGCTTTCGGCGATGTGCGCCGGCCTCGGTGGCGCGCTCTATGCGGCGCGCTTCACCGCCGGTGCCGCCCAGGCCGGCGAGCCCTTGCTGCTCGACAGCGTCGCGGCCGTCGTGATCGGCGGCGCCAGCCTGTTCGGCGGATCCGGCACCATCTTCGGCACGGTCGCCGGTGCCCTGGTGATCGCGGTCATCCAGTACGGGCTGGTCTTCGTCAATGTCGAGCCGTTCTGGCAGTTCATCGCCGTCGGCGTCGTCATCATCATCTCCGTCCTTATCGACCAGGCGCAGCGCCGGTTCAGTGGAGCTCGCCAGGATGAATAATTCGCAACAAGCCATACCGCTTCTCGAAGTCCGCCACCTCTCCAAGCATTTTGGTGCCGTCCAGGCGCTCAACGATTTCTCCATGGTCGTGCGGCCGGGCGAGGTGGTGGCGCTGGCGGGCGACAACGGTGCCGGCAAGACAACGCTGATCAAGGCGATATCGGGGGTGTTTCAGCCGACGGGCGGCGAGATCCTGCTCAGCGGGCAGCCGGTGACCTTCGCGACACCGCAGGAGGCGCGCGAAAAAGGCATCGAGACCATCTACCAGGACCTGGCGCTGGCCGACAATTTGTCCATCGGCGCCAATATCTTCCTCGGCCGTGAACCGATGCGCAAGGCCTTCGGCTTCCTGCCGGTGCTCGACCGCAAGGCCATGGCCGTGGCCGCCAAGCAGACCATGGGGCGGCTGGACTTCCATGTCAGCCGGCTCGATGCCCCGGTCAGCAATTTCTCCGGCGGCCAGCGGCAGGCTGTCGCCATCGGCCGGGCCGTCTACTGGGACGCGCAGATCCTGATCATGGACGAACCGACCGCGGCACTTGGCGTGCCCGAACAGCGCAAGGTCATCGCGCTCATCCACCAACTCAAGGCGCAAGGTCGCGGCGTGATCTTCATCTCGCACAATCTGCAGGACATCTTCGCCGTTTCGGATCGCATCGTCGTGCTTCGGCGCGGCGTCCAGGCCGGGGAGCGCAAGATCTCGGAGACGAACCACGACGAAGTCGTCAAGCTGATGGTTGGCGGATAAGGCGCCGGCGCGCGAGCCGACGCTTTTAACCCGACGCTTCGCTCGAAGGGCACTCCAGCTTGGTGATCGTGCTCGGCTATGCCGCGCGAGACCGTGCTTTTGCCCGAGGCGGGAATGCCGTTGGCCAGCACCGCGAGCCTGGCGCCATATTATGCCGAGAGGGCGCCGAATATCACTTCTGTCTCGGCGACGAGCGTGCGCATCAACTGCTCTGCCGGAAGCTCCCGGTTCAATGAGGCAGCTTGCCCGTAGAGGTGAAAGCCGAAGTCCCCACGCCCCGTTGCGCGTTCGGCATCGCCGAGTGGGGTGCTGAGCGCGACCATTTGCGGGAAATCCGGAAGCCGCGTCCGGCGCTCTTCCATCTCGAGGACGTAGCGTGTGCGCCTCATCCGCGCCGCGCGGCCGGAAAAGGCATTGCTGACCATTGTGTCCATGTCGGTCGCAGACCGGATCAGGGCGCGGCGCGGCGCATCGGTGCCGGCCTCGTCGCAGGACAGAAAGCCAGTGCCGATCTGGACGCCGCTGGCGCCAAGGGCAAAGGCGGCCGCTATGCCTCGACCGTCGGCAATGCCTCCCGCGGCAATAATTGGAAGATCGATGGCATCCACGACCTGGGGAACCAGCGCCATCGTTCCCACGCCGTCACCTGAACCGTTCGGAACGTGAGAGCCGCGGTGCCCTCCCGCCTCCCATCCCTGGGCGATGACCGCGTCGGCTCCACTCTCGGCAAGCTTGCGCGCCTCGGCAACGGTCGTCGCCGAACTCAAGATCACGATACCGGCCTTCTTCAGTCTGGCGATCGCAGCCTGGTCCGGAATGCCAAAGTGGAAACTGACGACAGGCGGGTGCACCTCCAGCACGAGATCAAGCTTCGCTTCGTCGAAGCCCGGCCCGATCGGTGGAAGCCGCGCAGGCGGCGCGCCAAGCGACAGCTCCTCATAGTAGGGCCGCAACCTGTCGATGGTCTGTGCCAGGACGGTGTCACTCGTGTGGGGCTGCGGATAGACGAAGAAATTGAGATTAAACGGATTTTCCGTCCAGCCGCGCAGCTGGCGGACAACGTTGCGCAGAGCATCTGGCAGCATCGATGCGCAGCCGAGCGATCCCAACCCGCCGGCATTGCTCACTGCCGCGGCAAGTTCTGGCGTTGCCGAACCAGCCATCGGGGCCTGGATGATCGGATGCTCGATCTTCAGCAGATCGCATAGGCGACGGTTCGGCCACATGAGCGACGTTCCACTACCCAAGGGAGGATCGCACGAAATCGCAGCATAGGACTAGGTTGGGGTCAGGTCACCGGAATTATGTCGGCGCCACCACCCTTACGCTCTCCCGCTCCACCAGTGGGCACTCCAGCTTGGTGATGGGATACCGCCCCCGCCCCGGAGCCGCCGGCGCCTCCAGCTGTTCGATCGCCCATTGGCCCATCGCCATGTGCGGCAGGATCGAGGTCGTCAGCGGTGGAAAGAGATGGCGGGCGATTTCTTCGTCGTCGTAGCCGACGACGGAAATATCCTGCGGGATGTGCAGGCCGGCTTCCTTCAACGCCTCGTAGCAGCCGATCGCGGTGCGGTCGTTCTGGCAGAAGATGGCGGTCGGCCGGTCCTTCAGCGCCAGCAGCTTGACGGTCGCGGCATAGCCGGCGCTTGCCGACCAGTCGCCTTCGACCACCAGTTCCGGGTCGAACGGGATGTCGGCGGTGGCGAGCGCCCGGCGATAGCCCTTCAGCCGGTCCTGCGCGGCCTGCATCCAGGGTTCGCCGGTGATGGTGGCGATGCGGCGATGGCCGTGACTGATCAGATGGCGGGTGGAGCTCTGGCCGCCGGCGATCTCGCTCGGCACCACGGCCGGGAAGGCGTAGTCCGCCGTGTAGCAGTTGAGCAGGATCACCGGTATGTCGAGGCCGTAGAGATAATCGGGCGCGACGATCTCGCGGGTGAAGATGGTCATGTAGATCAGCGCCGAAATGCCTCGCTTGGTCAGAGCCGCGATGGCACGTGGCTCCATGACGGAATCGCCTAGCGTCTGCGCCACCAGCAGCACGTTGCCGGCATTCCACGAGGCTTGGCGTGCGCCCTCGATGGCGACCACGGCTTCCGGGCTGGTGGCGAGCTGATCGACGGCGAAGCCGATCACGCCGTCAAGCCCTTCGAAGGCTGGAAGCGGCTTTTGCAACGCCGAGAAGGCCGGCGGCGAATAGCCGAGCGCACGCGCGGCCTCGATCACCCGTTCGCGCGTCTGCTGCGACAGCTTGATGCCGGGCGAATTGTTGAGCACGAAGGAAACGGTCGCCTGCGAGCAGCCGGCGGCTCTCGCGATGTCGGTCATGGTGACGCGACCCCTGGCGCTCTTCGCCGGCGGCTTGCGCCGCCGCGCCGTATCAAGGGCTTCCGGATCCGTCGTCTCGCTCATGGCATCCCCAATCCTAGGCCTGTCTAGCGGCAGCCGGTCAGGCCGACAAGATGGCCTGACATTATCGATTTATAGGAATCGTCATCGCCATTTATATCTATTAGTGATCTAGTGGTCCATCCACAACGCCGTTACCTCAGTCCGAAACCCAAAAACCACAAGGCTCGGCTTGGATACGGCCAGCGCATCCGATTGCCGGCCGACATGCCCCGAAACCGCAGTATGCCCTGAAATATCGCCTCGCAACTAATACTGTTTACTAATACAATGATGCGCTGTACCGTCAATCCGTCGCGTCCGGCCCGGTTGGGTCGGGAGCGGAGGGAGTGAGCGTGAATGGCCTGATGGCGAGCGGATCCTATCTCCGCAAGCTTGTCTCGGACATGTGATATGTCAGACAAATCGGACTATTTACGAACGATGGATGAGTCTCTAAGGTCCGTGATCGTGGCTGGAACGCCGCCATTCTTTCGGTGTCGGGAACCCTTTGAGGAGGAGGGCGTCCAAGCTGCAAACGGCAAATCAGGTCAGTGCAAGATCGGTCAGTCGAACGACTGAACCAAACGGGAGGTTGAACATGAAATCCTTGATACGAAATGCATCCGTAGCCACAGCTGTGCTGCTGCTCGGCTTGTCGGCGACGGCAATCGCGCGCGCCGACGACAAGCCGACGCTGGCCTTTGTCGTCAACGGCGCTTCCGATTTCTGGAAGGCCGCCGAAGCCGGCGTCAAGAAGGCGCAAGGCGAGCTGCCGGACTACACCCTGGAGCTTAAATATCCCGAGCAGTCCTCGGTCGCCATCCAGCAGCGGCTGATGGACGATCTGGTGACGGCCGGCGTGAAGGGCATCATGGTCTCGGCGGTCGATCCGAAGACCTCCACCGATGGTCTCAACAAGATCGCCTCGCAAACGGCGCTGTTCACCACCGACAGCGACGCTCCGCAGACCAAGCGCGTCGCCTATATCGGCTCGTCCAATGTCGATGCCGGCAAGCAGGCGGCCGAGATCGCCAAGAAGGCGATGCCCAATGGCGGCAAGTGCCTCGGCTTCGTCGGCCTGCTCGGCGCCGACAATGCCAAGGAGCGCATCCAGGGCATGAAGGATGGGCTGGCCGGGACCAAGATCGAACTCATCGACGTGCGCGGCGACGACATCGACCAGGCCCGCGCCAAGAAGAATGTCGAGGACGCGCTGGTCGCCAGCCCCGACGTCACATGCATGGTCGGCTTCTACTCCTACAACACGCCGCGAATCTATGAAGCGCTGCGCGACGCCGGCAAGCTCGGCTCGATCACCGTCGTCGGCTTCGATGACGATCCGATCACGCTGGGTGGCGTCAAGGAAGGCACAGTTGCCGCCACCGTCGTGCAGCAGCCCTTCGAATGGGCCTATCAGGGCATGAAGCTGATGGCTGCCTATCTCAAGGGCGACAAGTCGGGCATCCCGGAGGGCGGCCTCATCATCATCCCGACCAAGATCATCGGCAAGGATGACGTCGACGCCTATGCCGCCAATCTGAAGGCGATGTCCGGAAACTGAGACCACAGGCAGTTCAGCCGGCTCAAGTTCGCCTTGAGCCGGCTGCTCGCATTGACGAACACCGTGAGGATCGTCAGTCTGAAGATGGACCAAAAACGGCCCACCGGCTGCTGTCAGGCATGATGAATTATTCCGACACATCCTTAACCGCGTCCATCCCGTTCCTCAGCCTCGAGAACGTGCGCAAGACCTATCCGGGCGTCGTCGCGCTCGATGGCTTCTCCATGGAGGTCAGGCCGGGCGAGGTCATCGGCCTCGTCGGCGAGAATGGCGCCGGCAAATCGACATTGATGAAGATCCTCGGCGGCGTCACCAGGCCCGACACCGGCACCGTCACCGTCGACGGCATCGCGCATGATGGGCTTTCCGTCGAAGCCAGTCTCGGTTCCGGCATCGCCTTCGTCCACCAGGAACTCAACCTGTTCGAGAATCTCGACGTTGCCGCCAACATCTTCTTCGGCCGCGAGCCGTTGCGCGCCGGGCCGCTCAAGCTCGTCGACCGCGCCAGGCTGCGCACCATGGTGGCGCCGCTGTTGAAGCGCGTCGGCGCCAATTTCTCCGCCGACACGCCGGTCTCCGCCTTGTCGCTGGCCCAGCAGCAGATGGTCGAGATCGCCAAGGCGCTCTCGATCAAGGCAAGGCTGGTCATCCTCGACGAGCCGACATCGAGCCTGCCTCTCGCCGAAACCGACAAACTGCTCGACGTCATCAAGGCGCTGAAGGCCGACGGCATCAGCGTCATCTTCATTTCGCACCGGCTGCACGAGGTCGAGCGTGTCGCCGACCGCGTCGTCGTGCTGCGCGACGGCATGCTCGCCGGTACGCTGCAGAAGAGCGTCATCAACCACGACCAGATGGTCAAGCTGATGATCGGCCGCATGCTGAAGGAGCGCGAGAAGGCTTCCGAGGCCGCGCGGGCGCCGGGCGCCGTCGCACTCTCGGCCAAAGCCATCCGCACCCCCGCCTATCCCGGCCGGCCGGTCGACCTCGATGTCAGGCGCGGCGAAATCCTCGGCCTTGCCGGGCTTGTCGGCTCCGGCCGCACCGAACTGGCGCGAGTGTTCTTCGGCATCGACAGCAGCCTTGGCGGCGCGCTCGAACTCGACGGCAAGCCGCTTGTGCTGGGCTCGGCGGCGGACGCCGTCGCGCACGGCATTTTCCTCGTGCCCGAGGACCGCAAGCTGACCGGCATCCTGCTCGACCTGTCGATCGCCCAGAACATCTCGCTGCCCAATCTTCCGGCGCATGCGCGCCGCTCCCTGGTTTCGGCAAGTGCCGAGACCGCCACCGCCGAGAAGCAGAAGACCAATCTCGGCATCAGGGCGCCGTCGGTGCAGACGCGCACCGGCACGCTATCGGGTGGCAACCAGCAGAAAGTCGTGCTCGGCAAGTGGCTCGCCATGAGCCCGAAGGTGATGATCCTCGACGAGCCGACACGCGGCATCGACATCGGCGCCAAGGCGGAAATCTACGGGCTGATGCGTGCACTCGCCGATGCCGGCGTCGCCGTGCTGATGATCTCCAGCGACATGGAGGAGGTGATCGGCGTATCCGACCGCATCGCCGTCATGCATGAGGGCCAGATCTCGGGCATTCTCGACAAGGAACAGTTCAGCCAGGAAAACGTGCTGCTGCTGGCGGTGGGCAAGCAGCCGAAATAGCTTTGTTCCGCCGCGGTCCGGTCGCGGGAAACACTTTGTAGAACCTGTTCAAGCAGGCGTTTGGGAGAAGACGATGAGCAAGAAAGATCTCGGCCTGCTGATCCTGATCCTGGTGGTCGGTGCCATCGTGGCGATCATCAACCCACGCTTCCTGTTGCCGATCAATCTCGCCAACACCTCGAACCTGATCGGCCTGTTCGGCATCCTGTCGATCGGCCAGGCCTTCGTCATCATCACCGGCGGCATCGAACTGTCGGTCGGCTCGGTGGTCGCGCTGCTGGGAACGCTATTCATCGACTTTATCGCCGTGCGCGATCTGGACTGGCCGCTGGCCTTCGTGCTGATCATCGCGCTCGGCGCCATCATCGGCCTGGTGCACGGCTGGCTGATCACGCGGCTCAAGCTGCAACCCTTTGTCGTCACGCTGTGCGGCCTGCTGATCTACCGTGGCGTCGCCCGTTTCTACACCGCCGACGGCACCGCCGGCTTCGCCTTCGGCCAGAATTTTCCCGAGCTCGAATTCCTGACGGCCGGCCGCTCCTGGGGCGTGCCGAACAGCTTCATCGCGCTGATCGTCATCGCCATCGTCATGTGGGTGGTGTTGCACCGCTCGGTGTTCGGCCGCTACCTCTATGCCATCGGTAAGAATGAGGAGGCGGCAAAATATTCCGGCATCCGCACCGGCCGCGTCGTCATGGCCGCCTATGTCATCTGCGGCGTGCTGACGGCGCTGTCGGCGATCTATTTCGCCATGTACACGCGCTCGATCTCGCCGGCCAGCCACGGCCAGTTCTACGAGCTCTACGCCATTGCCGCGGCGGTGCTCGGCGGCTTCTCGCTGCGTGGCGGCGAGGGCTCGCTGATCGGCGTCATCCTGGGCACGGTGCTGCTGCAGGAACTGCAGAACCTCGTCAATCTGCTCGGCATCCCGTCCTCCCTCAACTTCGCGGTGATGGGCGGCGTCATCCTCATCGGCGTGCTGGTCGACCAGCAATGGGGCGTGTTCCGGGCACGGCGGCTGATGGTCGATGCCTCCCGCAAAAACGTCGCCGGTGCGGCCGCGGAGTAACGTCGGGTCAAATGCTAGATCAGGCCCGACATGTCTGAGAAGGCCATCGCCTTGCGCAGCACTTCGGCGAAACGCTCGCCGGCCGCCTCGCGCGGGCCGCTGTTGTCGATCGAGGTGACGCCTGGTCCCGACAAGGTCACATTGGCGCTGCGCGCCAGCCGCGCCAGCACCTCGCCGCGCGACTCGCGGCCGCGCATCGCCAGCCGTTCGGCCAGCACCTCCGGCGAGGCGGTGACCTCGACAACGGCCAGATTGGCATAGCGTTCGCGCAGGACCGGGATGATCCCACGCGACACGTTGGCGACGGCGACACGGCCGTTGGCGACCGACCAGTCGACATCGGCCGGGATGCCATAGCGCAAGCCATGCGCCTCCCAGGAAATGGCGAAGGCGCCATCGGCTTCGGCTTCGACGAAGGCAGCGTCGGCCAGCGTGTCGTGATCCTCGCTCGCGGCGTCGCTCGGCCTTGTGATGACGCGGCGAACGAACTCCAGCCGGGTCTCGTCGGCAAAGCGGGCGCGGGCGTAGCCGATCACCGTATCCTTGCCGGCGCCGCTTGGGCCGACAACGGCGACGAAGACGCCGTCGCGGATCGGAAACGTCTCGGCGGACAATTCACGCTCGATCAACGCCGACACCATCATGCTACGCGCCGTCCCTGCCGCCAGACCGTGCGCACGACCGGAACATGGTCGTCGACACGCACGCGCACCAGGTCGGCGCGGCGGCCCTGTTCGATGATGCCGCGGTCGGTCAGCCCGACCGCTTCGGCCGGGTTCTTCGAGACCATGGCGACCGCCTGCGGCAGGGAAATGCCTTCGACGACGTCGCCGAGGAAGAACGCCGACTGGATCAGGCTGAACGGAATGTAGTCGGACGACAAGATGTCGAGCAGGCCGTCGCTGGCCAGCGTGCGGGCCGAGACATTGCCCGAATGCGAGGCGCCGCGCATGACGTTGGGCGCACCCATCAACACGCCGAGCCCGGCCGCTTTCGAGGCCCTGGCGGCTTCTTGCGTGGTCGGAAACTCGGCGACGCGCACGCCCTGTTCGATCGCCTCGCCGACATGGCCGATCGTGGCGTCGTCATGGCTTGCCAGCACGATGCCGCGCTCATGGCAGGCGGCGGCGATCACCGCCCGATTCGGTGCCGAATTGCGCGCCGATTCCCCCATCCGCTTTTCGCAGAACAGTTTGAAGTCGCGGTCGGTCAGCTTCAGCTTGCGCTGGTAGTAGTAGGCATAGGTTTCGAGGTTGACGAACTGGCGCTGGCCGGGCGCATGGTCCATCAGCGACGCCAGCTTGACGCGCTCGTCGCCGTCGAAATTGGCGAAGGCCTTGAGGCAGTCCGGCGCCGAAACCTCGCAGCGCAGATGGATGAAATGGTCGGCCCGCAGACGATCCTGCTGGACACTGTCCTCGATCGCGTCGGTCAGCTTGCGGATGTCGTCCGATGTCAGGTCGGCGTCCTCGTCCATGCCGACGCGCAAGGCGTCCAGCACGGTGGTGATGCCGGCGGTTGCCACCTGCGCGTCGTGGGCAAGCACGGCGGCGATCGGGTTCCAGCGCACCTTCGGCCGCGGCGCGTAGTGGCCTTCGAGATGATCGGTGTGGAGTTCGACCAGCCCGGGGATGATATAGTCGCCGCCCATGTCCTCGCCGGCCATGTTCCCGCCGGTTTGGCCGGCGCCGGCATCGATGCCGGCGATAAAGCCGTCGCGCAGCACCAGCGAACCCTCGACGATCTCGTCGGCAAGCACGATGCGGGCGTTGGTAAGAACAGTCTCGGCGGTCATTTCAGGCAGTCCTTGCTTGGTTCCGGCAGGGGTTCTTCAGGCAGTTCTTTTGGCCGGGCGGCGCCCGAGCGCGTGATGGGAGAGCACCATGAATGGTGCGCCCGGTTCGGTTTCGACAAACAGCGTCAGCGCATCCACCAGCACCGGCTGTTGCAGCACGTCGGCGAACAGGCTGTCGATTGCTAGGCGAAGACGAGGGCTTTCCTGTGGCTCCGCCCGGCCGGACAGCGTCATGTGGAAGCGAAAGGTCTCGAAGACGTAGGGATAGCCCCACTGGCACAGATTGCGGAACTCGGCCGGCTTCAGCGAATCCGGGCTGCGTCGCTCGATTTCCGCCTCGGTCAACGGCGCGCGAAAACGGTCGAAACCGAGCACGACGTCATCGGCGAAACGGTTGAGCGCAGGCAGCGGTCCTTCCGGCACCAGCGCAAAGAAGCTGTCGATCTGGCTGGCGACAAGGCGCGGGATCGTCACCACCGGCGTCGCTTCGGCAAAATGGTCGAGTGCGGCGCGCAGCGAGGCCTCCGTCTCGTTGGCCGCCAGGCGGAACGGTGCTTTCAGCGTCGCGTGAAAACCGTAGCGCCGCGCCGAAGCGGTGTGGAAGGCGACTTCCGCCGCCGATAGATCGGCCACCGCCTCCACCGGCCTTGTCGCGGCCCCAAACGGGTCGCGCCCCAGCCAATTGGCGGCGATCCGCGCCAGCGGCTCGTCCTGCCGGGGGGTGAAATAAATGGCGTAGCGCATGAGAAGTCCTCGTCAGTTCCGCTGCCATAGGTGATTTCCATGACGGATTGACGAAGCTTTGAAGGGTTTTCGAGGGCAAATCGACCCGGCGGGGTCCTTAGCCGACGATTTTTCCAAGCTGGACCAATAGCTTCACCCGAAAGGTATGACCGATCAGGCCTTCATCAACCATTCGTGCTCGGGCGCGTTGTGGAATTTCCACGTCCGCTTCGGCCCGGCCATCACGTTGAGATAGTAGAGGTCATAGCCATGGCAGGCGGCGCAGGGGTGATAGCCCTCGGGTACCATCACCACATCGCCATCCTCGATCGCCATCGCCTCGTCGAGTGCGCGATGGCCGTTCTTGTCGGCGTCGGTGTAGACGCGCTGGAAGGCAAAGCCCTGCGGCGGATTGAGGCGATGATAATAGGTTTCCTCGAGATAGGATTCGGCCGGCAGGTTGTCCTGATCATGCTTGTGCGGCGGGTAGCTCGACGTGTGGCCGCCGGGCGTGATGACCTCGACCACCAGCAGTGAATCGGCCGGCTTGCCCTCCGGCAGTATGTTTGTGACGTAGCGCGTGTTGGTGCCTTTGCCGCGCACCTCCTGGCCGAGATCGTCCGGTCCGATCACGCGCACCGGCAGACCGCCGCCAAGACCTGGCGCCGAGCAGACCGCGAGTTCCAGTTCGGTGTCGGCCGTTACCGACCAACCGGAGCCTTCCGGTATATAGACCGACCACGGCTTGCCCTCGAAGGGCGACATGCGCTCGCCCAGCAGGCCGAGGTCCTTGCCGCCGGCGGACGCCGTGCCCTTGCCGGTGACGAACACCAGGCAGACCTCGCGATCGTCCGTTTTTCCCGAGGCGCTCTCGCCGGGCTTCAGCCGATGCAGGTCGAAACCGACATAGGTCCAGCCTGCGATCTGCGGCGTCACATGGGCGACGCGGCCATGGCCCTTGTTGGCCTTCACCAGCAGCTTCGACATCCGGTTCACTCCTTCGGTTCGGGCTCGGCCGCTGCCTTGCTCTCGTCGGCCGGTTTGTAGAGATAGAAGAATTGCCAGACGGCGTAGCCGGCGAAGCCGAGCGCGAGCACGCCCCAGAACGGCGTGCCGGTGGCGAATTCGATGATCGACCAGATGACGCAGACCGCGACGACGGCGACACGCCGCCACAAAGGCCGGAAAAATGGGTGCTCGGAATCTTTCATCCGACCAACCTACAGCAACCCGGCGTCGCCGAGAACCAGCGCGTCTGGCATTGGCAAAGCCCTGGGCATTGGGAAAGCCCTAGGCATTGGGAAAGCCTTGTGTCTCGACCGTATAGCCGGCCGCCGTCATCACCCGCATCAATTCCTTGTGGCCAACCTGCGCCATCCTGAGCGGTGGATTCTTCTTCGGGTCCTGCTCGGCCTCGACCACGAACCAGCCCTCATAGCCATGATCCGCGAACCGCTGCACGATGGCGCCGAAATCCAGCGAGCCGTCACCCGGCACCGTGAAGGCGCCGAGCGCAACGGCATCGAGGAAGGACTGCTTCGTGCGAACGAGCTTGTCGATCACTTCCATGCGCACGTCCTTCACATGCACATGGCTGATGCGCTTGTGATGGTTGTCGATGGCGCGCAGGACATCGCCGCCGGCAAAGGCCAGGTGCCCGGCATCGAGCAGCAGCGGAATGCCGGCTCCGGAATAATTCATGAAGGCATCGAGTTCCGGCTCGGTCTCGACCACCGCGGCCATGTGGTGGTGATAGGAAAGCGGCATGCCTTGATCGGCGCACCATTCGCCGAATTCGGTGAGGCGTTTCGCATAGGCCTTCATCTCGTCGTCCGACAGCTTCGGCTTGGTCGCAAGCGGCTTCGAGCGGTCGCCCTGGATCGAGCGGCCGACCTCGCCATAGACGATGCAAGGCGCGTTCACCGCCTTGAACAGATCGATCATCGGCTGGATGCGATCCTTGTTGTCAGCCATCTCCCCTTCGACCAGCGTGCCAGAGAACCAGCCGCCGCACAGCGTCACGTCGGCTGCCTTCAGGATCGGCAGCATGACATCCGGATCATTGGGAAAGCGCCGGCCCATCTCCATGCCAGTGAAGCCGGCCGAGCGCGACTGGCGCAAACACTCCTCCAGCGACACGTCGTCGCTGAGTTCGGCAAGATCGTCGTTCCACCACGCAATGGGGGACATGCCCAGTTTGGCTTTCAAGTCGTCACTCCGGTTTCAGACCATTCGGACCGGGTTCGCCCGGTCATTTTCAAATCAAGGCAGCGTTGGCATCAATCGCCGATGGTTTGCATCTGCCGCTTCTCGTCATAGGCCTTGCGCGCCGCGTTCACCTGGGCTCGCGTCGACACTTCCGGCACCGCCACATCCCACCAATGGCCGCCGGCGTCGGTGGAAACCAGCGGATCGGTGTCGATGACCAGCACGGTCGTGCGGTTGTTCTTCCTTGCCTTTTCCAGCGCGTTTTCCAGCCCGGCGATCGACGGCACTTTCTCGGCGATCGCGCCCATGCTCGCCGCATGTGCGGCGAAGTCGATATCGGGCAGGACCTCGTGGCGCGAGTCCTTCAGGAGATTGTTGAAGGTGGCGCCGCCGGTCGCCATCTGCAGCCGGTTGATGCAGCCATAGCCGCGATTGTCGAGCAGCACGATGGTCAGCTTGAGGCCGAGCATCACCGAGGTGGCGATCTCGGAATTCAGCATCAGGTAGGAGCCGTCGCCGATCATGACGACGACCTCGTCGTTGGGCTTCGCCATCTTGGTGCCGAGCCCGCCGGCAATCTCGTAGCCCATGGTCGAGAAGCCGTATTCGGCGTGGTAGGAGCCGGGGGCGCCCGCTTGCCAGAGCTTGTGCAGTTCGCCGGGCAGACCACCGGCGGCATGCAGCAGCGTCACGCCAGTGCCCATCGCACGCTGCACGGCGCCGATCACTTGCGCGTCGGAAGGATAGGCGGCATTGGTCGACGCCGTCACCTTGGCGGCCTCGGCCTGCCAGGCCGTCTTGCCGGTGGCCGCATTGTCGGTCCAGCTTGCCGGCGCCTTCCAGCCCTTCAGCGCCGCGCCGAGCTCGGCCAGCCCCTCCGCCGCATCGGCGACCAGTGGCAGCGCCCGATGCTTGCCGGCGTCGAACGGCTGCACGTTGAGCCCGATGATGGTCTTGCCGGAGTTCTTGAACAACGCCCACGAGCCGGTGGTGAAATCCTGCAGGCGCGTGCCGATGGCCAGCACGACATCGGCTTCTTCAGCCAGCCGGTTGGCGGCCGAGGTGCCGGTGACGCCGACCGCCGCCATGTTGAGCGGATGATCGTCCGGCAGCGAGGATTTGCCGCCTTGCGTCTCGCAGACCGGAACGCCGGCGCCTTGCGCGAATTTCGCCAACTCGTGCGAAGCCTGGGAATAGAGGACGCCGCCGCCGGCGATCACCAGCGGCTTCTTCGCGCCCTTGAGCGCCGCCACCGCGGCGGCAAGCTCATGGCGGTCCGGGCGCGGCCGGCGCTGATGCCAGACCCGCTCGGCAAAGAAGCTCTCGGGATAATCATAGGCCTCGGCCTGCACGTCCTGGCACAGCGACAGCGTCACCGGGCCGCAATCGGCCGGATCGGTCAGCACCTGCATCGCGCGGGTCAGCGCCGGGATGATCTGCTCCGGCCGCGTGATCCGGTCGAAATAGCGAGACACCGGACGGAAGCAGTCATTGACCGTCGCCGTGCCGTCGGAGAAATCCTCCGCCTGCTGCAGCACCGGATCGGGGATGCGGTTGGCGAAGACATCGCCGGGCAGAAACAGAACCGGCAGCCGGTTGACGTGGGCCAGTGCCGCCGCCGTCACCATGTTGAGCGCGCCGGGGCCGATCGATGACGTCGCAGCCATGAAGCGGCGGCGGAAATTGGCCTTGGCATAGGCGATCGCCGCATGCGCCATCGCCTGTTCGTTGTGGGCGCGGAAGGTCGGCAACTCGTCGCGCACCTGGTAGAGCGCTTCGCCGATGCCGGCGACATTGCCATGGCCGAAAATCGCCCAGACGCCGCCGAAGATCGGGACTTTCTTGCCGTCGATCTCGGTCATCTGCTTGCTGAGAAAGCGGGTCAGCGCCTGCGCCATCGTCAGGCGGATTGTCTTGCTCATGGTATTTTCCTCCGCAGTCCTATGCCGCGCCTTCTTATGCTGCTTTGCGGCCGCGCGCGGCAAGCCACGCTTCGGTCAGCTGTTCGAAGCGCGACGCCATGTCGGCGATCGCCTCGTCATCCGACATCTTGCCGGCCAGCCATTGTTCGGCCGCGTGGACGAAGATGGTGCGGCCGACGGCAAACCCCTTGACGATGGGCGCCTTGGCGGTGGCGGCGAACGCCGCTTCCAGCTCGTCTTGCGGCGCTTCCAGCCCGAGCAGCACGACGCCGCGGCACCACGGATCGTGCTTCAGGATCACCGCTTCGATCTTGGCCCACGCAGCCGCCGAAGCCTGCGGTTCGAGCTTCCACCAGTCCGGCTTGATGCCGAGCGCGTAGAGTTCCTCCAGCGCGCGCGGAATGGTCGTGTCGTCGAGCTTGCCGTGCTTGCCGGCGATGATCTCGACGAGGAGTTCTCGGCCTACTTTCCGCGCCGCCTCGAACAGCGCGCGCAGCTTCTGCTGCTGCTCTTCCTTGAGCGCCGCCGGATCGTCGGGATGATAGAAGCACAGGCACTTGATGCAGTGGTCGACCGGCCATTCGACAAGCTGCGAGCCGATGTCCTGCGAGAATTCAAAGCGCAGCGGCCGTGAGCCCGGCAATTCGACCGGCCGCCCGAGCCAGGCGAAGGGATGGCGGGCGAATTCGAACATCGCCTCGCGGCCATGCTTCTCGTCGATCAGCATGCCATAGCCGTCGCGGCCGGCAGCGACCTTCGCCGCCGCCTTGACCGCCAGCACCTTGAAGTCGCGGATTCGTGCGGGATCGGCACCGGCCTTCGCCGCCACATCCTCGAGCTGGATGCGGTGGTCGCAGGCGAGCGCCATCAGCGAGGGAACGTCGCGCCGGCGGGTGGTCGCCCAATGAATATGGTTGATCGCCTCGTCCTTGCGCAGCGCCAGGTGCTTGCTGCCGTTCTTGAGGAAGAACTGCAATTCCTCGAAGGTCGGATATTCCGGCGCACAGAGCAGCCGCGACACGGCAAAGGCGCCGCACGCATTGGCCCAGGTCGCCGCCGTGGCATGATCTTCCCCACCCAGCCAGCCGCGCAGGAAGCCGGACATGAAGGCATCGCCAGCGCCCAGCACATTGTAGATCTCGATCGGAAAACCCTTGCCGACGATGCCGTCTTCCAGATCGTCGCTGATCGGCCCGTCATAGACGATGCAGCCCATGGCGCCGCGTTTCAGAACGATGGTCGCCGCAGACAGCGAGCGGATCGTCTTCAATGCGCTTAGGCAGTCGTCGGCGCCCGACGCAATCATGATCTCTTCCTCGGTGCCGACGATCAGGTCGCAATCGGGCAGTACAGTCTTCAACTGGGCCGAGACCCGGTCCGACTTGACATAGCGCTCGAACCCTTCGGCATGGCCGGCCAGACCCCAGAGGTTCGGCCGATAGTCGATGTCGAACACGACCTTGCCGCCCTTGGCCTTGATGATGCGGATGGCCTTGCGCTGGGCGGCATCGCTGTTGGGGCGGGAAAAATGCGTGCCGGTGACGACGATGGAGCGCGCCGAGGCGATGAAGGCCTCGTCGATGTCTTCCGGCGCCAGCGCCATGTCGGCGCAGTCCGAGCGGTAGAAGATCATCGGCGAAACGCCTTCGTCCTCGACCGACAGCAGCACCAGCGCGGTCAACCGCTCCTTGTCGGTCTTCAGCCCGTCGACGTTGACGCCTTCGCGCTTGAGCTGTTCGCGAATGAAGCGGCCCATCTGCTCGTCGCCGACGCGGGTGAGCAGCGCCGAGCGCAGTCCGAGCCTGGCCGTGCCGACCGAGATGTTGGCCGGGCAGCCGCCGACCGACTTGGCGAACGAGGTGATGTCCTCCAGCCGCGAGCCGATCTGCTGGCCATAAAGGTCGACGGAAGCACGCCCGATGGTGATGACGTCGAGCGGCGCCTGTTTCGCGTCCACGGCTTCGCTCATTGGAACCTCCCGTCGGCCTTGTTGTTTTGGGGTACACGCGCGAGCGGCAGCGTGGCGCCGGGGAATATGAAATAATAATTCCAATCCATAGTCAATATGGAATGAGCATTCCTTTGCCTAAAATTGCCTTTGAGGTGGCTGCTAGACCTTGCGTCTCTTACTTGTGCTGCGCCGCTTCTCGCCGACGCCGACGGTCAGCGCCATGGCCAGAGCCATCGTCGCCGACAGCGAGCGGAAGCCGGCGAAATCCGCCTCGGCAACCTCGAACCAGACGCTGGCGAACTGCGCGAGCGGTGAGAACGAGCTGTCGGTGATGGCGACGATCGGCACGCCCTGTTCCGAAATGCTGCGTGCCTCCTCGATGGTGGCCGGCGCGTAGGGCGAGAAGCTTATGGCGATGACGGCATCCGCCGGCGTGGCGAATGCGATCATCTCGGCGTTCAGCCCGGCCGCGGATTCGATCAGCTGGTTGCGGATCTTCAATTTGCCCAGCGCGTAGGCGATGTAGGACGCCACCGGATAGGAACGGCGCTTGGCCAGCACGTAGATGGTCTCCGCCTTTGCCAGCAGGGAAATCGCGTCTTCCAGATGCGCGTCGTCCAAGGTGCGCGAAATGTCGTTGAGCGAGGTGCTGGCGGCGGCGACGAAGCCGTCGAAGATTGCCCGGTGGCCGGCGCCGCCTTCGGCCTTGACGCGCAAGGCCTGCAGGCGTTCGTCATAGGATGAATTGCGCTCGCGCAACCGCTCGCGAAACACCTGCTGCAGGCTGGTGAACCCGTCGAAGCCGAGCTGCTGGGCGAAGCGGATCAAGGTCGACGGCTGCACGCCCGCCGACGCAGCGATGCTGGCGGCGGTGCCGAAGGCGATGTCATCGGGATTGTCGAGCGCATAGGCGGCGATCTGGGCGATGCGCTTCGGCAGGCTTTCGCGCCGGTCCAGGATGGTGGCGCGCAGCGTCTCGAAATCGCGAGGTACCCGTTCGTCCATCGTCGCTCTGTCCAGGCTCATCTATATGGGTACCCTCTCTGCCCCATCATAGCGAGCCTGCGCAAGAACGCCATAATAAATGAGGCAGACATTCCATTCCGAGGTAAAATGGACTAATTCATCCACGCAACGCTTCAGGCAGTGGAGAAACGGAAAATGGTCGGCGTCGGTCTTATCGGCACGGGTTTCATGGGCAAGTGTCATGCCATCGCATGGAGTGCCGTGGGCGCCGTCTTTCCCGACGTGGCCAAGCCCCGCCTCGTCCATCTTGGCGAGGTCAATGAGGACCTCGCCAGGCGCAAGGCGGGCGAGTTCGGCTTCGCCAAGGCGTCCGGCGACTGGCGCGCCGTCGTCAACGACCCGGAAGTCGATATCGTCTCGCTCACCACGCCCAACCAGTTCCATCCGGAGATGGCCATCGCCATCCTCGAGGCCGGCAAGCATCTGTGGTGCGAAAAGCCGATGGCGCCGAGTTTTGCCGAGGCCGAAGCCATGGCGGCCGCGGCGAAAAAGTCAGGGAAGGTCGCCGCCCTCGGCTACAACTACATCCAGAGCCCGGCCATCCGTCACATCGGCGCGCTGCTCGACGAGAAGATCATCGGCGAGGTCAACCATCTGCGCATCGAGATGGACGAGGACTTCATGGCCGACCCGGAGGCGCTGTTCTTCTGGAAGCACGAAGCCGCTTCCGGCTATGGCGCGCTCGACGATTTCGCCGTGCATCCGCTGTCGCTGGTCTCCGCCTTGTTCGGCCGCGTCGCCAGCGTCATCTGCGACATGGCCAAGCCCTATGCCGACCGCAAGCTCGCGGCCGGCGGCCGCCGCGCGGTGGAGACCTACGATATCGCCAGCGTACTGATGCATCTGGAGAACGGCATTGCCGGCACGCTGCTGGTCAACCGTTCGGCCTGGGGCCGCAAGGGCCGCATCGCCATCCAGATTTTCGGCTCGAAGGGATCGATCCTGTTCGACCAGGAGCGGATGAACGAAATCCAGCTCTACGTGACGGCTGATCGCCCGACCGAGCAGGGCTATCGCACCATCCTGGTGGCGCCGCATCACAAGCCCTACGACGCCTTCCTGCCGGCGCCCGGCCATGGCCTCGGCTTCAACGATCTCAAGATCATCGAATGCCACGAGCTGCTGACGCGGCTTGCCGGCAAGCCGGCGCGGGTCATCGAGTTTGCCGAGGGGCTCGAAATCGAGCGCACCGTGCACGCAATGGCACGCTCGTTCGAGGAAAAGCGCTGGGTGGATTTGCGGTAGTCCTCGCTTGGCATAGGTTTCTGCCATCCGCCTCGCGAGCTTCAGCCACCGGCGACCGGGGCGTTCGTCTCCCACCCGTCTACCCAGACCTGCCGCAGCCGATCGCCTTCGCCCTTGAACCGTAGCCCTGTCGCCTGGCAATCCTCGATCCGGTCGCTGCGGAAATTGCGGATCGCCTGGCGCAGCTCGCACCAGGCGACGACGTTGGCGCTTTCGGCGTAATAGATGAGGGCGATCGGGCGGATCAGCCGCTCGGAGGCGCGGCCGTGTTCGTCGCGGTAGGACAGGTCGAGCTTCTCCTCGTCGCGGATGGCGCGGCGCACCAGCGCCAGATCGACCGCACCGACCGAGGGCGCGGCGAACCCCCAAGCGTGCAACGCATTGGCGTCGAATGTCTGCCGCAACGGTGGTGGCACCGCGCCGGCAATCTTGGCGCTGACACGCTTGGCCGCCTGCTTCAACTCGCTGTCCCCCGTGCGCTCCAGCAGCGCGAGCGACAGAACGATCGCCTCCATCTCCTCGATCGAAAACATCAGCGGCGGCAGGTCAAAGCCGGGGCGCAGGATATAGCCGATGCCGCGCCCGCCCTCGATCGGCACGCGCATCGCCTGCAACGCCGCAATGTCGCGATAGACGGAGCGCACCGTTACTTCCAGTCGTTCGGCCATCATGGCCGCCGTCACCGGTTGCCGCGCCAGCCGCACGATCTGGATGATCTCGAACAGGCGTGACGCCTTGCGCATTTCCTCACCCGTTTCGATCGCAACTGACACTACATCGTCAGTAGGGTTGGCCTATACGACTGCCTATCGAGTTGAAAATCAACACATTCCTCAGCGGCTTGGCCGGGCGAGGCGACAGGCAACTGACATGGGCTATGCGGAAAATCTCTGGCTGTTCTTCCTCCTTCTGTTCGGCATCATCATCGTGCCTGGCATGGACATGCTTTTCGTGCTTGCCAATGCGCTGACCGGCGGCGGCAACAGAGGGCTTGCCGCCACCGGCGGCATCATGCTGGGCGGCATGGTGCACACGCTGAACGGCGCAGTCGGCGTCGGCCTCCTGATGCATTTCGTGCCGATCCTCTACAATCCGCTGCTGATTGCCGGCGCCGCCTACATGGCCTTTATCGGCCTGACGCTGATGCGCAGCTCGATCAAGGTCGGCCACGAGGGGCCCGCCGGCAGCCGCTCCGCATGGAAGGCGTTTCGCCAGGGGCTGGTGATCTGCTTGATCAATCCCAAAGCCTACCTCTTCGTCTTTGCGGTCTACCCGCAATTCCTGAAGCCGGCCTTCGGTCCGATCTGGGCGCAGGCGGCCATCATGGGATTGATGACGCTCGCGGTGCAGTTTGCCGTCTACGGCGGGCTCGCCATTACTGCCGGTCGCAGCCGCAATCTGCTGGTCGCCAATCCCCGGGCGACCGCATTTGCCGGCCGGACGGCCGGACTACTGCTGGTTGCGGTGTCGGTGCTGACCGCCTGGCAAGGTTTGAAGGCGGCGTGATCCGCCGCCCTATCCTCGCTGGCATTGTCGGCCTTGTCAGGCGGCGCCCTGCCGGTTGTCCATCATGGCGCGGCGCGCTGAGCGGCGCCACTCGACGGCGCCGGCAAGGCCGTGCAGCACCGTCTCGGTGGTCGCCCAGTCGATGCAGCCATCGGTGATGCTCTGGCCGTAGACGAGCGGCTTGCCGGGCACCACGTCCTGCCGCCCGGCGACGAGATTGCTCTCGATCATGACGCCGATGATGCGCTCGTCGCCCGCCGCGACCTGGCCCGCGACATCAGCCGCGACCTTCGGCTGGTTCTCGGGCTTCTTCGCGCTGTTGGCATGGCTGACATCGATCATCAGCCGAGGGGCCACGCCGATGCGGGCGAGTTCCACACTCCCTGCCTCGACGCTCGTCGCGTCGTAATTGGGCGCGATGCCGCCGCGCAGGATGACGTGGCAGTCCTCATTGCCGGTGGTCGTCGCGATGCCGCTGCGTCCGCCCTTTGTCACCGCCATGAAATGATGTGGCTGGGCGGCCGATTTTACCGCCTCGGCGGCGATCCGCAGATTGCCGTCGGTGCCGTTCTTGAAGCCAACCGGGCAGGACAGGCCGGATGCCAGCTCGCGGTGGATCTGGCTCTCGGTCGTGCGCGCACCGATCGCGCCCCAGGCGACGAGGTCGGCAATGTATTGCGGGGTGGTCATGTCGAGGAATTCGGTCGCCGCCGGCAGGCCGAGATTGTTGACGGCGGAGAGCACGTTGCGCGCCATCCGCAGCCCCTTGTCGATGTTGAAGCTGTCGTCGAGGTCGGGATCGTTGATCAGCCCCTTCCATCCCACCGTCGTGCGCGGCTTCTCGAAATAGACCCGCATCACGATCTCGAGCCGGTCGGACAGGGCCTCGCGCAGCGCCGCCAGACGGCTGGCATAGTCCACCGCAGCGACCGGGTCGTGGATCGAACACGGGCCGACGATGACGAGCAGTCGATCGTCGGTACCGTTCAAGATGGCGTGGATCGCATTGCGTGACGCGCTAACGGTGCGCGTCGCCGTCAGCGTGCGCGGTATCTCCCGCATCACCTGGTCCGGCGTACTCAATTCCCTGATTTCCTTGACCCGGAGGTCATCTGTGGTGGTCAACACGGCTTTCTGCTCCTGTTAGGAGACCTGCCGGCTGAAACAAAAAAGCCGCCAGGTCTGGCGGCTGTTCGGATATTGATGCTGCAATCTTCAGATCGAGCACAATCCTCCCGCCGCCAGCGAGCTCCTAAAGTACCAATACGTGGCGGTCAGGTTGATCATGAGGCTCATATAGTCGAAGCCGAGGCGTTTGTCACGTACCTGATGAGACTACTCTGGCGATGAGCCTGCGATGCTCTGATCGTAGTCGACCAGCGACCCAGTCATCACGCCCGACTGCGGGCTGACCATGTAGCTGATCAGCCGGGCGAGTTGCGCCGGCTTCACCAACTGGCCCATCGGCTGCGCGGCCTCGGCCTTAGCCAGCCAGTCGTCAGGCGCATCGTGCCATTTCTTCTGCACGATGTCCTCGCCCTCGGTGTCCATCCAGCCGGGCAGCACGGCGTTGCAGCGGATGCGGTTGCCTCGATGGGCATTGGCGACATTCTTGGTCAGCGTCATCAGCGCGCCCTTGCTGGTCGAATAGGCGGTCAGGAACGACTGGCCGCAATGCGCCGACATCGACAGCACATTGACGATCGAGCCCGGCTTCTTTTTCTCGAGCAGATGCGCCACCACGCCCTGCATCAGGAAAAACGGGCCACGCACATTGGTGTCGAAAATAGTGTCGAAAAGCTCTTCTGAAGTCTCGACCAACGAACCGCGCGCCGACGTCGCGGCGGCGTTGACCAGCGCGTTGATGGTGCCGAAATGCGAGATCGCGGTCGCCACCGTACGCTTGCAGTCGGCCACCTTTGAAACATCGGCGCTGATGAAGATGGCGTCGACGCCGGCTTTCTTGAAATGGGCGACGGCTTTGTCGCCCTTCTCCTGCGAGCGCCCGACCAGAGCCAGGGCCCGGCAGCCCTCGTCTGCCAATGCCTCGGCGACGGCGAAGCCGATGCCTTGCGCGCCGCCGGTGACGATGGCGCGCGCTTCATGATTGCGACCGGCGGATGTACTCATCACTCTGCTCCTGTGCCCTGGTCCGGATCCCGGTTCTTACTTCGCCGTGTCGAGACGGACGGTCTTGCCTGATGTCGCCGACTTCAGCGCCGCATCGGCCAGCTTCAGCGCCACAAGGCCGTCCGCGCCGCTCGGTGCGGCCTTCTTGCCTGACGTCGCGGCTGTGATGAAGGAAGCGATCTCGTTGGCATAGGCGTCGAGGTAGCGGGTCATGAAGAAGTCGTGCAGCGGCGGGCGCGTATAGCCCTTCTCGTTGGCCAGTTCGATCGACACCGGGCGCTGGTTTTCGGCCGCGATCATGCCTTTCGAGCCATGCACCTCGATGCGCTGGTCGTAGCCATAGGTGGCGCGGCGCGAGTTGGAGATGACGGCCTGCTTGCCGGAAGCGGTCTCGAGGATGACGCTGACGCTGTCGAAATCGCCGGCCGCGCCGATCTTCTTGTCGACGAGCACCGAGGCATGCGCGCTGACCGCCACCGGCTCCTCGCCGAGCAGGAAGCGCGCCATGTCGAAATCATGGATGGTCATGTCGCGAAAAATGCCGCCGGAGCGCTTGATGTAATCGATCGGCGGCGCGCCCGGATCGCGCGAGGTGATGGTCACCATCTCGACGGTGCCGATGGCGCCGTCGTCGATCGCCTTGCGCACGGCGGCGAAATGCGGATCGAAGCGCCTGTTGAAGCCGACCATCAGCGTTGCCTTGGTCTTCTCGACCACGGCCAGGCACTTCTCGACGCGCTTGACGTTGAGGTCGATCGGCTTCTCGCAGAAGATCGCCTTGCCGGCCTTGGCGAAACGTTCGATCAGGTCGGCATGGGTGTCGGTCGGCGTGCAGATGACGACGGCATCGATGTCCTTGGACTTTTCAATGGCTTCGATGCTGCGCACCTCGGCGCCATAGGCCGTCGCCAGCTCGGTCGCCGCTTTCTCGAACGCATCGGCAACGGCAACCAGTTTGGCCTGCGGATTGGAGCCGACGGCGCGGGCGTGAACCTTGCCGATGCGGCCGGCACCGAGGAGGGCGAAGCGGAGAGTCATGGAATGTCCTTTGAGGGTGGTTCGAAGCAGGGCGCCGGTCACGGGCGCGGGTGATTTTCCGGTCAAGACACAAGATCGACAGGGAGGCGGTGACCACCGCCTCCGCGCCCGGCCTAAGCCGCGAGTTCCGCCTCCCCGGTCTTGGCGCCGGTGATGTAGGAGACGATATCGTTGCCGTCGGTGTCCTGCTTGCGCAGGTTGGCGACGATGCGTCCGCGCCGGAAAACGACGATGCGGTCGCAAAGATCGAACACCTGGCGCATGTTGTGGCTGATCAGGACCAGCGGCTCGCCATTGTCCTTCAGCGTGCGGATGATGTTTTCGACCTGTGCGGTCTCCTGCACGCCCAGGGCTGCCGTCGGCTCATCCATGATGATCAGCTTGGAGGCGAAGGTGGCGGTCCTGGCGATCGCCACGCACTGGCGCTGGCCGCCCGACATGTGGCGGATGGTGTTGGAGAGGTTGGGGATCTTCACCGCCGTGCGGATCAGCGCCGCTTCGGTCGCCTTGCGCATGTATTTGCGGTCGAGGATCGAGAACGGTCCGAGATTGAACAGCACCTTTTCGCGGCCGAGGAACAGGTTCGACGGCACGTCGAGGTCGTCGGCCAGCGCCAGGTTCTGGAACACCGTCTCGATGCCCGCCTCGCGGGCCTCGATCGGGCCGGTGAAGTTGACTTCCTTGCCGTCGAACCAGATCTTGCCATCCGTGCGTTGCTCGACAGCGGTGATCTGGCGTACGAAGGTCGACTTGCCAGCGCCGTTGTCGCCCATGATGGCGACATGCTCGCCCTTGCGCAGCTCGAAGTTCGCTCCCTCCAGCGCATGCACGCCGCCATAGCGCTTGGTCAGGTTTTCGGTCTTCAGGACGATGTCTGCCATGATCAAGCCCTCATTGCCCTAAGGCGTTGACGCCACTGGTCGAGAACGACTGCGCCGACGATGATCACGCCCTTGACCATCTCCTGGTAATAGGCGTCGAGGCGCAGGAAGGTGAAGCCGGAGATGATGACGCCGAAGATCAGCGAGCCGATCACCGTACCGACGATCGAGCCGCGGCCGCCCGACAAAGAGACGCCACCGATGACCGCCATGGCGATCGCGTCGAGTTCGTACATCACGCCCATGCCCGATTGCGCGGTGAGGTTTTTCGAACTCAGCACCACGGCGGCCAGTGCTGCGAGCACGCCGGCGATGACGTAGACGAGGATCTTGTGGTTGGCGATCTTGATGCCGGACATGCGCGCGGCGTCCTCGTTGGAGCCGATCGCGTAGCAGTGCTTGCCGTACCGTGTGTAGGTCATGATCAGCTGGAACAGCACCGCCAGCGACAGGAAGATGATGACCGGCATCAGGCCTTTGCCGATTGCCGCGAAACCTTCGGTAGGAAACGAGATAGGCTGCCCCTTTGACCACCATTTGGCGATGCCGCGCGCGGTCACCATCATGCCGAGCGTGGCGATGAATGGCGGAATGCGCGTGTAGGCAATCAAGGCGCCGTTGACCAGGCCGGCGAACAGCCCGCAGCCGATCGCCACCAGCACCGGCACGATGACGGGCAGGTCGGTCCAGCCTTGCGCCAGGAACATCGCCTTGGGGTTGGGGTTGCCGTTGACGGTCGCCACCTGGGCAAAACTCATCGCGATCATCGCGGTCGCGCCGACGATCGAACCCGAGGACAGGTCGATGCCGCCGGTGATGATCACTTGCGTGACGCCGATGGCGATGATGCCCACGATCGACACCTGCAGGATGATGATCTGCAGGCGCGCCTCGTTGAAGATCGCGCTGACGTCGCTGCGGGTGTTGAACAGGAAGCTGTCGCCGAGAAAGATCCGGCCGATCAGTTCGAAGACGACGACGAGGATGACAAGCGCCAGGAAGACGTTGATTTCGGCAGGCCATGCGCGCTTCTTCGCGTCATAGCCGACCCCGCCGACGCCATGAGATGTCTGTGCCAAATCTTCTCTCCTCCGTCAGCCGCGGTCGCCCCTCGCTGCCATGCCGGCGCTGAGGGAAAGGGGAGCGGCGCTCTTGGCGCCGCTCCGTATGTCCGCCGCTCAGTTCTTCTTCAGGAACTTGTCGATGTTCGCTGGCGTTACCAGCTGGAAGGGCACGTAGACCTTGTGTTCGACCTTCTCGCCCTTGGACAGTTTAAGTGCCGCATCCAGCGCGCCCGCGCCCTGGCCGGCCGCGTCCTGGAACACGGTTGCGTCAAGGTCGCCGGCCTGCATCGCGGCAAGCGCATCCTGCGTGGCGTCGACGCCGCCGACCACGACCGACTTCATGTCGATGTTGGCGGCCTTCATCGCCTGGATGGCGCCGATGGCGCTTTCGTCATTGTTGGCAATGACGCCGTCGAACGGCTTGCCGGTCGACAGCCAGTTGGTCATCAGGTTCTGCGCCTCGTCGCGGTTCCAGTTCGACGTCTGCTTGTCGATGATCTTGATGAAGCTGCAATCCGGCGTGGCGATCACCTCTTCAATATCCTTGGTGCGCTGCACGGCGGCCTGGTTGGAAAGTTCGCCCATGATCACATAGACGTTGGCTTCCTTCTTGCCGGCTTCCTTGAACAGGCGGCAGACTTCCTTGGTTTCGAGCGTGCCGGAATCGGCCTCGTTCGAAGCGACGAAGGCCTGGTTGTCCGGCAGTGTGTCGACATTGACCGGTTCGCGATTGACGTAGACCAGCGGGATCTTGGCGGCCGCAGCGGCGTCCGACATTGCCTGCGTGGCCGAGGTATCGACCGGATTGACGATGATCGCATCGACGCCCGAGGCGGCGAAGTTCTTGATCTGGTCGAGCTGCTTGGCGACGTCGTTCTGCGCGTCCTCGACCTGCAGCTCCACGCCGCTCATGCCCTTGGCCTGCTCGATCATGCCGTTGCGCAGCACGGTCAAGAAGTTGTCGTCGAACTTGGCCATCGACACACCGACCTTGGCGGCCATGGCGGATGAACTCATCAGCGCCGCGAAAGCGACGCCCAAAATCAGTTTCTTCATTGTGTTTCTCCTCCACATATTGGTGTCCGGTTGCACCGATCTATCCGGAATCCCCGATCTCCCCGGGGAATCTCTCCCGATTGTCATTTCTGTTCCGGGTGGCGTTTCCCGTTTGCTGGAACGCCAAACCCTCTGTTTGAAACAGATGTTCCGGAACGAAAGAACCAAAATACACAGTTGGTGAAATATTTATTCCATTTTGCCTCGGGGCGTCAAGGGAGATTCCAAAACCGGATGAGCGATTTTCGGATGACGGGCGCTTCCCGCCAGGTCTCCGGCGCCGACGGTCAGCCGCGCATCGAAGGCGCTCCGGCCGAACGCGAAGGTCGAGAGCCTAGATGTTCTCGGGCAGGTAGATGTCGAACGGCAGGAACGTCTGGCCAGGTGCGTTCGCGGCACCGGTTTCGATGGCATGTGCCATCAGGTCGACCAGTTCGCGGCAAAGTGCTGCCAGCGGCGTCGAGATCACCATCGTCAGGACACCGTCCGCCAGGGCGGAGCGCGATACCGCCGTGATCTCATTGCAGATGACCGCGGGCATCTCGGCCGGCTTTGCTTGCCTGAGTGCCGCGACCGCACCCTCCATGCCGCCCCCGGCGACATAGCAGCCGACGAGATCAGGGTGGTGGCCGAGGAGGTCGAGCAGCGTGTCCTGCGTGATCTGGTTGGCTTCCAGGTTGACCAATGTCTCCAGCAAGGTGAATTCCGGCGCCTGCTCGCGAAAGAAGGAGCGAAACCCGATCTCGCGCAGTTCATGGCCGTGAAAGCGGTGGCTGCCAACGAACAGCGCGACCTTGCCCGGCCGCCTGGCGGCCTTCGAAATCATCCAGGCCGCGGTGCGGCCGACCTTGCGGTTGTCGAGGCCGACATAGCCTTCGCGAATGCCCGCCGCGAAGTCGGACAGCAGGGAAAACACCGGCAGCCCTTTCGCCTTCATCTCCTCGACGGCGACCGTCAGTGTCGGGTGATCCGGCCCGACCAGGGCGACGGCCCTGCATTTGGCTGCCAGCCTGCGCGCGCGCTCGACGATCTCATCCGGGGCCAGCGAGTCCGCGAAGTCGATGATGGCGACACCGCGGAAGCGCGGTGATCGCGACACGGCGAGCTCAAGCTCGCGGGCGAATTCGCTGTAGAAGACATAGTTGCCCTTGAGCAGGAGGAAACCGAGCCGGTACTCGGGCAATTCGTGGCGCATCCGCTGCTTGATCAGCCCGGCGGCGTGATAGCCGATCTCGGTCGCTGCCTCGTAGACGCGGCGCGCGGTATCTTCGCGCACCGGCAGGCGGCTGTTGAGGACGCGGTCCACCGTGGCAACACTGACCCCGGAGATGCGCGCCAGGTCGGTGATGGTCGGCCGTTTCGCCATGCTCGCCTCACTGGATTGTTCGGCCTTCTTACATCATCATGATAGGAAATGATAGAAACTATCTTTGTGATGTTGAGTCTATCAGGTGTCGGCGTTATTTTCAGGTTCGAAGCCAAGGGATATCGGGCATTCGCCTGGCGAATGCCTTTGCCAAGGGAGGCAATCATGTCCACAACGCCGTCCCGGCGTGACTACAGCCTGATCGGCCGCGACGCCAAGCTCGCCGTCGAGACCGGCCTGTCGGCGGCCGAGTGGTATCATACCGACATCCCGCGCAAGCAGATGAAGGAGCTGATGCAGCGCTCCGACGCACCGGCGATCCGCGACACCATCATCTGGCTCGCCGCCCTGATCGTCAGTGGCGCGGGCGGCGCCTGGTTCTGGGGCACATGGTGGTGCGTGCCGTTCTTCCTCGTCTATGGCGTCCTCTACGGCTCATCCACCGATTCACGCTGGCATGAATGCGGCCACGGCACCGCCTTCCGGACGCAATGGATGAATGATGCGATCTATCAGATCGCCTGCTTCATGATCATGCGCAATCCGGTGACCTGGCGCTGGAGCCACACGCGCCATCACACCGACACCATCATTGTTGGCCGCGACCCGGAAATCTCCGTCATGCGGCCGCCGGATCTGCCGCGCGTCGTCCTTGCCTTTGTCGGCGTGCTCGACGCCTGGCATGCGATGAGCGACATGCTGCGCAACGCCGCCGGCAACATCAGTGCGGCGGAAAAGACCTTCATCCCCGAGCAGGAGCAGCCGAAGGCGATCCGCTTTGCCCGCATCTGGACAGCGATCTATGCCGCAACCATCGCGCTGGCGGTCTATACCGGCTCGTACCTGCCCTTGATGCTGGTCGGCCTGCCCAGGCTCTATGGCGCTTGGCATCACGTCATGGTCGGGCTGCTGCAACATGGCGGCCTGGCCGACAACGTCACCGATCATCGCCTCAACAGCCGCACCGTCTACATGAACCCGATCAGCCGTTTCATCTATTGGAACATGAACTACCACGTGGAGCATCACATGTTTCCGATGGTGCCCTATCATGCGCTGCCGAGGCTGCATGCGCTGATCAAGCACGACCTGCCGGCACCGACCCCGTCGATCCTGGCCGGCTATCGCGAAATGATCCCGGCCTTCCTGCGCCAGTTGCGCAACGAGGACTATTTCCTCAAGCGTGAGCTGCCGCCGACCGCCAGGCCATACCGCGACGAATCCCACACCGATGCCGTCGCCGCTGCCGCGGAATGACCGCGCGCTGGCTATCCGATTTCCAGGGGAGGACTGAATGAGCGACTGGGTCGAGGCGTGTGCCGCAGGCGATATCGATGAAGAGGATGTGATGCGCTTCGACCATGGCGGCCGCACCTTCGCCATCTATCGCAGCCCCGATGATGACTATTTCGCCACCGATGGTCTCTGCACCCACGAAAAGGTGCATCTTGCAGACGGGTTGGTGATGGACGACATCATCGAATGCCCCAAGCACAATGGCCGCTTCAACTACAAGACGGGGGACGCCCGCGGCGCGCCGGTCTGCGTCAACCTCAGGACCTATCCGGTCAAGGTCGACGCCGGCAAAGTCCTGATACAGATCGGATGACGGATATGACGCGAGGGATGGTCATCATCGGGGCCGGCGAATGCGGTGGCCGGGCGGCATTGGCGTTGCGCGATCTCGGCTATGAGGGGCCGGTGACGCTGGTCGGCGACGAACCGCATCTGCCCTATGAACGGCCGCCTCTGTCCAAGGAGGCGATGACCAGCGATGCGCCCGAAATCAAGGCGATCGCCAGCGACGAGATGCTGGCCGGGAGCTCGATCCGGCATATCCATTCCGTTCAGGCCGTTGCGATCGATCGCGCGGCGCATACAGTGCGTCTGTCGGACGGTTCGGTCTTGCCCTACGACAAGCTTCTGCTGGCCACCGGCTCGACCCCGCGCAAGCTGCCGATGCCGGGATTGGGTTCGCGCTGCGTCTATCTCCGCACTTTCGCGGATGCGCTGGCCATTCGCGCCCATCTGCGCACCGGCAACCGCATTGCCATTGTCGGCGGCGGTTTCATCGGCCTCGAACTTGCCGCCGCGGCCCGCAAACTTGGTGCTGCGGTCACGGTCATCGAGGCGCTGCCGCGCATTTTGATGCGTGGCGTACCGGCCGAGATCGCCCAAATCATCCATGCTGCGCACATTGCCGAGGGCGTGAATATCCTGTGCGGCGACGGCATTGCGTCCATCGCCGATGACGGCAAGGAGGTGCGCATCGCGCTTGCCGGCGGACAGGAGATATCAGCCGATCTCGCCGTCATCGGCATCGGCGCCGTGCCGGTGACCGGACTGGCGGCCGAAGCCGGGCTGACGATCGACAACGGCATCGCTGTCGATGCCGAGCTGCGCAGCAGCGATCCCGACATCTTCGCCGCCGGCGATTGCTGCTCGTTTCCGCTCGCAGTCTATGATGGCCGCCGCGTGCGGCTGGAGGCCTGGCGCAACGCCCAGGACCAGGGCGCGCTGGCGGCGAAAAACATGCTCGGCGCCTGCGAGGCGCATGCGGCGGTGCCGTGGTTCTGGTCGGATCAATATGGTCTGTCCCTGCAGATCGCTGGGCTTTCCGACGAGGGCCGCAGTGTCGTGCGCCGCGACCTCGGCGACGGCGCTTTCATTCTCTTCCATCTGCACGAAGACGGCAGGCTGGTGGCGGCCAGCGGCATCGGCCCCGGCAATGCGGTCGCCCGCGACATCCGACTGGCCGAAATGCTGATCGGCAAGCGGGCGAAGCCGGCGCCGGAAGCGCTGGGATCGCAGGCCGTCAAGCTGAAGTCGCTGCTGGCGGCCTGAGCCGTCATGCAGATTGTCGAAGTCGGCGGTGACGAATTCAATATCGGCGCTGCCCGGCTCTCAACGTGCCCTAGAAAAGTGCCTTCAGCTCCGTCAGCTTGTCGTTGACCAGCCAACCATAATAGTTCTCCTCGGGCAGCTTCTCCGGCTCGCCGGCAGCGCTGCGCCTGTCGTTCTCCGCCTTCAGCGCCTCGGCGCGTTGCTCCGGATTGCCGACATTGTAGAGCGTGGCGGTCAGCCCCGGATTGTCCGAAATGTCGAAGCCGGCAATGTTCTTGTAGGCGTCGATCGATTTCCGGATCGTCGCGGCGACGTAAGGCAGCGTCAGGTCCGGATCCATGATGGTCTTGTAGACCGAATTGGGATCGGCGACGTCGAGCTTCGGCAGGCCCGAAACCTCGTGCACGAGATCGCTCATCTGCAAGGCCGTCAGCGGGTTGAGCTGGCCGAGGCCGAAGGTCTGGCCGGCATAATAGGGCTGGAAGAAGGTGGCGCCGAACCGGTCGTCGGGGAAACTCTCGCCACCGACGCTTTTGCCGCGAAACGAATGGTTCCACACCTGCTCGCGGCACTCCCACAGATCATAGCTGTCCGACACCCCAGCGCATTTCTTGAACTCCGGCCGCTGCACGAAATCGGTGATGTCCTCGCCGTCATAGGCGAAGGACAGCTTGCTGGAGAGATAGGAGATCGCCTTGACGTAGTAGGTCTGCAGCCGGTCATAGGCGTCGACATTGTAGGTGTGCTCGCCGACGATGGCGCCGACGATGTGCAGGGGATCGATGCCGTAGGCGGCGGCCGCCTTCTTGATCTTGCCGCGCAGGTCGGCGTCGTTCTGCAGCAGGGCGTAGACCTTGCGATACTTCGCCTGGAAGGTGGTGTTGGTGGCTTGTGTGCGCCGGCTCGAGGCGCCGGGAATGTCGGGCTGCTCGGCGTTGCGGTTTCCCGGCGGCACCAATGCCGCCGCATCGGCGGCGAACAGCGTCGCCGCCAGCGTCAAGCCGAGAATGACCAGGATCAGTTTTTTCATGCGCCGCCGCCTGCAGATGTTGCCGCGCAAACTAGGTAGTGCTCTTGGTCGAGTCGAGAGCGCCCAATCCGCCGGCAAGACGAAAGGTGGCCGGATGGTGCCATCTGGCCACACATGATTTTGTTTGCCGGACTGTGTTGCAACGCATCGGCCCAAAAATCGGAATCGATTTTTGGAAAGCACGATGCGTCACTCTAAAAGTCTTAGAGCGTCCGTTGCGTGTCCGAGAGGACGCGCAACACTCTAAACCGGCGCCGGAATGACCCGGCGCCGTCGTTTAAAGGATGAATCGCGACAAATCTGTGTTTCGCGAGAGATCACCGACATGCTTTTCCACATAAGCGGCGTCGATGGTGACCGCCGTACCGTTGCGATCCGGCGCGTCGTAAGAGATCTCGTCCAGCACCCGCTCCATCACTGTCTGCAGCCGCCGGGCGCCGATGTTCTCGACGCTGTCGTTGAGGTCGACGGCGATGCCGGCCAGCGAATCGATAGCGTCGTCGGTGAAGGTCAGGTCGACGCCTTCGGTCTTCATCAGCGCGATATACTGCTTGATCAGGCTGGCTTCGGTCTCGGTCAGGATACGGACGAAATCGCCCTTCTCCAGCGCCCGCAGTTCGACACGGATCGGCAGGCGGCCCTGCAATTCCGGCAACAGGTCTGACGGTTTCGAGACATGGAAGGCGCCCGATGCAATGAACAATATATGGTCGGTCTTCACCGGCCCATACTTGGTCGCCACCGTGGTGCCTTCGATCAGCGGCAAGAGGTCGCGCTGCACGCCTTCGCGGGAAACGCCGGCGCCCATGCCGCCTTCACGCGACGCGATCTTGTCGATCTCGTCGAGGAAGACGATGCCGTCATTTTCCGTCGCATCGAGCGCCTGGCGCACCACCTCGTCCTGGTCGAGCAGCTTGTCGGACTCGTCGTTGACCAGCAGAGCGTAAGATTCCTTCACCGTCGTCTTGCGCGACTTGGTCTTCTTGCCGCCCATCGCCTTCGACAGCATGTCGTTGATGTTCAGCACGCCGATATTGGCGCCCGGCATGCCGGGAATCTCGAAGCCGGGCATGCCGCCGGTGCCGGTGTCGGCCACTTCGATCTCGATCTCCTTGTCGTCGAGTTCGCCGTCGCGCAGTTTCTTGCGGAAACTGTCGCGCGTCGCCGGGCTCGCCGTCTTGCCGACCAGCGCTTCCAGCACGCGTTCCTCGGCGTTGATGTGGGCGCGCGCCTTGACATCCTCGCGCAGTTTGTCGCGCACCAGGCCGATGGCGATCTCGACCAGGTCGCGGATGATCTGTTCGACATCGCGGCCGACATAGCCGACTTCGGTGAACTTGGTCGCCTCGACCTTGACGAAAGGCGCGCCGGCAAGGCGCGCCAGGCGGCGCGAGATCTCGGTCTTGCCGACGCCCGTCGGCCCGATCATCAGGATGTTCTTCGGCATCACCTCTTCGCGCATCTGGCCTTGCAGTTGCTGCCGGCGCCAGCGGTTGCGCAAGGCGATGGCCACGGCGCGCTTGGCGTCCTTCTGGCCGATGATGAAGCGGTCGAGTTCCGAAACGATTTCGCGGGGAGAGAATGTGCTCATATCACTAAATTCCACTTTGCCACTGCTTGATGGCCTCGAACGGATGCAGCAGCATGATCACGTTGAGTGTCAGATTGTCCCGGATGAGATAGCCGGTACCCAGTTCGAAGATGATGGCGAGGCTGACGATCACCCATATAGGTAGCCTTCGCGCCATCACAAATCCCAGCACCATGGCCAATGTGTCGGACACCGAATTGATGATGCTGTCGCCGTAGTAATCGAGCGAGATGGTGCCGGCGCGGTAGCGTTCGATGATGAACGGGCTGTTTTCCAGCAGCTCCCAGCCGCCTTCGATGAGAACGGCGAATGCCAGCCTCAGTCCGATTGGCGAACGCGGGAACAGGAACCTTGCCAGCGCGTAGAACAGGAAACCGTGGATGATGTGTGAGAACGTGTACCAATCGGAGATGTGCTGGGAGTTCTCGGAACTGTTCACCACGCCGTGCCAGAGCTTCACATAACCGCAGGTGCAGATCGGCGTCCGGCCCATGCCGTAAAGGGCTCCCGCCTGGAAGATGAGCAGGGCCAGGACAAGCAGCAGCCCCATCCTCCAGCTGTCTTCATAGGCCGAATAGCTGCTGTCCTTGACCGGTGTCGTCATCAGATCATTCCCCCTCTTCCGCGTCGCCCGCTTCGGCATCGACGGCCATCAGCACGACGTCGCCATATTCCGATTGCCTGCGGTCGATAGGTCTGAATCCAGCTTTTTCATAGGCGCGGATGGCGCGTCCGTTCGCAGGGTCGGGATCGATGATGACGCGCGGAACACCCTCCTCGAACAGTTGTTCGACGAACTGGCGCACGATCGCCGAACCGTGGCCGATACCGACCAGCTCCGGCCGGCCGATCGACAGGTCGATGCCCAGCGTGCCGAACGGCTGGTCGGCATAGGGGTGGCCATCTTCCAGATGCGGGTCGTAGCTCTGCAGATAGGCGATCGGCTTGCCGTCGAGCTCGACGATCAAGGGCTCGACGGAAATGCTGTCGATGTGGCCGCGAATCTCGGCGATTTCCGTCTCGGGGTCGTCCCACCACTCCGCGACATGCGGTTCGGCGAGCCAGCCGGCGATCATCGGCAGGTCTTTCTCGGTCACCGGCCGGAAATCATACAGCACCGCCGGATCAACCGGCATCGAGCGTTTCGATGACGAAGTTGTTGTTGGTGTAGACGCAGATGTCGGACGCGATCTGCATCGCCTTGCGGGCGATCTCCTCGGCATCCTTGTCGGTGTCCATCAGCGCGCGTGCCGCGGCCAGTGCGTAATTGCCGCCGGAACCGATGGCCATCACGCCATGTTCGGGTTCGAGCACGTCGCCGGTGCCTGTCAGCGCCAGCGAGATCGACTTGTCGGCAACCAGCATCATCGCTTCCAGCCGGCGCAGATAGCGGTCGGTGCGCCAGTCCTTGGCGAGTTCTACGCAGGCGCGCGTCAACTGGTCGGGATATTGCTCGAGCTTGGCTTCGAGCCGCTCCAGCAGCGTGAACGCGTCGGCGGTGGCGCCGGCGAAACCGGCAATCACATTGCCGCCCTTGCCGATGCGGCGCACTTTCCTGGCGTTGCCCTTCATGATGGTCTGGCCAAGGCTGACCTGGCCGTCGCCGGCAATGACCACCTTGTTGCCCTTGCGCACCGTCACGATGGTCGTGGCGTGCATGGTCAGTTCATTAGACATTTCCTGGCTCCGATTCGCGCGATCCCTTCAAAAGGCGATTGGCGCGGTACGAGTGACGTGATCGGCCATATGTATGCACAGGCCCGGTGATTGCAAACGGCTCGATACCGATCGGGATGGCAACTGGCAATCGCTGGATCATGCTGCTAGAAGGCTCTCGTTTTCAAGCCGGTGAAGGCTTGGAACGCGTGAAACCCTGGGACAAGGACAAGGTCATGTCGCCCCGTTCCGCCGAAGCAAGCCGCAAGACCAAGGAAACCGATATCGCCGTATCGGTCCATGTCGACGGCTCGGGCAAGTCAGACATTTCGACGGGCGTCGGGTTCTTCGACCATATGCTGGATCAGCTGTCGCGCCATTCTTTGATCGACATGACGGTCAGGGCCAAGGGCGATCTGCACATCGACGACCACCACACCGTCGAGGACACCGGCATCGCGCTCGGCCAGGCGCTGGCCAATGCACTCGGCGAACGGCGCGGCATCATGCGCTATGCTTCGATCGACCTCGCCATGGACGAGACGCTGACGCGCGCGGCGATCGACGTATCCGGCCGGCCGTTCCTGGTCTGGAACGTTTCCTTCTCGTCGCCGAAGATCGGCACATTCGACACCGAACTGGTGCGTGAATTCTTCCAGGCGCTGGCACAGAACGCCGGCATCACGCTGCATGTCACCAATCACTATGGCGCCAACAACCACCATATCGCCGAGACCTGTTTCAAGGCGGTGGCGCGTGCGCTGCGCGCGGCGCTCGAACGCGACCCGCGCCAGCCGGACGCGGTTCCCTCCACCAAGGGATCGTTGAAGGGGTAAGTTATGGCCATCTATGTCGTGATGGAGCCACCCGGCCGCGGCGAGAAGGTCGACGCAACGCGCTTTGTCCGCGATGGCTTCGCCTGGCTGGGTTTTCTGGTGCCGCCACTATGGTTCGCCTGGCATCGGCTGTGGATCGAGGCGGGGCTCGCCTTCGTCATTATGGGCCTGCTTTCGATGCTTGGCGAAAAGCTCGGCCTTGGGCTGGCCGGCTCGCTGTTGTCGCTGCTCGTCTCACTTTATGTTGGGTTGGAGGGGCAGGGGTTGCGAATCGCGGCGCTCCGCCGGCGCGGTTGGCATGAATGGGGCGTGGTCGAGGCCGGCAGCCTCGACGAGGCCGACATACGCTATGCGTTGGAAGCCGAGGCGCTTCCCGATCATGCCGCACCGGCGCCGCGGATCGTCCCGGATGCGGCCCTCGCACGGCCCTCGCAGCCGGGCATGGCGCTGGGGCTGACCCACATTCCGGGAAGACCCTGACATGCGGGTTGCGATCATCGATTACGGTTCGGGCAATCTACGCTCGGCCACCAAGGCCTTCGAGCGCGCCGCGCGCGAAGCCGGCATATCCGCTGAAATCGACCTGACCGCCGACGCGGAACGGGTCCGCAGCGCCGACCGCATCGTCCTGCCGGGTGTCGGCGCCTATGCCGACTGCGCGGCCGGCTTGCATGCCGTCGACGGCATGTGGGAAGCGGTGGAAGAAGTCGCCAACGTCAAGGGTCGGCCTTTCCTGGGCATCTGTGTCGGCATGCAACTTATGTCCGAGCGCGGCCTGGAAAAGACCGTTACCGACGGCTTTGGCTGGATCGCCGGCGACGTCAAGGAGATCACGCCGGCAGATCCGGCGCTCAAGATCCCGCAGATCGGCTGGAACACGATCGAACTCAAGCGTGAGCATCCACTGTTTTCCGGCATCCCGACCGGGCCGGACGGTTTGCATGCCTATTTCGTCCACTCCTACCATCTCGATGCGCGCAAGCCCGACGAGGTTCTGGCGGTCGCCGACTATGGCGGCCCGGTGACGGCCACTGTCGCCCACGACAATCTCGTCGGCACGCAGTTCCATCCCGAAAAGAGCCAGGCGCTGGGCCTGGCGTTGATCACCAATTTCCTGCGCTGGAGGCCTTGAGGCGTCATGAGCAAGAAGGGCTACTGGATGGCGATGATCGATGTCCGCGATGCCGATATGTACAAGCAATACATCGAGGCGAATGCCGTCGCCTTTGCGAAATATGGCGCGAAATTCCCCGTCCGGGCCGGCCGCTACGAGAATCCGGAAGGACCAACCGGAAACCGCCACGTGCTGGTCGAGTTCGAATCCTACGACAAGGCGGTCGAATGCTATCATTCGCCCGAGTATCAGCATGCCTCGAAGTTTCGGCTTGCCGCCTCTGCCGGTCATTTCGTCATCGTTGAAGGCGCCTGAACCGATGATCCTGTTTCCAGCCATCGATCTCAAGGACGGCCAATGCGTGCGCCTGAAGCACGGCGACATGGCGACCGCGACCATTTACAATGACGACCCGGCCGCCCAGGCAAAAGCCTTCGAGCAACAGGGTTTCGAATGGCTCCATGTCGTCGACCTCAATGGCGCCTTCAAGGGCCAGAGCGTCAACAGCGCGGCGGTTGGCGCCATCCTCAAGGCGACGAAGAACCCGGTTCAGCTTGGCGGCGGTATCCGTACGCTGGAGCAGATCGAAGACTGGCTCGATCGCGGGTTGGCCCGCGTCATCCTCGGCACGGTTGCGGTGCGTGACCCCGATCTGGTCAAGCAGGCCTGCAAGGCGTTCCCGGGCAAAGTGGCCGTCGGTATCGATGCCAAGGGCGGCAAGGTCGCCGTCGAGGGCTGGGCCGAGGCGTCGAGCCTCGGTGTCATCGAACTGGCTAAGAAATTCGAGGGCGCCGGCGTCGCCGCCATCATCTACACCGACATCGACCGCGACGGCGTGCTGACAGGCATCAACTGGGACGCCACAATCGACCTCGCCGAGGCCGTGTCCATCCCCGTCATCGCGTCCGGCGGGCTCGCTTCGATCGCCGACATCGTGCGCATGACCATGCCCGATGCGCAAAAGCTCGAAGGCGCGATCTCCGGCCGGGCGCTCTATGACGGCCGCATCGATCCGGCCGAGGCTCTGGCGATCCTGCAAGGCAGGCCGGAGACGCGGCCGTGAAGATCTCCATCATCCTGGCCTCCTATGACAGTGGCCACTACCATGGCGGCATGGGCCAAGGCCCGGACGCGCTGATATCGGGCGGTCTCGTCGATGCCTTGACCATGGCCGGTCACGACGTCGCGGTCGAGGATATCGGCAGGGTCGGAGATGCCCAGGAGCGCGAGATCGCCACCGGCTTTGCCGTCTGCAACGCGGTCGCGACGGAGGTTCGCCTTGCCCGTGACAGCGGTCGCTTTCCCATCGTTCTCGCCGGAAATTGTCTGACCAGCGCCGGCGCCGTCGCCGGCGAGGGTGCCGATGCGATCATCTGGGCCGACCAGCATGGCGACCTCAACACGCCCGAGACATCGATATATGGCTTTCTCGACGGCATGGCGCTGGCGACTGTGCTCGGCCTTTGCTGGCGTCCGATGGCGGCGGCCATTCCCGGCTTCCACCCGATCGATCCGTCACGTTGCGTGCTCCTCAACGCACGCGATCTCGATCCGGCGGAAAAACAGCTTCTCAAGACATTGCCGATCGTTCGAACGGAGTGTCCCGGGATGGCCCAGGCGACCGAGAGACTGAAGGCCGCCGGCGCCAAACGCGCGCACATGCATCTCGATCTGGACGTGCATGATCCGGAGGACCTGCAGGCGAACCGCTACATCAGTTCCGGCGGGCCGAGCCCGGAACAGTTGCGCGATGCGGCTTGTGCCATGGCGCTTGCGGTGCCGGTGGTCGGCATAACTGTTTCCGCCTACGATCCGGCTTTCGATGCGCAGGCCGATGTTCCGCCGCTGGTCGGCCTGTTGCTCAACGATCTCATCGCAACGATAGAGGGAAGGTGATGCTGAAAGCCCGTGTCATCCCCTGCCTCGACGTCAAGAACGGCCGTGTCGTCAAGGGCGTCAATTTCGTCGATCTCATCGACGCCGGCGATCCGGTCGAGGCGGCCAAGGCCTATGACGCAGCCGGCGCCGACGAGCTCTGCTTCCTCGACATTACGGCTTCATCGGACAATCGCGAGACCATCTTCGACGTCGTCGCCCGCACCGCCGAACAATGTTTCATGCCGCTGACCGTCGGCGGCGGCGTGCGCCAGGTCGCCGACATCAGGAAGCTGCTGCTGGCCGGTGCCGACAAGGTGTCTATCAACACTGCGGCGGTGAAGAACCCTGATTTCGTCGCCGAGGCGGCCGACAAATTCGGCAACCAGTGCATCGTCGTCGCCATCGACGCCAAGAAAGTGTCCGGCGCCGGCGAAGCCGATCGCTGGGAGATCTTCACCCATGGCGGGCGCGAGAAGACCGGCATCGACGCGGTCGAATTCGCTCGGCTGATGGTCGATCGCGGTGCCGGCGAGATCCTGCTGACCTCGATGGACCGTGACGGCACCAAGGCCGGTTACGACATTGCGCTGACCCGCGCGATATCGGACGCGGTGCGTGCGCCGGTCATCGCTTCCGGCGGGGTGGGCACGCTCGATCACATGGTCGAAGGCATCCGAGACGGCCATGCCGGCGCGGTGCTGGCGGCTTCCATCTTCCATTTCGGCACCTACACGATAGGGCAGGCCAAGGCGCATATGGCCCAGGCCGGTCTGCCGATGCGGCTGGACTCAACAAATAATCGGACCTAAAGCATGATCTCGAAAAGTGGGAACCGGTTTTCGGGAAAGATCATGCTTAAACAAGCAGATAGATGACGGCATGACCGAGTTTTCACTCTCCGATCTGGAAAAAATCGTCCGGGAACGCGCCCATTCCGATGATCCGGACTCGTGGACGGCGAAGCTGTTCGCGCGCGGCATCGACAAGGCGGCGCAGAAGCTCGGCGAAGAGGCGGTCGAGACGGTGATTGCCGCCGTCAAGGGCGACAAACAGGCCCTCGTTTCGGAAAGTGCCGATCTTATGTATCATTGGCTCGTCGTTCTCGGCCTTTCAGGGGTCCCGCTGAGCGATGTGTTCAAGGAACTCGAAAGCCGCACCGGGCGTTCGGGCATTGCCGAGAAGGCGTCACGGCCCAAGGGCTGACCGCGAGGAGGGCAGATATCTCGATGGATCAGCTCGCGCCAACCGAGAAATATTCCCCCTTTCGTTTCTTCTCCGCCGAGCAATGGTCGCAGTTCCGCGCCGATACGCCGCTGACGCTGAGCGAGGATGAATTCCGCCGCCTGCGTTCGCTCAACGACCCGGTCGACCTCGAAGAGGTCAAGCGCATCTATCTGTCGCTGTCGCGGCTTTTGTCCGCGCATGTCGAAGCAAGCCAGCTGCTGTTCAGGCAACGCCAGGCCTTCTTCAACGCGGTGGACGTGGTCAAGACGCCGTTCATCATCGGCATTGCCGGCTCGGTCGCGGTCGGCAAGTCGACCACCGCTCGCGTGCTGAAAGAGTTGCTGGCGCGCTGGCCGTCGAGCCCCAAGGTCGATCTCATCACCACCGACGGCTTCCTGCTTCCCAACGAGGTCCTGCGCCGCGAAAACCTGATGGAGCGCAAGGGCTTTCCCGACAGCTATGATGTCGGCGCACTGCTGCGCTTCCTGTCGGGCATCAAGTCGGCGCAGCGCAATGTCCGCGCGCCGGTCTATTCGCACCTGACCTATGACGTCATTCCCGGCGAGTTCGTCACCATCGACCGGCCGGACATCCTGATCTTCGAAGGCATCAATGTCCTGCAGCCGGGCAAGCTGCCGCAGGACGGCAAGATCGTGCCGTTCCTGTCGGACTTCTTCGACTTCGCCATCTATATCGATGCCGACGAGAAGTTGATCCACCAGTGGTACACCGCGCGCTTCATGCGGCTGCGCGAGACCGCCTTCCGCAATCCGGATTCCTTCTTCCACCGCTATTCGCAGCTCTCGGAGGATTCGGCCCGCGCCATCGCCGAAGGCCTGTGGACCAACATCAATCTGAAGAATTTGCGCGAGAACATCCTGCCGACGCGGGCTCGCGCCGACCTCATCCTGCGCAAGGGCGCCGACCACCTGATTGAGGAAGTGGCGCTCAGGAAGCTGTGAGGGAGGTCTATCGGCCTTCTTCCGAGACTTCGTTCGTCGCGGCGGGGATTGGTTTCGTCACCCGCCGCAGCGTCAGATTGATGCGCCCTCCGTTCTTCAGCAGCGCCGAGGTCGAGGGGTAGATGCGGTCGACGCCGTGAAAGCTGAGGCGCCCTTCGCCGCCGAGCACCACGACGTCGCCGCTTTTCAGCCTGAACGACTTCGTGCCGCCCTCACGCGTCGTCTGGCCGACCCTGAACAGACAGTCGTCGCCCAGCGAAATGGAAACCACGGGCGCCGAAAAATCGGCCTCGTCGCGATCCTGATGCAGGCCCATTTTTGCTTCCGGCGTATAGAAATTGACCAGGCAGGCCTCGGGCGGGTGCGGGTAGCCCGACACCTGCCGCCACAGGTCGAGCAGCCCGTCCGGAATCGGCGGCCATGGCGATCCGGTCACCGGGTGTGTCGGCTGGTAGCGGTAGCCGCCTTCCTTGTCCGTGACCCAGCCGAGCGGCCCGCAATTGGTCATGCGCACGCTCATCTCCTTGCCGGTGCGCGGCATGGCCGGTACGAACAGCGGCGCTTGCTGCACGATGCTTCTGACATCCTCGACCAGCGCTTCCTGTACGGTGCGTGACAGGTAGGCCGGCATGTGGCGGACGCCTTTGGGCAGGACGAGCATGAGGTCGGTCGACAATCCGGATTGATGCTTTGATCGCGAAGACTGCCATACAGGAGCGCTGATAACGACCCGAAAACGTTGGGGCGGGCGGCTCAGTCGTCGCCGACGCGGCCGCGGAGTTTCTTGATCGTGCCGCGTCCGGCCTTGCTTTTCAGCCGCCGCTCCACCGCGCCTTTCGACGGCCGCGTCTTCTTGCGCGGCGGCGGTGGCGGTTCGGCGGCCTTGGCGACCAGTGCCGTGAGCCTTGCCCGGGCGTCCGCCCGGTTCTGTTCCTGGGTGCGGAAGCGGCCAGCCTCGATGACGATGACGCCGTCCTTGGTGGCACGCTGGCCGGCAAGCTTGATCGTCCGCTCGCGCACGCGCTCGGACAGGCCCGCTGCGTTGGCCGCGTCGAAGCGCAGCTGCACCGCCGTCGCCACCTTGTTGACGTTCTGGCCGCCGGGACCGGACGAGCGGATGAAGTCCTCGTGCAGGTCGCCCGGGTGGATCACCGCATCGTCGGCAATGATGATGTTGTCGTCGCTCGCCATGCCGCAGTCATGGCGCGGCGGACTGAAAAAGAAAAGGCCCGATCGAGACCGGGTCTTTCAAAGACAGGCTGAGCGCAACGGCGTGATTACTCCGCCGCTTCCTGCATGCGCGGCGCCGCACCCAGCACCACGGCGTCGACATGGCTTTCGAATTTCTCGAAGTTGACGGCGAACATGCCGACCAGCCTTGCTGCCTGCCGGTCATAACCGGCCTTGTCGGCCCAGGTCGACCGCGGGTCGAGAATGGCGCTGTCGACGCCCGGAACAGCCACCGGCACCTCGAAGCCGAAATTGGCGTCGGTGCGGAACGCGGTTGCGTTCAGCGAGCCGTCGAGTGCAGCGGCAAGCAATGCCCGCGTCGCCTTGATCGGCATCCGCTTGCCGGTGCCGTAGGCGCCGCCGGTCCAGCCGGTGTTGACCAGCCAGCAATCGGCATCATGGCGGGCGATCAGCTCACGCAGCAAATTGCCGTATTCCGATGGATGGCGCGGCATGAATGGCGCGCCGAAACAGGTCGAAAACGTCGCTTCGGGTTCGGTCACGCCCTTTTCGGTTCCGGCTACCTTGGCGGTGTAGCCGGACAGGAAATGATACATCGCCTGCGCCGGGGTCAGTCGCGCGATCGGCGGCATCACGCCGAAGGCATCGGCGGTCAGCATGATGATGTTGTTCGGATGACTGGCGCGTCCCGTCTTGCTGGCATTGGGGATGAAGTCGAGCGGGTAGGCGCAGCGCGTGTTTTCGGTGAGCCTTGCGTCGTTGAAATCCGGCACGCGGTTCGCGTCCAGCACGACATTCTCCAGCACGGTGCCGAAGCGTTGCGTGGTGGCGAAGATTTCCGGTTCGGCTTCCGCCGACAGCTTGATCGTCTTGGCGTAGCAGCCGCCTTCGAAATTGAAGATGCCGTGCGGCCCCCAGCCATGCTCGTCGTCGCCGATCAGCGTGCGCGACGGATCGGCCGAAAGTGTCGTCTTGCCGGTTCCCGACAGCCCGAAGAAGACGGCTGCGTCCCCGGTCGGCCCTTCATTGGCCGAGCAATGCATCGGCATGACGCCCTTCGCCGGCAACAGATAGTTGAGCATGGTGAACACCGACTTCTTCATCTCGCCGGCATAGGAGGTGCCGCCGATCAGCACGATCTTGCGCGTCAGGTCGACGGCGATCACAGTTTCGGTGCGGCTGCCGTGACGGACGGGATCGGCGCGGAACGACGGCAGGTCGATGATCGTCATCTCGGGCACGAACTGCTCGAGTTCCGCGACGTCCGGACGGATGAGCAGATTGCGGATGAACAGCGAGTGCCAGGCAAACTCGGTGATCACCCTGGTGGGCAGCTTCAGCTCCTCATCGGCGCCGCCAACCAGATCCTGCACGTAAAGATCCTTGTCCGCGGCATGGGCGCGGAAATCGGCTAGCAGCGTATCGAACTGGCCAGGCGAGATTGCCTTGTTGTTGTCCCACCAGACATGCGGCTCGGTGGCGCCGTCGCGGACGACGAATTTGTCCTTGGGCGAGCGGCCGGTGTGTTGGCCGGTCTCGGCGACCAGCGCGCCATGCGCGGTGAGCCGGGCTTCGCCGCGCCGGATCGATTCCTCATAAAGGGAAGCCGCACCGAAATTATAGCGCACCACGCCGGTGGTTTTCAGGCCGATATGATCGATCGCGCAGGCAGAATTGCGTTTGCCGACTTCCGACATCAGGTGTCCCTCTTCGATTTTCCGCATCTTTGCCGGCAGGTTTCCGGCATGCCTACAACGCAGGCTGAGATTGTCAGAACCAGAAAAGGCAAATGATATCAAATCATTAATCGATTTAAATATTTTGAAAGTTGTTTAAATCGTTTATATGTGCAAAAAGTTTCGCGGTTGCCCAAAGGATTGGCGGTGTTCGTTCGTCCAATCCATATCGAGGTAGGATTGTGGCCGCCGGCACGCCGCGCGTGACAGCGGACAAGGCCTATGCCACATTTTGTACCTAATTTGTCCTGCAAAAGCCCCTTCTCTACGAAAGAAGGGACAGCTCATGAGGGAGCCGCTTGAAATGGCAACAATCGCGCTTGTCGATGACGACCGCAACATTCTGACGTCGGTCTCGATCGCCCTCGAATCCGAGGGTTATCGCGTCGAGACCTACACGGATGGTGCGTCTGCGCTGGAAGGGCTGGCGGCACGCCCGCCGAATCTTGCCATCCTCGACATCAAGATGCCGCGCATGGATGGTATGGAGCTGCTGCGGCGCATGCGCCAGAAGTCCGACCTTCCGGTCATCTTCCTGACCTCCAAGGATGACGAGATCGACGAATTGTTCGGCCTCAAGATGGGCGCCGACGATTTCATCCGCAAACCGTTCTCGCAGCGTTTGCTGGTCGAGCGCGTGCGCGCGGTACTGCGCCGGGCCAGTGCCCGCGAGGCCGCGGCCAAGACGCCCAGCCAGCAGGCCCGTTCGCTCGAACGCGGCCAGCTTGTCATGGACCAGGAGCGCCACACCTGCACCTGGAAGGGCGAGCCGGTGACGCTGACTGTCACCGAGTTCCTGATCCTGCATTCGCTGGCGCAGCGTCCCGGTGTCGTAAAAAGCCGTGATGCGCTGATGGATTCGGCCTATGATGAACAGGTCTATGTCGACGACCGCACCATCGACAGCCACATCAAGCGGCTGCGCAAGAAGTTCAAGGCCGTCGACGACGACTTCGAGATGATCGAAACTCTTTACGGAGTCGGATATCGGTTCCGCGAAGCGTAAGCTGATGCATGTCGCCCAAAAGTGGTCCCGGTTTTGGGACAACGACATGCATCAAGGCAAAGACTAGGCGGGAGCTGCTATTCGATGGCAGTGGAAGCACAGCGAAGCAGACCGGCGGGCGCTGCCAGGCGGCCGTCGCGCATCATGCCGTCATTCGTGTCGAAAATCACGGTGCCGATGCGCCGCTTCCTCGGCCATCATATCTTTTCCAGCCTGACGCGGCGCATCCTCTTCCTCAACCTCGCCGGGTTGGCCGTCCTGGTCACCGGCATCCTCTATCTCAACACCTTCCGCGACGGGCTGATCGACGCCCGTGTCGAAAGCCTGATGACCCAGGGCGAGATCATCGCCGGCGCCATCGCCGCGTCGGCGACGGTCGAGACGGATTCGATCAGCATCGACCCGGAAAAGCTGCTCGAGCTGCAGGCTGGCGAAAGTCTCGGGCCGGGCTCGGACCAGCTCGATAATCTCGACTTCCCGATCAACCCGGAGCGTGTCGCGCCGGTGCTGAGAAGGCTGATCTCGCCGACCCGGACCCGCGCCCGCATCTATGACCGCGACGCCAATCTGCTGCTCGATTCGCGCCATCTCTATTCGCGCGGCCAGATCCTGCGCTACGACCTGCCGCCGGTCGAAGAGGAAGAGCCCGATCTGGTCGAGCGCATCCAGAAGTTCGTCTTCGATTTCTTCCGCAACACCGAGCTGCCGGTCTATCACGAACAGCCGGGCGGCAATGGCGCCGCTTTCCCGGAAGTCGTCAAGGCGCTCACCGGCAGCCCGTCGACCATCGTGCGCGTCTCGGAACAGGGCGAGCAGATCGTTTCGGTGGCGGTGCCGATCCAGCGCTTCCGTGCCGTTCTCGGCGTGCTGATGCTGTCGACGGAAGGTGGCGACATCGACAAGATCGTCGCCGCCGAGCGCAAGGCGATCCTGCGCGTCTTCGGCATCGCGGCCCTCGTCACCGCCATCCTGTCGATGCTGCTCGCGTCCACCATCGCCAATCCGCTGCGCCGGCTGTCGGCGGCGGCGGTGCGGGTGCGGCGCGGCGTCAAGAGCCGCGAGGAAATCCCCGACTTTTCCGACCGCCAGGATGAGATCGGCAATCTGTCGATCGCCATACGCGACATGACCAACGCGCTCTACGCCCGCATCGAGGCGATCGAAAGCTTTGCCGCTGACGTCTCGCACGAATTGAAGAACCCGCTGACGTCGCTGCGCAGCGCGGTGGAAACCTTGCCGCTGGCCAAGAACGACAATTCGCGCGGCCGGCTGATGGACATCATCCAGCACGATGTCAGGCGGCTGGACCGGCTCATCACTGATATTTCCGACGCCTCCCGTCTTGATGCCGAGCTGGCGCGTGAAGATGCCGGCACCGTCGACCTGAAGAAATTCATCACCGATCTCGTCGCCGTTTCGCGTGAAGCCACGCGCAACAAGAAGGCCGTCGAGATCGAATTCAAGGTCGCCAAGCTGCCGCAGGGCGTCAAAGGCTATGTGGTCGTCGGCCATGATCTGCGCATCGGCCAGGTCATCACCAACCTGATCGAGAACGCCCGTTCCTTCGTTCCTGAAGACCATGGCCATATCAGCCTGTCGCTGGCGCGCGCCGGTAAGTTCAACATCGTCACCGTCGACGACAACGGTCCCGGCATCCGCGCCGACAACATCGACCGCATCTTCGAACGCTTCTACACCGATCGGCCGGCCGGCGAGGCGTTCGGCCAGAATTCGGGCCTTGGCCTGTCGATATCCAGGCAGATCGTCGAGGCCCATGGCGGCACCTTGACCGCCGAAAACATCCCCGGCACCAAGCCCGGCGAAATCAAGGGTGCGCGCTTCGTCGTGACACTGCCGGCCGAAGCATGATCCCGAAAAGTGGAAGCCGGTTTTCGGACAGGACCATACTTCATCCAAAGGGCATGATCGGCAAGCCTGATCCAGTTGCGCAGCCTGAAAACATTCACGGAACCGCGATCCTGATCGGCGAGCGTGGCGTCCTTATCACCGGGTCGTCCGGCGCCGGCAAGACGACGCTGGCACTGACACTCTTGGACCATTGCCGCGCGCGCGGGCTGTTCTCGCGGCTGATCGGTGACGACAGGCTGCTTGCCGCGGCCCGCACCGGGCGGCTGGTCTGTCGCGTGCCGGCGACCATCGCCGGTCTCGCCGAAATACCTGGATTCATGCCGCGCCCGCTGCCGTTCGAGCCGGGCGGAGTGATCGACTTGCATGTGAGGCTGGTGCCAAAGGCAGACATGGCCCGTTTCCAGGAGGAAATCAGCGACCCGGTCGCAGGCTGCCCGGTGCCGCGTATCGACCTTGCCGAGCGCAACGCCGCCACAGCCTTGCCCGCCGTGATGGCGCGGCTGTCGATCGCGCCTTTTCTATGATCCGCTCGGGATTTTTTGCTGCAATGCGTCAAAATGGCATGGGCCGGCGCAATTTTGGGCTTGTCAACGGGCCGCGCGTCGACAAGATAGCGCTCCCGCCGCCTGGAATGGCTGGCGAGCATAAAATGCGCCTGTGAAGCGGCGATGACGGGAGCCACCAAAGAATGATCGGACTCGTGCTTGTAACGCACGGTCAACTGGCCGCCGAGTTCCGACATGCCGTGGAACATGTCGTCGGGCCACAAGACAATTTCGAAACCGTGGCGATCGGCGCCGATGACGATATGGAGCAGCGTCGCCGTGACATCGTCGACGCCGTTGCCCGTGTCGACACCGGAACGGGCGTCATCGTGCTGACCGACATGTTCGGTGGCACGCCCTCCAATCTTGCGATTTCGGTGATGGAGTCCGGCCGCACCGAGGTGATCGCCGGCATGAACCTGCCGATGCTGATCAAGCTCTCCTCGATCCGCAAGGGCGACAACATGGCGGCCGCGCTTGACGAGGCGCAGGCGGCCGGCCGCAAGTACATCAACGTCGCCAGTCAGCTTTTGAGCAGCAAATGAACGCGCTGTCCCCGGAACAAGATCAGATCGTCCGGGACTTCCCCATCATCAACCAGCGCGGCCTGCATGCGCGCGCCTCGGCGAAATTCGTCCAGCTGGCCAGCGGCTTCGACGCCTCGGTGCATGTCGAGAAGGACGGCGTCAAGGTCGGCGGCACCTCGATCATGGGCCTGATGATGCTGGCGGCAAGCCCCGGCTACTCGATCCGTGTCACCGCCAGCGGGCCGGAGGCACTGCAGGTCATCGACGCGCTGGAGCAGCTGGTGGCATCCCGTTTCGGCGAGGAAAGCTGATCCTCTACATCGCCAAAGCATGTCCGATGGACATGCAGGGATAAAGATTTCTTTATATCCCATTGTCGTCCAAGCGGCGATCTGCTAGTCAGGCCGGCAATTCGCGCCCTTCGACGCGCCGACCGGCGTGGGCGCATCCGCAACCAATTCGCAGCACAACCATTCGCATCGGAGCACTGCCATGACGGGTAGCAAGGACTATGTGGTCGCCGACATCTCGCTTGCCGGCTGGGGCCGCAAGGAAATCGAGATCGCCGAAACCGAAATGCCGGGCCTGATGGCCAGCCGCGAGGAATTCGGCGACAAGAAGCCGCTGAAGGGCGCGCGCATCACCGGCTCGCTGCACATGACCATCCAGACGGCGGTGCTGATCGAGACGCTGAAGGCGCTCGGCGCCGACATCCGCTGGGCTTCCTGCAACATCTTCTCGACCCAGGACCATGCGGCCGCGGCCATCGCCGAGTCCGGTATCCCGGTGTTCGCCGTCAAGGGCGAGTCGCTCGAGGAGTACTGGGACTACACCGACAAGATCTTCCAGTGGGCCGACGGCGGCACCTCCAACATGATCCTCGATGATGGCGGCGACGCCACCATGTACATCCTGATCGGCGCCCGCGCCGAGGCCGGCGAGGACGTGCTGTCCAACCCGCAGAGCGAGGAGGAGGAATACTTCTACGCCCAGGTCAAGAAGCGCCTGAAGGCCTCGCCCGGCTTCTTCGCCAAGCAGAAGGCGGCGATCCGCGGCGTCACCGAAGAGACGACCACCGGCGTCAACCGGCTTTACCAGCTGCAGAAGAAGGGCCTGCTGCCCTTCCCCGCCATCAACGTCAACGACTCGGTCACCAAGTCGAAGTTCGACAACAAATATGGCTGCAAGGAATCGCTGGTCGACGGCATCCGTCGTGGCACCGACACCATGATGGCCGGCAAGGTAGCGGTCGTCTGCGGCTATGGCGACGTCGGCAAGGGCTCGTCGGCCTCGCTCAAGGGCGCCGGCGCCCGCGTCAAGGTCACCGAGGTCGATCCGATCTGCGCCCTGCAGGCGGCGATGGACGGTTTTGAAGTCGTCACCCTGGAAGATGCGGCGCCCACCGCCGACATCGTCATCACCACCACCGGCAACAAGGATGTCGTCACCCTCGACCACATGCGCTCGATGAAGGACATGGTGATCGTCGGCAACATCGGTCACTTCGACAACGAGATCCAGGTGGCCTCGCTGCGCAATCTGAAATGGACCAACGTCAAGCCGCAGGTCGACATGATCACCTTCCCGGATGGCAAGCGGATGATCCTCCTGTCGGAAGGCCGGCTGCTCAATCTCGGCAACGCAACCGGCCACCCGAGCTTCGTCATGTCGGCCTCCTTCACCAACCAGGTGCTGGCCCAGATCGAGCTGTACACCAAGAGCCCGGCCAGTACGAGAACCAGGTCTATGTGCTGCCCAAGCATCTCGATGAAAAGGTCGCGCGCCTGCATCTCGACAAGCTTGGCGCCCGTCTGACCGAACTATCGGGCGAACAGGCCGCTTATATTGGCGTGACCCAGCAGGGGCCTTTCAAGCCGGAACACTACCGCTATTAACCAAAGCTAAAATTACTACCAGATATTGATGCCGGGCGATTGACTTTTCGCCCGGCTTTATTTTTGCGCGCCATCGCCTTCACGGCGATTCGGCGAGGGTTTATTGTCAGGTGATTCGCGGCGCTTCCGGCCCGAGAGGGGATCAGAGAGGCACGCATCAGGGCGGTCTTGCATTCAGGCGGCGGAGAGGACCAAGACATGCCGGGGCAACACCCGCACAGAGCGGGACGGGCCGTTTCCGGCGGCCAAGACGATTCGGGGGTCACTGGCTCCGCCCTGCAAGGCGGAGGCCTGTCATTGCGCGCCCGCGCGGGGCTGTTCCTTGCTACGTCCGCGTTTACCGGTCCCTTGGCCAATGCGGTCGCGCATGCCGAAGCCGCTGGCGTGACCACGGCCGGGTTGTCGATCAGCACGATCGAGGTCATGCAGCTTGCGGTGTTTGTCGGCGTGACCGGCGCCGCACTTCTGTCGGCCATCGTTCTCATCCGTGAAAGAGCCCGCACCTCGGCGGAAAATGTCGAACTCAGGAGCCGCCTCGCCGACATCAACGCGACCCTGCGCCGCTCGGAGGCGCTGCTCAATCTGCGCGACCAGCGCGTGGTTGTCTGGGCCGCGGAAAACAAGAAGCCCGAACTCATCGGCACATTGCCCGTCGAAAGCGGCGCTCCCGAGGACCGGGCCGCTTTCCTCGCTTTCGGTCGTTGGCTGATGCCGCGTTCGGCTGCGGCGCTCGAACATGCCGTCGCGGGATTGCGCGAAAAGGCAAAACACTTCGACCTCGTCATCGAATCGCAGGCCGGCGCGCCGCTCGAAGTGCACGGCCGCAAGAGCGCCGCACATGTGCTCGTGCGTTTCGTCTCGCTCTCGGAGACGCAGCGCAGCCAGGCAAGGTTGAAGATCGAGAACCAGCGGCTGGCGGCCGATCATGACACGATGATCGGCCTGCTCGACGCGCTGAACATGCCGACATGGCTTCGCAGCGAGGATGGGCGGCTGAAGTGGGTCAACCAGGCCTATGCCGATGCGGTCGAAGCCGAAAATGCCGAAGCCGCGGTTCGGGAGGCAAAGGAGTTCCTCGGCGGCCAGGCACGCGATGCGATTGCCGCCCAGCACAAGACGCATCCGGTCTTCGAGCAGTCGCTTTCCACCGTGATCGAAGGCGACCGCCGTGTGTTCGCGGTCACCGATTTCGCCGGCGCGGATGGCTCGGCCGGCCTTGCCTGCGACACCAGCGCCATCGAGACCGTCCGCGGCGAGTACGAACGAACCGTCAGGAGCCACGCAGACACGCTCGATCAGCTCAATACGGCGGTCGCCATTTTCGACACCGACGAGAAGTTGCGGTTCTTCAACCAGGCTTTCCAGAAATTATGGGGTCTCGACAGCGGTTTCCTGCACAGCGCTCCCGACAATGCCCTGCTGCTCGACCGGCTGCGCAGCTCGGGCAAGATCGCCGAGCAGCCGGAATGGCGCCGCTGGAAGGAAGGCCTGCTCGGCGCCTACCGCGCCGTCGAATCGCAGGAACATTGGTGGCATCTGCCGGACGGCAAGACCATACGCGTCGTCGCCAACCCGCAGCCCAAGGGCGGCGTCACCTGGGTGTTCGAGAACCTGACCGAGAAGATGGACCTCGAAAGCCGCTACCAGACAGCGGTGCGGGTGCAGGGCGAGACACTCGACAATCTTGCCGAAGGCGTGGCGGTGTTCGGCCCCGATGGCAGGCTTCGGCTGTCGAACCCTGCTTTTGCCAAGCTCTGGGGCTTGAGCGGCGAAGCGGCCAAGCCCAATGTGCACGTTTCCGCGATCCGCGACCTTTGCGATGGGCAGGCGGCGAACAGTCCCTGGCCGGGCTTCGTAGCCGCCATCACCGGGTTCGACGACGAACGCCGAGACCGCCACGGCCAGACCGAACTCAACAACGGCAATGTGCTGAGCTACGCCATGATCCCGTTGCCCAACGGGCAGGTGATGATGACCTTCGTCGACGTCACCGACAGCGTCAACGTCGAGCGGGCGCTGAAGGACAAGAACGAGGCGCTGCAAAAATCCGATCAGCTCAAGAACGAATTCGTCCAGCACGTCTCCTACGAATTGCGCTCGCCGCTGACCAACATCATTGGCTTCACCGAACTGCTGTCGCTGCCGGCGACCGGCCCGCTGACGCAGAAGCAGCGCGAGTATGTCGAGCATGTCAGCTCGTCCTCCTCGGTCCTGCTCACCATCGTCAATGACATCCTCGACCTGGCGACGGTGGACGCCGGCATCATGCAGCTCGACATTTCCGAGGTGCAGGTTGGTCGTACCATTGCGGCCGCGGCCGAACTGGTGGCCGACCGGCTGGAGGAGCATTCGATCAGGCTTGCGGTCGACGCCGCCGCGGCGCCGAAGACATTCCATGGCGACGAGATCCGCGTCCGCCAGATCCTCTACAATCTGCTCAGCAACGCCGCCAACTACGCGCCGGAAGCCAGCACCATCCGGCTCACTTGCCGCCGTCTGGCGGACGGGGTGGAATTCTCTGTTCATGACGACGGCCCCGGCATGCCGCCGGACCTGCTCGATTCGGTGTTCCGGCGTTTTGAGCCGCGCGCCAATGGCGGCCGCCGGCGCGGCGCCGGTCTCGGCCTGTCAATCGTCAAGAGCTTTGTCGAGCTCCATGGCGGCAGCGTTCGCATCGAAACCGGCAAGGACAAGGGCACGACCGTTATCTGCACCTTCCCCGACATGCCGGGCATCCGCGCCGCGGCCGAGTAGCGCGCTCGATGATCGGATTGGTGCTGGAGCGTTTACTCGCCGACGAGACACAGACAGCGCGGCTGGGCGAGGATCTGGCGTTGTCGCTGCGTCCAGGCGACGTCCTGGCGCTCAAGGGCGACCTCGGCGCCGGCAAGTCGACCTTGGCGCGGGCGTTGATCCGGGCCTTGGCCGGCGATGCCGGTCTCGACGTTCCGAGCCCGACCTTCACGCTGGTGCAAAGTTACGACACCCGCGTCCCGGTCCATCATTTCGATCTCTACCGCCTGTCCTCGGCGACTGAAATCGATGAGCTGGGTTTCGAGGAAGCCCTGGCGCAAGGCGCAGCCCTGGTCGAATGGCCGGAACGGGCGGAAAGCTATCTGCCGAAAACCTCGGTTTTGATCGAACTGGTCCAGCATGGCGAGGGCCGGCTGGCCCGGCTGTCGGGCGAGGGCGCCGTCTTCGATCGCGCGGCGCGCTCGCTGGCGATGCGCGCCTTTCTCGAAAGTGCCGGCTGGGGCGAAGCAAGGCGGCGCCATTTCATCGGCGATGCCTCGGCCCGCTCCTACGAGGTCGTCTCGCTTGAGGGCGCGGAGCCGCGTGTGCTGATGAATTCGCCGCGGCTGGTGCTCGGCCCGCCGGTCCGCGACGGCAGGCCCTATGCCGAGATCGCCCACTTGGCGCAATCTGTTACGGCTTTCGTCGCTATCGACCGCGCCTTGCTGGCTCAAGGTGTCAGCGTGCCCGTGATCCACGCCAAGGACCTCGAACAAGGTTTCCTGCTCACCGAGCATCTGGGTTCAGAGACCTTTCTCGACAGCGATGGCCTGCCGGTGGCCAAACGCTACGCGGCCGCGGCCGAGCTGTTGGCCATGATGCATGGCAAGGCATGGCCGGAGCGGATTGAGGCAGCGCCCGGCGTTTTCCACGACGTGCCACCCTTCGACCGCGATGCCATGATGATCGAGGCCAGTCTTTTGGTCGACTGGTATGTGCCGATGATTACCGGAAAGCCGGCAAGCGAAGCCTTGCGGATTGGCTTTGACAGGGAATGGAACGCGCTCCTCGACCGGCTGAAGGGCCGCGAATACACGCTGATGCTGCGCGATTTTCATTCGCCCAACATCATCTGGCGTGGCGACCGCGCCAGGCATGATCGGCTGGGCATCGTCGATATCCAGGACGCACTGATCGGGCCGTCCGCCTATGATGTCGCCTCGCTCGCCATGGACGCGCGTGTGACGATATCGCCCGAGATCGAGCGAGAGACGCTCGACGCCTATGTCGCGGCGCGCCACGCGGCCGGCACTTTCGACGAAGCAAGTTTTCTGGAATCCTACGCAATCATGGCGGCGCAGAGAAACTCCAAGATCCTCGGTATCTTCGTCCGCCTCGAAAAGCGCGACGGCAAGCCCTATTATCTGAAGCACCTGCCGCGCATTCGCGACTATCTGCGCCGGGCGCTGTCTCATCCAGCGCTGGCCAGCCTGCGGGAGTTCTACAACGCCAACGGTTTGCTGGAGGAGTGAGCACTGTGAAAGCAAGACCGGACACTGCGATCGTGCTCGCCGCCGGGCTTGGCAAGCGCATGCGGCCGATCACCGACACCATTCCCAAGCCGCTGGTCAAGATCGCCGGCAGGACGTTGCTCGACTGGGGCCTCGACAGCCTGGCCGCCGCCGGTGTCGGCAAGGCCGTAGTCAACGTCCATTATTTTCCCGAACAGATCATTGCCCATGTCGCCGCGCGCGACGCGCCACGGATCATCATTTCCGACGAGAGCGAAAAACTGCTCGATTCCGCCGGTGGCATCGTCAAGGCGTTGCCGGAGCTGGGCGGGCGGCCCTTCTACATCCTCAACGCCGACACCTTCTGGATCGACCAGGGTCCCCTCAATCTCGGCCGCCTTGCCCTTGCGTGGGACGCGGCGAAAATGGATATTCTGCTGATGCTGGCGGATCTCCATCAGGCGACCGGACACTGCGGCAGCACCGATTTCCTGGTGGCGCCGGACGGCGCCCTGCGGCGGTCGAAGGGCGATCCGGCGGGCCTGATCTATGCCGGGGCGGCGATCGTCCATCCGCGCCTGTTCGAGAATGCACCGGCCGGGCCGCACTCGATCAATGCCTATTTCGACACGGCCATAGCCGCCGGCCGCCTGTTCGGCATGCCGATGCATGGCCATTGGATCACCGTCGGCACGCCCGATGCCATTCCGCTCGCGGAAGCGGTGGTCGCCGACGCGTTAACCGAGTCGCAATGAGCGGCTCGAGCCGCGTTTTCTCAATTCCCTCCGGAGCGCCGTTTCTGCCGACGCTTGCCGAGGCGCTGCTTGCCGGCCGTCTCGTTCCGGGGTTTCGGTTCGATGGCGACCCGCTCGCTCTGGCCGATGTCACCATCTATGTGCCGACGCGCCGTGCCGCGCGCGCCTTGCGGGGTGTCTTCGTCGACAGCCTCGCGGCACGTGGCGGCGGCGGTTCGGCGATCCTGCCGGTCATCCGGCCACTGGGCGAATTCGACGAGGATGAAGCCGCATTCGAGACCGAGGCGTCGGCGGCAATCGACCTTGCTCCGCCGATCGCGGCAACCGAACGCCTGTTGTTGCTGGCGCCACTGGTGCGCGCCTGGAAGCGCCAGTTGCCGGCGCATGTCGCGGCACTCTTCGCCGAGGAGATCGTCATCCCGGCCTCTACCGCCGACGCGATCTGGCTGGCGCGCGATCTCGCCCGGCTGATGGATGAAATCGAGACCGAAGGCACGGACTGGGCCAAGCTTACCGATTTGGTGACCGGCAACCTCGCCGGATGGTGGCAGGTGACGCTCGAATTCCTCGGCATCGTCACCGACGCCTGGCCGAAATTCCTTGCGGAGCGCGATCGCTCCAACCCGGCCGCGCATCGCAGCGCCCTGATCCGCGCCGAGGCCGCGCGGCTGCAACGCAGTCCGCCCGCCAGGCCGGTCATTGCTGCCGGGTCCACAGGCTCGATACCCGCCACGGCCGAACTGCTTGCCGCGATCGCCCGCTTGCCCGGCGGCGCCATCGTGCTGCCCGGTCTCGACCGGACGCTGGACGAAGCGTCCTTCCAGGCAATCGCCGCGCCCGGCGCACGTCCGGCCGTGCTCGGCCACCCGCAATACGGTCTCGCCAGGCTGATCGGCAAGATCGGCGTGTTGCGCGGCGATGTCGAGGAGATCGGCGCGGCCGAGCCTCAACTGGCGCTTCGTGCCGCCCTCGTCGGCGAAGCCCTGCGGCCGGCTGAAACCACAGAGCTATGGGCCGAAACACGCGCCGGATTCTCAGTGCCCGATATCGCCGGAGCCTTCGCCGGCGTGACCCTGCTCGAAGCGGCCAGCGAACGCGATGAAGCCGTGGCCATCGCCGTCGCGCTCAGGCGCGCGATCGAAGAGCCGGGTCAGAGGGCGGCTCTGGTCACCGGCGATCGTGCGCTCGCGCGGCGCGTTTCGGTCGAGCTCAAGCGCTTCGGCGTCGTCGCCGACGATTCCGGTGGCACGCCGCTCGCCAACACCCCGGCGGCCAGCCTGATCAGGCTGGCGCTCGAGGCGGTGTTCCGCCCAGGCGATCCGGTTGGCCTGCTGTCGCTGCTCAAGCATCCGCTGCTCGGCCTCGGCCTGGAACGCGCTGATGTGCGCCATGCGGCGGAGCTGGTCGAACTGGTGGCGCTGCGCGGCGGCACCGGCCGCCCCGATATCGTTTCGCTGCCGGAACTGTTCGAAACCCGCCTCACCGGCCTCGGCAGCGACAGCCGGCGGCCCTTCTGGTTTTCCCGGCTGACCGTGCGCTCCATCGAAGGCGCGAGGAATTTGCTCGAGCGTCTCGCACAGGCGCTGGCACCGCTCGCGGCGTTTCGCGGCCACGCGGACGCCAACCTTGCCGCGCTGGTCAAGGCAAGCGTTGAAGCGCTCGAAGATCTCGGCCGCGCCGCCGATGGCGGCCTTGGCGCGCTCTATGCGGGTGACGCCGGCGAAAAGCTTGCCGAATTGCTGCGTGGGCTGGTCGCGGCGTCTGCACCGCTGTCCTTCATCGCAGACGAGTGGCCCGACGTGCTGGCGGCGCTGATCGCGCCTGAAACGGTCAAGCCTGCACAAGGCACCGACAGGAACATCGCCATCTGGGGCGCCCTGGAAGCGCGCTTGCAGGATGTCGAAACGCTGGTCATCGGCGGGCTCAACGAGGGCGTATGGCCGCGCAAGCCCGAGAGCGACCGCTTCATGTCGCGGCTGATGAAGACCGGCATCGATCTCGAACCGCCCGAACGGCGCATCGGCCTTGCCGCGCACGACTTCCAGATGGCGATCGGCGCGAAGAAGGTGGTGCTGGCCCGCTCGGCGCGTGCCGGCGACGCACCGGCCGTGCCGTCGCGCTGGCTGCAGCGCCTGCTCACCTTCATCGGCAACGACCAGGCGGCGGAGCTGCGCCGACGCGGCGACGAGCTGCTCGCCTGGGCACGCGCGCTCGATACCGGCCCGAAGCGGGATTTCGCGCCACGGCCGCAGCCGAAGCCGCCTTTGTCGGTGCGCCCAAGCCATTTCTCGGTCACCGAGATCGAGACCCTGCGCCGTGATCCCTACGCCGTCTATGCACGAAAAATCCTCGGCCTGATGCCACTCGATCCCGTCATCCGCGACCCCGGCGCTGCCGAGCGCGGCACGCTGTTTCACGCCATCCTGCACCTGTTCTCGGCGCGCGTCGCCGATCCGCGCGCACCCGACGCGCTCGCCGGCCTCATCGCGGCCGGCCGCGCCTGTTTTGCCGAAGCAGCACTTCCGGCCGATGTCGAGGCCGTGTGGTGGCCGCGTTTCGAAAAACTCGCCGCCAACATCATCGAGTGGGAGCGCACGCGCGCTGACGCAGTGATGCGGCGTCATGCCGAGGAGCGCGCCGGCAAGACCGTCGTCGGCCAGTCCGGGGTGACACTGTCCGGTTACGCCGACCGGGTCGACCTGTTGGCCGGCGGCATGGCCGACATACTCGACTACAAGACAGGCTCTTCGCCGTCCAAGGCGCAGGCGCACACGCTGCTTGCGCCGCAACTGGCGTTGGAAGGCGCGCTGCTCAGGCGCGGCGCCTTCAAGGATCTGGGCGTGCGCGAACCCTCGCAACTGGCCTTCGTGCGGCTGAAGCCGAATGGCGAAGTGTTCGAGGAATCCATCCTCGAACACAACCGCCAGCCGAAGACCGCGACCGATCTTGCCGAAGACGCCTGGGCGAGGCTGGAAAAGCTTCTGATCCACTATGCCGACCCGGCGACCGGCTATCTGTCGCGCGCGCTGCCATTTCGTGAAGGCGAGACCGATGGCGACTACGACCATCTCGCCCGCGTGCTCGAATGGTCGGCCGGCGGCGACGCCGGTGACGAGGGAGGGGAGGCGTGAAGAAAGCCTATCCCATCCCCAGCGACACCGCGAGCAGCCAGGCCCGCGCCGCCGACCCCGGGAATTCCGCATGGGTGTCGGCCAATGCCGGCTCCGGCAAGACCCATGTGCTGGCCCAGCGCGTCATCCGGCTGCTGCTGCGCGGCACCGATCCGTCGAAGATCCTGTGCCTGACCTATACGCGTGCCGCCGCCGCCAACATGTCGAACCGGGTCTTTTCGACACTGTCGGAGTGGACGACGCTGGGTGATACGGATCTGGCGTCGAAGGTCGAGGCGCTGGAAGGGCGTCGGCCCGATCTTGGGACCATGCGCCGGGCGCGGCGGCTGTTCGCCGAGGCGCTGGAAACGCCCGGCGGGCTGAAGATCCAGACCATCCACGCCTTCTGCGAATCGGTGCTCCACCAATTCCCGCTGGAGGCCAACATCCCCGCCCATTTCGAGATGCTCGATCCGCCGATGGAAGCGTCGCTGTTTGCCGCCGCACGCCGCGATATGATTTCCGGCACGGCCGCCGGCGACATGGATCTGGCCGAGGCCTTTGCCACCATTCTCGATCGTGGCGGTGAAGCCGGGCTCGACGCCTTGCTGGGCGAGATCGTGCGCAAGCGCGACGGCTTGCGCAATTTCATCGACACGATCGGGCGCGACGGCACGCGTTTCCAGGCGCTGTTCGATGAATTCCACTTCCGCCCCGGCCAGACAGCCGAAGGCATAGCGGCATCAATCTGGCCGTTGCCGGGCTTCCTGCCCGACTATTTTGCCGGCTTTGCCCAAGCCGCGGATGCCACCGACGCCAGGGCAGTGCTGAACAACATCCTGCCCTATGCGCGTCTGGCTTTCGCCGAAAGCGACCCGGTTCGCCGTCTGCAACTGCTTGCGAGGGCCTTCCTCAAGACCGATGGCGATGCCTACGATCCGGCCAAGGCGTTCAAGAAGGCGCTGGTCGACCGGTTGCCGGATCTGGCGGAGCGCTACCTTTCGACTGCCAAGGCCATCGTCGAAAGCGTCGACAGGCTGGCCCTGTTCCGGATGCTGGAAGGCACACGCGCCGCGCTGACCATCGCCGACTGGCTGATCGCCCGCTACGAGGTGTTGAAGCGCAGCCGCGGCTTTCTCGACTTCAACGACCTGATCACCCGCACGGTCAATCTTCTGGCGCGCCCCGATGCCGGCCCCTGGGTGCAATACAAGCTCGACCAGGGCATCGACCACATCCTGCTCGATGAGGCGCAGGACACCAGCCCCGATCAATGGGAGGTGGTGAAGCGGCTGGCGGAAGAATTCTTTGCCGGCTTCGGCGCCCGCGACAGGGTCCATCGCACGGTCTTTGCCGTCGGTGACGAGAAGCAGTCGATCTATTCCTTTCAGGGTGCCGCCCCAGACTCCTTCGCCGACAGCCGGCTGTTGTTTGCGGGACGGGTGCGCAACGCCGAGGCATCCTTCGCCGACCTCAAGCTGACCTGGTCGTTTCGCTCGACCGACGACGTTCTGACCGCGGTTGACCGCGTCTTCGCCGATCCCATCGTGCGGCGCGGCATCAGCCATGATCCCGATCCGCTGCGTCACCAGGCGATTCGCACCGACGCGCCGGGCTATGTCGAGGTCTGGCCATCGGTTGGTGCCGACGTCCTCGACGAGCCCGACGACTGGACCCAGGCCATCGACCATGCCCATGCGCCGGCGGTGCGCGTTGCCGAGAATGTCGCGGCCACCATTGCCGGCTGGATCGGCAATGGTGAGATCATCGAGGGCCGCGGCAAGCGGCTGCGGCCGGGCGACGTGTTGGTGCTGGTGCGCAAGCGCGACCGCTTCGTCCACGCGTTGACCCGGGCGCTCAAACGCCGCGACATTCCGGTCGCCGGCGCCGACCGGCTGAGCCTGCCCGGCCACATCGCGGTCAAGGACCTGATCGCACTCGGCCATCTCCTCATCCAGCCGCAGGACGATCTGTCGCTCGCCGCTGTCCTGCGCAGCCCGATCTTCGATCTGCCGGAGGAGACGCTTTTCGCGCTCGCCGCGGAGAGGCCGTCCGGCCTTTCATTGATTGCGTCTCTGCGCGCCCGCGCCGGCGAAAGCGAGGATTTGGCGGCGATTGTCGCCCAGCTCGACATCTGGACGAACGAATCCGCCTTCAAGCCGGTGTTCGAGTTCTATGCCGGCCTGCTGGCGCGCGATGGCGTGCGCCGGAAGATGATCGCGCGGCTCGGGCCTGAAGCCGGCGATATTCTCGACGAGTTCCTGAGTTTCTGCCTTGCCGAGGAACGAACCGGCCTGCCAGGGCTGGAAGCCTTCCTGTCGACGCTCGAAAACGCCGGCCCCGAGATCAAGCGCGAGATGGACCAGACCCGCGACGAGGTCCGCGTCATGACCGTGCATGCGGCCAAGGGCCTGGAAGCGCCGGTCGTGTTCCTGGTCGATGGCGGCTCCGCCCCGTTCAGCGACCAGCATCTGCCAAGGCTGATGCCGTTCGACGGTTCGGGCACATACTGGGACGGCAAGGGCTATCTCTGGCGCTCGGCCAGCGATGTCGCCAACGGCTTTTCGAAGGCAGCGGCGGTGCGGGCACGGGAACTCGCCGACGACGAATACCGCCGTCTGCTCTACGTCGGCATGACCCGGGCCGAGGACCGGCTGGTCGTCTGCGGCTATCACGGCAAGCGGGCGCCGAACGCCGGCACCTGGCATTCAATCGTCAGCCGCGCGCTGATTGGCGCTCCCGAGAGCGAGGAGCGGCCGCATCCCGCCGGCGGCGACCCCGTGCATCGTTTTCACGTCACCAAGCTGCCGCCCGTCGCTTCGGTCTCCGGCGAGCAGGCACGGCAGGCGCACACTTTCGGGCCTTTGCCGGCGACCCTGTTCCGGCCCTTGCCGCCTTTCGAGGATTTGCCGCGTCCGCTGTCGCCATCCGGCGCTTCGGCGCTCATCGACGAAGGCAAGGAAGCGGTGGTCGACAAGGCTTCGCCGGTATTGGACGCCGATGCCGAGCCGGGCTTTGCCGTGCTGCGTGGGCTCGCCCTGCACAAACTGCTGCAGATGCTGCCCGGCATTGCCGAGGACGAACGCGAGGGCGCCGCGGAACGGTATCTCGCCCGAACGGGTGCAGACTGGCCCGCGTCAGAGCGTAAAAAGGCCTTTGCGTCGGTCACCCTCATCCTCGCCGATCCGCGCTTCGGTCGGCTGTTCGCGACATCGTCGCGTGCCGAGGTCGCCATCATGGGCAGCCTGGAGGTCAAGGGCAAAAAGCGCTCGATTTCCGGCAAGATCGACCGGTTGGCGGTGACGCCGGACGCGGTTTCGATCGTCGACTACAAGACCAACCGGCCGGCGCCCGGCTCTCTGGCCGAGGTCCCGCCGGCCTATGTCCTGCAGCTCGCGCTCTATCGCGCCCTGCTGCAGCCGCTTTATCCCGGGCGCGCGGTCCAGGCGGCCCTGCTGTTCACCGAAGCACCGCGGCTGATCGAACTGCCGGCCAACACCATGGATGACGCCCTTGCTCGACTCACAGGAGCGTGACACAACACCTGCTTGAAGAAGGGCGCGATCACCACCACATTTGGTGCGACGAAAACTTTCGAAAGGATTTTCCGCATGACCACCGTGAAGGTCGACAAGAGCAATTTCCAGGCCGATGTGCTTAACGCCAGCGTACCGGTCGTCGTCGATTTCTGGGCGGAATGGTGCGGTCCCTGCAAGATGATCGCTCCGGCGCTCGAAGACATCGCCACCGAACTCGGCGCCAAGGTGAAGATCGCCAAGCTGAACATTGACGAGAATCCCGAACTTGCCGCGCAGTTCGGCGTGCGCTCGATCCCGACGCTGATGATCTTCAAGGGCGGCGAAGTGGCCGACATGAAGGTCGGCGCAGCACCCAAGACCGCGCTGTCGCACTGGATCTATGGCAGCCTCGCCTGATCCTTCTGAAATTCCTGATATCAAGCCCGGCCCCGCGCCGGGCTTTTTGTTGGCGTCATCGGTGAGCCGCTCTGGCCCTCACATCGGCGCACTCCATGTCTTCTGTTGGCAGCAGAAGCAGGGAGAAACGCTATGACCGGATCCGCCAAGGCCACCGTCTTCATCGACAATGAGCGTGTCATCGTCACCGAGTACCGCTTCGCGCCCGGCGACAACACCGGCTGGCATCGCCATGGTCATGACTATGTCGTCGTGCCGCTGATGGACGGCAAGGTGAAGCTTTTGACCAAGGACGGTGAATCCTTTGCCGAGATGAAGAAGGGCGCGCCCTATTTCCGCAAGGAAGGCGTCGAACACGACGTCATCAACGCCAATGAGGGCGAATACGCCTTCATCGAGATCGAGTTGAAGTAACCCGCGAAAGCCATCAGGTGCGATTACCAGTCGGCGATACGATCGCCGCCGGCGAACTGCGCGCTTTTTCCGGTATACTCGAACAGCTCGATCTTCACGCCGTTGGGGTCGCGAATCCAGGCCTGGTAGGTATCATCGCAGGCCAGTTTCTTTGCCGTGACGTCGACGCTCTTCGACCTGATGTGGGCGATCGCTGCGTCGATGTTCTCCACTTCAAGGCAGAAGTGGTTGATCTGGTTCAAGTCGCTGTAACTTGCCCCGTCCTTGTGGAACACCTCGACATGGCTGCGACCGCCACAATCGAGGTAGAACCCGAAAACCTTGCCGTCGCGCAGGAAATTGAACTGGGTGTCCATGCCGAGGACGTCACGGTAGAAGCTTCGCGTCGCCTCCAGATCATTCGCGAAGATGCAGACGTGAGCGACCTGCCTGACCTTGATCATGACTGCTCCTTGCGGTGATCGCCGAACGCCGACCTCAGGTCGGGGGCGTGCCATTCTCGGCCAGGACGGCGCCGGCCAGATAAAGCGAACCACCGATCAGGATGCGCGGCGGCGGGCCATCCCAGGTGTCGCGCAGCAGCATCAGCGCGCTGGCGACGGAACTCACCGGTTCGGCCGTCAGTCCGGCTTCCGTCGCGCGGATCGCCAGTTCGTCGTTCGGTACGCCGGCCTCGCTGAGGCTCACCGGCACCGTGTAGACATGCCGGGCGAGTCCCTTGAAAGCGCGGAAATAGCCGCTCTGGTCCTTGGTGTTGATCATGCCCGAGATGAGGAAGAGCGGACGTGGGTTCTTTTCTTCCTGCTCGGCCATCGCCTCGGCGATGACAACGCCGGCGCCCGGATTGTGGCCGCCGTCGAGCCAGATGTCGGCTCCCTTCGGCGCAAGTTCGGCCAGCCGGCCCTGCGCCAGCTTCTGCATCCGGCCGGGCCAGGCGACATTGATCATCGCCTTCTCGGCGGCGCGATGGCTGATCTCGAAGCCGGCTGCCTTGACCGCGGCGATCGCCGCCGCCGCGTTGGCGAACTGGTGGCGTCCGGGCAGCCGTGGCGGCGGCAGGTCCATCAGGCCGTCTTCGTCCTGATAGACCATGCGGCCGTTCTCCTCGAAGGCGAGGAAATCCTGGCCGTAGACGAAGGCCGGACACTCAAGCCGCTCGGCAGTCTCGATCAGCACCTGCAGCGCCGTCTCGCTTTCCTGCGCGCCGATGACCACCGGGCAGCCGCGCTTGATGATGCCGGCCTTTTCGGCGGCGATCAGTTCGACTCGGTCGCCGAGATAGGCTTCGTGGTCGAGCGACACCGGCATGATCACCGATACGGCCGGTTCCTTGACGACATTGGTGGCGTCGAAACGGCCGCCAAGCCCGACCTCGATGATGGCCACATCGGCCGGATACTCGGAAAACAGCAGGAAGGTGACGGCGGTGAGGATCTCGAAAACGGTGATCGTCTCGCCTTCATTGGCCCTCGCGACGCGGGCGATGGCATCGGCGAACACCCTGTCGTCGACCAGCCTGCCGCCGCCATCGGCGGCCAGCCGGTAGCGCTCATGCCAGTTGACCAGGTGCGGCGAGGTGTGGACGTGGACGCGGTAGTCCGCCGCTTCGAGCAGTGCGCGCGAAAACGCGGCACACGAGCCCTTGCCGTTGGTGCCTGCGATGTGGATGACCGGCGGCAGCCGGTCCTGCGGGTTATCAAGCCGCTCCAGCAGCCGCGAGATGCGGTCGAGCGAAAGGTCGAAACCCTTCGGGTGAAGCGCCATCAGGGCTTCGATTTCGCGGTCGGCAGCAAGCGTCGTCATAATGGGAATCCTAGCGCATGACCCCGAAAATCGGAATCGATTTTCGGAAAGGATCATGTGCAATCAAGAAGCTACAGCGCGCGACGGATCGCGCGCAATCGCGGTTCGCGGCGAAGAATGTCGCGTCAGGCCTGTGGACGTGCCTCCGCCGGAATTGTTGCCGGCGGCAGGATTTCCGGCTCCAGCGGCTTTTGCTCCTCCGGCATCTTGAGCAGCATCTTCAGGAGCCGTGCGATGGTCTGGCGCATCTCCAGGCGCGACACCACCATGTCGACCATGCCGTGTTCCATCAGGTACTCGGAGCGCTGGAAGCCGTCGGGCAGTTTTTCCCGGATGGTCTGTTCGATGACGCGTGGTCCGGCAAAGCCGATCAGCGCGCCGGGCTCGGCGATGTGCACGTCGCCCAGCATGGCATAGGAAGCGGTGACGCCGCCGGTGGTCGGATTGGTCAAAACGACGATGTAGGGCAGGCCGGCTTCCTTCAGCCGGTCGACGCCGACCGTGGTGCGCGGCAGCTGCATCAGCGACAGGATGCCTTCCTGCATGCGGGCACCGCCGGAGGCGGCGAACAGGATCAGCGGCCGCTTGCGCTGCAAAGCGACTTCGAAGCCGTGCACGATGGCGTCACCGGCGGCCATGCCGAGCGAACCGCCCATGAAGGCGAAGTCCTGCACCGTCACCACCACCGGCAGGCCTTCGACGGTTCCCAACGCATTGATGATCGCGTCTTCGAGGCCGGTCTTGGCCTTGGCGTCCTTCAGCCGGTCGACATAGCGCTTCTCGTCGCGGAACTTCAGCGGATCCTGCATGACCTTGGGGTTGTCCAGGGTCTCGTACTTGCCGTCGTCGAAGAAAAACCTCAGCCGCTCCTTGGCAGAGATCTTCATGTGATGGCCGGAGGAGGGGATGACGAACTGGTTGGATTCCAGATCCTTGTGGAACACCATCTCGCCGGTCTCCGGATCCTTGATCCAGAGATTTTCGGGCATGTCGGTGCGCCGGCCGAGCATCGAATTGATCTTCGGGCGAACGTAGTTGGTGATCCAGTTCATCGCTTCGGCTCCTGTCCTGACGAAGAGTCCCGGTTTTGGGATAACGGCATGCACAAAACCAGAGGTAGGAAAACTATTCGGCGGCAGCAAGGCGGGCCGAACGCACGCCTTGGGCAAGGCCGCTGACCAGCGTGGCGACGGCCTCGGCCGGATCGGCGGTCTTTTCGCCCTTCGGTCCCAGCACATTGGCCACCGCATTGACGATCGCGGTGCCGACGACGACGCCGTCGGCATTGGCGCCGATCACCCGCGCCTGCTCGGCGGTCTTGACGCCGAAACCGACGCAAACGGGCAGGTCGGTATGGCCCTTGATGCGCTTGACCGCCGCCGCCACCTTGCCGGTGTCGGCCAGCGCAGAGCCGGTGATGCCAGTCATCGACACATAGTAGACAAACCCCGACGTGTTCTGCAGCACCTTGGGCAGGCGCTTGTCGTCGGTCGTCGGCGTCGCCAGCCGGATGAAGTTGATGCCGGCCTTGAGCGCCGGAATGCACAGCTCCTCGTCCATTTCCGGTGGCAGGTCGACGACGATCAGCCCATCGATGCCGCTGGCGATCGCGTCCTTGAGGAAGCGGTCGACGCCATAGATGTAGATCGGGTTGTAATAACCCATCAGCACGATCGGCGTTTCATTGTCACCGGCGCGGAATTCCGACGCCATCTTCAGCGTCTTGACCAGCGTCTGGCCGCCTTTCAGCGCCCTCAGGCCCGCCGCCTGGATCGCCGGGCCGTCGGCCATCGGATCGGAGAACGGCATGCCGAGTTCGATGATGTCGGCGCCTGCCCCGGGCAGCGCCTTCATGATCGACAGCGATGTGTCGTAGTCGGGGTCGCCGCCCATGAAATAGGTGACGAGTGCCGGGCGGCCCTCGGTCTTCAGCTTCGCCATGCGGCGGTCGATGCGCGTGGTCATGATCAGATCTCCATGCCCAGCATGCTGGCCACCGTGTGCACGTCCTTGTCGCCACGGCCGGACAGGTTGACGATGACGATCTGGTCCTTGTCCATGGCCGGTACGATCTTCACCGCATGCGCGATGGCGTGCGCCGATTCCAGCGCCGGGATGATGCCTTCGACGCGCGTCGTCAGCTTGAAGGCCTCCAGCGCCTCGTCGTCGAGGATCGGCACATATTCGACGCGGCCGGAATCGCGCAGCCAGGAATGTTCCGGGCCGACGCCTGGGTAGTCCAGCCCGGCCGAGATCGAATGGCCGTCCATGATCTGGCCGTCGGAATTCTGCAAGAGATAGGTGCGGTTGCCGTGCAGCACGCCAGGCGCGCCGGCGTTCATCGAGGCGCAATGCTCGATGCCGTCGAGGCCGCGGCCACCCGCCTCGATGCCGATGATGCGCACCTCCTTGTCGTCGAGGAAGGGATGGAACAGGCCAATGGCGTTCGAGCCACCGCCGACACAGGCAATGATGGTGTCCGGCAGCCGGCCTTCCTGTTCGAGGATCTGCGCGCGCGCCTCGGTGCCGATCACCGACTGGAAGTCACGCACCAGTTCCGGATAGGGATGCGGGCCGGCGGCGGTGCCGATCAGGTAATAAGTGTCCTCGACATTGGTCACCCAGTCGCGCAGCGCCTCGTTCATGGCGTCCTTCAGCGTGCCGTGGCCGGCGGTTACCGGCCGCACTTCGGCGCCGAGCAGCTTCATTCGAAAGACGTTGGGGCTTTGGCGGGCGACGTCGGTGGCGCCCATATAGACGACGCAGGGAAAGCCGAAGCGGGCGGCAACCGTGGCCGACGCCACGCCATGCTGGCCGGCACCCGTCTCGGCGATGATGCGCTTCTTGCCCATGCGCTTGGCCAGCAGGATCTGGCCGAGGCAGTTGTTGATCTTGTGCGAGCCGGTGTGGTTCAGGTCCTCGCGCTTGAAGTAGACTTTGGCGCCGCCCCCGAGGCCCTTCGCCGAGGAAACCTCGCGAAGATGTTTGGTGAGGCCTTCCGCGAAATAGAGCTTCGACGGCCGCCCGGCATAGTGGGTCGAGAGGTCGGTGAGTTCAGCCCTGAAATCCGGATCGTTTTTGACCTCGTTCCAGTGCCGTTCCAGGTCGAGGATCAGCGGCATCAGCGTTTCGGCAACGAAACGACCGCCGAAGATGCCGAACATGCCCTGTTCGTCGGGTCCGGTGCGGAAAGAATTGGGTGTCGCCGGCTTGTCCATCGCCGATCTCCTGGTCTCGATGTGGGAGCATGTCCTTGTCGGAAAACCGGTTCCCACTTTTCCGGGACATGCTCTGGTTTGAGCCGGTCAGGCGGCGCGGTTATCGCGCGCTGCCCTGACGGCCCGGAAAAATTGTTCGATCAGCGCCGGATCCTTGACGCCCGGCGCGCTTTCCACGCCTGAGGAAATGTCTATTCCGGGCGGGTTGGCAAGCCGAAGGGCATCGCCGATGTTGGCGGCGTTGAGCCCACCGGAAAGCATGTAATCGACGCCTGCGTCAAGGCCGGCGAGGATGTGCCAGTCGAAGGCGACGCCATTGCCGCCCGGCAGCTCAGAGCCCTTTGGTGGCTTGGCGTCGAAGAGGAAGTGGTCGGCAATGCCGATAAACGGCTTTACCCTCTCCAGGTCGGCAGCCTCGCTGACCGAGACCGCCTTCATGACCGGCAGGTTGTAGCGGGCCTTCAACTCGGCCACCCGGTCAGGCGTTTCCGAGCCGTGCAATTGCAACAGATCAGGCTGCATCGCCGCCACGATCTCGTCCAGGAACGCATCGCTGGCATCCACGGTGACGGCGACCGCTTTTGCCTTGCCCTGCGCCGCCTCGCGCAAGCGGCCAGCCTCGGCGGGTTCGACATAGCGTGGGCTTTTGGCAAAGAAAATAAAGCCGACATGGCTGGCGCCGCCGGTCAGCGCCGCGGCCAGTGCCCCGTCGGTCTTCAAGCCGCAGATCTTGATGTCGAGCGCCATGGCGCGGGAATTGGCACGAAAAGCGAAAAGAGTCGAGAAAAAGCATGCTGTTTGCCGGCGCGGCCAAAGGCGCTACCTATTGATGGACGGGATACAAGGCGGGAGCAAGATCATGGCCGACAGAACCGTTGCCGAACTCAGGCAAAAGATCGCGCAGGCGCGCGAGGTCATCACCCATCTGATGGACAAGGCCGCCTTCAACGGCGCCGAAGCGCATCGCGCGCTCGATTATTTCGGCGGCGATGAATTCGACAGCAACTTCCTGCCGTGGCCGCATCATGGCGATGCGGGGCTGCGACCAGAGGAGCTCAACGCGGCGAATGACGACTGACCGTCGTCCGAAACTACTCGAACACAATCGCCTGCAGCGCGCCGCCATTACGCTTCAGCCATGCCTTGCAGCGCTCGGTGTCGGGGCAAAGCTGCTCGCACAATTTCCAGAATTTCGGACCGTGGTTCATCTCCTTGAGATGCGCCACCTCATGCGCGACGAGGTAATTGATCACCGGCGACGGCGCCATCATGATGCGCCAGGAAAACGACAGGTTGCCGTCGGAGGTGCAGGAGCCCCAGCGGCTCGACGTGTCCTTGAAGCGGATCGCCTTGGCGCGCTTGCCCAAAGACTGCGTGTGTTTCACCACCAGCTTCTCGATCTCGCGCTTGGCCTCGCGCTTGAGGAAATCGGCGATGCGGCGCGGCAGGTGCACGCGGTCGCCATGCACGATCAAGAGCGGACCGCGCTCGTCGCGCGACACGGTGACGGTGCCGCGTTTCGAGGGCTCATGGACGATGCGATGCGGCACGCCGCGCACCGGAATCTTGATGCCGGGCCGCACCTGCGGCCGGCTGGGCACCTTGGCCAGCCGCTGTTCCAGCCACTCCTGATGGCGGTCGAGGAACTTTTCCACCTCGCCCCGGCGCAGGCCCGGCGGCACGGTGATACGCAGGCCACGCCCACCGGAATCGATGCGCAGCGTCAGCCGCCTTGCGCGGTCGTTCTGGACGATCTTGAGCGGCAATGAGCGGCCGGCAACGACGTGCTCGCGCTCTTCGACAGGCGCGGGCTTGGGCTTTGTCAGATTGCGGAAGAAGCCGAAAGACATGGCCGGACGATACGCGATTCGAGGAAAACGAATAGAACAAAAAAGAAACGGCGCCGCTTGCGCGACGCCGTTTTTTCACGATGTGGCCTGTCGCCGGGCCTCAGTCGTCAAGCAGGTTCGAGCCCTTGCCACGCTTCGTGGTTGTCGTGCCGGTGCTCGGATCGGTCTTCGCCGGCGCCGTCGACTTGTTGCGGTTGGCCATGAAGCGGTCGAACTCGTCCTGGTCCTTGGCACGGCGCAATTCGCGAGCGTATTCGTCGAACTGGGTCAGCATCTCGTCAAGCTTGCGGCGCTCTTCGTTCAGGCGCTCAAGTTCCTTTTCGCGCCAGTCGTCGAAAGCGACGTTGCCGGTGCGGGCGGAACCATTGCCCCAGCGTGCGGCCTTGTCGGAACCGCGGCGGCAGCCGGCGAAGATGCCGTCGGTCGCGCGGTTGACGTCACGCTTGAAACCATCGAGGCGGTCGCCCCAGATGATGTAGGCAAGCATGGCGAAGCCGAGTGGCCAGAACACCATGAAACCGATCACCATCAACGCGATGGTTGCCGGCGTCCACGCCGGACGGATCAATGCAGATGTGTTCATTTTCTCCCATTCCTTCGGTTGGAGACAGCCAAACCCGGCTGCGTGGAATCGAAATGGGATGGAGAAAACGGCGATTCAAGACAACGTCCGCCGAAACCGGACAAGCACCTGAAATAATTATCGCTTTTTGAGCGTATCGAGGAAAAGCACGACCAGGCAGGAAGAACAGTGGCAATGCCGCCGGCGGTCCATGGTTTGGAGCATCGGCAGGGAAGCCATGCCTTCAAAAATCCAGCGGCGCGTTGTCGACGACCTCCTTCATGACGAAGAACGTCCTCGTCTGGCGAACGCCGGGCAATGCGATCAACTGATCCCCGTGGATCCGGTTGAAATCCGCCATGTCACCGACCCTGATCTTCAGAAAATAATCGAAGTCGCCTGCCACCAGGTGGCAATCAAGAATGAATTTCAGTTTCGCGACGGCCTTCTCGAACTCCGCGAAACTCTCCGGCGTGGAGCGGTCGAGGACGACGCCAACCATCACCAGTGCGCCTCTGTCGACTTTCTGCGGCGTCACCACTGCCCTGACATGGCTGATGTAGCCTTCATCGAACAAGCGTTGCATGCGGCGGTGGCAGGTCGCCGGGCTGACAACAACCGACTGCGCCAGCTCCGCATTGGTCAACCGCCCATTGTCCTGGAGCAGGCGCAACATTTTGAGGTCGATCCGGTCGAGCGACGCCTTCATGAAAGCTTCTTCCGTTATCGAGGCATTTTATCGAAGTAATATAACATTCTGGCGTCAAAAAATCAGATTTCAGGCATTTTCTGCCCAGTCTTAGAGAGCACCTTTCAAGTGAAAAATGATAGTGTTTCCAGCATCAAAATCACAATCAGAGGAGGATCTCTCATGTTGGAGAAGTTCGAACGCTATCCGCTCACATTTGGACCGACCCATATCGAGAAACTGGGTCGGCTCAGCGCTCATCTCGGCGGGAAGGTCGATCTCTACGCCAAGCGGGAAGATTGCAATTCCGGCCTCGCCTTCGGCGGCAACAAGCTGCGCAAGCTCGAATACATCGTTCCCGACGCGATCGCCTCAAACGCCGATACGCTGGTTTCGATCGGCGGCGTTCAATCCAACCATACGCGCATGGTGGCAGCCGTCGCAGCGAAGATCGGCATGAAATGCCGCCTCGTGCAGGAAAGCTGGGTGCCCCACGAGGACGCCGTCTATGATCGCGTCGGCAACATCCTTTTGAGCCGGATCATGGGCGCCGATGTCCAGATGGTCGATGAGGGCTTCGACATCGGAATCAGGGAAAGCTGGGAACAGGCGATCGCGGATGTGAAGGCCAAAGGCGGCAAACCTTATCCGATTCCGGCCGGGGCTTCGGTACATAAATATGGCGGCCTGGGCTACGTTGGCTTCGCCGAAGAGGTGCGCGCCCAGGAAAAGGAACTCGGCGTTGCCTTCGACTACATCGTCGTCTGTACCGTCACCGGCTCTACTCATGCCGGCATGGTGGTCGGCTTCGCCAAGGACGGCCGCGAACGCAAGGTGATTGGCATCGACGCATCGGGCACCCCGACGCAGACCAAGGCGCAAGTGCTTGAGATCGTGAGGAACACCGCAGCTTTGGTCCAACTCGACAAGGAACTCAATGCGGACGACGTCGTGCTCATCGAGGACTATGCCTACCCAGCCTATGGTGTCCCCTCGCAGGAGACGAAGGACGCAATCCGCCTCTGCGCGCGCCTTGAAGGCATGATCACCGATCCGGTCTACGAGGGAAAATCCATGCAGGGCATGATCGATCTCGTGAACAAAGGCTATTTTCCTGCCGGATCCAAGGTGCTCTACGCCCACCTCGGCGGCGCTCCGGCCATCAATGGGTATGCTTATGCATTCCGTAACGGCTGAGTGCATTCAGATGCGGCGCGGCTGCGCGGAATCGGGGCGGGGGAACGGCGATTCAGGATAATGTCCGCCAAATGCGGACAAGCGGCTGAAATGATTGTCGCAGTTTGAACTCTTCGAGGAAGAGCACGACCATGCCGGCGACCAGGCCCCAGAACGCGGCGCCGACGCCGAACAGCGTCAGCCCCGAAGCAGTGACGGCGAAGGTGACCGTGGCGGCCATGCGGTGACCTTCGTCCTTGAGCGCGATCGACAAGGCGTTGGCAAGCGGCGCCATCAGCGCGAGACCCGCCACCAGTACGATCAGGCTCTGCGGCAGGACGGCGAAGATCGCCACCAGCGAAGCACCGAAGATGGCAAAGACAAGATAGGCGAGCGCATAGAACGGGCCGGTCTTCCAGCGCTCGGCGGGGTCGGGGTGGACGTCCGGCCCGGTGCAGATGGCCGCCGAAATCGCCGCCAAATTGGTGGTCGATCCGCCAAACGGAGCCGACAGCAGCGAAAACAGGCCGGTGACGCCAATCAGCGGACCGGGCTCCGGGTGATAGCCGGCGGCGCGCAGCACGGCGAGGCCGGACAGGTTTTGGGAAGCCATGGTGACAAGATAGAGCGGCAGCGCCAGGCCGATGATCGCCGCGGCACTGAACTGTGGTGCGATCAGCGTGAGCGTCGACAGTTCCGGCGTCGGCAAGCCACCGACGCGGCCGGTCAGGAAAGCGGCGAGGCCGCCGCCGACCAGCACCACCAGCACCGACACCGACGGATTGAACAAGCGAATGACAAAGAAGGCCGCGATCAACGGCAGAATCAGCCAGGGATCGGCAGGGATGGCCTTGACCGCGTTGATGGCGAAGCTGACGAGGATGCCGGCCAGCATGCCCGATGCCACCGACGGCGGTATCCTGGCGATCAGCCGCGTCAGCGGTCCGAACAGGCCGGTGGCGATCAACAGGATGCCGGTGACGATGAAGGCGCCAACTGCCTCGCCCATCGAGAAGCCGCTCGACGCGGCGATCAGCGCCAGCCCCGGTGTCGACCAGGCTGTGATGACCGGCATCTTCGTGCGCCAGGACAGCCACAGGCATTCGATCGCCATCGCCAGGCAGATGGCCGTCACCCAGCTCGCCGTCTCGATCTGCGTCGCGCCGACCGCCTTGGCGGCGGCGATGACGATGGCCAGTGTGCCGCCAAAGCCGACGATTGCCGCGACAAAGGCGGATATCGGAATGGAAATGCGCATCAGTTTCCCCTCTGCGCCATGGCGCCGACGGCCCGCACCAGCATGTCGAGATCCTGGGGGCGCGACAGGCGATGGTCGCCGTCGGGGATCAGCGACAAGGTCACGTCGTCGGCCGGCAGCAGGCTGACCAGCTTCAGCGCGTGGCTTGCCGGCACGTCCGCATCGGCCAGTCCCTGCAAGATGTGCACCAGGCAATGCGTGTCGATCGGACCTGTCATCACCCGGTTGTTGCGTCCATCTTCGATCAGCGCTCGCGTGTAGATGTAAGGCTCGGTGGAATAGTCGGACGGCTCCGCGAAGAAACCCTTTTCGGCGAGGTCGCGCTTCTGCGCCTCGGTCAACACCGGTTCGACCAGCTCGGCGGTGAAGTCCGGCGCTGGCGCCAGCAGCACAAGGCCGGCGACGTTTGCGTCGCCCGCCTTGCGCAATTCCTGCACCATGCGCAACGCGATCCAGGCGCCCATCGAGGAGCCGACCAGGATCTGTCTGCCCGTGGTGAAATGCCGGAACACGGCAAGGCTCTGCGCAAGCCATGTCGAAATCGTGCCATCGGCAAAGGCGCCGCCGGATTCGCCATGGCCGGAATAGTCATGGCGCAGGAAGGCGCGGCCTTCTCTAGCGGCCCAGTCCGACAGCGTCTGCGCCTTCGTGCCCAGCATGTCCGACTTGTAGCCGCCGAGCCAGACGATGCCGGGCGCGGCACCTGTCGTATGGCGCACCGCGATGCTCGATCCGTCGACGTCCAGAAAGACAGGGGGCGTGTCAGTCATGGGTTTTTCCTCATGCCGGTCTTTTTGGCACAGGGCGTCTTGTGGCACAGCCAGAGGCGTGGCGAAAAGTGCTGGCGATCTTTCTTTGTTTGGTGCAGGCCAGCGATCAGGGTGATTTCTTGTCAATGCTGTGCTATTGACTTCGCCCGCGCGCTTACCACATTGGCGCGTCCACGCATCAAGACTGACAAACCCCGAACGAAACGGCCAAGGAGACCACGACCATTCGCAGACCTTTCAAAGCAGCGGCGCCGACCAAGGATGGCCCGCGCTCCAACCGTGATATCCGGGTTCCCCGGGTCCAGCTTATCGACGCCGAAGGCCAGAACCGCGGCGATGTTTCCATCAACGACGCATTGCTGCTCGCCGAAGAGGCTGGGCTCGATCTCGTCGAGATATCGCCCAATGCGGTGCCCCCCGTCGTAAAGATCCTCGATCTCGGCAAGTTGAAATACGCCAACCAGAAGAAGGCGGCCGAGGCGCGCAAGAACCAGAAGGTCATCGAGATCAAGGAGATCAAGATGCGCCCGAACATCGACAGCCATGACTACGAGACCAAAATGAAGGCGGTTCGCCGCTTCTTCGAGGAAGGCGACAAGGTCAAGCTGACATTGCGTTTCCGTGGCCGCGAGATGGCGCATATGGAACTCGGCATGCAGCTTCTGAACAAGGTCCGCGAGGAAGTGGCGACCATTGCCAAGGTCGAAGCGGAACCGAAGCTCGAAGGCCGCCAGATGATGATGGTGCTGGCGCCGCGCTAGATCACGATGACGTCAGGTCCGTCATCGCGCTCTAAATCCGCCTGAATTGTGCTACAGGGCGTCCCGGCGATCGGCGGGACGCCTGTTTCTTGGCCAAGCTGCGATCGCCGGCTAAGCTCTTCGACGATCGGATTCCTCCCTTGGACAAAGAACTCAAATACGGGCTGGGTCACTACCAGCGCACGCGCAGGATAGTGCTTGCCGTGCTCGTAGTGGTGCTGTTTGCAGCGCTGCTGTTCGGGCAATCGACCTTCCCGCCCGACACGCCGATGCATGAGTCGATCGAGATGTTCGGCGTGCTGCTGATTTTCCTGGGTATCTGCGGGCGCCTTTGGGCGACGCTTTACATAGGCGGGCGAAAATCTTCCGAGGTGGTGACAGGCGGACCCTACTCGATCACCCGCAACCCGCTCTATGTCTTCTCGACCGTGGCGGCGGCCGGGGTCGGCGCACAGATCGGCTCACTTTCCGGCATAGTTCTCTTCGCTGCCCTGTGCGCGGGCGCCTTCCACATCGTGATCCTGCGCGAGGAGAAATTCCTCAAGGAAGCGCTTGGTGCTCCATATCAGGCCTATCTGCAGCGGGTGCCGCGCTTCTTCCCGAAATTGTCGCTCTACCAGGAGGGCGACACAGGCAGCTTCAAGCCGCGCCTGTTGTTGACCACGCTGCTCGACGGCCTCGTGTTCCTCGTCGCGCTACCGGCCTTCGAGCTGATCGACGGCGCCCAGCAGTCGGGCATTTTGCCGGTATTGTTTACGCTCCCCTGATCGGGGACGGAGCCTTCGCATTCCGGGCGCATGACCCCGAAAATCGCGATCGATTTTCGGAAAGGATCATGCGCATAAATCAAAGTGCCGCTGCGTCCTATGTTCGTCGAGTGGTGGCCTGGCGAAGCCGGGACGGAGAGGTTTTCGTGGCGCGCTAGCATTCGCTGTCAAAGGGTGCCTGACAGGCTTCGTGTCGCGGACCGTCTCGCGCCCTTTTCTTGCAGGCACTCCTGGCTTCGCGGCTGTCGTCCCCCTCTCCATCCCGGCTTTGCCGGGGCACCTCTTCCCCGCTTTGCGGGGTGAGGAACCCAGACCCTGCAACCGTTCAGCCCCTTTTGCCGGTCAGCGTCATGTCGAAGTCGACGATGTTGGAATAGATCGGCGTGCCGACATCCATGCCGTAGCGTGACCTGAGCACCTTGCCGGTGACATGGAATTTTATCGTGCCGGCCTTGAGGCCGCCAAGCTCGGCGGTGAACTTTTCCGGAAACGTCTTGCCGCGCGCCGTCAGCCGCCCGCTGACGAGGGCCGTGGTGTCGCTGGTGCGGGTCACACTGGTCGAGCGAAACTGGATTTCAGGGCTGTTGGCGGTGTCGAACACGGCATCGGAGCGCAGGAAGGCATCAATGCGACTCTGGCCGGTGCCGACGCTTTCGGGAAAGATGGTGAAGTTGACCTGCGAGCGGGCGACGTCGCTGTTGTCGATGCGGATCGAGCCCTTGAAGCGGGCGAAGGCGCCATTGAGGCCGCCGCCACCGACCTTGCCGATGGAAAAGCGGATGCTGGAGCTGGCCGGGCTGATCGCGTAGCTGCCGGCGGCATCGCCAAGCGCTATTGCCGCTGAAACCGGCATGGCAAGGCAAACGGCGACCGCCGCAAATCCGAGGATGCGCGTGTACATGGGGGTGTTCCTTGTTGGAGGCAGCGCATTTCCTGCGCGCCCTTCACCTCAATGAACGAATGACCCGGCCGCTCTATTCCATGTCGGGATCTGACGAAGGCGTGATCATGCGCGTGAGCACATCATCCCTGAGCTGGAAATGATGACGCAGCGCTGCCGCGACATGCAACACGACCAGGGCGATACCCGCATAGGCAAGATACCAGTGCGCTGACGCCCAGAAACTTTCGGCCGCATCCGATTCGGCCAGCGGCAGGTTCGGCATGACGAAAAGATTGAACGGCATCGAGGGGATCTCCAGCATCGACACCGACACCAGCGCCCAGCCGGACAAAGGCAGGGCGAGCTGAAACGCGTAGAGCGCAAGGTGGGCGAGCGGCGCGGCCCGGCGCTCCAAGGTTCCGACCGAGCGCGGCAGCGCCGGCGCCGCATTGCCGAGCCGCCAGGCGACGCGCAGGACCACCAGCCCAAGCAGCAGAAAGCCGAAGGACTTGTGCAACTGGATCAGTTCGAAGGCGGTGCGCTGGCTGGTGAGCCGCACCATGATAAAGCCGAGCCCGAACTGGCCGACGAAGATCAGCGCAATCAGCCAGTGAAGAATGATCGAGCCCCAGCCGTAGCGGGTCGTGCTGTTGGTGATTGTTGCCTGCATGTGAGGTGAACGAATGCCAGGTTGGCTTTCTTCCAGCGCACTTTACCCCTCCCACAAGGGGGAGGGTGGTCGCGGCTCATCCGCTCACCTTGAAAAAGTCGACGAAGGCCCTGAGCGCCGGCCGCATCTGGCGGCGGCTGGGATAGTAGACGAAGAACCCGTCGAAGGGCGGGCACCAGTCCTCCAGCACGCGGATCAGTCGGCCGTCGGCGAGCGGCGTGCCGACATATTCCTCGAAGACGAAGGCGAGCCCGGCACCATCGACGGCCGCCCGGGCGATCAGATGGTCCTCGTCGAGGACAAGCGGTCCCTGCACGGCCATCTCGATCGCCTCGCCGCCCTTCTCGAACTCCCACTGGTAGAGGATGCCACTGGAGAAGCGGAAGCGGATGCAGCGATGATCGGCAAGGTCGCGCGGATGATGCGGTCTCGGCATGGCCGCGAAATAGGATGGCGCGCCGACCACCGCGCCGCGAATGTCCGGCCCTATGCGCACGGCGATCATGTCGCGCTGCAGGCTCTCGCCGAGCCGCACACCGGCATCGAAACCGCCCTCGACGACATCGGTGAAGCGGTCCTCGATGACGATCTCCAGCACAATATCGGGATAGGCCGCGGCAAAGGCGCCGAGCCGTGGCGTCAGCACCAGATGTGCTGCCGTGCGCGGCACGCTGAGCCGCAGATTCCCGGCCGGCCGGTCGCGCGACTCGACCGCCGTCTCCAGAGCCAGGTCGATCTCGGAAAGGGCCGGCCGCAGCCGCTCCAAGAGTTGCGCGCCTTCTTCCGTCGGCGCGACGCTGCGGGTGCTGCGCGCCAGCAGCCGCACGCCGAGCCGCGCTTCCAGGCTGGAGACCGCATGGCTGACCGCCGATGGCGCGATGGCCAATTCCCTGGCCGCGCCGCGAAAGCTGCCGCATTGGGCAACGGTTGCCAGCACCGCCAGTTGGGAGAGATGCGCTCGGTTCATTGATCTATTTTTTGGAACAGCCCGTGCAAATGAGAGACGATTATCGAACAGAAAGCAAGGCGCTATCTCTGTCGCATCAGAACAAGGAGATGCCTGATGCGAACCCGCAAGCTAGGAACTGAATTGAACGTCTATCCCGTCGGCCTCGGCTGCATGGGCATGAGCTTCGTCTATGGCGGCCAGCCGGAGGCCGAGGCGATCGCCACGTTGCACCGCGCCGTCGACATCGGCGTCAATTTCTTCGATACGGCGGAAGTCTATGGCCCCTACGAGAACGAGATCCTGCTCGGCAAGGCGCTGAAGTCGGTTCGTGACAAGGTGACCATCGCCACCAAATTCGGCTTCAAGATCTTGGAGGAAGGCACCGGCATCGACCGGATGGCCGGCGTCGACAGCCGTCCCGAGCACGTCAAAGCCGTCGCCGAGGCCTCGCTGAAGCGGCTCGGCACCGATGTCATCGATCTCTACTACCAGCACCGCGTCGACCCCAACGTGCCGATCGAGGATACGGTCGGCGCCATGGCCGAACTGGTTCGCGAGGGCAAGGTGCGCGCGCTTGGCCTGTCGGAGGCGAGTGCCACTACCATACGCCGGGCGCATGCCGTGCATCCGATATCGGCTGTGCAGAGCGAATACTCGCTGTGGAGCCGCGATCCGGAAGACGAGGTGTTCGCCGTCTGCCGCGAACTCGGCATCGGCTTTGTCCCCTACAGCCCGCTCGGCCGTGGTCTTTTGACCGGCACCATCGCCAAACCCGAAGCTTTGAGCGACGGCGACTGGCGGCGTGGCCTGCCGCGCTTCCAGGCCGACGCCATGGCCGCTAATGCCGCTGTCATCGCCACGCTGGAGAAGACGGCGGCTGAAAAGGGCGTGACCTCGGCGCAGCTGGCGCTGGCCTGGGTGCTGCACCAGGGCGATTTCATCGTGCCGATCCCCGGCGCGCGAAAAATCCGCCATCTCGAGCAGAACACGGCGGCGGCCGCGATCGAGCTGAGCGCGGCTGAGGTGCAAGCCATCGGCGATGCCCTGTCGCCGGATAAGGTCACTGGCAAGCGCTACACCGAGGAGTTGTTGGCGCTGGTCAATGGGTGAACCTGCCTTCACCCTCCCTACAAGGGGAGGGTGAACATTCACCAAGGCAGAACCGTAATCTCCGGCCAGTTGGCCTTCGCGCGGGCACCCTTCGTCTGGTGCGTCTGCCGGTTGTCCATCGCCCGGTTCGGGGTGATGCGAAACGAGAAGATGTCGTCGAGGCCGAACGGCGCAACGAGGTCAAGCTGCCCTTCCACGTCGAAGCGGACGCCGACCGCGTGGGTTTTGGAGGCGAAGTGGCGGACCGAGTCGCTGGAACTCGTGTAGCGCGGGCACGGTTGTCCGAACTTCAGGGGATACCAGAGATGAACCCGCGCCTGATTGCGAATTTCGACCGGCAGCGGCAGCCCCGCAAAGACCGGAGCGGCAGCAGCAATCACGCCGTCCTCGGCCTCATATGACAGGTCGCTCTCATCGAAATAGAACAGGTCGACATCCTTGATGCCGTAACCCAATGGCTTACCCGTCAGATGGTTCCAGACGGCATTGTAGAGCGCGCCGGAAACCAGCAGCCAGTCGGGCAAGGCAAGACGACGCGCCCTACCCAGGGCGTCACTCAGCAACGCATCTCTCGACACGATGTCGAGAAACGCCGCACGTTGTGCTTCGAACGGCAGGCCGGAATAGCGCAAATGGTCCATCACCCTTTGGAGGGCGATTCGCCGCTTGCCCGCAATCCCTCAAGTCCTGAGCACGCCACCCGTCTGCTTGCCGACATTCTCGACGATGCGCCTGGCCAGAGCCTCGAAATCCTCATCGGTCAGGGTCTTCTCGACCGGCTGGATCGACACCTCGATGGCGATCGACTTCTTGCCCTCGCCGAGCGATGCGCCTTCGAAGATATCGAAGACCGAAACGCCTGATATCAGCTTCTTGTCGGCGGCCAACGCAGCACGGATCAGCGTTCCGGCCTCGACCGTCCTGTCGACAACGAAGGCGAAATCGCGCTTCACCGCCTGGAAGGCGGAGAGTTCCAGCTTCGGCTTGGTTTTCGTCGGCTTGGCTTTCGGCTCCGGCACGGCATCGACGAACACCTCGAAGCCGCAGAGTGGTCCGGAGACATCGAGCCCTTCCAGCGTCTTCGGATGGAACTCGCCGAAGGTGCCGAGCACGGTTTTCGGGCCGAGCTTGATGGTGCCGGAGCGGCCGGGATGATACCAGGCCGGACCGCCGGCCTCGACCTGCAATCGGTCGACCGGCGCACCGCAGGCTTCGAGTGCGGCGATCGCGTCGGCCTTGGCGTCGAACACGCCCACGGTGCCTGAATTGCCGGCCCAATTGCGGCCTGAGCCGTCGAGTTTGGCCGTCCCGCGCCGCACGCCGGCGGCCACGCGCCGCTGCTGGTCGGCGCCGTCGCCCTCATAGGTGCCCGACACTTCGAACAGGGCGACGTCGCCGATGCCCCTGTCGGCATTGCGCTGGGCAGCGGCGATCAATCCCGGCAGCAGCGACGGCCGCATGTCGGACATGTCGGCGGCGATCGGGTTGGCGAGCTTCAGCGCCGTCTGGCCGCCGCCGAACAGTTCGGCGTGCCTTGCCGGAATGAACGACCAGGTGACGGCCTCCATCATGCCACGCACGGCGAGCGCGCGCTTGGCGGTGCGGGTGCGGACCTGCAGCGTGGTGAGGATTTTTGCATTGACCGCGTCATGCGCACCGAGCGGCTGCGGCGCGATGTTGTCGACGCCGTGGATGCGCATCACCTCTTCGACCAGGTCGGCCTTGCCATCCACATCGGGACGCCAGGACGGAACCTTCACATCGATGACATCGCCCGAGCCCTGCGGCTCGAAGCCGAGGCGCGACAGGATGTCGAGGCTTTCCGCTTTGGGCACCTCGATGCCGGTCAGCCGCTTCACTTCCGAAAGCGGGAAGGAAACGATCTTCCCGATATGACCGGCATAGCCGGCCACCTCGATTTCCGTCGGCGTGCCGCCGCAGAAATCGAGCACCAGCCTGGTCGCCAGTTCAACGCCGGGCACCATGAATTCAGGATCGACGCCGCGCTCGAAGCGGTAGCGTGCGTCGGTGATGATGCCGAGGGTGCGGCCGGTGCGGGCGGTGGTGATCGGATCCCAAAGGGCCGATTCGATCAGCACGTCTGACGTGTTCTCGTCGCAGCCCGAATGCTCGCCGCCCATGATGCCGGCGATCGACTCGACGCCGTCCTCGTCAGCGATGACGCACATCTCCGGGGTCAGCGTGTATTCGCGGCCGTCGAGCGCCTGTACCTTTTCGCCATCGCGCGCACGCCGCACGGTCAGATTGCCGGCAACCTTCTTGGCGTCGAACACATGCAGCGGCCGGCCGCGGTCGAAGGTGACGTAGTTGGTGATGTCGACCAGCGCGCTGATCGGCCTCAACCCAATGGCGATCAGCCGCTGCTGCAGCCATTTCGGCGACGGGCCGTTCTTGACGCCACGCACCAGCCGCAACGCAAAGCCCGGGCAGAGTTCAGGCGCTTCGATCGTCACCTTGACCGGCGTCTCGCCAGTGCCGGGGATCGCTCCGATCGCAGCGCTCTTCAATGTACCAAGCCCGCTCGCCGCCAGATCCCTGGCGATACCGTAGACGCTGGTCGCATCCGGCCGGTTGGGCGTCAGGTTGATCTCGACGAGCGGATCGTCGAGATGCGCATAGCTGGCGAAGCTGGTGCCGACAGGCGCATCGGCCGGCAGATCGATGATGCCGTTGTGCTCGTCGGAAAGCTCCAGTTCGCGCTCGGAACACATCATGCCATGGCTTTCGACGCCTCTGATCTTGCCGACCGTCAGCGTCACGTCGATGCCGGGCACATAGGTGCCGGGCGCGGCAAAGGCGCCGATCAGGCCCGCGCGCGCGTTGGGTGCCCCGCACACCACTTGCACCGGCGCCTTGCCGTCGCCGGTGTCGACGGTAAGCACCCGCAGCCGGTCGGCATCAGGGTGCTGCACAGCGGTCAGCACCTTGGCGATGACGAACGGTTTCAAGCTCGACTTGTCGTCGACATGCTCGACTTCGAGGCCGATCGAGGTCAGCCGCTCGACGATCTCGTTGAGCGAGGCGTCGGTCTCGAGGTGATCCTTGAGCCAGGAGAGGGTGAATTTCATTGAACTGTTCCGTCTGGTCTTTTGACGCTTGTTTTCAGATGTCTAGGCAAGTCGTCGGACATGTGCACGAAGGGAAGCTGCTCGCTCACATAGGCATGCAGCGTCGGCCTGAAATCGGCCGGCATGTCCATGGCGCCGAGCATGAAATAGATGTCGTCCTCCAGCCGCTCGTCGACATAGGCGATGGGCGAGCCGCAGACGCCGCAGAACGAGCGCGTCACCGGCCCGTTCTCGTACATCTTCAGCGCTTTGCCGGTGAACGCGACCTGATCGACCAGGAAGCCGACAAAGGCCGACACCGGCGCGCCGCTCGCCCGCCGGCAATCGCCGCAATGGCAATAGCTGACGTGATGCGGTTCGGCCGAGGCCTCGAACCGCACGGCGCCGCAGCGACAGCCGCCGGCGTGGGGCGCTGTCATGCGCTCAGACCTCCGAACAGCGTCGGCATGTCGAGCGGCCTGAAACCGTAATGCGACAGCCAGCGGACGTCGGCATCAAAGAAGGCGCGCAGATCCGGCATGCCGTATTTCAGCATGGCGATGCGGTCGATGCCCATGCCCCAGGCAAAGCCCTGATATTCGTCGGGGTCGAGCCCGCCATGGCGCAGCACATTGGGATGCACCATCCCGCAGCCGAGGATCTCCATCCAGTCGGAGCCTTCGCCGAAGCGCACTTCGCCGGGCCTGGAGCGGTCGCACTGGATGTCGACCTCGAGGCTGGGTTCGGTGAACGGGAAGAAGGACGGCCGAAAGCGCATCTTGACCGAGGGCACTTCGAAGAAGGCCTTGCAGAATTCCTCAAGCACCCACTTCATGTTGGCGACATTGGCCGTCTTGTCGATCACCAGCCCCTCGACCTGATGGAACATCGGCGAATGGGTGGCGTCCGAATCCTGCCGGTAGGTTTTTCCAGGAATGACGATGCGGATTGGCGGCTTCTTCGTCTCCATGGTGCGGATCTGCACCGGCGACGTGTGGGTGCGCAAAAGCTTGCGCTCGCCCTTCTCGCCCGGCTGGAAGAAGAAGGTGTCGTGCATCTCGCGCGCCGGATGGCCTTCCGGGAAATTAAGCGCGGTGAAGTTGTAGTAATCGCTCTCGATATCCGGACCTTCGGCGATCGAGAAGCCGAGGTCGCCGAAGATCGCCGCGATCTCGTCGATGACCTGGCTGATCGGATGGATGCGGCCGCGCTCGGCAGGCGACTGCCGCACCGGCAACGTCACGTCCACCTTTTCGGCGGCCAGGCGGGTGGTGATCGCCACGTCCTTCAGCTCGAGCTTGCGGGCCGTCAGCGCCTCGGTGACACGGTTCTTGAGGCCGTTGATAACAGGGCCCTTGAGCTGGCGCTCCTCGGCGGTCATGGCGCCAAGCGTCTTCAGCATCTCGGACACAGTGCCCTTCTTGCCGAAGGCAGCGATGCGCACGGCCTCGATGGCCGGTTCATCGGCGGCCGACGCGATGTCGGCAAGCAACGAGGCTTCCAGGGCTTCAAGATTTCCAGCAGTGGCGTTCACGGCGAAGCTCTCTCGATTTGGCGACCGACACCATTTGGGTTCGTCGTCACCATTTTGGTTACATCAGGCATAAGAAAACCCGCGCCAGCCGTGCCAGCGCGGGTTCCCCAAATCAGAATTTCGAATGCTTGGGAAGCGCTGGTCTTAGGCGACAGCGCTTTCAAAAGCATTCGGCGTGGTGTTCTTCAGATATTCGAGCGCGACCTTGGCCTTGGCCACCAGTGCGGCGAAAGCCTGCGGCTCATGGATGGCCATGTCCGACAGGATCTTGCGGTCGATCTCGATGCCCGACTTGTTGAGGCCGTCGATGAAGCGGCCATAGGTCAGGCCGTGCTCGTGCGTCGCGGCGTTGATGCGCTGGATCCACAGCGCACGGAACGAGCGCTTGCGGTTCTTGCGGTCGCGATACGCGTACTGCATCGACTTTTCCACCGCCTGCTTGGCGATGCGGATGGTATTCTTACGGCGGCCGTAGAAGCCTTTCGCGGCTTTCAGGACCTTCTTGTGCTTGGCGTGCGAGGTGACGCCTCTCTTTACGCGTGCCATGTCATGATCTCCTTAAAACGTGTCCGGACCGAATGCCTTAGAGGCCGTTCGGCAGAAAATTCTTGATGACCTTCTTGCCATCCGGTTCAGCCAGAACCATCGTGCCGCGGGCATTTCGAATGAACTTGTTGGAACGCTTGATCATGCCGTGACGCTTGCCGGCCGCAGCCGACAGGACTTTACCCGTACCTGTGATCTTGAACCGCTTTTTGGCGGCGGATTTGGTCTTCATCTTGGGCATTTTGCTACTCCGTATTGTTGGCGCACTATCGCGCTTCTTGTTCGCTTCGGGCCGACCAAAGCCCGAAAAGCAAATGAAACCGCCACGGCATGCCCTGCCGGGCGGTTTTCTTGAACGGCGGTCCTATACGTCAAAGCAGGCGGCTGTGCAACACCCACTGCGCCGCTCCACACTTCGTGGGGCGAGGAAACCTGGCATCCGCATTGGCTTTTCCGCCGATTTCGGGCAAACCTCGTCGCCTGCAATCGCTATGGAGAAGCCTGATGTTCCGATGGGGTGTGTTGTCGACGGCCAAGATCGGCCGCGAGCATTTGTTGCCGGCAATGGTCGAGGCGGAGAATGGCGTTCTGTCGGCGATCGCCAGCCGCGACCTATCGAAGGCCAAGGCACTGGCCGAACGCTTCGGCGCGCGCCACGCCTTCGGCTCCTATGAGGACCTGCTCGCCTCCAGCGAGGTCGACGGCGTCTACATCCCGCTGCCGACTTCCCAGCACGTAGAATGGACGGCCAAGGCCATCGAGGCCGGCAAGCATGTGCTGGTCGAAAAGCCGCTGGCGCTCGACGCCAAGGACATTCTCCCCTTGATCAAACTGCGCGATGCCAAGAAAGTGCTGGTCTGCGAGGCCTTCATGGTCATCTACCACCCGCAATGGATCAAGGTGCGCGACCTCATCGCCAGTGGCGCCATCGGTCGGCTGCGGCATGTGCAGGGCGCGTTCTCCTATTACAACGTCGACCCCAACAACATGCGCAACCAGCTCGATCTCGGCGGCGGCGCGCTGCCCGACATCGGCGTCTATCCGACAGTCTCGACGCGCTTTTCCACGGGCAAGGAGCCGCTGCGCGTGCAGGCGACGATCGAGCGCGACAAGAAATTCGGCACCGACATCTACTCCTCGATCCGTGCCGATTTCGGCGACTTCGAGCTGTCGTTCTACCTGTCGACGCAGATGGCGGCGCGCCAGGTGATGGTGTTCCATGGCGAGAAGGGATTCATCGAAGTGTTCTCGCCCTTCAACGCCGGCCTCTACGACCATCACCGCGTCGAATTGCACAACCAGAACCACACCGAAGCGCAAGTGTTCCGCTTCCCCGGCACGCAGCAATACCGCCTGGAGGTCGAGACCTTTGCGCGGGCAGCGCAGGGCGGCAAGGAACGCGTCTTCACGCTGGAGGAGTCCGTGCTCAACCAGAAGGTCATCGACGCCATCTTCCGCGCCGGCGGCAAGGACGGTTGGGAGGCCGTCTAGCCCTTTGTTTGACGCAATTCCGGACGGAAAGCCATTTCACACGTTTTCTGGAATTGATTCAGCCGGCTAATGGGGGAGAAAAGATGGCTGACGATGCGGATGTGATCATTGTCGGCGCCGGCCTTGCCGGGCTGGTTGCCGCCGCCGAGCTAGCCGAGGCCGGCAAGAAAATCATCATCGTCGACCAGGAGCCGGAACAGTCGCTCGGCGGCCAGGCGTTCTGGTCGTTCGGTGGCCTCTTCCTCGTCGATTCGCCCGAGCAGCGGCGCATGCGCATCCGCGATTCGCATGATCTGGCGCTCGAGGACTGGCTGGGCACAGCCGCTTTCGATCGCCCTGAGGATCTGTGGCCGCGTCGATGGGCCGAGGCCTATGTCGGCTTTGCCGCCGGCGAGAAACGCTCCTGGCTCATGCAGCGGGGCATAAAGTTCTTTCCCGTCGTCGGCTGGGCCGAGCGCGGCGGCGGCAATGCCGTCGGCCACGGCAACTCGGTGCCGCGCTTCCACATTACCTGGGGCACCGGGCCCGGCGTGCTTGACCCCTTCGTCCAGCGCGTCCGCGAAGCCGAGAAAAGCGGGCTGATCCGCTTCAAATTCCGATACCGCGTTAACGAATTGACCCGCACGGGTGCCACCGTCGACGGCGTGCGCGGCGACATCTTGCAGCCGAGCCCCGTTGAGCGCGGCCAAAAGAGCTCGCGCGACATATCAGGCGATTTCGAGCTCAAGGCGCAGGCGGTGATCGTCGCCTCCGGCGGCATCGGCGCCAACCATCAGCTTGTCCGGCAAAACTGGCCGCAGCGGCTGGGTGCGGCACCGAAGCGCATGATCACCGGCGTGCCTGACCATGTCGACGGCCGCATGCTGGCGATCACCGAAGCGGCTGGTGGCTCGATCATCAACCGCGACCGCATGTGGCACTATGTCGAAGGCATCAAGAACTGGGCGCCGATCTGGACCGACCATGCAATCCGCATCCTGCCTGGCCCGTCATCGCTGTGGCTCGATGCCAGGGGCAAGCGCCTGCCGGTGCCGCTCTATCCGGGCTTCGACACGCTGGGCACGCTCAGCCACATCATGAGTACCGGCTTCGACTATTCTTGGTTCATCCTGACCAAAAAGATCATCCAGAAGGAGTTCGCCCTATCGGGTTCCGAGCAGAACCCCGACCTGACCGGCAAGAGCTGGCGCCAGGTGCTCGGCCGCGCCACATCGGGCATTCCGGCTCCGGTGAAGGCGTTCATGGAGAAGGGTGAGGATTTTGTCGTCGAGGCGGACCTGCCAACGCTGGTCGCCCGCATGAACGCGCTGGCCGGCGGCGAGTCGCTGCTCGAACTCGCAACGGTCGAGCGCGAGATCCGTGCCCGCGACCGGCAGCTCGACAATCCGTTCTCCAAGGACATGCAGATCACCGCTCTGCGCGGCGCCCGCGCCTATCTCGGCGACCGGCTGATCCGCACGGCAAAACCGCACAAGATGCTCGACCCGGCAAACGGCCCGCTGATTGCGGTGCGCCTCAACATCCTGACCCGCAAGACGCTGGGCGGCCTGCAGACCGATCTCGACAGCCGCGTGCTGGGCGCCGACGGCCAGCCGGTCGCGGGGCTCTTTGCCGTCGGCGAAGCCGCCGGATTCGGCGGCGGCGGCGTACATGGCTATGCCGCACTCGAAGGCACGTTCCTCGGCGGCTGCATCTTTTCCGGCCGCAGCGCCGGCCGGGCGGCGGCTGCATCGGTGCAATAAGCTCGAACCGTCAGGCTATGTCAGAGCCAGATACCCTGCCCAAGGGCGGATACCGCCTCAGTGATCCGCGTAAAGCTGGCGCGAGCGCGGCCGACCGTGTGCCGGCCTCTCAGATAGCCGTGCACCAGCCCAGCTTCCTCGAACCAGTATGCCCGTCCGCCCGCGGCGATGACGCGGTCTCCATAGGCGTCGCCGTCGGAGGAGAGCGGGTCGCACTCGGCAGTGATCAGCACCGTCGGCGGCAGCTTGGAAAAGTCGCTGTCGGCAAGCGGGGCCAGTGTCACATCGCCACTGCGATCCTGACCGCCGGTGCGGATGTACTCGTAGAATTCGAGATCGCGCACGGTCAGCATCGGCGCCTCGGCATGCCTAACATAGGATCCCTTTGAGCGGTCGCCGCCGAGACCGGGATAGATCAGCATTTGGCCGATCGGCCTTTTCGCGCGATGGCGCGTCGCATGGCTGACGGCAGCGGCCAGATTCCCGCCAGCGCTGTCACCGCAGAGCACGATAGGGTGGGAGCGGGTGGTAGTGGCCCATTCGAAGGCGCTCATCACGTCGTCGAAAGCCGCCGGATGCAGGTGTTCCGGCGCCAGCCGGTAGTCGACCGAGATCACCTCAAAGCCGGTGCGGGCGCAGAGCTCGGCACAGACATCGTCATGGCTGTCCAGACCGCCGAGGATAAAGCCGCCACCATGGAAATAGAGCACCGTCGTCTCTGCCTGCGGCGCGGTTCGGTAGACGCGGATCGGGATGGCGTGCGTGGGCGTTGCAATGGCGGAGGTCTCGACCGCAACGCCGTCGGGATAGCCGGCGAAGAACTCGCGGCACATACGGTCATAGATCTCGCGCTGCTGTGCGATCGTGTAGTCGATCGTATCGGGCGGATAATAGGAATTGGTCCGCTCGATGAACGCCCAGGTCTCGGCGTCGATGAGGGTTCTGTAGTCGGTCATGGGAGCCGGCCTGCCGCTACTTCCCCTTCCACATAGGCTCGCGCTTTTCGGCGAAAGCACGAAAACCCTCCATATTGTCCTCGGAGCCATAGAGGGCATCGACGGTCGGCAGCTGGCGGCGCGTGACCTTGTTCATCGCGTCCTGGAAGGTGAGCGCTTCGGCTACGCGCGCCGTCTCCTTGATGGCGGCAAACACCAGCGGCGGGCCGCCGGCGAGCAGCCGGGCGACCTCCCAGACGCGGTCCTCGAGCTGCTCCTTGGGCAGCACTTCGTTGACCAGGCCCCACCGATGCGCCTCGGCGACATCCATCCAGCGGCCGGTGAGCAAAAGGTCCATGGCGACATGGTAGGGGATGCGCTTCGGCAGCTTGATCGTCGCCGCATCGGCCAGGGTGCCGGCGCGGATTTCAGGCAGCGCGAAGGAAGAATGATCGGAGGCGTAGATAAGGTCGCAGGACAGCGCCAATTCGAAGCCGCCGCCGACCGCCATGCCGTTGACGCAGGCAATGACCGGCTTGTTGAGGTCGCGCAGTTCCTGCAGGCCGGCGAAGCCGCCTACACCATAGTCGCCGTCGACCGCATCGCCGCCGGCCGCGGCCTTGAGATCCCAGCCGGCGCAGAAGAACTTGTCGCCGGCGGTCTTGACGATGGCGACGCGCAACTCCGGATCGTCGCGGAACGCCTTGAAGGTTTCGCCCATCAGCCGCGAGGTCTTCAGGTCGATGGCGTTGGCCTTGGGCCGGTCGAGCGTGACCTCGAGGATGGTGCCCTCGCGGCGGGTCGAGATGACGTCAGACATTCTTCTTGTCTCCCAGCACCAGCAGCGCGTCGGCGATCCAGGCGCCCTTGCCTTCGGTGCAGACGATCAGCGGGTTGATGTCGAGTTCCTCGATCTCGCCGGCATTCTGCTGCACGAAGGCGGCAATGCCCGAGATTGCGTCGATGGCCGCGGCGACGTCGGCTTTCGGCCGGCCACGATAGCCTTCGAGCAGCGGGAACAGTTTGAGGCCGCGCAACGCGGCCTCGATGTCGTCGCGGGTTGCCGGCAGCATCAGCGTGACGCTGTCGCGCAGCAACTCGACCAGCACGCCGCCGGTGCCCAGCGTCATCACCGCGCCGAACATCGGATCGCGGGTGAAGCCGACGATCAGTTCGGCGACACCATCGCGCACCATGCGCTCGACATAGAGGCCGGTGCCGAGCGGCAGCAGGTCATGCGCCGCCGTGCTGACGGATTCGGCATCCTTGAGGTTGAGCCGGACAGCACCAACCTCGGATTTATGGGTGACGCCCAACGCCTTCAGCGCCACCGGAAAGCCGAGCGCCATCGACGAGATCACCGCCTCGACCGCGTTGGCGGCGCGTTCGCCCTTGGGCACCGGCAGGCCGGCCTTGATCAGCCGCGATTTCGCCTCGGCCTCGTCAGGCGTTATGTGGTCACCGCCGGGCGCGCCGGAGGCGGACGTGTCGATCGGCTGCGCCTGCGGCTCGCGCCACGCCCAGCCGATGAAGGCAGCCGCCTGGGCGGCGTCCATCGCTTCGGAAATGCCGAACAACGGCACCATGCCACGCGCCATCAGCCCGGCAGTGTATTCCTCCGGCAGGTTTTCCGGCAGCGAGGACACGATCGCGCCCTGCGCCTTGTTGGTCTTCAGCGCCGATTCGAAGGCGCGCAGCGTCGCCCACCAGTCTGTGTCCGAGCAGCGGTCGGGGCGCGGGAAGTCGAGCACCAGCATGTTGAGGTCGAAGCCGCCCGACACCATGGCGGTGAAAGTGGCGGTCATCGCCGGCTCGTTGTTCCAGATGAAGGTGTGGTAGTCGAGCGGATTGGCCACCGCGACCAGCGGTCCGAGCGTCGATTTGACATGGGCGCGGTGCGTGCCGGTCAGTTCAGGGAAATTGACCCAGCGGCCTTCGGCACTGTCGGCCATGACAGATGCCTCGCCGCCCGAGCAGCTCATCGACGACAGACGATAGCCGGGCAGGGGTCCGGTGACGTGCAGCAGCTTCAGCGCCTCGATGAAAGCGGGGATCGAATCGACGCGGGCGATGCCCAGCCGCCTCAGGAAGGCGCCTGACGCCGCGTCCGAGCCGGCCAGCGAGGCGGTGTGCGAGACAGTCGCCTGTCGGGCCTGTTCCGAGCGGCCGACCTTCATGGCGATGATCGGCTTCTTCAGCTCGCGGGCTCGCGCCGCCAATCGCTCGAAGCCGGCTACCGAGTCAAAAGCCTCGATATGCAGGCCGAGCGACGTGACCCGCTCGTCCTCGATCAGGCCGAGCGCCATTTCGGACAGGCCGGTCTGCGCCTGGTTGCCGGCGGTCATCAGAAAGGCGATCGGCAGGCCGCGCTTCTGCATCGTCATGTTGATGGCGATGTTGGACGACTGTGTGATGATGGCGACGCCTTTGCCGCCCTCGGCCAGCCTGATGCCGCCATGCTGGTCCGGCCACAGGAGCGCGCCGTCGGCATAGTTGATCAGGCCATAGCAATTCGGCCCGATGATCGGCATCGAGCCGGCAGCAGCGACCAGTTCGCCCTGCAGCCGCTCGCCATCATCGTCATAGGCCTCGGTCTCGAGAAACCCGGCGGCAAAGCAGACGGCACCGCCGGCGCCACGCTCGGCCAGCGCCTTGATCACCTCGATGGTCAGGTGCCGATTGACCCCGACAAAGGTAGCGTCCGGGGCGCCGGGCAGATCGGCCACCGAACGATAGGCCTTGCGGCCGGCGACCTCGTCCTTGGTCGGGTGCACCGGCCAGATTTCGCCGGCAAAGCCCATCTTGATCGACTGAGCGACGACGGCCGCAGCCTGCGCGCCACCGAAGACGGCGATCGACTTCGGCCGCAGGAGACGTTCGAGTTTATGCATGTTCACTTTCTCGTTGGAGCACGATCTCAGGACAAACGAGATCGTTTGTCCGAGAAAACCGGATACCATCTTTCGGGATCATGCTCAGGCTCCAAACGGGCGCAGCAGCGCCCGCGAAATGATATGGCGCTGGATCTCGGACGTGCCTTCCCAGATGCGTTCGACGCGCGCGTCGCGCCAGATGCGCTCCAGCGGCAGGTCGTCCATCAGCCCCATGCCGCCATGGACCTGGATCGCTTCATCGGCGACGAAGGCAAGCATTTCGGTGGCCTTCAGCTTGGCCATGGCCATGTCCTGATCGGTGACGGTGCCCTGATCGTACTTCCAGCCGGCCTCGAACACCATCAGATCTGCGGCCTTCAGTTCGGTCGCCATGTCGGCGAGCTTGAACGACACGCCCTGGAACTTGCCGATCTGCTGGCCGAACTGCTGGCGCTGCGCGGCATATTCGACGGCATGGCCCAGCGCCCGCTCGGCGCGGCCGAGACAGGTGGCACCGACCTGCAGGCGCGTTGCACCGAGCCAGGAATTGGCGACGTCAAATCCCTTGTGAACCTCGCCAAGGACCTGGCTTGCAGGAAGCCGGCAATCGTCGAATTCGAGGATGGCGTTGGTGTAGCCGCGATGCGAGACGTTGCGATAGCCGTCGCGCACGGCAAAGCCCTTGGTCCCCTTGTCGACGAAGAAGGCGGTGATCTTCTTGCGCTTGCCACGCGGCGAATCCTCCTCGCCCGAGGCCATGAAGACGATGGCGAAGTCGGCGAGATCGGCATGGCTGATGAAATGCTTGGTGCCGTTCAGGACCCAGTCGCCGCCGTCCTGCACGGCGGTGGCCTTCATGCCGCGCAGGTCCGACCCGGCGCCCGGCTCGGTCATCGCCAGGCAGTCCCATTTCTCGCCACGGATGCAAGGGAACAGATACTTTTCGCGCTGCTCGGGCGTTCCGGCCAAAAGGATGTTGGAGGGCCGCGCCACGCAGGTCCAGTGCAACGCATAGTTGGCGCGGCCGAGTTCCTTTTCGTAGAGCAGCCAGGTCACCGTATCCAAGCCCGCGCCGCCGACGTCCGCCGGCATGTTGGCGGCGTATAGGCCGGCTTCGATCGCCTTGGCCTTGATCTCCTCGATCAGCTCGCGGCGCAGCACGCCGGTGCGTTCCACCTCGCGTTCATGCGGGTAAAGCTCGTTCTCGACGAAGGCACGCGTCGTCTCGACGATGAGCTTCTGTTCCTCCGACAGCCCGAAATCCATGGGGTCAGCCTTTCTTCTTGCCGGTTTTTTTCTTCGGCTTTTCGGCTTTCTTCACCGGCTTGCCCGCCTTGGCCTTCTCGGCCGCCTTGGAGGCGGCCGGCTTCTTCGCCGCCAGCTTGGCCAGCTGCTTGGTATAGTCCTTGTGCAAGGCGCCGGCGCCCCAGCCCTTGCCCTTGTTCTGTTTCGACAGCGCGTCCATGATCGCGACCAGATTGTCGTCGCGGATCTTTTCCAGTTCGCGGATCGACAGGCCATGCGCCTGGTCGTCGGACTGCGTGGCGATCAGGTCGACCAGCTCGTCGTTGAACTCCGGCACATCCATCAGCTTGGTCCATGGCCACTTAAGGCACGGGCCGAACTGCGCCATGAAGTGGCGCATGCCCGCCTCGCCGCCGGCGACGCGATAGACCTGGAACATGCCCATCTGCGCCCAGCGCAGGCCGAAGCCGTAGCGCATGATGTCGTCGAGTTCCTCGACCGTGCAGATGCCGTCCTTGATCAGCCACAGCGCCTCGCGCCATGCGGCTTCGAGGAGGCGGTCGCCGACGAAAGCCTCGATCTCCTTGCGGATGACGACAGGCTTCATGCCGATCGAGGCATAGATCTCCTTGGCGACTTCGATTGCCTCGGGAAAGGTCTGCTCGCCGCCGACGATCTCGACCAGCGGCAAGAGATAGACCGGGTTGAACGGATGGCCGACGACCAGCCGCTCCGGATGCTTCTTCATTGCTACCTGCATGTCGGTCGGCTTGATGCCGGAGGTCGACGAGCCAACAATGGCGTTGGCCGGCGCATGGGCGTCGATCTCGGCCAGCACGCGGTGCTTGAGGTCGAGCCGTTCCGGCACGCTTTCCTGGATGAAATCGGCATCGGCCACCGCCTCGGCGATGGTCTTGGCAAAGGTCAGCCTGCCCTCTTTCGGCAGGCCGCCGGGCACCATCTGCTTGTAGGCGCGGCGCGCGCCCTTCATCACTTCGCTGACCTTGCGCGACGCCTCGGGATCGGGATCGAAGATCGACACGTCAATGCCGTTGAGCAGCAGCCGCGCCACCCAGCCGGCGCCGATGACACCGCCACCGATGGCGGCTGCCTTGTTGATGATGCTCATGCGGAAGCTCCGGTTCTTGTCGTGGCGGTTGTGGGATCGATGAGGGGCACGCGCTCGCCAGCGCGAATCACAGCAGGGTCGTAGGCCCTGCGGGCAAAGACTTCGAGCACGAAGGGTCGGAAGAATTCGATCGGCAGCGTGTCATAGTCGGGGTCGAAGCTCGACTGGTCCCAGCGTTCGCAGAACTGGTCGCAGTCGCCGAAATAGGCATGGCCGGCGAAGCGATCGCGGGCGTGGCGGTTGCCGCCGAGATGATGGGCATAATAGAGCCGCTGGAAGTCGCCGTGCTTCTCCACCACCCAGGTGCATTGCTCGCGCACGAAGGGCTTCAGGATTGAAGCGGCGTACTCATCGTGATTGTAGGGTGCGTAGATGTCGCCGATGTCGTGCAAAAGCGCGCAGGCGATCCAGTCGGTGTCCGCGCCATCGCGCCAGGCGCGCGTCGCCGCCTGCAGCGAATGGCCGAGCCGGGTGATCTTGTAGCCGGACAGCCCCTCATCGAGCTGGACCAGCGCGGCGAGCAGCCGCTCGCCGGTTCGGGCCGCGTAGTCGATTTCATGCGCGGTCAGGAACTCGTAGTCGTCCCGGTCGCCATCCTTCATCGCGGTGAATTTTACTGTTGCCATGCCGACCTCCCAGCACTTCGGTCTAAGCAGCGATGGGCGCCCGCTTGGTCAGGTTCAGCTTCTTGCGCACTTCCTCGGGTCCAAGGATCCTGGCGCCCAGATTGGTGACGATGCTGGCGGCACGCTCGACCAATTGCGCATTTGTCGCTAGCACGCCTTTGTCGAGCCACAGATTGTCTTCCAGCCCGACACGGACATTGCCGCCGGCCAGCACTGCGGCGGCGGCATAGGCCATCTGGTTGCGGCCGATAGCGAAGGCCGACCAGTTCCAGGTCGATGGCACATTGTTGACCATGGCCATGAAGGTGTTGAGGTCATCAGGCGCGCCCCACGGCACGCCCATGCAGAGCTGCACCAGGGCATCCGGGTTGAGTACCTTTTCCTCGACCAGCTGCTTGGCGAACCACAAATGGCCGGTGTCGAAGGCCTCGATCTCCGGCTTGACGCCGAGCGCCGTCATCATGCCGCCCATGGCGCGCAGCATGCCCGGCGTGTTGGTCATGACATAGTCGGCCTCGGCGAAATTCATGGTGCCGCAGTCGAGCGTGCAGATTTCCGGCAGGCACTGGCGCACATGTTCCATGCGGTTGGTGGCGCCGCCCATGTCGGTGCCTTTTTCATTCAGCGGCAACGGCGATTCCGGCGAGCCGAACACCATGTCGCCGCCCATGCCGGCGGTCAGGTTCAGGATGACGTCGACGTCTGCCGCGCGGATGCGCTCGGTCACTTCGCGGTAGAGATGTACGTCGCGCCTGGGCTTGCCGGTTTCGGGGTCACGGACATGGCAGTGGACGATCGCGGCACCCGCCTTGGCCGCGTCGATCGCCGAATCGGCGATCTGCTTGGGCGAGCGCGGCACATGCGGGCTGCGATCCTGCGAACCGCCGGACCCAGTCACGGCACAGGTAATGAAAACCTCACGGTTCATCGCAAGCGGCATCGAAATCCTCCCAATCAAGATTGCCACGCATGTCGCCCAAAAGTGGGAACCGGTTTGGGGACAACGACATGCACAAGAGCTGCCCCAACAATGCCTGACTTGTCGGAAACTGTTTTGCGTTTTACGAAGGGCATATGATCAAAAGCGAAAAACCATCGATCTTTCGCGCCGAGCGCTCGCCGCTCAAGGTGACGCTGCTGGTGTTTTCCGGATCGTCCATCATGTGTGTGGCGTCGGCCGTTGATCCCCTGCGCGCCGCCAACCGCATCTCCGGCGAGACCCTGTTCGATTTCAGGCTGGTCTCGGTGACCGGCGAGGCTCCAGTCACCACCTGCGGCCTGCCGGTGGCGGTCAGTGGCCGCTTCGACGCGGCTGAGCCAACCGACGTTCTTATCGTCGTCGCCGGCTTCGGCACCCAGAACTACGCGACATCGGCGCTGCTTTCAGGCTTGCGCCGGGCGGCACGGACGGCGCGCGCTTGCGGCGGCGTCGAGGCCGGCACCTGGCTGGTTGCGCGGGCCGGCCTGCTGGAAGGGCGCAGCGCCACCACCCATTGGGAAGACATGGAGGATTTTTCGTCGGCCTTCCCCGGCGTCGACGTCCGTCCGGACCGCTATGTCATCGACGGGCCGGTCTTCACTTCGGGCGGTGCCTCGCCGACCTTCGATCTGATGCTGCATCTCATTCGCACCCGCCTTGGCATGGCGGTCGCGCTCGATGTTGCCAGCGTCTTCATCTACGACCAGGCTCGTGCCGCCACCGACGCGCAGCCGCTGGTCTCGCTCGGCCGGCTCGACGGCTACGATCCGCGGCTGGCTCAAGCCATCCGATTGATGGAATCGCACGTCGACCAGCCGCTGACCATAGAAGCGGTGGCAAAACGCGCCGGCGTGACGGCGCGAACGCTGGAGAGCATTTTCCGCAAGTCGATCGGCGAGACGCCGGGTGCCTACTATCTCAGGCTGCGCCTCGGCGCTGCCCGCCGGCTGGTGGTCGATACGCGGGTGGCGATGGCCGATATTGCAGGGCGGACCGGATTTTCGTCCGCCGCGGCGTTTTCCAGAGCGTTTTCGAGAGCTTTTGGCGAGGCGCCAGTCAGAGTACGGCGCGGTTGGTGAGTATCCAGTCGGTCGCGGCGGCGAGGTCATCTACAACAGCCGTGGGCGCCGGATTGAAACGTGTTTCGTCGTTTGGGCGATACTTGCCTGTCCGCACAAGGAGCGCCGCACCAAGCCCGGCGCGCAGCGCGCCGGCGACATCGCTCTCGGCATCGTCGCCGACCATGACCGCATCGGCGGCCGAGCAGTTCATATTGGCAAGCGCCGAAAGAAAGAAGTCCGGCGACGGCTTGCCGAGCACGACAGGGCTTCGGCCACTGGCGAATTCGAGGGCGGCAACGAACGCGCCCGTGTCGAGGCTGAGCAGACCGTCTGCATCCTTGAAGGTGCGATTGGTTGCGAGCGCCACAAAATCGGCGCCGGCCACCAGTTCGCGGAACGCCCGGTTGAGCCTGGCATGATCGAAGGCTTCGCCTGCATCTCCGACGATGACGGCCCGACCATTTGCGCCGTCGAGTCCGGAAAACTCAGGCTCCAGGTTGGGATGGACGAGCAGATGCGGTGTGAGGCCGTGCCTGCGCAGCCATTCGACGGCGGCACGCGCCGGCGTCAGTAATTCCGCTTCTCCAACCTCGACGCCGAGGGCCGTAAGTTGCGCGATGATTGCCTTGTGTGGTGAGCGAGTAGTGTTGCTGACAAAGCGGAGCGGCAAGCCCGCATTGCGCAGGCGATCGATTGCCGAGACAGCGCCCGCTATCGGGGTGTCGCCATTGTAGACGACACCCAAAAGGTCCAGAAGCACCGCGCGTACCATCGGTGAAGGATGACGAAACAGGCTTCGTTCGTCAAACCACAGGGACCTTCAAGCGACATCGCGGTTTTCGTGGACAATGCGCGAGCGCATGCTCTTGGCCAGCACCGTTTCAAGTCGCGCTGCAACCGCGCGATCCCATTCGTTTGTGCGCTGCGTGCCGTCTTTCGGATGCGGCATTGCCATCAGCCGGTCGATGATCGATCCGGCCTCGCCAGGTGAGAGCAGGGCGTCGATTTCACGTTCGTTTTGCATATCGGTTCGCCTCCTTCTTCCTCTCCGCCACGAGCCAGTCTTATACGAGATACGTGACGGCTGTTTGAAGGCAAGAGCGAGGTTATTGAGGGGCGGCAAAGGGCAAAACCGTGTCGTCGGAGCCGGCCTTGCGCAAAGCCGTTCCTGCGTCTGGCCAGGCCAGCTCGCAGCTTCTACAGCCGCTTCTCGAACAGCACGGTGGTGAAACCGCTGTCCCATTCGTCATCGGGGTAGCGATCCTTCTCGACATAGCCGACAGCTTTGTAGAGCGTCTGGCTGCGCAGGTTGAACGTGTCGGTTTCCAGACGCGCCTGCCCAAATCCGGCGGCACCGATGGCCTGTTCGGCATCGGAAAGCAGCTTGCGGCCGACGCCTTGACCCTGGCGCCACGCTATCACGTGTAGGGCTTCGATGAAGTCTGCGCGCCAATGGATCAGCCCGGCGACGTCGCCGTCGATCTCGGCAACGGCAAATTCCGGCCAGCTCTGGTCGACATAGCGACCGCCAGTATCCGATTCGACGTAGCGCTGCGCCGATTCGTCAGTGATGTGCGGCAGCCATGTGCCTTCGAACGTTTCTTACAGCACCCGCTTCAACGCCGGGATATCGCTTGCCTGCGCCCGACGCACGATGATTAGATCCTCTGCCACTTTCCGTCTCCTGCCAGCCGCCGCGTGGCCTTTTCGGCGGCGCGGCACCTTGAAGTCGCCCAGGCCGACAAAGATGTGCGATCTTGGCGGCCTGCGCGAAGTGGCTGACTAGCAGGAGGCTCTTGCCGCGGCTTTCAGCCAGAGATGGTGGATGTCGGTCCAGAGATCGGGTTTCACACGTACCGGTTGACGATGTTTTCCAGCAGTTCCTGGCGGCCCGACCTTGGCTGCGGCTCGATCTTCTTCTTGACCACGCGCTCGGCGATCTCTTCCAGCGTGCGCTTGCCGGCAAGCATCGCCTTGCCCTCAGCCGTGCTCCAGCCGGCATAGCGTTCGGCCAGTGGCGCCGACAGGGCCTTGTCTTCGACCATGCGGGCCGCGGCCTTCAGGCCGCGCGCACAGGAATCCATGCCGCCGATATGACCGATCAGCAGATCCTGCGGATCGAGCGACTGGCGGCGCAGCTTGGCGTCGAAATTGGTGCCGCCGGTCTTGAAGCCCCCGGCCTGCAGAACCTGATAATAAGCCAGCGCCATTTCCGGCACGTTGTTGGGGAACTGGTCCGTGTCCCAGCCCGACTGGTAGTCGTTGCGGTTCATGTCGATCGAGCCGAAAACGCCGAGCGCATTGGCCAGCGCCAGCTCGTGCTCGAAGGAATGGCCGGCCAGGATGGCGTGGCCCTGCTCGATGTTGAGCTTGACCTCCTTCTCCAGTCCGAAGCGCTTGAGGAAGCCGTAGACGGTGGCGACATCGTAGTCGTACTGGTGCTTTGTCGGCTCCTGCGGCTTCGGCTCGATCAGGATGGTGCCCTTGAAGCCTATCTTGTGCTTGTAGTCGACGACGAGGCTGAGGAACCGGCCTGCCTGTTCCTGTTCACGCCCAAGGTCGGTGTTGAGCAGCGTCTCATAACCCTCGCGCCCGCCCCACAGCACATAGTTCTCGCCCTTCAGCCGCTTGGTGACGTCGATGCAGCTTTTCACCGTCGCCGCCGCATAGGCAAAGACATCCGGATCGGGATTGGTGGCCGCCCCCGACATGAAGCGGCGATTGGAGAACAGGTTGGCCGTGCCCCACAACAGCTTGACCCCGGTCTGCTTCATCTTGGCGGCGAAATAGTCTGCGATCTCGTCGAGGCGTGCTGCACTTTCGGAAAAATCGTTGCCCTCCGGCCGCACGTCGGCGTCGTGGAAGCAGAAATAGGGCGCGCCGAGCAGCGAGAACATCTCGAAGGCGACATCGGCCTTCAGCTTTGCCAGCTCCATCGTGTCGGTGCCGCCCGCCTTGGGGAACCACGGCCGGTCGAAGGTCTGGCCGCCGAAAGGATCGCCACCCGGCCAGGCGAAGGAATGCCAGTAGGCGACGGCAAAGCGCAGATGATCTTCCAGCCGCTTGCCAGCCACCACCTCATCGGGATTGTAGAACCGGTAGGCCAGCGGATTGGTCGAATCCGGCCCCTCGTATTTGATCTCTTTGATGTCGCCGAAAAAACCGCTGCTCATGATGTTGTCCTCTTTCGAATAGTTCGTCCTGATTACCTCAGGCGTAATTGGTTTCGTTCTTCCGCTGGCCGAAAAGGCTCATGTCAAAACCGTCAAACGAAGGAGACAGACCATGACCGACCTCAACACGATTGCCCAAAACTACATCAGTGCCTGGAACGAAAGCGACGCGAACCGCCGGGCCGAATTGCTCGAGGCGACCTTCACAGAGGACGTCAGCTATCGCGATCCGCTGATGCAGGGCGACGGCCATGAAGGCGTCGCGGCTCTGATTGACGGCGTGCAGCAGCGTTTCGCCGGCTTCCGGTTCTCGCTGAAGGGCACGCCGGACGGTTTTGCCGACAAGATCCGCTTCTCGTGGAATCTCGGCTCGGAGGGCACTCCCTCCATCATCGAAGGCACCGATATCGGCGTCATCGAGAACGGCCGCCTGAAGAGCGTTACCGGCTTTCTCGACAAGGTGCCGGCACAATAACGCCGTCCTGAAGGGCCGCGACGAGGGTGGGAAACCGCTCACGCCGTGGCCCCTTTGATGGCCGGATACAGCGCCCGGTAGCGTTGATAGGCATCCGTATAGGCGCCGCCCAGGGCTGCGTCCGGTTCGATCGTCGCATCGGTTGCTGGTGCCGTGCAGATGCTGAGCGGATCCGCACCCGTCGCCGCGATCAGCCCAAGTCGCGCCGCGCCAAAGGCAGCGCCGAAATCGCCGTCGGCGGGAATGTCGACGGGCAGGCCAAGCGCGGTGGCGATCGCTTTCAGCCAGTAGCGCGAGCGCGAACCGCCGCCGATCGCCGTCACCCGCGTCAAGGTCGTGCCGGCGGTGGCCAAGGCTTCGAGGCTGTCACGGAAGGCAAAGGCGACGCCTTCGAGGACGGCCTGCGTCAGCACGGCACGGCTCGATTCATGTGCCAAGCCTGCGAACGCGCCACGAATGGCGGAATCATTGTAAGGCGTGCGCTCGCCCGAGAGATAAGGCAGGAAGGACACACCGCTCGGGGCCTTCAGCGTATCGCCGAGTTCGGCGGTCAACTCACCGGCGCCTTTGCCCGTGATCTCCACCAGCCAATTCAGCGAATCGGTCGCCGACAGGATGACGCCCATCTGATGCCAGGTGTTCGGGAGCGCGTGGCAGAAGGTGTGGACAGCGCTTCCCGGGTTGGGCAGGTAGGAAGCATTGGCGGCAAACAGCACGCCCGAGGTGCCGAGCGAGACGAAGGCGTGGCCCGCGCCCACCGTGCCCATGCCGCAGGCCGACGCCGCATTGTCGCCGGCGCCGCCAGCGATCGGGATGCCGGCCGGCATGCCCCATTTTGCGGCAAGTTCGGCGCGCAAGGCGCCAGCCTTCTCCGTGCCCTCGACCAACGACGGCATCTGCTTTTCATCGAGCGATGTCGCGGCGAGCAGGTCAGCGCTCCAGTGCCGCTTGCCGACATCGAGCCAGGAGGTGCCGGCCGAATCCGACATTTCCGAAATATGTTCGCCCGAAAGCCAGAGCCGCAGGAAATCCTTAGGCAGCAGCACTTTTGCGACTTTAGCGAAGACAGCGGGTTCGTTGTTCTTCACCCAGGCAAGCTTCGGCGCGGTGAAGCCGGGAAACACGATGTTGCCGGTCAGCCGGCGAAAGTGTGGGTCGGCGTCAAGTGCGGCCGCCTCGGCATGGCTGCGCGTGTCGTTCCACAGGATGCAGGGCCGCAGCACCTTGTCGGTGGAATCGAGCAGGGTCGCGCCATGCATCTGACCCGACAGGCCGATGCCTTTCACCGCGGCAAGCTGCCCTGGATGGGAAGCCTTCAGTTCCGCGATTGCTTCTTCGCAGGCACGTATCCAGTGAGACGGGTCCTGTTCCGACCAGCCCGGATGCGGCCGCGATACGTCGAGCGATGCATGGCCGGAGCCGATGACGGTCTGGCCGGCATCGATCAGCAGCGCCTTGACGCCCGACGTGCCCAGATCGAGGCCGAGATACATGTTTTCCTCCCATGCCATTAATTTTTTCGGATCTCGAAAAAATCTGGCTTGGCCAGTTTTTAAGACAAGATCCGCTTCGGGTCAATTCTCTGACAAATCAGCGGTGCGTCGCGAAAGCAGCGCTGACAGCGGACTGCCGGGGCGCGCCATCGAGCGTTCTGCCGTGAGCTCCCTGGCCAGCGCACGGTCTCCGGCCCGCAGGGCGGCTTCGATCAGTGTCAGGTCGATGACGTCGCGCTGGGCATGGCTGCCGCCGAAACGGTGGGCGATCGCTCGGATCGGCCGGATCAGGCGAACAGTCTCGGCATAGTTCCCGGCGCCGAACGCCTTGATGGCGAGTGTCAGGGGATGCCCGACATCCCGGGTGAAAGCGGCGTTGTCGTCGCTGCCGCGCATGGCCTCGCGCTGTGCCTCTAGAAGGATTTGGGCAGGCGCGTCGAGCCCGGCGCCGACAAAGGCCATCATCGCGTGGGCATCGTTGAAGGCATAATTGCCTGCGCCGGCCTTGGGGGCCCAGTTGGCTGCAAGCTCTGCCCAGCGGTCGCCGGCATCGACGCCACCGAGATAGAGCCGCCATAGGATCGCCGAGGCATCGACCATGTTGAGCGCCAGTGCCGATCGCTCGCCATAGATCGGGCCGTCATAGAGTGACATGACCTCGTCGGCCTCGCCGAGGTCATAGTGGAACAGCGCCAGGTGCCACCAATTGTGCACCTTGAGGAAGCTCTCCTTCGTCCATGCTTCGGGATTGGCGCGCATCCAGGCAATGCCGTCGCTTTGCCGGCTTTGCATCTCCATGACATGGGCCACCGCATGCTGGGCCCAGCCGTCGCGCGGTTCCAGATCGACCGCGGCGCGGCCAAGCTTCTCGGCTCGTGCATAGTCACCCATCTCCTCCAGCCCGAAGGCCTGCATGCCGAGGATGGCGTGGTAGCCCGGCATGCCGCTTTGCCAGGATGGCAGGGCGCCGGCGATACGGTCGCGCAGCATGCGGGCATTGCCTGTGAAGAAGTCGATCTGATGCCCAGTCTGCAGCGCCACCACGTCAAGCGGGAAGTCGATGGCGATATCCCTGAGAATGCCGCCGGCATCATGCCAGCGCCCGTTGGCGAGATGACCAAGGGCTGTGACATGCGCCTGCTCGCGCGTGGTCGCGGCAAGCGGCAGTGCCGCCTCATGGCAAGCCTTGGCCACGGCCGTCGCCTCTCGCTCGGTGGCGAGGCCGAAGAGATAGCCCTTGAAGACGTGCGCCATAACGAAGCCGGGATCTTCCGCGATGGCGCGGTCGACGGAGGCTACGGGATCGCCGATGAAGCACTGCAGTTCTCGCATAGCCTGGCTGTAGGGCGTGAACCCCGCCTCCGTTGCGCCCGACAGTGTCAGGCCGAATGCGTCCCTGATTGCCATGCAATGTCCTCTGGTCAATCCGCGATGGGCCCTCGATCCTTAGGCCCAGCGCGATCCTAAAGCATGGGCCACAGACACGCCAACCCTGCAGTGCGCTGATCTACTCCAGTGGGTTTTGCAGTTTATCAACCATGAGGTACAGATCAGCCTTTGTAAAATCGAACGAATTGTGGCTTCATTGCGGCGCGGGCGAGGGCCTTTAAGTCGCGATCTGAGAGGGGACGCGATGCGGCACTTAGAAATGAAGCTTCCAAACAGCCGTTTGGAAGACATGTGTGAAACAATTGCTTATCTGCGGCGAAGGCCGCGCCAGATACATCCATGGTTTATTAGCGTTCTTGCAACTACGGCGCTGGCGTTGCTGCCCAATTCCGCGGCCTTCGCCGCATGCGTGCTCGTTCCGTCTCCTGGAAACGACACCTTCACATGCGACAGCGGTGATTCAGGCGGCAGCCTCACCGACAATGGCGGCGACAACGCGCTGAATTTTCCCGCCGCTGGGACCGGGCAGATATCCGGCAATGTCACCTTTGGCGTCGGCACGGACCGCATCGACATGCAGTCCGGCACCATCACCGGCACTGTCGATCAGGGCGGCGGCACGGATTTCTTCACCATTGGCGCCGGCACTGTTGCCGGCAACGTCCAGCAGGGCGCCGGCATCGACGACTTCAATATGAGTGGCGGCCAGGTCGGTTCGCTCAACCAGGGCGACGGCCTAGACACCTTCACCATGACGGGTGGGCGCATCGTCGATTTCTTCGACGATGGCGACCGTGCTGTCATGACCGGCGGCCGCATCGGCCGCGTCAACATGAAACTCGACAAAAACTATTTCAACATGTCGGGCGGAACCATCGACCGCAACCTTGTCACCGGCTTCGACCAGGACACGATCATCCTGTCGGGCGGTATCATCGGCGGCAACATCAGCGTCAGCGGCGGCAATGACAGCGTCACGGTCACCGGCGGCACGGTCGGCGGCGATATCCTGATGAGCTTTGGCGCCGACAGTTTCGTCTGGAACGGCGGCGGCATCATCTACGGCGCCGTCGATGTCGGCGGCGACAACGACACCGCCAGGCTCAGCAACCTCACCAACGCCCATCTCGGCGCCACGGATGCAATAACCGGGGGCCTCGGCACCGACGCGCTGACCCTCGACAACGTCAAGCTCGACGGCATCAGCCGGCTGCAGAACTGGGAAAGCATCATCGCCACCAACGATACCGAGCTGACGCTGGACGGCAATCTGGTGCTTGGCGACAGTGGCACCGGCACCGGCGCACTCAGCGTCGACGCCTCGAGCACGCTGTTTGGCGGCGGCGGCTTCAACGGCTCGATCCAGGCCTTTACGGCAGGCCAGTTGGCGCAGGTCACCAATGCCGGGCGCATCGACCTGACCAATGGCGGCTCCGGCGCGACCGACCGTCTGACGATTTCCGGCAACTATACCGGCATCGGTGGCCTGCTGTTCATCCAGACCGAGCTTGGCGATGATTCCTCCGCATCGGACAGGCTGGTGCTGTCAGGCGGGACGGCGTCCGGCTCGACCGGCATCTCGGTGATCAATCTCGGCGGCGGCGGCGCCGAGACCACGCAGGATGGCATCATGGTCGTCCAGGCGGTCAACGGCGCCACGACAGGCGCCACCACCTTCGCCCTCGACACGCAGGTCGCGGCCGGTGCCTTCGAATATTATCTGTTCAAGGGCGGCGTCAGCGCCGGCAGCGAAGAGAACTGGTATCTGCGCTCGACAGTGACGACGCCGACCCCACCGGCACCGGCACCGCCGGCGGTCGAACCGCCACCGCCGCCGGAACCTGGCACGCCGCCGCCGGAACCTGAACCGCCTGCGGTCGAGCCACCGCCACCGCCGCCGTCAGCGCTGCCGCCGACGCCGCCGCCGACCGAGGGCGACATCAACACCCCGCCGGTCGACCCGACGCCGCCGGTGCAGGCCAGCGATCCGGAACCCGCGCCGCCGCCCCCGCCGCCAGCGGCGCCACCGGCAGATCCACCGCCGCCGCCACCGGTGGTGCCAACCCAAGCCCCTGCGCTTCCAGCGCCGACGCCGCCTATTGGCCCGGCACCTGTACAGCCGGCGCCGCCGACGCCCGGAGCGACGGCCGTGCAAGCAGCCGCGATACCGCTCTATCGCATCGAGGTGCCGGTCTATTCGGCCCTGCCGCCGGTGGCCGAGCATCTGGCGATGGCAACGCTCGGCACCTTCCATGAACGGCGCGGCGAGCAAAGCCTGTTGTCGAACGCTGAACTGTCGCCGGTCTGGGGCCGCATTTTCGGCCAGGACACTGAGATGGGATGGTCGGGAACGGTGTCGCCGTCCTTCGACGGCACTCTGTTCGGCTTCCAAGGCGGCTTCGACCTGTTCGGCCGCGAGACTGCGTCAGGCGGGATCGATCGTGCCGGCCTGTTCGTCGCCTATGCCAGCATGAAGGGCGACGTGCGCGGCCAGGCGCTGGGATGGAACAATCTGTCCGTCGGCAGCATCGATCTCGACGGCACCAGCGTCGGCGGCTACTGGACCCGTATTGGCCAGGGCGGCTGGTACTTGGACGGCGTCGTCATGGCGACCTTCTTCGGCGGCAACGCAACCTCTTCACGCGACGTCGGCATCGACGTCGACGGCACCGGTGTCACCGCTTCGCTGGAGGGCGGCTATCCCATTGCTCTGGCGCAAGGCTGGACGCTTGAACCGCAGGCGCAACTGGTCTGGCAGCATTTGTCGCTCGACGACACCACGGACCGTTTCTCGTCGGTTTCCTTCGATCCCGACGACAGCGTCGCCGGCCGGCTGGGCGTGCGGCTGCAGGGCGAGACTGTTATCAACGGCATGGCGCTGCAGCCTTACCTCAAAGCCAATATCTGGCATGATTTCGGCGGCACCAGCCACGTCAATTTCGACACCACCGACATCTCGACCGAGGGTAGATCGACCTCGTTCGAGGTCGGCGGCGGCCTTGTTGCCAAGGTGACGGACAAGGTCAGCATCTTCGCCACCGGCGACTACACCACCAATCTCGGCGGCGACCAGCGCCGCATTCTCGAGGGCAATCTCGGCGTCAGCGTCAAATGGTGATGCTGACAAAGGCCCCGAAACTGTCGTTCGGGACCTTGGTTAAAAAGAGAGAGTAATTCCGGACAACTTTTCCTGGAATTGCTTCTAATTGCCCGAACGCATCGCCACTGTGGCGATGCCGGCGCCGACCAGCAGCGTGCCACCGGTGCGGTTGAAGATGCGGATTGCCTTGGGATTGCGCACGACGTTGCGGGCGCGCGCCGCGATCAGCGCATAGCCGAAGGCATTGGCGAAAGCGAGCGCCAGGAAGGTCGTCTCGAAGATCAGCATCTGCGTCCAGAAATCGGCGTGCCGGTCGAGGAACTGCGGCAGGAAGGCGACGAAGAAGGTGATGCTTTTCGGGTTGAGCGCGGTGACCAGCCAGGCATGCGCCATCATCTTTGCCGACGACACCGCGTCGGTGCGCGGTTCGGCTTTCAGCGCCCCACCGGCGCGAAACAGTTTCACGCCGAGATAGATCAGATAGCCGGCGCCGATCAGCTTCAGGATGGTGAAGACGGTCGCCGAAGCGGCCAGCAGCGCACCGATGCCCAGCATCGACAATGTCATCGCGGTGAAGTCGCCAAGCGCCACGCCGACTGCCATCGGCAGAGCAGTGCGCCAGCCCTGGCCCAGCGCGTAGGACACGACCAGAAGGATGGTCGGACCCGGAATGATGAGAAGGATCGTCGATGCGGCAGCGAAGGCGGCCCAGTTTTCGAAGGACATGCTCGTCTCCTTTGAGCGTAAAGAAGAGGATAAATCCTTGGCGCCGGGAGAATGTAAAGGGGCGATTTCCCTAATTTCGCCAACGGCAGATCGGTGTCAGTTCGCCCCGCTCGACGTGCCCACGATATCGGCCAGGCTGACATTGGCATTGAGAACGGTTGCCGCTGCGACAATGGCTGCGGCAAAAAGCTTGATGTCGGTTTTTAAGGTCTTGCACATGGATCCCCCTCGGTAGCTGCCTGAGAGGGGTAGGAAACGCCGGCGCCTTGAATATGACCTGACGGAAGTCTTTCTGTGCAGCAGCCCTTTGGTCGACGGCCGGGCGGCAGGTCGAACGCCCAGCAAGGCAACGCGCCAACGCAGGCAGTACAAGGCCTTCACGCTTTATCAACCATGAATGATGAAAATGGGTTCTATCCGGCCGGACCGTGCTTCCCGCCGACAGCGTAGGGTTGGGTATATGCTTGAGTTGCCGCCAGGTCTGACGCCGTCGCGAAACGGCGACGCAATCGAAACCGATCATCAACTTTCCCGCCGCGCCATCCTGTCCGGGGCAGGCGCGCTGGCGCTGCTCAGCGCCGCCGGTTGTTCGACCTCGGGCGGCGGCCTGCCGGCGCTGGAACTCGACGACACGGTCACCAGTTCACTGCGGCCGATCCGGCCGAGCATCAGCGTCGACAAGCACATCACCAGCCCGGACCTTATGTATGCCTCGCTGACGGATGGCGGCTTCAACGTGCCGGAAGTGCCCTATCTCAAGGTCAAGCCGGAATTCCGCCGCCAGATCGTCGTCGACACGACGGGCGAGGCGCCCGGCACCATCGTCGTCCATCTGCAGGAGCGCATGCTCTATCTCGTCCAGCCGGGTGGTGATGCCATCCGCTACGGCGTCGGCATCGGCAAGGACGGTTTCCGCTGGTCCGGCCGCGCCAACATCCAGTACGGCAGGGAATGGCCGACCTGGACGCCGCCGCCCGAGATGATCGCCCGCAAGCCGGAACTCGTGAAATGGCAGGCCGGCCAGCCTGGCGGCCTCACCAACCCGCTTGGTGCCCGCGCGCTCTACATCTACCAGGACGGCAAGGACACCGGCTATCGGATCCACGGCTCGCCTGAATGGTGGAGCATCGGCCAGGCGATGTCGTCGGGCTGCGTGCGCCTGATCAACCAGGACATCATCGACCTCTACAGCCGCGTCTCCAGGAAGAACCCGGTCGTCGTCATGTGACTTGCCGGCCGCCTGCGCGGCCGCCTTCATCTTTTGCATGGGCATGATCCCGAAAACCGGTTGCGGTTTTTCGCGATCACGCTCTGGTTTCTCCCGTTGCGCGATGCCGCAAGACAGGCGAATGTGCCTGCGAATTCATCGCTCGGGAGACGTCAGGAATGGCCGGAACTTTTGTTATCGCGCAGGGCGGCGGCCCAACCGCCGTCATCAACCAGACGGTGGTCGGGGCGACGCTGGAGATCCGCAAGCGGCATCCCGGCGCCAAGGTGCTGGGCTCCATCCACGGCGTGCGCGGCATCCGTGACGGCAATTATGTCGACCTCTCCGCCATTCCCGAAGACCGGCTGCGGCTGATTGCCGGCACGCCAAGTGCAGCCCTTGGCTCGACGCGCGACAAGCCGGATGCCGCCTATTGTGACGTGATCCTCAACGGCCTCAAGAAGGCCGGCGCCGATGCCTTCATTTATATCGGCGGCAACGACACGTCGGGCACGCAACAGATCCTGACCGACGCCGCCGGCGGCAAGATCGCCTTCGTCCATGCGCCGAAAACCATCGACAATGATCTTGAGGAAAACGACCACACGCCGGGCTTCATCTCGGCGGCCGAATTCGTCGCCGGCGCCTTCCTGTCCGTCGACCTCGATTTCCGCGCTCTGCCTGGCATCTATGTCGGCATCGTCATGGGCCGGCATGCCGGCTTCCTCACGGCTGCCGCTGCGGCCTGGCAACTCGACCCCGACAGCGGCCCGCACCTCGTCTATGTGCCGGAACGGCCGTTCTCGGCCGCCGGCTTCATCGACGACGTGCGCGCGACGCTCGATCGCCACAAGCGCTGCATCGTAGCGGTGTCGGAAGGTGTCAGCACCGCCGACGGCAAGGCGCTGGTCGAAAGCCTGGTGCCGCCGGAGAAGCTGGAGCGCGACGCGCATGGCAACGTCAAGCTGTCGGGCAGCGACCTGCCGGCAGCGCTCGAACGCGCGCTGGCCGAAGGCTTGCCCGGCAAGCGGGCCCGCGTCGATGCGCTCGGTTACATGCCGCGCGGCTATATCGGCGCCATCAGCGCGGTCGACGCGCAGGAGGCCTTCGATGCCGGCGCCTTCGCTGTCACCGTCGCCGAACAGGGCGGCGGCTCGGTGGCGCTGCAATATGACGGCACAAAGACGGTGTTGAAGAAGGTGCCGCTGAAGAACGTCGCCGGCAAGACCCGCCACATGCCCGACGATTTCATGAAGCCCGATGTCAATCAGCTGTCGGATGCCGGCATGGCCTACCTCAGGCGGCTGGTGCCGGAAAAGTACAAGGTCGGGAAGCCATTCGTCTGATGCAGGCATCACAGGTGATGCCCGGCTCACACGTGATGCCGGACTGGTTCAGCAAGAGCATCGTCGACGAAAAGACGACGATGCTGACCGAGCCGTTCGTGCATGGCTACGTCCGCGCCAACATGTGGCATCTGCGCGGCCGTGATGTCGACCTGCTGGTCGATACCGGCATGGGCATCTGTCCACTGGCGCCGCAGATCGAAACGCCGGCCGGCAAGCCGCTGCTGGTCGTCGCCACGCACATCCATCTCGACCATGTCGGCTCGCTGCACGAATTCCCGTTGCGGGCGGGGCCAAGGATGAGTGCAGCGCAGTTCGAGAGCATGGATGACGCCGCGACCTACGCCTACATGTTCCGCGATCTCGAAGGTGCCGTCTCCAAACTGCCTGCGCCGGACTGGAAGGCCGCCGACTATGCGATACCATCCGCGCCGCTGACACGGACGCTTGACGAGGGCGATGTGGTCGATCTCGGCGATCGTCAGTTTCGCGTGCTGCACCTGCCCGGTCATTCGCCGGATTCGATCGCGCTGTTCGACGAGGCCGATGGCCTGTTCTTCAGCGGCGACGCCATCTACGACGACACGCTGATCGACGACCTGCCGGATTCGGACCGAACAGCCTATCGCCGCACGATGAAGCGCCTGCTCGACCTGCCGGTCCGCATCGGCCATGGCGGTCATGGGACGAGCTTCGACGGCAAGCGCATGCGCGAGATTGCAACGGCCTATCTCGGGTGAACCGGCGGGGGCTGAAGCCCCGCGAGGCCGGGAAGGCCGTCTCGCCTGTCGCTTGACGACATTGTGACGGGCCGCCACCCGGAAATTAAATCTTCGTAAGGTCGCCTGAAAACCCTAAATCGGGCCAATCCATACCCTAGATGCAGGGCTGTCGATCCGGTCGGTTGCCATGCCAGGCGAGACGGGCAATCGCGACCCTCGACACGCCGGATGGCCAGTTTCCAAGGGAGACGGCCACAGCGCTGGATCAACTCTCGCCCGGACAAACGACCATGTCAGATATCCTTCGCAGACATCGCGTCGCGGCCTTGCTGGGCGCTGCGCTGATCATATGCCCCTTTGTCGTGTCTTTCGCTCAAAGTGCGAGCAACGCCGTTCCGACAACCCAGACACCTGTCGCCGGCATCACGGCTCCCAACGGCTCGTTCGCCCCGATCGTGGCCGCCGACAAACCGGCGGTGGTAACGGTCACCACAGTCATGAAGGCACAGCCGGAAAGCACGGACGACGGCATGCCGCTCGAGAATTCGCCGTTCGACGAATATTTCCGCCAGTTCTTCGGCGACCAGGGCATGCCCTCGCCAAGGACACCGCCGCAGGAACAGGCGCAGCGCGCCGAGGCACTCGGCTCAGGCTTCATCGTCGCTGCCGATGGCACCATCGTCACCAACAACCACGTCATCGATGGCGCCTCTTCGATCAAGGTGACTCTCGACGACGGTACCGAGCTTCCCGCCAAGCTCGTCGGCCGCGATGCCAAGAACGATCTCGCCGTGCTCAAGATCAAAGCCGACAAGCCGTTGCCGACCGTCAAATGGGGTGACTCCGACAGGCTGATGACCGGCGACCAGGTGCTGGCGATCGGCAATCCGTTCGGCATCGGCACCACGGTCACCGCGGGCATTGTCTCAGCGCGCGGCCGTGATCTGCACAGCGGCCCGTTCGACGACTTCATCCAGATCGACGCGCCGATCAATCATGGCAATTCCGGCGGTCCGCTGGTCGATGTGAACGGCAATGTCGTCGGCATCAACGCGGCGATCTATTCGCCCAATGGCGGCAGCGTTGGCGTCGGCTTCGCCATTCCATCCGACCAAGCCCAGAAGGTGGTCGCCAAGCTGATGAAGGACGGTTCCATCCAATACGGCTATCTCGGCGTCGAGATCCAGCCGGTGACGCCGGATGTGGCGAGCGCCATCGGGCTCGATCATCCTGGCGGCGCGCTGGTTTCGCAGGTCAATGACGGCTCGCCTGCCGCCAGCGCCGGGGTCGAGACCGGCGATGTCATCACCGGCTTCGCCGGACAGGATGTGAAGGATCCCAAGGATCTGTCGCGGGCAGTCGCCGACGTGGCGCCCGGCGCCCGGGAATCGCTTGAGGTCTGGCGCAAGGGCAAGGCGGTCCAGATTTCCGTCGATGTCGGCCGCAACAGCGACGATGTGAAGACCGCGTCGGTGACCGACGGGTCCGGTGCGCCCAGCGCCGGGCAAGGCAATCGAGTCCCCGCGATAGGACTTGGCCTGATGGACATCACGCCCGACATTCGCCAGCAGATGAACCTCGCCGACACTCAGCACGGCGCGGTGGTTGCCAGCGTCAATCCCGACAAGGCGGCCGCGGCTTCCGGAATCCAGGCCGGCGACATCATTATTGCCGTCAATCAGGTGCCGGTGAAGAGCGCCAGGCAGGTCACCCAGGCGATTGCCCAAGCCGGCAAGTCCGGCAGGAAATCGGTGCTGTTGCTGTTGGAGCGCGACGGCGGCCAGATTTATGTCGCGGTGCCGTTTGCCAATGGCTGAGACTTAGCGCTCAATCGAGCGATCGGCGGGATCGGTGACGACGATCCCGTCGATCCGGTCCGTCAAGATTTCAGTTGCCCGCCACGGTATCTTCGAGAAAACTGCATGAGGGCTGACACATGGCCTGATGCAGGGGGATTGCCGCAATGGTCACCCGAGGTTTCCTTTCAGGACGGCGCCCGCCGACCGACGGCGACGCGCGCATCCCTCCAGGGCAATATCTCGAGCAGGGATTTCCTGTCCTGTCAGCCGGCCCGACGCCGCGAGTGCGCACCGAGGACTGGTCGTTCACGCTGAAGCACGGGCCGCGGCCGATCAAGAAATGGAACTGGGCCGAGTTCAACGCCCTGCCATTGACCAAGATGACACGCGACATCCATTGCGTGACCGCGTGGACCAAGTTCGACACGCCATGGCAAGGCGTGCTGATCGACGATATTCTCGCCGATGCCGGCATCGCGCCGCCGACCGCCTTCACGCTGGCGCATTCGTTCGACGGTTACACCACCAACGTACCGACCAAGGACCTCGAAGCCGGCAAGGCGATGGTCGCGCTGTTTTACGAAGGCAAGCCGATCACGTCGGACCATGGCGGCCCGGCTCGGTTGCTGGTGCCGCATCTCTATTTCTGGAAATCGGCCAAATGGCTGAACGGCCTCCAGTTCACCGAGCGCGATGAGCCGGGTTTCTGGGAATTGCGCGGCTATCACATCTATGGCGATCCATGGCGTGAGCAGCGCTACACGAACGATCCATGAGCGACGCGCAAGCGCCGCAATCGCCATGGCAAACGGCCGGGATCGTCCGTATCGAAAGGCGCACGCCGCGCGTCACCAGCTTCTTTTTCCAGCCATCGCGGCCGTTCACCTACCGGGCCGGTCAGCATGTCGACGTCAGGCTGACAGCGCCGGACGGCTATCAAGCGCGCCGCTCCTATTCGATTGCCTCCGCGCCGGAGACGGACGGGGTGATCGAACTGGCGATCGAGAAACTCGACGATGGCGAGGTCTCTCCATTCTTCCACGAGATTGCGGCAGTTGGCGACGAAATCGAACTGCGCGGACCACTCGGCGGGCACTTCATCTGGCCCGATGACGATGGCGGGCCGCTCTTGCTGGTCGGCGGCGGCTCGGGCATCGTGCCTTTGATGTCGATGGTTCGTCATCGCGTCGCGCGCAATTCGACGGTGCCCGTCGCCCTCGTCTTTTCAGCCCGGGTCTGGGACGAAGTGGTCTTTCGTGACGAGCTGATTGCCCTCGACGATCGCAAGGACGGCTTCGACCTCGTGCTGACGCTGACGCGCGAAGCCGCGCGCCGTCCAGCCGATTATTCGCGGCGGGTGGATGTCGCCATGGTGGTGCAATCCATGGCTCGGTTGCCCGGACCGCCTGATGTCGCCTTCGTCTGCGGCTCCAACGCCTTCGTTTCCGCCGCCGCCCAGGCGCTGATGGATGCCGGCGTTGCGGCGGAAATCATCCGGACCGAACGCTACGGAGTTTGAACGGACACGGCCCTTCCGAGAGGTTTCTCGTAGCCGCCGTTCCGAGGCTCGGCATTCCGGGGCGGTCACGCCTCGATTTCGAGCGCCGAAAGCGGCTTTGAGCAACAGGCGAGGATGAAGCCGTCGTCGATCTCGTGGTCGAGGATGCCGCCATTGTGGCTCATCTCGACGGCGCCCGTGACCTTCTTCACCTTGCAGGTTCCGCACAGGCCGAACTCGCAGGCGGCGGGAATCCGCACGCCCGAAGCCCGCGCCGTCTGCAGCACGGTCTGGCCGGCGACGCATTCGGCGTCGACATCCGAAAGCGCGAAGCGGATCGGCGTCGCGGCTTCGACGGTGACGGCGGCGCCGTCTTCCGCCGGCGACGTGAATGGTGCCGGGATCTCCTCCACGACAGGCGCCGCAAAGCTCTCCTGATGGTACTTCGTCATGTCGAAGCCGGCAGAGTCCAGCATGCCGCGCACGGCGCGCATGAAGGGATCGGGGCCGCAGCAGAAGATTTCGCGCTCGCGGAAATCGGGCGCCAGCAATGGCAGCCGGATCGCATCGATGCGGCCCATATGGCCGAACCAGCCCTCGCGGCTCGACCGCTCCTCGATCATGAAGCCGAGCGACAGGCCGGGCATACGGCTGCCGAGCAGCTCGAGCTCCTTGCGGAAAATGATTTCTTCGGGGCGCCGCGCGCAATTGACGAAGCCGACATCGGTCCATGGCGCGCAGTCGTTCAGCCAGCGCAGCATCGACATCATCGGCGTCACGCCGGAGCCGGCCGAAATGAACAGATACTTGGCCGCCGGGTGGCTGTGCAGCGAAAAGTCGCCGGTCGGCCCATAGGCCTTCACATGCGAACCGGGCGTCAGATGGTCGAACATCCAGCGTGTACCGATGCTGCCCGCTTGCGCCTTGATCGTCACCGCGATCGAGAACGGCCGCGATGGCGAAGACGACAGCGTGTAGGTGCGCATCAGCGGCCCATCGGCGGTCGGCAGTTCCAGCGTCACGAACTGGCCCGGCTTGTAGCGGAACCAGGTCTGGTTGTCGGAGCGGAAGGTGAAGGTCTTCACATCAGGCGCTTCGTCACTGACGCCGATCACTTCCAGCACCTGGAGCCTGTCGTTCCAGGGCGTCATCTGGTCGAGATGGCGATAGAGGCCAAGGTCCGTCATCGCATTCATCCTCTTGTCCCTTTTATTCCGTGCGTGTCGTGATCCCAAAACCGCTGCGCACTCTTGGGCGACATGCACCAAGGCGCGTCGCGTCGAAACGGGTTCATGCGACGCGCTTCAGGTCTTGTTTCCTTGCATGTCGTTGTCTCAAAACCGGGGGCCATTTTTGAGCGACATGCACTAGGCAACGCTGCGCAGCGCCGGCCGGCCGCCTTCGGCAAGCCGCGGACCGATGAACGACGCGTACCATTCGACGAACTGGATCACGCCGCCCTCATGCAGCTCCGAATAGGGGCCTGGCTCGTAGGCGGGCGATAGGATGCCGAAGGCGTTTTCCTCGACGATGCGGCGGTCCTGGTCGTTGGTCTCGGTCCAGACATGGGTGAGTTCGGCGAGATCGTAGTCGACGCCTTCGACCGCATCCTTGTGGACGAGCCATTTGGTCGTCACCGCCGTTTCCGTGGCGCTGATCGGCAGCACGCGAAACGTCACCGCGTGGTCGATGAGGATGTGGTTCCATGTCGTCGGATAGTGATAGTGCATCAAGGTGCCGATCCGGTCGGCGGAGACGGTGTCGGAGAGGTTCTTCTTCACCGCCCGCTTGCCGTTCATGGTGTAGCTGACGGCGTCGCGCAGCAGCGGCGCGCGGGTGGCGCGGTACTGTCCGGCCGCATCGATGCGGAATTTGCTCGGCAGGCCGGCCGCTTCGCATTTCGCCCAGTGCGCAAGCATTTCCGGGTCGCTGTCGGCCCCCTGCACGCCGGTCACCGTCGGTGCCTCTGGGAAAGTTTTGCAAAGCTCCGGGTGATTGCCGGCGCAATGGTAGCACTCGCGGTTGTTTTCCCAGACCAGCTTCCAGTTGCCCTTCTCGACAATGGTCGACTCGAACGCCACCTTGGCCTCGCGCAGCCGGTGCGGCAAAAGGTAGGGCTCGATCATAGCCCGCATCGGTGCGAAATCCGCCGGCTCCTTGCCCAGGCAGATGAAGATGTAGCCGCCGACACTTTCACAGGCGATGGGCTTCAGGCCGAACTGGCTCTTGTCGAACCCGTCCGCCATCTGCCGGGCAAACAACAGCCTTCCGTCCAGCTCATAGGTCCACTGGTGATAGGGGCAGACCAGCTTTGCCGCCGTGCCCTTGTCTGAATTGCAGACTCGGCTGCCGCGATGGCGGCAGGAATTGTGAAAGGCGTTGATATTGCCCTTCTGGTCGCGGACAAGGACGACCGGATAATCGCCGATCTGCGCGGTAATGTAGCTGCCCGGCTTGGGCAGCTCGCAATCATGGCCGATGAACAGCCAGTCGCGATACCAGATCAGCTCCATGTCGAGCTTGAAATAGTCGGGATCGGTGTAAAAAGGCTGCTCGAGCGAGAAGCCGTTCCTGCGGCCCTGCAGCAGCCTCAGCATATCGTTGCGCGCGTCCATGTCCTGTCCTCATAGCCAAGGACTGAACTGGTGGTGATGGAGGAAGGATCGGACGCAGGCCGGCGAAGCGCCGGACATGCACTATCCACCTCTTGACCGCCCACCGCGATCAGTCGAGTTCAAATATCTCGGGCTGGTTTCCGGGCTCTGGAGTGTCCTTGCGGACGGTCGCGACACCTTCCCAGGCGTTTGCCCAGTGGTCTCCCGTTGCGACTTGAACTCCACCACCGTTGCGGGGGCAGCGCCGGATTCTGACCGGCTTCCCAATTCTCCGCTTCGTCGTCACGAAGCGGCACCTGAGATGACATGATCTAATCACGATCGCGGGCGCGCCATCGGCATGAAAACGACATCGTATCCATGCGGCGCGACACGCATGCGAAACGTTCCGGCCGGCTATTGCGGAGCCGAAATCCGATCTCCTAGGCAGCCATCGCCGGCTGCAATCTCTTCGAATCCGACCCCTTGCCGGGGCCTAAGAAAGGTTAACGGTTTCGAAAAGTGACTATTAGCAACTTCTAAAATCGAACCGAACGGTTCGTTTCTGTTGACGGTGCGTGCAGGACGGTGTGAACGCTGGGCCTCCGACACAGTTGGTGATCGGGGTGCCAATTTTACATAACTATTTGATATCAAGAAGAAAAACAACTGGTGTGGACGCTCTTGGCACAATTTCAAGTGGCAGATTCTTGGTCCACGCGGAACAACTTCGTGATTGGAAATGGCTGGATGGCTTTCCCACATCGGGGCGGTCCGAACGACGCGATTTCATCCCAAGACACGCCGCTAGACGGACGGGAAAAATACTGGAGTACCTAAAATGAAAAAGATCATTCTCACTGCCGCCGCCGTTCTGGCCATTTCCGGCAGCGCCTTTGCTAACGGTAGCGACCACTATGGTTCGAACGCCCCGGTAGCCACTGCTGTCGACAGCTCGCAGACCGCTTCGATCAAGAAGTCGGAACCGGCTGCTCAGACGCCTGTCCAGGGCAGCGACCGTAATCTCTTCGGCCACTAACGCCGATTCCCAGAAGGCGGCGGGCTCGCCCGCCGCCCTGGCAAAATCCAGAAATTCAGGAGAGCTAAAATGAACAAGATCCTTATTGCTGCCGCCGCCGTTCTGGCCATTTCCGGCAGCGCTTTCGCCGGAAGCGACAACTTTGGCTCCAAGGGCGCCAATCAGCCTGCCGCCTCGGTGGACAGCTCGTACACGGCTTCAACCAAGAAGTCCGAGCCGGCTGCGCAGACGCCTGTCACCCATGGCAGCGATCGCAACCTGTTCGGCAACAACTGACATCCGAAACTAGCATCCGACGGCGAGGCGGCGGGTCAGCCTGCCGCCTCGAATTCGAAAATACCGGAGTATCAAAAATGAAAAAGATTGTTCTTACTGCCGCCGCTCTTCTGATTGCCGCCGGCAGCGCCTATGCTGGCAACGACAATGTTGGCGGCACCGACATCAACAAGCAGGCGACCGTCAACGTCGACGCCTCGCATACGGGCTCGATCCGCAACAGCGATTCGCCCGTTTACAAGTTGCTCAACTCGTCGGGTGACGTACAGAAGTCTGCCCCTCAGGGCAGCGACCGGAACCTCTTCGGTCGCTAACTAACAGCCGAAGCTGATCTCCAAACAAAGAGCGGCGGACCTGTGCCCGCCGCTCTTTGTTTTTCATGTGGCCTCAGGCAGCCTTTGCTTCCGGCTGACGGAGCGAGAAGGAGTGCCCGTCCGCGTCGAAGATGTGAAGGTCGCTGGCGTCCGCGCTCAGCCGCAGCGTCGCCCCGCGCTTGACCTCGACATTGCCTGGCATCTTGGTCACCAGCGGCAGGTCGGCGCGGCCGATGTCGACATAGACAAGTTGGACCTCGCCGAGCTGCTCGACATAGTCCACCGTTCCCTCGAACAGATAGTCCGCGCCGCTGGCGATCATCAGGTCCTCTGGCCTGACGCCGAAGCTCACCGAGGCACCGTTTGCCGATGCCGGCGTGGCGATCGGTACGGTTGCCTTGCGGCCGCCGACATGGCTGACGACGGTCGGGTTTCCGGTCTTGTCGATGGTCGCCGGCAGGATGTTCATGGCCGGCGAGCCGATGAACTGGGCGACGAACAGATTGCCGGGCTTCTTGTAGAGGTCCATCGGGGTGCCGACCTGCTCGATATGGCCTTCCTTGAGCACCACGATGCGGTCGGCCAGCGTCATCGCCTCGACCTGGTCGTGGGTGACGTAGATCATGGTCGTGTTGGGCATCGATTCCTTGAGCTTGGCGATCTCGATGCGGGTGGCGACGCGCAACGCCGCGTCAAGGTTCGACAACGGCTCGTCGAACAGGAACACTTTCGGATTGCGCACGATGGCGCGGCCGATGGCGACGCGTTGGCGCTGGCCGCCCGACATCGCCTTGGGCAGGCGGTCGAGATATTTGGTCAGCTGTAGGATTTCGGCCGCCTGCTTCACGCGGCGGTCGATCTCGGCCTTGTTCTCTTTGCCGATCTTCATCGAGAACGCCATGTTGTCGTAGACGGTCATGTGCGGGTAGAGCGCGTAGGACTGGAACACCATGGCGATGCCGCGCTTCGATGGCGGCACGTCGTTCACGACCTCGCCGGCGATCTTGAGTTCGCCGGAGGTGATTTCCTCGAGCCCGGCGATCGACCTCAGCAAAGTCGACTTGCCGCAGCCCGACGGGCCGACAAAGACGATGAACTCGCCCGACTTTATATCGAGGTCGATGCCGTGGAGAATGTTCAGATTGCCGTAGGACTTCTTCACTTGTCTTAGCGTGACATCGGCCATTGGTTTCCTCCCAGAAATTTGAAATTCAAGTGATTTGAAATTCAGTCGATGCGTCCGAACCAGGCGCCGTAGCCGCCGAGCTGTACGGAACCGGTGCTCGCCTGCCCCGAAAATCCGTGCCCGGGCAAAGGTTGCAGCGATCGGTTGCCTAGGTCAACCTTGGCTGGCTCAGCTCCCAGATTGAAGACGCAGACGATCTGTTCGTTGCCTGCGCGGCGTGTGAAGGCGACCGTGTCGCCCGCACTTTCGATGAATGTGATGTCGCCCTTGGCCAGCGCCGGATGTGCGCGGCGGAAGGTGAGAAAGCGCCGGTAGTGCTCGAGCAGCGAGGTCTCGTTGCCCTGCTGGACATTAACCGCTTGCGACAGATGCTTGGCCGGCACCGGCAGCCAGGGCTTTGCCGAGGAGAAGCCGCCATTCGTGGCGCTGCCGTCCCACACCATCGGCGTGCGGCAGCCGTCACGGCCCTTGAATTCCGGCCAGAAGCGGATGCCGTAGGGGTCCTGCAGATCCTCGAAGCGAAGGTCGGCTTCGCCGAGGCCAAGCTCCTCGCCCTGATATATGCAGACAGAGCCGCGCAAGGACATCAGCAGCGCCGAGATGACCTTGAGATAGGCGGTCGGATCGGCTTCGCCAGCCGCCCAGCGCGAGGCCGGGCGCATCACGTCATGATTGGAAAAGGCCCAGCACGACCAGCCGTCGCTGGCGACCTTGCCGAAGGATTCCAGCACCGAGCGGACCTTGGCCGCGCTGATCTTTTCCGGCGCCAGGAAGTCGAACGAGTAGCACATGTGCACGCGCTTGCCGCCGGCCGTATAGGCCGCCACCACTTCCAGCCCGCGCTGCGAATCGCCGACTTCGCCGACCGCGGCGGTTGCCGGATATTCATCGAGCAAGGCGCGGAAGCGTTCGAGGAAGCCGAGGTTCTCGGGGCGGCTCTTGTCGTAGATATGGTCCTGATAGTTGTAGGGGTTGACCGCGGGTGCGGTCTGGTCGTTGCGCTGCTCCGGCGGCAGTGGCGGGTTGTTTTCCAGGCCCTGGCTGTGGAAGTAGAAATTGATGGTGTCGAGCCGGAAGCCGTCGACGCCGCGCTCCAGCCAGAAGCGGGTGACGTCGAGCAGCGCGTTCTGGACCTCGTGATTGTGGAAGTTGAGGTCGGGCTGTTCGGCCAGGAAGTTGTGCAGGTAATATTGCTGGCGGCTGGTGTCCCATTGCCACGCCGAGCCGCCGAAGATCGACAGCCAGTTGTTGGGCGGCGTGCCGTCCGGCCTGGCGTCCGCCCAGACATACCAGTCGGCTTTCGGATTGCCGCGGCTCGACCGGCTTTCCTTGAACCAGGGGTGGTTGTCGGCGGTGTGCGACAGCACCTCGTCGATCATCACCTTCAAGCCCAGCCTATGTGCTTCTGCGGTCAGCGCATCGAAGTCGGCCAGCGTGCCGAACATCGGATCGACGTCGCAATAGTCGGTGACGTCGTAGCCGAAATCCTTCATCGGCGACTTGAAGAACGGCGAAATCCAGATGGCGTCCGCACCGAGTCCTGCAATGTAGGGGAGCCGGCCGATGATGCCCTTCAGGTCGCCGATGCCGTCGCCATTCGAGTCCTGGTAGCTGCGCGGATAGATCTGGTAGATCACCGCACCTCGCCACCAGTCACGATCGACGGCGAGGTCAGGCTTCGAACTGGCCTTCAAAGCGGATTGCATCGTATCAGCCTCCTTTCACCGAGCCGGCAAGCAGCCCGCGGACAAAATAGCGCTGCAGCGAGAAGAACACGATCAGCGGCACGATGATGGTCACGAAAGCCGATGTCGTCAGGATCTCCCAGTCACCGCCGCGGGAGCCCAGTAGCGCGTTGAGCTTGGCGGTCAGCACGATTTGGTCTGCCTCCGTACCCAGGAAAACCATCGCCACCAGCAGATCGTTCCATACCCACAGGAATTGGAAGATGGCAAACGAAGCCAGCACCGGGAAGGACAGCGGCAGCACGATCTTGACGAAGATCTCGAAATCGCTGGCGCCGTCGATGCGTGCCGATTCCATGATTTCACGCGGCAGGCCGGCAATGTAGCTGCGCAGCAGGTAGATGGCGAAGGGCAGGCCGAAGCCGGTATGCGCCAGCCAGATGCCGAGATAGGTTTTCGACGGCATGCCGAAGAAAGCGCCAACGCCGTTGTAGAGCTTCAACAGCGGGATCAGCGACATCTGCAGCGGCACGACCAGCAGGCCGATGATGACTGCAATCAACAGCGCCCGGCCGGGAAAGCGCATCCAGGCCAGCGCATAGGCTGCAAAGGCGGCGATCAGGATCGGGATGACGGTCGCTGGGATGGTGACGGTCAGCGAATTCATGAACGATCGTCCGATGCCTTCCGAAAACAGCACGGTCTTGTAGTTGTCGGTGGTGAATTTCGGCGGTGCCGACGAGGCATAGTAGACGCGCTGGCCGCGATCGCCTTCGAAAGCCTTGGGCGACTGCATGACGAAACTGCCGTCGGCGTTGAGCTGCAGGGTCACGCCGTCGCCGAGATCGGCTGACGTGCCGGCGGGATATTGCGTCGGTGCCGCCGATTTGACGCCGAAGGCGCTGATGTTGCGGTGAGCATCGTCGCCGAAGATGTTGCCTTGAAGGACGAACTTGCCGTCCTTTTCGACTTGCGTCGAGGCGGCCGGCAGCCGGCCGGCTTCCGTCTGGGTGGAACTGGAGAACGAATTCCACCAGCCCGAGGCGATGATCTGGTCCTTGTCGCGCAGCGACGACACCAGGATGCCGAGCGTCGGCATGGTCCAGATGGCGACGAAGATGAAGACGGCAATGTGGACACCAAAGCGGCTGGCGAAGGAATTTCCGGTCGCAACGGCCATCTCAATGTCCTCCCGTCTCTTTGTTCGCCTGGCGGATGTTCCAGACCATGATCGGAATGACCGCGATCATGATGATGATGGCGATGGTGGCGCCGCGGCCGAAATCGCCGCCGCCACGGAACATCCAGTCGAACATTAGATTGGCCAGCACCTGGCTGTTCCACTGGCCGTTGGTCATGGTCAGCACGATGTCGAACACCTTGAGCACCAGAATGGTGATCGTCGTCCAGACGACGGCGATGGTGCCCCAGATCTGCGGCACCATGATCTTCCAGAAGATCTGGAACGGATTGGCGCCGTCGATGACGGCGGCTTCCAGCGTCTCTTCCGGGATGCCGCGCAAGGCGGAAGACAGGATGACCATGGCAAAGCCGGTCTGGATCCAGATCAGGATCACCATCAGGAAGAAATTGTTCCAGAACGGCAGCGATATCCAGACCTGCGGCTGACCGCCGAAATGCTGGATGATGGCGTTGAGGATGCCGATCTGGGTCTGGCCCTCGCCACGATACTCGTAGATGAATTTCCAGATCACGCTGGCGCCGACGAAGGAGATCGCCAAAGGCAGGAAGATCAGGCTCTTGGCGATCGTGCCCCACCAGATCTTGTCGGTGAGCACGGCGATGATCAGCCCGAGGAAGGTGCAGGCGGCCGGCACCACCGCCAGCCAGACAATGTTGTTGAGGATCGAGTTGCGGAACTCGCGATCGCCGAACGCCCATTCGTAGTTGGCGAAGCCGACGAAGTTTATGCCGCCGCGATCGAGGAACGACAGCCTCAGCGTCTCGACCACCGGATAGATCAGGTAGATGGTCAGGATGATCATTGCCGGACCGACGAACAGCCATGGCCGGACCAGACCTTGCCGGCGCAGATTGTCGATGGCCGCGGCGCCGGCAACGCCGCGCGACGGGAATATCAGGTCGACCAGCTTGTTAGCGCCCCAGAAATAGGCGACGCAACCGCCGACCCCGACGATGATGACGAATATGGCCGAGAAAATCTGAGCCGCCATGGGTCCCTCCCCCTGCGCATGATCCGCCAAGGAATGACCTTGGTGACGGGACCAGGCGCCGATTCAGTTGTTTGGAGCGTCATCGGCGGCGGAAACCTGTTCACATGCCGATCGCGCTTCATGTCTATGCGCTCATGGACGAAAGGCTACGGCGCGGGCCGCCGTCGGATCCGGGCCGGCAGGGCCCGGATCCAGTGCGAGAATGAAGCGCTCGGCCGTTCAGTCGCCGAGCCGGCCGGCTGCCTACTTGATGGCGTCCCAGCTCTTCTGGATGTCGGTCGCGACATCCTGCGCGGACTTGCCGCCGACCAGGTCGATCATGCCGGTCCAGAAGGCGCCGGCGCCGATCTTGCCCGGCATCAGGTCGGAACCGTCGAAGCGGAAGGTCGATGCATTGGCGAGGATTTCGCCCTGTTTCCGCAGCGCGTCGCTGGCATAGGCAGCCTTGTTGACACCCTTGAACGGCGTCACGAAACCGCCCTCGGCCATCCAGATCTCGTGAGCGAGCGGCATCTTCAGGAATTCGATGAAGGCGCGCGCGGACTTTGAGTCCTTGGTGATCATCGCCAGCGTACCGGCGCCGAGCACGGGCGTGCCCAGTTCAGGCTTGGAGGCATAGGGCGGGAAGTAGAAGAAGTCCGCATCCTGGCCGACCTTGGTGCCTTCCGGGAAGAAGGTCGGGATGAACGACGCCTGATGGTGCAGGTAGCATTTCGGCGGCACCGCGAAGAGGCCCTTCGGGCTGTCGCGGAAATCGGTCGCCGCAACCGCCTTGGCGCCGCCATCGACCATCTTGTCGTCGGTCGCGATCTTGCCGAAGATGTCGATGGCGTTGACCACCGCCGGATCATTGAACGGGATCTCGTTCTTCACCCACTTGTCGTAGACTTCCGGAGGCTGGGTACGCAGCATCAGGTCTTCGACCCAGTCGGTCGCCGGCCAGCCGGTGGCGCCGCCGGAGCCGAGGCCGATGCACCACGGCTTGCCACCGTCGGCGATAATCTTCTTTTCGAGATCAGCGAGTTCTTCCTGCGTCTTCGGCACCTTGTAGCCGGCTTCCTCGAAATTGTCCGGCGAGTACCAGACCAGCGACTTCACGTCGGCCTTGTAGGGGAAGGCGAAGAAGCCAGGCTTGCCGTCCTTGTCCTTGAATGTGCCGAGATCGACCCATGACTGGCCGGCGCCGTAATTGTCCTTGACCCATTTGGCGGTGTCGTCGCCGAGCGGCGTCAGCAGGCCCTTCGATGCCAAGTCCTGGATGAGGCCCGGCTGCGGCAGCACGGCGATGTTGGGCGGGCTGCCAGCCTGCGTGTCGATGACGATCTGCTGCTCGTAGTTCTCCGAGGAGGAGTATTTGATCTCGACGCCGGTGGCTTCCGAGAAATAGTCGAGAACGCCGCGCACGAGGCCTTCGTCCTCACCGCGCCACGGACCGAAGATCGTCAGCGTCTCGCCCTTGAGGTCGACTTTCTTGAGCTCTTCGTAGTTCGCCCAGTTGAAGCGCGGGTCCTCGCCCGGCTTGAACTTCAGTTCGGCCTGCGCGGGCGCGTTCAGGGCGAGCGTGGCAAACGCAGCACCCAGCAAAAGCATTTTCTTCATCGGTATTCCTCCCAGTGGGGTCACAAACACCGGACGGAACCTCCATTCCGCCCGCCGACGCTGCAGGACTGTGACTCAGTCAGAAAGGAACCGCAACCTTTCGAAGAGTCTTCCAAAGCGCTTTGGCTTTTTTGATCTCGCCATTGAATCGCTCGGAAGTCAAGAGGGTGACTGGCTAATCGATTTAAGTTTGGGCTTGTGACGCGCAAAAAGTGCGCTGCAGCATGCATTTATGGCAGTGCAGCAGTAATTTTTGTTTCAAACTCGTTCAAAGCGCGCCTATGCTCATCTTCATGTCGCTGCGTCTCCCGTGACGCCCAGATCCACTCGAATTAAAAGCGCTTTGAGGCGTGGAGGCCTCCTGTGAACCTCAAGCAGCTCGCCCATATGCTGGCGCTTTCGCAGACCACGGTAAGCCGTGCGCTGAACGGCTATCCCGAGGTCAACGAGGAAACGCGTCGGCGGGTGGTGGACGCCGCCAAGCGTCACGGCTATCGGCCCAACCCGAGCGCGCGCCGGCTTGCAACCGGCAAGACCGGCATGATCGGCTATGTCCTGCCGACCGGTGCGTCCGTCGACATCGATCCGCATTTCGTCGAATTCCTGTCCGGGCTCGGCGACTATGCCCGCTCGCATGAACTCGACCTGGTGCTGTCGCCGGCCGACGCCGACGACCAGGAAACGACCTACCGGCGTATCGTCGCCAACCGCCAGGTCGACGCCGTCTATATCTCCTCGCCGAGGCCCGCCGACCGCCGCGTGGCACTGGTCAACGCGCTCGGCATTCCCTTCATCGTCCATGGCCGCAGCGAAGGCTTCGATTTCGACTATCCCTTCACCGACATCGACAATGAGGGCGCCTTCCACGAAGCGGCCAGGCTTTTGATCCAGCTCGGCCACCGGCGGCTGGCGCTGATCAACGGTGACGACCGCGAGACCTTTGCCATCCATCGCGAGCGCGGCGTGCGCCGGGCGCTGGCGGCAAGCGGGCTGGCACTGGGCGACCGCCATGTCTGCTCGGTGGTCATGACCGAGGAGAACGGCTATCGCGCCACCAGGCGTTTGCTGGAGGAGGGCGACCCGCCAACGGCGATCGCCTGCTCCAGCCTGATCATGGCGCTCGGCGTCGTGCGCGCGGTGCGCGACCTCGGCCTGACCATTCCCGGCGACGTGTCGCTGATCGCCCATGACGACGTCTTCCCTTGGCTCAGGCCGGAGAATTTTTCGGTGCCGCTGTCGACGACGCGCTCGTCGATCCGACTGGCCGGCGCGCGTGTCGCCGAGCGGCTGGCGGCACGAATTTCGGGGCTGGAAGAGGGCGCTCGTGGGGAAGTCTGGCCCGTCGACCTTGTGGTCAGGGGTTCGGTCGCCGGCGCGAAAGCAATTCCAGGAAAAGTGTGAACCGTCCGGAATGGTCAAAACAAAGAGATAGAAGCCGTTCGCAGTTTCCGTAAAAATGCTCCAGGAATCAAAGCCCGATCGCTTCGCACGACCGAAGTCGACCCCTGCAAATGCGAATGCACGTGCCAAATGCCATGTGCTCCGCGGGAACCGAATCGAGACGCAGCACTCGGGGTATCCCGGCGGTGGCGGCGAAAAGACGTTGCTCGTCTGGGCGGCTTAGAAGCTTCTCGACTGCGTCCAGCCCGTCACGAGCGCCCCACGATGTGTTCGACAAGGCGATGTGCCTCCTCGGCAATCGCCAATATTGTGCCTGATTTGCGCGTGGAGGCGAAATCCAACCCAGCGAAGTAGATGCCTGGCAGCGCGGCCACGCCATCCGCATGAATGGGTTGTCCCTGCGAGTCGAGCACGCCCGGGAGATTCACCCAGCTGAAATCGCCCCGGAAGCCAGTGCACCACACCACGGTCGTGATGCCGGACTCGGCAACATCAAGAGAACGCACGGTCGGATTCGGCAGCTGTGCTGCGACAGTCTCCGCTGGATCGGGTTCCGAAACGGGGGCGTCGATTCCGGAGCGGTTGATATACTCGTCGATATAGCGTTTGACGTTGGTGGAGGCTTCATCCGCAAAACGAACATGTGCTTCGAGATCGTCGGCGAACAAGAGACGACGACCGCCTTCCTCGGCGCCTGTGAACCGGCCAAGCAGCACGATACCTCGGGCGCTGAGAGCTTGGAGGCTTAACGTGTATTCTGCCCCAAGCAGACCACGAGCTGGAATGCGTCCCGCAAGTCGAATGATTTCCTCCCGACGCACGTCGAGAAACCCGCTTTCGACGAGCCAGATCATGATGTCGCGACCTCGGTAGCGACGTGAGAGCCGTCCGACCTGGCCGGTGGCAAGGAAGACTGTTCGGCCTGCTTCTACCAACTCGTCCGCGATCTGGGCACCCGACTGTCCGCTTCCGACCACCAGCACCCCTCCGGCCGGGAGATCGGCGGCGCTGCGGTAATCCGAAGCGTCGATCTGCCGGAGGCTCAGCGGCAACGCAGCGGCCCAAGGAGGGCGCACCGGACAGTTCATATTGCCGCTTGCGACCACCACATTCCGCGCCAAAAGTGTCCCGCGCGAGGTGGTTAGCCTATACTCGCCATTCTCCTGCCCGCCGGCGAGTTCGGTCACCGTCGTGTCCGGTTCGACCGGGAGCCTGTTCCGTTTGGTGAAGTCCTCAAGGAGAGCGACGAACTGGTTGCGCGTCAGGGCACCGAACGGATCTGGGCCGTCATAGGAGTCGCCTGGCATGACGGTCTGGACGTTGGGGGTATTCATCCGGAAAGAATCCCACCGCTGTGTGCGCCAGGTCTCTCCAATGCGGCCTCTCTCCAGTATGCTATGGCGCAGGCCTCGCCGTGCCAGCGAATGGCTGACGCCCAGGCCGGCCCAGCCGGCCCCGACGACCACCGCATCAAGGACATTGGCGTTACTCGTCATGTGCCGCACGCCCTGAAGCCAGGACTGTTGAAGCGCTTCGAGGCGGCATGGTGCACGATGAACGTGACGCCTTCGCCAGCAGCCAACCGCCAAGACAGCGGTCGATGCCGCCTGAACCGATCACCGCGATCCGCATGGTCTCCCCCGGGTACGAGGGCAAGATAACACCGCTGTCGGCTCACGCCACGATCAAAATCTCGTCCGACACCGGCAGCGGTGAAACCACTGCAGGGAAGAGCCGGGGTTCCGGCATCTCAGGCCGCGGATTTGAGGTGATCGATGAAGGCGCGCAGCTTCGGCAACACCTGGCGCTTGCCGGGATGATAGAGGAAGACGCCCGGCGTCGTGGCGGCGACGCCGTCCAGCACCGGCTCGAGTTTTCCTTCGGCGATCGGACCTTCGGCAACGGGTCGAGGCGTCTGCGCCAGCCCGACGCCCTGCATGGCAGCCCCGAGCAATGTCGGATAGTCGTGTGCGATCAGCGGACCCGAGACCATCGCCTCGATCGCGCCGTTGCCGTCGACGAAGGCCCAGGGCGCTATGGCGCCGTTCGAACGGCGCAAGCGCAGGCAGGCATGGTTGCGCAAGTCGTCGACACGTTCGGGGCGGCCGTGGCGCTCGAGATAATCAGGGCTGCCGACGACCACGAACGAGAACGGCGGAGTGAGCCGCACCGCGACCATGTCGGTCGCGATGAACTGGCCGAGGCGGATGCCGGCATCGAACCCGCCGGTCGCGAGATCGACCATCTCGTCGCTCGCGGCGATCTCCAGTTCGATCTCGGGATAGGCTCGGCAGAACGATGCGATCATCGGCTCCAGGATCAACGGCACGACGGCGCGCGGCACGGATAGGCGCAGCAGGCCGGCCGGCCGTTGGCCGACGTCACGTACGGCCTCGCCGGCCGCGACGAGCTCCTCGAAAGCAGGGCCGGCACGGTCGAGGAAGCGCTGGCCGGGCTCGGTCAGGCCGACGCTCCGCGTCGTGCGGACGAACAACGCCGTGCCCATGCGCGCTTCCAGCGCGCGCACCGCCTGGCTCACGGCGGATGGCGTCACGCCGAGGTCCGCGGCGGCACGGCGGAAGTTGCGATGTCTGGCGACAGCCAGGAACGCCTCGACGCCCTCCAGCGCACCGTGTCGGACTGTGTAGTTCTGCTTCATGGGTCGTTGTGATTACAGCGGATAGTCGAATTATGGAAGCGGGCTTAGGTATTCGAATGAAGCTCGCAGACACCTTGCAGTGATCGATGGAGTTGACGGTGTGCGCGGCCACCAATCGCGCGACCGGCCTGCCAGAGCAGCTGCCTGCGTCCCGAGCGCGGTGTTCGAGGCCGCGTGACCATCTGTCGAAAGGAGGCCCAATGTCCACGGAAATCCTGTTCGAAACCCACCTCGTTCTGGGCTATGTCGCGTGGCTGCTTTGCCTCAGTGCATACGGTCTGCCGTGGCTGAGCTCGATGGACCGGGTCGCGGCGCATTGCGCCATTGCCACGCTGCACAGCTTCCGCTTCTTCGGGCTCGTCTTCATCCTTCCGGGCGTCGTGAGCCCCGATCTGCCCGCCGGCTTCGCCGTATTCGCCGCCTATGGCGACTTCGCAACAGGGGTGCTGGCCATGCTGGCGCTGCTCACGGTGAGGATGCGACAGCTCTTCTGGCCGTTCGTCGTCGCCTTCAATCTCGCAGGCACGGTCGACCTCATCCTCGACTATTACCACGCCATCCAGGTCGGCCTTCCCCAACGCGCTGGGGAACTGGGCGCCACCTACGTGATCCCGATCATCTACGTGCCGCTGCTGATGATCACGCACATCGTCGCGTTCTATTTTCTGGTGCGTCCTCGGCAAACAGTGACGTGAGTTGTCGCGGACTATTCCTTCGCCGCCTCGGCCGCCTTTATGTCCAGCAGCCCAAAGCCGAAATCATTGTCGCGTCCCTTGGGACCGAGATCTTTCGCCGTTGCCGCCAGCGCCTTCTCGATCTCGTCGGCCGTACGATCCGGTGCGGCATGGATGAGATTGGCGATGGCGCCGGTCACGATCGCCGCCGCGAACGAAGTGCCGGTGACCAGGTCCGAGCCGGCGCCACTCGGTGCCACCATCTCGACGCCGGGCGCCGAGATGAAGACATAGGCGCCGCGATTGGCCTGCGGCATCAGCCCGTCCCTGGCATCGGTGGCGGTCACCGCGATGACGCCGTCGAAGGCGGCGGGGTAACCGTAGGGTGCCTTCGGCCCGTTGTTGCCGGCGGCGGCGACCAGCACGATGCCCAGCGCCTTTGCATTGCGGCAGGCGACGCCGAGCAGATCGTTCTTCGGTCCGACAAAGCTCATGTTGATGATGCGGACGTCCTGCTCCGCCGCCCAGTCGAGCGCCGACAGGATGACGTCCATCGTCGATTTGCCGCCCTCGAAGGCGCGGGCGTGGTAGATCCTGGCGCCCGGCGCCATACCCTCCAGCGCACCGACGCCGGCGATCAGCCCGTCGACCGACGTCCCGTGATCGCGCTTTTCGATTGGCACGTCGGGCATGGCATCGAACTGCCCGGCAATGACGCCGGACAGCGCCGGATTGCTGTCATCGATGCCGGTATCGATCACCGCGATGCGGACGTTCTCGCCGCTGGCCTGTTTGGCGTCGAGGGCGATGCGGTCGAAGGCATAATTGACGATGCTGGCCGCCTGCTGAAGCGAATAGACATGGTTGGGCTCGCGCCGCTGGGTGCGGCCGTCAGCGGCCAATTGCGCCAGCACGACGCCGACGGGCCGGCCATCGGGAATGCCGAAGCGCACCAGCGTGGTACCGAGCAGTCGCGACTGCCGCTGCGAGCGCACCTCGAGGCCGAAGGACGCGGCGATCTGCTGCACGGCGCCGGCATCGCCGTCGATCGTCACCAGCACCTCGTCGGGCACGAAATCGCCAACCACCGCGCGCGGTGGCTGAACGGCAATGAGATCGGTCGGCGAGACGATCGGGCCACTTGGAGGGGGGCCGGCTTGATTGTTGGCAGGCGGCGTCGCCGGCTCCGGCAGTGGTGTTGGCATCGGTGCCGGGGGGGCGACCGGATTGGGGAACAGGTCGACGATCAGGGCCGGCAGGAAGACGGCGCCGGGTTGTGACGCGCCCGATCCGTTCTTTGCGGCGCTGCCGTCCTTGGCGCAGTCGGCTCCCGCCGCATTGCTCTCGTCGCAGTCGATTTTCGTCTGGTCGGGATTGGCCGCGTTGGTCTGCGCCGACGCAGGCACGGCGGCGATTGTCATCGCCGCCGTCAGGATTGCCGCGAATCGAATGACCGCCTCAGCCGCCATCAACCGGTTTCCTTCCCTCGATCACAGTGTCGGTGAAAGGCTGGGCGGCAATAAGGCCAATCTGCTTGGTGTAGTCGGCTGCGTTGGCGGCGGGGATACCAAGCCGGAACACCCCGTCGGCGGTCGGTCCACCGATGATCTTCAGCCCGTTGCTGCCGAGAAAGCCGGAAACGTCCGACATCCTGGCATCCGGCTTGAACTTGACCAGGGCGAACGGCATTTTCGCCAGATCGTCTTCCGCACCCGCAATCTCGAAATCCCTGCCCTTGCCGCCCGGCTGAACGAACGACTGCACCATGATCAGGGCCAGCAGAACCGCGGCCGCCGCCCAGGCGACACCGACCGGCACCGCCATGAAGCGGCCCCAGGCCTGTGCCAGCCAGGACGAGCTTGCCGGCGCGCGGGCTGGCCCGGCTTCGGCGTCGAACGCCCTGGCGAAGCGGCTTAGCGCATCGGCCGGCGGCCGTATCGCTTCGTTGGCGGCTGTCGTGCCGGAGAACTCCGCTTCGGCTTCACCAAGGGCTGCCATCGCTGTGGGATCGCTGGCCAGCCATTCCTCAACGGCTTCCAGGTCCGAGCCTTCCAGCGAGCCATTCAGATAGAACGGCAGCAGCGTCTCCATTTCGTCGCGGCGCGACATCTTTTCAGCGGCACTCATGGCCACCCCCTGTCGTAACCGGCGGCCTTGAGGGCCTCGCCGAGTTTCTTGCGGGCGTAGAACATCCGGGTCTTGACGGTCGCGACCGGAATGCCGAGCACCTCGCCGATCTCGCCCACCGATTGCCCATGATAATAGGCAAGATCGATCACCGTGCGGTGCTCTTCTGGCAAGGCGTCGACGAAGCGCCGCAAGGCGGCAGCCTTGTCTTCCTTCATGGTGACGACTTCCGGCGTGTCGGCGCTGTCGGGCACCGCGGCGGCGGCCTCGTCGTCGATCCAGTCTTCCTTCTTCTTGCGCAACGAAGACAGCGCTTTGAACCGGGCGATACCGAGCAGCCATGTCGAGACTTCGGAGCGTCCCTCGAAGCTTGGCGCCTGCCGCCACAGTTCGAGGAACACTTCGTTGGCGATATCGTCAGCCATCATTTCCGATCCCGTCTGGCGCGCCACGAAGCGATAGACCCGCGCGTGGTGACGCATGAACAGGAGCCGGACGGCGGCACGGTCGCCCTTCGCGACCCGGTCGACAAGCGCGCGATCGGTCTCCGTCGCTGCCGTCATGGCCGGTCGAGCCGCCTGGCTCCTGTCTGCTCTGTCGCTGATAGGCCCAAAAAGGTTCATCCTCCGCCAAGGAATTTTGGAGGCTAACCGAAGAGCGGGGCGGTTGCCAGCCTGGCGTAGGGCGAGCGATGCGGGTGCTTCGCGACAATCCATCTTCCCCTTAAGGGGAAGGGAGTTCGCTCAGCTCAAGAACGGCTTCGCCTTCATCGTCGCCGGCACAGGCACGCCGAGGCGGCTTAGGATGGTCGGCGCCAGTTGCAATTGGTCGAGCAATGTGACGGCCTGCGGTCCCTTGGCCGAACCGAAATAATACAGCGCGAAATCCTGCATCTCATCGTCGTGGCCACCATGGTGGCCACGATCGGTCTGGCCGTGGTCGGCGGTGACCATCACCTCGTAGCCGGCCTCGATCCAGCGCGGCAGGAAAGCAGCCAGCATGCCGTCCATCGCATAAACGGCATGGTCCATCTCGTGGCAGTCATGGCCGAAGCGGTGGCCCATCGAGTCCAGCGTGCAGGTGTGCAGGATGCCGTAGTCGATGCCGTGGCGCCTGGTCAGCATGGTCAAAGTCGCGAACAGGTCGACGTCGCTCGGCGTCATCTGGTTGCGAAGATTGTAGCCGGTCATGGTGTGGAAACGGCCATGCGTGATCGGCCCGCCCGGCTCGTCGTATTCCATGTCCTCAACCGGATCGAACGGATAGCCGCGGAAGAATTCCGACCAGTAGGAATGGGTCACCGCGCCGGTTTTGCCGCCGGCCTTGCTGACTTCGGAGAAGATGTCGGGTTGTTCGACACGGAACCGGTTTTCGTTAGACAGGATGCCGTGCACCTGCGGCGAAACCCCGGTGTGGATCGAGGCGTAGCAGCAGGCCGAGGTCGACGGCAGCACGGAGCGCATCTTCCAGACGCTCGCCTCGCCCGATTGCACCCAGCCTTCGAGATTGCCCATCAGCCGGCGCCAGTTCCTGTAGGGCACTCCGTCAAGGATGATCAGCAAAAACTTGGTCTTGAGCGCCATGGGCGGCTCCTTGCAGTCTTGTCACAAGGGTAGGGATAAAGTCCGGGCCTGACCGCCAGGCTCGTCAGGCGTTAAGCCAGCACTCGCCTAGCGCATAACCGTTTCACACTCTTCCTGGAATTGCCCTAGTTCCCCGCGCTGGCCATGCGGCGTCCTTTGATCGCCTTTTCCAGCCAGCCGATCTCCATCTCGGGGACCGATGACAGGAGAAGGTCAGTATAGGCGTCGAAGGGCGGCGCCAGCACCTTGCTCTTCGGCCCATAGCGCACCACTTCGCCGCGATACATCACCGCGATCGAATCGGCGATCGACTTCACCGTGGCGAGGTCATGGGTGATGAACAGGTAGGCGACGCTCTCCTCTTTCTGCAGCTCGAGCAGCAGCTTCAGGATGCCATTGGCGACCAGCGGGTCGAGCGCCGAGGTCACCTCGTCGCAGATGATCAGCTTCGGCTTGGCGGCGAGCGAACGGGCGATGCAGACGCGCTGTTTCTGGCCGCCGGAAAGCTCGGCCGGATAGCGGTCGGAAAAGCCCTTGCCCATCTCTATCTTGTCGAGCAGTTCGGCGACGCGCTTGTCGCGCTCGCGGCCGCGTATGCCGAAATAGAATTCGAGCGGCCGGCCGATGATGGTGCCGACGGTCTGGCGTGGGTTCATCGCCACGTCGGCCATCTGGTAGATCATCTGCAGCTGGCGCAGATCCTCCTTCGGCCGGTCGGCCAGCCGGTTTGCCAGCGGGCGTCCGTCGAAGGTGACGGTTCCCTCTTCGGGCGGCAAAAGCCCGGTGATGGCGCGCGCCAGCGTCGACTTGCCGGAGCCGGATTCGCCGACCACGGCCAGCGTCTGACCCGGATAGATGTCGACCGAGACGTTCTTCAGCACCTTGATGTGGCTGCGGCCATAGGCGGCGGTGACGTTCTTCACCGACAGGAACGGCATGGTGCCGGGATTCTGCTCGGCATGTTCGATCTCATGCACCGACACCAGCGCATTGGTGTATTCCTGGCGCGGTTCCTTGATGATCTGCCTTGTGCCGCCCCATTCGACCAGCCGGCCATGGCGCAGCACCATGATCTCGTCCGAGACCTGGGCGACGACGGCAAGGTCATGGGTGATGTAGAGCGCCGCCACATGGGTGTCGCGGATGGCATCCTTGATCGCCGCCAGCACGTCGATCTGCGTCGTCACGTCGAGCGCGGTGGTCGGCTCGTCGAAGACGATCAGATCCGGCTCGGAGCAAAGTGCCATCGCCGTCATCACGCGCTGCAACTGGCCGCCCGAGACCTGGTGCGGAAAGCGTTCGCCGATGGTTTCGGGGTTCGGCAGGCTGAGCTTCTTGAACAGCGCAACGGCGCGCTTCTCGGCCTCGGCACGCGTCGCCGTACCGTGCAGCAGGGTGGCTTCCACCACCTGGTCCATCAGTCTGTGTGCCGGGTTGAAGGCGGCCGCCGCCGACTGCGCGACATAGCAGACCTCGCGGCCGCGCAGCTTGCGGAAACCCTCCTTGCCGCCCTTGAGGATGTCGCGGCCGTTCAGGATCACCTCGCCGCCGGTGATGCGCACACCACCACGGCCATAGCCCATCGACGACAGGCCGATGGTCGACTTGCCGGCACCGGATTCGCCGATCAGGCCAAGCACCTTGCCCTTCTCCAGTGTCAGCGAGACATCGTGTACCAGCACGATGTTCTTCGGCGGTTCGCCAGGCGGAAATACAGTGGCCTCGATGCGTAGATTGCGGATGTCGAGCAGCAGGCCAGGTTTCGCTTTGCTGTCAGCCATCACCCGCGTCCTCCCTTCAGGCTTGTCGTCCGGTTGAGTACCCAGTCGGCAACCAGGTTGACGGAAATCGCCAGCAAGGCGATTGCCGCCGCAGGGATCAGGGCTGCCGCAATGCCGAAGACGATGCCGTCCTTGTTCTCCTTGACCATGCCACCCCAGTCGGCATCCGGCGGTTGCACGCCAAGGCCGAGGAAGGACAGGGTCGACAGGAACAGCACGGCATAGATGAAGCGCAGGCCGAGTTCCGAAACCAGCGGCGATAGCGCATTGGGCAGGATCTCGCGGAAAATGATCCAGGCGCTGCCTTCGCCACGCAGCTTCGCCGCCTCGACATAGTCCATGACGTTGATGTCTACGGCCACAGCCCGTGACAGACGATAAACCCGGGTCGAGTCCAGAATGCCCATCACCAGGATCAGGATCACCAGGTTGGTCGGCAGCACGGAGAGCACGACGAGGGCCATGATCAGTGTCGGGATGGACATCAACAAGTCGACAAGACGCGACAACAGCGTATCGAACCAGCCGCCGAACACCGCTGCCGAGAAGCCGAGGATGGCGCCGAGCGAGAACGACAACGCGGTAGCCAGCACCGCGATGAAAAGCGTGATGCGCGCCCCGTAGATCATGCGCGACAAGAGATCGCGGCCGAGATTGTCGGTGCCCAGCCAATGGGTCGCCGACATCGGCTCCCAGACGTCGCCGACGATTTCGCCATTGCCGTGCGGCGCGATCAACGGCGCGAAGATCGCCGCCAGCACGAACAGTGTCGTCAGCACGATGCCGATCAGCGCGGGGATGGGGATGCGTTTGATATCGAGCATATCCGCCCCCTATTTCGGATGTCTGAGACGCGGATTGGCGACGATCGCCGCGACGTCCGCAATGATGTTCAGGCTGATATAGACGGCAGCGAAGATCAGACCGACCGCCTGCACCACCGGCACGTCGCGCTTGGTGACGTGGTCTACAAGATACTGTCCCATGCCTGGGTAGACGAAGATCACCTCGACCACGACGACGCCGACGATGAGATAGGCGAGATTGAGCATGACGACGTTGATGATCGGCGCGATCGCGTTGGGGAAGGCATGCTTGCGGATGACGTTGAAGGCCGACAGGCCTTTCAGTTCCGCCGTCTCGACATAGGCCGACTGCATGACGTTGAGGATCGCCGCGCGCGTCATGCGCATCATGTGGGCCAGCACCACCAGCGTCAGCGCCGTCGCCGGCAAGGCGATCGCCTGCATGCGCTCGCCAAACGGCATGCCGTCATAGACGGTCGAGATACCGGGGAAGATCTGCCACTTCACGGCGAAGAAATAGACAAGCACATAGCCGATGAAGAATTCAGGAAACGAGGTCGAGGCCAGCGCCACTCCGGAGATCAGCTTGTCGACCCAGCCATTGCGGTAGCGCACCGCGATCAGGCCGAGGATAATCGCCAGCGGCACGGCGACGATCGCCGCCCAGAAGGCAAGGAACAGCGTGTTCCACAGCCGGCCCTTGATCGACGTCGCGATATCCTGGCCGCTCGACATGGCTGTGCCGAGATCGCCGGTCAGGACGCCGCCGAGCCAGTGGAAATACCTGACATAGGCGGGATCGTTGAGGCCTAGCTGCTCGCGCAGATTGGCGAGCGACTCCGGTGTCGCCGATTGGCCGAGGATGGCTTGCGCGACGTCGCCGGGCAGGATCTGTGTGCCGGCGAAGATCAGGACCGAAACGGCCAGCAACAGGAGAATGCCCAGCGCAACGCGCTGGGCAATTAGCTTCAGGATGGGTGAAGACATATCCGCAAAGCCGGGCTCAGGCCTGCAGCCAGCACTTCGCCAGGGCGTAGCCGTTCATCAATTCCTGATGCGGATCATCGACCCAGCCATCGACCTTGGCGCCGGTCGCGTCGATGAACTGGTTGAACATCGGCAGGATCAGGCCACCGTCGTCGCGCACCATGACGGCCATGTCGTGGTACATCTGCTTGCGCTTGGCCTCATCGAGTTCGGCGCGCGCCGCCAGCACCATCTTGTCGAAGTCCGGACGGATGAAGCGCGTGTCGTTCCAGTCCGCCGTCGACAGATAGGCTGTCGAATACATCTGGTCCTGCGTCGAGCGGCCGCCCCAGTAGGAGGCGCAGAAGGGTTGCTTGTTCCAGACCTCGTTCCAGTAGCCGTCGCCCGGCTCGCGCTTGATCTCCAGCGTGATGCCGGCCTTGGCCGCGCTCTGCTGGAAAAGCTGTGAGGCGTCGACGGCGCCGGGGAAGGCGACATCCGAAGTGCGCAGCAGCACCGAGCCGTCGTGACCAGATTTCTTGAAGTGGAACTTGGCCTTGTCGGGGTCGTACTTGCGCTGCTCGATCTCGGTGAACAGTGGATAGGACGAATTGATCGGGAAGTCGTTGCCGAGCGAGCCATAGCCGCGCAGGATCTTGTCCAGCATTTCCTCGCGGTCGATCGCCAGCTTCAGTGCCATGCGCAGGTCGGCGTTGTCGAACGGTGCCGTGTTGCAATGCATGATGAAGACGTAGTGGCCAGGGCCCGCGTGGTTGCGGATGGTGACGCCCGGCAGGCGCTTGATCAGGTCGACGATCTTCGGCTCGACGCGGTTGATCATGTTGACCTGGCCGCCCTGCAGGGCCGCCGTGCGCGCCGTGGCGTCGTTGATGACGATGACTTCGACCTGGTCGGCATGGCCCATCTTGTCGCCTTGCCAGTAGTTGGCGAAGCGCTCGCCGCCGTGGCGCACGCCTGGCTCGTTGGTCTTGACCACGTAGGGTCCGGCCGAGATGCCGGCATCGGGCTTGTCCTTGCCGCCGTTGGGCTGGACGATCAGGTGATAGTCGCTGAGCAGGTAGGGCAGGTCGGCATTGGCTTCCTTCAGCGTCAGCACGACTTCCTTGCCACTGGCCTTGATGGTCTCGATGCCCTTCATGTAGCCCAGCGCGCCGGACTTGGACTTCTCGTCCGAATGGCGCTCGAGCGTCGCGGCCACGTCTTCGGCGGTCACGGTCTTGCCGTTGTGGAATTCGACGCCGTCGCGGATCTTCAGCGTCCACACCTTGGCGTCGTCCGAAGAGCCGATCTCCTCGGCAATGCGGTTCTCGAGCTTGCCTTCCGGCGACAGCTCGACGATCATTTCGCCCCAGCACTTGCCGAAGGCGAAGGGCACCTGCGTCATCATCAGCGCCGGGTCGAGGCTGTTGGTGGATTCGCCGCCGACCAGACCGGCCTTCAGCGTGCCGCCCTTGATCGGGCCTGCCGCGCGCGCTGCACTCGAAAGCAACGAGTTGGCGAAGGGCGCGGTGACGCCGAGCGCTGCCGCCCGGCCGAGAAAATCGCGACGGCTCAGTTTGCCGGATGCGACCCGCCGGCTAAGGAATTCGAGTTCGTTTGACATGTTGAGTTCCTCACTCTGTTGGTTCGACTCTGCGGTCGTTTTTCTTGTTTCTTGTGAGAAGAATAATGACCGCAAGGGAAAGCGGTAAGCAAGACCGAATGCGACATGCCGTGGCGTAAATCGTACGTCGCATTTGGACCAACGGAATCCGTGCTCAAAGGAGCGCGCGCGGCACCTTCTCCTCGAAGTTGCGCTCGAAAACGAGAGTTTCGCCCTCATAGGCCTCGATTCGGGCACTGACGATGAAGTTTTGCGCGTCCGATCGCATCTCGGCTGTTGTTTCGGTGCGCACCGACCATCCATTTCGCGACAGGGTCTGCGTCCAGTGCGTTTTCCCCGAGGCTGACAAGGGATGGTCGGGATGGATCGTCCAGGTCTCGCGGGCGATGCTGCCATGGGCCAGGCCGTGCTCGAGATCGCGCAGCTCGCCGAAATCATCCGTTATGGAAAGCGTCACAATTCCCGTCTTCTCGTCGCGGTCGACATGACGCTCGGAATTGGCGGCGCGGATCGTTTCGGTCGCCCAGGGCGTGGCGGCTTCAGGCTCGGAGAACGTCACTTCGTCGCCTGTTGCCAGCGGGCGCAGCGGCAGGGCGAGCGTGGCGGCCGACAGAGCGAGTCGGACCGGTTCCGGCGACGGCCAGATCATCGGCCAATAGGCGTTTGACACGGCGATGCGCAGATGGTGACCGGCCGGCACGCGATAGGCACATTGATCGAGCACCACGCGCACAGACACGGTTTCGCCCGGCACCAGCGCCTCGGGGAACTCATGTGACTTGCGATGCGTCAGATTGAGCACGCCGTAGGAGATCAGCTCAGACGCACCGTCTGGATGCACGTCGCAAAGCCGGATCGCGATGTTGGCCTGCGGGCGGTCGCAGGAAAGCCGTACCTCAACTTCGGGCGCGCCGACGATGTCGATCGCCTCACGGAGTTCCGGCTGGTCGAAACACACCGACAAGGCGTCGTCGGGACGCTGGTCGCCGGGCAGTTCGGGGCCGAAGGTGAACGGGAAATACTCACCGCCGGCGAGGCCGCAGCTTTGCGGCGAGGCGACGATGGCGGGCTTGCTGCTGTCGGCGACAAGCTCGATCGATTGCGTCTTGACGGTAGACGACGGCCATTCCTGCTCCGCGACCCAGCGGCCGGGCCGCTCGGGATGCCAGCGGGCGGGGCGGACACTGTCCATGACATAGGCACGGTAGGCCGGGTCGGTCTCGACGCCGGTATCGATGCCCTTCAGCCAGCGGTCCCACCAGCGCAACGCCTCCTGCAGAAAGCCGATGGCGGGTTTGGGAGCGGCGTAATGCGGGTATTTGTGGATCCACGGCCCAACGATGCCCTTCACCGGAGACGGGATGTTGGTGACGAGGTGCGAGATCGTGTTGCGGTAGCCGTCATGCCAACCGCCGATCGACAGCACCGCGGCCTGGATGGCGGAATAATCCTCGCAGATCGAGCCGCGTTTCCAATAGGCGTCGCGATGTTGATGGCTGAGCCACAGCGGCGCCAGGAAAGGCTGGTTTTCCAGCCGGGTCAGCCACAGATCGCGCCACCGGTTGTCGCCGGCCAGCAGCGGATCCGGCGGCCTTGACGAATAGGACAGCATGGTCGAGGCCCAGCCGAAATTCTCGATCAGCAGGCAGCCGCCCTTGTAGTGGATGTCGTCGGCGTAGCGGTCGACGGTCGAACACAGGCTGATCACAGCCTTCAGCGCTGGCGGCTGCTTGGCCGCCACCTGCAGGCAGTTGAAGCCGCCCCAGGAAATGCCCATCATGCCGACATTGCCGTTGCACCAGGGCTGCGATGCCGCCCAGGCGATGACATCGCAGGCGTCCTGCAATTCCTGCTCGGAATATTCGTCGTCCATCAAGCCTTCGGAATCGCCATTGCCGCGCATGTCGACGCGGATCGACGCATAGCCGTGGCCGGCGAAATAGGGATGGGTCAGCTGATCGCGAAAGATGGTGCCGTCGCGCTTGCGATAGGGCAGGTGCTCGAGGATCGCCGCCACCGGGTCGTCGCCGGCATCTTCCGGCATCCACACCCGCGCCGACAGCCGGCAGCCGTCGGGCATGACGATCCCCATGTCCGGAAATTCGATGACCTTGCGGGGAAATTCAGTGACGGTTTTCATGCGGGACTCCAGGATCGCCAGATGATGGAGCCGGTGGGGTCGCGTCGTGGGCCAGACAACGAATTCGGCTGGTCAATCCGCGTCAATTCAGCGGAATGTCGTTTTCGGCCTTGCTCGCCTGGTAGGCGTCGGACAGGTCGTCATAGCGTGTCGAGATCTTGCCGATCCGCGTTTCCAGGCGCTGACGCTCGGCTTCGGGGAGCGACCGCACCAGCCTGCGGATCGAAAAGCTCTTCCAGTAGGCGTTCTCGGCATTGTAGCCGCCGGGATCGAGGGTGAAGACCTCCTTCAGGATCTTCAGATCATGCGGGATGGCGAAGCTGTCGCGCGAATCTTCATGGCTGAACAGATAGTAGAAATTGTCGAAGCCGGTCCAGGTGATCGCTGACAGGCAGAGCGAACAGGGTTCGTGCGTGGCGATGAAGATGGCGTCTTTCGTATCGACGCGTTCGGCCTTGGGCATTTCGTAGAAGCGCTTCAGGCAGTGCACCTCGCCATGCCAGAGCGGGTTTTCCATCTCGTTGTTGGTCTCGGCCAGCACCAGCGAACGGTCGTCCTTGCGCAGGATCGCCGCGCCGAACAGCTTGTTGCCGTGAGCAACGCCTTCTGCCGTCTTCGGCACGATGTCCTGCTCGATGACATCGAGCAGCCGGTCGATCAGGGAAATGTCGGTCATTACAGGCTCTCGTCGGGGAGATGGATCTCGTAGGCATGCGAGAAATGGAACTCTTCGAGGTTGGAGCCGTCGCCGCCACGGTCGACGATCAGGAAATCTTGAGCCTCGCCGAGCGGCGTCAGCACGCCGTGCCACAGATTGCGGGAATAGTTGATGCCCTGTCCGGGCGCGGTGAGGAAGGCGTGCGGCTCGCCCGGCCCCTCATCACCGTCATGGCAGACAACGACCAGGAATGGCCGCCGCGACAGCGGGATAAAGGCCTGGCTGCCGAAGGGGTGGCGCTCGACCATGGTCAGCTTCAGCGGCAATTCGTAAGGCGTGCCGCGCACCATCGAGATCAACACGCGGGCGTTCGGCCCAATCGCTTGCGCCGTGGCGAGGTCGTGGTAGCGCTCGGCCTTGCCGCCATTGATCGGGTAGTGATTGTCGCCGCCCATGTCGATGACGTCGCCGAATTCGGCAAAGCTCTCGCGGGTCAGCGGCCGCGCGACGATGCGGGTCACGGCGCCCGCCTTGCAATGCCGGCGCCGCCGAGCTTGGCGTGGCGGTTGACGTCCTTGTAGAGCAGATAGCGGAATTTGCCCGGGCCACCGGCGTAGCAGGCCTGCGGGCAGAAGGCGCGCAGCCACATATAGTCGCCGGCCTCGACCTCGACCCAGTCCTGGTTGAGGCGGTAGACCGCTTTGCCTTCCAGCACATAGAGCCCGTGCTCCATGACATGGGTCTCGGCGAAGGGAATGACCGCGCCGGGTTCCAGCGTCACGATGGTCATGTGCATGTCGTGGCGCAAATCGGCCGGATCGACGAAGCGTGTCGTCGCCCATCGGCCCTCGGTGCCGGGCATCGGCGTCGGCGCGATGTCCTGTTCATTGGTGAAAAAGGCTTCCGGCGCGTCGAGACCGTCGACCGCCTCGTATGCCTTGCGGATCCAGTGGAAGCGGACAGCGGCCTTGCCTTCGTTGCGAACCGTCCAGCCGCTGGCCGGCGGCAGGAAGGCGAAGCCCCCCGGCCGCAACACATGTTTCCTGCCGGCAAGCAGAACCGTCAATTCGCCCCCAACCACGAACAGGGCGCCCTCGGCGCCGGCGTCGGGTTCCGGCCGCAGGCTGCCGCCACCGGGCGCAACCTCGACGATGTATTGCGAGAACGTCTCGGCAAAACCGGACAGCGGCCGCGACAGTATCCAGACGCGGGTCTTGTCCCAGAACGGCAGGGCGCTGGTGACGATGTCCTGCATCACCCCCCTGGGGATGACGGCATAGGCCTCGGTGAAGACGGCGCGGCCGGTCAGAAGTTCGCTCTGGCCGGGATGGCCGCCATGCGGCGCGTAGTAGGTTCGGTCGGGCATCCGGATCGTATCCATGGGTTCAAGCCTATTGCGGGAGCATGTCCTTGACGCGGAGCAGCGCGATGCGCTCGACCTGTTTGCAGGCGGTCTCGAATTCAACGCCGCGGCCGTTGCCGATGCGCGCCTCGAATTCCGCCAGGATCTCCTCCTTGGTCTTGCCCTTCACCGCGATGATGAAAGGAAAGCCGAAGGTGGTGACGTAGGCGGCGTTGAGCTTGGAAAACAGTTCGCGCTCCTTGTCGGTCAGCGCGTCGAGACCGGCCGAGGCCTGTTCCCTGGTCGATTCGGCCGTCAGCCGCCTAGCCTTGGCCAGTTTGCCGGCAAGATCGGGATGGGCATTGAGCACCGAAAGCCGCTCGGTCTCGCTGGCGGAACGAAAGATGCGGCAGAGCGCGTTGTGCAGGCCGCCTGACGTGTCGTGCGCCGCACCCAGTTCCAGCTCGTAGGCACGTTCGGCGATCCACGGCGAATGCTCGAACACGCCGCCGAAGGTGTGGACGAACGTCTCGAATTCCATCTTCGACGGGCGCAGTGCCGCCGGCCGATAGGGATGGTTCTCTTGCCAGTGGCGGGCGATGTCGATGCGCCGCGCCAGCCAGACCTTGTCATGCGATTTGATATAGTCAACGAAGCGCCTCAACGCCGCCACCCGGCCCGGCCGCCCGACGAGGCGGCAGTGCAGGCCGATATTCATCATCCGCGGCCGGCCAGCCTTGCCCTCGGCATAGAGCGTGTCGAAACTGTCCTTCAGATAGGCAAAAAACTGGTCGCCCGAATTGAACCCTTGCGGCGTGGCGAAACGCATGTCGTTGGCGTCGAGCGTGTAGGGGATGATGAGCTGCGCCCCATCCGCGTGCTCGAACCAGTAGGGCAGTTCGTCGTCATAGGTATCCGACACATAGTCGAAGCCGCCTTCTTCGGCCACGAGCCGCACGGTGTTGACCGATGTGCGGCCGGTATACCAGCCGGTCGGACGCTGGCCGGTCACCTCGTAATGCAGGCGGATCGCCGCTTCGAGATCACGGCGCTCGTCATCGGCGCTGTGGTCGCGGTAGTCGATCCATTTCAGCCCGTGCGAGGCGATCTCCCAGCCGGCCTCCTGCATCGCCGTGACCTGGTCGGGCGAGCGCGCAAGTGCTGAGGCGACGCCGTAGCAGGTCACCGGCACCTCGGCCTCGGTGAACAGGCGATGCAGCCGCCAGAAGCCGGCGCGGGCACCGTATTCGTAGATCGATTCCATGTTCCAATGGCGCTGGCCCACCCACGGTGCCGCGCCAACGATTTCCGACAGGAAGGCTTCCGACGCCTTGTCGCCGTGAAGGACGCAGTTCTCGCCGCCCTCTTCATAGTTGACGACGAACTGCACGGCGACATGCGCACCGCCTGGCCATTTCGGATCCGGCGGGTTGGCTCCATAGCCGCGCATGTCTCTGATGTAACGCATCGTTCCTCCCGCCGGACATCGCCCGCAGTATGATCAGGATATCGAAAGGGCTGCTTGCGCATTCCCCCGAAAATTTTTGAAAGTGTTTTTGTCGCACTCCGCTCGACCGGGACTTATGCATCGCCTTTAATTGGCGCACAATTCATCAGTAATGTTCGACTGTACCGGAATGGGAGGCGGCCAGTGGGAGAAACGTCGAAAGCCGATGGCGGGCGTCTGACGACCCACGTCCTCGACACGGCGACCGGCAAGCCGGCGGCGGGATTGTCGATTGCGCTCTATCACCTCGACGGCGATGGGCGGATACATCTGAAGACCGTGGTGACCAATGCCGATGGCCGTTGCGACGCACCGCTGCTTGCCGGTGCCGAGTTCCGAGCCGGCGAATACGAACTGGTCTTCGCCGCCGGCGACTATTTGCGCCAGCAGGGGTTGAACCTGCCGAAACCGGCCTTTCTCGACCTGATACCAATCCGTTTCGGCATGGCCGAAGCGGTGCACTATCATGTGCCGCTGCTCGTCTCGCCCTATGGCTATTCGACCTACAGGGGGAGCTGAAGCATGGCCAAGGTCAGCATCCGCAACGAGATCCGTTTCATTCTCAATGGCAGGGATGTCGTGCTTTCATCGGTGGCATCAGACGCCACCTTGCTCGACTGGCTGCGGCTCGACCGTTCGCTGCGCGGCACCAAGGAAGGCTGCGCCGAGGGCGATTGCGGCGCCTGCACCGTGCTGGTCGGCAAGCTCTCGGCCGGTGGGCTGGTCTACGAAAGTGTCAACGCCTGCATCCGCTTCCTCGGCTCGCTGGACGGCACCCATGTCGTGACCGTCGAGCATTTGCGCGGCCTTCCCGGCCAGTTGCACCCGGTGCAGCAGGCGATGGTCGATTTCCACGGCTCGCAATGCGGCTTCTGCACGCCGGGCTTCGTTATGTCGCTCTATGGCCTGTGGATGAAATCATCAGACCCATCGAACGCAGCCATCGAAAAGGCTCTGCAAGGCAATCTCTGCCGCTGCACCGGCTACGAGGCGATCATGCGCGCGGCCCGCGCCATCTCCAGCTACGGCAAGGTGGCGAAGGACCCGCTGGCGGTGGAGCGCAAGGCGATCACCGCGAGGCTGGAGGCGATGCATGACGGCGCACGGGTCGAGATCGGCTCGGCCGAGAAGCGGCTGATCGTGCCGGCTGATGTCGACGATTTCGCCGCCCTGCTGGACAAGGAACCTGGCGCTACCATCGTTGCCGGCTCGACCGATGTCGGCCTGTGGGTGACCAAGCACATGCGCGATATCTCACCGGTGATCTTCATCGGCGATCTCGACGGGCTTGGCACCATCGCCGAAGACAAGGGCGTCATCACCATCGGCGCCGGCGTCACCTACACCGAGGCGTTCGCGACGCTCGCCAAACGTATCCCGGCGCTGGGGCCACTGTTCGATCGTATCGGTGGCGAACAGGTGCGCAACATGGGCACCATCGGCGGCAACATCGCCAATGGTTCGCCGATCGGCGATACGCCGCCACCCTTGATTGCGCTCGGCGCGCGGCTGACGCTGCGAAAGGGCAAGAAGCGGCGGACGATCCCGCTGGAAACCTTCTTCATTGCCTATGGCAAGCAGGACCGGCTGCCCGGTGAATTCGTCGAGGCGGTGCACGTTCCCATCCCCGCCAAGGGCACGAAATTCGCCGTCCACAAGATCACCAAGCGCCGCGACGAGGACATCACGGCGGCACTCGGTGCCTTCTTCCTGACACTGGCCAAGGATGGCACGGTCGCGGATGTGCGCATCGCCTACGGCGGCATGGCGGCGACGCCAAAGCGGGCGTCGGCTGTCGAAAAGGCGCTGCGTGGCAAGCCGTGGACCGAACAGACGGTCGAGGCAGCGATGGCCGAATATGCCGAGGATTTCACCCCGCTCACCGACATGCGGGCCTCGGCCGAGTATCGGGCGCTGGCGGCGCGCAATCTGTTGCTGCGCTTCTTCGCCGAGACCAGCGGCACCAGGGAACCGATCCAAGTTTCGAGGCACGAGGCGGCATGATGAACAGGCACGCCACCCCCAACCCCAGGGCTGAAAAGATCGCCGGCGGCGTCGCCACCGACCAACGCCACGATTCCGCCCACAAGCATGTCGACGGCACTGCGGTCTATATCGATGACATGCCGGAACCGGCCGGCACGCTGCATGTCGGCCTTGGCCTGTCCAAGGTGGCGCATGGCATTCTGAAAAACGTCGACCTTTCGGCGGTGCGGGCCGCACCGGGTGTCGTCGATGTGCTGACCTATGCCGACGTGCCAGGCGAGAACGACGTATCGCCCAGCAACATGCATGACGATCCGGTCCTCGCCCAGGACAAGGTGCAGTTCTTCGGTCAGCCGATCTTTGCGGTGATTGCCGAGACCCGCGACGAGGCACGCCGCGCCGCGCGACTGGCAAAGATCGACTATGACGAGCTTCCAGCGGTCATCGATATCTGGGATCTCGATCCGGTGAAGGACAGGCAGGTTACCACGCCGCTGACTCTCAGGCGTGGCGATGCCGCCGCTGCTATTCAAGCCGCGCCACGCCGCATCAAGAACCGCATGTGGCTTGGCGGCCAGGACCACTTCTATCTCGAAGGCCAGGTTTCGCTGGCCATCCCCGGTGAGGACGATGAGGTGATCGTCTATTGCTCGACCCAGGGGCCGAGCGAGACGCAGCATCTTGTCGCCCATGCGCTTGGCGTGCCAAGCAATGCCGTGACGGTGGAAGTCCGTCGCATGGGCGGTGGCTTCGGCGGCAAGGAAACGCAGGCCAATCAATGCGCCGCGATCGCCGCGATCGCTGCCAAGAAGCACAAGCGCGCGGTCAAGATCCGGCTCGACCGCGACGAGGACATGACCGCCACCGGCAAGCGGCACGATTTCGCCATCGATTATGAAGTCGGCTTCGATGACGAGGGCAACATCCTCGGCGTCGACTTCACCTTCGCCTTGCGCTGCGGCTTCTCCGCCGACCTGTCGGGCCCGGTTGGCGATCGCGCCCTGTTCCACTGCGACAACGCCTATTTCTATCCGAGCGTGCTGGCCAAATCGGCGCCGCTCTACACCAACACCGTTTCCAACACCGCCTTCCGCGGCTTCGGCGGTCCACAAGGCATGGTCGGTGCCGAGCGCGTCATCGACGAGGTCGCCTTCGCTGTCGGCAAGGATCCGCTCGAAATTCGCAAGCTGAATTTCTACGACCCGATGGAGGCGATCGGCAGCCGCAATGTCACGCCCTATCACCAGAAGGTCGAGGACAACATCATCCACCGCATCGTCGCGGACTTGGAGGAAAGTGCCGGCTATGCACGGCGCCGCCGCGAAATATCGGCCTTCAATGCCAACAGCCGCTTCATCAAGCGCGGCCTGGCGCTGACGCCGGTCAAGTTCGGCATCTCCTTCACCAAGACCGAGTCCAACCAGGCCGGCGCGCTGGTGCATGTCTATGCCGACGGCTCCGTGCACATGAACCATGGCGGCACCGAAATGGGGCAGGGCCTGCACCTCAAGGTGGCGCAGGTCGTGGCGGAAGAATTCCAGATCGATCTCGACCGGGTGAAGATCACTGCCACCACCACGGCCAAGGTGCCGAACACGGCGCCGACGGCGGCGTCCTCGGGCGCCGACCTCAACGGCATGGCGGCGCAAAATGCCGCCCGGCAGATCCGCCAGCGGCTGACAGACTTCGCCGCAGAGAAATATCAGGTCCCGCTCGACCAGGTGGTGTTCCTGCCCAACCGGGTGCGCGTCGGCAACCAGGAAGTCAGCTTCAACGATCTGGTCAAGCAGGCGTATGTTGCACGCGTGCAGCTCTCGGCTGCCGGCTTCTACAAGACGCCGAAAATCCACTGGGACCGCAGCAAGGGCCAGGGCCACGCCTTCTACTACTTCGCCTATGGCGCGGCCTGCGCCGAAGTGTCGGTCGACACACTGACCGGCGAATATGTCGTCGAGCGCGCCGATATCCTGCACGATTGCGGCCGCTCGCTGAACCGGGCGATCGACATCGGCCAGGTCGAAGGCGGCTTCATCCAGGGCATGGGCTGGCTGACAACGGAGGAACTGTGGTGGGATGACAAGGGCCGGCTGCGTACGCACGCGCCGTCAACCTACAAGATCCCGCTCGCGTCGGATCGTCCGAAGATTTTCAACGTGGCGCTGACCGACTGGTCGCAAGCCTATGAGCCGACCATCCATCGTTCCAAGGCGGTTGGCGAGCCGCCCTTGCCTCACGGCATGGCGGTTCTGCATGCGCTGTCGGATGCGGTGGCCAGCGTCGCCGACCACAGGATCTGTCCCCGCCTCGATGCTCCGGCAACGCCGGAACGGGTGCTGATGGCGATCGAGCGGCTGAAGAACGAGGTCAAGGCCAGCGCCTGAATCCGGCAAAGCGTGCAATTCAAGCCGAAAAAGCCTATATTTCCCAATCGGGAACGAGAGCGATGAACTCGAAAGTGCAAAGCCTGAAAGCCCTTCTCAGCGCTGCCGGCCGGGTTGCCCTGGTCGAAGTGGCCGGCACCAAAGGCTCGACGCCACGCGAGAAAGGCGCCTTCATGCTCGTCTCGCAAGCGGCAATCTTTGGCACGATCGGCGGCGGCCAGCTCGAGTATATGGCCATCGACAAGGCACGGCAGATGCTGGGGTCTTCACCGGCCAGCCAAGGCCGTCGGGACAAGCAAGCCCGCATCGAGGTCGACGAGGTCTGCGCGACCCTCGACGTGCCCCTCGGCCCCGAGATCGGCCAATGCTGCGGCGGCCGCGTCGAAGTGTTGATCCGGCTCGTCGATGCGGCGTTGGCGCAGGAGCTGGTCGCAGCCGCGGAAGCCGAAGAGGCGCACCTTCCCTATGTCTACATCTTCGGCGGCGGCCATGTCGGCCAGGCGCTGGCCTCCGCGGTGGCCCTTCTTCCTGTGCATGCCGTCGTCATCGAGACGCGGGCCGAGGCTCTGGATGGCATGCCGGAAACCGTCGAGACGCGGCTGACGCCGATGCCGGAAGCGATGGTGCGCGATGCTCCGGCCGGCAGCGCTTTCGCTATCCTCACCCATGACCATGCGCTGGATTTCCTGGTCGTCGCCGAAGCGCTGAAGCGCGACGACACCGCCTATGTCGGCATGATAGGCTCGAAGACCAAGAAAGCGACGTTCAGGAACTGGTTCCTGAAATCGGCGGACGGCAGCGAAGTCGAATTCGCCCGCCTCGTCTCGCCGATCGGCGGCGATTCCGTGAGGGACAAGCGCCCGCCCGTCATCGCAGCGCTCGCGGCCGCCGAGATCATGACGGCGCTGGTTGTCCACGTCGCAAAATCAGCCCCCGATCGGGCCTCGCGCCCCAAGGTCATAGCCGGCTAAGCTTGTGTCGCGGCTTATGCCGGCCGTTTCAAGCCCAGGTGGTCGCGCAGCGTGCGGCCTTCGTAGTCTTTGCGAAACAGGCCGCGCCGCTGCAGTTCCGGTACGACCAGCGTGGCAAAGGCGTCGAGTTCCCCGGGGAAGTAGGAGGGCATGACATTGAAACCGTCGGCCGCGCCGCTTTCGAACCGCGCCTGCAGCTCGTCGGCGATCTGGGTCGCCGTTCCAACGATGCGCCAATGGCCACGTGCACCCGCGAAATGCCGCGCCAGCTGGCGGATGGACAGGTTGTCGCGACGTGACTGCTCGATGACCAGCGCTTGCCGGCTCTGCATGCCTTCGCTGGGCGGCAGCTCCGGCAGCGGTCCGTCGATCGGATAGCGCGACAGATCGGAAATGCTGAGATAGCTGGACAGCAGTGCTACGCCGACATCGTCGGGGATGAGTTCCTGCAACTCCTCGTATTTTTCCTGGGCTCGGGCCTCGGTTTCCGCCACCACCGGTGCGACGCCGGGCATGATCTTGATGTCGTCCGGCTCGCGCCCATAGGCCGCCAGACGCCCCTTCAGATCGTCATAAAACGCCTTCGCCTCCTCGAAAGTCTGTGCTGCGGTGAACACGACGTCGGCGGTGCGGGCGGCTAGGTCGCGGCCGACATCCGAGGCGCCGGCCTGAACCAGCACCGGTGCGCCCTGCGGCGAACGCGGCAGGTCGAGCGCATCACGCACGGAAAAGCTCTGGCCGTCATAACCGGAAGCTCCGTCGAGCGTGCCGCGCCAAAGCCCGGCGACCACCTCGGCGAATTCACGCGCCCGTTCATAGCGATCGGCATGTGGACGCAAGCCGGTCGAGCCGAAATTGGCAGCCTCGATGGGACTGGCTGACGTGACCAGGTTCCAGCCGGCCCGGCCGCCGCTCAGATGGTCGAGCGACAGGAAGGTCCGCGCCAGCCCGTAGGGCTCGTTGTAGCTTGTCGAGGCCGTGGAAACGAGACCGATGCGGCTGGTCTGGGCGGCCAGAGCCGAAAGCAGGCTGATCGGCTCGAAGCCGATCGAGCGTGACGTCTGGCTGGCGATGCCGACATTGGCTTCGCGCAGGCCGGCGGCGTCCTCGCAGAAGACCATGTCGAACTTCGCTGCTTCCGCCGTGCGCGCCAGCTGGATGTAGTGCTCGATGTCGATGCCAGCGGTCGCATGCGCCTTGGGGTGGCGCCAGGCGGCGATATGGTGGCCAGTCGCCCACAGGAAGGCGCCGAGCTTCATCTGGCGGGGAGCAGTCATTGGTCGCCTCCCGCCGTCAGGCCGAGATGCGAGCGCAGGGTTGCCCCGGGATAGCTCTCTCGAAACAGGCCACGCCGCCGAAGCTCCGGCAAAACCAGATCGACGAAATCGTCGAGTGCCGAAAGTTGCGCCGGCATCAGCATGTTGAACCCGTCGCAGCGTTTCGCCCGGAACTGTTCTTCCAGCTTGTCGGCGATGACGGCCGGCTTATCATTCGTGACCGGCGAGACATTCATCAGCACCTTCACGGCGCCCGGGTGGCGTCCGCAGGCGGCAACAAGCCGCTTCAGATCGTCATAGCGTGCTTTCGCACTGTCGATCGGCCCGTCGTCCAGCAGGACGACATCGGCGGTGCGGGCGGCGCGATCCATGTCTGATACCAACAGGCCGGACAGGACCAGCACCGGTCTGTCCTGCGGCGACCGCGCGACGTTCAGCGGTCCGCGCACGGAAAAGAACGCGCCCTTGTGGTCGAGCAAATGCATCTTTTCGGGATCGTGGAAGCGGCCGCTGCCCTTGTCGAACTTGAGCGCGTCGGCATCCCAGCCCTGCCACAAGCCTTGGACGATGCCAATGTATTCCTCGGTACGGCGGCGAAAGTCGTCGGGCGAAAAGCCCTCGGGACGACTGAAATTGGCCGCTTCGCGCGGATCCTGCGCCATGGTCACATTCCAGCCGGTGCGGCCATGGCTGATGATGTCGAGCGACGCGAAACGGCGCGCCAGATTGTAGGGCTGGTGCGCGACCGTCGAGGCAGCGGCGACCAACCCGATCCTGCCCGTCACCGTCGCCAGTGCGGCCAGCAACGTCGTCGCTTCGAAGGGCGTCTGCCTGTTTGCAGCATCGCTGCCGGACGCCGGCGCGGAATCGGCGAAAATCACCATATCCAGCCCGGCCGCTTCGGCCTTTTGCACAAACCGCGCCAGAAGGCTGAAGTCCGGCTCGCCCCCGGGCGATGGATCGGTGGTTACCGGATACGGCGAAACGGCAAGATGCATTGTGGCGCCGTTGTCCATCGATGGTCCCTGCAAGACGAAATGCCATCGGAACTATGTTCGCCACATCCAGCGATGGCAACCGCTGGCGCTGGGCCAACTACTGGTCACTTGCCGGCCAGCCATCACTTTCCGGCCAGCCCCTATTTGCCAGCAAGCAGGTCGTTGATCAGCCGCTGGCAGCGCTCGGCCATGAAGTCGAGCAACAGCCGCACCTTGGGGTCCTGCAGCTTCTTGTGCGGATAGACGGCGGCGAATTGCACCGGCGTTGGTGGCGTGCTGCCCAGGATCACCTTCAGCCGCTGGTCGCGGATGAAAGGTTCGACCTCGAAGCGCGGCTTGTTGATGATGCCGCGGCCGGACAGCGCCCAGCCGGTCAGCACATCGCCATCGTCGGTGTCGTAGGGTCCGTGCACCTCGAATTTCTGCGGGCCGGTGGGGGTCTGCAGCGTCCACACATATTCGCGCGCGCCGGAGTAACGCAGCATCAGGCAGTCGTGCTTTTTGCCGATCAGATCCTGCGGCTCAATGGGTTCGCCGCGCGCCTCCAGATACTTCGGTGCCGCCACCAGCACGCGTTCGCATTCCATGATGCCGCGCATCCTGAGGCTGGAATCCTCGATGATGCCAAGCCGGAACGCGACATCGATGCCCTCCTTCATGATGTCGACATTGTGGTCGGACAGCCTCAGCCGCACCTCGATGTCAGGGTATCTGTCGTGGAAGTCGGGAATGCCCGACGCCACCAGCCTGCGGCCGAGGCCGAGCGGTGCCGTCACCTTTATGGTGCCGCGCGGCTGACCGGAAAGCGCCGAGACGGCGGCTTCCGCTTCGGTGATCGCCTCCAGCACCTGCTTGGCTCCCGAATAGAAAACCGTGCCATGCTCGGTCGGCATCAATTGACGTGTGGTGCGGTTGAACAGCCGCACGCCAAGGTGCTTCTCCAGTTCCTTGATGCGGTTGGAGGCGACCGCCGGCGAGATTCGCATGTCACGCCCTGCCGCCGACAGATTGCCGAGTTCGACCACGCGAACGAAGACAGCGATGTTGTCGAGATAGGCCATGCGGATTTCGTGGCTTTCATCCAGCTGCGCGCAACGACTCTAGTATTTTCCATTTTTTTTTGAAAGTCATCGCACACCTCGCCTCTTTCCGTTTGCGCGCGACACCGTAAAGTCGCGTCATCGGCAGGGACGACTTCAATGATGGATTTCGCGATTTTCTGGGACTGGCTGAGCTTTGCGGTGCGCTGGCTGCATGTCATCACCGGCATCGCCTGGATCGGCTCGTCTTTCTATTTCGTTGCGCTCGATCTCGGCCTGCGCCAGCGGCCGGGCATGCCCGTCGGCGCCTTTGGCGAAGAATGGCAGGTGCATGGCGGCGGCTTCTACCACATCCAGAAATATCTGGTGGCGCCTGCCGAGATGCCCGAGCACCTGACCTGGTTCAAATGGGAATCCTACGCCACCTGGCTGTCCGGCTTCGCCATGCTGTGCGTCGTCTATTATGCCGGGGCGGATCTGTTCCTGATCGATCCCAACGTGCTGCCAATGTCGGTACCGGTCGGCATCCTGCTGTCACTGGCGACAATCGGCGTCGGCTGGGTGGTCTACGATCTGTTGTGCCGCTCGCCGCTGGGAAAAAGCGACACCGGCCTGATGCTGGTGCTCTACTGCGTGCTGGTGTTCGTCGCCTGGGGGCTCACCCATCTGTTCACCGGGCGTGCCGCCTTCCTGCATCTCGGCGCCATCACCGCGACGATCATGTCGGCCAATGTCTTCATGGTCATCATCCCCAACCAGAAGATCGTCGTCGCCGACCTCATCGCCGGCCGCAAGCCCGATCCGAAATACGGCAAGATCGCCAAGCAGCGCTCGCTGCACAACAACTACCTGACGCTGCCGGTGTTGTTCCTGATGCTGTCGAACCACTATCCCTTAGCGTTCGGCACGCAGTTCAACTGGGTCATTGCCTCGCTGGTGTTCATCATCGGCGTGCTGATCCGGCACTATTTCAACAGCGTCCATGCGCGCAAGGGCAACCCAACCTGGACCTGGCTGGGAGCCCTTGTGCTGTTCATCATCATCATCTGGCTGTCGACCGCGCCGAAGGTGCTGACCGGCGAATCCAAAGAGTCCGCCGCGGCGCAGGTCTATGTCGCCTCCGCGCACTTCCCGGCCGTGCGCGACACGGTGCTCGGCCGCTGCTCGATGTGCCATGCGGCGGAGCCGGTCTATGAGGGCATCTACCACGCGCCCAAGGGCGTGATGCTCGACACCGACGCCGACATCGCCAACCACGCCCGTGAGATCTATCTGCAGGCCGGACGCAGCCACGCCATGCCGCCCGCCAACGTCTCCCAGATCACCGACAAGGAACGGGCGCTGCTGGTGGCCTGGTTCGAAGGCGCGGGGAAATAAGCATGACCTCGACACTTCTGCGCGGCCGCACGCTGTCCTTCGTGCGTTGGCCCGAGACCATCGATGACCATTCCGCCTGGCGCTACGAGGAGGATGGCGGCCTGCTGATCCGCGACGGTCGTATCGTCGCCGCCGGCGCCTATGCGCAAGTCGAGAAACAGGCCGGCGAGGGCGCAAGGAAGGTCGACCACCGGCCCCATCTGCTGCTGCCGGGCTTCATCGACGCGCATGTGCATTTCCCGCAGATGCAGGTCATCGCTTCCTATGGCGCCGAACTGCTCGACTGGCTCAACACCTACACCTTTCCGGAAGAGACGAAGTTCGCCAATGCGCAGCATGGCCGCCGCATCGCGCGGCTGTTCCTCGACGAGATGGTGCGCCATGGTACAACGACGGTGGCAGCCTACTGCTCGGTGCACAAGGCGTCGGCTGAAGCCTTCTTTGCCGAGTCGCATGACCGCAACATGCTCAACATCGCCGGCAAGGTGATGATGGACCGCAATGCGCCCGACGGCGTGCTCGACACGCCGCAATCCGGCTATGAGGACAGCAAGGCGCTGATCAGGGAATGGCACGGCAAGGGGCGCCAGCACTATGCGATCACACCGCGCTTCGCCATCACCTCGTCGCCGCAGCAGATGGAGATGGCTGGCGCGCTCTTCCGTGAACATCCCGACCTGCATATGCAGACGCATCTGTCGGAAAACCACGCCGAGATCGCGTTCACCCAGGGACTCTATCCGTGGTCGCGTGACTACACCGACGTCTACGAGCATTACGGGCTGCTGGGGAAAAAGAGCCTGTTCGGCCATTGCATCCATCTGTCGGAGCGCGAGGCGGACGCGCTCTCAGCAACGGGCTCGGTGGCGGTGTTCTGCCCGACCTCGAACCTGTTCCTCGGCTCTGGCCTGTTCGACTATCAACGCTTCCGCCGCCGCGAAAAGCCGATCCGTATCGCCGCTGCCACCGATGTCGGCGGCGGCACCAACTATTCGATGCTGCGCACCATGGACGAAGGCTACAAGGTAATCGCGCTGAACGGCGAGAAGCTCAATCCCTTCCAGTCCTTCTGGCAGATGACGCGCGGCAATGCCGAGGCACTGTCGGTGGCGCAAAAGATCGGCACGCTGGACGAAGGCACCGATGCCGACATCGTCGTGCTTGACGCCAGGGCGACGCCGGCGATGCGGCTCAGGATGGAGACGGTCGAGACGCTGGCGCAGGAGCTGTTTCTCCTGCAGACCTTGGGCGACGACCGCGCCGTGCGTGAGGTCTATGTCGCCGGGCGGGCGGCCAAGACCGACATGGCGACGTAGAACGCTTCGATGTGTTCTTTGCTTGACCCGGCGGCAGCCATCGGTCAAAGCGTGCGGCGAAGTTGACAGGGGAACGACATGGCCGTTGCTGACGACATCGCACTGATCAAGAGACAGGAAGAAGTTCTTGTCTTCCCCGCCTTCGATGAGGCCGTCGCCTTCAAGATCGGTTCGGCCATCCGTGATCGCGCGCTGACCGAGAACCTGCCTGTTATCGTCGACATCAGAACCTTCGACCGGCCGCTGTTCTATGCCGCGATGCCCGGCTCGAACGCTTCCAATCCCGACTGGGCGCGGCGCAAGATCAATGTCGTCAAGCGGTTCCTGAAAAGCAGCTATCGCAGCGTGCTGGAGCAGCAGCGCCCCGATCGCACCTTCAAGATCGGCGAAGGGCTGGATATCGCTGACTATGTGCTGGCCGGTGGTGGTTTTCCAGTCACCGTCAAGGGTGCCGGTGTCATCGGTGTGATCGCCGTCTCCGGCCTGCCGGAGCGCGAGGATCATGGCGTCGTCGTAGAGGCGCTGTGCGATCATTTGGGCATCGACAAGCGCGGGCTGGTACTGCCCCCGGAAGAAAAATGAGCGATCCCAAGGCCTTCCTCACCGCCATTTTCGGCGCCGCCGTCGCCGCCGCCGATCCCGAGCGAACCATCCGGGATCATTTGCCGGCGAAGCCCGGCGGCCGCACCATCGTCATCGGCGCCGGAAAAGGCTCTGCGCAGATGGCGGCGGCCTTCGAGAAAGGCTGGGACGGCCCGATCGAAGGGCTGGTCGTCACCCGCTACGGTTATGGTGCGCAATGTGAGCGCATCGAAATCATCGAGGCGGCACATCCGGTTCCGGACGCCGCCGGGCTGGAAGCTTCGCGACGGTTGCTGGCCAAGGTCCAGGGTCTGACGGCGGACGATCTGGTCGTGGCGCTGATTTCCGGTGGCGGTTCGGCGCTGTTGCCGTCGCCCGCCGGCAGCCTGACGCTGGCCGACGAGATTGCCGTCAACGAGGCGCTGCTCGCGTCCGGTGCCCCGATCGCGGCGATGAACACTATCCGCAAGCATATCTCCACCATCAAGGGTGGCCGGTTGGCGGCCGCCGCCTGGCCGGCCAAGGTGGTGTCGCTGGTCGTTTCCGACATTCCCGGCGACAATCCGGCGCTGGTCGCCTCCGGTCCGACCGTCCCCGACACCGGCAGCCGCGAGGACGCGCTGGCGTCGATATCAGCCTACGGCATGAAACTGCCGGCTGCGGTGATGGCGCATATCAACGCGCCGGCCGCCGATGCACCAAGTCCCGGCGATGAACGCTTTTCGCGCAACGAGGTGCACCTGATTGCCTCCGCCGGCGTGTCGCTCGAAGCGGCGGCGGCGGAAGCCAAGCGGCAAGGCGTTGAAGCGGTCATCCTCTCCGACGCCATCGAGGGTGAGGCGCGCGAGGTTGGCGGCGTCCATGCGGCAATCGCCCGCGAAGTGGCGACGCGCAACCGGCCATTTCCAAAGCCGGTGCTGGTCCTGTCCGGGGGGGAGACAACCGTGACGCTGCGCGCCAAGGGCAAGGGCGGCCGCAACTCGGAATTCCTGCTCGCCTTCGCCATCGGCATCAATGGCGTCGATGGCATCCACGCGCTGGCCGCCGACACGGACGGCATCGACGGTTCGGAAGACAATGCCGGCGCCTTTGCCGACAGCTCGACCGTGTCACGCATGCGTGCAGCGGGTGTGGACGCCAAGGCAATGCTGGCCGGCAACAATGCCTGGACGGCCTTCAACGCCGTTGGCGATCTGTTCGTACCCGGCCCTACGGGCACGAATGTCAACGACCTACGAGCCATCCTCATCAGGTAATCTCAACCGGCCATGAGCCGCTTCACCTGTTTCATGTCGTGCAGGAAACGCTCGCGTTCGGCTTCCTTGTCGGCAGGTTCATGGATGCGCAGGATGAAGGAGGGGTGGATGGTGATGAAGATGCGTAAGCCGTCCGCGCGCTCGATCACCTGGCCGCGCATCTTTGTCACCGCGATCGCCTTACCCAGCAGCGACAACGCCGCCGTTGCGCCAAGTGCCACGGCAAGGTCTGGCTTGATCAGTTCGAATTCCCTGTCGATCCACCAGTGGCACGCCTGAACCTCGCCGGCATTTGGCTTGGAGTGGATGCGCCGCTTGCCGCGCGGCTCGAATTTGAAGTGCTTGACCGCGTTGGTGACGTAGACCTTTTGGCGGTCAACCCCCGCGTCAGCGAGAATGGCGTCGAACACCTTGCCTGCCGGACCGACGAAAGGTTTGCCGGCGAGGTCTTCCTGATCGCCCGGCTGTTCGCCGACGAACACCACCTTGGCGTCATCAGGACCTTCGCCGAACACGGTCTGGGTCGCGTCGCGCCAAAGCGGGCAACGCTGGCAGCCCTTCGCCGCCTGGCGCAGTTCGGAAATGCGTGCCGCATCGCCTTCCTGCGTGGCGGGCTCACGCTTCGGCCAATGCCTAGCCTGCACCTTGGCGTGGTGCGGCGCGGGCGTCGTCGGCATTCTGGTGATCATGTCTTTGGCGGCCTTGTCCGCACCTGCGATCAGATCTGGAATGAGCGAGGCCTCGGGAAGGTTCCGCCAGTATTTCTTAGGCATCTCCTTCTGCATTGCCTTTACCTTCAGCCGCGCCGGATTGAAGATGTGCTCGAAATAGGTGAGCCACAGCGCTTCGGTGTCATCCTGCGTTGGCGCATCGCCCTTGGCAGCGCCTGGCCCGATCGCCAGCCTCTCGCCATCCCAATCGGCTGACACATGCGGCGTCAGGATCGTCCAGCGCATGCCGGTGAAACGCCTGACGAAGAAAGCCGCGTTGCGCTCGACGATGAAATGATCCGGCTCGAACCAGGCAACATAGCGCTCCTCATCACCGTCGCCGATCTTCCGGAACCGCACGAAGGCGCGCATCTTGTGGATGTCGCGCCGCACCGCCTTTTCCATAGTATCGAGGCGCCCGGTGTCGGGATCCGATGCGATCGCTAGCAGCTTGGGTTCTGTGCGCAGCCGCCACAGCACCCGGTAGAGAAGGGCGAACCGGTCGGGGTCGGCGTGGCAGAAGGCGATTTCGGCATGCTCGATGAACTCGCGCGGGACAACGAGTTGCACGCCCGCAGGCACGGCCGGCAAATCGCTTTGATTGGAGCTCGGCTCGACATGCCAGCCGATGTCCTCGGGCCTGACCTCATTCAGCGCCAGCCGTCGTGCCGCATCACGCCAACCGGAAAAGTCCGTTTCGCTGTCGAGCCGCACGCCGTATCTGGCAAAGTCGAACTGTGCCGGCCGCATGGTCAAAACAGCGCCAATTGTTCGCAAGGTGGCACGATCTTGCCGCGCAATCCGGCCTTGTCAGTGAGCGTTCCCGGCGACCACCCTTCGGCAATGATGAACGGGCGTAATTTTGCGATCGATTGGCAGAGGCGTCCGACGTCTTCCAGCCGCAGCCGCCGGTGGCGGCGGGTCTCCAGGATTATCGCGATCACCTTGGTGCCAAGACCCGGAACGCGCAGCAGCGCCTCACGGTCGGCACGGTTGATGTCGATGGGAAACTGTCCTCGGTTGCGCAGCGCCCAGGCCAGCTTCGGATCGATGGCGAGGTCGAGCATGCCATCGCTGCTGCCAGCCAGGATCTCCGGCTGCGAAAATCCGTAGAACCGCATCAGCCAGTCCGCCTGATAAAGCCGGTGTTCGCGCATCAGCGGCGGCTTCTGCAAGGGCAGGGACGACGACGAATCCGGGATCGGGCTGAAGGCGGAATAGTAGACGCGTCGCAGATGGTAGCTTCCGTAGAGCCGCGCGCTGGTGTGCAGGATGCCGTCATCGGAGGTCTTGTCGGCGCCGACAATCATTTGCGTCGACTGCCCGCCCGGCGCGAAGCGTTCGCGCTTTTTGGTCCTCAGTGTAGGTTCGGCTTTTTCTTCCATTTTCTGCCGCAACCTGGCCATGGAAAGTCGGATTGTTTCCGGCTTCTTTTCCGGTGCCAATTTCTTGACTCCCTCGTCGGTGGGTAGTTCGACATTGATCGACAGCCGGTCGGCGTAGAGTCCTGCCATCTCGACCAGTTCCTGCGAGCTCTCCGGGATGGTTTTCAAATGGATATAGCCGGAGAACTTCTCCTCCAGCCGCAGCCTTCGCGCCACCTCGACCATCTCGCCCATGGTTTCGTCTGGCGAGCGGATGACGCCTGAGGATAGGAACAGGCCCTCAATGTAATTGCGCCGGTAGAAATCCATGGTCAGCTTCACCACCTCGTCAATGCTGAAGCGGGCGCGCCGCACATTCGACGACGAGCGGTTGATGCAATAGCTGCAGTCATAGATGCAGAAATTGGTCAGCAGGATTTTCAGCAGCGAAATGCAACGCCCGTCCGGCGCGTAGGAATGGCAGATACCCATGCCTTCGGTGGAACCAATGCCGCCGGATTTGAGCGAATCCTTTTTCGCCGCACCCGACGAGGCACAGGAGGCGTCGTACTTGGCGGCATCGGACAGGATTGCAAGCTTTTCGCGGACGGTGAGTGCACTCATCCGTTCATGGTATGTTCTTAAGGGCTGGCGCGCCACCTCATTTGTTGGAAGCGGCTAAAAAGTGATCGCCGCCCGATCACAGAGCCATCACACCTCGTGCAGATAGAGGTGGTAGTCCAGTTCGCTGACCGTGCGTGCCACGCGCAGGTATTCTGACTGCTTGATCGCCACGAAGGTGCGGTGCAGGTCATCGCCGAGCGCGCCCTTCAGGAAGCTCGACGCCCTGGCTGCTTCGATGGCGGCACGCCAGTCGACCGGCATCGTCGTGCGCGTGATCGCTGCCTCATAACCATTGCCTGTCGTTTCCGGGCCGGGGTCGAGACCTTCGTCGAGGCCTTTGATGATGGCGGCAAGCACCGTCGCGGCGATCAGATAGGGGTTGGCGTCGACGCCGGACGGCCGGTGCTCGATGCGCCGGTTCTTCGCGTCGCCCGCCGGCACGCGCAGCGCCACCGAACGGTTGTTGACGCCCCAGGTCGGCGCCACCGGTGCATAGGATTGCGACACGAAGCGCCGCCAGGAATTGGCGTGCGGTGCAAACACAAGCATCGATTCGGCCATCGTCTGTATCAGGCCGCCGAGCCCCTGCAGCAACGGCAGCGACCAGCTCTCGCCACCGGATTCGGCAAAGACGTTTCGGCCGGCCTTGTCCTGCAGCGAGACATGGAAATGCATGCCCGAGCCAGCATATTTCTCGATCGGCTTGGCCATGAAACAGGCGGTGACGCCGTGGCGCCGCGCCTGCGCCCGCACCAGCCGCTTCAGCATGACCAGATCGTCGGCCGCCCGCATCACGTCCTTGCGGTAGTTCAGCGTCAATTCATACTGGCCGGGCGCATACTCGGAAATCACCGTCTCGGCCGGAATGCCTTGCGCCTTGGCCGCCGCATAGATGTCTGAGAACAGCGGCTCCATGCCGTGCAGGTGATCGACGGAATAGACTTCGGTCTTGCCCGAGACGCGGCCATCGAGCACCGCGCGCGCCGGCTGCACCTTGCCGTCGGCATCGCGCTCATTGGCCAGCAGGAAGAATTCCAGCTCGAAGGCGCCGGCCGGATAAAGCCCCTTGGCCGCGAGGATATCGACCTGCCGTGCCAGCGCAAGCCTCGGATCCGACGACATCGGCTGGCCGTCGAGGTAATACATCGCCATCAGCAGTTGGCCGCGCGGCGGATTTGTACCGTAGAGCGGCACCAGCGTGCCGGGGATCGGCCAGGCCCTGAGGTCGCCGTCACCGGTGGTCCAGATCAAACCGGTCTCGTGCACGTCCTCGCCGGTGATGTCGAGGCCGAGGATCGAGATCGGCATATGCCGGCCGCTCTCGAAAATGCTCTTGAGCTCGTGCCGGCGCACGATCTTGCCGCGGCCGACGCCATTGGCGTCGGTCAGCACGATATCGAAAGCTTCGATCTCGGGATGGGCGTCGAGAAAGGCTTGCGCCTCGGTGGGCGTCGAGCCCGAAGGTGAGGTCATGATCTGTCCGGCTTTGCTTGGCGCGCCCATCGGTCAGCTTGTCTCATGCCGCAAGCTTTGCCGCAACCGCGCCGAAGGCGGTGATCAGCCGGTTGACCTGGGCACCGGTGGTTGCAGGCGAGATCAGCATCATGTTGTGGAAGGGCGCGATCAGCACGCCGAGATTGACCAGCGCGACATGGATGGCCGCTTCCAGTTCCGGCGCATGCGCCGTCTCCGCCTCGGCGCCATTGTGCAGCGGACCGGGTGCGCAGATAAACTCGACGCGCGCGCCGACGCGGGCAACATGCCAGGGCAGCCGATAGCGGTCGATCACGCCGGTCAGCCCGGCATCGAGCCGCCGCGCCAGATGGTCCATGCGGGCGTAGTTTTCCTCGGTCATCACCTGTTCGAGCGTCGCGCGCATCGCCGCGAACTGAAACGGATTGGCCGAGAGCGTCGTGCCCATGCCGGAATAACCCGGCTCCTTGGTCCTGTTGTAGCCGGCGTAGCGCGAGGCGACATCGTCGCTCATGCCCCACACACTTGCCGGCACACCGCCGGCGATCGGCTTGCCCAACACGAAGAGGTCCGGCTCTAACCCGTATTTCCTGGTGTAGCCGCCGGGGCCGGTTGAGATCGTATGCGTCTCGTCGATCAGAAGCAGGGTGCCGGCTTCACGCGTCAGTCTGCGCAGCGCGTCATGGAAGCCCGGATCGGCCAGCACCATGCAGGAATTGGTCAGCACAGGCTCGGCGATGACGCAGGCCACGTCCTTGTCTTTCAGGGCGGCTTCCAGAGCGGCAACGTCGTTGAACTCGATCACCTTGGCCGTGCGGGTCAGGTCGCGGAATTCGCCGGCCAGCCCTGGCCGGTTGACCGGGATACCATCGACCAGCCGCACCATCGTCTCGTCGACCGAGCCATGATAGCAGCCATTGAAGACCAGGATCTTTTCGCGCCCGGTGACGGCGCGGGCAACCCGCAGCGCAAAGCGGTTGGCGTCGGTCGCCGTCGTCGCGATCTGCCAGAACGGCAGGCCGAAACGCTGCTGCAGCAGGGGGCCGATGGCCAGCGCGTCTTCGGAGGGCAGCATATAGGTCAGGCCGCGCCCGGCCTGGCGGCGGATGGCGCGCGCCACCGGCGGCGGCGAATGGCCGAACATCGAGCCGGTGTCGCCGAGGCAGAAATCGTCGAGCCTAATACCGTCGATGTCGGTGATCGTGGCGCCCCTGGCGTTGTCGACCAGGATCGGAAACGGCGTCGGCCAGTCGTTCATCCAGTGCATCGGCACGCCACCGAAGAAGCCGGGCAGGCCGTTGCCGACCTTCGCCAGTGATTTCGGCCGCGCCTTGCGGAAGGCTGCCGCCTCGATCTCCAGCAGATCGGCAATGCGGTCGCGATCGATGCCGCCGATGGACGTCCTTGAAGTGTCGCTGCTGTGCATGAAAACCCCTCTGGTCGGTTCCCTCTTAGCCAATCCGTGTCCGCAACCGCAATCGGCCGCGCATCTGCCCTGCATTGGCTCAGCCGCTGGTGCGGTGCTTGACCTGGAACCCGAAGTCAGCACCAATGTGGATGGCAATGGGCGTGCTGGGAGGGGAAATGCGGACGATCATCTGTGCAGCGGCGCTGTTCCTGTCGGCCGGCACGGCCTTCGCCTCCGGCGGCATCTGGTGCAATGTCGATGATACGGCGGTGAAATTCGAGGTCGGCGCCGGCGTCACCAGAGGCATGGGCGGCCCTACTTTCAATTTCAACGGTAACCTTGAAATTCTTGGTCGGCCCGCCAGTGACGATCTGCGCAAGACGGTGTTTGAGGATTCCAACCTGACCCAGTACTGGCTGGACAACAAGGAGTTGCGGCTGAACATCTACCAGGAGCATCAGCTCGCAGATGCCTACAACTATGTCGAACTGACGATCCTGACCAAGACCAGCGACGAAGGCGTCTATGACGGGCAGTACACGCTTGCCGTCTATGACAGCACGGCTGACAAGGACGGCGATGGCAAAACCGCCGATCTGACCGGCAAGGTTTCCTGCGGCGCCGAGTGACCCGCTGTTTTGAAGCTACCCGGTGATGTCGATGACGCCGCAGTCGCCGGCAGCACTGCCGAAGGCGACGCGGCGTTCTTCCTTGTCCCACATCATCGAGGTGATCGCGCCCTTGCCCGGTCGCCGCAACAGCACTTCCTTGGCATCGGAAAAGCGCACCGCCATCACCATGCCGTCATCATAGCCGACGGCGACGACATCCTGGCTCGGGTGGCAGGCGACCGCCGTCACCATGGCGTTGCCGCGCGTGCCGAGTTCCAGCGGCGCCTTGCCCATCGGCCCGTCCTTGCCCGAAAACGGCCAGACGATCGCCGCCGGCGCGCCGGAACTCGCCAGCCATTTTCCTTTCACGCTCCACGAAAGGCTTTTGACCTTGCCGGGATAGCCGGTCATACGCATGTGCTTGCCGTCGGCGAGCTTCCAGCCGTGCAGCGCGTTTTCTTGCATGGTGGTGACAAGGAAGGCACCGTCCGGCGAAAAGGTGATGCCGGTGTGGGCGCCGGCCCATTCGAGCTCCGCCGGCTTGCCTTCGGTGGCCGGGAAATGCAGCGTCGCGCCATTGTAGCGGGCAACGCCGAAGCGCATGCCCTTGGGCGAGAACGCCAACCCCTCGACCGAACGTGGATGGGCAAATTCCCTGGTCTTGCCGTCGGCGAAGCGCACGAAGGCGGTCTTGCCCGTCGCATAGGCGATGGCGCCCTGCGGTCCGGCGGCGACGCTTGTGATCCATTTTTTCCCGGCGCTCGCCAGTTCCTGGATATTGCCGCCTGCCTTCACGGCAAACACCTTGCCGTCCTCGCCACCGGTGATCAGCCGGTCATTGGCAGTATCATGGAAAGCGGCGAGCAGCCCGTCATTGGCCTGGACTGTCTTGTGGCCATGGTCGAGCCGATGGACGGCACCATCGGCCAGCGCGAAATGCGGCACGTCGGCGAGGAAGACGGCGGCGATGCAATGGCCTTCGAGATCAAGCGGGGCGACGGTCGGCATGGGAGACTATTTCCATTCGAGATTCTGCTTGCGACTCACCCTTACGGGGTTGGGCCATAGGTCTCAACCCGTGCTTCGGAGCGTCGTAGGGAGAGAAGAGGGCGCCAGAGCGGCTTCTTCCTTCTCCCCTTGTGGGAGAAGGTGGATTGGCGCAGCGCCAAGACGATTGAGGGTGCTGGACGGAGTTCTGTCAATGCCAAGCTGGAACACCCCTCTTCCGACCGAGCTTCGCTCGGCCACCTTCTCCCACAAGGGAAGAAGGAAGAAGGACAGCGAAATCAGGCCGCCTGGCAGGCGTCAAAGCTCTTCTTCAGCCGCTCGGCGTCGAGTTCGCGGCCGATGAACACCAGCCGGCTCTCGTGCTTCTCGCCATCCTTCCACGCGCGCTGGTGGTCGCCTTCGATGATCATGTGCACGCCCTGGATGACATAGCGCTCGTCGTCGCCCTTGAGCGCGATGATGCCCTTCAGCCGCAGGATGTTGGGGCCTTCCATCTGGGTGATCTTCTCGATCCACGGGAAGAATTTCTTCGAGTCCATCTCGCCGCCGCGCAGCGACACCGACTGCACCGTCACGTCGTGGATATCGGAAGGATGCGCGTGATGGTGGTGGTCGTGTCCGTCATGATCATGGTGGTGGTGGCCATCGTGATCGTGGTGGTCATGGTCATGATGATCGTGATCGTCATGCGCCTCGAGGAAATGCGGATCGTTTTCCAACGCCCTGGACAGGTCGAAGGCACCTCGGTCGAGCACTTCGGACAAGGCGACGCCGGCGCGTGTCGTGCGATGGATCTTCGCCGCCGGATTGATGGCGCGGATCGTCGCCTCGACCTTGGCGAGTTCTTCCGGGGTGACGAGGTCGGTCTTGTTGAGCACCACGACGTCGGCGAAGGCGATCTGGTCTTCGGCTTCCCTGGAGTCCTTGAGCCGCAGCGGCAGATGCTTGGCGTCGACCAGTGTCACCACCGCGTCGAGCCTGGTCTTGGAGCGCACGTCGTCGTCCATGAAGAAGGTCTGCGCCACCGGCACCGGATCGGCGAGGCCGGTGGTCTCGACCACGATGGCGTCGAAACGGCCCGGCCGGCGCATCAGCCCCTCGACGACGCGGATAAGGTCGCCGCGCACCGTGCAGCAGACGCAGCCATTGTTCATTTCGTAGATTTCCTCGTCGGATTCCACGATCAATTCGTTGTCGATGCCGATTTCGCCGAACTCATTGACGATGACGGCGTAACGCTTGCCGTGGTTTTCCGACAGGATGCGGTTGAGTAGCGTCGTCTTGCCGGCGCCGAGATAGCCGGTGAGAACGGTTACGGGGATCTGCGTCTGTGCGTCGCTCATGGCTTGCCTCGAAGAATCTGCGCCTTGAAAAAGGCCTCGAAAAAGGGATTGTCGGCTCCATATAGGATGTGTGCCGGGTTTTTGCACGAGGCAAACCGATGGGCCAAACCGGCTTGCCGAAATTACCGAATTTTCATTGGTGAGAGCCGCCATCGCAGCCTGGATCAGGACGCTGGAGGCCAATTCGAGAGGCAGATATGTCCGGCAAGCCATCCTCCTTCTCCTTGAGCCGGCGCAAGGCGCTCGGCTTGATCGCGGTGACCGCCGGTGGTGGTGCCTTCCTGCCAGCCGCGGCAATCGCCGCCCAGTCTTCGGCTTATGCCGGGCTTACCCTGTTCGAAAGCGGTGCCGGCGTCTGTGCCATCACACCTGAGGTGACGGAAGGGCCGTTCTATTTCGACCCGAAACTCGAACGTGACGATGTCACCGAAGGCAAGAAGGGCCTTGCCCTCACGGTCAGGCTGCAGGTTGTCGACGCGGCCTGCCGCCCGCTTGCCGGCGCCCGTGTCGACATCTGGCATTGCGACGCGCAAGGGGCCTATTCGGGCTACCCGGGACAAGGTGACGGCCGCGATGTCGACACGTCGGGCCAGACCTTCCTACGTGGCTGGCAGAAGACCGATGCAAGCGGCATCGTTTCCTTCGCCACCATCTATCCCGGCTGGTACCGCGGCCGCACCACCCATATCCATTTCAAGGTCTTCCCCGACGACAGTTCGGTGATGACCGGCCAGCTGTTTTTCCCCGACAGTCTCAGCGAACAGATCTTCACCACTGTCGCGCCATACAATGACAGGCCCGGCCAGCGTGACACCTCGAACGCCAGCGACGGCATTGCCAGGCAGGCCGGACCGCTGTCGCAAGCCGCACTGCGCGAGGTGGAGGATGCCTATCAGGCGCTGATGGTCGTCGCGATGAAGCTCGGCTGAGCCGCATTTCCTCACGCACGTCGCCCGCGGCGAAAACTCCTGTCGCGAAAAGTCGTTTGTCATCTAACTGAAATAAACATCTGGCATTAGCCACGGCGGACACCACAATGCTTGCCGGCAAAGCTGTTTGGAGCGCCGGAATCTTTTTGATCGTCGATTGCCAACCGGCCGGCTGCGTCTATGCTGATCGCACCGGTACGGCCGAAGAGGGATGACCATGGCCAAGGCGGACAAGACTGCAACAATGAGCCGGCTGCATTCTGCGGCAAGGCTGGCAAGAACCGCGCTCGCGGCGCGGCTTCTGGCGCACGGCTTCTATGCCGGCCAGGACCAGATCATGCTGGCGCTCGACCGTGAAGACGGCCAGACGCCGGGTAATCTCGCCGGTCGCCTCGGCGTGCGCCCGCCGACCATCACCAAGACCATCAACCGGCTGCAGGCGCAGGGTTTCCTGGAAAAGCGCGCCTCCTCGGCCGATGCTCGCCAGGCTCATATTTTCCTGACCGACACTGGCCGCGACATCATCCACGCCATCGAGAAATCGGTCAAGAAGACCGAAAAGCAGGCGCTGAAGGGCCTCGACAAGAAGGACCAGAAGGCGCTGTTCAAGCTGCTTGCCCGCATCGAGGCCAACCTCTCGAACGAGGAATTGGTGTTGATCGACGACGACGCCGAGACGGACGACTGATCGCCGGCGCAACGATCAAGCCGCTGCCGCCGCAGCGCCCTGGATCAGCGACGACCACCGCCCCGGTGTCAAGCCGAACGCTTTCTTGAATTGCCTGATAAAATGGCTTTGGTCGCTGAAGCCGGCCGCGATGGCGATCTGCGCCAGGGGCTCGCCGGCAGCGATCATCCGCCTCGCGCGCTGAAGCCGGCGCATCACTAGGAAGCGATGCGGGCTGGTGCAGAAGGCGGCCCGGAACTGCCGTGACAGGGCATAGCGATCGAGTCCGGTGATCGCTTCCAATTCGCCCGAACGCACGGGGCGGCCGAAGTTTTCCGTGAGATAGTCGCGCGCCAGCGTGGCCGCCCGCCATGCCGTTCTGGCCATCGGCTTTGCCGGCTGGCCGGCATGCCGGGCCAGGCTTTGCATCAGCCGCGCAAGGAAATCGGCAACGAACAGCTCGTCGAGTTCCTCATCCAGCGGCCCCAGCGCCGAAAGCAGCGTTGCGCACAAGGTGTCGTCCGTCAGCACGCCCTCCCTGACGAAGGGCAGCGACGCGCCGCCAAGGCAGTCGAGCATCAGCGACGGCTCGAGATAGAGCATCCTGTAGCGCAGGCCGTCCTCGGTGCCGGCGCCGCCGTCATGCAATTCGTCGGGATGCAGCGCGATGATCTGGCCTGGCAGGCTGTGGCGTGTCGCGCCGCGGTAGCGAAACGTCTGCACGCCGTGCAGCGTCACCCCGATCGCATAGGTGTCGTGGCGATGCAGGTCGAAGGCGCTGCCATGGAAGCGCGCCTCGATCCGCTCCATGCCGGCAGGGTCGGAGGCGGAGATGATGCAGTTTTCCGCTGCATCAGTGCACAAACGTCCAAGACCCTCGAAGGCCTGGCTGCCTAGATCGTGCGACATCTTCTCCTTCAGCCTCGCATTGGGGCACAAACTCGAATGGTCAATGTCTCATGTTCGATACGAAATTTGCAATCGTCCTCAGGGAGGATCTGCCGGTCTGGCAGAAACTCAACGTCACCGCTTTCCTGACCAGCGGCATTGTTGCCCAGTTTGCGGACATCATCGGCGAATCCTATCGCGACCGCGCCGGCAATCTCTACAATCCACTGTCAATCCAGCCGGTCATCGTGCTGTCCGCCGACCAGGCGACGCTCGGCACGATCCACCGGCGCACGCTGGAGCGCGGCGTGACGACATCGCTCTATGTCGAGGAGATGTTCGCGACCGGCCACGATGTAGCCAACCGCGCCGTCTTTGCCGAATTCGCGCCCGATGACGCCAAGGTGGTCGGCATCGCGCTTCGCGCCGACAGGAAGATCGTCGACAAGATCACCAAGGGTGCCCGCATGCACGCCTAAGGTGTGTCGAGATTCAGGTGATGCTGGCCTGCAAACGGCGGCCTCCTGCGCTTCCGGTGCTCACGTACTCTAAGTACGCTCCGCTCCGGTTCTCGAAAGCCACCGTTTTCGGCTCGGCCTGACCTGAATCTCAACACACCATCGCCCCATGGACTAAGCCTGCCGGCGGCTGTTGTTGTGCCAACCGGCTTTGGCGTGGCGGCGCGCGACAATTGGCTTGCTGGCAAGCCGCGTTTCCCGCAAAGGTGGGCTTCAGCCCAGCTTTCCATCCGGCCTGCACGTGAATGCTCCCCAAAGACATCCAGAAAGCGCAACGCCGCCGGTGGCGATCCTCTGCATGCTTTCCACTTATGTCTTCTTCACCTTTCTCGACACCAGCAGCAAATATCTCGTCCTGGCCGGCGTATCCGCGCTGATCGTCGCCTGGGTACGCTTTGCCGTGCATGTCGTGCTGGTCGGCACGCTTTTGCGCGGCTGGCGCCAACCGGTGCGGTTTCGCCCGGTCAACCTGCCGGCCCATATCCTGCGCGGTCTGTTCCTGTTCGGCTCGACCATGTTCAACATCCTGGCGCTCAGGTCCCTGCAACTGGCCGAGACCACCTCGATCTATTTCTTCGGGCCGATGGTGATTACCGCACTCGCCGGCCCGTTGCTTGGCGAATGGGCCGGCTGGCGGCGCTGGCTGGCGATCCTGGCTGCCTTCGCCGGAGTTCTCATCATCACCCGGCCAGGCGTAGGGGTCTTCGGCATCGGGCATCTCTTCGCGCTCGGCTCGATGCTGTCGAACTGCTTCTACGTCATCATGACGCGCCGCATGTCGGCGAGCGAGACCTCGGAAAGCCTCATCCTGTTCTCGGCACTGGCGCCGGCGGTGCTGCTTTTGCCCTTGCTGCCGTTTTCGTTCTCCCTGCCGCATGACGGCTGGCACTGGTTCGTGCTGCTCATGCTTGGCGTGTTCGGCGGCGTCGGTCACTGGCTGCTGGTCCAGGCCTACCGGCTTGCGACGACCACGGCACTGGCGCCCTATCCCTATTCGCAGATGGTATGGATGATCATTTCCGGCTGGATCGTCTTCAATCAGTTTCCCGACCGTTGGACACTGGTTGGCGCCGCAATCATCGTCGCCAGCGGCCTCTACATCGTCCATCGCGAGCACCGGCTTCGGCTGCAGAGCCGCGCGGCCTCGGATGTCGAGGCGGAAGCGTTGGCAAAAAAACTTTGATTTGCCGCCGATCGATGGCATAACGCCGCCTTTAAACAGTTTAGGTCTGGAACTCAGGTCGTTCGGGGAGCGCAAGGCGCTGGCACAAAAAATCAAGCTTTCGACGATCGCGGATGCGCTCGGCGTATCCACGGCCACGGTGTCGCTGGCGCTGCGTGACAGCCCGCTGGTTGCCGGCGCCACACGCGACCGCATCAAGGAACACGCCCGCGCCATCGGCTATATCTACAATCGACGCGCCGCCAGCCTGCGCACCTCGCGTTCGGGCATTGTCGGCGTCGTCGTCCACGACATCATGAACCCGTTCTTCGCCGAGATCCTGCGCTCGATCGAAAGCGAACTCGACCGCAGCCGGCAGACCTTCATACTGTCCAACCACTATGACCAGCTGGAGAAGCAGCGCACCTTCATCGACACGCTTTTGCAGCTTGGCGCCGACGGCGTCATCATGTCGCCGGCCATCGGCACACCGGCTTCCGACATCCTGATGGCCGAGGAGAACGGCCTGCCTGCGGTGCTGATCGCGCGCACCGTCGAAGGCGCCGACGTGCCGGTCTTTCGCGGCGACGACGCCTATGGCACCGGGCTCGCCACCAACCATCTGATCTCGCTCGGCCACAAGCGCATCGCCATGATCGGCGGCACCGACCAGACCTCCACCGGTCGCGATCGCTACCAGGGCTATGTCAACGCCATGGAGGCGGCCGGGCTGGAGGTCAGGCCGTCCTGGCGCATCGCCGGCCCGCGCACCAAACAGGCCGGCTTCGAGGCCTCGGGGCAGTTCCTGGCGCTAAAGGACAAGCCGACGGCCGCCTGCTGCTGGAACGACCTTGTCGCCATCGGTCTGATGAACGGCATTGCACGTGCCGGCCTGGTGCCGGGCGTCGACATCTCCGTCACCGGCTATGACGATCTCGAAGAGGCCGCGATCGCGACGCCGGCGCTGACCACCGTCTGGAACGGCCAGCGCGAAGTTGGCCGCCGCGCCGCCAGTGCGCTGCTCGACAAGCTGAATGGGCAGACGGTGCGTCCGTCGCAGGAATTGATCAAGCCGGAACTGCATGTGCGTCAGTCGACCGGCAAGCCGGTGGAGCGTGCATGACCAAAGCCGAACAACTGCAGACCGTCGCCGTTCTGGTGCCGGGGCACTTTAACGACCATGCCGTCGAGCGCATCGAGCGCACTTTCCACAAGGTTAGAATCGAACGCGCCGATCCGGCGCTGGTCACCGACGAGATGCGCAGCAACGTGCGTGCTATCGCCTCGTTTGCCGGCATCGACGCTGCGATGATGGATGCGTTGCCCAATCTCGAGCTCATCGCCTCCTTCGGCGTCGGCTATGATTCGGTCGATGCCGGCCATGCGGCCGCGAACAACATCATGGTCACCAACACGCCGGATGTGTTGACCGAGGAGGTCGCCGACACCACGATCGGGCTGCTGATCAACACTGTCCGCGACCTGCCGCGCGCCGAGACCTGGCTGCGTGACGGCAGCTGGCTGCGCAAGGGCAACTATCCGCTGAGCCGGCTGACCTTGCGCGGGCGCAAGGTTGGCATTTTCGGCATGGGCCGAATCGGGCAAGCCATCGCGAGGCGCCTGGAAGCGTTCGGGTTGCCGGTCGCCTACCACAACCGACGCCGGGTCGAAGGCTTGGGCTACGAGTACCATTCGACGCTGAAAGGTCTTGCCGAAGCGGTCGATACGCTGATTTCGGTGGCGCCCGGCGGCGCCTCGACGGAAAAGGCGGTCAACGCCGAAATCCTGTCGGCGCTCGGCGCCAACGGCGTCTTCGTCAACATCGGTCGCGGCAGCACGGTCGACGAGGCAGCGCTGGCGGCAGCGTTAGCCAACGGCACAATTGCCGCTGCCGGCCTCGATGTCTTCGCCGACGAACCGAACGTGCCCAAGGCGCTGCTCGACGCGCCGAACACCTCGCTGTTGCCCCATGTCGGCTCGGCCTCGCACCATACACGCCGCGCCATGGCGGATCTCTGCGTCGACAATTTGGTGTCCTGGTTCGCCGAGCGCCGGCCGCTGACCCCGGTGCCGGAAACGGTCAACGTGAAGGCTGCCAGCTAGCCAAAGGCAACTCGATGGCTGTGAAGCCGCCCGAAAATTCCACGATATAGATTGTCACCAGTGGCAGGGAACAGATCGTTTCGATTCCATACCCAAAGCCGCCGGCTGCCACCTATCTCGCAGGCGTATTCATTCTTTTCTGGCTAGGCGGCTGGGCTGTGGGTGAGGTTTCCGCCGCCCGTCAGCTGATGACGATGCCTGTTGGAGGCGGAACGGCATTTCTCGTATTCTGGCTTTGCGCATGGACGGTCGGGGGCCTGTTCGCAATGCTGTCCATTCGCCGCGTTTTCCAGAAATCCGTGCCTGAAGTGATAAAGCTCGAGGTCGCCGGGCTCGTCTATGATTCGGGAACGCCGCCCTTCAAGATGCCCATCTCCAGGTCATTCCCAGCATGGCCCGCTCTGTTTCCGAAGCGGACCGCACTTAAGATCGACCGGACCCAGCTCAAATCGCTGAGACTCCGCGAGGGCGATACATGCAACCGCCTGACGGTCGACGCTGGTGCCCAGCGAGTCGAACTCGCTTCGGCCGCCACCGATGTCGAGCGCGAATGGCTCTTCAAGTTCCTTTCCGATCGCTATTCGCCGGCTGTCCCGCAAATAGTTCGACGCGTTCCGTTTCGTCCTCGGCAGCCATTGATGCTCTGCATTGCCACACCTATTAACGTCCGCTTAACCCTTTGAAATCATTCTTCATCCTGTCCGGATGCGGGATGAAGACGATGAAAATGCTTTCCGTAGTGATCGCCGCCGTCGCGCTGTTTGGCGGCGTTCAGCTGTTGCATGATGGCAGTGGTGAAAGTGCCGCCGGTGAGGTCGCGCCGTCCAACAGCTTCAGGCTGGTGGCCAATGGCGACGAAGGCAATTGCGCGGTCACGCGCGGCGCTGCGGTTTCGGATGACCTGTCGCTGTTGACGGTGGCACCGAACTGCCGCCGGCTCCTGCCCGGCATCGAGCGGGCCAAGTTCTGGCGGGAGGAACAGGACGGCACCGTCGCCTCCAGCGCCAACGGCGTCGATCCGATCGTCACCTTCGCCGTTGCTGACGGCGACGGTTACGAATCCTATGCCCCGGCCGCACCATTGTTGTCGCTGGCGGCCACCGGTGATCCGAGGGACTGATTATTCCGCAGCGGCACGCGCACCGGCTTTCGCCACGGCGTGCTGCCGCACGGCATCGCCGAAGGCACGGAAAATCTTCGCCGAGTTGCTGTCCGATTTGACCCAATATTCCGGATGCCACTGCACGCCGACGGCGAAGGCGCGTGAGTCGCGCACCGAAACCGCCTCGACCGTGCCGTCGCTCGCGACCGCCTCGATCTGCAGCTTCGGGCCGAGCCGGTCGATCGCCTGGCGGTGCAACGAATTGACCTTGATGTCGCCTGCACCGAACACGCCGGCCAGACAGCTTCCGGGCTTGATCGAAATGGTTTGGTGGATGGCGAAGCGTTCGTCCTGTTTGTCGCTCACCGGCGCGCGGTGGTCGAGCGAACCCTCGCGCTCCTGGATCTCGGTGCCGAGCGTGCCGCCAAGCGCCACGTTCATCTCCTGGATGCCGCGGCAGATGGCGAGCAGCGGCACGCCGCGCTCAACCGCCCTGCGGATCAGCGGCAGCGTGGTGGAGTCGCGCGCCGGGTCATAGGGGCCATTCGCCTCACTGGCGTCGCCACCGTAGAGCGAGGGATGCACATTGGATTTCGAGCCGGTGACCATGACGCCGTCGACCGACGACAGAAGTTCGTCGAAGTCTAGCCTGTCGCCGAACGATGGCACCAGCAGCGGGAACACGCCGGCACCGGCAATCGCCGCTTCCAGATATTGCTGCGGGGCGGCATGCCAGGTGTAGTTGTCGAACTGACGGACGTCGGTCGATATGGCGACGAGCGGCTGATGCATTTTGGCTCTGTTTTCCATCTGGGCAAAGGGTGTCCTGCCCACAAAATAGGCGATCCGCCGGCATTTTTCCATGACAAGTTTCGCCATGTTGCATGGGCCACGAAACGGCCTGTTAGACTATAGTTGCAGGGCAGCTGGGCTTCGCCGTCAAATCGGGCCGCCGCGCTGGACTCGACTTCTTGCCTGTGTATTGTTTCGCGCGGACCGATGCGGGAGCGAGGATTTCCCGAACGTCGGTCTGTTGGTCCAAAAGGGAGGAACTGCATGGATCGTCGTTCATTCATTCGCAAGGCTGGTGTTACCGGCGTCGGTGCTGCAGCGGCGGCGGCCACGCTCGCGGCGCCGGCAATAGCCCAGTCCAATCCCAAGGTGACGTGGCGACTGGCCTCGTCCTTCCCCAAGTCGCTCGACACCATCTATGGCGGCGCCGAAGTGTTCTCCAAGATGCTGTCGGAAGCCACCGATGGCAACTTTCAGATCCAGGTCTTCGCCGCCGGCGAACTCGTGCCAGGCCTTCAGGCCGCCGACGCCACCACCTCCGGCACCGTCGAGGCCTGCCACACGGTGGCATATTATTACTGGGGCAAGGACCCGACATGGGCGCTCGGTGCGGCGGTTCCCTTTTCGCTCAACGCGCGCGGTATGAATGCCTGGCACTACCATGGCGGCGGCATCGACCTGTTCAACGAGTTTCTCGCCACGCAGGGTCTTTTCGGCCTGCCAGGCGGCAACACCGGCGTGCAGATGGGTGGCTGGTTCCGCAAGGAGATCAACACCGTCGCCGACCTGTCCGGCCTCAAGATGCGCATCGGCGGCTTTGCCGGCAAGGTGGTGCAGAAGCTCGGCGTCGTGCCGCAGCAGATCGCCGGCGGTGATATCTATCCGGCGCTGGAAAAGGGCACCATCGACGCGGCCGAATGGGTCGGCCCGTATGACGATGAGAAGCTCGGCTTCTACAAGGTCGCGCCCTACTACTACTACCCCGGCTGGTGGGAAGGCGGTCCAACCGTCCATCTGATGTTCAACAAGGCGAAGTACGACGAGCTTTCGCCGGCCTACAAGTCGCTCCTGCGCACCGCCGCCCAGGCTGCCGATGCCGACATGCTGCAGAAGTACGATTCTCTGAACCCGGCAGCGGTGAAGCGGCTGGTGGCCGGTGGTGCGAAGCTGCGCCCGTTCAGCCAGGACATCATGGCCGCCTGCTTCGAAAAGGCGAACGAGGTCTATGCCGAAATGGAGGCCACCAACGCGCCGTTCAAGAAGATCTGGGAATCGATCAAGGGCTTCCGCAAGGAGCACTATCTCTGGGCGCAGGTGGCCGAATACAATTTCGACACCTTCATGATGGTCCAGCAGCGCAATGGCAAGCTGTAGACCATCCATTGCCTCCTTGGAGAGACCCCGGGCCCGCTCGCCCGGGGTCTTTCTTTTCAGGCTGGCGAGGAACTGATCTCGACTAGGATTCCGCCGGGGGCAAGGCAGTAGAAGGTGGTCGAATTGACGCCGCCGCGCGTCAGCTCCTGGACCTCGCCCGGCGCGAGGCCCGCATCGGCAAGCTCGGCCTGCTTGGCGTGCACAATGTCTGGTTTGCCGACGAAGAAGCCGACGTGAAAACCATCGGGATAGGCGGCCGTCTCTCCCGTGCCCGGTGTCATGAGGTTGAGGGCAAAGCCGTCGGCTCCCCGTAGGAGCGCGAAGGCGTCCTTGCCGCGCATGGCGAGAAGCTCGAAGCCGAAATGGCTGGTGAAGAAGCCGGCAAGAGCTGCGACTTCGGTGGTAACGAGATTGGCATGGTTCAGTTTCATGGTCTTTGTCCTGTCGCGGGTTGAAAGGCGGACAGGCATGGCTGCAGACCGTGAGCCGGCGGGGCCGTGGCATCAGGAAATCCGGACACGACCCAACCGGCCCACGGACTTTCGCCTCGCTTGCCGGCCGCGGGTTCTCCCGCAAATCATGCGGCGAACAGGCCTCCGTTCAAAAGCGGAAGAGACCGGACTACCGAACCGGCCATGTCTTTTTCGGCGCGCACCCAATAGCCGATCGATGGATTGCCGGCAAGCGCGCAAGGCCAAGCGACGGCCGGGCCGCTCAGCCTGGGTGCGGCACCACCAGCACCTTGACCTCGCCAGGCGCCGGCGGATTGGCGATCACCGCTGCCGCGTCTTCGAGCGCCACCTGCCTGGAGATCAGCCGGTCGATCTCGATTGCGCCCGATGCAATGAGCTCGGCGGCGCGGCGATGCGTGAAGGGATTGAGGAACGAGCCGAGCACTTTCAATTCCCGGAACAGCAGGTCGAAGGGCTCGAATTCCGCTTTCATGCCTTGCGGCGTCACGCCGACGATGACGACCATGCCGCCGGCGCGGGCCAGCCGCATTGACTGCTCGACGGTCTCTCGCACGCCCGCGCATTCGAAGACGACGTCGACACCGCCTGGCGCCATGCCCGCCGGTCCGGCCACGGCATTGATGACATCGACGGTGGTCGGATCGACCGATGCCGTGGCCCCGAGATCCTCGGCGAGCGCGCGCCGTGAGGCTTGCCTGGTCGACAGTATGATGGTCGTGGCTCCGGCCAGACGCGCCAGCTGCACGGTGAGCAGTCCGATCACGCCGCCGCCAAGCACGACCACCGAGCTGCCTGGTCTGATTTCGGCCAGGTCGACGCCATGCAGGCAACAGCCGAGCGGTTCGCAGAAGGCACCATGCGTCGGTTTCAGGCTGGCAGGCAGGAGGAAAGCCTGCTTCTGCGGCAAGGCAAGGTATTCGGCAAAGCCACCATCGCGATGAATGCCGATGGCGCGCAGGTTGCTGCAGAGATTGACCCGCCCGGCATGACAGTGCGCGCAACGCCCGCAGGCGATGTTGGGGTCGCCGGTGACACGGTCGCCAACGGCAAAGCCCGATACGGATTTTCCGATTGCCTCGATGGTGCCGGAGAATTCATGGCCGGGCGTCACCGGCGGCGTACACGGAAATTCGCCGTGGAACAGATGCCGGTCCGTGCCGCAGACGCCGCAGGCTTCAACGCGGACCAGAAGCTCATCCGGCCCGATGTCGGGTTTGTCGACCTCGCGCAGGGCGATGCTGCCCACCGCTTCCAGCCGCACCGCTTTCATGATCCTGGCCATGCTGGTTTCAGTTGAAGCTTGGCGGTTGCGACAGGTCCGGCTGCGGTGCCGCCGGTTTGGCCGGCGGCGTGTCGCCGAAACTCGGCGGTTGCGACAGATCGGGCGCGGCAGGAGCGGCCGGGGCCGTGCCGCCATTGGCCGGCGGTGTACCAAGCGGCGAAAGGCCGGGAATCTCCGGCACCTTGTAGTCGATCGTGCCGGGATCGACCACCGTACCCTTGTAGTGCATCACCATCTGCGGGAAGGCGATGGTCAGCCCGATCATGATCACCTGGATGCAGACGAAGGGCACCGCGCCCCAATAGATCTGTCCGGTGGTCACTGGCGCGATCTGTTTGCCGGTGAGGCGGTCGAGGTAGGGCACGCGGGCGGCGACCGAGCGCAGGTAGAACAGCGCGAAGCCGAAAGGCGGATGCATGAAGCTGGTCTGCATGTTCACGCCCAGGAGCACGCCGAACCAGATCAGGTCGATGCCGAGCTTGTCGGCGGCCGGCGCCAGCAGCGGCACGATGATGAAGGCGAGTTCGAAGAAGTCGAGGAAGAAGGCAAGGAAGAAGACGAGGATGTTGACGCCGATCAGGAAGCCGACTTCGCCGCCCGGCAGCGAGGTCAGCAGGTGTTCGACCCAGATGTGGCCGTTGACGCCATAGAAGGTCAGCGAGAACACCCGCGCGCCGATCAGGATGAACAGCACGAAGGACGACAGCCGCGTCGTCGAGGTCAGTGCCTGCTTGACCACGTCCAGCGACAGCCGCCCCTTTGCCGCCGCCATGATCAATGCGCCGACAGAACCCATGGCGCCGCCCTCGGTCGGGGTGGCGATGCCGAGGAAGATGGTGCCCAAAACCAGGAAGATCAGCGCCAGTGGCGGGATCAGCACGATGATCACCTGCTGCGCCAGCCGGGACATCATGTTGAAGTTCAGGCGTTTGTCGGCAATTGCCACGATGTAGATGAAGAGCACGCCGGCAGTGGCGCCGAGAATATCGGCATTGTCGCCATGCGCAGGCGCGAGATAGCGATACGCCGCATAGGAGATGGCCGCCGTTACCGCCAGCGCCACCAGCAGCGACGTCACGCCATGGCCTAGCGTGCGCGCTTCCAACGGCAGCGCCGGCACCAGTTTCGGCCGGAAGATCGAAACGATCAGGATGTAAAGCGCGTAGAGACCGGTCAGGACAAGGCCGGGAATCAGCGCGCCCGCATACATGTCGCCGACCGAGCGGCCGAGCTGGTCGGCCAGAACGATCAGCACCAGCGACGGGGGGATGATCTGGGCGAGCGTACCCGACGCGGCGATGACGCCGGATGCCAGCCGGCGATCGTAGCCATAGCGCAGCATGATCGGCAGCGAGATCAACCCCATGGCGATGACGGAAGCCGCCACCACGCCGGTGGTCGCCGCCAGCAGCGCGCCGACGAAGATCACCGCATAGGCGAGGCCGCCACGGATCGGTCCGAACAGCTGGCCGATCGTGTCGAGCAGGTCTTCGGCCATGCCTGATCGCTCGAGCACGATACCCATGAAGGTGAAGAACGGAATGGCGAGCAGCGTGTCGTTCGACATCACCCGGCTGCCATAGAAATTATCCGGCAGTGCGTGCAGAAGCGGCCAGGCGAGGTTGATCGATCCTCCTGAATAGGGCGAGAGGAGCACGCCGATGAAGAAGAACATCAAGCCGTTGGCGGCCAGCGAAAAGGCGACGGGGTAGCCGATCAGCAGGAAGATGATCAGCGAGGCGAACATGATCGGCGCCATGTTCTGGGCGATGAACTCCATCACGAGCGCACCTCGTCGGCCAGCGCCTTGGCTTCCAGTTCGGCCTGCTCATGCGCGGAGATGAAGGGATTTGGGTCGTCCATGTCGCCACGCATGATGGCGATCTTCTTGATGATCTCGGAAATACCCTGCAGCGCGAGCAGGAAGAAGCCGACGAGCAGGATGGCCTTCGCCGGCCAGATGATCAGTCCACCGGAGTTGTTGGACATCTCGCCGCTGCAAAATGACAGCGACACATAGGGAACGAAATAGATGACCATCAGCGTCACGAACGGCATCAGGAAGAGGATATGGCCGAGCAGGTCGATCCAATGCTGCACGCGGCGCGAAAACAGGCCGTAGACGATGTCGATGCGGATATGCTCGTTCTGCTTCAGCGTATAGGCGGCGGCCAGCATGAAGGCGGCGCCGAACAGATACCACTGCAGCTCCAGCCACGCGTTCGAGGATATGTCGAACACCTTGCGGATGATGGCGTTGGCGGCACTGACCAGGATCGCCAGCAGGATCAGCCACGACACCCATTTGCCGATGAATTCATTGAGGCGATCGATACCCCGCGACAGAGCGAGCAGCCCTTGCATGCAGTCCTCCCTTGTACGGAGGCGTGTCGGCTCCCCCTCGTTCCGTCACGCCGCGTGGCCCAACGGTATGCCGCGCGTGGCCGGACGGGTCAACAAGGATAGAGGCAGCAAACGTCATCGCGTGGGAGGGCAGGGCCGGATACCGCCGGTCTGCCCCGGCGTCATGCAACCAAAGTCTGAGGGATTCAGGCGATTTTGCCGGTGTCGCGGCCGGCACCGATCAGCACCAGCGTGGCGACCAGGAACAGATACATCCAGGCGTCGCGCCATTCGACCGGGAAATAACCGGCCCACAGCGATTCAGCCATGCCGAAGGCGGCCGCACCCAGCGCCGCGCGCGGCGGCGAGAGATAACCGCCGACCGCGGTCACGAACAGGATCTTCAACCCGTAGACAAGGCCGGAGCCGAAGCTGACATTGCCGTAATAGAGGCCGGCCATGACGCCGGCGAGCGCGGCGCAGAAGCCGCCGAACAGCACGGCCTGCCGGAACACGCCGCGAACGTCGACGCCGCACATCGCGGCTGCCTTGGGGTCGTCGGAGACGGCGCGCCAGCGCCGGCCGAAGCTCGAGCGGGCAAATGCCCAGGCGGCCAGCGCGATTGCCGCCAGCACCACCGCGCAATCGATGAGCTGGATGAGCGTCAGCGTTGCCCTGAAGGTCGCGTCCTGCGCGAAAATGATCGGCTGCGCCAGCATCGGCGGCAGCCACAGATCATGTGTGTCGGAGGCGATGCGACTTGCCTCGGACAACAGCAGCAGGATGCCGAGCGTCGTCACTACGATCGCATTGGGCGAGCGGTCGGCCAACGGTTCGAAGACGCTGCGTGACAGGACATGGCTGACCAGCGCGGCGTAGAGGAAAGCCGAGACGATGCCGAGTGCCACCGCCGCCAGCAGCGTCAGCCACAGTACCTGATAGCCGAAGGCCGCGGTGAGGATCATCGTCTGGCCGCAAAAGGCGAACAGCGCGCCATAGGCAAGATTGGTGCGGTGCAAGATGCCGTTGGTCAGCACATAGCCGAAGGCAAGCAGCGCATAGAGCGCGCCCGAATGCAGCCCGTTCAGCACCTGCTGGAAGAAGTAGAGCATGCAAAACCCTCGGATCATGTCGTCCAGAAGCAACTGACGTGACGACGACATGTTCAAAAAGGCTGCGGGGGACCGCATCCCTGCGAAGGTTTGCATCGCTGAATCTAACTTGTCAAATGCGATTTATCGGTTAGATTTTCGGCATGACGGTATCCTGGACCCCACACCGCTTCACTGGCGGCCTGCTTGCGCTCGACACGACGAACACCGTGGTGCTGCGCGGCGATCCGGAGCGAACCTTCGATCGCTTCGATGATCCGATCGAGATCGCCCGCTTCGCCGATGCGGCGAGCGGCTTTCGCGCCGCCGAGCTGGGCGACAGGCAACTGGTGGTATCCTCGCCGGTGGCAATCGCACCCGTCGTGCTGTCGATCCGCGAGGCGACGGACCGGCTGTTTCGCGGCGCTGTGTCGAAAGGCACGGTTGCCACCGCCGATCTGCCCGGGTTCCTGACGGCCTGCGCGGCGGGGCTGGCTGGCAGCCGGACCGAGATCGGTGCGCCGGGTAGGCCGTTCGGTGATCCCCTGACGCCGATCGCCTTCGAGGCGGCGCTGGCGGTTTCCGCCCTGTCGCTGCTGCGCGACGACACCGTCGCGAGGCTCAGGATCTGTCCCAACTGCACCTGGCTGTTCGTCGACAGAAGCCGCAATTCCAGCCGTCTTTGGTGCGACATGGCGGTGTGCGGCAACCGTCAGAAGGCAAGTCGTCACTATCGCCGCCGCCGCATGGCGGCCAATGAGGTCTAGGATGCTTAGAGGAATTTCCCGTTTGATCGTTGTCGGCGCCGCCCTGATTGCCGCCGTCGCACTCGGCGCCTGCCGCGATACCGGCAACAAAGAAGGCAAACTGTTCGAGATTTCCGGCAAGATTTTCGTCTTCAACTACCGTCTCGCCAGGGCGACCTATGTCGTCACGCTGCGGCCGCTGCAGCCGATGGGAGACGGCCAGGTGGCGGTCGCCAGCTTCCAGGATCCCGCCGGCGGCGCGCCTTTGGTGGTCGAGCAGAAGGTCTGGCCGAAGCTCGACAAGGTGACGCTGGAGAGCCCGGCCCTGACTTGCGTCGTCAAGAACAAGCCCTATGCGATCGCCATCAGCATCAAGGGCGCCGACGGCGCGATCCTGCAGAAGATCGACACCAGCTTGATGTCGACGGAGGACCAGTCGGTGCTGCCCGACCGGCCGCTGGTCATCGATCAGCTCTACACGGCCAATCCCGATCTCGTCGGCCATCCCGACGGCAAGTTGCCGGGCGAACTCAAGCCGGATTGCTCGAAGGGCATCTGACGCATCGCCGCCATGTCCGGCCGCGCGGAAATTTTCGTGCGCCGGGCGACGTCCGCGGAGCGGTTTCGCACATGATTCGGGATCGCCGCGGACTGTTCGTTGCGCGTTGCCTGGCCCCTTCGATTTTGTTTGACCTGTCTTGCAAGGGGAGAAAGGATGCGTCATCCGACTCCGACGTTGGCTGCCTGCCCCCGCGCGGCCTCCGCACAGGAAATGCCTGATGACGCTGCATGACGTCGCGCTCGACGACAAGTTCGACCTCGCAAAGGAGCGCATCTTCCTGTCCGGCGCGCAGGCGGTCATCCGCATGCTTCTGATGCAGCGCGAGCGCGACCGTCGTGCCGGCCTCAACACAGCCGGATTCGTCTCCGGCTATCGCGGCTCGCCGCTCGGCGGCCTCGACATGCAGTTGTGGAAGGCGAAGAAGCAGCTTGCCCAGGCCGACATCGTCTTCCAGCCCGGCCTCAACGAGGAGCTTGCCGCCACCGCTTGCTGGGGATCGCAGCAGACGGAACTGCTGGGCGAGGGCACCCATGATGGCGTCTTTTCGGTCTGGTACGGCAAAGGTCCGGGCGTGGATCGTTCAGGAGACGTGTTCCGCCATGCCAATCTCGCCGGCTCGTCCAGGCATGGCGGTGTGCTCGCCCTGATGGGTGACGACCACATGGCCGAATCGTCGACCAATGCGCACGCCACCGAATTCCTGTTCGTCGACACGATGGTGCCGATCCTCAACCCGGCCGGCGTCCAGGAGATCATCGATTACGGCCTCTACGGCTTTGCCATGTCGCGCTTTGCCGGCACCTGGGCGGCGATCAAATGCGTCAAGGACAACATCGAATCGACGGCCTCGGTCGATGCCGCGCTCGAACGGCTGAACATCGTCGTGCCCGAGTTCGACATGCCGCCCGGTGGCCTCAACATCCGCCACGAGATCGACATGCTCGGCCAGGAGGAGCGGCTGCATGAACACAAGCGCGCCGCGGCCTCCGCCTTCATCCATGCCAACGGGCTGAACCGCATCGTCTATTCGGGCGGCCGCAACCCGAAGCTCGGCATCATCACGCTGGGCAAGAGCTATCTCGATGTCCGCCAGGCGCTGGAAGACATCGGCATCGATGAGGCGGTGGCCAACCGCATCGGCGTGAGGCTGTTCAAGGTCGGCTGTCCCTGGCCGCTCGACCTGCATCATATCGCCGACTTCGCCCGCGGCCTCGACACCATCGTCGTCGTCGAAGAGAAGCGCTCGCTGATCGAGGTGCAATTGCGCGAAAGCCTCTACGGCACCGCCACGCAGCCGGTCATTGTCGGCAAGAAGGACGAGCGCGGCGACTGGCTGTTCCCGGCCAAGGGCGCGCTCGATCCCAACGAAATCGCCATTGCGCTTGGTGAGAGGATTGTGCGGACGATCGGCCCGTCGGAAGAGATCTCTGCGCGGGTGGCGAAGCTGCGACAGTTCCAGGCAATGCTGGCGGACGCCACCGACATCGGCTCACGCACGCCGTTCTTCTGTTCCGGCTGCCCGCACAATTCCTCGACCAAGGTGCCGGACGGCTCGATTGCCGCGGCCGGCATCGGCTGCCACTTCATGGCTCTGTGGATGGACCGCAACACCCTTGGCTTCACCGCGATGGGCGGCGAGGGCGCGCAATGGGTGGGCCAGGCGCCGTTCTCGAAACGCGATCACATCTTCCAGAATCTCGGCGACGGCACCTACAATCATTCCGGCACGCTGGCGATCCGCTTCGCCCTGTCGACCGACGCCAACATCACCTACAAGATCCTCTACAATGACGCCGTCGCCATGACCGGCGGCCAGCCGCACGAAGGCGGGCTGACCGTCGACATGATCGCCAGGCAAGTGCGAGCTGAAGGTGTCGGCCGCATCGCCATCGTCACCGACGAGCCGGATAAATATGCCGGCAAGGCCGAATTCCCGGCCGGCGCCACCATCCATCACCGCGACGACCTCGATCTCGTCCAGCGCGAGCTGCGTGGCGTCAAAGGCGTATCGGTGCTGCTCTACGACCAGACCTGCGCCGCCGAAAAACGCCGCCGCCGCAAGCGCGGCACCTTTCCCGATCCCGACAAGCGGGTCTTCATCAACGAACTGGTCTGCGAAGGCTGCGGCGATTGCGGCGTACAGTCGAACTGCGTCTCGATCCAGCCAGTCGAGACCGAGTTCGGCCGCAAGCGCAGGATCGACCAGTCGAGCTGCAACAAGGATTTCTCCTGCGTCAACGGCTTCTGCCCGTCCTTCGTTACCGTGCACGGCGCCAAGATCCGCAAGGCCGAAGGCATGGCCGGCAAGGCTGACCCGCTCGACGGCGTGCCGGTGCCCGCCGAATTCCCGCTTGGCGAGCAGGGCTGGGCGGCCATCATCAACGGCGTCGGCGGCACCGGCGTCGTCACCGTCGGTGCGGTGCTCGGCATGGCGGCCCATCTCGAGGACAAGGGCTGCGGCATGATCGACATGGCCGGCCTCGCCCAGAAGGGCGGCTCGGTGTTCACCCATGTCCGTATCGCCCGCACCCCGGACGACATCCATGCCATCCGCGTTTCGGCCGGCAAGGCCGACCTCGTGCTTGGCTGCGATCTCGTCGTCTCGGGCGCCAAGAAGGTGCTGACGGCGGTCCGCGAGGGCCACACCATCTTCCTCGCCAACACCGCCGAGATCATGCCCGGCGAATTTGCCCGGTCGGCCGATTTCTCGTTGCCGGTCGAGCGCCTGAAGAAGGCGATCCGCACCGCTGCCGGCGAGGACAGGGCGCATTTCTTCGACGCCACGCGCACGGCCACCGCACTGTTCGGCAATTCGCTCGGCGCCAACATGTTCATGCTCGGCTTTGCCTTCCAGCACGGCGGCTTGCCGCTGTCGGCCGAGGCCGTCGAGAAGGCGATCGAGCTCAATGGCGAAGCCGTGGCGATGAACATCGCCGCCTTCCGCTGGGGCCGCCGTGCCGCCCATCAGCCGGATTTCGTGCGCGGCCTCGTCGCCCAGCCGGGTAAGACCGCGCAGGCTGCCGCGGTCGCCGAGACGCTGGACGACATCATTGCCCGCCGCGTCGCATTCCTGACCGCCTATCAGAACGCTGCCTATGGCAAGCGCTACGCCGAAAAGCTGGCCGTCTTGCGGGCCGCCGAGGCCAAGGCCGTGCCCGGTTCGACCGCGGTATCGGAAGCTGCCGCCAGGAACCTGTTCAAGCTGATGGCGATCAAGGACGAGTACGAGGTGGCGCGGCTCTATACCGACGGCTCGTTTACCGCCGAACTGCGCAAGCAGTTCCAGAGCTACGAAAAACTCGAATTCCATCTCGCGCCGCCGATCATGGGCCGCCGCGGCAATGACGGCACGCCGCGGAAATCGAGCTTCGGTCCCTGGATGATGAAGGGTTTTCGCCTGCTGGCGGCGATGAAAGGCCTGCGCGGCACCGCCTTCGACCTGTTCGGCTACACCGCCGAGCGGCGCATGGAGCGGCAGCTTCTTGCGCAGTACGAAGCGGATCTGGAGCTGGTCGCCAACTCGCTGGCGCCGGCCGGGGTCGATGCGGCAATAGCCCTTGCCTCGGTGCCGGCCCTCATTCGCGGCTATGGCCACGTCCGCCAGGCCAGCGCCGAAAAGGCCGCGGGCGAACGCCAAAGGCTGCTCGAACGCCTGTCGGGCACGCCGGCACGGCCGAGACTTCAGGCCGCCGAATGATGGCCTTGTTTACCTGAAGCTAGATTTCCCAGTCTGTCCGGCATTTGCGCACCCTCGGCAACCGAGCCAAAACCACCGTTCTAAGCCTTTCTTAAGGCGGGTGTGGCATGACAAGGCCTAGCGTTGGGCCGACGATATGGGCAGAACAAAGACCGAAAACATCCCCGCGGATGTTTATATCCAGTTTGTGCGGTCGTTGTTCGACAACGCCCACATGCTGGTGATCGGCGGTGCGTGCTACTGGATCCTCGGATTCATGATCTACTTGCGCACGCACAATCCGTTGTTCCTGGCTTTCTCTTTTGTTCTGCTGTCCATCAGCCTTTTCCGCTACTTCGGCATTCGCGCCTTCAGGAAGGCTGGCGGTGTAATAGCCAATGTTGAAGAAGCGCAGCAGTGGGAGCGCAACTACATCCTCAAGGGCAGCCTGCAGGGCCTCGGGCTGGGCACGCTATGCTTCATATCGATCTATGTGTATCCCGATCCCTTTGCCGAACTGGCCGCGACGTCGCTGACCTTGGCAACCTTGGTTACGGTTGTTGGCCGGAACTACGGATCTCCGCGCATGGTGCGGATTTTTTCCGTGACCTTCATTGGTCCGGCAGCACTCGGACTCCTGCTGCGCATGGATGTCCCCTCGGTCCTTCTGGGGCTGATGATCATCCCATTGACTTTCATCACGATCAACAGCGCCGACCACGTCCGCAACGTGCTTTTCTCGGCGGTCATCGGCCACAAGGAAGCGAGGAAGCTCGCGCGCAGGTTCGATCGCGCCCTCAACACCATGTCGCACGGCCTTGTCATGCTCGGCCCGGACGGGCGCGTGGCGGTGGCCAATGCCGAAGCGGCGCATCTGATGTCGCTCAAGTCGCCGGATGCGCTGCTCGGGCGGTCGATCCATGGTCTTTTGATGCGTGGCGTCGCCGGCGGCATGCTGGCACCGAAGGATTGCCGCTACATCGAAGCCCAGCTGACCCGCGCCCTGCGCGAGGGCCGCGACCGCAAGGTGCTGGTTTCCCTCGCCAACGGCCAGCACTATGAATTCTCGGCTCGCGAAGGCAGCCAGGAACTGGGCGTCATCACCTTCGAGGACGTCACCGCCCGTGTCGAGGCGGAAGACAAGATCCGCTTCATGGCACGCTACGACAACCTCACCGGCCTGCCCAACCGCGCCTATTTCCACGAACTGGTCGGCGAGGCCATGGCGTCCGGCGACCTCGACCGTCTTTGCGGGCTGGCAGTGCTCGACCTTGATGATTTCAAGAGCGTCAACGACACGCTTGGGCATCCGATCGGCGACGGTTTGATCTACGCCGTCGCCGAGCGGCTTGCCGCCATTGCCGGGCAAGGCATCACGGTCAGCCGTTTCGGCGGCGACGAATTCATGATCTTCTTCGACCGCGTCGAGGATGAGAGCCATCTGACCGGCCAGCTCGACGAGATTTTCGCCGGCTTGCAGGGGGAGGTCGACGTCGCCGGTCACGGGCTGCGCATCCAGGCCAGCGGCGGCGCAGTACTGTCGCGGGTCAAGGATACCGATGTCGACGCCATGATCGTCAAGGCGGACCTCGCGCTCTACAAGGCCAAGGAACTCGGCAAGAACAGCTGGCGGCTGTTCGAGGCCTCGATGGATGCCGCCTTCCGCAATCGTCAGCTGATGAAGGCGGATCTGCGCACCGCCGTGGAAAGCAAGGCCCTGAGGGTGGTCTATCAGCCGATCGTTGCGATGAACACCATGCGTATCGCCAGCTGCGAGGCGCTGTGCCGGTGGGACCATCCAGATCTCGGGCCGATCTCGCCCAGCATCTTCATTCCGCTGGCCGAGGAAATGGGCATCATTTCCGAGATCAGCACCTTCGTGCTGCAGGCGGCCTGCACCGAATGCGCCAAATGGCCAGACCAGACCAGCGTCTCGGTCAATCTCTCCGCCAAGGATTTCCGCAACCGCGACGTCGTCCAGAAGGTTCGTGATGCGTTGACCAGCTCCGGCCTCGCCGCCGGCCGGCTGGAGATCGAGGTCACCGAAACGGCGTTGCTCGACGACAAGTCGCTGACGCGCCAGTACATCGAGGAGCTGAAGCAGCTTGGCGTGCGCATTGCGCTCGACGATTTCGGCACCGGCTATTCGAGCCTGAGCTACCTGCACAAGCTGCCGCTCGACAAGATCAAGATCGACCGTTCGTTCCTGATCGACGTCACCCAGAACAGCCGTTCGCTCGAACTGCTCAAGGGCATCGTCAATCTGTCTCGACCGCTCGGACTTTCCGTGACCGTCGAAGGTGTCGAGACCTTCGAGCAGCTCAAGATCCTGGCCTTGCAGGTCAAACCGGATCTCGTGCAGGGCTTCCTCTTCGGTGCCGCGCTTAGTGCGTCGGGTATCGAGACGATGTCGAGTGTCACCTGGCCATTCGTCGCGGACCTGCGTCTAACCGGCAAACGGACAGCCCGTTAGAGCAATTCCAGGAAAGTGTGAAACGGTTTTCCGTCCGAAATTGCGTCAAAACAAAGGGATAGAGCAGTTCGCCGTGTTCCGTGAAACGGTGATCTAGTGTCGTCGTTTCGAAGTTCGCTTGAACTCCTCCCTCGGCGCTGGGTCGTCGAGCGAACGTTCGGCTGAGCCATGCCATGGAGCCTCCTGGTGCGCGACTGCGAAACGCATCGAAGTCTCAGAACGCCATGATCCAGATCGCCCTCGGCGGCATCCTTCTCACGCGAATTGCTGACCAACAAACATTCTCAACGGCGCTCAGCCGTTAAGGTTAACAGAAGGTAAATCAACAACATCGATATTTCAGCTTGTGTCTCATTTCAGCTCGAATAGCTTATCAGCAGGCGGATTTTCGAGGACAGATAATGGATGCTGCAGGGGCTGCAAGGAATGCGTCTGGCGTGGTCAGCACAGCCGGGGATTCAGTGCTGAATCGATCGATTATGCAATTGCTGGAGCATGTCGATTATCGCCTCATTACAGGCGGCGAAGATCTGGAGGCGATCTACCGACTGCGCTACAAATCCTACCTGCGCTCAGGCATGTGCGGCCCGATCGCCCGCGGGATGTTCGAGGATCGTTGGGACGATCTGCCGAACTCCTACAGGTTCGGTGTCTATTGCTATGGCGAACTGGTCAGCACCATCCGCTTCCATTACATTTCTAGCGAGCACCCGAATTCGCCCTCCGTCGATGCCTATCCGGAAATACTGATCGAGCGACTTGCCCGCGGCGAAACCTTCATTGACGGAACCCGGTTCGCAACCGATCCCGACAGCGCGCCGGCGCCCGGAGTGCTGCCTTTCCTGACACTCAGGCTTGCCATGGTGGCCTCGCGCTACTTTGGCCAGAACTCGGTGCTTACGCCGGTCAAGCTCGAGCATTCCAATTTTTATGCCCGTTACTTCAACGCCGTGCAGAGGACCGAGGGTAAAGTGTTTCCGGGCGTTCTTGCCCCGATCGCACTGTTCGAAATCCCTTCCGGCGAAAATATGCGTCTGACGCTCGAACGGTTCCCATTCTTCAGGTCGACGCCGATGGAACAGCGGCTGATGTTTGCCAATCCGGCCATCAACGGACTGACACCCCTGTCCGTCGTGCCAACAGCGAAATATTATCGCGACGCCGCCTGAGGCTCGCGATTTTCGTAAAGCGCCTGGAGCTTTCCGACCACTTCCGCGTTTTGATGACGGCGGCGCTGTCGCCCTAGTCTTTGTCATCATCCCGACGGATTTGTCAGAAGGAACCGGACATGACCATTTCCACGCTTGCGCTCACCCCGCTCATCTCGCTGATCGCCGGCGTGCTGATCCTGGTGATGCCAAGGCTGTTGAACTACATCGTCGCGCTCTATCTGATCGTCGTTGGATTGCTCGGGCTTTTCCCGCACCTCGTCCGCTGAAGGGGCGCTGCGGCGAGGTCACCTCGGGAGCATCCTCCTAGACGCCTGGACCCGGGGATAAGGGTCAAGGCGCAATCCGGCAGCAGGGCCGCCTGCGGGCGCCGGCTGTTGTCCGGCTCCAGCAAGCCGGCTTCAATTTTCCTTTGAGGCGTTGTCGGCTGTGATGCGGCAATAGCGCCATTGCTCTCGGCCCGGCTTTTCGCTATGTGCCTGAAAGATGTCTTCGAAGGGGTATTGCTATGGCTGATCACACGCCGACCGGTCCTGTCGAACTGGGCGCGAAGATGGACTATGCCGAGCATGACCGCACCTATGCGGGTTTTCTCATGCTCGCCAAATACGGATCGCTCTTTTGCCTAGCCATACTCCTGGCGATGGCTTTTGGCTTCTTCGCGGGCGGCTTCTTTTCGGCGACCATCCTGTTCGTTCTGATTCTGGCCGCCGGCGCCTTTATCCTCCGATAGACTTTTCCGATACCTTGTCCACGGCGCCGCCGCGAGGCCGGTCGGCGTCTTGCGGGAACAGCTTCCGGCCGAAAGGATCATGCGGTGGGACAGACGGTTTTCATCCCTCGTGAACTCGATGCCAACGAGCCGCGCGTCGCGGCTTCGCCCGATACGGTGAAACGGCTGGCGGCGTTGGGTCTCGACGTCCTCGTCGAGACCGGTGCCGGGACGCGGTCGCGCATTCCCGACGAGGAATTCGCCAAGGTCGGCGCCACGATTGGCAAGGCCTCCGATGTTGCCAAGGGCGATGTCGTGCTGAAGGTGCGGCGGCCAACGGAAGCCGAGTTGAAGAGCTACAAGCCGGGTGCGGCGGTCATCGCCATCATGGATCCCTACGGCAATGATGCCGCCGTGGCCGCCCTGGCCAAGGCGGGCGTCACCGCCTTTTCGATGGAATTCATGCCGCGCATCACCCGGGCCCAGTCGATGGACGTTTTGTCCTCGCAGGCCAATCTCGCCGGCTACCAGGCAGTCATCGACGGCGCTTCGGAATATGACCGGGCACTGCCGATGATGATGACGGCGGCGGGCACGGTGCCGGCGGCGAAAGTCTTCATCATGGGCGTCGGCGTCGCCGGCCTACAGGCTATTGCCACGGCGCGCCGCCTCGGCGCTGTCGTCACCGCGACCGACGTTCGCCCCGCCGCCAAGGAGCAGGTCGCCTCGCTTGGCGCAAAGTTCCTCGCTGTCGAGGACGAGGAATTCAAGGCTGCCGAAACGGCCGGCGGCTACGCCAAGGAAATGTCGAAGGAATACCAGGCCAAGCAGGCAGCACTCACCGCCGAGCATATCGCCAAGCAGGACATCGTCATCACCACGGCGCTGATACCCGGCCGGCCGGCGCCCAAGCTGGTGTCGGCGGCGATGGTCGCGTCGATGAAGCCGGGCTCGGTGCTCGTCGACCTCGCGGTCGAGCGCGGCGGCAATGTCGAGGGCGCTGAAGCCGGCAAGGTTGTCACCACGGTCAACAACGTCAAGATCGTCGGTCACCTCAATGTGCCCGGCCGCATCGCCGCATCGGCCTCGCTGCTCTACGCCAGGAACCTGTTCGCCTTCCTCGAAACGCTGGTCGACAAGACGACGAAGACGCTTGCCATCAACCGCGACGACGACCTGGTCAAGGCGACGATGCTGACCGACGGCGGCAAGATCGTGCATCCTGCTTTCATGAAGGCTGACCAGCAGCCACATGTCGAGCCGCCTGCAATCCCAGCCACGACCATGGTCGCCGACGCTTCGGCCAAACCGGCTGCGTCTAAGAAAGCCGCGCCAAAGAAACCGGCCGCACCCAAGTCGCCCTCGTCGAAGTCGAAAGGCATTGCGTGATGGATCAGACCTTGCAGAAAGCCCTCGACCAGCTCGACCAGGCCTCGGCCGCCGTTCGGCTGGCGGTGCAGAATATGGCGACCGCGCCTGGCGGTGCCGATGCGGCGGGTGACGCCGCGCACGCGCTGTCCGGCGGCGCCATCGATCCCTTTGTCTTCCGCTTCGCCATTTTCGTGCTGGCGATCTTCGTCGGCTATTATGTCGTCTGGTCGGTGACCCCCGCCTTGCACACGCCGCTGATGGCGGTCACCAACGCCATCTCATCGGTCATCGTCGTCGGTGCGCTGCTCGCCGTCGGCATCGCGGCTTCCGGCATCGCCGCCGGCTTCGGCTTCGTCGCGCTGATGCTGGTCTCGGTCAATATCTTCGGCGGCTTCCTCGTCACCCAGCGCATGCTGGCCATGTACAAGAAGAAGGACAAGTAGAGCGCCATGAACGCCAACTTCGCGTCCTTCCTCTATCTGGTTTCCGGCGTCCTGTTCATCATGGCGCTGCGCGGCCTGTCGCACCCGACCACCAGCCGTCAGGGCAACCTCTACGGCATGATCGGCATGGGCATCGCCATCGCCACCACGCTTGCCCTGGCGACCCCGTCAGCCGGCCGCTTCGGCCTGATCGTGCTCGGCCTCGCCATTGGCGGCGGCGTTGGCGCCATCACCGCGCGCCGCATCGCCATGACATCGATGCCGCAGCTGGTTGCGGCCTTCCACTCGCTGGTCGGCCTTGCCGCCGTCATGGTGGCGGCCGCGGCCATCTATGCGCCGGAAAGCTTTGGCATCGGCACGAATGGCGACATCCATGCCCAGGCTTTGATCGAGATGAGCCTTGGCGTCGCCATCGGCGCCATCACCTTCACCGGTTCTGTCATCGCCTTCTTGAAACTCGACGGCCGCATGTCGGGCAAGCCGATCATATCGGCGGTCGCCACTTCATCAACGCCGCCCTTGGCATCGCGTTGATCGTGTTGATCGTGCTTCTGGTCGGCACGGAATCGAAACTGGTCTTCTGGCTGATCGTCGCGGCCTCGCTGGTACTGGGCATCCTGCTCATCATCCCGATCGGTGGCGCCGACATGCCGGTCGTCGTCTCGATGCTGAATTCCTATTCGGGCTGGGCAGCCGCGGCTCTCGGCTTCACGCTCGGCAACCTGGCGCTGATCATCACCGGCGCGCTGGTCGGCTCTTCCGGTGCGATCCTGTCCTACATCATGTGCAAGGGCATGAACCGGAGCTTCATCTCGGTCATTCTCGGCGGCTTCGGCGGCGAGACGGCGGCAGCGGCAGATGACGGCATCGAACGCACCGTCAAGCAGGGTTCGGCCGACGACGCCGCCTACCTGATGATGAACGCGCAGAAGGTCATCATCGTGCCGGGCTACGGCATGGCGGTCGCCCAGGCGCAGCATGCGCTGCGCGAGATGGCCGACAAGCTCAAGGCCAACGGCGTGGACGTGAAGTACGCTATTCATCCTGTGGCCGGCCGCATGCCCGGGCACATGAACGTGCTGCTCGCCGAGGCCAACGTGCCCTATGACGAGGTGTTCGAACTCGAAGACATCAACTCCGAATTCGCGCAGGCCGACGTTGCCTATGTCATCGGCGCCAACGACGTCACCAACCCTTCGGCCCGAGACGACAAGTCGTCGCCGATCTACGGCATGCCGATCCTCGATGTCGACAAGGCGCGCACCTGCCTGTTCGTCAAGCGCTCGCTCGGCTCCGGCTATGCCGGCATCGACAACACGCTGTTCTACAAGGACGGCACCATGATGCTGCTCGGCGACGCCAAGAAGATGACCGAGGAGATCGTCAAGGCGATGGATCATTGATCCGACCATGGCGCGATTGAACACACATAAAAGCCCGGCCTCACAGCCGGGCTTTCTTGCTTTTTGAACGGGCGGAACCGGTTCAGCGGCTTGTGATGAACACCGCTTCGTCGTCGTCGCGCTGCCTTCCACCGAGGGCCGCTGCAGCACTGGCGATGAAGGCACCGATGACCAGCGACAGTGCACCAAGCAGTGCAAAAGTCGCACTGCCTTTCCTGGCTGTGTCTGCCGCCTGCTTGGCCTTGACCTTGGCGTCCTCAACCTTCGCAACAAGAGCATCGACACGCGCCTTGGCGTCGGATTCGGACAGGCCGGTGCGGGCGGCGACCAGCTGCGACAGGTAGGTCTTGTCGTCGGCCGAAATCTCACCCGCCGTGGCACTGGCGATCAGGATGCGCGAGGCCTGTCCGACCGCGGCAGCATCGCTGTCCGGATTGGCGGCCGCGAGCTTGTTCGGATCGGCCGGACGGAACAGCGAATCCACCAGATAGGACGTCGGATTGTCAGTCGAAGCGCCACCGGCGTTGGCCGAAGCACCGCCCGACGCTCCCATGGCGGCACCCGAAGCCACGGTGGAGACTGCCTGCACGCCTGAACCGAGCGCGGTAGAAAGAGCCGAGCCAAGCACGCCGACGACGAGCAAGGTTGCCAATGCCCACGCGAGGAAGCCGTGGGCGGTATCACGGAAATAGACCTCGTCGGTGTGGATGCCGACCCATTTGGTGCGCAGGCGTCCCGCAAGGTAGCCGCCGACACCGGAGGACAGCCATTGCACGATGATCAGCCAGATCGCGGTGGACACCGCGAAGGTGGTGACCGAAGCTCCCGAGCCCGACCAGGGTGAAACCATGCTCAGCCCAAGCCCTGAGCCGAGCAGCATGAGGATGAAGGTCAACGTCGAGGCCGCGAAGGCGCCGGCAATGATCGGTCCCCAGCTGACGGCGGTAGTGGAGGATTCTGTGGATGAGGAAACATCGACAGCCGATAGGGTGGACTGCATGTATTCCCCCTACCGTACAAAGAGCATGATCAGAATAATGATTGGAATCGGGATTCCGAGCAACCAGAGTAAGATACCGCGTCCCATGAAGGCCTCCTGTGAGAAATTGGGGTCGATACCGTCACAATGTCCCTCAGGGACTTCTGTTCCGGCGGGTTTCAAATGATTCCAGGGCGCCGTTGGCGCGTGAGCGCGCCAGACATGGTGAAACCGGAACTGGCAGGATAGCCTTGCCAATTCCTTCGAAGCGCCACTTTCCTTGTCGAGTAGGAAGACAAATGACTCAGAAGACATTCCTGGAGGCGCGAAAAGCAAAAGCCCGGCGGATTTGGGCTGCTGTCCGCAGGCCGCGCTCAGCAATTTTCGTCGGCCTGGTCTTGCTCTCCGGTCTGTTCACCTGGGGCGGGACTCTCGCCGCTACAGCTGGTGCGCCGATTGGCGCGACGTCGGCCAGTCTGGTTGCCAAAAACATCGCGCATCTTTCTCCCGTGGGCTTTGAAGTCGTTCGCGTTCCCAATGGCGGCGAACCGCCACTGGTCGCCGGTATCTGGTACCCGACAACCGCCGAGCCGCACGATGTGCCGCTGGAAAGCTTCAACCAGCGCGTCGCGCCTTCCGGTCCGGTAAAGGGCAGTGTGCTGCCGCTCATCGTGATCTCGCATGGAGGCGGCGGATCCTACGCCGGTCATTATGATACGGCGCTCGCATTGGCGAGAGCTGGGTTCGTCGTGGCCGCGGTCAGCCATGCCGGCGATACTTACGACGACCAGAGCAAGGTGCTGATGCTGTGGCGCCGGCCCGCTCAACTAAGCCGGCTGATCGATTTCATGCTGAAGGACTGGCGGGGACACGCCGACATCGATCCGCGGCGCATCGGCGCCTTTGGGTTCTCGAATGGCGGCTTCACCGTACTCGTCGAAGCGGGGGGAATACCCAACCTCGACAGGATTGACCCCTACTGCGCGGCAAATCCCCGACACGATCTTTGCACCGCGCTGGCGAGAGCGGGGGTCCATTCAGTTGCAGAAGCGGTCCAACCACCGCCGGAGGCGTGGAAGCCTGATCGGCGAATCCGCGCCATTGCAGCTGCCGCGCCCGCGTTCGGCTTCATCTTCGACCGCGCCGGCCTCGCCTCGGTTCAAATCCCGGTGCTCATGTGGCGCGCGGCCAACGACCGGCATCAACCCAACCCCTGGTATGAAGAACACGTCCGTTCGGCGCTGCCTCGACCACCAGAGTATCGTGTTGAACCCCTGGCGGGCCACTATGCATTCTTGCCCCCATGCAGCGCCCAACTGCGCGCCGCCGCTCCCACGATTTGCATCGACGCACCTGGCTTCGACCGGGCCGCGTTTCATCGGCGCCTGAACGCCGCCCTGGCAAGCTTCTTCAGAGCATCGCTACGGTCTTAAATATCCAGGTTGGCGACCGACAGCGCGTTGTCCTGGATGAACTCGCGTCTCGGTTCGACCTCGTCGCCCATCAGCCGCGAGAACAGCGAGTCGGCGTCGGTGGCGTCATTGACCTTGACCTGCAGCAGCGAGCGCACATTCGGGTCGAGCGTGGTTTCCCAGAGCTGTTCGGCGTTCATCTCGCCGAGGCCCTTGTAGCGCTGCATGGTCAGGCCCTTGCGGCCGGTCGCAAAGACGGCGTTGAGCAGCGCCAGCGGCCCCGAGATGGTTTCGGACACGTCCTTGCGGCGCAGCACCGGCGGCGTGCCGTAGACGTCGCTAAGGCGCTGTGCGTAGCGGTCGAGCTGGCGTGCATCGGCCGAATTGATCAGCGCCAGATCGAGATGCGCGTATTCCTTGACGCTGCGCACCGTACGTTCGAACACATAGCCGCCGACGCCTTCATTCGAAGTCGACATGCGGCCGGTCCAGCCGCGCTCGGTGTCCTCGGCGATGATGTCGAGACGTTTTGCAACCCGCTCAGCCATGGTATCGGCGCGGCCGAGATCGGTGAAGACGTCTGGGTTGAGCCCGCCGGCAATCGCCGCCTGTTCGACCACGCCTCTGTTGTAGCGCGTGTGCAACCCGTTGATGAGTTGGCGCACGGCCAGTGCATCGTCGATGGCGCTGCGCAGATCCTGCCCGGCGCGAACCTCGCCCGAGCCCAGCGAAAGCGATGCTTCCTCCAGCCCCGAACCGATCAGGAACTCCTCGAAGGCGCTCTCGTCCTTGATGTATTGCGAGCTCTTGCCGCGCGTCACTTTGTAGAGCGGCGGCTGGGCGATGTAGAGATGGCCGCGCTCGATCAGCTCCGGCATCTGCCGGAAGAAGAAGGTGAGCAGCAAGGTGCGGATGTGGGCGCCGTCGACGTCGGCGTCGGTCATCAGGATGATCTTGTGATAGCGTAGCTTGTCGGCGTTGAACTCGTCCTTGCCGATCGAGGTGCCGAGCGCGGTGATCAGCGTGCCGATCATGTCGGAGCCGAGCATGCGGTCGAAGCGCGCCCGCTCGACATTGAGGATCTTGCCGCGCAAGGGAAGGATCGCCTGGTTCTGGCGCGAACGCCCACCCTTGGCCGAGCCGCCGGCGGAATCACCCTCGACGATGAAGATTTCGGATTTCGCCGGGTCGCGCTCCTGGCAGTCGGCCAGCTTGCCGGGCAGCGAGGTGACGCCGAGCGAGCTCTTGCGGGTGATATCGCGCGCCTTGCGTGCCGCTTCGCGCGCCGCCGCGGCCTGAATCACCTTCTCGATGACCACCTTGCCCTCGGTCGGGTGTTCTTCCAGCCAGGTGCCGAGCGCCTCGTTGACCAGACCTTCGACAACCGGGCGGACTTCCGACGAGACCAGCTTGTCCTTGGTCTGCGAGGAGAATTTCGGATCGGGAACCTTGACCGAAAGCACCGCCGTCAGCCCTTCGCGGCAGTCGTCGCCGATCAGCGAGACCTTTTCCTTCTTGGTCAGGCCCGAGGAGTCGCCATAACCGGTGATCTGACGGGTCAGCGCGCCGCGGAAACCGGCCAGATGCGTGCCGCCATCGCGCTGCGGGATGTTGTTGGTGAAGGCCAGCACGTTCTCGTGGTAGCTGTCGTTCCACCACATCGCCACTTCGACGGTGATGCCGTCGCGCTCGGCCTTGATGGCGATCGGCTTGTCGATCAGCGGTTTCTTGACCCGGTCGAGATATTTGACGAATTCCTCGAGACCGCCGTCATAGTGCAGCTCGTGGCGCACGACGTCGGCATGGCGGGCATCGGTCAAAACGATGCGCACGCCGGAATTCAGGAAGGCGAGCTCGCGCAACCGGTGTTCCAGCGTGCCGAGGTCGAACTCGACCATGGTGAAGGTTTCGGATGACGGAAAGAAGGTGATCTCGCTGCCGCTGCGTCCTTCATAGGTGCCGGCAACCTTGTTCTGCTCATAGCTGCCCGTCGCCTTCAGCGGCGCGTCGGCATTGCCGTGTGTGAAGCTCATCTCGAAGATCTGGCCGTTGCGGCGGATCTTCAATTTCAGCCATGCTGAGAGAGCGTTGACCACCGAGACGCCGACGCCATGCAGGCCGCCCGACACCTTGTAGGAGTTCTGGTCGAACTTGCCGCCGGCATGCAGCTGCGTCATGATCACTTCGGCCGCCGAAATGCCTTCGCCGGTGTGGATATCGGTCGGAATGCCACGGCCATTGTCGATCACCGTCACCGAACCGTCGGGGTTGAGCGTCACGGTGACGAGGTCGGCGTGACCGGCCAGCGCCTCGTCGATGGCGTTGTCGACCACCTCATAGACCATGTGATGCAGGCCGGAACCATCGTCGGTGTCGCCGATATACATGCCAGGGCGTTTGCGGACAGCATCCAACCCCTTCAAAACCTTAATGGAATCGGCGCCGTATTCGGCTTCAACGCCGTTGTTGTTTTCGATCTGGTCGCTCATGAAAACCTGTTGTCTGGATGCCGCTAGCGCGGCGCTAAAAATCGGCCCCGAATCGCGCCTCTGATATTGCGTAGATATAGGCGCAAAAGGCGGTTTTTCCAAGGTTTGCAGGCATTTCCCGAGGGATGAGCCGGCTATTGACGGCGGGCCTCGATCTTCGCCAGCCGCTCGCGCAGAAATTTGATCATGAACTGGTAGCGCGGGGCCAGCCGGCCGCTGCGGTCGAGCTCCAGTGTCATGTCCAGCGCTTGGGAAAGCACCGCCTTGGGGTTCTTGGCAACCTGAGCGTAATCGATCAGGGCGACCACCAGATCGCGTTGCCAGGTGGCGTTGTTCGGATCGGCGTCGGCGAGTTTCTGGCGGATGTCGAGACTGTCCTGGAAGGCCTGACGCGCGCCTTTGATGTCGCGCTGCTTGACTTTGAGCATGCCGATTTCGGACAGCGTGATCGACAGGTCGCGTTGCCAGTCGGCATTGGCGGGATCGAGCTTGGCCAGCCGGTCGGCGATGGCGAAACTGTCGGTATAGGCCTTGAGCGCGCCCGCCCGATCGCCTTGCATCGCAAGGATGCCGGCGACCTTCTCGAGGCAAATCGAGAGATCACGCTGCCAGTCCGTGTTGGCAGGGTCGCCGGCCGCCAGCACGCGGGCTATCCCCAAGGCGTCCCGATAGGCGGCCAGCGCCGCCAGCCAGTCTTCCTGGTCGCTCAGCGCATTGCCGATCTTGGCGTTGCCGACAGACAGGTCGCGCTTCAGCTCGCTATTGTCCGGATCGCGGTCCACCAGTCGTTCGGCGATCGCCTGGCCCGCCCGATAGGCCGCGAGCGCGCCCGCCGCATCGCCACGCTCGCGCTTGAGATCGCCGATGGTCGTATGGCTGACCGAGACGTCGCGCTGCCGCTCGGCATCCTGCGGTTTCTTCGCGGCCAGCGCCAGCCGGATCTTCAGGCTCTCTTCATAGGCCGCCTGTGCATTGTCCAGCTGGCCGGCGGTACGCGCCAGCGCGCCGATCTCGTCATAGCTGATGGTCAGGTCGCGCTGCAGCTCGGCGCGATCCGGTTCATGGTCGGCGAGCTGTTTCTTGATCGACAGGCTTTCCTGGTAGATCTGTGAAGCACCCGCCAGATCGCCTTGCGTCACCAGCACGTTGCCGATCTTGTCGTCGGCCATGGCGAAGTCACCGAACCACGGCAGATGCTCGGGCTCGGCCGCCGTCAGATCTCGCAGCATGGTTCTGGCGGTCTGATAGTTCTGCAGCGCTGCCGGCAGGTCGCCTTGTGCCAGCCTGATGTTGCCGAGCTTGATGTGGCTGACGGCGAAATCGCGCTTCACGCTCGGGTCGGTCTCCCGGCTGGAACGCAGCTCGAGTATGGACACCAGCGCTGCAAAGGCGCGGCCCGCCGCATCGGTGTTGCCGACCAGGGTGTAGAGCTTGCCAAGCTCATCCAGCGTACGGATATGACGGTCGGCGTCGTCCGGCGTCAGCGCCGTTTGCCCAGCTTCGCCATAGAGGGCCAACACCGATTCATAATCCTTGATGGCGTTAGCATAGTCGAGGTCTGCGCGCGCCGCGCCGCCTGACAGAAAACGCGTCGCGGCTTCGGACAGCGTGCGGCTGACGAAATTGGCCTTCAGCGCGTTGCGCGAGACATTGTCGATGTCGGCGGCCCTGGCGAGGATCGCTCGTGCGCCATCGAAAGCGCCGAGCGACAGCTGCTCCTCGGCCTGCCGGCGCAGCTCCGCCACTTGGGGATCGTCGGAGGCGAGCGTCTTCATTTCGCTGCGCACCTTGACGAAGGCGTCGGCCGCCTCGTGCAGCCTGGCGTTCAGGCTGTCCGCAGACAGATGGCTGGTGTCGGAACCGATCAGCGCGCCATAGAGCGGCGCCAGCGGCATGTCGGCGTCGCTGGCGATCTGCTCGACTTCGCCACGCATTTCGGGCGTCACGTCGGCCATGGCGAGCAGCAGGCGTTCGCGCTCCGGCAGCTGCTCCTTGGCCGCCGTGGCAAAGAACAGCTTCGGCAGGCCGCTCTCGACATAAGGCAGCTGTTTTCCGCGCGACAGGTCATACACCTCCTGCTGCACGAGCGTCAGCACCGAGCGGATCTCGAGACCGTCGGTGCCGAGATATTTGGTCAGCGCGGTCGTGAACGGCGAATTCTGGCCGCTGCCGTCGGCGGCGGTCTCGCCGGGCGCGGCCGAGAAGGCGAACAGGATGTTTTCGGCGCGGCCAATCCGGCCAAGTCCCGGCTTGACCTTGTCTGCGACGTCCTTTGCCAGGGACGTCGCGCCGCGCCCTTCGCCGCCACTGCCCGAGAAGGGATCGCTGCGGCAGGCGTCGAGCACGATCAGCCCGACCTTGGCCGTGGCGGCCACGGTGTCGCGCACCTCTTCGAGCGGCAGGCTGGTCTTCTCAAGCGCGTCGAGCGAAGAGGCGTCGGCGTCGATCGGCAGCAGCCGGTTGTCGCCAGAAATTTCGACGCCATGGCCGGAGAAATAAACCAGCGCCACGTCGGCGTCCTTGGCATCCTCGCGAAAATCGACGAGCGCACGGCGCATGCGCCTGAGATCGCGATTGGTTTCGAGAAAGACCTCGAAGCCGAGCTTCTTCAGCGCCGCTGCCATCGCCTCGCCGTCATTGACCGGATTGGCGAGCGGCCGGATCAGGCGGTAGTCGTCATCGGCGATGACCAGCGCCACGCGCCGCTCCGCCACCGCCGAGGCGGTGGTCACAAGCATCAGCAGCAAGGCAAACAGCAAGCGCAAGTCGAACCGCCCCCCGGCTCAGTCGATTGCCGACCATTCCACCTCTTTATGGCATGAGCAAGCCGGGCTTTTGGCCGAAAACCGGCTCCTTCAGGCCGCCCGCATCGGCTTCAGGGCCTCGCTCCAGCGCAACAGCTCGTCCAGCATGGTCCTGGTTCCGCCCTGCACCTGCTCGCTGGCCTGGAAAGAGCCGTCACTCTCGAGCAGTTTCTGATACAGCGGCAAGGAAACCCCTTCGGAAATCGGCATTACACCGACCGCGGTCAGCAGCGGCTTGAGAGCTTGCGCGGCGCGCAGGCCGCCGGAGACGCCGCCATAGCTGAGGATGGCGGCGGGTTTGTATTTCCATTCGCGCGCGAGATAGTCGATCGCGTTGACGATCGCCGGAGCGACGAAATAATTGTATTCCGGCGCCACGAAAACAAAGGCGTCGGCGGCATCGATCGCCTTCGACCAGGCCTTGGTGTGGTCGTTCTGGTAGTTGCCAAGCTTGGGGTGATGCGGCTCGTCCAGAACCGGCAGATTGAACGAGGCGATGTCGGTCAGCACCGGTTCGAATTTCCCGTGCTCGCGCGCGAATACCTCCAGCCACTCGGCAAAAACCGGTCCGGCACGGCCGGGCCGCGTGCTGCCGATGATGATGTTCAACTGGTGCTTCAAGGCGGGCTCCTTCGATTGGCAGTATCTGTTGGTGACTGTCACCTACGGCAGAGCATGACCGCGGACAAGGCGGCACCTCCGGGCGAACGGTCACATTCGGCTGAACAGACCGTCTGCTTTCACACTTAGGCTTGCCGTTCGGTCACATGGACGCCCGGATTGCCAGCCACTACATTGATGTATCAGCGGAGCATCCGATGGACGTCCAGCCCGCCCCATTCGTTCCCCCGGCGCCAAAGCCGCGCACGACGCCTCCCTCGACGCTGGAGATGATCCGCATCGTCTACCGCAACCCGCTCGAACTGTGGGGTGAGCACACCTACAACGAGCCCTGGATTTCGGTGAATGGCGTTGGCGGACATCTAGTTGTTGCCAACGATCCTGGCCTCATCCGCCATGTGCTTGTCGACAATGCCAAGAACTACAAGATGGCGACGGTGCGCCAGAAGATCCTGCGGCCGATCCTGCGCGACGGCCTGCTGACCGCCGAGGGCGAGGTCTGGAAGCGGTCGCGCAAGGCGATGGCGCCGGTGTTCACGCCGCGCCACATCTTCGGCTTCGCCCAGCCGATGCTCAGGCGCACGCAAGAGTTCGTCACCCGCTACGAAGACGGTGGCACGTCCGACATCGCTCATGACATGACTCTGCTCACCTACGACATCCTGGCCGAAACGCTGTTCTCCGGCGAGATCGCTGGCGAGCCGGGCAGTTTCGCCAACCAGATCGACCGCCTGTTCGAGACCATGGGCCGCGTCGATCCGCTCGACCTGTTGCGCGCGCCCGACTGGCTGCCGCGGCTGACCCGCATCCGCGGCCGCAAGACCATGGCCTATTTCCGCAAGATCGTCACCGACACGGTCAAGATGCGCGAAGAGAGATTCAAGCGCGATCCCGATGCCGTGCCGCAGGATTTCCTGACACTCCTGCTCAAGGCCGAGGGACCGGAGGGGCTGACGCGGGCCGAGGTCGAGGACAACATCATTACCTTCATCGGCGCCGGCCACGAGACCACGGCGCGCGCACTCGGCTGGACGCTTTACTGTCTCGCGGAATCGCCATGGGAGCGCGACAGGGTCGAGCAGGAGATCGACCAGGTGTTGGCGCGCGAACCCGATCCGACGAAATGGCTCGACGCCATGCCGTTCACCCGCGCCGCCTTCGACGAAGCGCTCAGGCTCTATCCGCCGGCGCCGTCGATCAACCGCGAGCCGATCGAACCGGAGATGTGGAAGGATCTTTATATCCCGAAGCGCGCTGCGGTGCTGGTCATGCCGTGGGTCGTCCATCGCCACAGGAAACTGTGGGACCGGCCCGACGCCTTCCTGCCCGAACGGTTCCACCCGGGAAACCGCGAAAAGATCGACCGCTTCCAGTATCTGCCGTTTGGCGCGGGTCCTCGCGTCTGCATCGGCGCCAGCTTCGCCATGCAGGAAGCGATCATCGCGCTCGCCATCATGCTGTCGCGCTTCCGCTTCGACACCACCGTCGACACGAAACCCTGGCCGGTGCAGAAGCTGACCACGCAGCCGCAAGGCGGCCTGCCGATGCAGGTCACTCGACGTTAGTTCTGGTACTGACGTACTCTCAACACACCTTGGGACTGTCGAATCAAGCCGCGGGCTTGCGCTGCTGGAACTGGCCGGCGGCGCGGAAGCGCCAGAGGTAGCTTGGCAGGATCGTGGCGATCGATTGCGGCTGGATGCCGAGCCCAGCCAATGTCCGGTTAGCCTTGGCCGCCGCGTCCGAAACGATGTTGTGCTCGCGCAGCTGCATCACCTGGTCCTTGGTCAGCAGCGGATTGGGTAAGAGGCCAAGGATCGATGCCTGGATGTTCGCCACCCACCACGGCACCGGCACCAGCAGGCGCTTGCGCTCGATCACGTCAAGCAGTTCTTCCATGCATTCCTTGAAGGTCAGCACCTTGGGGCCGCCAAGCTCGTAGATCTGGCCGCCATCGACCTTGCCCTCGACCGAGCGCGCCACTGCTTCGGCGACGTCGCCGACATAGACCGGCTGGAACTTGGTCTGACCACCGCCGATCAGCGGCAGCACCGGTGAATAGCGCGCCATGTTGGCGAAGCGGTTGAAGAAGTCGTCCTCGGGCCCAAAGTTGATCGACGGCCGGAAGATCACGGCGTCCTTGATCGTCTCCAGGACGGCCTTTTCGCCCAGCGCCTTGGTGCGCGCGTAATCCGATCCGGAGTTCAGATCGGCGCCAAGCGCCGAAACATGGGTGAGGCCGGCGCCGACGGCGCGCGCCGCCTCGGCCACCGCGCGGGCGCCGAACTCGTGGACGGCGGAGAACTTCTGCCGGCCGCTCTCATGCAGGATAGCGACCAGATTGACGACATGGTCAGCGCCCTGCACGGCGCGGTCGATCGACCAGCGCATGCGCACATTGGCCTGCACCGGCTGGATCTGGCCGACATTGCCGAGCGGCTGCAGATGGCCGGCAAGATCGGGCCGCCGGCAGGCGACCCGGATGCGATAGCCGCGCTTGGCCAGCGCGCGCACGACATGGCGGCCGACAAAGCCCGACCCGCCAAAGACGACGACGAGCTTTGGGGTCTGCAGGATTTCGGTCATGGCTGGCTCCGGCGCTCGCAAGCTTGGCTGAAGCCGTTTCATAATCCGTTTTGCGTCGAAGGCAAAGGGCGACGCGTCGTCGCTGCTGTCCTTGTTTCGACCTTGTCAGAACGCCTTGCCGATGCGGGCGTCGACCGAATGGCGGTTGCCGCCGCGAATGACGAAGAACAGCAGGATCGCGGCCCACAGAAGCGACTTTTCCGCGCCCGAAAAACCCTGGCCCATGGTGACCCAGTGGAACCACACGGTGACCAGCAGCACGAACAGGCCGGCAAAGGCGGCCGGCCGCGTCAAAAGGCCGATGACGAGTAAAATGCCGCCGAAAAATTCGGTGCAGGCCAGCAGCAACGACCAAAAAGCGCCGGGATAAAAGCCGAGACCCTCGACCATTTCGGCGGCGCCGAAAGGATTGGTGATCTTCTGCGAACCATGGACGGTGAGAAACGCACCGGCAACAGTGCGAAGAACGGTTTCCGCGCCATCATGCAAGGCTGCGTAAAGCCTGCCAAGGACCGGGATGACAAGGTTGTTGCGGGGACTGTCCGTGCTTGCCGACATTGTGACTCCTTGGTTTGCTGATCGTTGCAGACGGCCGATCGGGCCGGTCGAAGTCAAGTAAACAAAAGTTGACATTTTTAAACATGTTTTATTGACGCATCTTGCAGCACCGGCGATTCTCCAAGGTCATGGAGTGACGCAGAAAACCCCGCCGAGGCGGGGTTTTCCGGGTGACATCCACGCGAAGCCAGGGCCGACGGAGCGGCCTGACCTGAGACGGTATCAGGAGGGCGTGAAGCAAGTACGCCCACCCCAGCCCTGAACATCCGACATGGTGCCGCCGACCTTCTTGCAAGCCGCGATGAAATCGGCGCTGCAGTTGGCGAATTTTGCGTGGCCGTTCTTGCAGTAATGATCCTCGGTGGCACCGCCACTCGGGGCGGTGATGACGCCGGGCGCGGACGGTTTCACCGGCGCGGCCTTCAAACTGGCCGCCTGGGTGGCGCCCATGAACGAGCCGAGAAGAAGGACTGCGGTCAGCATGGTGATCTTGGTGTTGGTCATGGCAATTTTCCTTTTGATTTGGGTTGGGTTTCCGAGGCGCAAAGGGACATCCTCCGCGCGAAACAGGCTTTCGTTTCGGTTTGCTGTTCCCCTCGGGGTGGATCGGGCAAGCTCGCCTTGCCCTGGACAAAGCTGGGTCGCAGCGATGCGCGGAAAGGTTCAGCGGCGCGCAAAAAAAATTTGCACCGCACCGCGCTTTGAGCGGGCGGATTTCAGATAACTATTTGATAAATAATGGATTATTTAGGAAGAATAACGCGCGGCGAATTCGGAAATGCGCTGCACCACCGCCTTGGGCGCGGTGATGCCCCGCGCTTGCGCCTTCTCGGCGGCCTCGGCCCGGGCACGTCCCGGCACATGCACGCCGAAGCGCCGCCGCAGCCGGTCGAGTTGGTCCTTCATGCGCTGCTCGAAGTCGGGATCGAGCAACTTGGGCTCGACGGCAAGCACGAACAGCCCGGTTCCGGGACTGTCCGGTCCGCCGCTGAACCACGGCGCGTCGAGCGACCAGTTGGCGCCCGACAGGCCCGCCGCCAGCACTTCGACCATCAGCGCGATGTTGGCGCCGCGCTGGCCACCGAAGGCAAGCATGGCGCCTTTCATGGCGGCGGCCGGATCGGTGGTCGGGTTGCCGCTGGCGTCCAGCGCCCAGCCTTCGGGGATTGTCTTGCCGTCCTCCGCCGCCTTGCGGATGTTGACGAAAGCGGTGGCGCTCGACGACTGGTCGATGACCAGCGGCGCGCCGTCGGCGGCGGGTGCTGCAAACGACATCGGGTTGGTGCAGTAGACCGGCTTGACCGAGCCCGAGCCGGCAAGCACGGCCGGCCCGTTGGTGGCGGCGAACGACACCAGCCCAAGTGCTGCCAGCCTTCCGGTGAAGTAGCCGAGCGCGCCGCATGTATAGGCGTTCTTCTGCGAGAAGATGGCGACGCCGAACAACCGGGCGGCCTTGACGAGGTCGTCTATGGTGCGGTCGAAGCCGGTATGCGCCAGCCCGCCGCGCGCGTCGGAGAGATAGACCGCCAGCGCCGGCCGGGTGATCACCGGGTCGGCATTGCCGTCGATGCGTCCGGCTTCGAGCGCCTCGAGATAGTCGATGAAATGCGTCAGGCCGACGGTCGAAAGTCCTTCGGCCTCGGCGGCGATGATCGAGGCGGTGAGCGATTGCGCCGCTTCCTCATTGGCGCCGGCGCCAAGTGCCGCCATCCGGCACAGTCCTTTTGCCTGGTCGAGACTGAGTTGCATCATGGCCGTCCTGCGATTGCGGTAATTGTTCGGGTTGGCTGACCCTGTGAGTAGCAGCACATGAGGCGGCGTTTGTGTTGAAAATCGTCCGCAACTGCAAGAAAAGCGGCGGACCTGTCCGTCGCCCCCAACCAAGGCCCTTGCCTGTGCGTTTCTAACCGATCTTGTTGGGGATCCGTGCCTCGATCCTGCTGAAGGCGAAGACCAGAATGCCGGTGATCGTCATGTAGATCAGCGCCAGCAGCAGCAAGGGTTCGTAGGTGAGGTAGGTGTCCTGCCGCACCTTGGACGAAACGGCGAAGATGTCGATGACGCTGATCGTCGCCACCAGTGGCGTCGACTTCAGCTGCAGCACCGTTTCGCCGGTCAGCGTCGGCAGCGCCCGGTAGATGGCTTGCGGCAGCCAGATGCGGCGAAATGCCTTCCAGCGGCTCATGCCGAAGGCGCGGGCGGCCTCGAGCTGGCCCTTGGGAACGCCGGCAAAGGCGCCGCGCATCACCTCGCCCTCATACCCGGCGAAAGACAAGGTCAGCGCCAGCACGCCGTAGGGCCAGGCTTGCCGCAGATACGGCCACATCCAGGATTCGCGGATCCACGGATATTGCGGAAACAGCGAGCCCAGGCCGTAATAGAGCAGCCACAGCTGGATCAGCAGCGGCGTGCCCCGGATCACCGTGCAGAAGACCTTGGCGGGTGCGGCGAACCAGAAGGAGCCGGTGGCCTGCGCCAGCCCGAGCGGCACGGCGAGCAGGAAGCCCAGCACGCAGGTGACGGCCAGGATCCACAGCGAGCGCCAGATGCCGATCAGTCCCATTTCATAGTACTGCGGCAGCCAGTCCCAGCGCATGAAAAAGGCGGCCGCCAGAACCAGGCCCAGGGCGATCAGAATCAGCACGATGCGGTGCGGCTGCAGCCACAGCGACGTTCGCGCGACGACATTGATGATGGCCGCTTCGCTCGCCATCAGCGCGCCTCCTTGAGCGAAGGCATGCCGCGCCGCGACCAGGTTTCGACACGGCCGATGATCAGATTCGAAAACAGCGACAGCAGCAGATAGAGCACGCCCGCAGCGAAAAAGAAGGTGAAATAGGCTTTGGTGACGCCCGCGGCCTGGCGCGTTGCCAGCGCCAGTTCATAGAACCCGACGACCGCCAGCAAGGCGGTGTCCTTGGTGGCGATCAGCCAGAGATTGGCGAGGCCCGGTATGGCGAAGGGCAGCATCGCCGGCAAGGTGATGCGCCGCAGAAGCAGGCCGGGAGACATTCCATAGGCGCGCGCGGCTTCGATCTGGCCTTGTGGAATGGCCAGGATCGCGCCGCGGATCACCTCGGTCGAATAGGCGCCCTGGACAAAGCCGAGCACGGCGATGCCGGCGGCAAGCCCGCTGATGTCGACGCGCTGATACCCCATCGCCGTCAGCGCCTGGTTGATCAGGTCGGTTCCGGCATAATAGAGCAGCAGGATCAGCACAAGTTCGGGCACGGCACGCACGACGGTGGTGTAAACCGCCAGCAGGTCGCGCACCACCGGCCCGCCATAAAGCTTGCCATAAGCGCCGCCAGTGCCGATCAAGAGACCGAGGCACGTGGCGCCCAGCGCGATCTCGATCGAATGGAGCAGCCCAACCAAAAGAGTTCCGCCCCAGCCCGGCGGGTAGGGCGAGAGAAGCTCGATGATGCCGGCCGCGGAGGCCGAAAGAAATGCGTCGATCAGCGTCGCCCCCGAATTGCTGGCGTCAGCCGCTGTCGATTGTCGTCAGCGGAAAGCGTGCGTGGACAGGTTTCGGCGAAACCGCACGGCGGGATGCCGTGCGGTTGTTGCTTATGCGTTGGCGATGTCAGTTCGACTGCGTCGAGCCGCCGTAAATATCGAAATCGAAGTACTTCTTCGAGATCTCGTCATACTTGCCGTTGGCGCGGATGGCCTTGATGCCGGCGTTGATCTTGTCCTTCAGGTCGGTGTCCTCTTTGCGCACGCCAGCGCCGACGCCCGGTCCGAGCACTTCATCGTCCGGAGCCACCATGCCCTTCAGATCGCAGCAGGCTTTGCCCTGGTCCGACTTGAGGAATTCGCCAAGCGCGATGGAATCGGCCTGCACCGCGTCGAGGCGGCCGGCGGCAAGATCGTTGTTGGCTTCGTCCTGGGTCTGGTATTCCTTGATCTCGGAAGCCGTGGCGCCGAAGTGCTTCTTGGCGTAGACGGCATGCACGGTCGACACCTGGACGCCGATGACCTTGCCCTTGAGGTCGTCCGGAGCGGAGCCGAATTTCTGGTCCTTGGGGCCGATGATCGCGGTCGGCGTGTTATAGTATTTGTCGGAGAAGTCGATCGTCTTCTTGCGTTCGTTGGTGATCGACATCGAGCTGACAATGAGGTCGATCTTCTTGGTCGTCAGCGCCGGGATGATGCCGTCCCAGGCAACCGGTGTGATGACACAGTCGAGCTTCTCCTCGGCACAGACGGCGTCGATGAATTCGATCTCCCAGCCGACCCACTTGCCCGAAGCATCCGGCGAGGTGAAGGGCGGATAGGGCTCGGCGGCGACGCCGATCTTGACCGGATCGGCTTTGGCCACGCCCATGGCGGCGACGCCCAGCAGCAGCGCTGCGGCAAATGTCTTCAGAACAGTCTTCATTTCACGACTCCCAGTTTGTTGTTGGTTCCCGGTTTTCTTCCGTCCCGGCCTGTCCTAGCCGATGTTGCGGATGAACTGCTTGAGCCTTTCGGATCTGGGCGCGCCGAAGATCTGATCCGGCGGTCCTTCTTCCTCGACCAATCCATTGTAGAGATAGACGACATGCGTCGCGACCTCGCGGGCGAACTTCATCTCGTGGGTGACCAGCACCATGGTGCGGCCTTCGCGCGCCAGGTCGCCGATCACCTTCAGCACTTCGCCGACCAGTTCGGGGTCGAGCGCTGACGTCGGCTCGTCGAACAGCATGACGCGCGGATTGATGGCCAGCGCCCGGGCGATCGCGGCGCGCTGCTGCTGGCCGCCCGACAAATAGGCCGGATAGACGTCGCGCTTTTCGGCCAGGCCGACGCGGGCGAGCAGCTTTTCGGCCTCGCTGATCGCCACATCGCGCCTGACGCCAAGCACATGCACGGGAACCTCGATGACGTTTTCGATAAGCGTCATGTGGCTCCACAGATTGAAGTTCTGGAACACCATGCCGAGCTTGGAGCGGATGCGCTCGATCTGCTTGCGGTCGGCCGGAACCGTGTGGCCGTGGCTGTCGGCCTTCAGCTTTATCTCCTCGCCATTGACGCGGATGATGCCGCTGGTCGGGTTTTCCAGGCAGTTGATGCAGCGCAGCAGCGTCGATTTGCCCGAGCCTGACCCGCCGATGATGGCGATGACCTCGCCGTCGCGCGCCGACAGTGAGACGCCCTTCAGCACATGCAGCTCACCGAACTTCTTGTGCAGGTTCTCGACATGGATGGCTTCGGCGGCGCCGTCTTGCGCCGTGTGTTTCAGTGCGGATGCAGCGCCTTGCGACATCATCCCTTCGACGCTCCGCGGAGTGGTCGAGCCCGTCGCTGCTGGATTCTTTTACCCATTAACCGTCACTGACAGAGTTCCCGTTCTCAAGATGGACCGTTCCGCTTGCCTCCGTCAACCATGGTTTTTGGACTATTGATCACAGCTTGCTGTAGTGGTTAGTGGCGGCAACGGACGTCTCGGGAGAAATTAGTGGGCAAATCATACGGGTCGCAGTCCATGGCCGGGCCGCTGAAACGCGTACTTATGCGGTCCGCCGCCAGCGCCATGCGTCATGCCAGGGCGCGGGAATGGCACTACGGCCCAGGTTTCGAGCCGGGAAAGGCTGCGGCCCAGCATGAGCGATTGACACAGCTGGTTTCGGCTTCCGGCGCCGAGATCGAATGGCTGACGGATGCCGATGACGGCTTGGCCGATTCCGTCTTCACCCATGATCCGTCGCTGATGACCGAGCATGGCGCGATTATTCTTTCCATGGGCAAGGCGCTGCGCCGGACTGAGCCTGGCCTGCACGAAGCAGCTTACAACCGCATGGGCATTCCCACCCTCGGCCGCATTGAAAGCCCTGGCCAGGTGGAAGGCGGCGACTGCGTCTGGGTGGATGCAAGCACGCTGGCCGTCGGCCGTGGCGTGCGCACCAACCAGGATGGCATCCAGCAGCTTTCAAACCTGCTTGCGCCGAAAGGCATTTCGGTTCTTGGCTTCGATCTGCCGCTCTGGCACGGCGAGGAAGCCTGCCTGCATCTGATGTCGGTGATCAGTCCGCTCGCCGACGATCTGGCGCTGGTCTACGCGCCTCTGCTGCCGGCCGCCTTCTACCAGTTGCTGCGCGGGCGCGGCATCAGGCTGGTCGAGGGCGATGCCGATGAGTTCCATGCTTCCAACGGGCTTAGCCTCAACGTGCTGCCGACGGCGCCGCGCCAGGTGATCGCCGTCGCCGGTTTTCCGAAGACGGCTGCTGCCATGCAGGCGGCCGGCTGCACGGTTTCCACCTTCGAGGCGGATGCGCTCTGCATCGCTTGCGAGGGTGGCCCGACCTGCCTGACGCGGCCGGTGCTGCGCCAATGACCACCATTGGGACCACCGTCGGCGAGGCGCTCATTTCGCTGCTCGAAGCCCATGGCGTCGACACGGTCTTCGGCATTCCCGGTGTGCACACGGTCGAACTCTACCGGGGGCTGGCGCGCTCGAAAATCCGCCATGTCACGCCGCGCCACGAACAGGGTGCCGGCTTCATGGCGGACGGCTATGCGCGCGCCAGCGGCAGGCCTGGCGTCGCCTTCGTCATCACCGGACCGGGGCTCACCAACACCATCACCGCCATGGGACAGGCGCGTGCCGATTCGGTGCCCATGCTGGTGATCTCGGGCGTCAACGCCACGCCGACGTTGGGCAAGGGCCTGGGCCATCTGCATGAACTGCCCGACCAGCGCGGCATGATGGAGAAGGTGGCGCTGTCTTCGCAGCGGGTCACCGAGGCTGGTGAATTGCCCGGCGCGCTGGCGCACGCCTTCGCGCTTTTTTCATCGGCCCGCCCCGGCCCGGTGCATATCGAAATCCCGACCGACGTCATGGTCAAGCCGGCGGATGGCATCGCTGCCATGCTGAGCAATGCAGCGCCGCCCGCGCCGGACGGTGCGGCAATTGCCAGAGCGGCCAAACTCATCGCCGCGGCGCGCCGTCCGCTGGTCCTTGTCGGCGGCGGCGCCAAACGCGCCGAGGCGTCATTGCGGCGGCTGGCCGAACGGCTGGGAGCGCCGGTCGTCCAGACCGCCAATGCGCGCGGCCTCTTGCATGCCCATCCGCTTTGCGTGCCGGCCAGTCCCAGCCTGAAGGCCGTGCGGGCGCTGATGGCCGAAGCGGATCTGGTCATTGCCGCCGGCACCGAATTCGGCCCGACCGACTATGACGGCTACAGCGATGGCGGTTTCGTCTTGCCCGCCAATCTGATCCGCATCGATATCGGCGCGGACCAGCTTGCCCGCCGACCGGCGACGGTGTCGATTCAAGCCGATTGCGCCGAGGCGCTCGAAGCGCTGCTCGAGGAAATCGGCGATGGCCCGGCGAGCGAAGCTGGCCCGGCGCGCGCCGCTGCGACTCGGAAAGCGGCCTTTGCCGAGATCAATCCGACGCTGCAGGCGCAGGTACGTGCCGTAGAGGTGATTCGCGATGCGCTGCCGGGTGCGTTCATCGTCGGCGATTCGACGCAGCCGATCTATGCCGCCAACCTCTACTACGACCATGATCGGCCAGGCGGCTGGTTCAATGCCGCCACCGGTTTTGGCGCGCTCGGCTACGGCCCGCCGGCGGCGATTGGCGCTGCCCTTGCGGTACCCGATGCGCCAGTCGTCTGCCTGACGGGGGACGGCGGCTTCCAGTTCACGCTGCCGGAACTGGGCGCCGCGCTCGACGCCCAGGCGCCGGTCATCTTCGTCGTCTGGAACAACCGCGGCTACCGCGAGATCGAAACCTCGATGCTGGATGTCGGCGTCGAGCCGGTCGGCGTGTCGCCGGCGCCGCCGGATTTCTGCAAGCTGGCCGAAGCCTATGGCCTCGGCGCCGAACGGCTTGCCGATATCGATGCCCTGGCGGACGCGTTGAAACGCGCACGGGCAACCGGACTGCCGCGCGTCATCGAAATCACAGTCGACTGAAGGGTGGCGGCGCAACCGCTTCAGGCTTCAGCCGGCCTGGATTCCGGCTGCGGCGGGCTGATGCATGCAAAGACGCAACAACTGCCATGTCGAGATATCAATTGAGTGATCGTACGAAAGGCGCGACGCTCTGCGTCGGCGCGGGACAAGAAACGACCTAACTACAAAAAAATGACAGGAGCGGTCCAGGATGACGGAAACACTTGAAGGCAGGCATATTGTCGTGACCGGCGGAACCGGGGCACTCGGTGGTGCGGTCGTCGGCAAACTGCTGGGCGAGGGCGCGATCTGCCATGTGCCCAATGCCCATGCGGCGGCGCCCGCGCATTTCCCCTTCACCGCGCATGACCGTGTCAAGCTTGTGCACAATGTCGATCTCTCGGACTCCACCAAGGTCGAGGCGTTCTACAGCCAGGTTCCAGGCCTGTGGGGCTCGATCCATCTGGCCGGCGGCTTCACCGCGGCGCCGGTCGAAAAGATCGAATCGGCATCCTTTGCCGAGATGATGGACACCAATGCGCGCACTGCCTTCCTGTGCTGCCGCGCGGCGGTGCGCTCGATGCTGGCGTCGGACATTGCGGGCCGGATCGTCAATGTGACGGCGCGCGCCGGGCTCGACCCGCGGCGCGGCGGCGGCATGGTCGCCTACGCCGCCAGCAAGGCGGCGGTGGCCGCCATGACGGTGGCGATGGCGGAGGAACTGAAAGGCAAGGGCATCCTGGTCAATGCGGTGGCGCCATCGACGCTCGACACGCCGGCCAACCGCGCCGACATGCCGGATGCCGATGTCACCAGATGGGTCAGCCTCGAAGCGGCCGCCGAAGCCATCGCCTATCTCGCCTCGCCGGCCAATCAGGCGATGAGCGGCACGCTGGTGCCGCTTTACGGCCGAGCCTGAGCGGAAGCCGTCGAAACAGGACAGGCGGCGTCCGATCCATCGGCATTTCGGTAGCTGTAAAGGCGCAGCGGCGAGGACGCATCCGTCGGACACTCCCTGAGCCATGACGGCGGGTGGCCCTCCATCAGCGCGGCCGCGAATGGATAGGCGGCCTCGAGATATGGCGACGGCGGGCCTCTGTGCGCGCAAAGCGCAACATGTGTCGCTCTGGAGGCGTCGAGAAACGCGCGCGGGTCGGCGGTCGAAGGATCGAGAAAACGATAGCTGCGTTCGATACCATGGGCTGACGGGTGGTTGGGGACTGTCACGACCTTGGGACCTTCGGCAAGGGCGAGAAAATGCGCTCCGATCAACGGTGGCGTCAGAACGATGGCGGCTGCCGGCCAACCCGGTTGCGGCTCGAAATGCGTGAGATCGCAGCTGTCGGCGAACTCGGTGGCGGGAATGGCGTCCGGGGCTGGCCTCACAGACAGCTGGTAAAGCGCTATCGCCGCGGACAAAACGAGGCCGGGCAGGACTAGCGCGTATCCGCGCGATCCCAACGACATGGGAGATTTCAACGTGCGGGCCAGTCTGGCATCTGGCGGCAGGAAACTCGCCAGCACGAAGACCAGACCGATGCCGGAAAAAACCGGAAGATAGCGGAAATAGCGGAAGTAATCGATCGACAGCACCAGCGCGAGCAGCGAGAACAGCGCCAGGATGACGAGGGGCCGGCTTCGGCCGTGCGGCCCAAGGCAAAGGACAGCCGGGGCGAGCGCGCCGACGAACAGCAGCATGATGCTGGGAAAGCTCGCGGACAGAACGACATCAGGGCGCCGAAACAGGCTCAATTCCTGAGGGATCCTCTCGAGCATGTTGTCGCGTACATAGGCGTCGAGCGAAGCATAGGGGCCGGCCAGGCATTGCGGGAACAACAGCGCCAGCGCCGCCGCGCTGGCGGCCGCGAACACCAGCAGAATTGCCGTCCGCATTGCCCATCCGCCACGTCGGCCGACAAGCAAGGGCACCACGGCAAATGACAGCCCCGCCGCGACCAGCGCCGTCACATGCGGTGCTGAATAGGTGTCGCATTTGACGGCGGCATAGGCTGAAGGCGGCACGATCGCGGCGAACAGGCCGACCCCGCCCAAGGCAAATGCCAGCCCAAAGCGGACGATCCTGTCTGCACCCTCTTCGCGGCCGAAGATCCAGTCAAAGGCATAGACTGCCATCACCAGCACATAGAACGGAGCGAATTCCACGCTGATCGCAAGCGCCAAGGCCGCCAGCAGCCCGTTGACGAAGGCAGCAAAGTGGTTTTGCGACAGTGTCAAAACCAGCGCCGCCAGCAGAAGCAGTATCTGCAGATTGTGGTAGTCGATCCGTCCCGGGGCGTATTCGAAAAAGCTGCGCGCGGCAAAGATCAGAGCCAGCGGCAGTGCAACGGCCGGGTTGGCAAAGCCCATCGCGATCACCAGCCGATTGTAGAAATAGAGCGCGGGCGCAAGCAGCAGCAGCGGGACGGCAAAGCTTGTCACCGTCAACGCGGGCTCGAAGCCGGCAAGCGGCATGAGCAGACGCGCGAAGGCGGCATAGGGCAGGTCCACGATCCATGGCCAATGCGAGAGATAGGGCTCCGGCTGGGCAACGCCGGGCAGCGTCCGGTCGAAGATGTTGCCCGTTTCAAGCAAGGTGCGGACTTCATGCAGTTTGACGAGGTCGTCCACATCGCCGTTGAGCTGGAAGCCCAGCGCCCGGAGGGCAATCATCAAGATTGCCATTCCGCAAAAGCAGAACAAGGCGGGCGACCTGGTGTAGAGACGCAGCAACCACGAAGATCCCGGAGCGGAACAATCGTCGTCATTGCGCATGGAAAGCCTCCTCGGATTGCTGGCAAATACGCGAGGAAGTTTATCTTACCGTAAAGAAAAACCCCGCCGGATCGCTCCGGCGGGGTTTTGAAGTGACCACCATGCAAGACGGTGGGGCAGAGGGACTTAGCTGCCCTGCTTCTTCAGCGCGGCACCCAGGATATCGCCCAGCGAAGCGCCAGAGTCGGTCGAGCCGTACTGGGCGACCGCTTCCTTCTCTTCGGCGATTTCCAGCGCCTTGATCGAGACCTGCAGCTTGCGGGTCTTCTTGTCGAAGGCGATGACGCGGGCGTCCACCTTCTGGCCGACGGTGAAGCGCTCGGGGCGCTGCTCGTCGCGATCACGGCTGAGGTCGGAGCGCTTGATGAAGGTCTCGATGCCGCTGTCGACCAGCCGCACTTCCAGGCCGCCATCCTTGACGCCGATGACTTCGCAGGTGACGACGGCGTTCTTGCGCAGTTCGCCCGAAGTCGCCGCTTCGCCAACCGTATCCTTGGCCAGCTGCTTGATGCCGAGCGAGATGCGCTCCTTGTCGATGTCGACGTCGAGCACCTGCGCCTTGACCATGTCGCCGCGATTGTACTCTTCGATGACCTGCTCGCCCGGACGGGTCCAGTCGAGGTCGGAGAGGTGGACCATGCCGTCGACGTCGCCTTCGAGACCGATGAACAGGCCGAACTCGGTCTTGTTCTTGACCTCGCCCTCGACCTGGCTGCCGACCGGATGGCTGCTGGCGAAAGCCTGCCACGGATTCTCAAGCGTCTGCTTGAGGCCGAGCGAGATGCGGCGCTTGGCCGGATCGACTTCGAGCACCACCACGTCGACTTCCTGGGTCGTCGACAGGATCTTGCCGGGATGCACGTTCTTTTTCGTCCACGACATTTCCGAAACGTGGATGAGGCCTTCGATACCCGGCTCCAGCTCGACGAACGCGCCGTAGTCGGTGATGTTGGTGACGGTGCCCTTGATCTTCTTGCCGATCGGGAACTTGGTGCCGATCTCGGACCACGGATCGCTCTCGAGCTGCTTCATGCCGAGCGAGATACGGTGGGTTTCCTGGTTGATGCGGATGATCTGCACCTTGACCGTCTGACCGATGTTGAGGATTTCGGTCGGATGGTTGACGCGGCGCCATGCCATGTCGGTGACGTGCAGCAGGCCGTCGATGCCGCCGAGGTCGACGAACGCACCGTAGTCGGTGATGTTCTTGACGACGCCTTCGACAACCTGGCCTTCTTCAAGGTTCTGCACGATTTCCGAACGCTGTTCGGCTCGGCTCTCCTCGAGCACGGTACGGCGCGACACCACGATGTTGCCGCGGCGACGATCCATCTTGAGGATCTCGAAGGGCTGCGGGTTGTGCATCAGCGGCGAGACGTCGCGGATCGGGCGGATATCGACCTGGCTGCGCGGCAGGAAGGCCACGGCGCCGTCGAGGTCGACGGTGAAGCCGCCCTTGACCTGGTTGAAGATGACGCCTTCGACGCGCTCACCCTTGGTGAACTTCTCTTCGAGCCGGACCCAGCTCTCTTCGCGGCGGGCCTTTTCACGGCTGAGCATCGCTTCGCCAAGCGCGTTTTCGATGCGCTCGACATAGACTTCGACGGTGTCACCGACCTTGAGGGTGGTGTCCTTGCCCTTGACGCCGAATTCCTTCAGCGGCACGCGGCCTTCGACCTTGAGGCCGACGTCGATGATGGCCATGTCTTTTTCGATCGCGGTGATCGTGCCCTTGACGACCTGGCCTTCGCCGGAATGGCCGGCGGTAAATGATTCTTCGAGCAGGCTCGCGAAATCATCGCGAGTGGGATTTGCAGCTGACATTGTTTCTCCTGGAATGCCCCGCTTCTGTCGCGGGACGGGCGCCGTGGGTTAGCGTTGCGTTGGCCTGCCGGCGTTCCGGGCTACAAAAACCCTGGGCCGCTCTTTAAGCGGCAATTCCGGCGCATGAAGAATGCTGGCAGGCTGGTTCGTGTCCGATATGGGTGTTTTCTTCGCCTCCGACAACGGAAACACGAGGGAAAAACCCGGATCAGGCCTTGTTTCTCTTGTCCAGCACGTCGTCGATGATCGCCATGGCCGCAAGAAACGCGGCTTCTATAGCCATTTCGCTGGTATCAAGCAAGTGCGCGTCGGCGGCCGGCTTCAGCGGAGAGTCGGCGCGGCCCATGTCGCGCTCGTCACGACGCATGATGTCGGCGAGAATCTCGGCGAAATCAGCGGTGCCGCCGATGCTCTCGATCTCGGCCAGCCGGCGCCGTGCCCGCACCTCGGCGCTGGCCGTCACATAGAGTTTTATGTCGGCGTCGGGGCAGACGACGGTCCCGATGTCGCGCCCGTCGAGCACCGCGCCCGGGGGTGTCTTGGCGAAGTCGCGCTGCTTTTCGACGAGGATGCGCCGCACGGTCGGATACACCGCGACCTTCGAGGCCGCCTCGCCGACCGCATGCGCCGACAACACCGCACGGTCGAGCTTTGCCAGATCGACCTGGCGGGCAGCGGTTTCGGCGGCCGAGACGTTGTCGAGCGGCAGCGCGTGCTGGATCAATGCGTAGGCTACCGCGCGATAGGTGAGGCCGGTGTCGAGCAGGTTCAGCCGGTAGTGGTCGGCGAGCCGCCGCGCCAGCGTGCCTTTTCCGGCACCGGCAGGACCGTCGATGGCAATGGTGAAGACGTGTGTCATTGGCTGGTCAACGCTTTGTTTGCTCGGGCAGCAAGCCCTCGCGCATGGGGCCAATCGCCAAAGTTTGTGATTGCCACTGTCACTCGATCTCCGCGCCCAGCTCCTTCATCAGCCCCATGAATTCCGGAAAACTGGTCGCGATCATCGCCTGATCGTCGATGGTGACGGGCTTTTCCGTCGCCAGTCCCATGACCAGAAAGCTCATGGCGATGCGGTGGTCGAGATGGGTTTGCACCGTTGTGTCCGGGCCGTTCGGATGGCGACCGAGACCCTTGCCGCCCGGTTTGCCGCGTACCGCAAGCGAAGCCTCGCCCTCGGTGCAGTCGACGCCGTTGAGCTTCAACCCGTCGGCGACGGCCGACAGCCGGTCGGATTCCTTGACCCGCAATTCTTCCAGCCCTTGCATCAGCGTTTCGCCCTCGGCGAAGCTGGCGGCGACCGCAAGCACGGGATACTCGTCGATCATCGACGGCGCCCGCTCGGGCGGCACGGTGACGCCCTTGAGCTCGGAATAACGCACGCGCAGGTCGGCGACATCCTCGCCGCCGGCATTGCGCGGGTTGAGGATTTCGATCTTGCCGCCCATTTCCTGCAGCGTCAGCAGAAGCCCGGTGCGGGTCGGATTCATCAACACGTTCTCGATCAAGATGTCCGAACCCGGCACGATCAGCGCAGCCACCAGCGGGAAACCGGCCGAGGAAGGGTCGCCGGGGACCGCGATGGTCTGGCCGGTCAGCTTGCCCTGGCCTTCGATGAAGATGTGGCGCACGCCGCGCTCGTCGGTCTCGACCGACAGATTGGCGCCAAACCCTTTGAGCATCTTTTCGGTGTGGTCGCGCGTCATGACAGGTTCGACGACGGTGGTGATGCCTGGCGTGTTCAGCCCGGCCAGCAGCACCGCTGATTTCACCTGTGCCGAGGCCATTGGCACGCGGTAGGTGATCGGTGCCGCATGTTTTGGGCCATGCAGCGTGATCGGCATGCGGTCGCCCGGCGTCGCCTTCAGCACCTGCACGCCCATCTGGCGCAAGGGTTCGAGCACCCTGCCCATCGGCCGGCCGGACAGCGAGGCGTCGCCGATGAAGGTCGTTTCCATGTCGTAGGTGCCGACCAGGCCCATCGTCAGCCGCGAGCCGGTGCCGGCATTGCCGAAATCGAGCGGGCCTTCCGGCTGCAGCAGCGCGCCGTTGCCGGTGCCGCGGATCACCCACTCGGCGCCGCGCTTCTCGACAAGCGCGCCCATCGCCTTCATGGCCGCACCGGTGCGCATCACATCCTCACCTTCCAGCAGGCCGGTGATGCGGGTCTCGCCCGAGGCGAGGCCGCCAAACATGAAGGAGCGGTGCGAGATCGACTTGTCGCCCGGCACGCGGGCGGTGCCGGCAAGGGCTGGTGATTTGCGGGCGGTGGCCGACTTTGGGGCGGCGGCGTGAGACATGGAATTTCCCTGGACGGAATGCCGGCGGGCCGGCGCTTTTCATTTGTTGCGGCGGTCTCGTATCACGGCGGGCCGAAATGGTCATCCCCCATGGTCGTCACTTGACGCGAGGCCTTTCAATGCATGGTTTTGTGACGCCGGCTTTTCGCTTTGACAGCGCTGCAAACTGTGGTTAAGGGGACCACTCTTTTATTGACGAGGCTTGCCGTGGCAAAAACCGAACTTGGCACAAAACGCATCGACCCGGAGACGGGCCGAAAATTCTACGACCTGAACAAGGACCCGATCGTCTCGCCCTACACCGGCAAGACCTATCCGCGTTCCCATTTCGAGGAAGGCAAGATCGCCGCTCTCGAAGAGGAAGAGGAAGTGGCCGAGAAGGAAGTGGACGCCGAGGAAGAAGAGGGCGTCGAGGTCGTCTCGCTCGAAGAGGCGGACGAGGACGTCAAGGGCGACGACCTGCCGGATCTCGGCGACGATGAGGACGACGTCGATCTCGGCGACGACGAGGATGACACATTCCTTGCCGACGAAGAGGAAGAAGACGACGACGTCGCCGACATGATCGGCGTCGGCGACGACGACGACGAGGTCTGATCCGGCCTTGGAAGCAGGCGTTTGCGGGCTTTCTTGGCCTGTGAAGAAAAACCGGCTCTCGAAGGCTTGATATTGACGAAAGGCGGGGTTAGAAGCCGCCTGCACTAACGGCGCGGTCTCCAACCCGCGCCGGATCTCTTCGCCGGAAACGGCGCCGGTTGACTGCCGGAAGTGGGGCCATAGCTCAGTTGGGAGAGCGCTTGAATGGCATTCAAGAGGTCGTCGGTTCGATTCCGATTGGCTCCACCAAACAGTCACTCTCCTCATCGAGGATATCAGGCCAACTGTTGCACGGATCGCCGACATTGCGGCCGATCTTCCACATGGTCATCCGCTCTTTCGGAACGACTTCACCAGGTGCTCCGGGTCTGGGTCGGTCAGCCAGATCATACGGTCGACCGACTGGAGGACGACTGGTATGCGGCTGGCGCGACAGACGGCTTTCTTTTTGCCTCACCCGCCAGCCGGGTCAGCCAGTCACTTTTGTTGATACGCTTTTTTTCAATCTGATGATAACTCAGCATCGCGACTGGGATGGCCATCACCAAGAATGACAGCGCCAACGCTATCAGCGGCACTTTACCCACAAGGCCAAAGTTCACACACAGAGCCGCCATAACCGCGAACAGCATTTGATGCCACAAATACAGTGAGTAGGACGAATCTCCCAGGGCGACCCAACGCTTGGGCAACCACGATCCCGAACACGAACTCCAGAACCAGTGGCGCCATCGGTGCCGATGGTGTGAAGACGCCCGTGATCCATACCGAGAAAACAGCAACGAACCAGAGACCCAGGACAAGCAGGATGCGACGCGGGGAGATCAAAATTCCCAACGCGCACATAGTGTAGAAAATCATCTCATATTGCAGTGTCCAGGCCGCGAGAATTCGGTTGTTCGGCTGGTCGATCAGAAGAGCCAGTTTCCACCACGGTTCCTGTTCGAGCGATGTCGGGGCAAGTTCAACCTTTGTCATCAGCAGCGTAGCGACACCAAACGCGATCAAATAGATCGGGTAGATGCGAAACAAGCGCCGCACGGCAAATCCTCGGAACGCTTGCCGTCGCCCGACGATGGCGGCCTTTTCCCCCGCTTTCCCGGCGGACAAAAAGACCACAAAGCCGGATATGACGAAGAACAGATCGACGCCGGCCGGACCGATCGAGTCCGCCAATTGCACGATCCAATGGCCCCTCAGGGGCTCCAGCGACAAGAAAGTATGGCTTGAAACAACCATTAGTGCCGCGACGGCGCGAAGACCTTGGATGTTTCTGTAAAGCATAGTGGAGGCATAACAACGAAAGATCGAAGCGGCAACAGACGCATCGATGAAAACCTGATCAGAGCCGCAACATCAGCAATGATTTGTCTCTGATAGAGGCATGAATTTGAATTTTCCATCGATTCCGCAGACTTTTACCGCGTCGGCTGTTAGAATTTCAATGGAGAGGCGAAAGTTACTTCAGAAGAAGCTAATAAGACGGTCAGGTTCGGCGGGCGTGCCTGGCGGATAGCTGGCCCCGTAGGGACGGGGCGCTGGGATAACCTGGTGGCGCCTGCCTTGTCGGGCGTCACATCTCCTACTTTGCAGGAATGTCTACTGGTTTCGGTTGCGCGTCCTGGCGCTGACACCAAGCTTCGCCAGATGGGCCAGCCGCGCGTTCTGGAGTTGGTCGATCCCCTTCAAAAGCTGCCAGGCAAAGCGACGAAGCACCCTCCTGAAGCCATCACCTTCGAAGCCGTTCAACTGGCTACTGAATGTGATGGATTTGGGATGAAATCTTGCCCCGTCGAGCAGCCAAACCAATCGGGCAGCCGAGAGCGGGTATGGGAGCGCTCGATTTCCTTCCCGCATGCGCTCATTTCGAGTAAAGCTATGACTGGGCGCCTTCCGATCGCGCGGGGACGGCGCTGTTAGGTGGCGGCGTGACCGTGATCGCCTTTGATTGCAGCGTTTGCCATCGAAGATTGCGTGCTTCGAGGCTGGAACATGGAACACAGGCTCGCGGCGGTGCTGGCAGCCGACATGGCTGGATACTCTCGGCTCATGGAAGCCGACGAGAGGGGTACCCTTGCGCGGCTCAAAACGCACCGGATCGAACTCATTGATCCGGCAATCGCCAAGAACCAAGGCCGCATCATCAAAACCACCGGTGACGGCATGCTGGTCGAGTTCCAGAGCGTGGCAGATGCGGTGCGCTGCGCTGCGGAGGTGCAGATCCGCATGCGCCGCCGCAACACCGACGTGCCGGATACCGGGCGCATTCAGTTCCGGATCGGCATCAATCTCGGCGACATCATCTTTGATGAAGGCGACATTTATGGCGATGGCGTGAATGTCGCCGCCCGGCTGGAACAGATGGCTGAAGTTGGCGGGGTGTGCGTCACCCAAGCCGTGTACGAACAGGTCTTCGACCGGCTCGAAATCAAGTTCGAGGACCTCGGCGAGAAGGTCCTGAAGAACATCTCTCGTCCGATACGGGTCTGGCGCGCGGTGCTGGACGATGCAGCCGATCCGCGAGCGGTGGACAGCTCGGCCCGGCGCAGCGCGGTGAAGCCGTCGATTGCGGTCCTGCCATTCGCTAATATGAGCGGCGAATCCGAACAGGAATTTTTCGTTGATGGTCTGACCGAGGATATCATCACGGAACTTTCGCGCCGGCACGAACTGTTCGTCATCTCGCGCAACTCCACCTTCGTCTACAAAGGGCAGTCGGTAAACCTCCGTGAAATCGCCCGGAAGCTGGGCGCGCAATACCTGGTGGAGGGCAGCGTTCGCAAATCGGGCGATCAGCTCAGGGTGACAGCGCAGCTGATCGATACTGCCACCGATACACACATCTGGGCCGAGCGATACGACCGCAAGCTCGACGATGTTTTCGCCATTCAGGACGAACTGACCGCAGCGATCGTGGCCACGCTGCCAGGCCGCGTCGAAGCCGCGCAGCAGGATCTCGTGGCGCGCAAAACACCCGCCAACATGGCAGCATACGAATGCGTGCTCGCGGCCAAGGTCCGCCACCATCGCAGCAATCGAGCCGAGAATGAGGAAGCGCTGAAGCTGGTGACACGAGCGCTAGAACTCGACCCCGAATACGCGCATGCCCACGCTTGGCGGGGCTGCATTCTGGGGCAAGCCTGGGGCTACGGCTGGTGCGCCGATAAGGACGCCGCTTTCGACGAAGTCGTCCGCGAGCTTGAGTTGGCGCAAGCACTGGACAGCAACGATGCGGACGTCCAACGGATATTGGCAGCCATTAGCATTAGCCGCAACGATCTGACGAAGGCTCGGCACCACCAGGAGCGGGCTCTCGCACTCAATCCAAACTACGATCTCGTCGTGGTCCAGCACGGCGAGCTTTTGACTTGGCTCGGTCGCCCCAAGGAAGGATCCCACTGGATTCGCAAGGCGATGCAGTTGAACCCTCACCACCCGGAACGCTTCTGGAGCCATCTTGGGAAAGCTCATTTTACAGCCCGCGAATATTCCGAAGCAATCGAGGCCTTCATGCATCTGTCGAAGATGGATGCCAACCAACACGCCTTTGTCGCGGCAGCCTATCACTGGCTGGGCGATCGGACCGCTGCGTCCGCTCATCTCGCTCAAATAGACAAGGTCGATCCGGAATTTACGATTGATGCGTTCGTCTCTACCCTGCACTACGAGAACGAGGCGGATCTTCATCATCTGGTTGATGGACTGAAGTCTCCCGAAGCGGCGCAGGTGAGAGTATAGTATTCGAACCTCGCGAGCCTCCTTGTTCAGTCGCGCTTGCGCGACTGAAGGCCAATCCCGTCACCACTCGGCGAAGGAACCGTCCTTGTGGCGCCAGATCGGGTTGCGCCAGCGGTGGCCTTCCCTGGCGCGCTCCTTCACATACTCTTCGTCGATCTCGACACCGAGGCCAGGGCCATCGGGGATGGCGACATAGCCATCCTCGTAGCGGAAGACATCTTTGTTGGCGGCGTAGTCGAGCAGGTCGTTGGCAGCGTTGTAGTGGATACCGAGGCTCTGCTCCTGGATGAAGCAATTGTAGCTCACGGCATCGAGCTGCAGGCATGCGGCGAGCGCGATCGGCCCGAGCGGGCAGTGCGGCGCCACCGCCACATCATAGGCCTCGGCCATCGCAGCGATCTTGCGGCATTCGGTGATGCCGCCGGCATGCGACAGGTCGGGCTGGATGATGTCGACGACGCCTTCCTCGAACACCGACTTGAAGTCCCAGCGGCTGTAGAGCCGCTCGCCGAGCGCAATCGGCGTCGAGCCAAGCGCGGCGATCTCCTTCAGCGCCTCGCGATTTTCGCTCAGAACCGGCTCCTCGATGAACATCAGCCTGTAGGGCTCGAGCTCCTTGACCAGGATGCGCGCCATCGGCCGGTGCACGCGGCCGTGGAAGTCGACGGCGATGCCGATGCTGGGGCCGACGGCCTCGCGCACCATGGCGACGCGTTCCACCGCGGCATCTATTCTGTCGTGGCTGTCGACGATCTGCAGCTCCTCGGTGCCATTCATCTTGAGCGCCAGGAAGCCGCGCGCCACCATTTCCCTGGCGCCCGCCGCGACCTCCGCCGGACGGTCGCCACCGATCCAGGAATAAACTTTGATGCTGTCACGCAACTTGCCGCCGAGCAGTTCGTGGACAGGAACGCCGAGCGCCTTGCCCTTGATGTCCCACAGCGCCTGGTCGATGCCGGCAATGGCGCTCATCAGGATCGCTCCGCCACGGTAGAAGCCGCCGCGATGCATCACCGTCCAGTGATCCTCGATCAGGCGGGGGTCCTTGCCGATGAGATAATCACCAAGCTCCTTGACCGCCGCCTCGACGGTCAGCGCCCGGCCTTCGACGACCGGCTCGCCCCAGCCGGTGACGCCGGCGTCGGTCTCGATTTTCAGGAACAGCCAGCGCGGCGGAACGATGTAGGTGGTGAGCGAAATGATTTTCATGCTGTCTCAGTTGTTCTTGAGTTTCTTGGCGCTGACGAGGTCGCGCGCCGCAAGGTCGAGGATTCTGTTTGCCGCGCCGCGCGCTGCCTCGGCGTCGCGCATGCGCAGCGCCTCCACCACCTCGCGATGCGCCGCCACCGCTTCCAGGCGCCGGTCGAGCGAAATCGTCGCCGTCGCTTCCAGCGAGAATTTGAGGCCGGTGTCGATCAGATTGCCGATCTGGCGAAAGATCGGGTTGTGGCTCGCGGCATAGACGATCTGGTGGAAGGCGATGTCGGAGCGCGAGAACATCACGAGGTCCTCGCCGGCGCCTGCCATGCCGCGCCAGGCCGCTTCGAGATCGGCGATCTCCTGCAGTGTCGCGCGCGTCGCGGCCAGTTCGGCGACCAGCGGTTCGATGGCGCGGCGTGTTTCGAGAATGGCGTCGAAGAGCTTGTCGTCCAGCGCATGCGGCGCGTGCCAGGCCAGCACCTGCGGATCGATGATGTTCCAGTCGTCCTCGTTGCAGACGATTGTGCCAACACGCGGCCGCGACAGCACCAGCCCCTTGGCGGCCAGCACCTTCAGGGCCTCGCGGATCACGGTTCGGCTGACGCCGTATTCGACGCCAAGTTCGTTTTCGGTCGGCAAGGAGGATCCGGCCGGATAGCGTCCGGAAAAAATGTCCGAGGCCATAGCCTTGGTCACGTCGGGCATGACGCGCGGGCGGCGGGTCGTCGTGTCGCCCGGTGTCTTCTTCGAAATCTCGGTCACCTTAGCCCTCCTCCAAGGCGGCGAACCTGCCAGTTCGCACAACCGGCCCGGCATTAGCGGATGCAAACGAGTTGCGCCAGCGATCGCTGCTCAGAGCATGTACATTAATTATCATACCAGATCAATTGACGAGTATGATAAAAGCGAATAGAGAGTCCGCATCCGGGCTGAGCGCCCGGCCTATCGCTGGGAGGAAATCATGCGACTTTTGAAGACCGCGCTCGTCGCGGGCGCGCTTGCCGTGCTGTCCGTCACGACCATCGCTTCTGCCTATGCTCAGGACACCAAGATCGGTTTCATCGTCAAACAGCCCGAGGAGCCGTGGTTCCAGGACGAATGGAAGTTCGCCGACCAGGCCGCCAAGGAAAAGGGCTTTACCCTCGTCAAGATCGGCGCCGAGGACGGTGAGAAGCTGATGTCGGCGATCGACAATCTCGGCGCCCAGGGCGCCCAGGGCTTCATCGTCTGCACACCGGACGTGAAGCTCGGGCCTGGCATCGTCGCCAAGGCCGCCGCCAACAATCTCAAGCTGATGACCGTCGACGACCGTCTGGTCGGCGCCGACGGCAACGCGCTCGAAGACGTGCCGCATATGGGCATCTCGGCCACCAAGATCGGCGAGGCCGTCGGCCAGGCGATCGTCGACGAAATGAAGGCGCGCGGCTGGAAGGCCGACGAGGTCGGCGCCATCCGTGTCTCCTATGATCAGCTGCCGACGGCTGTCGATCGTGTCGAAGGAGCCATTTCGGTGCTGAAGGCGAACGGCTTCAAGGCCGAGAACATCTTCGACGCGCCGCAGGCCAAGACCGACACCGAGGCTGCGCTGAACGCGGCGACGGTCGTGCTCAACGCCCATGCCGACATCAAGAAGTGGGTCTCCTTCGGCCTCAACGATGAAGCAGTACTGGGTGCCGTGCGCGCTTCCGAAAGCGTCGGCATTCCGGCTGACGGCATGATCGGCGTCGGCATTGGCGGCGCGGATTCGGCGATCAACGAGTTCAAGAAGCCGACCGCCACCGGCTTTGTCGGCACCGTGATCATCTCGCCGAAGCGTCATGGCTACGAGACGGCGCTCAACATGTACGATTGGGTTGCCAACAACAAGGAACCGGAGAAGCTGATCCTGACCTCCGGTGCGCTGGCCAAGCGCGACGACTATCAGAAGGTCCGCCAGGGCCTCGGCATCGAATAATCCTCCCTGTACAAACAGGCGGCGGCTCATCCCCGCCGCCTGTTTGCCATCGCACAAGAAGGATCGAAGCCCGTGTCCTTTCTCGACTTCTCGCACATCACCAAGACCTATCCGGGCGTCAAGGCGCTGTCGGACGTGTCGTTCGGCGTCGACAAGGGCGCGGTGCATGGCCTGATGGGCGAGAATGGCGCGGGCAAGTCCACCCTGATCAAGATCCTTTCCGGCGACCAGCATGCCGATGAGGGCGAGATAAGCATCGACGGCAAGGTCCAGGCCTATGCCTCGACCCGGGATGCCTTCGACAATGGCGTCATCGTCATCCACCAGGAACTGCAGCTGGTTCCCGAGCTTACCGTGGCCGAAAACCTCAGCCTCGGCCGCTTTCCCGCCAGCGCCGGCATCATCGCCGGCCGCCGGATGCTGGAAGACGTCGGCGCCAAGCTGAAATCGGCCGGCATCGACATCGACATGCGCCGCAAGGTCAAGACGCTGTCCATCGGCGAACGCCAGATGATCGAGATCGCCAAGGCGATCATGCTCGACGCGCGCGTCATCGCACTGGACGAGCCGACCTCGTCGCTGTCCTCGCGTGAAAGCGAAATCCTCTTTGCCCTGATCGATCGCCTGCGCGGCGAGGGCAAGGTCATCATCTATGTGTCGCATAGGCTCGACGAGGTGTTCCGGCTCTGCGACAGCTTGACCGTGCTGCGCGACGGCAGGCTCGCGGCGCACCATGCCTCACTTAAGGACGTTACGCGCGATCAGGTCGTCGCCGAAATGGTCGGCCGCGAGATTTCGGACATCTGGGGTTTTCGCCCGCGCAAGACCGGCGATATCAGGCTCAAGGTCGAGACCCTGTCCGGGGCGAAGCTGATGACGCCCGCCAGCTTCGAGGCCCGCGCCGGCGAGATCGTAGGCTTCTTCGGCCTGATCGGCGCCGGGCGCTCGGAACTGATGCGGCTGGTCTTCGGCGCCGACCCGCGCTCGGACGGCACCATCACCGTCGACGGCAAGATCGTCCCTGCCACCGACCCGCATGGATCGATCCGGGCCGGCATCGTGCTGTGCTCGGAAGACCGCAAGCATGACGGCATCATCCAGGGCCGCTCGATCGAAGAGAACATCAACATCTCGTCGCGGCGCCATCACACGCGCTTTGGCGTGCTCAACAGCGCCAGCGAGATCGCGACGGCCGAAACCTTCATCAAAAAGCTCAAGGTGCGCACGCCGTCGCGCAGGCAAGACATCATCAACCTCTCCGGCGGCAACCAGCAGAAGGTCATCCTTGGCCGCTGGCTGTCCGAGCAGGGCGTGCGGGTTCTGATCGTCGACGAACCGACGCGCGGCATCGATGTCGGCGCCAAATCGGAAATCTACGAACTGCTCTACCAGCTTGCCGAGGACGGCATGGCGATTGTCGTCGTCTCGTCCGAACTGCCGGAGGTAATGGGCATCTGCGACCGCATCCTGGTGATGTGCGGTGGCCGCATCAGCGCCGAACTGGCCCGCGACCAGTTCGCCGAGAAGGCGATCCTGGCTGCGGCTCTTCCCGACAAGAAAACCCCCGACGCGATCGCATCCTGAGGATTTTGCCATGACCGATCAGTTGAAGAAGATCCTGCTCGGCGAACAGGGGCTTGTCGTCATCTTCCTCGTTGCCTTCGCGCTGGTGTCGGCTCTCGTGCCGAACTTCCTCACCGACCGCAACATGCTCGGCCTGCTGCAGTCGGTGGTCACCGTCGGCATCGTCGCCTGCACAATGATGTTCTGCCTCGCGGCGCGCGACTTCGACCTGTCGGTTGGCTCGATCGTCGCCTTTGCCGGTATGGTCGCGGTGATGGCGTCCAACGCCACCGGCTCGATCCTGCTCGGCCTTCTAGCGGCAATCGCTTGCGGCGCCTTCGTCGGCTTCATCAACGGCGTCGTCATCGCCAAATTCCGCATCAACGCGCTGATCACCACGCTGGCCACCATGCAGATCGTGCGAGGTTTCGCCCTGATCGCGTCCGACGGCCGCGCCGTCGGCATCAACAGCCCTGATTTCTACCAGCTCGCGCTGTCGAAACTGTTGGGCATACCGACACCGATCTGGGTGCTGGCCGCTCTCTTCGGCATCTTCGGCTTTGTGTTGAACCGCACCGTCTTCGGCAAGAACACGCTCGCCATCGGCGGCAATCCGGAGGCCTCCCGGCTTGCCGGCGTCAATGTCGACAGGACGCGGATCTGGATTTTCGCCCTCCAGGGCGTCGTCTGCGGCATCGCCGGCATCCTGCTGGCATCGCGCATCACTTCCGGCCAGCCCAACGCGGCGGTCGGGCTGGAGCTTTCGGTCATCTCAGCCTGCGTGCTCGGCGGCGTCTCGTTGGCCGGCGGCCGCGCCACGATGTCGGGCGTCATCGTCGGCGTGCTGATCATGGGCATCGCCGAAAACGCCATGAACCTGCTCAACATCCCGGCCTTCTACCAGTACATCGTGCGCGGCGTTATTTTGCTCCTGGCAGTGCTGCTCGACAATCTGCGCTCGTCGGCATTGGGGCGGCGTTGATCGTCTTCGATTGGAGTGACCAAAATGGCTGAGCGCCTGTCCGGCAAACGCATCTTCCTGACGGGCGCCGCGCAAGGCATCGGGCTGGCAATCGCCGAGGCCTGCCTTGCCGAAGGGGCAAAGCTATTCCTGGTCGACCAGGATGGCGCGCTGCTGGACAAGACCGTCGCCGGTCTTGCCGCACCGCAGGGCCATGTCGGACATATCGCCGCCGACATCAGCGTCGGCACCGCGATTGCCGCTGCCGTTGGTTGGGCAAACGATGAAATCGGGCCGATCAACGCGCTGATCAACAATGCCGGTGTCAATGTGTTCTCGACGCCGCTCGACACCAGCGAGGAGGAGTGGAACCGCAATTTCGACGTCAACGTCAAGGGCGCCTGGAACTGCAGCAAGGCGGTGCTACCGGGCATGATCGCAAGCGGCGGCGGCGTCATCCTCAACATCGCCTCGACGCACAGCTTCACCATCATTCCGCACACCTTCCCCTATCCCGTCGCCAAGCACGCGCTGCTCGGCCTGACCAAATCGCTGGCGCTGGAATATGCGGGGCAAGGCGTGCGCGTGAACGCGCTGGCGCCCGGCTATGTCGAGACGCAGAAGGCGATCGACTACTGGAACAGCTTTCCTGACCCGGCCGCGGCGCGCGCCAACACCATGGCGCTGCATCCTGGCGGCCGTATCGCCTCGGTGCGCGAGATCGCCCTTGCCGCGGTGTTCATGATTTCCGACGAGTGCCCGTTCATGAACGCGGCCAGCCTCGTCGTCGATGGCGGGCTGAGCCAGCTGCAGCACCCCGCCTGAACACTGGGAAGACCATGACCAAGAGACGATCGCAGCACTGGTTCGGCGGTTTGGGGAAGGATGCCTTCATCCACCGCAGCTGGATGAAGAACAACGGCCTGCCGGACGATGCCTTCGACGGCCGCCCGGTGATCGGCATCTGCAACACTTTTTCCGAATTCACCCCGTGCCACGTGCACTTTCGTGGCCTGATCGAACACATCAAGGCCGGCGTGCTGGAGGCCGGCGGCCTGCCGCTCGAATTCCCGGTCTTCTCCTGCGGCGAGTCCAATCTGCGGCCGACTGCGATGCTGTTTCGCAACCTCGCCTCGATGGATGTCGAGGAGGCGATCCGCGGCAATCCGATGGATGGCGTCGTGCTGATGGCCGGTTGCGACAAGACCACACCGTCGCTGGTGATGGGCGCCGCTTCCTGCGACCTGCCGTCGATCGTTATCTCCGGCGGGCCGATGCTCAACGGCCGCTTCCAGGGTCGCGAGGTCGGCTCTGGCACCGATGTCTGGAAATTCTCCGAAGACGTCCGCGCCGGGGTGATGAGCGAACAGGATTTCGCCAGTGCCGAAAGCGCCATGTCGCGCTCGCCTGGCCATTGCATGACCATGGGCACCGCCTCGACGATGGCCTCGATGGTCGAAGCACTCGGCCTGGCGCTGCCGGGCAACGCTGCCTATCCAGCCGTCGACGCCCGCCGCAGCCGCATCGCCCGTATGACTGGGCGGCGCATCGTCGAGATGGTCAATGAGGATCTTCGGCCATCGGCGATCCTCAAGAAGGCGGCCTTCGCCAACGCCATCCGCGTCAATGGCGCGATCGGCGGTTCGACCAATGCGGTCGTGCACCTGTTGGCGATTGCCGGCCGCGTCGGCACCGAGCTTACGCTGGACGATTGGGACCACTATGGCCGCGACGTGCCGACCATCCTCGACCTGATGCCGTCCGGCCGCTTCCTGATGGAGGATTTCTGCTACGCCGGCGGCATTCCGGCTGTCATGAAGGAGATCGCCGACCTGCTCGATCTCGACGCGCTGACGGTCACCGGCAAGAGCGTGGGCGAGAACATCGCCGACGCCAGGAATGACAATCAGCAGGTGATCCGCCCGCGCGGCAAGGCGCTTACCGCCCAGGGTGGCATTGCGGTGCTGCGCGGCAATCTGGCGCCCGGCGGCGCCATCATCAAGCCGTCGGCCGCCTCGCCGGCCTTGATGAAGCATCGCGGCCGCGCCGTCGTCTTCGAGGACATCGACGACTACAAGGCGCGCGTCGATGATCCCTTGCTCGACATCGACGAGGGTTCGATCATGGTGCTGAAGAATTGCGGCCCCAAGGGCTATCCGGGGATGGCCGAAGTCGGCAACATGGCGCTGCCGCAGAAGCTGCTCAAGCAAGGCATCCGCGACATGATCCGCATCTCCGATGCCCGCATGTCGGGCACCGCCTTCGGCACGGTCGTGCTGCATGCGGCCCCCGAGGCAGCTGTCGGCGGCCCGCTGGCGCTGGTCAGGAGCGGCGACATCATCGATCTCGATGTCGAAGCGCGCAGGCTGCATCTCGACGTGTCCGAACAGGAACTCGCGCGACGGCGGATATCCTGGATCGCACCGGAGCCGGCGATGCGCGGCGGCTATCAGGACCTCTACGTTGACCGTGTGTTGCAGGCGGATCGTGGCGCCGACCTCGATTTTCTTGTCGGCAGCCGAGGCCACGCTATCCCGCGCGAAAGCCATTGAGGGTGACCGGGATGCCGAATTTCCGGCGCGATGATATCCATGGCATCCACGCCATCCTCTACGCGCTCTTCGACAAAGACGAGCGGCTTGATCGCGCGGCAATGCGCAGGCAGGTCGAGATCTGCCTGGCGACCGGCGTGCATGGCATGGCGGCGCTTGGCCTGGCGACGGAAGTCGCCAAGCTCACCGAGGCCGAGCGCCGGACGATCATGGTCTGGACGGCGGAAGACACAGCCGGAAAAGTGCCGCTAGCCTGCACCATTTTCGGTTCTTCGGTTGCCGAGCAGGTATCCCAGGTCCGCCACGCCGAAAATGTTGGGGCGGATTGGGTTATCCTGCAGCCGCCACCCGTCGGTTCCTATGGAGCGCTGGAATACATCCGCTTTTTCGGCCGTGTCGCCGAGGCGACCGACCTGCCGGTGGCGATCCAGAACGCGCCGGCCTTTTTCGGGCGCGGCCTGACATCGGACGAAATCCGCGACCTCGTCAGGCTTCATCCCAACATCCGGCTGATCAAGGGCGAAGGTTCGGTCACCGACATCGCCGGGTTGATCGAACGCACCGAAGGCCGCATTCCCGTCTTCAATGGGCGCGGCGGCCTGGAACTGATCGACAATTTCCGCGTCGGTTGCCGCGGCATGATCCTGGCGCCCGATTGCATCGACCTTGCCGTGCGCGCCTGCAATGCATTCCGCACCGGAGACGAAGCAGCGGCCGAAACCCAGTATGCAAAAATGCTGCCGGCGGCGGTCTTCGTCATGCAGGGGATCGAGAACCTGATCTGCTACGGCAAGCGGCTGTTTGGCGCCCGCACCGGCATCCCGATACACGATCGGGCTCCGGCGATGCGGCCTAGCGAGGCTGGCCTTGCAATGGTGGCGCGCTTCGCTGCCCATCTGGGCCGATTGCCGGGCTAGTGCCGAACGCCGAGGCCTTTGTGCGCCGAGCGAGCCGGGTTGGCACGACCGGCTGAGGAGAGAAATTCTAATCACCGTCACGGATTTAGAATAAACTAACTCTACAGAATTTATAGAATAAGCAATCTGCACTGGCGATCTGGTTTCCACCCGAACAGGACCACGCCATGCCCACCCTTTTGCGCCCGCCCCCGATCTCATCAGGCATAGAAGGTCGCCGCCCGACCGCGGGAGGCAAGCCTTGATCCGGGATATTCCAGACCGCATCAAGGTGCTCTGGTTCCTGCCGACGCATGGCGACAGCCGCTACCTCGGCACGTCCGAAGGCGGCCGGGCCGTCGATCTGCCCTATCTGACGCAGGTGGCCAGGGCCGCCGACACGCTGGGCTATTACGGCGTGCTGTTGCCAACCGGCCGGGCCTGCGAGGATTCCTGGGTGATCGCATCGGCGCTGGTGCCGCTGACCGAGCGCTTGCGTTTCCTCGTCGCCGTGCGGCCCGGCCTGCAATCGCCGACCCTCGCCGCCCGCATGACAGCGACGCTCGACCGCATCTCCAATGGCCGCCTGCTGATCAACGTCGTCACCGGCGGCGATCCGCTCGAGAACAAGGGCGACGGCATCTTCCTGTCGCATGCCGAGCGCTACGAGGTGACGCAGGAATTCCTGCAGATCTATAAGCGCGTGCTGAGCGGCGAGACGGTCGCACATGAGGGCAAGCATTTCCGCATCGAGGACGGCCGGCTGCTGTTTCCACCGGTGCAGACGCCGTACCCGCCGCTCTATTTCGGCGGCTCGTCCGATGCCGGATCCGTGGTGGCGGCGCAGGAGATCGACAAATATCTGACCTGGGGCGAGCCGCCCGCCGATGTCGAGCGCAAGCTTGACGGCGTGCGTGAACTGGCCGAGAAGGCCGGCCGCAAGCTTTCCTTCGGCATTCGCCTGCATGTCATCGCCCGCGAAACGACCGAGCAGGCCTGGGCAGCGGCCGACAGTCTGATCAGCCGGCTCGACGACGCGACGATCGCCTCGGCCCAAAAAGTCTTTGCCCGCATGGATTCGGTCGGCCAGGCGCGGATGAGCGCACTGCATGGCGGCAACCGCGCCAAGCTCGAGATCGCGCCCAATCTGTGGGCCGGCGTTGGCCTGGTGCGTGGCGGCGCCGGGACAGCACTCGTCGGTGACCCCGACACGATCGCCGAACGCATCGATGAATACCGTCGCCTGGGCATCGATACCTTCATCCTGTCCGGCTATCCACATCTCGAGGAAGCCTACCGTTTCGGCGAACTGGTGCTGCCGAAACTGCCGACCGATCATCCGGTGAAAGTCGCCGGTTCGTCGGTCAACACCGGCCCGTTCGGCGAGACCATCGCCGGCGATCATCGGCCGAAGTCGCTCGCCAGCGCCTCGTGAACGCGCTCCCTCCGGCCCGCCGATTGCGCGTCGCCATCATCGGCGGTGGCTTTTCCGGCGCTGCGGTGGCCTGGCATTTGGCACGGACAGCTCGACCGGAATGCCTGTCGATTTCCGTGATCGAGCCGCGACCGGTGATCGGCGGCGGCCTTGCCTATTCCAGCGCGGAGCCGTCGCATCGGGTCAACGTCCCCGCAGTCAGAATGAGCATGGCTCCTGACGATCCGCAGCACTTTGCGCGCTGGTTGAGCCGCGATGGCGAACTCGAGCGCGACCCGGACGCCATCTGGAAGAATGGCGACGTCTATCCGCGCCGGCGCGTGTTCGGCCGCTACGTCGCCGAGCAGTTGGCGCCCTGGCTCAGCTCGGGCGCGGTGCGCCACGTCAGCGGTCTCGCCACAAGCGCCGCACGTGACGCGGATGGCTGGGCCTGGACCGTGCACACCTCCAGCGGGCCGGTTGCCGCCGACATCGTCGTCCTGGCGGCGACGCATCCGCTGCCCAATATTCCCGCTGCGTTGACCTCGCTGGCGGAAGCGCCAGGTTTCATCGCCGACCCATACGCCTCTGCCGCGCTTGCCGGGATCGGGCCGGACGCGTCTGTGTTGATCGTCGGCTCCGGACTGACCTCGGCCGACATGGTCGCCGAACTCGATCGCCGTGGCCATCACGGCCGCATCCTGGCGCTGTCTCGCCGCGGGCTGCGCTCGCGCGGCCACCCGGACATCAGGGGCGAGCCGTTCGGCGACTTTGCAACCACGCCGGCCACGACGGCGCTTCAGCTGCTCGAAAACATCCGCGCCACGCTGGCAGCGGCGCGGGTGGTCAACGTCAACTGGCAGTCCGTCTTCGACCAGCTGCGTCTGCAGGGGCCGGTGCTGTGGGCCGCACTTGCTCCGCCGGAACGGGCAAGGCTGGTCCGCCAGCTGCGCGTATTCTGGGACGTGCATCGTTTCCGGATCGCACCGCAGGTCGCGGCCGTGCTCGACCGGCGTCACGCAGCCGGCACGTTCGACAATATTGCCGCCAGGCTTGTTGCATCGAACCATGAGGACGGCGGCCTGGCTGTCAGCCTTCAACGGCGCGGGCGGACGCAGATCGAGACTGCGCGCTTCGATGCCGTCATCAACACCACGGGCCCGGCTCATGGGCAGTCGCTTCAGCTGAACCCGGCATTGCGCTCGTTGACCGAGGCCGGGCTGATCAGGGCCGACCAATATGGGCTGGGTATCGAGACAAGTCGCGACAGCCGCGCCGTCGGCCGGGACGGCAGGGCGGTCGCGACACTCTTCGTCGCCGGTCCGCTGGCGCGAGGGACTTTCGGCGAACTCATGGGCCTGCCGGAGGTTGCCCGCCATGCCCAGGCCGTCGCGGCCGAGATTGCAAAGCTGCTCGATACGCCAGCCGAGGCCGTTGGCGCCAATGCCGCGCACGGTCCGGTCGCGAGCTGACAAGCGGGAGCCGGGTGGGGCCGCGCAAAAATTGGTATTTCCGTCCCGATAGGGTCGCAAAAACGAAAAATCCTTCTTTGTATATATATTCTATAAACATAATAAATATCGGCGAAACCCGGCTGCGGTCGGACCGATCAACGACACGGCCTGAAGGGGAGACAGTTCATGGCACACGCAGAATCCGACGCGATCAAATTCGCCTACTGGGTGCCGAATGTTTCGGGTGGCCTGGTGATCTCCAACATCGAGCAGCGCACCAGTCATTCGGCAGAGTACAATCGCAAGCTGGCGCAAATCGCCGAGAAGGCCGGTTTCGACTACGCGCTGAGCCAGATCCGCTTCACCGCCGGCTACGGCGCCGACGAGCAGCATGAGTCGGTGGCGTTCAGCCATGATCTGCTGGCCGCGACCACCACGCTCAAGGTCATCGCCGCGATCCTGCCCGGACCATGGAACCCGGCGCTGGCGGCCAAGCAGATCGCCACCATCAGCTACCTGACCAATGGCCGCGTCGCCATCAACCTCGTCTCCGGCTGGTTTCGCGGCGAGTTCCACGCCATCGGCGAGCATTGGCTCGACCATGACGAGCGCTATCGTCGCTCGGAGGAATTCATCCGCTCGCTGCGCGGAATATGGACGCAGGACAGCTTCACCTTCCGTGGCGATTTTTACCGCTTCAACGAATATTCGCTGAAGCCGAAGCCGCCGCATCCGCTGCCCGAAATCTTCCAGGGCGGGTCGTCGCGCGCCGCGCGCGACATGGCATCGCGCGTCTCGGACTGGTACTTCACCAACGGCAACACGCCGGCCGAGATCGCCAAACAGGTCGACGACATCCAGGCCAAGGCGAAGGCCAGCAGCCATTCCGTCAAGGTCGGCGTCAATGCCTTTGCCATCGTCCGCGAGACCGAGGACGAGGCCAAGGCGGTGCTTGCAGAAATCATCGCCAAAGCCAATCCCGAGGCCGTCAACGCCTTCGGTCACGAGGTCAAGAATGCCGGCAAGGCCTCGCCGGAAGGTGAGGGCAATTGGGCGAAGTCGTCGTTCGACGATCTGGTGCAGTACAATGACGGCTTCCGCTCGAACCTGATCGGCACGCCGAGCCAGGTCGCCGAACGCATCGTCGATCTGAAGCGTGCCGGCGCCGATCTCATCCTGCTCGGCTTCCTGCATTTCCAGGAAGAGGTCGAGTATTTCGGCAAGCATGTCATCCCGCTCGTTCGCGAGCTGGAGAATGCCGAGGCGGCTGCGTCGTTGGCAGCAGAGTAGCCACCCCACCGACTGGCCGGACAGGCTTCCGGCCAGCACACGAATGAACGTTCCCGGCGCGCTCGAGCCATCGAGCAGCAACGAGAGTTTGCGCGCCTGCCGATGCAATCGAGGACGATCGGAATGCCTCTGCCCAGTTATGCCTTAGGAGCGATGGAGGCTTCGGTCTATGCACCGGAGGTCTTGGCGCGCGCCCTGCCGTTAGCACTGCGTCGGGAGCAGCAGCCCGAACGCAACGGCGAGCCGACAGGGTCCGCCGCCACCGTTCCGCTGCTTTCGCTTCAGGGCATTGGCCTTTCATTTGGCGGTGTCGTCGCGCTGGCCGATATCGACCTGTCGGTTCACCCCGGCGAGATTCGCGCGATCATCGGTCCGAACGGCGCCGGCAAGAGCTCGCTGATCAACGTCATCAGCGGCGTCTACCAGCCGGATCGCGGCCATGTCCTGCTCGACGGCACCAGCTATGCCCAGGTACCGACGCAGCGGCTGGCGCATCTCGGTGTCGCCAGGACCTTCCAGAACCTCGCTTTGTTCAAGGGCCTCAGCGTCCTCGACAATGTCGCTTCCGGCCTCGCCTACAAGGTCCGCTCCAATTTTGCCGGCCAGGTGCTCGGCATAGGCCGCTCGCGCGGCGAGCAGCGTGACACTCTGAGCCGCGCCGACCAGATCCTCGAATTCCTCGATCTCGCCGCCGTTCGCGATCGGCTTGTCGGCACCTTGCCCTACGGGCTGCAGAAGCGGGTCGAACTGGCCCGTGCGCTGGTCGCCGAACCGCGCCTGCTTCTTCTCGACGAACCGATGGCCGGCATGACCGCAAGCGAAAAGAGCGAGATGGCGTCCTTCGTCCGTGCCGCGCGCGACCGCTTCGCCACCACCGTCGTCTTGATCGAGCACGATGTCGGCGTCGTCATGGGCCTGTCCGACCGCATCGCCGTTCTCGACTATGGCCGCAAGATCGCCGACGCCACGCCCGACGAAGTCAGGAACGATCAGCGCGTCATCGATGCCTATCTCGGCGTCGCCTCGGACAATGAAGACGGGGCAGGCATATGATCGCCGATTTCGACTATCAGTTCTTCATCGAGGTGCTCGTCGGCGGCCTGCTCTCCGGCGTCATGTACTCGCTGGTCGCGATCGGCTTCGTGCTGATCTACAAGACCTCGGGCGTGCTCAATTTCGCGCAAGGCGCGATGCTGCTGTTCGCCGCGCTCACCTTCGTCAGCCTTGTCGAACGCGGGGTTCCGTTCGCGCTGGCATTGGTCGTCACCTTCGCCATCATGGTGGCGATCGGCGTCGCCATCGAGCGCACGGTGCTGCGGCCGCTGACCAACAAGCCGCCGATAACGCTGTTCATGGCGACGCTCGGCCTGTCCTACATCATCGAAGGTGCTGCCCAGCTGATCTGGGGCACGCAGGTCCATGGCCTCGATCTCGGCATCGAGGACGTGCCGCTCGAAGTTGGCGGCGTGCTGATCAGCCAGTTCGACATCTTCGCCGCCGTGGTTGCCGCCGGCATGGTTCTCCTGCTGTCGCTGTTCTTCCGCTACACCCGTATCGGCCTCAGCTTCCGCGCCGTCGCCGACGACCAGTTCGCGGCGCTCGCGGTTGGCCTGCGCCTGCCGTTGATCTGGGCCACCGTCTGGGCGGCCGCCGGTCTCGTCGCGCTGGTGGCGGGCCTGCTCTGGGGTGCGCGTCTCGGCGTGCAGTTCTCGCTGTCCCTGGTGGTGCTCAAGGCGTTGCCGGTGCTGGTGCTCGGCGGCTTCGATTCCATCCTCGGCGCCATCGTCGGCGGGCTGCTGATCGGCGCCAGCGAGAAGCTCGCCGAGGTCTATATCGGCGACTATTTCGGGGGCGGCATCGAGAGCTGGTTCGCTTATGTCGTCGCGCTCGTCTTCCTGTTGATCCGTCCTTCCGGCCTGTTCGGCCAGAAGCTGGTCGAGAGGATCTGAGCCATGACCGCGATATCAAGCGATTTCTCCTCCGCCCCGGTGCTGCCGAAATGGCTCGCGCCAGCCCTGCTGCTCGCCTTCGCCTATGGCGTCGTGCCGCTGATCGGCTCGAGCTATCTGTTCGAGGCCATCCTGCTGCCGTTCCTCGCGCTCAGCCTTGCCGGCGTGGGCTTGAACATCCTGACCGGTTATGCCGGCCAAGTTTCGCTGGGCAGCGCCGCCTTCATGGCGGCGGGCGCCTTCGCCGCCTACAATTTCAACCTGCGGGTCGAGGGCCTGCAGCTGATCGGCAGCATTTTCCTGGCCGGCATCGTCGCGGCCGCGATCGGCATCGTCTTCGGCCTGCCGAGCCTGCGGCTCAAGGGTTTTTATCTCGCGGTCTCGACGTTGGCCGCGCAGTTCTTTGTCCAATGGGCGCTGACCAAATTCAGCTGGTTCTCCAACGACTCGGCGTCCGGCGTCATCGACGCGCCGAGGCTATCGATAGCCGGCTTCGCTCTCGATGGCGCCATCGGCCGCTACCTGTTCGCGCTGACCATCGTTGCCATCCTTACCTTCCTTGCCTACCGGCTGGTCTCGTCGCAGACCGGGCGCAACTTCATCGCCATCCGCGACAATGAAACCGCCGCCCGCATCATCGGCATCCCGGTCCTCAAGACCAAGCTGCTGGCCTTCGCCATCTCGTCCTTCATCATCGGTGTCGCCGGCGTCATCTGGGCCTTCGCCTATCTGCGGACGGTCGAGCCGGATGGCTTCGATCTCGATCGGTCGTTCCAGATCCTGTTCATCATCATCATCGGCGGCCTGGCTTCGATCCGCGGTGCCTTTTTCGGCGCCGCCCTCATCGTGGTCTTTCCGCTCGCTCTGTCTCGCCTCGGCGGCCTTTTGCTCGGCGATCTTTTCGACTCGGGCGTGCTCGACATGAGCCAGCGCATCGTGCTGGGCGCGCTCATCATCCTGTTTCTGATCCTCGAACCCGACGGGCTGGTGGCGCTGTGGGACAGGATCCGAAGACGGCTCCTGTTCGCCTGGCAGTCGACTTGAGCCAATGCATCCGAAAATGAACCAGAGGCCGGACCCAAGACGGCCCATACCGGGAGTACCCTAACCATGACCTTCCTGAGCACCATCAAGGCGGCGGCGCTGTCCGCGGCGATGATCGTGTCGGTGGCCTTGCCCGCCGCCCACGCCGACGAACAATATTTCCCGCTGCAAAGCTATCGCGTCGGGCCTTACGCGGCCGGGGGCACCGGCTTCTTCGGCGGCTTCATCGACTATCTCAACCTTATCAACATCCGCGACGGCGGTGTCAACGGCGTCAAGCTGACCTGGGACGAATGCGAGACCCAGTATGAGGTCGAGCGCGGTGTCGAATGCTACGAGCGGCAGAAGAGCCATGCTGGTGCCGCCGCCTGGAACCCGCTCTCGGTCGGCATCGCCTATGCCATGATCGACCGCATCACCGCCGACAAGGTGCCGCTGATCACCGTCAACCACGGCCGCACCGATTCCACCGACGGACGCGTCTTCCCTTACGTCTTCCCGCTGCTGCTCAATCCCTACAGCGAGACCTCCGGCATCGTGAACTACATCGCCTCCAAGGAAGGCGGCATCGACAAGCTGAAAGGCAAGAAGATCGTCGTGCTCTATCACGGCTCGCCCTACGGCAAGGAGACCATCCCGATCTATGAATTGCTGGCGCAGAAATACGGCTTCACCGTGCAGCAGATCGAGGTGCCGCATCCCGGCAACGAGCAGCAGTCGCAGTGGCTGACCATCCGCCGCGCCAAGCCGGACTTCGTCGTCCTGCGCGGCTGGGGCGTGATGAACCCGGTGGCGCTGAAGACGGCTGTGAAAGTCGGCTTCCCCGTCGATCATATCGTCGGCAATGTCTGGTCGAATTCCGAAGAGGACGTGATCCCGGCCGGCGATGCCGCCAAGGGCTACACGGCCATCACCACCCAGGCCTCGGGCAACTCCTATCCGGTGGTGCAGGAGATCGTGAAGACGGTCTACGGCGCCGGCAAGGGCAATCTGGAAGACAAGTCGCGCATCGGCTCGGTCTACCACAACCTCGGCATCGTCAACGGCATCCTGAATGTCGAGGCGATCCGCGTCGCGCAGGAGAAGTTCGGCCATCGCACGCTGACCGGCGACGAGGTCCGCTGGGGCTTCGAGCATCTCAAGCTCGATCCGGCCAAGGTCGAGGCGCTCGGCGCCAAGGACCTGTTCCATTCGATCAATGTCAGCTGGGACAATCACGAGGGCGAAGGCTACGTGACCTTCCAGCAGTGGGACGGCAAGAAGTGGAATGTCGTCTCCGACTGGATCGCGCCGGACTGGGCACTGCTGCGGCCAATCATCGAGAAGTCGGCCGAAGCCTATGCCGCCGAGAAGGGCATCAAGCTGCGCACCGCCGACGATGCTGACGCGGTGACCACCAACTGATCAATCAGCGCCGGGCGCAACGGATCGGTTTCCGCGGCGCCCGACCTTTTCGGTTCATTGACCACGGAAGAAGAGCCCATGCCGAACGATGACGTCATTCTTGCCGTGGACGCAGTTCATGCCACCTACAACCACGCCATCACGGCGCTGCATGGCGTCAGCTTCGAGATCAGGCGCGGCGAGATTCTGGCGCTGCTCGGCGCCAATGGCGCCGGCAAGACCACCACGCTGAAGGCCGTCTCCAACCTGCTGCCGGCCGAGCGTGGCCAGGTCAACGCGGGCACCATCCGCTACGATGGCGGCGATGTCTCACGCCGCAAGCCGGGCGATCTGGTGCGCGCCGGGCTGGTTCAGGTTCTGGAAGGCCGCCACTGTTTCAAGAGCCTGACCGTCGAGGAAAATCTGGTCGCCGGCGGCATCGGCCGCAGCAGCCGCCGTGCCGAGATCAACGGGGATCTCGAGCGGATCTACGGCTATTTCCCTCGCCTCAGGGAGAAGCGCCGGACCTTGTCCGGTCTCACCTCCGGTGGCGAGCAGCAGATGACGGCCATCGGCCGGGCGCTGATGTCGCGGCCGCGTCTGCTGGTCCTCGACGAGCCGTCAATGGGGCTCGCACCGCTGATCGTCCAGGACATCTTCCAGACGCTGAGAAAACTGAACCGCGAGACCGGCCTGTCGATCCTGGTCGCCGAGCAGAACTCGGCGGTCGCCCTTGGCTATGCCGACCACGCCACCGTGCTCGAAAACGGCGTCTCCGTTCTCTCTGGCGCGGCTGCCGATCTTCGCCAGCGCGAGGATGTGCGGGCCTTCTATCTCGGTCAATCGACCTCCGGACAACAGCCATCACTAACCGCCAAGTCAACTCATCTCCATGCCGTTGCCTGAAACGAAATCCGAAGGAGCAGTAAAATGACCGTCTCGACCGTCAAGACCGACCACGCTTCTGCCGCCGTGCCGCCAATCGCAAGGCCAACCGCGTCGGCGCACATCATCAAGGACGACGCCGAGGCGATCGCCATCGCTCACGCACTCGCCGCCGAATTCGTCAAGGATTCCTCTCGGCGCGACCGTGAGCGGATCTGGCCTGTCGCCGAACTCGATGCGTTCTCGCAAAGCGGCCTGTGGTCGATCAATGTGCCGAAGGCGTTCGGTGGTCCCGAACTGTCCTACGCCACGCTCGCCAGGGTGATCGAAATCATTTCGGCGGCGGATTCCTCGATCGGCCAGATTGCCCAGAACCATCTTGGCGTCGTCGCAGCCATCCGGACCGTGTCGGATGCGGATCAGCAGAACCTGCTGTTCGCCGAAGTGTTGAAAGGGACTCGGTTCGGCAATGCCTTTTCCGAGTTCGGTTCCAAGCGTGCCGCCGATTTCGAGACCCGCTTCACCGATGCCGGCGATCATGTGGTCGTCAACGGCCGGAAATTCTATTCATCCGGGGCGCTGCTCGCTCATCTGGTGCCGATCGTGGCGCTCGATGACGAGGGTCGCGCCTGGTATGCCATCGCCGACCGTGGCGCGCCCGGCCTGACCGTCATCGACGACTGGTCGAGCTTCGGCCAGCGCACGACGCTGTCCGGCACCGTCATCATCGACAACGTCAAGGTGCCAAAGACGCATCTGGTGCCCGGTTACAAGGGCTATGACAAGCCGACCGCCGACGGCGCCATCTTCCAGATCATCCAGGTGGCGGTCGACACCGGCATCGCCCAGGCGGCGATCGACGAGACGGTCAGTTTCGTCAGGACCAAGAGCCGCGCCTGGATCGACAGCGGCGTCGACAATGCCTGGGACGATCCCTACACAATCCAGGCCGTCGGCGACCTGACGCTGCGGCTGCACGCGGCGCAGGCGCTGCTGGAAAAAGCCGGCCGCGCCATCGACCGGGCGGTAGCCGAGCCGACCGCCGAGACGGTGGCGCATGCGCAGATCGTCACCGCCGAGGCGAAGATCCTGTCGACCGAAATCGCCATCGCCGCCACCAACAAGTTGTTTGAACTGGCGGGAACCCGCTCGACGCTGGCCGAGCACAATCTCGACCGGCACTGGCGCAATGCCCGCACGCACACGCTGCACGATCCGGTGCGCTGGAAATATTCCATCCTGGGCAAATATTTCCTCAACGGAGAAAATCCGCCGCTGCACGCCTGGAGTTGATTTCCCACCGACGGGCGGGCGGCCCGCCACATCAAAACTTCGACCATCCAAGAGGCCCACTGCCATGTCAAACCCAACAGTCGTCGGCTTTTCCGGCAACATCACCCGGCCGTCAAAGACGCGCGCCTTCGTCGATCTGGTCACCAGGGACATCGCCGCCAGCCACGGCCTGTCGGCGAGCACCTATGACGTAGAGGATCTCGGTCCGTCGCTGGGAACGGCAAGATGGGCCCGCGATCTCGACGGCCAGGCGCGCGCAATCCTGGAGGAAGTCCTTGCCGCCGACGTGCTGGTCGTGGGGTCGCCGACCTACAAGGGCAGCTACACCGGCCTGTTCAAGCACTTCTTCGACCTCATCGATCCGGCTGCGTTGCGGGGAAAGCCAATCCTGTTGACCGCGACCGGCGGCGGCGAGCGCCACGCCCTGATCGTCGAGCATCAGCTGCGGCCGCTGTTCGGCTTCTTCGAGGCCTTCACGCTGCCCACAGCCGTCTATGCCACAGACAAGGATTTTACGGACGGCGTGCTGCGCTCAGATGCGATCCTGAAGCGTGCGGCGCAGGCCGTGTACGAGGTCGGCTTCGTGCTCGCCAACCGCTCTTCAGGCAGGATCGCCGCCGAGTAGCATTCTCTCCGGCCGATTGTGCCGATAAATCCGCGAAGGTAGTGCCCTCGCTTACGCGCAATTTACGACCGCCCGCCTACATCTGTTCCTGTCTGATTCGTCTGGGACAGGAACATCATGAGCAAAGCCCTCGCCTCCTTCGCACTCGTCGCCGTGCTGACCGGCTTGCTCATGGCGTTGAGCCTGGCCGTGGCCAGGCACGGCTATCCCTACGGCGCGATTGGCGTCAGGCGTCTCGATGGCATAGCCGATGCCGGAACGTTCATTCCGCTTGCATCAGTCTATTTCTTCAGTGCGCTGCTTATGATGATCCTGCCGATCAGGGCGGCCAGCATCGTCCTGACCCATGCCGCCGACGCCCTGTTCTGGACGGTGATCGTGCTGTTTGCCGCCATCGTCGGCTGTCTCGCCGCCAGATGGGCCTTCGGCCAGGGCAGCGCTGTGTGGGCGCTGCTCAACTGGCGGTTCCTGTTTGCCGCGGCGATCGTCGGCTGCCACCTCGTCCTGAACGAGCTGCGTCGCAACGTGCTGCTGCGCAGCCTGTTCTTCGTGGTCTTTGCTGCGGCCACGCTGGCCTGTCTGTTCTGGTCGTTCACGCTCTGAACGATAAGATTAGGCTAATTCGACGCGGCGATATTGCTGACCGCTGTCTCCATCCATGTCCAGAGATAGGCCGCAAGACCGCGGTCGACATGAATGCGCAGTCTGCCCTGATGGCGATAGACGACGGCGCTGATACCGGCGAAGGAAAGCGCTGCGCTGGCGCTCTCCTGCTTGGGATCGAGTGTCGTTCCGCGCCTAACGAAAGCGTCGAGCGCCGAGCCCTCGAGCTCGAACACCTGCAGCCCGGCGCTGATCCCCGTCACCGCGAAGCCTTCTGCGTGCCAGCCAGTCGTGATGGCGATAGGGGTGTTCGACACGACCAGCAGCCGATCGCGCGCCACCCGCGCCGCATAGCGCTCACCCTGCGCGGTGCCAAAGGCACCCGCACCAGTCCCGGCCGTTCCGGATGCCCGTGCCCACGCCTCGAGGTCACCGCTGACCAGCAACTGGTCGAGGCCAGAGATCGCGCGCACCAATAGGCCGGGCGCCGTGATGACCGCCAACTGCCAGTCCGGCGCGACGGACCATTTCTCCGCGAGATCACGCATGCAGCCGGTCTCCTGCCGGATCGAAGGCGCAAGGCGCGGCGATCGTCGCCGTCCTGACCTTGCCGAGATGCTGGATTTCGATCGTCTCCCCGTGGCGGGCCGCGCCGCGCTCGATCAGGCCAAGCGCCACGGCACAGCCAAGCGTCGGGCTCTGGTAGCTCGAGGTGACAAAACCCTGGCTGCGCAGTCTGCCATCACTCCGCCTGACGCCGTGCGCGCCAGTCGGCAGCGGCGCTTCGCCTTGTGGCACCGTCAGTCCAACAAGCTGCATGCGGTTGTCGCGTGACGCCTCCTCGGTGAACAGCGACCGGCGGCCGACGAATTCGCTCTGGCGTTTGGCGCGCGGACCGTCGACGCCGAGATCATGCGGCAGCGTGGTGCCGTCAGTGTCCTTGCCGATGACGACAAAACCCTTCTCCGCCCGCAGGATCATCAGCGCCTCGAGGCCGATGACAATGGCGTCGAACGCCTGGCCGGCTTGGCGCAGATGCGCCCAGACCGGCGCGGCGCGATCCGCCCGGATCGAGATCTCGTAGCTCCTGTCGCCGGTGAAGCTGACGCGGGCGATGCGCACCTCGTCGCCGCCATAGGTGCCATGGCCGACCGCCATGTGCGGCAGGTCGACATCGTTGAGCGAGAGACCTAAGCCAAGCGTTTCGAGCAGCTTCCGGGCGTTCGGCCCCGAAACGGTCAGCGTCGCCATTTCGGCGGTGGCGTTGTGGATGTAGACCGCACCGCGCCCGAAGCGGTCCTGGCGCCATTCCTCCAGCCGTGCATGCACGGCAGCGGCATGCGAGGACGAGCACGACACGACGAAACGATGTTCGTCCAGTCGGGCCAGAACGCCGTCATCGAAGACCACGCCGTTTTCCGACAGCATGAAGCCATAGCGGCAGCGGCCAGGTTTCAGCGTCGACATGGTGTTGTAGTAGATGAAATCGACGAATTCGGCCGCCTTGGGTCCGATCACCTCGATCTTGCCGAGCGGCGAGCCATCGAACAGCGCGACCGACTGGCGGGCGCGCCGCGCCTCGTCTTCGATCGAACGTTCCGCATCGGCGCCGCCGCCATAGTGCGCCGGGCGCAGCCAGCCGCCATATTCCTGGAAGACGGCGTCGCTGGCGCGATGCATGGGCTCCAGCGGCAACCGGCGCACCGGCGCCATCAACTCGCCGCTGCGCGCGCCGGCAAAGCTTGCCAGCGGCACCGGCGTGAATGGCGGACGATAGGTGGTGGTGCCGACTTCCGGCACAGTGCGGCCGGTGATCCCGGCCATCAACGCAAGACCTGGCAGGTTGGAGGTCTTGCCTTGGTCGGTCGCCATGCCGAGCGTCGTGTAGCGCTTCAGATGTTCGACCGAGACGAAGTTTTCGCGTGCCGCCAGCTCAACGTCCTTCACCGTCACGTCGTTCTGGTAGTCGATCCAGATGCGTCCCTTCGAGCCGGGCATCGGCCATGCCGCGATAATGCCTCCCGTGGCCTCCGGTCCGGTGCTGCGCAGCACTGCTGCCGTCGTTGGGCCAAGGGATGCAATCGCCTTGCCGGCGCCTGCAAACACCTCCGACAAGGAAACCGCACCGGCTGCTGCGCCTGTCACGGCGATACCATCGACCGGATCGCCCGGCAGAAAGGCGGCGCGCGCCTCGCTCCAGGCGAGCTTGCCCTTGGCCTGGCCGAAGAGATGAATGGTCGGCGTCCAGCCACCCGAGACCAGCACGCAATCGGCATCGACCGTTGTGCCATCATCGAACGTTACCGCTTCGACGCGCAGCTTGCCGCTGGCGGAAGCGAGCGCGCGCCCTTTGATCAGCCAGACATTTGCCGGCGTGGAAGGCGTGCCATCGCGCCGCAAGTCGACAAGGGTGACTTTGGCGCCGGCCTTGACGATCGCCTCCGCCACCTCATAGGCACTGTCATTGTTCGTGGCGATGACGATGCGGCGGCCGACAAGCACCGCATGCCGCTTGAGATAGGCAAGCGCCGCATCCGCCGACATGATGCCAGGCAGGTCATTGTTGGCGAAAGGCAGCGGTCGCTCGATGGCGCCGGTCGCCAGCACGATCTGGCGTGGCCTGGCCCGCCACAGCGTGTCCGGTCGGCCGTCTGGATGGCGCTGGTTCAACCCGACCAGATTGTGGTCGTAGATGCCGAAGGCGGTGGTCGACGGCAGGACCAGGTGACCGGCCGCGGCGAGCTCCGCGACCGTCTCTCCGATCCAGACGGCCGCCGGCTTGCCGTCGATCTCCCCAGCGCGGTGGCCGAGCGATCCGCCTGGCCTCGGTTGGTCGTCGACCAGCATGACGGAGAGGCCTGCGGCTGACGCCAGCCTTGCCGCCGCCAGGCCGGCCGGTCCGGCGCCCACCACCAGCAGGTCGCAATGGTGATTGACCTGGTCGGCCGTGCCGGGCGATGTCCAGTCCGCATCGACCTTGCCCAGCCCCGCCATGGCGCGGATGCGTGGCTCGAACAGGTGCCAGTCAGGCCACATGAAGGTCTTGTAGTAGAACGCCGCCGGAATGAAGTGTGAAAAGCGGTCGAGGAACGCATTGCGGTCGCTCAATGCACTGGGCGTGGCGTTGACGCTCTTCGCCACCAGCCCGTCGCGCGCCGCCTCGGTCGTGGCGCGCGTGTTGGGCGTCGCCCGCAGGCCGCTGATGTCGACCAGCGCGTTCGGCTCCTCGACGCCGGCGCCCCAGATGCCGCGCGGCCGGTGGTATTTGAAGCTGCGGCCGACAACCGCGACATCGCCGGCCAGCAGCGCCGAGGCGATGGTGTCGCCGGCAAAGCCGTGCACGGTGGCGCCGTCGAAGCTGAAGCGGATCGGCCGCGACCGGTCGATGGCGCTGCCGCCGGTGGCAAGACGCGAGGCGGTCACGCCGCGTGCTCCCCACCGAGAGCGGTTGAGGACAGCACCGTGTGGGTGACGGTGTCACGTTCCATGACGAAGAACTCGCCGCAGTTAATATGCACCCAGATTTCGCGCGCCGTGCCTTTCGGATTGGTGCGCAGATAGAGATAGTTCGCCCAGCGATCGATCGGCACATCGACGCCATCCGGCCGCGTGTTGCCGGCATCGCCGCCATAATGGAACTCGGTCTCGTAGCGCGGGCCGCAGAACGGGCAAGGAAAAAGCTGCATAAAGTCCTCTCAATGCGCGATGCCGGACCCGGCCGCTTCGTCGATCAGCCGCCCGCTGGCGAAGCGATCCAGGTCGAAAGGACGGCTGATGTCATTGTGCTTGCCGGTGGCCAGCAATTGCGCCAGCAGCGTGCCGCCGGCGGGAATGGACTTGAAGCCGCCCGTGCCCCAGCCGCAATTGAGGAACAGGCCGGGCAACGGCGATTCGCCGATGATCGGCGAGGAGTCCGGCACGACATCGACGATGCCGGCCCATTGCCGCATCAGCTTGAGCTGGCCGAAGATCGGGAACATCTCCAGCAGGCCGGCAATCACCGTCTCCAGCGTCGGCAGATTGCCGCGCTGCGCGTAGGAGGGGATGCGGTCGAGCCCGCCGCCGATGACGATCTCGCCCTTGTCCGACTGGCTGACATAGACGCCGGTGCCTGGCGACAGCACCACCGTGTCGAGGATTGGCTTGACCGGCTCGGAAACGCAGGCCTGCAGCGCGTAGGAATTGATCGGCAGCCGGAAGCCGGCCTTGGCCGCCAGCACCGAGGAATGCCCGGCCACCGCCATGCCGACGCGCTCGGCACGGATCGCGCCGCGCGAGGTCTGGACGCCGCGGCAGCGGCCACCCTCGATGATAAAGTCGGTGATCTCGCAGTTCTGGATGATGTCGACGCCGAGCCGGCTCGCGGCCCGCGCATAACCCCAGGCGACCGCGTCGTGACGCGCCGTCCCGGCCCGGCCTTGCCAGATGCCGCCGAACACCGGGAAGCGGGCGTCGGCTGAGAAATTATAGATCGGCGCCACGCGGCGCACATCTTCGGGGGAAAACAGCTCGGCATCGATGCCGTTGATCTGCATGGCGTTGACGGTTCGCGCACCGACCTCCATTTCGGCGATGCTGTGACAAAGATTGACCATGCCGCGCTGCGACAGCATGACGTTGTAGTTCAGGTCCTTGGACAACCCCTCATAGAGCCGGTGCGCCAGCCCGTAGAGCTCGACGCTTTCCGGATAATAGTAGTTGGAGCGCACCACGGTGGTGTTGCGGCCGGTGTTGCCGCCGCCGATCCAGCCCTTTTCCAGCACTGCCACCCGGGCGATGTTGTGGTTCTTGGCCAGGTAATAGGCCGTCGCCAGCCCATGGCCGCCGCCGCCGATGACGATCGCGTCATAGGACGGCTTCGGCTCGGGCGAGCGCCAGGCCGGCTGCCAGCCGGTCTGGCCGGCCAGCCCCTCCTTGAAGAGCGACAAAGCGGAATAAGTTGTGGTCATGGCGTGCCGGGCAAGGCTGATCTCGGAGGGTAAAGCGTAGTGGTATTGTACATATATGTCTAGTACACCTGTCGATGCTGCACGCAGCGGATGGGGCTAGCGTTTGCGCGAAATCGTCTCCTCGACATAGCGCGAGAACTCCTCGACATCCCCTGCCTGAGGCTCCTGGCCGGTGAAGCTGCGCAGATAGGCGGCGACGTGAGGCAAACGGCTGCTCATCGGCTCGTTCAGCTCGAGCGAGTAATAGCCGATCTGCATGAAATAAAGCACGCGGGCCCGCACGAACGCGTCTTCCTCGTCATAGCCATGACGCATGAACATGTCGCGAATGGCACTGACGCGCTCCTCGTCAGCCGCGTCGAGCGCGCGCCGGATGGCAGGCGAGCGGCGCGCCCAGGCCCTGATCGCGAAGTCGAGTTGCGGATCGAACAACCTCTCGTCGACCCAGCATTCGAAAATGCTCATCACCCCGCGGATCACGGTCGCGGAGGGCCGCCGGGCGCGTTCGACGATAAACCTGGTGTTGGTCTGCCGCCAGTAGTCCAGCAACTGGTCGAGCAGGTCCTGCCGGCTCTTGAAATACCAGTAGAAGCTGGAGCGTGACACGTCGAGCTTCTGGCCAAGCGTCAGCACGCGGACGCGTTCGACGCCATCAGAGATCAACGTTTCAAGTGCAAGCTTCAGCCAGTCTTCGCGAGTGGCCTTGATGTTGCCGGTGGCGCCGGCGCGCTGGATCGTCGTATCGGTGGCTTCCATCGGCACGACGCATGACACGCTGCATCAGGCAAATCAAGGCTGTGGACATATATGTACAGAGCGATTCGATCAGGCCCGGCGATACCCTCACGGATGTCAGCCGGATTGGGGTTCGGTTTGGCGCTGCCGCCCGCCGCGTCATCGGCGTGACGCCAGCCCAGGGATTTTTGTCGCGGCGCTAGCCCACTTGCGTGCTTTCCCGCAAGGCAATTGTCTGGCAAATACCAATTCAGACAGATGCCGCCGCGCGGCCAATCAGCAGGAAGACAGAACATGACCCCGTTTCGACAGAACCTCATCGATGGCGAATGGGTTGGCGACGCCGGCTCCCGCAACATCAACCCCTCGAATACCGGAGATGTCGTCGGCGACTATGCCTCGGCCGGAGCCGCCCAGGCGGGGCAGGCGATCGCCGCAGCCAAGGCGGCGTTTCCGGCATGGTCCCGTTCCGGTCCGCTGGCGCGTCACGCGGTGTTGAAGAAAGCCTCGGACGAGATCCTGGCGCGCAAGGACGAGATCGGCCGAAACCTGGCGCGTGAGGAAGGCAAGACGCTGGCCGAAGGGATCGGCGAGACTATTCGCGCCGCCCAGATCTTCGATTTCTTTGCTGGCGAAACATTGCGCCTGTCCGGCGAGGTCGTGCCAAGCGTGCGGCCTGGCGTCGGCGTCGAGATCACGCGCGAGGCGGTCGGCGTGGTCGGCATCATCACGCCGTGGAATTTCCCGATCGCCATTCCGGCCTGGAAGATCGCTCCGGCGCTGGCCCATGGCAACACCATCGTCTTCAAGCCGGCGGAGCTGGTTCCCGAGAGCGCCTGGTCCATCGTCGATATCCTGCATCGCGCCGGCCTGCCGAAAGGCGTGCTCAATCTCGTCATGGGCAAGGGCTCGGTCGTTGGCCAGGCCATGCTCGACAGTCCCGACGTCAACGCCATCACCTTCACCGGCTCGGTCGGCACAGGCAAGCGTGTCGCCGCCGCAAGCATCGAGCACATGCGCAAGTTCCAGCTCGAAATGGGCGGCAAGAACCCGCTGGTCGTGCTGGACGATGCCGACCTGGCGATCGCCGTCGATTGCGCGCTCAATGGCGCCTTCTTTTCGACCGGCCAGCGCTGCACGGCCTCGTCGAGGCTCATCGTGACCGACGGCATCCATGACCGTTTCGTCGATGCCCTCAAGGATCGCATGAGCAAACTGGTCATAGGCGACGCGCTCGACGCACAAACCCAGATCGGTCCGGTCGTCGACGCGACCCAGTTGAAGCAGGACGAAGACTACATCGCCATCGGCCGCGCGGAAGGCGCCGAGCTTGCCTTCGGCGGCGAGAGGCTCGACCGCAAGACGCCGGGCTTCTACCTGCAGCCGGCGCTGCTGACCCAGGCCACCAACACCATGCGCAGTTCGCGCGAGGAGATCTTCGGACCTGTCGCCAGCGTCATTCGCGTCAAGGACTACGATGAGGCGCTCACTGTCGCCAACGACACGCCCTTCGGGCTGACCTCGGGCATCTGCACGTCGAGCCTCAAGCACGCCACGCATTTCAAGCGCAATTCGGAGGCCGGCATGGTGATGGTCAATCTGCCGACGGCGGGTGTCGACTTCCATGTTCCCTTCGGCGGCCGCAAGGGGTCCAGCTACGGACCGCGCGAACAGGGTCGCTATGCCGCGGAATTCTATACCACGGTGAAGACCGCGTATACGTTCGCAGGCTGATCGGGCGCAGGGTGATCGGACGCCGGCCGATCGGGCCGGCGAGCCGCCACGTACATTTGAGAACACCGGACCGGGGCAAGGCGATGACATTGCAAGACCTGACCTGGCTCAACCCGCCGCCGCACCATGCCGTCGATGGTGATGCGATTCGCGTGCGCACCGGCAAGGAGACCGATTTCTGGCGCGAGACCTTCTACGATTTCTGGCGCGACAACGGCCACTTCCTGTACCGCAAGGTCGAGGGCGATTTCACCGCCGAAGTCACGGTCGAAGGGCGCTACGAGGTGCTTTACGACCAGGCCGGATTGATGGTCCGGCTGAGCGAAACGCACTGGATCAAGGCCGGCATCGAATACACCGACGGCGTGATGTATTTTTCTGTCGTCGTCACCAACAATGCCTCGGACTGGTCGCTGGCCACCATTCCGGCCAGTCCGCTCGGTGTGCGGATCCGGTTGACCCGTCATGCCGAGACGATCCGCATCCAGTATCTCGATGCTTCCGATGGCCACTGGAAGCCCGTGCGGCTCGCCTATTTCCCGATCTCGAAGGCGGTCGATGTCGGCATGATGTGCTGTTCGCCGCAACGCGAAGGTTTCGAGGTCACATTCTCCGGTTTCACCGTTGGTCCGCCGATATCACGGGAGCTGCACGACTGAAGCCTGCGCTTCTGCGCTGAAGCATTGGTCATGAGCCGGCCTCCTCCAGCCCCAACCCATCGCGAACAGCATTGCTGATGGCTTGCGGGCCGAACCTAGCCCAAACAGCTTGATGCGCGCTGATACGCTGCCGTGCTCTGCGGTCCGTGTCCAGGCAAAGGCTGACGGCCATGTCGGCAAGCCCTCCATCGGTATCCGACAGCAGCAACTCTTCGTTATCGACCAGGCCCAGCCCCTCGGCCGCCAACGGCGTGGCAATCACCGGTACGCCCCAGGCCATCGCCTCCAGGATCTTGATGCGCGTGCCGCCGCCTGCCGCGAGCGGAATGATGGTGAGATGCGCCCTGGACAGGAGAGGCGCCATGGTTTCGGGGTTTTCGACGAGCTCCACAGCGGGCAATCGCGCCAGCGCCCGCACGGCAGGCTTCGGGCGGCGCCCTGCAATAACCAGTCTCGCCGCCGGCAAAGTCTGCCGGATGCGGGGCAATATGCTGCCGGCTAACCGCTTGGCGGCATCGACATTCGGCGGATAGTCGAGATGGCCGACCAGCAGGATGACCGGAAAGTTCGTGTCGGCCGCAGGTTCGTCGGGCAGCGTTTCGGGGATATCGCCGGCGTGGGGAATTCCGTTCGGAACGACATCGATCGGCATATTGTACGGAAAAAGGGTCATCAGCCTTTCGCGATCCTCGTTCGAGCAGACCCAGACCCTGTCGACAAGGGAAAGCGCCTTTCTTTCGAGGCGCCTGATGGCAAGGGCCGTGGCGAGCCTGGCCGCGGCGGACCGCGCTCTATCGGCGCGATGCACTTGCCCCGCCAGGTCGGACTCGACATTGTGCATGTCGAGGATGAGCTGTTTGGTCAGCGGTCGCAAAGGCCGCAGCAGCTTGAACAGGCCGATGCCCTCGACCACAATGGTGTCCGGGTGGAAGTCTCGAACGAGCGTCTCCAGCCGCGCCAAAGCGGAGCGCGAAATGCGATGCTCTGCCCTTAAGCGCCACCAGCCGATCGACGCGGAGCGGGCCTCTCCCTCGACCGCCAGGGCCTCGATGCGGATCGGCGGATCGGGCGCGTCCGGCACCAAGGCCTGCGAACGCACCGACACCAGGCAGACGGGACCGAATGCCGCTGCGGCTAGAGCATTGCGGTGGTTCCGCAGATCTCCGCCGGAGGCCGGTGGAAAGGCAGGATCGTGCGACACGACCAGCACGCGCCGTCCGGCGCTTTGCGGCTCTATTCCAGACGGCATTCGAGGCGGTTCCGCAATCACAAAGACAGCTTCGACTTGTTTAGCCGAACGGCGCTTTCGTCAAGCACTGGATCCCCTTCCGGTGCGACAGTCTAATCATGGCCGGCCAGCATGCGGTAGGACGCTAGGGCCACCGCCTGGACCACGCCAGCCAACGCGCCGACAGCTGCCTCCAAAATGAGGTGAACCGGGTTCGCCGGTAGGCGTCGCCGGCCATCTTTATGCCTTGTGCCTGCGTTGGGAAGGGATGGATGACATCGGCCAGCGCGTGCAATCCCATACCGGATTTGATGGCGAGCGACACCGCGTTGATCATCTCGCCGGCATGGCTGGCAACCACGGTGGCACCCAGGATGCGATCCGACCCTTCCTTGACGTGGATTTTGACAAAACCCTCTTCTTCGCCGTCCATGACCGCGCGGGCGACATCGTGCATCAGCACCGTATAGGTCTTGACCGGGATGCCGTTCTGGCGCGCTTGTGCAGGATAGAAGCCGACATGGGCGATTTCCGGATCGGTATAGGTGCACCACGGAACCACCAGCTCGCTCAGCCTCTTGCGACCGAGAAACAGAGCGTTCTGCACGACGATGCGGGCCGATGCCTCCGCGGTATGGGTGAATTTGTAGTCGAGGCAGACATCGCCCGCCGCGTAGACGCGCGGATTTGTGGTCCGCAGATAATCGTCGACCTTGATGCCGTCGGGATCGTATGCCACCCCGGCGCTTTCCAGGTCGAGACCGTCGACATTGGGTGAGCGGCCGATGCCGGTGACGATCTCGTCGACGGAAATCGTCGTCGTGTCGTCGTCCCGCACCAGGTCGGCGAGCTTCTTGCCGCCTGCCGTCCGCACCGCCACCACTTCGGTGTTGAGCCGAACCTCGATCCCCTCGCGCGCCAGCGCGTCCGAAAGGACCTGGGCGGCGTCGCGCTCCTCGCCAGGCAGGAACATCGGGTCCCGCTGCGCCAGGATGACTTTCGCACCCAGCAGGCAGAAGGCCTGCGCGGCCTCGCAACCGAGCGGTCCGCCGCCGATGACCAGCAGCCTTGGCGGGCAGGCTGTGAGGTTGAACATCGTCTCGTTGCTGAGATAGCCGGCTTCGGCCAGCCCCGGAATCGCCGGCAGGCCTGGACGGGCGCCCGTTGCGATCAGCGCCTTCCTGAAACACAGCGTCTTGTCCGCCACCATGACCGCGTCCGGTCCGGCAAATCGCGCTTCGCCGAAATAGAGGTCGATCCCTTCCGACGCGATGGTCGCGGCCGAATCGGCGCGGCTGATCCGCTGCCGGATCTGACGCATCCGCGTCATGGCCCGCTGAAAGTCGACGTGAAGAGGGTCCGGCGTATCGCCGCCAAAACTTTCTGCGTCGCGCATATCGGCATAGAGCCTGGCCGTGCGGATGATCGACTTCGACGGGATGCAGCCGACATTGACGCAGGCGCCGCCGATCAGGTTGCGCTCGATGAGCGCGACCTTTGCGCCGAGGCCGGCCGCTTCGCGAGCGGCGGTCAGCCCGGCCGGCCCGGCGCCGATGACGACGAGGTTGTAGGGACCGTCCGGCTCGGGGTTCTTCCAGTGCGGTGGGTGGGCGTGCTTGATCAGATTGACATCATTGCGGTCGACAGGGAAGGCGCTGGCCCCGGTTCGGTCACCCCACATAGGCGCCATCCCCCGACAGCCAGCCGCCGTTGAAACCCGCTTTGCCCAGGCCGCGACGGATGTGCTGGTTGGACCGCATCAGCTCCCAGATCAGGCGCGAGCGATGGTTCTCGATCATCATCACCACGATGCCCTGGTCCAGACCGTAGTGGCCTTCGGACACCCAGCCGTGCCGGCCGAATTTTCGCCGGTTGGCCAGTGTCGGATTGAAGCCGCTCGGCAGCCGGAAATTGTCGATCACTTCGGGGTAGCGATCACCGAGATGGCGCAACGCCGCCAGGCAGATATCCGGCGCGAAAGGCAACGACGCCGGATAGGACCATGGGGCGATCGTCCCGTCATCCGGCCCGAAAGGCGCGCCACGCGCGGCATAGCCTGAAAATCGGCGGCGCTGCCGCTCCACGCTGGTGCGAAAGCCGCCCGGCCCGTCGCCTGCCGAAAGTCCCCACAAATTCTCGTCGTAGCCGTAATAGCCATAGGGGTTGTGCCGCGCATAATCGCGGTGAAGGTAGGTCGAGCGCCGGCTGTTTTCGAAATAGTCCGAATTCTTCTCGCGCATGAAAGCGTCGCGGATGCCGGCGAAATCGATCCAGGCATGCGAGAACTGGTGCATGAACAGCGGTCCGCCATAGAGCACGTCGTAGCCGTAGATGTTTTCCCACTGGTAGGTCGCCGTCCAACCGTCGTAGCTGTCTTCCGAGGTCGGGCTGTCGGGCGAGGCCATCGACAGCACGTAGAGGATCGTGGCTTCGTTGTAGCCCTCCCAGCCATAGTGGAGAAAGCCGCTCTTCGGCTTCCAGCCCTGCCGCAAGGTTGGACTGGTGCCTTGCGCCCATCGCCAGTCGACACGCCGGTAGAGCGCCTCGGCCAACTGGCGGATTTCGGCTTCCTCGTCATCGTCCCCGGAGAAATAGGCGCCCGCCACCAGCATGCCGGCAATCAGCAATGCCGTGTCCACCATCGACAGTTCGCAGCGCCAGACGCGCAGGCCGGTTCGCATGTCGAGAAAATGGTAGTAGAAGCCTTTGTGACCGGTGACGTCGTCGCCATTGCCTTGCGCGCTGGTCCGGAAGAAACGCAGAGCGGCGAGCGTCAGCTTCACAGCTGCTTCGCGCGTCATCCAGCCGCGCTCGACCCCGATCGGGTAGCAGGACAGGGCGAAACCGACGACGGCGATGCTGGCCGGCGAATTCGGCCGCGACGTGTCGGCGACCAGCCCGTTTTCCGGGTTCACGTTCTCAAGGAAATAGTCGAAGGCCGCACGCTGGTAGCGGTCCAGAAGTTCATCGTCGGACAGTGCGGCAGGCTCTGCTTTAGGCAAACGATGCAAACTCCAGCCTGATGGCCGCAGCTTCCGTCGATTGCCGGGCGGCGGCACGATGCCGGCGGCTTGTCGCGCATGCCGAACAGTCACTCCGTGTCATGGCTTTCCCGCAGTCTCTTCCTGGATCATCCCCGATTCGAGCGTTGGCAACTATACGCGTGTCCGGCCTCGTTCGTTACCCGTCACGCAGAATTGTAGTTACAACCGCCCGACGCAGGATGCCCTTATCGGTCGGCCTGATGCTGGAAGAACTGCAAAAACAGTTCCCGCTCTGTGGTGATGTCGAGCTTCTCATAGATGCGCCGGCGATGGTTCTTGACGGTGCCGACGGTGATGACGAGGCGCTCGGCGATGTTCGCGGTCGGGTGACCGGCGAGGACCAGCTGGACAAGTTCGCGCTCGCGCAGCGACAGCTCCGGCCACAGGCTCGCCGGGATGGTCGGCTCCTGCCGGGGCGAGGCGCCGGGGCCGGTCGGCGCCGACGTGCGTGAGAAATCGGTTCCGCGCGCCTTGATATCGAGCGCGTGCAACGCCTCGAACACCGGCAGCCGCTCGTCCAGAAGTGCGATCTCGCTGTCCTTGAATGCGGTGGTCGAGCGGTCGAGGAAGATGCCGAGGCACCAGTCGCCGCCATCCGCCAGCATGATGCCGACCTCGTCGCAGATTTCCGACTGTGCGAGGAAGCCGGCTATATACTGGCCGCGCTTGGCCTCGTCGTCGGCAAGCCGTTTCAGCGGCATGATGCCGAGCCTGCGCTCGCGCCGCCACGAGGCATAGAACGGGTCGAACACGTAATAGCTGGCGAGATAACGCTGCACCATCTCGTCTGAGAAGCGCCGGTGCTTGACGAATTCCGGCGTCTTCGTGGCTGAATAGCGCGTCACGGTGACGAGATCGTGCTCGATGTCCGCGCCGATCAGGTCGATCAGGCAGTCGACATGCCTGTCCGTGCCGGTGGCGGCGATCGCCTTAGCGAGCGGCGCCCAGATATTGCCCATGCGCATGCCCTTTTCTCGGCGATCTCAACCCAACCGTCATTGTGTCTTTAGGCATATGGCGCGAGGCCGCCCATCGAATCTAGCCTAGCGTCAACCTAGACCAGATCCCGAGGCGACCGTGACCCAACCCAACCTCACAGGCCCCACCGTTGGCAATCCGCCAGCCATCGGCAATCCAATCGTCATCGGTATCGACGCCGGCGGCACCATGACCGACACGATCCTTGTCGATCAGGACGGTCACTTCAAGATAGGCAAGTCGGCGACGACACCGAAGAACGAGGCCGAGGGCTTTCTGGCTTCGGCCGAGGATGCTGCGGACGCCTGGGGCATCTCGCTGGAGCAGCTGTTTTCCGGTGTCAACGTCGTGCTCTATTCCGGCACCGGCATGCTCAACACGCTGCTGTCGCGCACCGGGCGCCGGCTCGGCCTGATCACCACCAAGGGCCTCGAGGACATGATCCTGATGGGCCGCGGCCTGCAGGCCTGGGCTGACTATTCCTATGCCGACCGGCTGCATGCGGTCACCCATCATCACCCCGATCCGCTGGTGCCGCGCCGCCGTACCCATGGCGTCACCGAGCGCATCGACCAGTTCGGCGACATCGTGCTGCCGCTCTACGAGCATGAGGTTTCCGCCGCCGCCAAAAAACTGATCGCCGACAAGGTCGAGGCGATCTGCATCATGACCATCTTCTCGCACGTCAATCCGGTGCATGAGAAGCGCATCGCCGAGATCTGCCGCGCGGAAGTCGAGAATGCCGGCGCCGACATCATCGTCTACACCAGCCATGAGGTCCGTCCCGTCATCCGCGAGCAGTCGCGGCTGAACTCGGTGCTGATCGAGGCCTACGCCACGTCGCGCGGCCGCAAGCAGCTCAAGGGGATCGAAGACGTCTCGAGAAAATACGGCTTCAAATATGGCGTGCAGACGCTGCTCTCCTTTGGCGGCCTGACCTCGATCAACCATCCGCGCCTGCACGAAACGATGATCTCCGGTCCGATCGGCGGCATCCTGGGTGCTGCCTATGTCGGCAAGCTGATCGGCAATGACTCGCTCATCTGTTCCGACATGGGCGGCACCTCCTTCGACATGGGCGTCATCACGCGCGGCCAGACGCGGATCGAGAACGAGCCGCTGATGGACCGCTTCAAGCTCAACGTGCCGACGCTGCATCTCGACACCATCGGCGCCGGCGCCGGCATGATCCTCAAGGTCGACCCGCTGACGAAAAAAGTCAGCCTCGGGCCGGAAAGCGCCGGCTCTGACCCCGGCCCGATCTGTTTCGATCGCGGTGGCACTGAGCCCACCATCGCCGACTGCGACGCCATCCTCGGTCGCCTCAACCCGCATTACTTCCTTGGCGGCAAGGTCGTGCTGCAAGTCGAAAAAGCCCGCCGCGCGTTCCAGGAGAAATGCTCCGACATATTGGGCGTCGGACTGGAGGAAGCCGCCGAAGGCATGATCGACATGCTGGAATCCGACGCCAACAATGCGCTGCGCCGCGTCATCTCGGGCCAGGGCATCCACCCCTCGGAATTCACGCTGCTGTCCTATGGCGGTTCGGGTCCGTTGCATCTGGCCGGCTGCTCCAGAGGCATCGGCTTCAAGGACATCATCACCTTCCAGTTCGCCGCCGCCTTCTCCGCCTTCGGCTGCACCACGGCCGATTTCATGCGCCGGCATTCGGTGTCGACACAGCACGATATCCCCTCGCGCGCCGACGAGGCGACGCTGGCCGCCTTCGGCGCCAAGGTCACGACGGTCTGGAACGATCTGACCAAGGCGGCGGTCGACGAGATGATCGCCGACGGCCACGCCAGCGAGAAGATCAAGACCGTGCCGTTCCTGATGATGCGCTACACCGGTCAGCTCGAGGACGTCGAGGTGATGGCGCCGCTTGCCGAGGTCAATTCGGCCGACGACATGCGCAAGGTGCTCGACGAGTTCGAGGCGGTCTACGCCAAGGTCAACCACCGCGTTTCGCGCTATGGCGAGGCCGGCTTCACCATCACAGAACTCGGCCTGATCGCCACCGCCGACAAGGTCAAGCCGGTGCTGCTCAAGCGGCCGCTCGGTGCTTCCAATCCGGCATCCGCCCACAAGGGTGTGCGCGAGGCCTATATCGGTGGCCGCTGGCACAAAGCCAATCTCTACGAAATGGATCTCCTGCAGCCCGGCCATGAAGTGATCGGCCCGGCCATCATCGAACATCCCGCCACCACGCTCGTCGTCCATCCGCAAGACCGTGTCTTCGTCGATGAATGGACGCTGCTGCACTACACCCACACTTGAGAGGGCGATCGCCATGTTGGACAAACCTGCCTCGGCCCTGCGCCTTCGCGAAAGACTGCTCGATTCCGAGCGGCTGATGGAAGAGACCGGCTGCTATGACGGCATCACGGAACTCACGCTGCGCAACCAGGATCCGTTGAAATTCGAGACGCTGCACACCAAGCTGCGCGCCTATTGCGTCTCGGCCCGCGAAATGGCCCGCCGCATCTCGGCGTCGCCCGGCGTGCGCGAGGTCGGCGAAATGGTGGTCGCCATCTACACCCCCGAGGGCGACGCCATCGCGCTGTCCAACGGCATCATGGTGCATGTCCACACAATGAGCCGCTTCATCAAATGGATGATCAAGAACAACTACGAGGAAAACCCGCGCATCCGCGAAGGCGACATCTTCGCCAACAACGACGCCTTCATCGGTACCGTGCAGGTGCCCGACGTGATGGACGTGGTGCCGATCTTCCATGAAGGCACGCTGGTCGGCTGGGCCGGTGCCGTCTGCCACGAGCTTGAAGCCGGCGGCATCACACCGGGCGGCGACGTGTGTCTGGCGCAGGAGCGCTTCACCGAAGGCTTGTTCGTCTGCGCCGAGAAGATCGGCGAGAATGACGAGATCCGCCGCGACTACGTCATTCGCTGCGAGCGCAATTTGCGCATGCCGATCTACTGGGTGCTGGACGAGAAGGCCAAGGTCGCCTCCTGCATCGACATGCGCGTAAGCGTCAAGCAGCTGATCTCCGAGATCGGCCTCGACTACTGGATGAAGGTGTCGAAGGAGTTCATCGAGGAAGGCCGCCGCGCCCAGCTCGCCCGTACCCGTCAGCTCACCGTGCCCGGCATCTATCGCGGCCACACCTTCTACGGGCACGTCACCGCAGGCAAGCCCGGTTTCCAGCTGCTCGGCGACCCGGACTGGCTCTACAACATCCCGATCGAAATGGAGATCACCACGGACGGCAAGATCACCATGGACTTCGAGGGCACCCAGCCCTGGGGCTACCATTCGATGAATTGCACGCCGGCCGGCATGGACGGCGGCATGTTCGTCACCTTGACCCAGCACATGAATTTCGAGGGCCTTGTCAATGACGGCGCCTGGATGGCGACCGAGCTGAAACTGCCGCACGGCACCTGGACCAATCCGGACAACGAGATGGTGGCGACCGCCACATCATGGGCCTTGCTGTTGCCGGCCTATGGCGTGTTCCAGCGGCTGCTGTCGCGCAGCTTCGTGGCGCGCGGCTTCGTCGAGGAAGCCTTCGTCGGCCAGGTCAACAGCCCGATGATCGAGATGGGTGGCGAAAGCCAGTACGGTACACCGTTCGGCATGGCGCATTTCGAATGCGCCGCCGCCGGTTCCGGCGCGCTCGCCATCAAGGATGGTCTCGACACCGCCTATGTCGGCTGGAACCCGGAATCCGACATGGGCAACATCGAGGTATGGGAACAGTCGATGCCGATGGTCTATATCGGCCGCTCGATCGTCCCCAACTCCGGCGGCGCCGGCAAATATCGCGGCGGCTGTTCCTTCGTCTCGACCTGGCTGATCAACAAGACCTCGCATCTGCGGCTCCACACTTCGGAGCACTCCTCGCGTGTGTTCGACAATGGCGGCATGTGCGGCGGCTATCCGGCGCCGACCTGCCAGAAGCACCGCGCGGTGCGCAATTCCAACATCCACGAACTGGCGGCGAGGGGCGAGCCGCTGGCGCATGCGCCCGGCATCGACCCGCATGTCTCGGACTATGAGAAGAACATCGGCGGTGACCATGTCGTGGTCGAGGGCCCCTACATCACCTCGCCGCACAAATCAGGCGATATCTTCAGCCATTCCTACAATGGCGGCGGCGGCTATGGCGATGTGCTGGAGCGCGATCCGATCAAGACGGCATGGGATGTCGAGAACGGGTTCCTGACCCGCGAAGCGGCCGACCAGGTTTTCGGCATTGTGCTGAAGGATGATGCCGACGGTTATCCCACGGCCGATATCGACGCTACGGTCGAACGCCGCGCCGCCATGCGCAAGCAACGCCTGGCGAAGGCAATCCCCGTGGCGGACTGGATCGCCGCCGAGCGTGGTCGTGTCGAAAAGGCCGACTTCGCCCCCGAGGTGAAGAAAATGTATGCCAGCGCGATCAAGCTGTCGTCGCGCTTCACCAAGGATTTCAGTGATTTCTGGAACGTCGACGCGAGGGCGATCTTCACGCCGGGAGCAAAGCCATGACCTCGTACAGCAAGGAAGTCATTCGCGATCTGGCTAGCGGCCAGCTGCCCTGGCCGCAGACCCGGCGCATCATGAGCGCCTACAAGGATGATGACCGCTTTTTCAAGATGGTCGCCGTCTACCAGGATCGCGTCGCCTGGAAGGATCCGATCCTGCTGCCGGTTTCCGATCACCTGTTCATCTGCCAGAGCGGCGACGAGCGGATAACCCGTTGCGAATGCGGTCATTCCTTTGGCGGCTACCGCAAGAACTGGAAGCTGAACGCCGCGATCAACGTGCGCAATACCGAGGAAGCGCTGCGCGAGATCTATCCGAACAGCGATCTTCCCGACCCCGAATGGATGGAAATCCGCGAGTTCATCTGCCCGGAGTGCGGCACGCTGCACGAAGTGGAAGCGGCGGCGCCCGGCTACCCGATCGTGCATGACTTCGAACCCGACCTCGAAGGTTTTTATCGCGAATGGCTGGGAAAACCGCTCCAGGGAACCTGATGTTGTGAACCGGGTCGCAGGCAAGGTAGCGCTCGTCACCGGGGCCGGCATGGGCCTCGGGCGGGCCGCTGCGTTGCTGCTTGCGGCCGAGGGGGCGAAGCTCGTCGTCACCGACATCGACGAGGCGGGTGTTCGACAGACCGCCGAGCAGATCGAGCAGGAAGGCGGCGAAAGCCTCTCGCTTCGCCATGACGTCTCCAACCCCGACGACTGGCCGCCAGTGACGGCAACGGTGGCGAAAAGGTTCGGACGGCTCGATGTGCTGGTCAACAATGCCGGCATCGCGATAGCCAAAAACATCGAGGACACCTCGCTGCAGGAATGGCGGCGCACCATGGCCGTCAATCTCGACGGCGTCTTCTTCGGCTGCCAGCAAGGCGTCGCCCTGATGAAGCAATCGGGTGGCGGCTCGATCATCAACCTGTCCTCCATCGACGGCATCATCGGCGAGGCCGATCTCGCCGCCTACTGCGCCTCCAAGGGCGGCGTGCGCACGCTGACCAAGGCGGTCGCCGTGCATTGCGCCGAGCAGCGCTATGGCATCCGCTGCAACTCCATCCACCCCGGTTATATCTGGACGCCGCAGACCGAGAACTATCTGCGCGATCTCGGCACGCTCGACCAGGAAAAGGCCAAAGCGCTCGCCCGTCATCCCATAGGCTTCCTGGCGAGCCCAACGACATCGCCTATATGGTCCTCTACCTCGCTTCGGATGAATCCAAATTCGTCACCGGCTCCGAAATGGTCGTCGATGGCGGCTATCTTGCCGTGTGAATCTCAAATCGTCCCGGGCCTGTTCGCCCGCACCGAACTGTCTGGAGACAATGCCCGATGACAAACCTTTCCGGCCGCAGCGCGATCATCACCGGCGGGTTTTCCGGCATGGGCTTCGCCATCGCCACGGCACTGGCCGAAGCCGGCGCCAATGTCGCTGTCGGCTCCTACATCGCGCCCGCCGGCACTGACAAATCCGATGCAGCCTACTATCCCGGCGCCGACGAAATCGAGCGCGTGCGTTCGGCTCTTGCCGCCCATGGTACAAGGGTCCACGCCGCCCATCTCGACGTCCGCGACAGCGATGTCACCACCCGTTTCGTAGCGGATGCCGAAGCGGTTATCGGCCTCGCCGATATTCTGGTCAACGCCGCCGGCACCACCGCCGAACAGCCGGTCTGCGGCCATTCCGACGCGCTTTGGGACAAGATCGTCGACACCAATCTCACCGGCGCCTTCCGCGCCACCCGCGCCGTGCTGCCGGGCATGATCGAGCGCGGCTGGGGCCGCATCGTCAACATCGGCTCGACCGCCGCCTCCGTCGGCTGGAAGGACAATCCAGCCTACTGCGCTTCCAAGGCCGGACTTCTCGGTCTGACTCGCTGCGTGGCGCTGGAAGGCGCGGCGCATGGCGTCACCTGCGTCATGATCAGCCCGACCTGGGTCGAGACCGAACTGATGCGCCGCAACGTGGCGCAGGTCGTCGAGCGCGAAGGCAAGGGGCGCACGGCAGAGGAAGCGATAGCCGAAATCGCCAGCGGCAACCCGCAGCAGCGTATGCTGCAGCCGCAGGAGATCGCCGCTCTGGCCGTGTTCCTGTGCTCGGATCTGGCCAAGGGCATCACCATGGAAAACATACAAATCACCGGCGGAGCACTGTGGTAGCGTTCTTGCGGGATGGTTGCGGTCTTCATGGGAGGAGGCCGGCACAAGGTAAGGGAAAAGTCCAACCGACAGGGGAATTGATATGAAATGGACCAAAGTCTTGAAAGGCGCCATCGTGCCGCCGATCCGCTATGTCGAGCATGGCCTGCGGCATGTCCGGGGCGATGTCGTCGAGGCGGTCGAACAGATGGGCGCTACCCCGGCGCAGACGCTGTTCCAGGCAAAGCTGCCGCTTGCGCTGCCCGTGGTCATGCTGGGGCTTAACCAGACCATCATGGCGGCGCTGTCCATGCTCGCCATCGCCGCCCTGGTCGGCACGCGCGATCTCGGACAAGCGGTCTATGTCGCGCTGGGCAAGGCCGATGCCGGCATGGGCCTGATCGCCGGCCTGTCGATCGCCTTTCTGGCGATCCTTGCGGATCGCCTGATCCAGGCAGCGGTGGCCGGACGAGCGACGACCTGATCTCCGCGTTTCCCGCAGGCTGTAAGACAAGGTGACCGGATTTGCCATTGAGCGCAGGGCACAATAGGTTATATTGCACTGCACAATGGAGACGCCGTTTATTGCACGCCCTTGTTCGCGGAAATGCCGGATGGCCAAGGCCCGCCGGCCCTGGGTCGCGCTGGCGGGACTCTGAGATGAAGATTCCAAAGTCCTTGCTGGTCGATCCCGAGAAGAACTCGGTCTATGGCAGCTTTGCCGTGGCCGTCTCGATCTGGGCGTTTTCCTACTCGGTCATTTTTGGCCAGGTGCTGATCCTGGCCTATTACGCGGTCTGGCTTCCGCTCATCCTGGTCGACTACCGGCGGTTCCTGCGGCAGCTGTCCAGTGCCTGGCTTCCGCTGCTGTTTGCCGCCTATGTCTGCTTCTCGGTCTTCTGGTCGCAGGCGCCCGGCGTCACCGCAAGGACGTCAATCCAGTATTTTTCCCATATTGCCTGCGCCTACGTCGCTGCTCGCACCGTCAGCGTGCGCACATTGACCATAGGCGCCCTGGTCGGGATATTTGTCGTCCTGCTTTATTCGCTGCGGGTCGGAAACTATTCCGAGGACGTTCTCGACGGCACCTACAACTTCGTCGGCGCGTTCGCCTCCAAGAACCAGATCGGCTTCGTCGCCTCGCTCGGCATCTATTTCTGCGTTGTATTCATTGCTTTCTACCGGCGCGGCTGGCTGAGCCTCGTCTTGGCTGTGCCTATCGTTCTGTTGTCGGCCTATCTGCTGGTCGTTTCGCACTCCGCCACCTCAATGGCCTCGATACCGGCGGTTCTGGCGCTGGTGGCGCTTCTTGCCATGAGCAAGCTGCTGTCGCGGCGCTATCGCCGGGTGATCTTCTTGGTCGGCGCCGGCCTACTGGTCGTGGTTGCCTTCGTCGCCTTGAACCTCGGGTTGATGGACTTCGTACTTGGCCTCTTCGGCAAGGATTCAACGCTCACCGGGCGGACCTATCTGTGGGAGCAGGGCTGGAACGCGGTGCAGAAAGCACCGATTCTCGGCGTCGGCTATGCCGCCTATTGGGTGCAGGGCTTCGCCGAAGCCGAGCGGCTGTGGAACGAATTCTACATCACCACCCGCACCGGCTTCCACTTCCACAACACCTATATCGAAGCGCTCGTCGAACTCGGCTTCGTCGGGGCGACGCTGGTCTCGCTGCTCATGCTGCGCACGCTCTACGGCCACGTCGCGGCAGTGATCTTCGGGGCATGGCAAGCGGATTCGGTGATCCTCATCGGTGTGATGCTGTTGCTGCTGATCCGCTCCTTCGTCGAGGTCGAGATTCTTAACCCGTACATCATGGGCTCTTTCCTGATGTATTTCAGCTTCTTCAAGCTGGCGCGGCTGCCTGTTACCCGCACGCGATGGAGCCCCGCCTTCGAGCAGGCGGAGGCGACGAAGAGAGAGGCTGGCTGGCCGAGGCATGCCGTCGGTCCAGCGGTGGCTGACCAGTCGTGAGCGATCGTTTCGCCGGCTGAAGCCGGACTCGTGCATGTCGCCCAAAACTGCGCTGCGGTTTTGGGCGATATGCATAAAAGTCAAAGGCTTCAACGCAACGCGCTTAAGGGCGGATCTTCGGCCAGGCGGCCTGGGGCTCAGGCGAGAAATCCATCCTTCGGCGCCATGGAGCATGATCCCGAAAGGTGGTCTTCGCTGGAGATCCTGCTCAGACAAATAGATAGAGCCCAGCACCGATTCGATCGGTACGGGGCTCTGGGCCGAAACGCTGGATCGTGCTGGCGATCGCGGGCTTACTGGCTGGCCATCGGCGCCAGCTTGACCTTGATCACGTCGCCGGGCAGCACCGGGGTATCTTCCTTCGCCGCGATTTCGCTGGTCTTGCCGTCGACGACCCGCACCAGGGCGTAGAGCAGGCTCGATTGCTGGTCGGTGTCGCTGGCGACTCTCGTCGCGGGATCGCTGGCCTGGGCCATCAGGCCTTTCTGCATATTCACCTTCAGCGCGGCCTCGTTCAGGTCGGCTTCGGTCTGCTGGCGGTCGGCGGCGAGGCTTGAACTCAAGGTGTTCTGGGCATCGATGGCGTCCTGCGCGGCCTTGCTGATTGCCTGCTTGGCGGTGAGGATGGCCGTTTCGTAGTCCAGGATCTTGCCCTGCAGGTCGGCGACGGACTGCCGCGAATCCAGCAGTCGGGCGTTGGCGATCAGGCCTTTCTGAGCCAGCGGGCCGATGCTGGTGAGCTGCTGCTGTGCCAGGTCGACCTGCTGCTGCTGGTTGACGATCTTCTTCTGCAGCGATTCGATCTCGGACTGCAAAACCCCTTTCAGATCGTCGAGCGCCTCGAGCTTGAGCTTCAGCGCCTTCTGGTCGGAGGTCAGGATCGTCATCTCGTCGGCGACGATGGCCTGCAACCGCGGATCGCCCTCGACCTCCTTCGGCACGTCGAAGCTCGCCTTGCCGGCCATATCGGCGTCGATGCGGGCGCGCCTGACGATCAGCCGAATGCGCTGGTCGTCAGAGATATCGAAGTTGCCCTTGGCGGTAACCAGGTCCTTGCCGAGTTGCGGACCGTAGTCGGCGTTTCGCCTGATGCCGCCGGCGACGCTGATCGCCTTCAGCACGGTCAGGTCGGGCACATAGGGAAATTGGCCGGGGTTCTGCACCTCGCCCGAGATGTAGAATGGCCGGAACTGCGCCATTTCGACCGAGGCTTCCGGCTTGTCCGACAGAGCGAGCTTGCGCTGCAGTGCCGCGCCGATCGCCGCGGCGATTTCGCCTGTGGTCTTGCCGGATGCCGGCAACTCGCCGGCGAACGGCACGGACAGAGTGCCGGACGGGCCGACCGTGTACTCGCCATTCACCGCCGACCAGTCACGGAATGTGCCTTCGACGGTCTGCCATTCGGCAACGCGGATGGTGAGCTTGTCCTGCGATCCGAGGCGGTACTCGCCGGCGGCGGCGATGTGAGGGATGACCAGCGACACGGCAACGCATGTAGCCAGCAAACGCGCCCGCCGCAGGCGGCCGGGAAACGGGCCGCTGCGAAAGGCTTCGAACATATCTGTTTTCAACTGAACGTTCCGATCCGCTTTAGCCCCATCGCCCGATGAGCTTGCCGCCGCTTGTCTGACATCGCAGCCGGTCAGTAAGAGCCGCGCGACATCCAGACCGCCGGAACGGTCTTGATGATGATGCGAACGTCCTCGAACAGCGACCAGTTCTCGACATAGTGGCGATCGAAGGCGACGCGGCTGTCATAGGACACATCGTTGCGGCCGCTGACTTGCCACAGGCCGGTCAGGCCCGGGCGGGATTTCAGGTAATACACTGCGGAGGTGCCATAGATCTCAAGTTCGTCGCGCACCACCGGCCGAGGTCCGACAAGGCTCATGTCGCCCTGCAGGATGTTGATGATCTGCGGCAGCTCATCGAGGCTGAGTTTCCTCAGGACTGCTCCGACGCGAGTGACGCGCGGATCGTTCTTCAGCTTGCGGGTCGCTACCCATTCCGCGTTGGCGTCCGGGTTGGTGGCGAGATAGGCGGCCAGCACCTTGTCGCCATCGGGAACCATGGTGCGGAACTTCAGACAAGGAAAAATCCGTCCGCCGCGCCCGATACGCCTGTGGCCGTAAAAAATCGATCCGCCGTCAGAAAATTTGACGAGCAGAGCGATCATGACAAACAGCGGGCTGAGAGCGATCAAGCCCATCAGTGAACCGGTGATATCGAAGCTGCGTTTAAGCAGGCCGCCGATCGGCGGCGGAAAATCAATGTCAGCCTGCGAAAAGCCCGCGGTGGCCGACTTGGCAACGTCCCTCATGCCGTAAACTCCATGCGTTGAACGAATGGTTCGCCGCAAGATACCAAAAAAATGTTGCAGCGCAACACACAATTTACCAACCCGTTGAAATAGTCGCGTCATGAATTGACCAAATAATAAGCTAGACATGCACAAATTTCGGGATATTTAGCATATTTGTGACAATAAACGGGCACAGTCGAAAAAATAAGGACCTTTTTGGGGCGATTTTTGGGCAGGCCTACCTATCTGCCGAGATGTGGTGGGCATTAGTGCTTCAGCACACCATGATGCTTGGGGCAAATCATATAAAATACTACTTAATATTGCCTGGTTTACTCGAAAAAGATGATGGCCGGAGACCGGCTTATATCCCGTCGCGTGCATTGCAGCATGGCTGAGTCGATCGCGAAGGCTCAATCAAAAATATCTGGCGTTGCCCTTGCCGCCTACTGCTCGCTTTAATAGAATTGCAAATTATATCTGTCAGAGTGGCGACAGGTAGAAAAGGCCGGAAGCAACCGGCCGAGAGTGGGCGACCTTAACAAGCCCACATGACAAGGGACGGCGCTCGGGTGGGGCAAACGTTAAATATACCCGAGCCGGTTTATGGGCTGTTGGGTATGGCACTTCCAAAATTCATCCTCGGGATGATATTCGCTCTTGCAATCGTCGTCGCCTGGTCCTGGCTGGGCGGTGCGTCGATCGGCACGACGCTGGTGCGCGTCATCATTTGCGCCGTTGTCATTCAGGCGGGCTACTTCGTGCTCGTCTATGCCATGATCGCCAGGAGCGCGCCGACGCCGGCCGAGAGGAGTCGCGAAGCCGAAAGAAAGCTGAATGCGCCCGAAGTGACCGAAGGCGAGAAGCTCGGCGCCAGGCGTAGCCTGCACTAGGCTGTGTCGATATTCAGGCGGTGCGGGCCTGAGACAAATCTCGACAGATCCCAACCTCACTGACGGACCCTCAGGCTACGTCGGCAGCTTCCCTTTCGGATTGCTCGCCCGACAGCATCCTCGACAGTCGGCTGCCGGCTTTTTCCTTCAGCCGCTGATATTGCCCGACTTCGACGATGCGACCGTTTTCCATCGCCACCACCCAGTCGGCGAAAGCGATCATCGACGGCCGGTGCGCAATGGTCAGGATCGTCATCGTGCCGCGCAATCCATCGATCGACCTGGCGATCAGCGACTGGTTCTGCCAGTCGAGCGCGCTGGTGGCCTCGTCCAGGATGAGCAGGGACGGCTTGCGCAGCAGCGCGCGAGCCAAGGCGATGCGCTGACGTTCGCCGCCCGAGAGCCGCACGCCACGGTCGCCGACCACCGTTTCGAGCCGGAGGTCGAGCCGTTCGACGAATTCGCCGGCGTGCGCCGAGTGCAGCGCGGCCCACAGCTCCTCATCGCTGGCCTGCGGCGCGGCAAGGCGCAGGTTCGCCGCGATCGTGTCATGCAGCAGGAACACGTCCTGCGGCACATAAGCCACCTGATCGCGCCAGCGGCGGCGATTGCCAGAATCGATCTCGACGCCATCGACGAGCATCTTGCCGGCGGTCGGCTCGAGCAGGCCAAGCAGCATGTCGGCGATCGTGCTCTTGCCCGATCCGGAGGGACCGATCAGGGCGGTGACCTTGCCGGCCGGAAGGCCGAACGTGATGTCCTTGACCACCATCTTGGCAGGGTCGTCGCCATAGCCGAAGCAGGCGCCCCTTACGTTCAGCCCGGTGGCCAGCGACAGCTTGCTGCCTTCGCCGGCTCCGGCATCGCCGGGCTCGCGTTCGGCGTCGAAACGCGCCTGCAGGCTGCGCATCGCGGCATAGGCGGGCAGGTTGATCAGCACCTGCTGCGCCTGCGTCTGCATGTCCATGAAGCGCGGCGCGATGCGCATGAAAACCAGCAGCAGGACGACGATCTCGGCCAGCGACAAGTTGAAGCGGACCAGCGCGACATAGATGAACAGGCTCAAGCCAACGACGCTCGCCACCTGGAACACCGCCGTGCCGATCGTGCTGTTGCGCACATAGTCGACGTTGTCGGCCTTCATCTTTTCGAGCGTCGCTTGCAGCTGCGCGAAATAGGTCGCCTCGACGTTCAGGCTCTTGGCCACCTTGATGCCGCCGAGGAATTCCGAAACCGTCCGGTACTGATCCTGCCGATTGGCCGTCAGAACCCGGCCAAATGCCGTAGCCCGCGCCCGGAAGGGCCGCAGCGCCACGAACATCAGGATGCCGATGACGACGGCGAACAGCGTCATCACAGGCGAGATGAACATCGAAACCAGCAGATAGCCGGCCAGAAGCACGGCGATCTGCACCAGCATCAACAGCGAGAAAGCAGCGCCCTGGACACGGTCGATATCGCCGGTCAGGGCATGGTCGAGGTCGGAACTGCGCATGCGCGTGAAGACGCCCCACCGTGCCTTGCCGATGCTCTCGAACAGGTTCATCCGCACGCGGTTGATGAAATCGAACAGCAGTCTGGCCATGTAGACCGACTTGAAACGGTTGAACGCCGCCTGCACGGCAACAAGCCCGACCAGCACACAAAGCACCGTCGTCAACTGCAACGTTCCGTCCGGCACCAGCCAGCGCACGACTTCATTGTTGGGCAGCTCGACCGCAAAGTCCTGGTCGGCGCGTCCGACCAGATGCAGCAGCGGCACAAGCAGCAAGATGGAGATGCCTTCAGTCAGGCTGCCCAGGATCAGGAAGAGCAGCGCCGTCCAAGTTCGCCTCCCGCCGATCTGGGCAATGACGGCGCCGAACGCGGCAACGTCTCGTATCAGCGACAGGCGAAGGAGCGAGGACTTCGACATGATTGCTCTCACGCTCGCCGACGACCAGCCGACAGACCCCCAGCCGCCAGATCCTTTGTGATCAGATCCACGGCCTCGCCGATTCTGTCGAGGCCGGTCGGGATTTCGAGGCGGCGAACGCCGACATGGTCCGCGAGCCGCGCGCATTGCCGAAGATGCATTTCCGCAAGATCGCTGGGCAGGGCCGCGCGGCCGAATCGTGCCACATAGGAGAACTTGATGATGGCCGGCAGGGCCGCGATGCCTGGCAGGGGCGTGATGTCAGCTCTTTCACCGCGCGCCAGGATATAGATCCTGGTCGCGGGCACCCTGTTGCCGGAAAAGGCGCCATTCAGTCTATGCTGCATCTTGTCGATTGCCGGATGCACTTGCGGCCGCACCACCGCGTCCCCTAGCGAAATCGCCGCCGCGGCGTCGGCCGCCAGCTTGATCTGCGGAAAACCCGGAACGATCATCGGCTCACGCGGGTTGGCGAGGTCGAGGGCCACCACGTCATCGGTAAGCAGTTCATGCCCGATCCGGATCATCGCGCTTGCCGTCGTCGACTTGCCGGCACCCTTGTCGCCCATGAAGATGGCACTCGTACCGGCGACCGCAATGGCGCTGGCGTGCAGGACGAGCAGACCGCGCCGATGCAGCAGCAGCGCCATGACCGGCCCCAGCAGCGGAAACGCGATCAGCGCGTCGTCGATGCCGGGCGCCGGCTCGACGTCGATGCGGCAGCCATCGCTGATCAGGAACGCGCCGACGGCATGCCACGCCAGATATTGCCGGTCGGGTTCGAAGCGAAACTCGGTCGCGGCGTCCGAGGCGGGTTTCGGCAGGTCGATCGGGCCGACGGCGATCACCACATCCGCCGCCCCCGGCGCTGCCGGCTCCAGTTCGGGCAACGTCACCTCGGACGCGATGGTCAGTCCGTAGGCGCGGTAGAAGCGGCGCTCTCTCACGGCCCGGCTATGCGGGCGGGGATCACCGTATGCGGCGAGCGGCTCGTTGCGCGGCATCATGCGGCGCTCCCGCTATGCTGGAGCTGTCGCAGCCAGAGCGACAGCGATGCCGAGCGCCAGACATACTGGACATCCAAAGGCGCCGCCCGATCGGGCCGGCGCAGCAGCCGCGCATAGGCAGCACTCACCTGGGGCAGGTTGACGTAGGGCGCGATGCGGCTCGCATCCGAGATCAGCAGCTGTTCCAAGAGGTCGCGGTGGTTGCGCAGCATGCCGTTGACGAGATTGGCGGTGAAGTCGATCTTGTCGCGTCGCCACTGAACCGCTGCCGGCAGGACACCTTCCATGGCGCGGCGCAGCACATAGCGGCCAAAGCCGTGGCTGAGCTTTTCCTCACCGGGTAGGCCCAGGCAGAACTCGACCAGCGGCTTGTCCCAGAACGGATAGCGCGGCTCGACGCCGAAATTGGCCGCAGCCTTGTCGAGAACCTCGAAAGCATGCGGGACATAACCGTTCGACAGGATCCAGCGATGGCTCAAGGCGTCGCTGGCCTGGACGCCGGGCGGCATATATCCGGCTCGGTGAAAACGGTCGACAAGCTCGGTGCGCCTGGCCAGGTCCGGATTGATCAGGTCGCGCCAGCCTCGGCCGCGCGGCGCCGGCCTGCGTATCTTGTTCAAGGCGCGGTTTGCCAAATGTCTTAGTTTAGCAATCCGCCAGGCCGGCCCGTAGAGGGTCAGGAACTGGAAATACAGGCCCAGCGTGCTGTCGCCATAGGTGTCGGAGGCACTGCGGATCTCACGCCACAAATCCATCCATCGGCCGGCATTGGCAAGTTCATGCAGATGGCCATGACCTTGTGATACGACCTCGTCGCCGCCATGGCCGTCCAGCAGCACCTTGATGCCCTTGGCGCCGGCAGTCCGGTAGATCCCGCGGGTCAGCGTCAGGCCCGGCGCCAGGAACGTTCCTTCCTGTTCCTCCAGCACCCGTTCGAATTCAGCGAATGGCGCATAGTTGCCGACTGGGATCAGCGTTCCATCGACCTTCTGCTGGTCCAGCACGGCATCGATGAACGGCCGCTCGTCCATCGGCGAGCCCTTCTCGAAAATCAGCGAGAAGGTGGGTAGTCTCGGCTTGCGCTCGGCGGCGTTCTGCAGGCCGGCGACACAGGCGATCGAGGAGGAATCGAGGCCGCCGCTCAGCATCGCGCCGACCGCCGAGGTTCCGCGCATGCGGTTGCGCACCGACTGCGAGAACAGATGGGCGAATTCCTCGGGCGCATCCGACTGCATCGGTCGTGGCGACGGCTCGATCTGCCAGTAGCGGCGCAGCGTCACCTGTTGGCCGGTGACGGTAAGGCTGTGGCGCGCCGGCAGGCTGAAGATGTCGCTGTAGGGTGTGGACTGCGGATCGTCGGGAAGCCCGGCCAGAAACCCCGAGATCTGGTGCTCGGAGACACGTGTCCCGACCCCTTCCACGCCCAGGATCGGCCCGATCTCCGACGCAAAGGCAAAACGCTGATCCGCCGCGTGGTAGTAGAACGGTTTGACCCCGAAATGGTCGCGCGCGCAAAACAGGAGCTGCCGCTCGGCATCCCAGATGGCAAAGGCGAAATCGCCTTGCAGATGCACGGGGCAGGCTTCGCCCCAGCGCAGATAGGCCCGCATCAGCAAGGTCGCATCGGCGACCGACTGATCCCTTATGCCCAGCCTGGCCAGCAGTTCGTCGCGGTTGTCCAACCGGCAATCGGCGGTGACGGCGAGCTTGCCGCCGGCCATCGTCAGCGGACCGGGGCCGGCTTCATCGGTGGTGTTGAGCCAGGCATGGCCAAGCGCAATGCCGGGGTCCAGCCACCACGAACTTCCGTCGGGACCACGATGGCGCATGCGCGCCAGCATCAGCTGGATATCGGCCGCCGGGACCGCCTGTGCGTGTCCCCGGACCGCCGATGCGTGTCCCCGGACCGCCGATGCGTGTCCCTGTCGCAGCAGGATTCCGGCGACGCCGCTCATCGGCTGCCGTGGTCGACCAGATGGGCGAAACCGTCGATCGATCCGCCAAGCACGATATGATTATCGCTGACCAGCCAGGCATGCGCCTTGAGTTGATCGCCAGTGCCGCGTTCGATGCCGATGCGGATCTTCGAGGCATTGCCCTGGCGGGCGAGGATGTACTGGCCCGAAAGCGCCTGGGTCAGGCACGTGGCGTAAGGGACGAAACGGGCCGCCGCGGCAACCCCCCACGCAACACGCCGCAGTTCGCCCATGCTGGCGCACTGACGCGCGTCGAGCCGAGTCACCAGGCTGCGAACACGGTTGTAGGACAGCAGCGTCAACCCCAGCCGAACCGCCGCCACCACCAGCAGGCAGCGACCGAGGAAGATCATTTCCGAGCCGCTCAGGGAAAGAATCCCCAAAACACTTCGCCGGCCTTGCAGGCGCTTCGTCTGCTTGGGGCTTCTTTCTGTCGCGGGTTCCTGCCGCAAAACCATGGGCTTTTGCGAAACCGGCTTAGACAAGTTCCTCATGATGCAGCCTCGCAAGCCCGTTGTCGGCCAGGCCCTTCAGCAACGCGTCGACGTCGGCCTGGCAGCGCTCCGGGTCGACATTGTAGCGCCCAAGCACGGCGCCGCGGATGTCCACGATCGACCTGGGCTCCTGGATCAAATCCCAGATGAAGGCGCCGACGCCATTCAGGCTGTAATAGATGTTGGATTTCAGATTGAGGAGCGCCAGCCCATCGCCGAACTCGCAAGCCACGGCATCCCTGGTCGCGCTCACACGATCGTGGTCGGCCAAATCTTGGCCGGATAGCTTCCAGCTCATCCCAAAACCTCGCTTACACTACGCTTCGGCAGTTCCAGGCAATGAAAAGTGGAGTCGGAGGTTTGGCCCCCGACTCTCTTATGTTTTTTAGATCCAGAGTCCCAACGTCGTCACTCTGGGAAAACTGCGATAGACTCAGGAAAACGTCAGGTCGCCGATCGGCGTATGCGCGGGAAATGATGCGTCGATCGCCGTGCTGCCGCCGCCGCCTTGGGTGATGGTTTCGATCGAACCATGTACCGTCAGGCTTGGCGTTTCGTAGTCATGCTTTTCAACATTCTGTTCCATTTTACTCTCCAATAAGGACTGGAAACGGCCTGTCGAGTGCCGTCAGCACTTTCATGCTGCAGCGCAATAGCTGCATGGCAGCATTTATGAGTCAAGCCTGATTTACCAAGTGTTAATCAATTACGGGTTGTGCGCGCGGCCTTGTGTGTAGGCCATGCCTAAAACCTGACTTCTTTTGAGCTAATTCCATGTGCATTGGGATGATGTCAACGGCGATTCTTTAAGCATCTGATTTTGCTTGCATAAAACATTGGCCATTGGGCCTGTTTTTTAGGCATCGCTAATAGGCGGGTTTCTTTTGGCAATCCACGATGAAAAGTGGTTGAAAAGCCTTGGCAAGGGCGGCATTTCAGCTGCGGTTTTCGTCGCGCCCGAGATGGTATCGATAAACGTTCCGGTTGCAAAATTCCGCACTGCAAAAGGAAAGGCTTTACGGCATCGAGGTTTTTGGTGATGCTTGCTTCGCACTTGCAGCATACGCGTTGGGCAAATCGCTTTTTTTGGAGACCGTGCGCTAAATGGCCTTGCCGGATAGTTCCTATGAACGATTGCGCGCCGCCGATTGTGCCGACGAGGTTGCCTATGTGCGGGCCTGCCTGCGGTTGTACTTCGCGGGGGCGGGAGCCACCCCGGGCGACGTGTCGATGCCTGGCCCTGGCGGTGTCCATGTCGCCGACATCGCCAGGCTGAACAAGGTCGCTACCTTTGTCCTCAAGGTCGTGTCGCGTGCGCCCGCGAATGAGAGACCGCCGGAGCTTTTCCATTGGCTGGACACCTACCGCAGGAGGACGGTTTCGATGAACGCGTCCTGCATCATGGATTCGATGGCGATCCATGACGCGCTGCGCGAAAGCCGGATCGATTTCGTCTTTCTGAAGGGCCCGTTCCAGCAGCGGCTGCTCTACGACGATCACTTCATGAAGCCTTCGGGCGATGTCGACATCCTGGTTTCTCCGGCCGGTTTTGTCAGGGCGCGTGATGCGCTTCGCGCGATCGGCTACGAGGTCGCCGGCAAGTCGCGTTCCGTCTGGTGGGTTCGCTTCCTCGGCGAACAGCATATGACGCGCGGCGACGGGCCGAAGCCGTCCACGGTCGATCTCCACTATCGACTCCAGCAGCCCGGCTCGCCCAGCCCGCGCGACGCGGACGGATTTCTGCGGCGCAAACGACAGGTCGAAATCGCCGGTGCGACCGTGCCGTTCACCTCGGTTGCCGATACGCTGCTTCTGTCCTGCATCAGCGTCGCCAAGGCGCTCTTCAACAGGGAACCCTGCGCGGGCTATGTCTGCGACGTGCGCGCCAGCGCCAGCCGCCTCGACGAGGCGGACCAGCAGCTTGTGCTCGATGCCGCGACTGCGCAGGGACTGGATGACACGCTGCTGCTTGGCCTGCGCGCCGCCGATGTGCTGCTCGGCGGTGCCGATACGCTGCTGTCGAGGCGGGCGACACGGATCCTGTCGCGCATCGGCAACGAGGACCTGCTCAACATGGTCATCGCGCCGTGGCTGTCGTCGCTTAGGTGGCCGCAGCGGCGAACGGTGCTATGGGAGTTGTGCGGCCGTGCGCCGGTCCGCTATCTGGCCGAGGCCAGCTGGGCTGCGTCGGCCGACATCAGCCGGCGCATCTTTGAACGGCCGGTCTGATGGAAATAGATCGGGCGCTGATGGAAAACAGATCGGGCATCGAACGAGTACGGGGCGAGGGCAAATCGATATCACCTGTACGAGAGGCAAATCCATGTCGATGACGAAATCCCAGGTCTGCGTGATCATCGCGGCCCGAAACGCGGCGCCGACAATCGCTGTCGCCATCGCGTCCGCGTTGCGCGAACCGGAAGTGGCGGAAGTCGTCGTCGTCGACGACGCCTCCACCGACGACACCGCGACAGTCGCGCGATCCGCCGACGACGGCAGCGGCCGGCTTGCGGTAATGCGCCTCGACGTCAATCGCGGCCCCTCCTTCGCCCGCAACGCCGCGATCGCCAGCTCGAGATCGCCGTTCATCAGCATTCTCGATGCCGACGATTTTTTTCTCGAAGGCCGGTTTCGCAACCTGTTTGCCGGCGCCGATTGGGATTTCGCGGCGGACAACATCATGCTGATCAGGGATGATGCGACGGGCGACGCGACGAAAATCGTCGCCCCGCAATTTGACGCGGATCCGGAATTCCTCGATTTCGAGCGCTTCGTCGAAGGCAATATCTCGAGGCGCCGCGTGCAAAGGGGCGAACTGGGCTTCCTCAAGCCGGTGATCAGCCGTGCCTTCCTCGACCGGCATGGGCTGCGCTATGACGAGAGCTTGCGGCTGGGCGAGGACTATGAGCTCTACGCCCGCGCGGTCGCCTGCGGGGCGCGGTTCAAGGTCATCCGCTCGTGCGGCTACGGCGCCATCGTCCGCGCTGATTCGCTCAGCGGCCGCCACAAGACGCAGGACCTGAAGCGTCTGGCCGATGCGGATCTGGCGCTGCTGGCGATCGACAGCCTGCCGGAAGGCTCGAAAGCGGTGCTGCGGCGGCACGAGCGGCATGTGCGCGACAAATACCGGCTGCGCAATTTCCTCGACGTCAAGGCCGAGCGCGGGCTGGCATCGGCCGCGGCCTACGCCTTCGCCAGCCAATCCAACCTCGTCCCAATCGTCCAGGGCGTGGCTTCCGACAAGCTCGAAGCGCTGTTTCGCCGCGTCGGCCTTGTGTCCAGGCACAAGCATGTGCCGCCGTTGCGCTTTCTGATGGCCGGCACCAGCACAGGCAAGGCGCGGTGAAACTGTCCGCGTCGTCCGAGTTGCCCGCCGATGACAAGCTCATCGCGCAAACCATTTCGGTCCGATTTATGAGTTTACGAACTGGGTGGTTGCCTCGCGGCTCCGAGGATGGCAGTCTATGTTGCGGTGCAGCAAATTCAACGACCAGCCGAACTGGCCCCCGATCGGATTGGTCTGATGTCTCTCCCTCAGTGGAGCAGGACAATGCAACGTGAGTTTTTGAGCCCCGGCTGCGGGGATCGGCCAGAAGCCCCGGCCACGGGCCGGCGATGACAGGGATCTAAGTTCATGGCCTCGATATTCGGTTTCAGATCAAGGGATCCGGCCCGCGACCGGCAGACCGATGGTTCACGCCTCGATCGTCTGGCAAAGCTGTTTGAGCAGATCGCGGTCGAGATCGAGGCCGAAAGGGCCGGGTTGGAGAATCGCTATCGCACGAAAGCGACCAACGCCGCTTTCCTGGTCGAAGCGATGGAGAACGGCTCCACCTCCGACCGTCGGTCATCCGAAGTCAGCGAACTGACGAAGTCGATCCTGAACTGCGAACGCCGCATCGCGGAGTTGTCGCGCCAGAACGGCATGATGAAAGAGCTTCGTCATTCGCTGGACATGGTCTTCGACGAGAAAGCGCCGTCCGATTCGGCCACCTCCACGGAATTCGCCAGACCGGCGGGCGCTGGCAGAGGTTGAACGTGAAGGCCCGGAATTGTTGCAGCAGACTTGATGCGAGGCAGGACGAGGGAACGAGAGGGGTCAAACAGGAGGTCAAGGTTGGCCCGTTCAGGAGCGGTTCGAAAGTCGACTTTGGGTTGGGGATGCACAGCACAAAGGTGAGTTTGGTATGAATTCGAATCCGAAAACTATGTCCACCATCGCAACCGGCGGAACGCCGTTCACGCGCCGCGCAAGGCAAGCAGGCCTCAGGCGGTTGAGTGCGATCAGCGCGTTGCTGCTGGCCGCACTTGGCAGCCTGTCGACGGCTCCGTCCCATGCCCAGGACATTGCGACGTCGCCATCATTCGTCGATGATTTCACCAGCTTCGATCGTGCACGCTGGTATGTTTCCGACGGCTGGTCGAACGGCAGTCATCAAAATTGCACCTGGTCGAAAGGCCTGGTCGAGCTTTCCGACGGCGTGCTGTCGCTTGGCTTCGAAAAGCAGAAGCTGAAGGATCGAGACTACGCCTGCGGCGAGATCCAGACCAAGCAGCGTTTCGGCTACGGCACCTATGAGGCGCGGATGAAGACCGACACCGGCTCTGGTCTCAACGCGGCTTTCTTCTCCTATATCGGCCCCACCGACAAGCAGCCCTGGGACGAAATCGACTTCGAAATCCTGACCAAGGACACCTCGAAGGTGCAGGTCAACGCCTATATCGCCGGCAAGGGCAAGAATGAGAAGCTGGTCGACGTGGCCGGCGGCACCGAAAACGCCTTCAACGACTACGCCTTCGTCTGGGAGAAGGACAGCTTGCGCTGGTACGTCAACGGCAAGTTGGTGAACACCATCACCGATCCGGCGAAATTGCCAACCCATGCCCAGAAGATATTCTTCAGCCTTTGGGGAAGCGACAAGATGACCGGCTGGATGGGAGCGTTCGCGGATCCAGGCCGCAAGCTTAAGCTGCAGATCGATCGTGTCGCGTTCACCGCCCTGGGCGAGCCCTGCCAGTTTCCGGAATCGCTGGCATGCAGCATAAAGTAATTGGGAAAGTCGACTTGAACTGGCAGGGCCGAAAGCGGTCCGCTGCCTTGCATGGGAATGAAACCGAATGAATTTGACGGTCTTTGGAATTGGTTATGTCGGTCTCGTGCAGGCGGCGGTGCTTGCCGAAGTCGGGCACCAGGTGGTGTGCGTCGACATCGACGCCAACAGGGTCGAGCGGCTCAACCAGGGCTTCGTGCCGATCTTCGAGCCTGGACTGGAAAGCCTCGTCAAGGAGAACCACGCCGCTGGCCGCATCAAGTTCACCACCGATGCCGCGGCCGCGGTCAGGCATGGCGAAATCCAGATGATCGCGGTCGGCACGCCGCCCGGCGAGGACGGTTCGGCCGATCTCAAATATGTGCTGGCCGTCGCCGAGACCATCGGCCGCGAGATGGACTCCCCGAAGATCATCGTCGGCAAATCGACCGTGCCGGTCGGCACCTGCGAGAAGGTGAAGGCTAGGATCGCCGAAACACTGAAGAAAAGAGGCCGCGAGGACCTGGCCTTCGACGTCGCTTCGAATCCGGAATTCCTCAAGGAGGGTTCCGCGGTTGCCGATTGCATGAAGCCCGACCGCATCATCGTCGGCACCGACAGCGAGGGCACCGAGGCGGTGATGCGCGAGCTCTACGCTCCCTTCAACCGCAACCACGAGAAGATGATCGTGATGGACGTGCGCAGCGCAGAGTTCACCAAATACGCCGCCAATTGCATGCTGGCGACCAAGATCAGCTTCATGAACGAGATGGCCAACCTGGCAGAGCAGCTCGGCGCCGACATCGAAGAGGTCCGCAAGGGCATCGGCAGCGATCCGCGCATCGGCTACCACTTCATCTATCCGGGTCTTGGTTATGGCGGCTCGTGCTTTCCCAAGGATGTGCGCGCCCTGATCAAGACCGCCGAAGGCGTCAAGTTCGACGCCAAGCTGCTGCGCGCCGTCGAGGAGCGCAACAACGAGCAGAAATCGGTGCTGTTCGACAAGGTGAACCGCTATTTCAAGGGCAACCTCAAGGGCAAGACTTTTGCGCTGTGGGGGCTGGCCTTCAAGCCCAACACCGACGACATGCGCGAGGCGCCGGCACGCACGCTGATGGAGGCACTGTGGAACGCCGGCGCCAATGTGCAGGCCTATGACCCCGAAGCGATGCAGGAATGCCAGGCCATCTACGGGCTGCGCGACGACCTGCTGCTGTGCGGTACCAAGGAAGCAGCCCTGCGTGGCGCCGATGCGCTGCTGATCGCCACCGAATGGAAGAGTTTCCGTGCGCCGTCCTTCGACGCGATGAAAGATGCTCTGACCACGCCGATCATCTTCGATGGCCGCAACCTGTATGACCCCAAGGTCATCGCCCGCCACGGCATCGAATATCATTCGATCGGCAGAATGGCGGCGTGAGGGTCGGAGCGAAGAGCAGGAAGCAGAATCTGGCGGGCGCGCCCGGCGCGGAAAGGAGTTGTGTCTGATGGTGCTGGACGTAAAGCCCGAGCAAATCACCAGGGATCATTTCGATCTCGTCGCAATCGGTTCCGGCTTCGGTTCGGCCTTCTTCCTGCATGAGTTTGCCAGGCGGCGAAAGGCACGCGTCCTGGTGCTCGAATGGGGCCGGCACAACACCCATGAATGGCAGCTCGCGCAGAACGCCAACACCGATATCGACGACGAGACGACCTACAAGACCAATTCCGACAAGCCGTGGAATTACACCATCGGACTGGGTGGCGGCACCAATTGCTGGTTCGCGCAGACGCCAAGGTTCCATCCCAACGACTTCAGGCTGAAAAGCACCTATGGTATCGGCAACGACTGGCCGATCAGCTATGACGACGTCGAGCCGTTCTACTGCGACGCTGAAGACATCATGTCGATCTCGGGCGATCCCGACATGGCGGCGATGCTGCCACGCTCGAAGCCGTTTCCGCAACCGCCGCATCGTATGTCGACGCCGGACCGGATGATGAAGGCGGCGCAGCCCGGCCAGCATTTCGTCATGCCAACGGCACGGGCGCGAGTGCCGACCGCGCAGCGCACCTCCTGCTGTGCCAATCTGCGCTGCTGGCTGTGTCCGGTCGACGCCAAATTCACCGTCAACAACGGGTTGATGCATGTCTTCGAGCATCCCGACATTTCGGTCTGCCTCGGTGCGGAGGTGCGGCGGCTCGATCACGTCGGCGGCACGGTCCGCTCGGTCACGTTCACGCATGATGGCAAGGAATACCAGGTCAGCGGCGACCTTTTCCTTCTTGGCGCCAATGCCATCCAGAGCGCGGCGATCATGCTGAGATCCGGGCTGGGCGGCGAATTCGTCGGTCGCGGCCTGCATGAATCCTACGGTTGGAACTTCGAGGTCTATCTCGACGGTGTCGACAATTTCGACGGCAGCACCATCACGACCGGCCTGAACTTCGGCCTCTATGACGGTCCGCACCGATCGGAGCATGCGGCGGCGCTGGTCTATTTCGAGAACCGCTGGCAGCACGGAATGCGTGCGGAAAAGGGACGGCTGCGCCAGGCGCTGCCACTCGTCGTGGTCACCGAAAACCTGCTCGACCACGAAAATTTCGTCACCCTCGACGAGGACGAGAACGCCTTCGTCAGCTTCAAGGCGCCGTCGGACTACGCGGTGAAGGGCATGGCTCGCGCGCTGGAGAAATTGCCTGACCTTTTGGCCCCGCTGCCAGTCGAAAAGCTCTTCGATCGTGGCATCCGGCCAACCGAATCGCACGTCCAGGGCACGCTGAGGATGGGCTCCGGCCCGGCCGATTCGGTGATCGACAGCGACATGATCCATCACCAGCTGAGAAACCTGGTTGTCGTCGGCACCAGCACCTATCCGAGCTGCTCCTGCGCCAACCCGAGCCTGACCGCCGCGGCCCTCTCCCTGAGGGCGGCGAGCCGCATGGCCTAGAAGGAGGGCATCGAATGATCGAAATTTCCAGACGCTCGGCCTTGGCGATCGTGGCCGGTGGGGTGGTGTCGACCGGTGTCGCCTTTGCCGCCGTCAGTTCGTTTTCGGATGAGGATCTGGTGCGCGTCACACTCGAAAAATACCTCGGCAGGCTGAACATCCGCCTCGAGCATCTGCAGCAGTTCGTGCTGGAATTCCGCAACCGGAACCCGTGGATATTTCCCAGCGAGAAGCTTAGCGACGCCGTCACGTTGGTCGAGGAGCTCAAATTGGGCGCCGCCCGCCGCCTGCTGCCCCAGGAGAAGCGGGAAGATCTGGTGCATTTCGACCGCTGGGTCATCGCCGAATTCCATATGCTGACAGACTATGCCTGGCGCAGTTCACCAAGTGATCCGATCCGCTTCACCGGGTGGCAGTCATGCACCAATCCGTTCGCGAATCTGGAGCCGCCGAAGCTTGCCTGACGTCGAAAGCGAGGCGCCGCCGGTGGCCTCGGAACCGAAATACGAGATGCGACAAGGAGCCCGATCCCATGAAAGTCCTTTTTGCAGGTGGCAGTGGCTACCCACCCGAGTTCAGCGGCGGTGTTCAGTCGAGCACGCACCATCTGGCCGAACAACTGATCGAACATGGGCACGAAGCCGCGGTGCTCGCCGCCCTGTTCGGCGATGGTGTCTTCGGCCTGAAGGCGCGCGCCAAGATGAAGCTGCTGCGGCAGCCGGCGGGTATCGACTGCTATCCCGGCTATCCTGTGGTGCGGGCCTGGTTTCCCTGGGAAGCGGCGACCTTTGCCGTCGACAAGCTGAAGCCGGATGTGGCCGTGGTCCAGTGCCACAAATCGGTTCCGCTCGGCAAGGCGCTGCAGGCGGAGGGCGTGCCTTTGGTTGTCTATCTCCGCAACGTCGAATTCCATGAACTGGGCGGCGACCTGCGCGAGCTCCATTCAGCGCTGTACATCGCCAATTCGGAGTTCACCGCGCGCACCTATAGACGAGAATTCGGCATCGAGGCGACGGTGATCCCGCCGACCATCAATCCGGCGCACTACAGCACGCCTACGACGGGCCAGTTTGTCACACTGATCAATCCCTATGAGGAAAAGGGTTTTGAACTCGCGGTGCGCATCGCCGGCGCGTGCCGCGAAATCCCGTTCCTGTTCGTCGAAAGCTGGAAGCTGGAGGACGATCATCGGGCGCGAATCGAACAGACGATCGCCCCTTTGGGCAATGTCGTGCTGGAGAGCCGCACCAGCGACATGAAGACGGTCTATGGCCGCACCAAGATCCTGCTTGCTCCGAGCAAGTGGGAAGAGGCCTGGGGTCGCGTCGCGTCGGAGGCCCATTGCAGCGGAATCCCGGTCGTCGGCTCGCGGCGTGGTGGCCTGCCCGAGGCGATCGGTTCAGGTGGCGTGGTGCTCGACTACGATGCTCCGCTGGCCGACTGGGTAGCTGCCGTCAGGCGGCTGTGGAACGACAGCCAGGAATACGACCGGCTTTCGGGCCTCGCGCGCGGCTTCGCCGGGCGCCCGGAACTCGATCCCGATCGCCAGTTCATCACCTTCTTCTCGATATTGGACAGGGCGATGCAACAGCGCGCGCGCCAAGCCGCGTAACCAGGGCTCGAGGGTGGCAGCGGATCAGGCCGGGCGTTTGACCCGGCTTTTCAGCGTCTCATAACCACGGGCGCCGAGCAGGGCGCGGGCAAGGGTCTTGGCGGCGCTCTTGCGGCCCTCTTGCGAGTTGATCTGCCGCAACCGTGCCGGCAGGTTGCGGGCTGCCTGGCCAAGCGCCGGCAACGACAGCGCGTCTGGAAAGCTGACCATATGCGTTTCGACGCACAGCACCGGCTTGCCGGACAGTTCGGTGATCCTCAGCGCCTGCTCGTGCTCGCTCTCGATGAACAGGATGGCATCGGATTTGCGGTAGAAATCGGCCTTGAAACTGCCATGCGCGCCAAGCCGCTGCCGTTCCGCCTTGCTCGGCAGATCGAGCATGACCAGCTGGTCGTATTTGATCCCGCTCTTGTCCAGCCACGCCTCGGTCAGCGCGCGGTATTTCTCCAGCCGACTGGTGACCAGCCAGCCGATCTTGTGGGTGGGGGCATAGAGAGGCCGCGCTTCGCTGAGGAACTTTTCGTAAGCCGGGCCGTCGTCGTTTTCGGCTTCGGTCGGATCGAGGCACAGCACGCCGTCAATATCGACGCAGCATTGCGCCAGGAATTTGTGATGCATGAAGTTCCACTGGAACATGCGCGGATGCGGCACGACCTCGAACACCACATCGGTCTCCTGATGCCGAGGCTCGAGACCGAACACGGCGGCAAAGGTGAAGTCTCCTTCGATGCCGGCAGCCTGAATACGGGCGCGCGCGTCACGCATCGCGTTGCCGCCGGCGACGCTGTCGTCGATCACCAGCACCTTGCGCATCTCGGAGACCTTGCGGTCGAGTGCCGCCCGGCGCTTGGTGATGCCGGACGTGTAGACCCGGCCGGCCAGGAAGCTGTCGAGATCAGTCATCGGAATGTTCGCCGAAAGACTGACCAGCGTCGCAGCCAGGATGCCGCTTCTGGGAACGCCGACGACCAGGTCGATGTCGCGCGGCAGCCGGTACAGGCCCCTGACGATGGCGTCGTTCATGTCGGAAATCGATCGGTAATGCATGGGTTCAGACCTGGTCCTGGAGTGAATGTCCGTACCTGTCGAGGTCGCGCAACTATTGCGCCTCGCGTGGTGTCGCCGCGGGCAGCCTTGCCGGCAGCATCTTCAAAGCCTCGCGCAGGGCTTCGCGGCCGGATGCGAATGCCAACGCAATGACGATGGTGATCAGGTAGGCGAGAATGGCGCCGCTGGCCAAGCCAATGACATGCTGCTGCGGCAGCAGCGGCTTGATGAACCAGATGGCGGCCAGCGCCAGATGGGCGCCAAGCACGAATGGCGTTGCCGCGCGCAGCACATGATGCGCCTGCAGCGGACCGCTCTTGCCGACATAGAGCCATAGGAATGGCGTTCTCAGATACTCGCTGATCGCATAGGCAATCGCCACGCCCAGTGCGCCATAGGGCAGGCCGAGCGCGAAGGCCAGCACCGAGGTCACGGCCGTGACGATGCCCCAGCGCATGAAGTCGCCGGAGCGGCCCTGGCTGACGAAAAGCCATCCCGCCGGATTGTTGAGCGGCTGCAGCAGCCCGGCGAAGCCGAGCGCCAGGAAAATGCTGGCGCTCGCGCGCCATTGCTCGCCGAGCACGAAGGGGATCAGCACGTCCGACATCGCGGTGGCGAAGGCGACCCCCGGAAGCGCCACCAGCAGGATCAGCGGCATGACGCGCAGATAGGCGCTGCGATAGCGGTCCGGCTCGTCCTTCAGCCTGGACAGCGCCGGAACCATGACCTTCGACAATGGGTTGGTGATCTGGCTCAGCGGAAACAAAAGCAGCTTGTAGGCGCGGTCATAAAGGCCGAGCTGGGCTTCGCCCCAGTATTTGCCGATCAGCACGTTGTCGAGGTTGCGGGCAAAGAAATTGGCGAAGTTGAAGCCGGTGATGCCGGCGCCGAAATTGATCAGTTCACTGATTCCGGCTACCTTGCGCGGCAGGCCGGGGCGCCAGCGCGAGCTTGCCCAATAGCAGAGCGTCGGCAGCACCGCGCCGGTCAGCGTGCCGGCGAACAGCGCCCAATAGGAGCGGTCGATGAAGGTCCAGGCGATCGATACGGCCAGACCCACGACGGCGCTGGCGACGTCGATGACGGCCAGCCGGCCGAACTGCATGCGGCGCGTCAAAAGCGCCAGATGCTGCGCGCCGAGCCCATAGGCCATGATCTGCAGCCCGAACGCGGCTACCAGGCCGGCCACGCGCGGCTCGCCATAAAAGGCGGCGACCAGCGGAGCGGCACCCGCAAGCACACAGGCCAGGATCGCGCTGACGGCAACATTGATCCAGAAGAGGTAGTTCACCTCCTCATGCCGAATGCCGTTTTTCTGGATTGTCGCCTGGGTCAGGCCGAAATCCTGGAACAGCGCGATGAAGGCCAGCACTGGCGCACACATAGCAACGACGCCGAAATCCTGCGGCGACAACAGCCGCGACAGCACGATGACGGATATGATCTGTGTCGCGACCCGCACCGATTGCGCCATGGCCGTGACAACCGCGCCGCGCCCGACAGATTTGCGCAGAGAGCCTTCCGGCGGATCGAATGCATTGGCTTCCAAATTCAGGATTCCTGATTTTTGCGCGGATTCCGAGCCCGAAAATCCACTACCGCCGCCAACGGACAAACTACGGCAATAATTTTGCAGTGCAACAGAAAACGTGGATCACTGCGCCAAAAATGTTGCGATGCAGCAAGACCTGTACTAGGTTCCCCTTGGGTGGGCCAACAGCGGTCGAGTTTTCATGCTGCATGTCTTGTACCTTGTACACGACGTTTCCGACCCGGCAGTGCGCCGGCGGATCATAATGCTGAGGGCAGGTGGAGCCCAGGTCACCTTGGCCGGCTTTCGTCGCACCACGAATCCGATTGCGGATATCGAGGGATTGCGGCCGATCGACCTTGGCGCGACGCGTGACGGGCGATTCGGCCAGCGGCTCGCGGCCATCGCCAAGGCGGCGGTTTCAATAGGCTCCAAGCTTGGCGGCATGCCAAGGCCCGATCTCATCATTGCGCGCAACCTGGAAATGCTGGCGCTTGCCCGCCGCGCCGGATCGGCCTTCAGTGCATCGGTTCCGATCGTCTACGAATGCCTCGACATTCATCGCCTTGTGCTTCGCAACGATGTCCTGGGCAAGGCACTGCGTGCCACCGAACGCTTTCTGGCCAGGGACGTGAAACTGCTGGTGACCAGCTCGCCTGCCTTCATCGCCAATTATTTCAAACCGTTCGGCCAGGTCGCGGCGCCGGTCGAACTGGTTGAGAACAAGTATTTCGAGGCCGCCGCGATCTTGCCCGGCGCTTCCGAGGCGCCCGGTGATTCGGAGGCGGCTGAGAGTCCGGTCGGACCGCCATGGCGGATCGGGTGGTTCGGCGCGCTGCGCTGCCGGCGCTCGCTCAAACTGCTGGCCGATTTTTCGCGCCGGATGGAGGGACGCTTCGAGATCGTGCTGCGCGGCCGTCCGGCCCTGTCCGAATTCCCGGATTTCCATGCGTTCGTCGAATCCGAGCCGTGGCTGTCGTTTCGCGGGCCGTATCGCAATCCAGAGGACATGGCGGCGATCTACGGCGAAGTCCATTTTTCCTGGGCGATCGATTTCTTCGAAGCGGGGCAGAACTCGGAATGGCTGCTGCCCAACCGCCTCTATGAAGGCTGCCGCTTCGGCGCGGTGCCGATCTCGATGGGCAACACCGAAACCGGGCGGTTCCTCAGCCAGCAGGATATCGGCATTCTCTTGCCAGTGGCTTCGCCCGAGGCGCTCAAGGCCACACTTGGCAAGATGGACGAGCATTGCTTTGCCAGGTTGAAGACGCGTGTTGTTGCCCGCAACCCGAGGACCTGGAGCTATGACCGCAGCGATTGCCGAGCGCTTGTCGAGCGGCTGCGCAGCCTGACCGCCGTATCGGGTTCGTTTGCGGCCGAGGCATTGGCATAGGATGACTGAACATGGACAGAGGCTGATGACGCAGACTAAAAAAACTTCATCCAGCCTGATCGTTATTCCGTGCCTGAACGAAGCGGCTCATATCGGTGTGCTGCTCGATCAACTGCGCCCCGCCGCGGCAAGGCTTGGCGCCAGGATCATCGTCGCCGACGGCGGCAGCACCGACGGCACGCTGGCTATCGTCAAAGACATCGCAAGCAAGGATCCGCGCGTTATCCTGCTTCACAACGAACGGCGCATCCAGAGCGCGGCGATAAACCTCGCCGTCGGCACCTTCGGCGAAGGTGCCGACTATCTCATCCGCATCGATGCGCATGGCGGCTATCCCGACGACTATTGTGATCGGCTGGTCGAGGAGGCGTTGGCCACCGGGGCGGATTCGGTTGTGGTTTCGATGCTGACCAGCGGCAGCGGCACCGTGCAGAAGGCCGTCGCGGCGGCACAGAATTCCAAGCTCGGCACCGGCGGCTCCAAGCACCGGCACCTCTCAGCCGGAGAGTGGGTCGATCACGGTCATCACGCGCTGATTCGGATTTCGTCCTTCGGTTCTGTCGGCGGCTATGACGAGACGTTCAGCCACAACGAGGATGCCGAACTCGACTACAGGCTGAGGCAAGCCGGCTACAAGATCTGGATGAGCGGCAAGACGCAGATGATCTACTATCCGCGCGCCTCGCTCCGTGGCCTCTATTTCCAGTATCTCGGCTATGGTCGCGGCCGCGCCAAGAATGTGCTGAAGCACCGCGTCATCCCGAAGGTCCGGCAGATGGTGCCGCTCCTGGTGTTTCCGGTCGTGTTGCTGGCGGCCTTCTCCTTCGTGCACTGGCTGGCGGCGGTGCCGCTTTTGCTGTGGGCCTCGGTGTGCCAAGGCTATGGCCTGTGGACGGCCATCCGCCAGCGCAACGCCGACATCGCGCTTGCCGGCGTCTCGGCGATGGTCATGCATCTTGGCTGGTCTGTCGGCTTCTGGCTGCAGCTTCTCGGCCTCCGGTCGCGGCGCGGGGTGGCGTGATGGCGGTGCAGGCCAAGAACCGCAGCATCGACATCGGCGTCTGCACGTTCCGCCGGCCGGAACTGGCCGACACGCTGCGCTCGCTCGACGCCATGGATATGCCGGTGGGGTTCGATATCAGCATCATCGTCGCCGACAATGACGACACGCCGTCCGCCCGGGACCTGGTGACGGCGCTGTCGCGGGAATTGACGCTGCCGATCCGCTATCAGCATTGCCCGGCGCGCAACATTTCGATCGCCCGCAACGCTTGCCTCGACGCCAGCATGGCGGATTTCGTCGCTTTCATCGACGATGACGAGACGGCCACGCCCCGCTGGCTCGCCGAGCTGGTCGCCATGGCGCAATCGAGCGGTGCGGCCGCCGTGCTTGGCCCGGTCAGGGCGCGCTATCGCCCGGATGCGCCGGACTGGATGCGGCGCGGCGACTTCCATTCGACCTTGCCCGTCTGGGTGCGCGGCGAGATCCAGACCGGCTACACCTGCAACGTCCTGCTCCGCATGGGATCGGACAGCCTGCGTGGCCGCCGCTTCAGCCTGGCGCGTGGCCAGACCGGCGGCGAAGACACCGAGTTCTTCGACCAGATGCACAAAGCGGGAGGCCGCATCTTCTTTTCGCCCGAGGCCTGGGTCGACGAGGTGGTGCCGCGCTCGAGGGCGGCCTTCGACTGGCTCGGCCGCCGCCGCTTCCGCGTCGGGCAGACGCATGGGCATCTTCTGGGGCGCAACGCGCGCGGCATCGGCCTGGTCAAGCAGGTCGGGCTGGCGTCGGCAAAGGCCATCTATTGCTTCGCCTCGGCAGTTCCGGTCGTCATCAGTCCGGTTCGCAGGAACCGCAGCGTGCTGCGCGGCATTATGCATGTCGGCGTCGTCAGTGGCCTCGTCGGCATCCGCGAAATCCGCCTCTACGGCCAGCCTTCGCCGCAGGAAGGAGGCAAGCGTGCAGCCTGACGTCAGCTTTGTCATCGCCGCCTACAACGCCGAGGCGACCCTCGACCGGGCGATCGCGAGCGCCATCGCCCAGAAGAACGTCACGGTCGAAATCATCGTTGTCGACGACAAGTCGCGCGACGCTACGCTCGACGTGGCGCGGGCCTACCCTCCCGAAATCGTTCGCGTCATCGCCCTGGCCAGCAACCGCGGTCCCGGCGGCGCCAGGAATGCCGGGCTCGATGGCGCCCGCGGCAGATGGATCGCGGTTCTCGATTCCGACGACGCCGTCTTTCCCGACCGCATCGCCGCCATGATCGCCCGCGCCGAAACGGCGGGCGCGCAGATCGCCGTCGACAATCTGCAGGTCATCCGCGAGGACGGTGTCGTCGAGGACGCGATGTTTCCGACGCGCTATCTGGAGGAGTTGAGCGAAATCTCGCTGGCCAGCTACATCGCCGGCAACGTCGTCTTCGAATCGAAGTTCAATCTCGGCTACCTCAAGCCGATCTTCCAGCGCGAGTTCCTGGATCAAAACGGACTTCGCTATGATGAAAAACTGAGCATCGGCGAAGACTACATCCTGCTTGCCAACGCTTTGGCCAAGGGCGGCAAATGCGTGGTCGAGCCGACGATCGGCTATGCCTATCATATTCGCAGCGGCTCCATCTCCCGCGTGCTCGAGCTTCACCATGTCGAAGCGATGCGCAAGGCAGATGCCGTGTTCGCTCAAACCCATTCGATGGACGAGGCCGCGCAAGTCGCGTTCGCCCGGCGCGGCCGCAGCCTGCGCAAGGCCGCATCGTTCCTGTCTATGGTTCAGCACATCAAGGCGCGGTCCCCGCTCAAGGCGATCCGGACAGCGCTCAGCGACCCGGCGGCGGTCAGGCATATGGGCATGCCGATCGCCGTGCGGTTGCGAAGAGTGGCGGCGCAGTTTGCCGTTGGGGTGGGGAGGTGAAGATGCAGGCACATGGAGGGGTTTTTCGTGGCCTGCGAATGGACTGAAGTCGATCTCCTCAGAAGGAATTTGCGATGAAGAAAATCAGGAAGGCCGTGATACCGGTGGCGGGGCTTGGAACACGGTTCCTGCCGGCGACCAAGTCGATGCCGAAGGAAATGCTTCCCGTCGTCGACAGGCCTGTCGTGCAATATGCGGTGGACGAAGCCTTCGAGGCGGGCATCGAGCACATCGTGTTCGTCACCGGCCGCAACAAGGCGGTGATCGAGGACTATTTCGACCTCCATCCCGAACTGATCGGAACCCTGGAGCAGACCGGCAAGAAGGCGCAATTGCAGTCGCTGGAAAGCCTGCTGCCGGTGGCCGGCGCCACCAGTTTCATCCGCCAGCAATCGCCGCAAGGCCTCGGTCATGCCGTCTGGTGCGCGCGCGAAGTCATCGGCAACGAGCCCTTCGCCTTGCTGCTGCCGGACATGGTGTCGTTTGGTGGGCGGGGCTGCCTGGCCGAGATCGTCGATCTCTATGCTGAAACTGGCGGCAACGTGATCGCCGTCGAGCGCTGCGATCCGACCGAGACCAACAAATACGGCATCGTTGGCCGCGGCGCCGATGTTGGCGGCGGCTTCGAAGTGACGGCCATGGTCGAAAAGCCGGCGCCGGCCAACGCGCCGTCGAACTTCTACATCAACGGCCGCTACATCCTGCAGCCCGAGATTTTCGCGCTTCTGGGCAATCAGCAGCGCGGCGCCGGCAACGAGATCCAGTTGACGGACGCCATGGTCCGCCTGTCGCGGGATCAAGCGTTCTTCGCCCAACCTTTCAAGGGTCGCATGTTCGACTGCGGTTCGAAGGAAGGGTTCATCCAGGCCAACATCGCCTTCGCGCTGGCGCGCGACGACATGAAGGGTCCGATTTTCGAGATGCTTCAGGAGTTCGTCCGGTCGCATGAACGCCAGGAAGAAGCCGCATAATGCCCATGTTTTGGGAGCATTTTCAGATGGCTGATGACGCGGGGCGATAGCTTCCGCGTTGTCTGGCACGAAGCTTGCGTCGTGTCGCGCAATGCTCCGATCTTCGCGGCGCTCGCAAGCCAAGGCATGATCCCGAAAAGCGGCTACCGGTTTTCGGAAAGGATCATGCCCAAACACTGAGATAGACCCATCCCGATCATTGGGATGGACCAGGCTCTAGAATTGGACCGAAGATGAATTATGCCAACTTTCCTCTCGACAAGAGGATGCCATTGCCGAATTCAGACGCAGGAGACGGCGAAGACTTCATCGATATCGAGCGGCTGCTTGGCATGGCTTCACGGCAGGCCAAGGTGGTTGCCGTGTGCGCCATCATCGGTCTTTTTCTGGGCCTGCTCTATCTGCAGACCACGCCGCCCCAATATCAGTCGGTCTCAAGCGTGTTGATCGACGAAGGCTTGAACAAGATCGTCGATGACATCTCGGCTGCATCGACAACCATGCAGACCGATTCCGCCATCCTGAGCCAGATCGAAATCCTAACCTCGACGCGGCTTGCCGCGGTGGTCGTCGACAAGCTGAAACTCGACCAGAACGATGCGTTCATGAACCCGCCCGTGTCGGCTCTGGCCAAGGGCGTCGGTCTGGTCCGCAGCCTGATCCAGTATGTTCGCCCCAGCCCCGTCTTGCCGGGCGTTGGTGACATCAGCAAACTCGACCCCGCCACCCGCGATGCGCTGATCGCCTCGTCCAGTCGCGACTACGCGATCCTCAAGCTGCAGAACGAGGTGCGGGCAGAGCGCACGGGGCGAAGCTACGTCATCGCCCTTGGGTATCAGGCGACGGATCCGGCCCTGGCCCATGCGATCACCAAAGCCTATGCCGATGCCTATCTCGCCGATCAGCTCGATGCCAGCTTCGATGCCACCGAGCGGGCGGCGGTCTGGTTGCAGGGCCGGTTGACGGAATTGCGCGAGAGCTCGCAGGCGGCATCGCTCGCGGTCGAGAAATTCAGGGCAGAACATGGTCTCGCCGCCAACAGCGATGGCCAGCTGATGAGCGACAAGCAACTTTCCGATCTCAACGCCCAGCTCATCGTCGCGCAGGCCGACACCGCCCGCGCCAGTGCCCGCTACCAGCAGTACAAGGCGATTGTCGAAAGCGGCTCCGACAACGCGTTCAAGGATGCCGCCATATCCAGCGACCAGCCGAGCAGCTCGGTCATCGCAGCGCTCAAGACCCGCTACCTAACGGTCGCCAAGCGGCTGCAGGACGTCGAGGCGAATTTCGGCGAGCAGCACCCGCAGGCGGTGGCACTTGCCAAGGAGAAGGCCGACATATCGACGCAGATTTTCGGCGAGCTGAAGCAGCTGACCGAAAGCTATCGCAACGAATATGAAGTGGCGCTGGCGCGCGAGACCGCGCTCAGGGCCAATGTCGCGGCCGCGCAAGGCAAGAGTTCCGTCGACAACCAGACGCAAGTCAAGCTGCGTGAACTCGATCAGCAGGCGACGGCGCTCACCACGCTCTACCAGACATTCCTCGGCCGCTACGAGGAAGCCGCGCAGCAGCAATCCTTCCCGGTCGGCAAGATCCGCATCATCTCGGACGCCTCGATGCCGCTCACCGCGTCAAGCCCACGCACGATCGTCGTGCTTGGACTTTCGCTGGTGCTTGGCATGCTGATGGGCGCCGGCTTCGGCGGCCTGAATGAATTCAACGAACGGTTCTTCAGGACCGGCGAGGATGTGCGCGACCGTGTCGGGCTGAAATTCCTCGGCTATCTGCCCGCGATCGGCGGCAAGCTCGGCAAGGAAGAAAAGCCGGGCGAGACCCAGGTGGATGCCAAGGCCGCCAAATCACTGTCCGCCGCCGAAAAGCGGGCGCGCATGCGGGTCAGCATCGATTCGCCTGCGTCGATGTTCTCCGAGACGCTGCGCAGCGCCAAGATTGCCTTCGACGTCGTGATGGAAGGGCACGGCAGCCGAGTCATCGGCATCATCTCGGTGCTTCCCGGCGAGGGCAAGTCGACGGTCGCGGCAAATCTCGCCGGATTGCTTGCTGCCAATGGCGCCAAGACACTGCTGATCGACGGCGACCTGCGCAATCCCGGCCTCAGCCGTGGTCTTGGCATGGAAGCCGAGCAAGGCTTGATGGAGGCGGTGGTCAACGGCCAGAACTGGCAGTCCGTCGGCAAGATCGACCGGCAGACGAAGCTGGCGATCATTCCGGCCGTGCTGCGCGGTCACTTCTCGCATACCAGCGAACTTCTCTCCTCGGCCGGGATGCGGCGCTTCATCGAGAACGCCAAGGAGACGTTCGAATACATCGTCGTCGATCTGCCGCCGCTCGGACCGGTGGTCGATGCCAAGGCTTTCGCGCCGCTGGTCGACGGTTTTGTGCTCGTCACCGAATGGGGACGCACGCCGCGCGCGATGGTGAGGTCAATGCTGGAATCCGAGCCCTATGTCGCCAACAAGATCGTCGGGGCGGTGCTGAACAAGGTCGAGCTGAAGAAGCTGGCCAAATACGGGTCGTTCGGCGGCTCGGAGAAATTCTTCGACAAATACTCGAGCTACTATCTGGAAAAGTCGGAAGTGCGCAGCAAGGCAACGGTCTGATATCGGCCGTTGGCCTCGCAGGTCCTTTCGGTGAAACGGAGCCAGTCGGCGCGCTTTAAGCCTTTGTTTTGATGCATGTCGTTGCCCCAAAAGCGCTGCGCGCTTTTAGCCGACATGGGCTGGGAGCAGATCAGTTCCAGGTGCAGATGGCCCTGCTCCGCTTGTCGACAATTCTGATGGCAATCAGTCGTCCGCTGTGGGAGGCGGTGTCGAGCTGGGTCTCGGAGATCGGCCGCTGGACAGCACGGCTCCTGCGCGGATTGGGCTCCGAGCTACCCATAGCTCGACGAGGTGCCCCTTTGGCCAACGAGGTTGCCCATTGGTCAATCGAGGTCGCGATCAGGCGGCCTTGAGCCGATAGCGGAAAACGGTGTGGTCGAGCAGCAATCGGATCCGCGGCTCGGCCTCGGTCGCCACCAGCCAGCTAGCGGCGATCATTGTCGCGCCGACCACCGCCATTGAGCAGAGATGCGGCAGTCCGGCGCGGACCAGGACGCCGAGCAGAGCCGCGCCGACGACATCGTGCAGGAGGTAGAGCGGATAGGTCATCAGGCCGATCCGGCGCCAGCCGCTCCAGGACAGGTCGAGCCGCAGCGACCACGCCATCAGTCCGACCGCGGCGAGGAAGATGAGGATTGGTGGCGCGAACGGCATCTCTCGCCCGACCTTCAGGATATGAACGTCGACCGAACTGGCGATCTGCAGCACGCCGCCGGCCAGGAACAGGGCGCAGAAGGCAAGGCGAGCCGTCGTCACCGCCTTGAAGCGCATCAGCCACAGCATGACGCCGGTCGCGAAGAAAACGCCGTGGTGAACCAACAAAAGGTCGAGCGTGCGTGTCTCGGCAAGGTCGGCCCAGCCGAGCGAGTAATAGAGGCACCAGAAAAGCGTACTGACCATGCCGATGGCAAGGGCCACAAGTTCCATCTGATGGAAGCGGCCGAGCCTCAGCAAGGTCCAGACGATGGCATAGAAGGCGATCTCGATGCCGAGCGTCCAGTAGACGCTGTCCACCCAAGGGCCATAGGGGACGAACATGCCGGTACGGACGAGCCTGATGACAGCGTCGGTTGGCCAGCTGAGGCCGACGGCCAAAAGCACGACCGCGGTGACGGGTGCACAAATCCAGACCGCCGGCGCCAGCCGTTTCACCCTCGCCTCGAAAAACCGCAGCGGCGTCGATGTCTCGGCGCTGAAGGCGATGACGAAGCCGCTGATGACGAAGAAAATCTGAACGCCGACCCAGCCGGATTCGACCCAGGCGCCTATTGCTGGCTGCGCCGGAATGCCGCCCGTCGCGCGTGCCGAAACACCGTCCGGATACGCCCACACCCAGAAGCCATAGTGGTAGACCATGACCATGACGGCGGCGAGGAATCGTAGGATGTCGACGCCGCCAAATGTGATCTTTTTCTGAGCCATGCGACCTTTGTCGATGGCCCCCCGACACACACTGTAGGGCGCATTGCTGCGTTGCACAATAAAAGTATTGCTTGCCGCACTTGGCGCAGCCGTTTTCGTGGCGGCGCGTGGAAAATATGCGGCCGTGCTAAACCCCGATCCCACGCTCCTTCAGGGCGGCGGTGATCTCGTCGAGAATGACCGGATCGTCGATGGTCGCCGGCATCGTCCATGCTTCCTTGTCGGCGATCTTCTGCATGGTGCCGCGCAGGATCTTGCCAGAGCGCGTCTTGGGCAGGCGCTTGATCGTCACCACCATCTTGAAGGCGGCGACCGGGCCGATGCGTTCACGCACCAGGCCGACCACTTCGCTCTCGATGACACCCGTTTCGCGTGAAACGCCGGCATTCAGCACCACGAAGCCGAGCGGAACCTGGCCCTTCATCGTATCGGCGATGCCGATGACGGCGCATTCGGCGACGTCTGGATGGGCGGAGAGCACCTCCTCCATGGCGCCGGTCGACAAGCGGTGGCCAGCGACATTGATGATGTCGTCGGTGCGGGCCATGACGTAGAGATAGCCGTCCTCGTCGACCATGCCGGCATCCGCCGTCTTGTAGAAACCCGGGAACTCGTCGAGATAGGCTTGGCGGAACCGTTGGTCGGCGTTCCACAGCGTCGGCAGGCAACCGGCCGGCAGCGGCAGCTTGACCACCACATTGCCCAGCGTGCCTCGCGGCACCTCATGGCCGGCATCGTCAAGCACGCGGATGTCGTAGCCGGGCATCGGCACGCCGGGCGAGCCGTATTTCACCGGCAAGAGGCCGAGGCCGGCGGGATTGATCGTCATCGGCGAGCCGGTCTCGGTCTGCCACCAATGGTCGACCACCGGCACGTTCAGCTTCTGCTCCGCCCATTTGATGGTTTCGGGGTCGGCGCGCTCGCCGGCGAGGAACAGCGTGCGGAATTTCGACAGGTCGTATTTCGGAATGAACTCGCCTTTCGGATCCTGCCCCTTGATCGCACGAAACGCGGTCGGCGCGGTGAACAGCGCGACCACGCCATGCTCTGATATCACCCGCCAGTAGGTGCCGGCATCGGGTGTGCCGATCGGCTTGCCCTCGAACAGCACGCTGGTGCAGCCATGCAGCAGCGGCCCATAGACGATATAGGAATGGCCGACCACCCAGCCGACATCCGACGCTGCCCAGAACACCTCGCCCGGCTTGACGCCGAACTCGTTTTCCATCGTCCATTTCAGCGCGACCATGTGGCCGCCATTGTCGCGCACGATGCCCTTGGGCTGGCCGGTCGTACCCGACGTGTAGATGATGTAGAGCGGGTCGGTGGCGAGCACCGGAACGCAGTCGACATTGGCGCCGGCTGCCCGTTCGCGGGCGACGGCATCGGCGTAGTCGATGTCGAAATGCTCCCGCAACTCGCAGCGCAGCTGGTCGCGCTGCAGGATCAGGCAGCCGTCCGGCTTGTGACGGGAGATATCGATCGCCTTGTCGAGCAGGGGCTTGTAGGCGACGACGCGGCCCGGCTCCAGGCCGCAGGAGGCGGAAATGATCAGCTTCGGCTTGGCGTCGTCGATGCGGGTGGCAAGCTCATGCGAGGCAAAGCCGCCGAAGACCACCGAATGAACGGCGCCGATGCGGGCGCAGGCCAGCATGGCGAAGGCCGCCTCCGCCACCATCGGCATGTAGATGATGACGCGGTCGCCCTTGCGAACACCGCGGTTCTTCAGCACCGAGGTCAGCGCGACGACCTCGCGCTTCAGCTCGGCATAGGTGAACTTCTTGATCGTCCCGGTGATGGCGCTGTCATGGATCAGAGCGATCTGGTCGGCGCGTCCGCCAGCGACGTGGCGGTCGACGGCGTTGTAACAGGTGTTACAGGTGGCGCCGGTAAACCAGCGACCATAGACGCCGGCAGTGGCGTCGAACACCTTGTCGCAGGGCGAATACCAGTCGATCGCCTCGGCCGCATCCGCCCAGAACTTTTCCGGATCACGTTTCCAGCCGTTATAGACCTCGTGATAGCGTGACGCCATCCGACCCTCCCCAGGAATGTTTTTCTTCCTCCAGATAGCGCGCTCTAACCTTGGCCGCAAATGCGCGCCATTGTGCAGCCGGCATCGACCTGGCGCTTGGGGGCAAGCTGCGATGAAATTTCGATACGAGTTTGGCGCAGCAGTGCTGGCCGCCCTGTCATTGACAGTCGCGTCCGCCGCCCAGGCAGGCGATGCCGCGGCACGGCACATCATCGGCCTTTCGCCCGACGGCAGCTATTTCGCCTTCGAGCAATATGGCACGCTCGACGCCGGCGCCTCCGCTTCCGGCTATTCGGAGATCGACATCATCGACACCCGTACCGATCAGTTCGTCGGCGCCAAGCCGATCCTCATCGTTGACGAATCCGAGGAGGCGACACTGACGCTCGAACAGGCGAGGGCGCAGGCCGCAGCCAAGGCGGCGCCCTTCCTTGCCAAATATGCCATCGCGTCGCGGGGCGAGCAGACGGCTTCCGACAAGTTCACCTTTCCAGACGAAATGGTTGCCTACAACGACATTTCGCGCCTTGAGCAGGTGTCGCAGAAATGGCTGTCGCCGCTCTATGACCAACTCGACATCTCGACCATCCAGCTCGACCAGATCCTGGCGGACAGCACGACCGACTGTTCGGCGAGTTTCGACGCCACCCGACAAGGCGAGACATCAGGCAAGGCGCTTGGCTTCCGGCTGACGCTGCAAGGGCAGGACGGCAGGCCGTTCAAGGTCCTGCATGAAGACAAGACCGTGCCGGGGTCGAGGAATTGCCCGACCTCTTACAGCCTGTCGGAATCCTACGAATTTGCCCCGGCCGGCAAGCCGGCGGTGATTGTGGTGCTGGTGCAGCGCTTCAGCCAAGGCTTCGAGGGACGAGACCGCCGCTTCATTGCCGTGACCGGCCAGCCGCGCTGACAGATCCGCGTCCCGGGTTTCCCCTAGCAGGCTACCCGTTCGATGAATCCAGATTGCCTTAGATCGGCAAAGCCACAAGCATCAGGCCGATGCCGCCGAAGATCAAAATGGCTGTCGCCAGGGCTTTTCTGTGACGTTCAAAGCTCGTCGGAGCCCGCTCCCAATTGTAACGCATACGCTATCTCCACTAGTCCCAAGTGAATTCTACCTTACTCTAGGGAAGAAATGCAACGGCTCCTGCCGGCCGGTTCGCTGCTTGCCGCTTCGCGTTGAAGACTATTTCTGGGACGAGTCCTGCCGGAAACCGCGGCGCGCGCGGTTCCCGCTGCCGGCCTGGCAGCAAGGCTACATGCCCCAGCGCAACGCCGCCGTGTGCACCGGCGCATCCCAGAATGCGGTCGTTTCCGCATCGAGCATGGTCAGCGTGATCGAGCAGCCGGCCATGTCGAGTGAGGTGACATAGGAGCCGACCAGCGAGCGGGTCACCGTCACGCCGTGCTTCTCGAAAATCCGCCGCGCGCTGTTGTACATCAGATAGAGTTCCATCAACGGCGTGCCGCCAAAGCCGTTGACGAACAGCAGCGCCGGGCCTTTCGCCTCGCCGCCGAGATCGCCCAGGATCGCGGCGCAGATCTCCTCGGCAATGGCATCGGCACTTTTCAAGGTATCGCGTCGCCTTCCGGGCTCACCGTGGATGCCGACGCCGAACTCCATCTGGCCATCGCCGATGTCGAAAGTCGGTTTGCCTGCGGCCGGCACGGTGCAGCTGGTCAGCGCTACGCCCATCGAGCGGGTAGCAGTGTTGACGCGTTGGCCCAGTGCTTTCAGCGGCGCCAGCGCCAGGCCATGCTCGGCCGCCGCGCCAACGATCTTTTCGACGACCAGCGTGCCGGCGACGCCGCGCCGGCCAGTCGTGTAGGACGAGTTCTCGACAGCGACATCGTCATTGGTGACGATCTGCTGGACGCCTTCCGACATCTCGGCCGCCATCTCGAAGTTCATCACGTCGCCCTCATAGTTCTTGACGATGAACAGGCAGCCGGCGCCGGTGTCGACGGCTTCCGCCGCCGCCAGCATCTGATCCGGCGTCGGCGAGGTGAACACCTGGCCAGGGCAGGCGGCGTCGAGCATGCCGTGGCCGACAAAACCGCCATGCAGCGGCTCGTGGCCGGAGCCGCCGCCGGAGATCAGCGCCACTTTGCCCGGTCGCAAGGCCCTGCGGCGGACGAACTTGTGCTCGTCGCCAAGCGCGAGGATATCGGCATGGGCGGCGACGAAGCCGTCGAGGCTTTCGGTCAGCACCGTGTCCACCGAATTCATAAATTTCTTCACGGCCGTCTCCTCCCGAAATGGGCCTTGTTGAACCGCTCTAGCGGATCAACCACCCTTGCCGGTGATGCTGGTGATCTTCTGGATAAAATCATTCACTGCCCGGTCGAGCGCGGCGTTCTGCTTGTCGTCGCCGAAATCGGGCACGATGAGTGAAACATGCCGCGTCTTTCGCATGCCTGCCGCGACAGACATTTTTCCCGGATGCGCCTGATGGTAGGCCGCAAGAAACTGATCGCGCTCGGCCGGGCTGAAATGGCAGACGGAGAAGATCGAAGGCAAATGTTTTGACGGAATCGGGACCGAATAAGCCGGACTGGAAATCTGCGTAACGAAGCTGCGGTGCTTGCCGAGCGCATCGGCAAGGCGCTGGCGCATGCCGGACGGCCGCTGGTCGATGACGTGCGACAGGATCGTCTTGTAGGCGCGGATCGCCTCTTCGGAACCGGGTTCAGGTGTCTTGTCGACCATGCGCGGCCGCCTAGACCGAAACGTCCGCGATGGCCGCCTTGGCCATGGCGAGTTGCGCCGGAGCGACGGAAAGATCGCGCAGGCCGGCCTCGAGCAGCGACGGGATCGAGGCGGGGTCACCGCCGGCGTCGCCGCACAGGCTGACCGGAATTTCTTCACACAGGCCAAACGCGGTCACGGCAGCGACCAGCCGCAGCACGGCTGGATGACGGACCGAGTTGAGGTGCGCCACCGCGGTGTTGTCGCGGGCAGCCGCCATGACATATTGGGTGAGGTCATTGGAGCCGATCGAGAAGAAGGCGGCTTCTGCAAAGGCCTCCGGCACGATCGCCACCGAAGGCACCTCGACCATGATGCCGAGCGGCGGCATTTTATGCGCGATGCCACGCGCGGCGAGTGCTGCCTGCTCTTCGGCGAACATCGCCGCTGCCTGTCTGTATTCCTCCACAATGGCGATCATCGGGAACATCACTTTCAGCCTGCCGTGGCTGGCGGCGCGCAGCAACGCCCGGATCTGTACACGAAACACCTCCGGTCTTGCCAGCGACAGCCTGATGCCGCGCAGGCCGAGGAACGGATTGCCTTCCTCGACGGTGAAGCCGGGCACCGGCTTGTCGCCGCCGGCATCGACGGTGCGGATCGTCACCGGTTTGTCACCGGCCCATTCCAGCACCTTGCGATAGGCGCGATATTGGGTTTCCTCATCCGGCAACGTCCTGCCGAACAGGAATTCGGTGCGCATCAGGCCGACACCGTCGCAGGTCGCAATGTCGATACCGTCGACGTCGGACGGGTCGGCGATGTTGACCTGCACCCGCACCGTTGTGCCGGTCCTGGTCACCGCCGGCCGCGCCAGGAAGGTCCCGGCCTGGTCGCGGCGGGCCGCGAACGATGATGACGATTGGCGAAAGGCGGCGATCTCGGCCTTGGAGGGCGACAGCACGATGCCACCATGTTCGGCATCGAGCAGTGCGATGCCGGCAAGAGCGGCAGGCGGGTAGCCAAGCCCCACAACCATGGGCACGCCGCGCGAGCGCGCCAGCATGGCGACGTGGCTGGCGGTGCTGCCTGCCTTCAGCGCGATGCCGCCACCGCCACTCCAGTCGGTTTCGAGAAAGCGCGTCGGCGCGATGTCCTCGCCATAGAGAATGGCGCCGGGTGGTATTGCGATGTCGCCGTCCTCGGTCAGCGCCTGCAAAACCTGGTCCCTGATGTCGCGTATGTCGGCCGCACGCGCGCGGAAATAGTCTTGGTCCGAGGTCTCGTAGCCGGCGATCTCGGCGTCGAGTGCCTGTCGCCATGCCGCATCGGCGGGATGTCCGGCGTAGATCTGTGCAAAAGCCGGGCCGCTTAGCGCGTCGTCCTCCAGCATGGCGATCTGGAATTCGAGGATGTCGGCGGCGTCACCGTCTGCCTTTTCGATCAAGCCGGTGAGGCGGCCCGTCGCAGTGGCGATTGCGGTCTCGAGCGCAGCCTTCTCGTCGGCGGCACTATCCTTGCAGGCGTAAGCAATGGCAATCCGGTCGAGATCGAACAGCGGCCCCTCGGCATAACCGGCCGAGGCCGAGATGCCTTGCAGCCTAAGCGATGCGGGCATGGTCCGCGCCTTCGTCGAAATCGCGCCGCACCAGTTCGACCAGCGCGTCTACGGCGTCATTGGCGCCATCGCCGCTGGCCCGGATGTGCAGCACCGTGCCTTTCGGCGCCTTGGTTGCCATCACCTTGACGATGCTCTTGGCGTTGAACCATGGTCCGTTGGCGGCCAGCGCTATTTCCACCTCGGCGGCAAAGGTCTTGGCAAGCTTGGTGAACTTCACCGAAGGACGCGCATGCAGACCCACCTCGTGGGTGATCAGGACGGTCGCTTCGGCGGATGCGGACATGTCTTCAAAGTTCCCGTTCGCTCACGACGGCGACAATTCGTGCGCCGTCGCCACCACTTCCCGCAGCGAGGCGCCGCCGGATGCCTCGGTCGCCGCCATCACCGCGCCTTCGACGATCGGCGCGTTGCAGACGATGATCTTCTGCGCACGCGGCTCGCCGATCATCTCCACCGCCATTTCGCTGTTGGTCTCGGCGCCGCCGAGATCGACCAGGATGGCGACTCCGGCTTCCGACCAGGCCCTGTCGATGGCGCTCATGATCGCCTCGACATTGGTGCCGAGCCCGCCATGGCCGTTTCCGCCGCACCATGCAAGCGGCACTTCGTCGCCCACCATCTGCCGAACCATGTCGGCCGTGCCCTCGGCAACCAGCGGCGAATGCGAAACGATGACGATGCCGACATTGCTCATGCGCTTTCCCCGATGGTTTCCGCCACCGTCCGCACCAGCAGAGCGGTTGAACGCGCGCCGGCGTCCATATGGCCGATCGAGCGGTCGCCAAGGAACGAGGCGCGGCCACGCAGTGCCTTCATCGGCACGGTCGCTTCAGCTGCCGCGTCGGCGATATCGGCGATTTCCGCCGCCGTCTTCCCCTGCAGCAGCGCATCATTCACAGGCTGCAGCACGTCGAGCATCGTCTTCTGCCCGACCTGTGACTTGCCCCGTGCCGCCACCGCTTCGATGGCCTTGCCGAAAGCCAGGGTCAGATTGGCGCGATCGGGCGCGGCGGAAATCTCCTTGCCGAGCGCCATGAACAAGGTACCGAACAGCGGACCGGAAGCGCCGCCGACCGTCATCACCAGCTTGGTGCCGATTGCTTTCAGGGCATCGGGCAGCGGCTTGGCCGAAAACGCCTCGGCTTCGCTGCGCACGGCCTCAAAACCACGCTTCATGTTCAGCCCGTGGTCGCCGTCGCCGATTGCCTGGTCGAGCGCCGTCAACGCCTCGGCGTGGGCGGCAATCGTGTCCGCGGCGGCCGCGATCAGCCTGGAGAGGTTCAACGCAGCCATGTCAGCCATCTTCCCGGTTTCCGTTCTGCCGGCAGTAGCGAAAGAACTTTCATTCGACAACTGAAGCATGCGTCAGGCCGCTGCAAGCAGCGCTGCCGCGGCCGCGAAGGCCTCGGCCACCGCAAAGGCGCCGGGGTCGACCACGCCTTGCAGCTTGCTGCCGACATAGGCGGACCGCCCAGCTTTAGCTCTCTCCATGGCGGACGTGGCCTCGGCACCGCGTCGAGCCGCCGTTGCCGCCTCCTCCAGGCCGCCGGCGTCCAGCGCTTTCAGGGCTGGCTCCAGGGCATCGACCATGGTGCGGTCGCCGATCTTTGCGCCGCCGTAGAAGGTCATCCGTTCGAGGCCGGCAAGCAGCGCTTTCGCCATGCTGGCGCCGCCATCCAGAGCCTGCGCCGCCGCCGTGAAGAAGATCGACAGCAGCACCCCGCTGGAGCCGCCCATGGACGCGCTCAGAATGTCGCCCGCCGCACCGAGGGTTGCCGCCGGATCGGCCAGCGGCAGCGTATCAACCCGCTCCAGCACACTGCGTGCGCCGGTCGCCACCGTCGAGCCGGTGTCGCCGTCTCCCGCCTTGGCATCCAGCCCGTTCAATGTGGCTTCGAGCGCGATCAGCCTTTCGCAGATGGTGACGACAAGGCGCCGGGTGCGAGCATCCTGGCTGGGCTTGCGTGCCGCGCTCAAAGTGGCTGGTGTCGCCAGCGGCACGACAGCGGGCGCAACAACCGGCTTTGCCGGCATCCAGGCGTGCGGGCCAACCGGCGCCAGCAGGGCGGCTTCGCGCTCGGCGTCGAGCCGGATCAACGACAGCGAGAAGCCGTTCATGTTGAGCGCCGTCATCAGCGGTCCGGGGCCGATCGCCAGCTTGATGGTCTTGGCGAGCGGCGAGGCCAGCACGGCATTGGCGACAAGCGACATTTCGAGCGGCGGCACCGAACCGAGATTGTTGATCAGCAAGCCATAACCGGCTGCAGGATCGAGCCGTACTGCAAGGCGCTCCGCCATGATCGCGACCAGCCTGTCGGCGCTTTGCACCGCGATCCGCTCGACGCCCGGCTCGCCATGAATGCCGAGCCCGAGCTCGCCGTCCTTTTCGCCAAATCTGTCTTCGTGCGGTTGGCCCGGGATCGAGCAGGACGACAGCGACATGCCGAGGGAAACGATATCCTTCGCCGCGGCCCGTGCCGCCGCCGCGATATCAGCCAGTTCGTGACCGGCTTCCGACAGGTGGCCTGATATTTTGTGCACGAACAACGTGCCGGCAACTCCGCGCGGCTGGGCAATGTCGGGGAGCGCGATGTCATCGGCGACGATCACCATTTCGACGCGAAAACCTTCGGCGCGCGCCTTCTCGGCTGCCAGACCGAAATTGAGGCGGTCGCCGGTGTAGTTCTTGACGATCAGCAGGCAGCCGGCAGGGCCCGTGACCGCGCGAATGGCTGCCAACACCGCTTCGACGCTTGGCGAGGCAAAGACCTCGCCCGAGACCGCCGCTGTCAGCATGCCCTTGCCGACGAAGCCGGCATGCGACGGCTCGTGCCCGGCGCCACCGCCGGAAACGACGCTGACTTTTGTCTTGTCCCAGTCGGCGCGCAGGACGACCTTGATCTCGGGATAGCCGTCGAGGCGCGCAAGGTCGCCGGCGCCAATGGTCCGCAAGAGGCCATCCAGCGCCTCGGTGACGATCGTTTCCCTGCGATTGAAAAAGTGCTTCATCGAATTCGTCCAGTCACTTGTCTGCAGTCATCAATCAGAAGCCGGTGCTGAACCCTTGGCAGGGAAACACCGAAGCCCGCTCACATCAGCCTTTGCCCATCGGCGCCAAAATACAGCGGCGACCGGTAGCGGATCACCACTCTGTCGCCTTGCCCCAGATCGGTGTCGGGATCGGTCAGCGTCACCAGCTTCCTGGTCCCCACCGTCACATGCAGGTGATTCTGGTCGCCGAGATGCTCGACCCAGTCGACGACGCCGTCGGCTTGGCCGTTCGCGGCCTTCTCGATCGACAGATGCTCGGTGCGTGCGCCGATCGTCTTGGTGCCGGCCGGCGCGCCGCCATCGGGTAGCAGTCCGGTCGGCAGAAGATTGATCGCCGGCTGGCCGAGCCTGGCCGCGACATGCAGATTTGCCGGCTCCGAATAGATGGTGCGAGGCGAGCCGATCTGCACCAGCACGCCGTCGGCAAGGATGCCGATGCGGTCGGCCATCGTCATCGCCTCGATCTGGTCATGCGTGACATAGAGCATGGTTGCGCCGAGTTCGGACTGGATGCGCTTCAGTTCGAGCCGCAGATCCGCGCGTAGCTTGGCATCGAGCGACGACAGCGGCTCGTCCATCAGGTAGATGGCGGGCTTGCGCACCAGCGCGCGGCCGATGGCGACGCGCTGCATTTCGCCGCCTGAAAGTTTGGTCGAGCGGTTGGCGAGCTTGTGATGAATGCGCACCATCTTCGCCACTTCTTCGACCCGGCGGCGGATCTGCTCCTCCGGCATTCTTCGCGCCGGAGAGCGCAGCGGGAAGGCGAGATTGTCGAACACCGAAAGGTGCGGATAGAGCGAATACTGCTGGAACACGAAGGCCGTGTCGCGCTCGGCCGGCGACAGTGACGTGGCATTGTGGCCGCCGATTTCTATTGTGCCGGCATCCGGGCGTTCCAGCCCGGCGATCAGCCGCAGCGTCGTCGTCTTGCCGGCACCGGTCGGCCCGAGCAGCACGACGAACTCGCCATCGGCGATCGAGAGGTCAAGACCGTTGACGGCGACATGGTCGCCAAAACTCTTGCTCACGTTCTTGATGCGCACGTCAGCCATGCTGCACTCTCCGCTCCGAGGCTGCATCGTGGATCGCGGTTCTCACCGCACGGCCCGACCCTTTCTCGAATAGCGACAGCCGCGCGCTGCTCAGCGTCAGGCCGACATGGTCTCCGGTGGAGAGCCGGATCTCGGCCGGCACCCGCGCCTTGATGATGCCGTCCGCCGTTTCCACCGCGACGATCTGCGTGGTGCCGAGATATTCGGTGCCGTAGATGGCGCCGCGCAGCTTGGAGGCATCGTCGAAGCGGATGTGTTCCGGCCGGATGCCAAGCGCCATGTCGGCCGGTGCGATATCCTCGCGCACCTCCGGCACCGCGACCTTGGCGCCCTGGACGACGATTTCTTTCGCGCCCTTTGCCAGTCCGCCGCCGAAGGCCAAAAAATTCATCGGCGGCGAGCCGATGAAGTCAGCGACGAACATGGTCGCCGGCCGGTCGTAGATTTCACGCGGCGTGCCGAACTGTTCGATGACGCCATGGTTCATCACCGCGATCTTGTCGGCCATCGACATCGCTTCCATCTGGTCGTGCGTGACATAGACGGTGGTGGCGTGGATGCGGTTGTGCAGTTCGCGCAGCTCATGGACCATCAAATCGCGGAATTCAGTATCAAGGGTCCCCAGAGGCTCGTCCATCAGGAAGCACTTTGGCCGTCGCACGATGGCGCGGCCGAGCGCCACGCGCTGGCGGTCGCCGCCGGCCAGGCCGGAGACGGATTTGTTGAGCAGATGGTCGATGCGCAGAAGCTTCGCCGTCTCTTCGACGCGCTCGCGAATCTCGGCCGATGGCATGCCTTGCGCCAGCAGCGGGAAGCCGATGTTCTTGCGCACATTCATGTGCGGATAGAGCGCAAACAGCTGGAAGACGAAAGCGATGTCGCGCTCGCGTGCCCGCAGCATGGTGACGTCGTCGCCGCCGAGCAGGATCTGGCCGCCGGTCGGCAGTTCGAGCCCGGCGATCATGCGCAAGGTCGTCGTCTTGCCGCAGCCCGACGGTCCGAGCATGACGAAGAACTCGCCATCCTCGACGACGAAGTTGGAATCCTGCACGGCGACGAAATCGCCGAAGGCTTTTCTGAGGTGCTGAACACGAATTTCGGCCATGGCTATTCCGGGAACTTCGAGACGATGATGAACATCACGGTGCCGGCGAGCATGGTGATGAAGGAATAGGTGTAAAGCGGCAGCGCGAATGGCTGGAACAGCATCAGGAAGCCGATGGCGATCAGCACTGTGGCGATGTTTTCCATTAGCCCGCGCCTGGCCCAGACCGGCCAGCGCGATTTGCGTTTCTGAGGGCTGGTCAGGCTCATTTGCGCACCGCGCCGAAGGTGATGCCGCGCAGCAATTGTTTGCGAAGCAGGATGGTGAAGACCAGGATCGGCACCAGGAAGATCGTTGTTCCAGCGGCGACCGCCGGCCAGTCCTGGCCGCCTTCGCCGATGATGGTCGGGATGAAGGGCGGCGCGGTCTGCGCCGTGCCGGAAGTCAGCAAAGCCGCGAACGCATATTCGTTCCAGGCGAAGATCAGGCAGAAGATGGCGGTCGCGGCGATGCCGGTCGTCGCCTGCGGCAGCACGGTGCGCCAGAAGGCCTGGAGCCGCGTGTAGCCGTCAATCATCGCGGCTTCCTCATATTCGCGCGGAATCTCGTCGATGAAACCCTTCAGGAGCCAGACGGCCAGCGAGACATTGACCGCCGTATAGAGCAGGATCATGCCGAGCGCGGTGTCGGACAGGCCAAGCTCGCGGTACATCAGGTAGATGGGAATGGCGACTGCGATCGGCGGCATCATGCGCGTCGATAGGATGAAGAACAGGAGGTCGTCGGCCAGAGGCACCTTGAAGCGCGAGAAACCATAGGCCGACAGCGTGCCGAGAAACACCGCGCAGAAGGTCGAGCCGAAGGCGATGATCAGCGAGTTGACGAAGCGCGGCAGGAAGTTGGACGGGCCGGCGATCACCATGTTGCGCTTGCGCGTGGTCTCGTCGCAAAAGCCGGTCGCCGGACCCAACGAGTTGATGTATTCCGGCGTCTGCCTGGTGCGCGTCGTGAACAGGTTGCAGTAGCCCTCGAGGCTCGGCTGGAACAGCAGCTTTGGCGGATAGGCGATCGAGTCCGGCGGCGTCTTGAAGCTGGTGGCGAAGATCCACAGCAACGGCACGATCGAGATCAGCGCGTAGAGCACGATGATCGTTCCGGCGATGCGCTTCGAGTTTGCCGAGGGTGCGACGACCGAATGGGCAGTGGTCAGGCTCATCTCTGCTTCACCTTGTTGAGCGCCTTGACGTAGATGTTGGCGAGACCAAACACCGCGACGAAAAGGATGATGGCGAAGGCCGAGGAATAGCCGGTCCGCCAGCTTTCGAAGGCCTGGCGCTTGAGCGTGATCGAGGCGACCTCGGTGGTCGAGCCCGGCCCGCCGCCAGTCAGCAGATTGACCATGTCGAACATCTTGAAGTTTTCGATGCCGCGAAACAGCACCGCCAGCATGATGAAGGGCAGCGCCATCGGCAGCGTGATCGACCAGAACTGCCGCCAGTTGGAGGCGCGGTCGACCTCGGCCGCCTCATAGATGTATTCGGGGATCGAGCGCAGCCCGGCGAGGCAGATCAGCATCACGTAGGGTGTCCACATCCAGGTGTCGACGATGATGATCGACCATGGCGCCAGCGACACGTTGGAGAGCATCTGGATGTTCGTCGGCGGGATACCGGTGACGAAGGAGATGGCATAGGCGAACAGGCCGATCTGCGGCTCGTAGAGGAAGCGCCAGAAATTGCCGACCACCGCCGGCGACAGCATCATGGGGACGAGTATGAGCGTCGTCCAGAACGCATGGCCGCGGAACTTCCTGTCGATCAGCCAGGCCAGCGTGAAGCCGATCAGCGTCTGCAGCAGGATGGTCCAGAACACGAAATGCGCCGTCGTCTGCATGGCGATCCAGATATCCTTGTCGCCGAGGATGCGCTGGTAGTTTGCAAAGCCGAGATTCTTCACCACCTCGTTGGGCCGGTTGGCGCGGTAGTTGGTGAACGACAGATAGATCGCCCAGAACAGCGGGAAGATGTTGATGGCGAGCAGCAACAGGATCGTCGGCGAGATGAACAGCCAGGCGAGGCCCTTGTCGCTGATGCCCCGGACCTTGCGGGCCAACGGTTCCGGGGTCGCCCGGGCAACGTTCTCCGCGGTCCGATTGAGCATGGTCAGTCCTGCTTCGGTCACTTGGGTCGTCTCTGTCATGGAATTTATCTGAACTGCGTCCCGTGCCAAGGGTGGCACGGGACGCTTGGGCCTAGCTCGGGAGGAGCAGGTTACATTTTGCCATCGTCCTGGAAGACCTGCGTCCAGTCCTTGACCAGGCCGTCGAGCGCATCCTTGGCCGAACCCTGGCCGGCGACGACATAGTCGTGGAAGCGCTTCTGCGACGCCTGCAGCAGCGGTGCGTAGCTGGGCTCGGCCCAGAAGTCCTTCACGATGGCCATCGAGTCGAGGAAGGTCTGCGCGTAGGGCTGGCTGGCCGGGAATGCCGGGTCCTTCACCACCGCGTTCAGGCAGGAATAGCCACCGAGCGACCACCACTTGGCCTGCACGTCCTTGTTGGCGAACCACTTGATGTATTTCAGCGCCGCTTCCTGCTTGTCGGAATAGGACACCACGGAGATGCCCTGACCGCCGAGCTGGGCGAACTGGTCGCCGTCAGGCCCCTTGGGGTTGACGAAGTAACCGATCTTGTCGCCGCCGACATTCTCGTCCTTCTGCAGGCCCGGCCATGTGAAGGCGAAGTTCATGTGCATCGCCACCTGGCCGGATTTGAAGGCATCGACGCCTTCACCCATGTAGCTGTTCGAGGCGCCCGGAGGGGTGCAGCAATCATAGAGCGCCTTGTAGAACTCCAGCCCCTTCACCGACTTGTCGGAATTGACGAAGCCTTCCATTTCGTAGGGCTTCTTCGGGTTCTCGTACTGGAAGCCGTAGCTGTAGAGCACATCCATGGCGCCCATGGTGATGCCTTCCGAGCCGCGCTCGGTATAGATCGAGGCGCCATAGACCGTCTTGCCGTCGATCTGCCGCTTCTGGAAGAATTCGGCGACCTGCTTCAGCTGATCGAACGTGGTCGGCGGGCCGAGATCCCAGCCGTATTTCTCCTTGAATTCCTTCTGCAGTTCCGGCTTGGAGAACCAGTCCTTGCGATAGGTCCAGCCGACGACGTCGCCCATGGCCGGCAGCGCCCAGTAGTTCGGCGTGTTCTTCGGCCATTCCGAATAGCCGACGACGGTTGCCGGCACGAAATCGTCCATGCTGATCTTCTCCTTGTCGAAGAAGTCGTTCAGCTTGACGTAGTGGCCGTTCTCGGCGGCGCCGCCGATCCACTGGCTGTCGCCGATGATCAGGTCGCACAGCTTGCCGTGCGAGTTCAGCTCATTGAGGAAACGGTCGGCATAGTTGGTCCACGGCACGAACTCGAATTTCATGCCGATGCCGGTTTCCTTGGTAAAATCCTTGGACAGTTCGACAAGTGCGTTGGCCGGGTCCCAGGCGGCCCAGCACAGCGTCAGGTCTTCAGCGTGCGCGACGGTCGAGGCGGCTGTCGACGCGGATATCGCCGAGGCCAGTCCCAACGCCAGTTTCAAGCTCGATTTCATGCCTTCCTCCCATTTGCGAAACGCGCCCGGATGACGGTTTCAAGAGCCCTAAACCCCTCTCCTCAGGGGCCCAAACATGGCGGCGCGGCAGCGCTGCAGATGTTTAGTAATTTGTTTAGTGATGCAATTTTTACTAAACAACGCAAGCGAATTCGTTGCTGCGCCGCAGCATGCCGGCGACGGTGTCTGAAAACGTTGGGAAAAGCGTGGATCGCGGGTCGGACTGTCGAAGCCGCGCAAGCAGAGTCCGACCAGACCTGAAGGCCGTCTCGTCTCTTAGTCGACCCGTTTGGTGCTCACCATCACCGGCCGGATCGCCGGTGCCGGCGGCAGCAGCGCGCGGATGTCGGCGAAAGGAAACATAGGTTCGAAGCGGAAGGCCTCAGCCAACGAACCCTGCGCACCATTGCACTGGCCCGAACGAAAAAGGTTCTGCGTTCGCGCGGCATCGACGAAGCGATCGGGATCCTGCGACTGATGCGTGCGGATCGCCTTGGCCTTGATGTCGGCATGGCCGGAAACATCGACATAGTGCGTCGGCGAAAACCCGGTGCCGCCGAGCGTGTCGGCATGCAGAACCGGAACGGAAAACGAAGCCGCGATGCGCACACCGTCCGACAACGCGCGATGGTCGCCGTGATAGTCGTTCGGCGCATGCGTGATCGCCAGGTCCGGGCCGATCTCGCCGATCAGCGCTTTCAGCGCTGCGATCAGCGTGGCATCGGCCACCAGCGCGCCATCCGGGAAGTCGAGAAAGCGTGGCGTGGCCCCAAGCAGGCCTGCCGCCCGGGTTGCCTCGTCACGGCGCGCCCGGGCAAGTGCGCCGGGATCCCCCTTGCCGCCCTTGGCCCCATCGGTGGCTATGGCAAAAGTGAGTTCTGCGCCTTGCGCGGCATAGGCGGCCATCGTACCGAACATGAAGATCTCGATGTCGTCCGGATGCGCACCGAGCGCCAGTATTTTCAAGTCTCTCTCCCGGAAATGGAAAAACGTGACGAACGGAATTCTGCTCGCCCTGATCGCCTATGCAAGCTATTCGGGCAGCGATGCCGTTGTCAAAAGCCTGGGTGGGCAGCTCACGATCTTTGAGATCGGCTTTTTCATAACCTTGTTTGCCGGCTTCTTCCTCTTCTTCACGCGGCCGGCGGGCGAGCGCTGGGTTGATTTCTGGCGCGCCAGGCGGCCCTGGGCGGTGCAGGCGCGTGCCTGGGCGGGCATCGTGTCCGGCGTACTCAGCGTCTACGCTTTCACCACCATTCCGCTGGCGGAGGTCTATGCGCTGGTCTTTCTGGCGCCGCTCTGCGTCACGATCCTGTCGATGGTCATCCTCAAGGAGAAGGTCGGTCCATGGCGATGGCTGGCGGTGGTCGCCGGCTTTGCCGGCGTCATGCTGGTGGTGCGGCCAGGGTTTCGCGAGCTCAATCTCGGTCACCTCGCCGCCTTCGGCGTTGCCTTCCTCGCCGCCGCCAGCGTCGTTCTGATGCGCTCGCTGGCACAGCAGGAAAAGCGCACGACCATGCTGGGCGTGCTTGTCGGCTACGGCCTGGTGTTCAACGGCGTCGGTGCCGCCGCCACCTCATTCACCGTGCCCGACGGCAAGCAGCTGCTGTGGCTGGCGATGGCGGGTGGCTTCACCGCGTGCGGGCAATTTCTGCAGCTGCTGGCAGTCAAGTATGCGCCCGCCAACCGGATCGCGCCGACGCATTATTCGCAGATCGTCTGGGCGGTGATCCTCGGCGCGATGTTCTTCCAGGAATACCCTGACTGGCTGACGCTGGTCGGCCTCGCCGTGGTCGGCGGCTCCGGCCTGCTGACCATGGTGCGCGAGGAAGCGCGGTTGGGCACGGTGCGCTGGAACCCGTTTTCGCGCACCCGGCTTTGAACCGGTCCGGCCCCACAAGTTGCGTGGCCACCGCGACCGCTGATATGCGGACGGAGCGGGCCTGCCGCGATCGGACGAACGCATCCCTGGAACGATGACCACGAAACCCTTGCCGGAGCTTCCCGTATCCGCCGTGCTTCCGGCGCTGAGTGAAGCGCTGGACGAACGCAACAGCGCCGTACTGGTGGCGCCGCCCGGCGCCGGCAAGACGACGCTGGTGCCGCTGGCGCTGCTCGATGCGCCCTGGCTCGGTGCCGGCAAGATCGTGCTGCTCGAACCGCGCCGGCTTGCCGCGCGCGCCGCCGCCCGCCGCATGGCCGAATTGCTCGGCGAGGAGGCCGGCGCCACCGTCGGTTATGCCATGCGCATGGAGAACCGCACCTCGGCAAAGACCCGGATATTGGTTGTCACCGAAGGTGTGCTGGCGCGCATGATCCTCGACAACCCCGAACTGCCCGGAATCTCGGCGGTGATCTTCGATGAATTCCACGAGCGTTCGCTCGATGGCGATTTCGGTCTTGCGCTGGCGCTCGACGTGCAAGGGGCGCTGCGGCCGGATCTGCGGGTGCTGGTGATGTCGGCGACGCTCGACGGCGCACGCGTCGCCAAACTGCTGTCGGGCGCACCGGTGATCGAGAGCGAGGGCCGCGCCTTCCCTGTCGATGTCCGCTACGACGAACGTCCGGCCGGCACCACCATCGAGGACGCCATGGCCAAGGCGATTCGATCTGCTCTCGCTGAAGAAAGCGGCAGCGTGCTCGCTTTCCTGCCCGGCCAGCGCGAGATCGAGCGCACCGCCGAGCGGCTGGCAGGCAAGGTCGGCGCAGACGTTGACCTCGTGCCGCTCTACGGCATGCTCGACGGCAAGGCGCAGGACGCGGCGATCAAGCCAGCGCCTGCAGGCCGCCGCAAGGTGGTGTTGGCGACCTCAATCGCCGAAACCTCGATCACCATCGACGGCGTGCGCGTCGTCATCGATTCCGGCCTGTCGCGGCTGCCGCGCTACGAGCCGGCCAGCGGCCTCACCCGGCTGGAAACCGTGCGCGTCAGCAAGGCTTCCGCCGACCAGCGCGCCGGTCGTGCCGGCCGTACCCAGCCGGGCGTCGCCATGCGGCTTTGGCGCGCCGAACAGATGGCCGCGCTCCCCGCCTTCACGCCACCGGAAATTCTCGAAGCCGACCTGTCCGGCCTGTTGCTCGATTGCGCCGCCTTCGGTGTCGCCGACCCGACGAGCCTCGCCTTTCTCGATCCGCCGCCCGCGCCGGCGCTCAACGAGGCGAGGGTGCTGCTGCGCGCGCTCGATGCCATCGACGAGGCCGGGCGCCTGACGGAGCAAGGCGCTGCGATGCGCAAGCTCGCTCTGCCGGTGCGGCTGGCGCATATGGTCGCCGAGGCAGCCGGGAGCCGTCATGGCGACGAGGCAGCCATGCTTGCCGTGCTGCTCACCGAGCGTGGTCTTGGCGGTGACGGCGCCGATCTGGAACGGCGGCTGATGCGCTTTCGCTCTGAACGATCGCCGCGTGCGAGCGCGGCGCGCCAGCTTGCCGAACGGCTGGCGAGAGAGGCCGGCGGCGCGAGGAGCGGCGAAGTCGTTTCCGCCGGCCTCCTCCTCGTCCACGCCTGGCCGGACCGGGTCGCCAAGGCGCGTGGCGAGCGCGGCCGTTTCGTGCTGGCCAACGGTTCCGGCGCCATGCTCGACACTGCCGACCCGCTGGCGGGCGAGCCGTTTCTGGTCGTCGCCGACCTGCAGGGCAAGGCGCAGAATGCGCGCATCACGGCTGCGGCGGCAATCGGCGAGGACGATGTCCGCACCGCCCTTGCCGACAGGATCGAAACACGCAGGCAAACGAGCTTCGACCGCGACCGCCGCGCCGTGCGTGTGCGCGAGACGGTGCGTCTCGGCGCCATCACGCTCGCCGAGCGCATGCTGCCGCCGCCAACCGGCGCCGATGCCGATCGCGCCATCCTCGATGCGGTACGCGAGCATGGGCTGTCGCTGCTGACCTGGGACAAGGAGGCGCAAACGCTGCGCCAGCGGCTGTCCTGGCTGCATCGCGGACTGGGAGCGCCGTGGCCTGACATGGCCGATGCCGCCCTCATCGAGCGCCTCGACGACTGGCTGCTGCCGTTCCTGTCCGGCGCAGCATCCTTTGCCGCCATAGATCCGGGCGTTGTTTCGGCTGGGCTCGCCACACTCGTGCCGCACGACTTGCAGCGCCGGATCGACACGCTCGCGCCAACCCATTTCGACGCCCCGTCGGGCAGCCACGTGCCGATCCGCTATGACGGCGAATGGCCGGTGCTGGCGGTTCGCGTGCAGGAGCTGTTTGGCCTCGACCGCCATCCGGCCATCGCCGGCGGCACGGTGCCGCTGACCCTCGAACTTCTGTCGCCGGCGCACCGGCCGATCCAGACGACGCGCGACCTGCCTGGCTTCTGGCGCGGTTCCTGGGCCGATGTGCGCGCCGACATGCGCGGCCGCTATCCCAAGCATGTCTGGCCGGAAAATCCGCTGCTCGCCGCCGCCACCGCCCGCGCCAAGCCGCGCGGGACATAGCCCCTCGACGCAGCACTTTTCATGAAGCGCGTGCGGCCGCGGACTGCATGCCCTGGCGATTGGCGCAAACGCCCATCGCTTTGTCATCATCGGGTCTCCGCGTCCGCTTCGCTCGCGGATGACGATGTTGTTTCGGCCAACCCCGAGTTTTTGGTCCACCCGAAACGAACGATGAAATTCGGTCGACAAGAGGCTTCCAACCCGTCAGATCGCCGGTGCAGCGCTACTAGCGTTCGCCGTTCAGCGGCTGTAATCCATCACCATGATCAACGTTTTGCGTTCGCCCGATTTCCAGCAGAGCCAGAGACTGCGCCTCAACACGCTGATCCGGCTGCGCTGGCTGGCCATCGTCGGCCAGAGCGTGACGGTTCTCGTCGTCGCCTACGGCTTGAAATTCCCGCTGCCTGTCAGTCTCTGCTTCGCGCTGATCGCCTGTTCGGCCTGGATGAACCTGTTTCTCGCCTTTCACTTTCCGGCGGCGCACCGGCTCACCCCGCTCGCGGCCTTCGGCATCCTCATCTTCGACAGCCTGCAGCTTGCCGGCCTGCTTTACATGACCGGTGGTCTCACCAACCCGTTCTCGCTGCTGATGACCGTGCCCGTCGTCATTTCGGCGACATCGCTGCCCCTGCGCTTGACCGCGATTCTCGGTGGATTGGTGATGGCGGCGGCGACTCTGCTGGTCTTTGTTCATCTGCCGTTGCCCTGGCATGAAGGCGCGCCGTTGGCGATGCCGTTCATCTATGTCGCCGGTATCTGGATGGCGGTGCTGTCCTCGATCGCCTTCACCGCCATATATGCCTTCCGGGTGGCCGCCGAGGCGCGGCTTCTGGCCAATGCGCTTGCCGCCACCGAACTGGTGCTGCAGCGCGAGCAGCACCTTTCGGCGCTCGACGGGCTGGCGGCGGCCGCCGCGCACGAGCTTGGCACGCCGCTCGCCACCATCACGCTTGTCGCCAAGGAGATGGAAAAGGCGCTCGGCAATGATGCGAAATACGGCGAAGACGTCAGGCTGCTGCGTTCGCAGAGCGAGCGCTGCCGCGAGATCCTCAAGCGCCTGACCAGCCTGTCGTCCGAGGGCGAGGCGCATCTTTCCCGGCTGCCGCTGACCTCGCTGGTCGAGGAGGTCACCGCCCCGCATCGCGACTTCGGCATCTCGATCAAGCTTCGGCCTGGCGAGCGCATCGGGCCCGAACCCGTCGGACGCCGCAATCCGGGCGTCATCTACGGCCTCGGCAACCTGGTCGAGAACGCCGTCGATTTTGCCCGCAAGAGCGTCACCGTGCGCTGGAGCTGGGACGACACCACTGTGGCCTTCTCGATCATCGATGACGGGCCAGGCTTTCCGGCTGAGATCATCGACCGTATCGGCGAGCCCTATATGTCGACGCGCCAGGGCACGGAAGCCGGCGGCGGCCTGGGGTTGGGGCTGTTTATCGCCAAGACGCTGCTCGAACGCTCGGGCGCGACGCTCGATTTCCGCAATTCGAGCGGCCTGGGCGAGGGCGCCGTGGTACAGATATCGTGGCCGCGTGGTGTGTTCCTCAATCCGGAAATCACCTCGGCCAGCATGTTCGACACCGCCTGAGAGCCTTGCAAGGGCTCGAAGAATTGGACAATCAGGCTCAGGAACTATATCTGCGTAAAATTAAGGCAGCAGGAATTTTGCGACTATGACAGGCGACGAAAATATTGGCGCAATGGTTGAAGGCGAGGACACCTCGCTGCTCATCGTCGATGACGACAAGCCGTTCCTCACGCGTCTGGCCCGCGCCATGGAAACCAGGGGCTTCGTGGTCGAGACGGCCGAGAGCGTCGAGGAGGCGGTCGCCAAGGCGCGCGCCAATCCGCCCGCCTATGCCGTGGTCGACATGCGGCTCGGCGACGGCAACGGCCTCGACGTGGTCGCGGCGATCCGTGAGAAGCGCGACGATTCCCGCACCATCATCCTGACCGGCTACGGCAACATCGCCACCGCGGTGACCGCGGTGAAGCTCGGCGCCATCGATTATCTCTCCAAGCCCGCCGATGCCGACGACATCTTCGCCGCGCTCACCCGCACGGCAGGCGAGCGCGCAGCGCCTCCGGAAAACCCGATGTCGGCCGACCGCGTCCGCTGGGAACATATCCAGCGCGTCTATGAAATGTGCGAGCGCAATGTTTCCGAGACGGCGCGCCGGCTCAACATGCATCGCCGCACCTTGCAGCGGATACTGGCCAAGCGCGCGCCGCGCTGAGAGACTGTTTGGAAATCCGCTCTGGCGGCCTCTGGGGGTGTTTTCTGCGCTTCCGTTGCTCACGGACCGATGTCCGCTGCGCTACGGTTCTCGAAACCACCACCATATGACTCGCTATAACGAATTTCGAAACAGTCTCTGAGACGCCGAAACACGGTCTGGTACTTGCCCGGCTGACGGGGCATCATCGCGAATGACGCCAGCCAACAGGCGGCATGACGGAGGCGACATGCGGGACTTGAAGCAGCGGCCGGTTTCCGTCTTCCGCGAATTTCTCGATGGCGAGGCGGCCGGCGGCATCATCCTGATGGTGGCGGCGGCTCTGGCCCTGATCGTCGCCAACTCGCCGCTCTCCGAAACCTACTTCTCGGCGCTCCACGCCTATCTCGGCCCGCTCAGCGTCTCGCACTGGGTCAATGACGGGCTGATGGCGGTGTTCTTCCTGCTCGTCGGGCTGGAGATCAAGCGTGAGGTGCTGGACGGCCAGCTTTCGACCTGGCCGCGCCGCGTCCTGCCCGGCATCGCTGCCGCCGGCGGCATGGTGGTTCCGGCGCTCGTCTATGTCGCGATCAACCGTGACAGTGCGGCGGCACTGTCCGGCTGGGCGATCCCGACCGCCACCGACATCGCCTTCGCGCTCGGCGTGCTGTCGCTGCTCGGCAGCCGTGTGCCGGCGTCGCTGAAAGTGTTCCTCACCGCGCTGGCCATCATCGATGATCTCGGCGCCGTCATCATCATCGCCATCTTCTACACCAGCGGCCTGTCATCAGCCTATCTCGGGGCTGCTTTCGCCGTCATTGCCGTGCTCGTCGTGCTCAACCGCATGCGGGTGATGACGCTGCTGCCCTATCTCGTGCTCGGTGCCGTCCTGTGGGTGCTGGTGCTGAAATCGGGCGTCCATGCCACACTTGCCGGCGTGGCGCTGGCGTTGACCATTCCGCTCGAACGCTCCGCCGGGATCAGCCACGATCTCGACCATTCGCCGCTGCACCGGCTCGAGCACGGCCTGCACAAGATCGTTCCCTTCGTCGTCATCCCGATCTTCGGCTTTGCCAATGCCGGCGTTTCGCTCGCCGGCCTGAGCGTCGGCGCGCTGATCGAACCGTTGACGCTGGGTGTCGCCGCCGGCCTCGTCGTCGGCAAGCTGGTTGGCGTGTTCGGCTCCTCGGCACTTGCCATCCGGTTCGGCCTTGCCGACCTGCCGGCCAATGCCGGTTGGTCGCACCTGGTCGGCATCTCGCTGCTGTGCGGCATTGGCTTCACCATGAGCCTCTTCATCGGCCTGCTCGCCTTCGCCAGCGACGCGGCACTCCAGGACGCGGTCAAGGTCGGCATCCTCGCCGGCTCCTTCATCGCCGCCATCCTCGGCGCCGCCGTGCTTTTGATGGCGCCGGCTGCGGATGGGGCGGAGGAGAGCGAAGAGTAGGCTGGTCGGCAAACTCCGGGTTCTGTGAACTACTCGCTCTCACCCTCCAGCGCCGGCACCGACACGCCGGCAAGCTCGGCCGCCAGCAGCCGCGAGGCACCGGCCCGCGCGATCCGCAGCATCAGTGCCTTGCGCGTTGCTGCCGCCATGCGGTGCTCCGGCGCGTCGCGCAGGATTTCGGCGCCGTAGCCGTCGGAGAGGATGAAGCCGCACTCCTCCGGAAAGATCTCCGAGGGCACGCCGGGATGCGTGGCGAAGAAGAAGCGGTCGGAATGCAGCCGGTAATCCGGCCATTTGCGGTCGACCCGGAAATCCTCGATCGACGATTTGATCTCGATGATCCAGATGTCGCCCTGGCGCGTCAACGCGACGAGGTCGGCGCGGCGGCCGGTGGCCAGCGACAGTTCGGGTAGCACATGCGCGCCCATCTCCATCAAAAGCCGCTGCACGCCGCGCCGCACCAGCATGGCGCGCTCCGACTGACGACCGTCGATGAGGGGGTTGATTGGGATAGGGGAGATGATCGGCATGGCGGCACCATGCCAGATTCTGTTCACGGTTTGAACCCGCCTTATTGGGGCGATTATGTACTTTACAAACACGGCGTGTCGGTGCTAGTGTGAAACCACACTAGAGGCACGGCAATGAGCATCCTTTCCGAACCCCATTTCCACAACGAAGAAGCTGCTTTTGAGCGGCTGGAAGCGATTGTTTGGCCGGAAGGTCCGGTTTGTCCGAAGTGCGGCAACTGCGAACAGACGCGCATTACCCGCGTCACTGGCGCGACCGCTCGCACGGGCCTTCGCCGCTGCTTGGAGTGCAAGAAGCAGTTCACTGTGAAGGTCGGAACCGTGTTCGAGTCCAGCCACGTTCCGCTGCATAAGTGGTGGCAAGCAGCGCACCTTCTGGCGTCCAGCAAGAAGGGTATCAGCGCTCACCAACTGCACCGAACTTTGCAGGTCCAGTACAAGACCGCGTGGTTCATGTTCCATCGCTTGCGTGAGGCAATGCGCTCTACTGACTTCTCCCCGATGGGCGGCGAAGGCAAGCACGTCGAAGTTGATGAAACCTATATCGGTCGCCTGAAAGGCACCACGGTGAAGCCCGGCGGCGGCGCTCACAAGAACACAGTTGTTACGCTTGTCGAGCGCGGCGGCATCGCCCGTTCTTTCCATGTCGATACCGCTCGCATGGGCAACATCATGCCTATAGTCCGCGCCAACATCGCCAAGGAAAGCGCGCTCATGACCGACGAGAGCGGCATCTATCGTCGCGCCGGTCAGGACTTCGCCTCTCACGATTTCGTCACGCACTCCAAGGACGAATATGTTCGCGGCGACGTTCATACGAACACGGTCGAAGGCTACTACAGTATCTTTAAGCGCGGCATGAAGGGCGTCTATCAGCATTGCGGCGAGCAGCATCTTCACCGCTATCTGGCAGAGTTCGATTTCCGCTACAGCAACCGCATCGCGCTTGGCGTCGATGACAAGAACAGGACGGTCAAGGCTATGGCTGGTATCGTTGGAAAGCGCCTCAAATACAGGGACTCGTCTCCGGCTTCGATCTAAGGAGGAGACAGCAAGCGAGAATGGCCACGCGCAAACTCACTGGCGTTGAATACCGCTTCAAGATCGAAGCCTATACGCCCGAATCCATGCCTATGGCGCGCTTGGCCGTTTACATGGCCGAGCTGGCTGTAATTCTTGGTGAGGAGAGCGCCGTTCATTTCACGCACCTTGAGCGCGGTAGTACGGTCATGGTCCAACGGATCGACCGTGAAGCCGTCCCGAAGGTCCGCGACAGGGTTGCGCGCGTGCGCCGGCAGCAAGGTGCGCCGGATGACGCGTTGAGGGCGTATCGCGCCATGAACCGGCTTCTTCGGGAAGACAACGGCGTTGCCGTGCTTGAGGAGAAGAAGGGCGTCGTAATCGAATTTCCTGGCATCAGGGATGAGAAAGAGAAGTACCCGCCGGTTAAGCAGCACGGGACGCTGGACGGCATCCTCATCGCGTTCGGCGGCAATGAGACGGTGCACATTCGCCTGCGCACCGAGAATGAGATTGTTTCCGGCATATCCACAACCGACCGCCAGATTGGCAAGGAGCTTGCCCGCTATTTTGATGAGCCGGTTAGGCTGATCGGAATAGGGACTTGGCTTCGCGACGACGAGGGCCGCTGGAACCTTCTAGGCTTCAAGGTGGAAGGCTTTGTGCCGCTAGAGGGCGGAACCCTCACAGAGGCTCTAAACCAAATCAGATCCTTGCCGTACGAGTTCGAGCAGGGCGCTTTCGATGAACTAGAAACCCTGCGCCACGGGCCAGCCGAAACGAATGGTAGTCATTGACGCAACAACGTTGATGTTGCTCCTCCGCCCGGGTGTTGGCACCCCGAGCGGCGCTGCTGGAATCCCGATAGAGAAGCCGATTGAGCGGCTTAACTTCCTAGTCGAAAACTTGGAAAAAGCGCGCACGAAGATCATCATTCCCACTCCGGCTCTAAGCGAAATATTGGTTCGTGTGATTCCGACCGAAGCGGAGCGGCTGGTTGAAGCCATCAATGCTAAGGCTATCTTCCGTATCGAGCCGTTTGACGTAAGGGCTGCAATCGAAGTGGCCGCGATGACCCGGAATTCGGCCGATGGCGGCAAGCGCCCGGGAAAGCGAAACGAGGCATCGACGCACGCCAAGCTGAAATATGATCGACAGATTGTCGCCATAGCGCTCGTCACAAAGGCGACAGCGATTTATTCAGATGATCGCGGCATTCGAGCAGTAGCGGCCCGTGCCAACATCCAGGTTATTGGCTTGGCAGACCTCGAACTGCCTCCCGAAGACGCGCAATACAAACTCGAACTTGAACCTTGGAAGATCAAAGATGGCAGCGAAGATCAGCCAATCACCGCACCGCCCCTCGCGGCCAGTAGCGAACCCGGACCAGTCGAGAGCGTTCTTGGAGACGGCCCGGGAGATTGAAGCCGACGAAGAGAGTTCGGCTGCCGATGGCCTAATGGGCAAGCTGGCGCACATGCCGCCCGCTCCGAAGCCGAAGCCGAAGCCGAAAGGGATAGCAAAAGATAACAAATGAACGGGTAGTGGGTCAGTTGAAGCCCATGCGAACGCGGTCGCGCTCCACTTCATGTACTACAATTTTGTTCGCATCCATGCGACCTTGCGCATGACCCCGGCGATGGCCGCTGGCGTGACTGACAAGCTTTGGGAGATCGGCGATATCGTTGCGCTGATCGAAGCGAAGGAAGCCGAAAAGCCGTTGGTTCGCGGACCCTACAAGAAAGTACGAGAGGCTAAGTGAGCGTTCATATATTAAAAATTGTAGCTTGTGCGGAGAGGCATCATGAATATCCCGATGGGGAACGCCACGCGCTCTTGGTTTTTGCGAATGCCGACGATTTGGAGGCCGCGCTTTCATCGACGCCACGGTTTCTTACCACATGCGGTTGGGAGCAGATCGAGCTGAGAGACGCAAAAAAACTTGCAATTGAAATTTCTTCGATCGGCGATGAAGCCTTGCGAAATGCTGCGGAGACTGCGCTGCAACAAGGTTTTGGAATCGTCGTTTACGCGAATCCTGTTACCGATCTGAACTCCTGAATTTCAAACTGACCCACTACCCGAAAATCGTAACGGAGAAGGAAGCGATGCAGACCGTGAGGTTGCTGGCGGACGGTAGAGCGCTGACTCAAGCGCTATTTGATCTTGAAGGTCTTCTTGAACTTGGCGGTGGCCTGATCGACCTTACGGAGCTCCCGGTTGAATTGGGACGTGTCCAAGTCGAAAGTGTCACCGCACTTGGCACATTTGATCTGCTTGTGCGTCTTCAGCCATCCGATGGCCTTCTTGTTCACCTTGCCGCAGCTAGGGCAAGGAATGCTGATATCAGCCTTGTCTAATAGACCAGTGGTCATGAACCTCTCCCGCTTTCTAACGCGAGGGAAACTACCATTTATGGCCCGTGTTTGCAAAGTACATAATCGCCCTTATTGGGGCGATTATATCGTTTATGGAGGTCTGAGTGGGAATTGAACCCACTACGTCGGTTTTGCAGACCGATGCGTCACCGTCCCGCCTTCAGACCTTCGTGCCTCTATGCCCAATCCATGAGCGCTTAGTCAACCTGTCGGCAGGCGCTACCCAGCCGTAGGGGAATGGCTACAGGACCTGTAAACAAAGGCGATTATCCGGTTGACAAACCCGGATCGCAAAATGGCCGACGCGTGCTGTCGGATAATGCCCGTGCCGGCCACTCTCGCGGCGGACTTTAGGGAGCGCCGTCGCTAAAATTGGCGCTCCAAAAAGGGGTGGACAACGCACCATGGCGGCTTGCGTTTGCGCTCGACTGGCGCAACCCTCACCTAGGGGAAGTGAGGAAGCATGAGCAGCTTAGGCTTGTGGGTCGTATTCGTGACGGCGACCATGGCGATCCTTTACCTGTTGTCGTATGTCTCGATCAGGATGTAGGGGCAGCAGCGCTTGGCGCGTGACTTAACTGCGCGGCGCCACCCAGCCGTAGGGGGATGGCACCCGCCCTACGATCAGGTCATATTGCTCGGCACCCCCCCGTTCTCATTTGGCTGGGAGCGCTAGTCGCCCGGATGCACCCAAAAGAAGTCAGGCATTGGTCCTTGAAGGCCTGACTTGCAGGGCATACCGTCGCTTCAATGGGGATGGGCGACGCGACATTGAACGACAATAAAGGCGAGCAGCTGTGGGCCTTTGACCTTGACGCTCTGCGCAAGGCATTCGGAAAGTCCGTTCAGGAACACAAAATCACGGCAGCCGATTGGGGGGAACACGCCAAGCGGTTCCTCGAAAAACAGAGAGATCGTCAGCGCGAATTGACGCCCAGCCGTACGGGCTCAAAGTAAGCTGCTATCGATCGAATCCAGCTTTTGATCGAATCCTGTTGATGGCCTCCCCGATGACGTCTGCTGTCGTCATATCGAGGGCGACGTCCGAGCAATTGCAGGAAAAGTGTGAAGCGGGTGCCCTTCTTCACGCTCATTCACTCCTCGTTTCACGTTCGCGGACCCGACAGTCGCGCAACCAGGCAGCGATTTCAGCGGACCAGCCGTTTCCCGGCTGCAAAAGAATGGCCGGTGCAGGGATGCTTGGGTTGAAAGCGCGCCACACCGGCCATCGCGGGAATCCCCGCAATGCCCAGATTATAATCATATTAGCGGTGGCTCAACTAAGACTGAAGTCCCTCCCGGCACCCATCGGCAGGAAATGAAATGACCGGGGGCGGCTGGGGCTACCTTGGGGATGCGAAGGCGCACTGGTCATTGCAGGAAGGTTTTGACCTCCTCCGCGCTGCTGGAACTATGAGCATATTATCAATCGCGCAATTAAGCCTATGGCGGTGCCCAGCCGCAGGGGACCACGCTATCGGCCAATTCAAAAAAGCAGGCCTCAATCATCCAGCCAATATGCTCGAAAACAACCGAACTGGGGCGCGATCCCCAGCCGCCGTTTGGCGTCAAATTCCATCTCGGACAGTGCCCAGGGTGAGTTGTTCTCAATCGCGTCAGGTACAATGGTATACCCTTCGGCGACCAACTGCAGTCGCATTTCCTCGTAGTGCCTTTTGAAGCCATTCTTGATTTTGTTCTGCGGATACCGCCGCCCGTGCATGCATTCCTGGCTCAGGATGTCGGAATACCGCAGGGCGCTGGCCATTCTCACTGCATCTTCGAAGATCGGCTTGTAGGGTAGCTTGTCCTTGGACCAGCATCGTTCTGCCGACGCCACCAGCGTCGCGGCCAACAGGCCTGCCAGGAACTTCCCCACTTTGGTCCCTTCCGACCAGGGAGACGTGAATTAGCCACAGTTAATATTACGGTAAATCCTCCTAGTTTCCAAATGATGCTCCCGCCAGACGCTTGGCGCCTATGCGCCCGACGAAGCATCCCTGCCGCTGAGCAACACCGCGCCCGCCATGTCATCCAGGATCGGGCAGTCCGGCCTTTCGTCACCATGGCAGGCGTGGATCAGCGTCTGCAGGGTCGAGCGCATCGACTGCAGTTCGCGCACCTTTTCCTCGATCGCCCTGACATGGGCGGCGGCGATCTCGCGCACGTCATGGCTGGCGCGGCTCCGATCCTTGTAGAGCGCCATCAACTGGCGGCAATCGTCGATGGAAAAGCCGAGATTGCGTGCACGCCGCAGAAAGGCCAGCCGGTGGATGTCGTCGCTGGAATAGTCGCGGTAGCCGTTGGCGGCGCGCGCAGGGGCGATCAGGCCGATCTCTTCATAGTAGCGGATGGTCTTGGCCGGCAGGCCTGAATGGTGGGCGGCGTCACCGACATTCATGACGATTGTCCTCGATTTTTAATAGGCTTGCGGACGGGGCCATTGAATTTACTTCACAATCCTGCGAGGCCTGTTGCCGAAATGCCATAGTGGTGCGCTTACCAGCACGCAAGCCACAGCATATAGGCATCGCGTGCTTGGCAAGCAAAGCAAATGCCAGCATGAATGCTGGTGAGAAGGCGGCCGACTCGTGCCGCCGAAGTTGGGGCACCGGATCACCTGATGCGCATGAAGTCGCTTGCAATCGTCGCCGCACTGGCGCTTTCCACTGCTATCGCCGGTTGCAGCAGCATCGGCATGCAGATGTTCTCCAACGACTACGGCGCGGTCACCGACGCCGGTTACCAGCTGCCGCGCATTCCGATCGAGAAGGTGCCGATGAGATATCATCGGCAAGAGGTGAATTACGACACCAAGGAAAAGCCGGGCACCATCATCGTCGATACGCAGAACAAGTTCCTCTACTTCGTCGAGGGTGACGGCCGGGCAATTCGCTACGGCATCGGCGTCGGTCGTGAGGGCTTCGAGTGGCACGGCACCGCCCATATCGCGCTGAAGCGCGAATGGCCGACCTGGACGCCACCTTCGCAGATGATCCACCGCCAGCCGGAACTGGCCAAGTTTGCCGGCGGCATGGAGCCGGGCCTGAAGAACCCGCTCGGTGCGCGCGCCATGTACCTGTTCAACAGGGGCGGTGATTCGGGCTATCGCCTGCATGGCAGCCCGGAATGGAATTCGATTGGCAAGGCGATGTCATCAGGCTGTATTCGCTTGATGAATCAGGACATTATCGACCTCTATGACCGCACCTCGGTTGGTGCCAAGGTCATTGTTCTTTAGACCATGATGCCGAAACCGGTATCGGTTTTTGGCAGATAGAGGCACCTTTCATACGCGGACCGTCTAGGCAACAACGGACGTCCCAAACAGAAAACCGGGCAATTTGGCCCGGTTTTTTGTTTCTGCGTTTGAATCTGTTTTGCCGGCAAAGCGGCCAGCAGAACGAGCGATCAGGAGACCTGCTCGACCTGCTGCACTTCCGGCACGAAGTGGCGCAGGAGATTCTGGATGCCGTGCTTCAGTGTCGCCGTCGATGACGGGCAGCCGGCGCAGGCGCCCTTCATGTGCAGGAACACGGTGCCGTTCTCGAAGCCGCGGAAGGTGATATCGCCACCGTCCTGGGCGACCGCCGGGCGCACCCGCGTGTCGAGCAGTTCCTTGATGGTGATGACGAGTTCCTCGTCAGCCTTGTCGTAGAACTCACCGGTCAGGCTAGTCTCGGCGGCGGGGCCGGCCTTGACCATGACAGGCGCGCCGGACATGAAATGCTCCATGATGGCGCCGAGGATCGCCGGCTTCAAATGCTGCCAGTCGGGACCGTCCTTGGTCACGGTGATGAAATCATAGCCGAAGAAAACACCGGTAACGCCGGGAATCTCAAACAGCCGGCCAGCCAGCGGGGACGCGGTGGCGGCACTGTCGGCATCGCGGAAATCGGCGGTGCCTTCCACAAGCACTTCCTTGCCGGGCAGGAATTTCAGCGTCGCCGGGTTTGGCGTCGATTCGGTCTGGATGAACATGGCCGTCTCCGTGCCCGTTTCGGGCAACCAGTTTGGAATAATTCTAAATAGGCTCTATTGGCTGGACATTCAAGCGAAACGCATCGCCGGAACGGCCGGCTGGCGGAATGTTTTTGCGACCAGTACCACACTTTGAGATGTGTTGAGATTCAGGTCAGGCCGGCATCACCTGAATACCAGCACACCTCAGGCGAGGCTGTCGATCTCCTCGTCTGAGAGGTTCTGCGGCACCACGGTCACCGGGATCGGGAAGGCGGCACCCTTGCCGGCCACGGCGCCGACCAGCGGTCCTGGCCCTTCCTTGCCGGCGCCGGCGGCCAGCACCAGGATGGCGATGTCCTGGTCTTCCTCGATCAGCTTGTGGATCTCTTCCGTCGGCTTGCCTTCGCGCACCACCATCTCCGGCTCGATGCCAAGCTTCTGGCGCACCTTGTTGGCATAACCGTCGAGCGCCGCGCGCGCCGTGGCGTTTGCCTCCTCGCGCATGATCTTCTCGACCCCCAGCCAGTGTTGGAAATCGTCCGGCTCGATGACATAGAGCAGCACCAGCATGCCGCTGGTGCTCTGTGCCCGCTTCGAGGCGTAGGCGACGGCGCGCTCACATTCCGGCGTGTCGTCGATGATCGCCAGGAACTTGCGGCGATGGCCGGCTTCACGGCTGAGGCGTTTGGAGACCATGTCTACCTACTCGGTGTCATTGCGGCCGCAATCTGCCACCGCCGCAGACCGGCGGCAAGCCGCCGGCCTTATGCCAGTGTGGTGCAGTGCACTCGAGTTGGGATCAGTCCTGCAGCAGCCCGATGATGTCGCGCACCGTCTTCATCGTTGCTTCGGCCAGCACGCCGGCGCGCTCGCCGCCGTCCCTCAGCACCGCGTCGACATAGGGGCGATCGTCGGAAATGCGGCGCATCTCGCTGGCGACCGGCGCCAGCTTTTCCACCGCAAGGTCGGCCAGCGCCGGTTTGAACACCGAAAACTGCTGGCCGGCGAACTCTTTCAGCACGTCTGCCTTCGACATATCGGCGAGACCCGCATAGATGCCGACCAGGTTTTCCGCCTCAGGCCGGCTGGCCAGACCGTCCAGTTCGCTCGGCAACGCTTCCGGGTCGGTCTTGGCCTTGCGGATCTTCTTCGAGATGGCGTCGGCATCGTCGGTCAGGTTGATGCGCGACAGGTCCGACGGATCCGATTTCGACATCTTCTTCGAGCCGTCGCGCAGCGACATGATGCGCGCCGCCGGCCCGCCGATCACCGGCTCGGTCAGCGGGAAATAGCCGTTCACGGTCTCTTCGCCGACCTGCATCTCGACGCCGACGCCAAGGGCGGCGATGCGGTCCGAAAAATCGTTGTTGAATTTTTGCGCGATGTCGCGGGTCAGCTCCAGGTGCTGCTTCTGGTCCTCACCCACCGGGACATGGGTGGCGCGGTAGAGCAGAATGTCGGCAGCCATCAGGCTCGGATAGGCAAGCAGGCCGAGCGAAGCATTCTCACGGTCCTTGCCGGCCTTGTCCTTGAACTGCGTCATGCGGTTCATCCAGCCGATGCGCGCCACGCAATTGAAGATCCAGGCGAGCTCTGCATGCTGCATGACCCGCGACTGGTTGAAGACGATGTGCTTCTTGGGGTCGATGCCCGAGGCCAGGAACGCCGCGGTGATCGACCGCGTCTGGTCGGCGAGATCGTCATAGACGAGCTGTGCCGTCAGCGAATGCAGGTCGACGACGCAGTAGATGCAATCGGAGGTGTCCTGCAGGGCGACGAATTTCTTGATGGCGCCGAGATAATTGCCGAGATGCAGATTGCCGGTCGGCTGGACGCCGGAAAAGACGAGTGGCTTGAAGGCGGTCATGCTTGTTCCCTTGGCTTGTGGAGGGCCGTTTCGCGCGCGGCGAAAGTCTTGCGACGGCGCGCTTATGGACGAACACGACGATACGATCAAGACCGGTTTTGCCGTCATCTTGTCCGGTCTATTCGTCCGGGTTGGCCTTCGCCACCGGCGGCGCCGCTTTGCCCGTTCCCCGCTTGACGTTGCGCCGGATCATGCCGAAATCGGCGCCGCCGGTGGCGAAGGCGGTGATGAAGTAGAGCAGTGCCCCGCCGGTGACGAGCGCCAGAAGCGTCGTCGCCTTGACAACCAGTGGCGCACCGCGGCCGAGCCTGACGGCGAACCAGTGCTCGGCAAAATAGAGCGCTGCCCCCATCACGATCGCCGACAGCACCAGCCGTGGAATGCGTTTCATCAGCGGCACGTCGCGGCCCCAATGGCCACGCCTGATCAGCACGCCGAGCAGCATCAGGGCGTTGACCCAGCCGGCGACGGCGGAGGCGACGGCGATGCCGGGCGCGCCCATTTCCGGAAACAGCGTCAGCGCCGTGGTGACGTTCACCGCCACCGAGATGGCGGCGAACATCATCGGCGTGCGCGTGTCCTCTCGCGCGAAATAGCCTGGGGTGAACGCCTTGATCAGCACGAAGGCCGGCAGACCGAGGCCGAAGATTGCCAGGATCGCCGCCACGGTCGGCGTCGAGCCGTTGGCGGCAAACGCGCCGCGCTCGTAGACCAGCCGCACGATCGGCTCCGACATCACCCAGAGCGCGGCGGCTGCCGGCAAGGTGAGGAACAGCGTGAACTCGACCGAGCGGTTCTGCAGATTGGCCGCCTCGATCAGGTTGCCCGACTTCAGCGCTCGCGACAGTTCGGGCAACAGCACGATCGCGACCGCGACGCCGACCACGCCGAGCGGCAGTTGGTAGATGCGGTCGGCATAGGCGAGCGAGGACACCGCGCTGTTCTGCGCCGAGGCGATCGCCGTGCCGATCAACTGGTTGATCTGGGTGATGCCGCCGGTGATCGCCGCCGGCAGCGCCAGGATCAGCAGCCGCTTGACCGCGGGCGTCATTTTCGGACGGCGGAAGCCGATCGAGATGCCGGCATGGCGCACCGCCACCCAGACGATCGCCAGTTGCACCAGTCCGGCGGCAAGCACGCCCCAGGACAGTCCGTAACCGACTGTGAGGGCGTCGGAGCCCTTGTACCAGGCACAAGCGAGCACGCCGATCAGGATGATGTTGAGAAACACCGGCGCCACCGCCGCCGCGAAATAGCGACGCAGTGAATTCAGCATGCCCGCCATCATGGCGCCCAGCGACATGCAGATCAGGTAGGGGAACATGATCGTCGCCAGCGTCACCGTGGTGTCGAATTTCCCTGGCGTGCCGGCAAAACCCGGCGCCACCAGATAGCGCACGATCAGCGGCATCGACAGTTCCATGACGATGGTCAGCGCCAGCAGCGCCGTGAACAAGACGCCGAACACCTCCTCGGAGAAGCGCTTGGCGCCGTCAGTGCCGTGCGTCTCGATCTCCTTGGCGAACAGCGGCACGAAGGCGGCGTTGAAGGCGCCCTCGGCAAACAGCCGGCGAAAGGTGTTGGGAAACTGGAAGGCGGCGTTGAAGGCGTCGGCGACCGGTCCGGTGCCGAGCGCCGCCGCCATCAGCATCTCGCGGCCGAAGCCGAGCGCGCGGCTCATCAGCGTGCCGGAAGCGACCGTTGCGAATTTCTTGACGAGGCTCATGCTTTTGGGAACTGCCTGCGGAATTGGGACAAAGTGATGGTGGCGATCACTCGGCCGCCGCCTTGGCCTTGCCGCCGCGTTCGGGCACGACGCCTTCAAGCGCCGCCATCAGCCGGTTGCGGATGGTGGCGATGCGGGCCGGACTGTCAATCTTCTGGCCGGTGAGGTCGGTGACGTAGAAAGTGTCGATGACCTTTTCGCCGAAGGTGGTGATGTGGGCCGATGCGATGTCGAGCGACAGGTCGGAAAGCGTTCCGGTGATCTCCGACAGCAGTCCTGGCCGATCCAGCCCCTCGACCTCGATGACCGAAAAACGGTTCGACAGCGCGTTGCGGATTTCGGCCCGCGGCGGGATTTTGAAAACCTTGGCTCCGCGCCGCGGCTTGGTCCGCTTCTCGATCATCTCCGGCAGCCAGCTCTTGCCCGACAGGACATCCTCGATCAGCCGGCCGACGCGCTCAGCGCGCCGACGCTCATCCTCGTCGCGGTCGAATTCCCTTGAAATCAGGATCGTGTCCAGGGCGCGGCCGTCGGCTGTGGTGAAAATCTGCGCGTCGACGATGTTGCCGCCGGCTCCGGCGCAGGCCCCGGCGATGACCGAGAGCAGGCGGGGATGGTCCTGCGCCAGCACGGTGATTTCGGTCACTGCCTCGAACTGGTGGGTCTTGACCATGGTGGCGAGCTTGTTGCCCGAAGCGTCCGCCTCGCGGATGAATTCGGCATGGCGCAGCTGATCGGCAAGATCGACGGTCAGCAGGTAATTCTCATAATGCAGGGCGACATAGCGCTTGCGGGCCTTGTCCGGCCAGGAGGCAAGCGCCTCGGCCAGACGCTCGCGCGCCGCCGCCGTGCGCTGCGCGCGCGACACTTCCGAAAAGCCGCCGGTCAACAGAAGTTCGGTCTCATAGTAGAGCGTGCGCAGCAGCTGGCCCTTCCAGCCATTCCAGACGCCGGGGCCGACGCCCCTGATGTCGCAGACGGTGAGGATCAAAAGCAGCTTCAGCCGCTCGACCGATTGCACGATAGCGGCGAAATCCTCGATGGTCTTGCGGTCGTTGAGGTCGCGGGTCTGCGCCGTCATCGACATCACGAGGTGGTTCTCGACCAGCCAGGCGACGGTTTCCGTATCTGCCGGCGAAAGCCCCATATGCGGGCAGATGCGCCGCGCGATCCTGGCTCCGGCCTCGGAATGATCCTCCGGCCTGCCCTTGGCGATGTCATGCAGAAGCACGGCGACATAGAGCGCCTCGCGGCTCTTCTTCAGGCCTGGCATCAGCGTGTGGGAGAGGGGATGGACCTTCTCGCCGTCGCCGCGCTCGATCTCCGCCAGCACGCCGATGCAGCGGATCAGGTGCTCGTCCACCGTGTAGTGGTGGTACATCGAGAACTGCATCATGGCGACGATCTTGCCGAAATCCGGGATCAGTCGGCCGAGCAGCCCGGCCTCGTTCATGCGCCGCAGATTGAGTTCGGCATTGCGGTCGGAGGTCAGGATGTCGAGGAAGAGCCGGTTGGCCTCCTCGTCGCGCCGCAGCGACTTGTTGACCAGGCCGAGCGAGCGGGTCAGCAGCTTCAGCGCATCGGGGTGGAATTCCAGGCCGTGCTTGTCGGCGAACCAGAACAACCGCAAGAGGTTGACCGGATCGCGCTCGAACACCTGGTCGTCGGCGATGTTGATGCGGTGGTTGTCAACGATGAAGTCCGAGGTGCCGGCAAGCTTGCGCTTGCGCCGCGAGAAGGTGAGGAAGATGCGGTTGAAGCCCGGCACGTGCTTGGCCTGCTCTTCCTCCAGCGCGGCGCAGAAGATGCGGGTCAGGTCGCCGACATCCTTGGCGACGAGGAAGTAGTGCTTCATGAAGCGCTCGACCGCCGACAGGCCGGGATGGCTGGTGTATCCGAGCCTCTCGGCGATCTCGCGCTGGATGTCGAAATGCAGCCGTTCCTCGGCCTTGCCGGTAAGGAAATGCATTTGGCAGCGCACCGCCCACAGGAAATCCTCGGCCTTCTGGAACTCGCGATACTCGCCATCGGTGAAGACGCCCTTGTCGACCAGTTCCTCGCCGGTGCGCACACGGTAGAAATACTTGCCGATCCAGAAGAGCGTCTGCAGGTCGCGCAGGCCGCCCTTGCCGTCCTTGACGTTGGGCTCGACCAGATAGCGGCTTTCGCCGGCCTTGGCATGGCGATCGTCGCGTTCGGCAAGTTTGGCCTGGACGTATTCGGGGCCGGTCGTACGCACCACCTCGTGGTCGAAGCGCAGCATCAGTTCGTCATAGAGCTTGAGTTCGCCCCACAGGAAACGCGCCTCGAGGATCGAGGTCCGGATGGTGACGTCGTTGCGCGACAGACGCAGGCATTCGTCGATGTTGCGGGTGGCGTGGCCGACCTTCAGCCCGAGATCCCACAGCATGTAGAGCATGTATTCGACGGTTTGCTCGCCCCACGGCGTCTGCTTGTAGGGCAACAGGAACAACAGGTCGATGTCGGATCCCGGCGCCAACGTACCGCGGCCATAGCCGCCGACCGCGACGACGGCCATGCGCTCCGCCGAAGACGGGTTCTTGACCCGGTAGACATGCGTGACGGCGAAATCGTAAAGCGCCCGGATGATCTCGTCCATGAGATGCGACAGCCGCGCCGCACAGGCACGGCCGCCGCCATCGTCGCGCAGCATGCGTTCGGCAACGGCGCGTCCGTCAGCCAGCCGCCCCTTGAGAAGCTGGAGCACACCGCTGCGCGCGGCCTGTCCGGAGCCGTCCCCGGCCGTGGCCGCGGTCAGCGCCGTCATCTCGCGGCGCAGGGCCTCGCCGTCGATCAGTTCATCGAGCTTCAGGGAGATTTTCGCCATGGGTACCGGTTGGCCTCGCCTTTTCGGCGGCGTCTATAGCGCTTTTTCGCGCTTGTGGGTATGGGCAGGACGGACACGCTTTCCGTGGTGGTTGAACGGGATGGTCTTTCCTCGTCTCAACTGGAAGATGTCGAAAATTTGCCGCCATATCCGCCCGGCTTCGTTCGCGAATTTCGCCAGCGGTGCCATTTTTTGCCTTTTGGACTTGCCGTTTTCGCGCTCGTCGCTGAGCAGGCTCTGCAATCCCATCGATTGTTCGCTCAGGAACCGATCCTGTATGCATAGCGCCGGCAGCATCTGGTAGATCGTCTTGCTCGACGATATCGCGAACCCCGGATCGAACAGGATGTGATCGACGGGACTGTCGATATCCCCTGTCGCTTCGAGCAAGTCGCGTGCCGCCTGTCTTGAAACGATGTAGCCGGCCGCACCGAGATGGGCTCGATGGAGCCTGGCCACTGAAAAGCCATGGCCGATGGAGGCGCGCTTCATGGCGATCACGGTTCTCTTGAAGGTCTCGATCTTGACGATATCGGCATCGGCGGGGATCCATCTGGCATCGGCGAGCAATGGCCCCGCTACCTCGGACAAGACAGTATCGTCCTCGAAGATCGCGCCATAGGCATCGTCGCCATCGGCGATCTTTGCCCAGCAGGCTTTGTGGCTGAGGAAACAGGCGATCTCGGTGTTGGCTAGACGCAACTGCGTCAGCGGATTGAGCCGCATCGGTATTTCCGCCAGGTCGGGCCGACCCTGGGCATCGACCGCCGCGACTCGTTCGAATTCAATGCCGATACGGGCAAACTCCGCCGTCATATGGGCAAGCCGGTCCGGGGACCGGTCGAGGTTGATAAGCAGGCACTTCATTGCAAATGGAATCGATGCCTTTGGAGTGTCGATCGGCGGGTCCATAGCACAAGACGCCATCGCGTATTCGACTTTCTTTGACGTGGCTCGGCGCCCGCAACGGCATAAGGAAAAAGAAATTATGCCCTTGACCTTCCAGTTACTGGAAGCACTACCTCCGCATTGAAACGCGGCATCGAGGCATTTTTGAATGAAGCATTCAGACCATCATCATCACTCGCAGGGCGGCTGCTGCGCGGCGAAAGCTGCAGTTGGAGACACGGCCGTGGTGCGGGATCCGGTCTGCGGGATGGTCGTCGCTCCAGCCGCCGGCAAGCCGACAGCCGCGCATCATGGCCATCTCTATCATTTCTGCAGCGAAGGCTGCCGCGCGAAATTTGTCGCCGAGCCGGAGAAATTCCTGGCGGCCACCGATCCGGTCTGCGGCATGACCGTCGACCGTGCGACAGCGAGGCATTTTGTCCGTTACGAAGGTCAGGGCTTCTACTTCTGCTCGGCCGGCTGCCAGGCGAAGTTCGAGGCCGAGCCGCAAAAATATCTCGGCGGCAGGGCCGCACCGCAGCCAATGCCCAAGGGCACGCAATACACCTGCCCGATGCATCCCGAAATCATCCGCGACAAGCCCGGCTCCTGCCCGAAATGCGGCATGGCGCTGGAGCCGATGGGCGTGCCATCGGGCGATGAGGGGCCAAACCCCGAGCTGGTCGATTTCACCAGACGATTCTGGGTCAGTGCCGCGTTGTCGGTGCCGTTGCTGATCGTCGCCATGGCGCCGATGCTCGGCCTGACCTTCCAGGCCTTTGTCGACGAACGGACGATGGTCTGGCTGGAACTGGCATTGGCCAGTCCCGTCGTCTTGTGGGCGGCGCTGCCTTTCTTCCATCGCGGCTGGGATTCGCTCGTCAACCGTAGCCCCAACATGTGGACGCTGATCTCGCTCGGCGTTGGCGCGGCCTATCTCTACAGCGTCGTCGCGACGCTGTTTCCGGATATTTTTCCGCATCAGTTCCGCGGCCACGGCGGTGCGGTGCCGGTCTATTTCGAGGCTGCCGCAGTCATCGTCGCGTTGGTCTTCCTCGGCCAGGTGCTGGAATTGCGCGCCCGTGAAATGACCGGGTCGGCAATCCGCGCCTTACTCGATCTCGCGCCGAAGACAGCGCGGCTGATTGACGCCGGCGGCTCCGAAACCGACGTGCCGCTCGACGCGGTCAAGGTCGGCGATCGTTTGCGCATCCGTCCCGGTGACGCCGTGCCGGTCGACGGCACCGTGCAGGAGGGCCACTCCTCCCTCGACGAATCGATGATCACAGGCGAACCGTTGCCGGTCGAAAAGACCGAAGGCGATACCCTCACCGCCGGCACGCTCAACAAAAACGGCTCGCTGATCATGCGCGCCGAGCGGATCGGCGCCGAGACGACGCTGGCGCGCATCGTCGAACTCGTCGCCAAGGCGCAGCGCTCGCGCGCCCCGATCCAGGGCCTGGCCGATCGCGTTTCCTTCTACTTTGTCCCGGCCGTGGTGCTGGTCGCGATCGCGGCCTTTGTCGCCTGGGCGATCTTCGGACCCGAACCCAGCCTGATCTTCGCCATCGTCTCGGCGGTGTCGGTGCTGATCATCGCTTGCCCCTGCGCGCTCGGTCTCGCCACGCCGATGTCGATCATGACCGCCACCGGGCGCGGCGCCCATGCCGGCGTGCTGATCAAGGAAGCCGCCGCGCTCGAACGCTTCGCCTCCGTCGACACGCTGATCGTCGACAAGACGGGAACGCTGACCGAAGGCCGGCCGAAACTGACCGATGTCGTTGCCGCCACAGGCTTTTCCGAGGACGAGTTGCTGGCCCTTGCCGCCGGCCTGGAAAAAGGCTCGGAGCATCCGCTGGCCGAAGCCATCGTCGAGGGCGCCTCGATGCGCGGCCTGGAGATCGCCGACGCCAGCGGCTTCGAGGCGATCACCGGCAAGGGCGTTTCCGGTACGGTGTCGGGAAAGAAGGTCGCACTCGGCAATGCGGCGATGATGGCCGATCTGGACATCGATGTTGCCTCCTTCTCGGCCAGGACCGAAACGCTGCAGACCGAAGGCAGAACCGTGATGTTTGTTGCCGTCGGCAACAAACTGGCCGGCATCGTCGCTGTCGCCGATCCGGTCAAGGCGACAACCGCCGAGGCGATCCGGGCGCTGCATGACAGCGGCTTGAGGATTGTCATGGCGACCGGCGACAATGAACGCACGGCAAAAGCGATCGCCAGGAGCCTTGGAATCGATGAGGTTCGCGCCGGCCTGTTGCCGGAACACAAGGCCGCCCTCGTCGAGGAGCTGCGCGCCACGGGCAAGGGCGTCGCCATGGCCGGCGACGGCGTCAACGATGCACCCGCCCTTGCCGCCGCCGATGTCGGCATCGCCATGGGCACCGGCGCCGACGTCGCGGTCGAAAGCGCCGGCATCACACTGGTCAAGGGCGATCTCAACGGCATCGTGCGGGCGCGCACCCTGGCTCGGGCGACGATCCGCAACATCCGCCAGAACCTGTTCTTCGCCTTCCTTTACAACGTGCTCGGCGTGCCGGTCGCCGCCGGCGTGCTCTATCCGCTCACCGGCACGCTTCTGTCGCCGATGCTGGCGGCGGCTGCGATGAGCCTGTCGTCGGTGTCGGTGATCGCAAACGCATTGCGGCTGAGAACGTTGAAACTCTGAGCAAAGCCCCCAAATACGAAACCCGTTCAACAGGAGACATGAATGACCTTGGCTAAAAAACTCGTACTTTTGCTGATGGCCGCAGGAATGCTGCTTGCCGTCTTCCTCGAAAGCGTTCCGGCGCAGAGCGAAGAGATGAAACACGACATGGGTGCCATGTCGACGGATGCGACAAGCCCTTCGACCGAAGGCTACAAGGCGGCGATGGACAAGATGCATGCCGACATGATGGCCTCCGAATATAGCGGCAATGCCGATATCGATTTCGTCCGTGGCATGATCCCGCATCATCAGGGCGCCATCGACATGGCCAAGGTCGAGCTTGCCAACGGCAAGGATCCGGAAATCCGCAAGCTGGCGGAGGGGGTCATCGCCGCGCAGGAAGCCGAGATCAAGCAGATGCAGGACTGGCTCGCAGCCCATCCGGCGAAGTAAGCCCTTTTCGCGAAGCAGAATCCGGGGAGGACTCTCTCTGGATTTCTCGCCGAGGGTGTGATGCGATCCGGTCTCAACTGGAGCCCGCCATGCTGTCGATCATCAGAACCACCACGCTGCCGTCCGGTGAAACAATCCCCGTTCTCGGTCAGGGCACATGGAAGATGGGCGAGGATTCGCGACGCCGTGCCAACGAGGTGAGTGCCCTCAAGCTCGGCCTCGACCTTGGCATCAGGCTGATCGACACCGCCGAAATGTATGCCAGCGGCGGTGCCGAGGAGGTGGTCGCCGAGGCCATTGCCGGGCGCCGCGACGAGACCTTTCTCGTTTCCAAGGTGCTGCCGACCAACGCCTCGCGCTCCGGCGTGCAGCGCGCCTGCGAGAACAGCCTGAAGCGGCTGCGCACCGACCGCATCGATCTCTATCTGCTGCACTGGCCCGGCAGCGTGCCGCTGGCGGAAACCGTCGCGGCCTTCGAGGCGCTGAAAGAGGCCGGCAAGATCCGCCACTGGGGCGTCAGCAATTTCGACACCGACGAGATGGAAGAACTGGTCAGCCTTCCCAAAGGCGACAACGTCCAGACCAACCAGGTGCTCTACAATCTGGTTCGGCGCGGTCTCGAATTCGACCTGGCGCCGTGGAGCCGGCAGCGCGGCATACCCTTGATGGCCTATTCGCCGGTCGAGCAGGGCGCGCTGGCGCGCAATACTGGGCTCGACGCCGTCGCCGCCCGCCATGGCGCGACCCCGGCGCAGATCGCATTGGCCTGGGTGATGCACCAGCAGGGCGTCATCGCCATCCCGAAGGCCAGCAGCCAGGAGCATGTCCGCCAGAATTTCGCAGCGCTCGACATCGAGCTTACGCCGCAGGACATCGCCGATCTCGATCGCGTCTTTCCACCGCCGACCCGCAAGCGGGGGCTGGAGATGGTGTGAACGGGCGGTTCCGGCAGCTCCGATTGCAAAAAGAGCTACTTCCCAGCCAGTCCCTTGAGGCGGTAAAGAGCCTCAAGCGCTTCCCTTGGCGTCATCTCGTCGGGGCTGATCGCACCGAGGGCCTCGCTGAGCGCGTCGCTCTTGGCCGGCTTCGGCGCTTCGCGCTTCACCGCCACTGAAAACAGCGGCAGGTCGTCGACCAGCCGGTTGGTCTTGCCCGAAACTTCGCCTTCTTCCAGCTGGTGCAGCACTTCCTTGGCCCGGTCGACCACTGCTTCCGGCAGGCCGGCCAGCCGTGCCACCTGCACGCCATAGGAACGGTCGGCGGCACCCTTGCCGACCTCGTGCAGGAAGACGACGTCGTTTTCCCACTCCTTGACCCGCATGGTGACGTTGTGGAGCCGGGCCAACTTGCCGGCCAGCGAGGTCATTTCGTGGAAATGGGTGGCGAAGATCGCCCGGCAACGGTTCTTCTCGTGCAGGTACTCCACCGCTGCCCAGGCGATCGACAGGCCGTCGAAGGTGGCGGTGCCGCGGCCGATCTCGTCGAGGATCACCAGCGCCCGTTCGCCGGCCTGGTTGAGGATCGCCGCCGTCTCGACCATTTCGACCATGAAGGTCGAGCGGCCGCGCGCCAGATCGTCCGAGGCGCCGACGCGCGAGAACAGCCGGTCGACGACGCCGATATGGGCCGATGCCGCCGGCACGAACGATCCGGTTTGCGCCAGGATGGCGATCAGCGCGTTCTGCCGCAGGAACGTCGACTTGCCGCCCATGTTGGGGCCGGTCAGAAGCCAGATCGCGCCGTTCCTGGCGCTGCCCTCCGGCGACAGGTCGCAATCATTGGCGACGAACGGGCCCTCGCCGGAGCGTCGCAATGCCTGCTCGACCACCGGATGCCGGCCGCCCGAAATCTCGAACGCGAGGCTGGAGTCCACCACCGGCCGGCACCAGGCTTCGCTTTCCGACAAAAGCGCGAGCGCCGCCGACACGTCGAGCACGGCAAGCGCGTCGGCGCCGGCGCGGATCCTCTGCGCCTCGCTGACCGCTTCCGCCGTCAGCGCATCGAAGGCGGCAAGCTCGATGCTCAGCGCCCGGTCGGCGGCGTTGGCGATCTTCGTCTCGAGTTCGGCGAGTTCGGTCGTCGTGAAGCGCATGGCGTTGGCCATCGTCTGGCGGTGGATGAAGCGCGCCTTGGCGCCATCGCTGCCGGTCATCACGGCATGGTGGTTGGCGGTCACTTCGATGTAATAGCCAAGCACATTGTTGTGCCGGATCTTCAGCGAGCGGATGCCGGTCTCGTCGATCAGCGAGCGCTCCAGCCCGGCGATGACTTTTCGCGATTCGTCGCGCAGCGCCCGCATCTCGTCGAGTTCAGGATGGTAGCCGCCGCGAACGAAGCCGCCGTCGCGCCTGAGCAGCGGCAGCTCGTCGCCGAGCGCCTGCGTCAGGTGCTGGGCAAGCGCCCTGGGCAGCGCCTCGATGGCGCCCAGCGCCGTCGTCAGTTCCTGGGGCAAGGTGGTCTCGCCGAAGATCCCGGCGATCGCGCCGGCCGCTTCGAAACCGGCGCGCAGCGCGCCGAGGTCGCGCGGGCCGCCCCGGTTCAGTGCCAGCCGGGACAAGGCGCGCGGCATGTCGGCGACGCTCTTCAGGCTCGACCGCACCGCCTGGCATAGCCGCGCTTCCGAACGGAAGAACGACACCGAGTCCAGCCTGGCGCCGATCGCTGCCGGGTCGGTCAGCGGCGCCATCAGCCGGTCGGCGAGCAGCCTTGCGCCGCCGCCGGTCGCCGTGCGGTCGATCGCTTTGAACAGCGACCCTTCGCGGCTGCCCGACAGCGTGCGCAGCAGTTCCAGATTGCCGCGTGTCGCCGGATCGATGAACAGGGTCGAGCCTTGCTCCTCGCGCTCCGGCCGCGACAGCGGCGGGCGCTCGGCCTTCTGCGTCTTCTCGACATAGGCGATGGCGCCCGAGATCGCCGACAATTCGGCGCGCGAGAAGGCGCCGAAGCTGTCCGGCGTCGCCACATCGAAGAAGCGGGCGATGCGCCCCGTGGCCGAGGCCGAATCGAATAGCGAGGGCGGTTGCGGGTTGGCGACGCGGCCAAGCACGTCGAACACCGGCTTCAGTTCGGGATCGTAGAACACCGGCTCGGCAACGATCAGCTCGCGCGGATCGACACGGAAGATGTCGGCCAGCAGCCTGTCGGCGGTGGTGTCGGTAACACGGAAGGCGCCGGTCGAGATGTCGATCCAGGCCAATGCGAAGGCGTGTTCCGCGCCACCCTTCACCCGCCCCAGCGCCATCAGGAAACTCGATTCCGACGGCGCCAGCAATTTGTCCTCGGTGATCGTGCCCGGCGTCACTAGCCGCACCACGTCGCGGCGCACCACCGATTTGCCGCCGCGTTTCCGGGCCTCGGCGGGATCCTCGATCTGCTCGCAGACGGCAACGCGGAAACCCTGGCCGATCAGCTTCTGCAGGTAATCGTCGGCCGCATGTACCGGCACGCCGCACATCGGAATGTCGTGGCCCTGGTGCTTGCCGCGCTTGGTCAGCACGATGCCCAGCGCCCGGCTTGCCTTCTCGGCATCGTCGAAGAACAGCTCGTAGAAATCGCCCATGCGATAGAACAGCAGCGAATCCGGGTTCGCCGCCTTGATCTCGATGAACTGCTCCATCATCGGCGTGACGGCGGCAGCGGCTGTCGGCAATGGCGTCATCGCCTCGGGAGCGTCGGGCTCGTTCGGGGTGTGCATGTTCATGCGCGACACGCTAGCAGATGTGATCGCGCGGTTTAATGCCGGCGCTTCGAAAAACGGGGGACGACCGATACGGCCGCTTGCTCGCAATCGCCAGCACCAACCGCGATTCCCGAACGCTGGCGGTTTACACGCGGCGGCGTGTGGTCTTAATTCGGTGCCGACACAAGGCACCCCGCTTCAAGGAGGTGCCGCACCGGCGAGGAAATCAAAAGCATCATGGCCAGGAAAACCGAGAACAGCGGTCCGTCCGTCAGTGCGCAGGAAGCGCTCGAATTCCACGCCATGGGCCGTCCCGGCAAGCTGGAGGTCGTCGCCACCAAGCCGATGGCGACGCAGCGTGACCTCAGCCTAGCCTATTCGCCTGGCGTCGCGGTTCCTGTTCTGGCCATCGCCGAGGACCCCAGCCGCGCCTTCGACTACACGACGCGCGGCAACATGGTCGCCGTCATCTCCAACGGCACTGCCATCCTTGGTCTCGGCAATCTCGGCGCGCTGGCCTCCAAGCCGGTCATGGAAGGCAAGGCGGTGCTGTTCAAGCGCTTCGCTGACGTCGATTCCATCGACCTCGAGGTCGATACCGAGGACGCCGACGAGTTCATCAACTGCGTGCGCTTCCTCGGCCCGTCTTTCGGCGGCATCAACCTGGAGGACATCAAGGCGCCGGAGTGCTTCATCATCGAGCAGCGGCTGCGCGAGCTGATGGACATCCCGGTCTTCCATGACGACCAGCACGGCACCGCCATCATCTCGGCCGCCGGTTTGATCAACGCGCTGGAGATCACGGGCCGCGACATGAAAACCACGAAGATGGTCTGCAACGGCGCCGGCGCGGCCGGCATCGCCTGCATCGAATTGATGAAGGCAATGGGTTTTGCGCCTGACAACATCATCCTGTGCGACACCAAGGGCGTGGTCTTCCAGGGCCGCACCGAAGGCATGAACCAGTGGAAGTCGGCGCATGCGGTCAAGACCGAGGCGCGCAGCCTCGCCGAGGCACTCGACGGCGCCGACGTTTTCCTCGGTCTCTCCGCCAAAGGCGCGCTGACGACCGCCATGGTGCAGTCGATGGCCAAGAACCCGATCATCTTCGCCATGGCCAATCCCGACCCGGAAATCACGCCGGAGGAAGTCGCCGAAATCCGCACAGATGCCATCATGGCCACCGGGCGTTCGGACTATCCGAACCAGGTCAACAACGTGCTCGGCTTCCCCTACATCTTCCGCGGCGCGCTGGATGTGCGGGCCACCACCATCAATGACGACATGAAGATCGCCGCCGCGCGCGCTTTGGCCGACTTGGCGCGCAAGGACGTGCCCGACGACGTCGCCGCCGCCTATCAGGGCAACCGGCCGAAATTCGGCCCCAACTACATCATTCCGGTGCCGTTCGACCCGCGGCTGATCTCGGCCATCCCGATCGCGGTGGCCAAGGCGGCGATGGATTCAGGCGTCGCCCGCAAGCCGATCCTCGATCTCGACCGCTATGCCCAGGAACTCTCCGCCCGCCGCGACCCGATCGCCTCGACCCTGCAACGCATCTATGACCGCGTGCGTCGCCAGCCCAAGCGCATCGTCTTCGCCGAAGGCGAGGAGGAACAGGTGATGCGCGCCGCCGTCTCCTATGTGAACCAGCGGCTCGGCACCGCCATCCTGCTCGGCCGCGACGACGTCATCAAGGAGAACGCCAAGCACGCCGGCATCGACCTCAACAAGCAAGGCATCGAGATCATCAATGCCCGGCTGTCGCGCCGCAACGGCATCTACACCGACTATCTCTACGAGCGCATGCAGCGCAAAGGGTTCCTATTCCGCGACTGCCAGCGGCTGATCAACAACGACCGCAACCACTTCGCGGCCTGCATGGTAGCGCTGGGCGATGCCGACGGCATCGTCACCGGTGTCACCCGCAACTATTCGACCGCGCTCGACGACATCCGCCGCGTCATCGACGCCAAGCCCGGCCACCGCGTCATCGGCGTCTCGATCGTGCTGGCGCGGGGTAAAACTGTCCTCGTCGCCGACACCGCCGTGCACGACATGCCGAACGCCGAGCAGATCGCCGACATCGCCGAGGAGGCGGCAGGCTTTGCCCGCCGCATGGGTTATGAGCCAAGGCTCGCCATGCTCGCCTATTCGACCTTCGGCCATCCGCAGGGCGAGCGTTCCGAACGCGTCCAGGAAGCCGTGCGCATCCTCGACAAGCGCCGTGTCGATTTCGAGTATGATGGCGAAATGGCCGCCGACGTCGCGCTCAACGCCCGCGCCATGGCGCAATATCCGTTCATCCGCCTCACCGGCCCAGCCAACGTGCTGATCATGCCGGCGTTCCACTCGGCCTCGATCTCGACCAAGATGCTGCAGGAACTCGGCGGCTCGACCGTCATCGGCCCGTTGCTGGTTGGCCTCAACAAGCCGGTGCAGATCGTCTCGCTCAACGCCAAGGACAGCGACATCGTCAACATGGCGGCGATCGCGGCGTATACGGCGGGTGCTTGAGGAGCGGTCGCAGCGGACGAAAAGTCCGCGAATGCTTTTCGAGTGAGGCAAGGCCTTGTTCGAGGGCACGTGAACGGGATCACCGGCGCCACGGATGTGTGCAATCGCAGGAATCCTGCGATTCAAGCCGAATTTGCGGGAAAATCAGCGAAATCCATAAGATATTGATAATATTCGGTTGTTATACCAGAGAGCTGTCGTCGATGTGCCAGCGCGGCATTTTGGACAGACTGGGGTGGTGACAATCATGGATTTGCAGCCGTGAAGCACGATACGACTCCCGCATCCGTGGTCGGCCAGGGAGCCTATCACGACGAGCGCCTGGATGCGCTTCTCAGCATCACCGGCCGCATGGATGGCTACCTCTACCGCTGCCGTAACGATGCGTCCTACACCATGCTCTATATCAGCGACGGTATTCTCACCGTCAGCGGCTATCCGCCCATGGATTTCGTGCACAACGCCGTGCGCGACTACGTCTCGGCCATCCACCCGGACGACCTCGCCTCGGTCTATGCCGCCGTCGACGCCGCGCTCGAAGCGCGCCGTAACTGGAACGTCGACTACCGCATCGTACCGAGGGCCGGCGAACCGCTTTGGGTCCGCGAGATCGGCGGCGGTGTCTGGGACGACGCCGGCGAACTCGAATTCCTGGAAGGCTTCGTGGTCGACATCAGCGACCGCAAGGTTGTCGAGGACCTCAATTCCCAGCTGCTGCTGGATCTGAAGACCGCCAACGAGGAGCTATCCGTGCAGAAGCGCGAGATCGAATTGGCGAAGCAGCAGAGCGACCATTCGGCCAACCACGATCTGTTGACGGACCTGCCCAACCGGCGCGCCTTCCACAACGAACTCAAATCGGTGGTCGCCCGCTGCGGCGCCACGGGCGAGGCGGCCGGTCTTCTGTTCATCGACCTCGACCGCTTCAAGGAAGTCAATGATACGCTCGGGCACGAGGCCGGCGATGCGCTGCTGCAGCGCGTATCGAGCCAGCTTCGCTCGATCCTGCGCAGCGCCGATTTCGTGGCCCGGCTTGGCGGTGACGAGTTCGCTTTCCTGTTCTCGGGCGACGCCGATCTGGCACAGCAGAAGGCCGTGCGCGTTGCCGAACGCATCCTGGAAAGGTTGCGGATCAAGGTTCCCACGCCGAATGGCGCCATCCAGGTCGGCTGCACCGTTGGCGTGGCCATGTATCCGGCGGAAGCCGCCGATTCCGAAGCGTTGATCGCACTCGCCGACCGGCTGATGTACATCGGAAAAAAGAGTGGCCGCAACCGCTTGGTCACCGCCAAGGAAATGGCGCCGCAACAGCCATCGTCCGGGCCTCGCCACTCAATTCGCAAGACCGCCTAGGCGCGTCTATCGGGAGTGTGAACCAAAGCACTCAGCCTGGCGCGAACACGCGTGCGGCCTCGACGACCTCATCGACCTGATCCTGGCGGAGCAGATCGATCGGAGTGCGGCCTTCGAGCTGCGCCGAGGGACGCGTCAGCCACAGCCAGGCCAGCCTGGGATTGCTGATCAGGGCCTGCACGTCGCGGATGCCGGCGACCGGCCTGCCGTCGACGAACTGCGCTAGCGGGAAGACGTGCTTGCGGCCGCCCTTGCGCAGGGCGATGACCTCACTCCGCCTTTGCCAGCGATGCAGGGTCGAGCGGGCGATGCGCAAGTTCTCTTCCAGATAGGTCGATCCGGCGACGCGGCCGGCCCAGTCCTCGATCAGCATCGATTCGAGGTCGTCGGCTCGCTGCGGCGAGGAAGCAGGTCCATCGATATCCACCAGGGATGCCGGCGGCAGCCCCGTTGCGCCGCTTGTGCCGGCCTCGCTGCGGCGCGCGGCTTCCGCCGCTAGCGCGCGCACGAATTTCGATGCAAGGCCGGGAAGGTCGGCATGGATGGCATCGATGGCGCGCTGATGCTTCGGCGACAGCAAGGTGACGGCGGACGCTATGCTGCCGGCGATCTTGCCGACCGAGACCATGGTGGGTTTGTTGATGGCCTCGTCATAGTGGGCAAGGGCACGTTCGACCTTTTCCGCGACCATCTCCGCGAAGTCATTGGGCTTGATGCCGGTGCTCTGGAACTGAAATCTGTTCATGCATCTGTCTTCTGGCCGCGCGCTCCCCTCCCACAGCTGCGGCCGGTTGTTGAACGGCTACAGCGGAAAGCGGAAATCGCGGCGGCAACAGATGCTACGGCCCGACAGCATGCTGTCTTGCATTTTTTAACACCCCAACTGGCTGCGGGCACCCTGAAATGTCAGTCCGAGGTCGCCTCGATTGCGTGTAGGTTGGATGTATGACAGCTGCGCGACGGTGAGAAGCGATCCTCGTAGCGGACGAAAAGCCAACTGCTTGGCTTTTCGAGCTTCGAACGGTGAAGACCCGGTCCGCCTTCGGGCGGATCAAAAGGTCCAGTGGACCTTTTGAAGGGCTGGGAGCCTGCGACGGGCTGGAGCGCGGCCCGGCTACGGTACAGGTGCGGGACTTTCGGCCTACAGCAACCCCGCCTGTTCCGCCTCGCGGCGCAGGTTCTGGCGCGGGCGCGGGCCGATCTGCTGGATCACCAATCCGGCCGCCAGTGAGCCAAGGTCGCCGCAGACCTTGAGGTCGCGGCCTTGGGTGTAGCCATGCAGGAAACCGGCGGCATAGAGATCGCCGGCGCCTGTCGTGTCGACCAGTTCCTTGATCGCCGTCGCCTGGATGACCACGGTCTCGTCGCCGCACACGATGACCGAACCTTTTTCCGAGCGGGTGACGGCGGCGATCCGGCAATCCTTGCGGATCTGTGCCAGCGCCTCGTCGAACGACGATGTCTGGTAGAGCGACTTGATCTCGTGGCTGTTGGCAAAGACGATGTCGACCGTGCCCGAGCGCATCAGGTCGAGGAACTCGTCGCGGTAGCGGTCGACGCAGAACGAATCCGAGAGGGTCATCGACACTTCGCGGCCCGCCGCGTGCGCCAGCTTGGCCGTCTGCCGGATCGCCTCCTTGGCGCGCGGCGGGTCCCACAGATAACCTTCGAAATAGGTGACCTTGGCGCCGGACGCCTTGTCGGCCTCGACATCCTCCGGTCCGAGCTCGACGCAGGCGCCGAGATAGGTGTTCATCGAGCGTTCGCCGTCGGGGGTGACGAAGATCATCGAGCGCGCCGTCGGCGGCAGGCCTGACAGCGGCCTGGTGTCGAAGGCGACGCCCTGCGCATGGATGTCGTGCGCATAGATTTCGCCGAGCGCATCGTTGGAGACCTTGCCGAAGAAGGCGGCGCGGCCGCCGAAGCTGGCGACGCCGGCCGCCGTGTTGCCGGCGCTGCCGCCGGACGCTTCGATCGCCGGGCCCATGCGGCTGTAGAGGAGTTCGGCGCGCTGGGTGTCGATGAGGTTCATCGCACCCTTGATGATGCCGTTGGTCTCGAGGAATTCCTCGTCGCACTGGGCGATGATGTCGACAATGGCATTGCCGATGCAAAGCACGTCATAATCCGGCATCAATGTCTCCGCCAAAAACCCCAGCCGGCTTCTTGCCACGCTGGCCGGGCGCGGGTCTAGCGATTTGAAACCGGTTTGCCTAGGGTGTGTTGATATTCAGGTGATGCCGGCCTGCAAACGGTGGTACCTGGCTTCCGGTGCTCACGTACAGAAAGTACGGTCCGCCCCGGTTCTCGGACCCCACCGTTTTCGACTCGGCCTGACCTGAACCTCACCCCATCCTTCGAGCGCGCAACTTCAACGGATCAGGCCGGAACAAAGACGCATCTGCAACGAGGCGCTATGACAATTCGACCGTGGCCGAAGCATTTCATCGCGGCGCCGCCTACAAGCCTGATCAGCCGATCATTTTTCGAAGGCGAGCCAGTCCATGCCGACAAAAAACGGGCCGACAAAGAACGATATGACGACCGACCTGGCGCTGCTCGCCGTGCTGGCGGTGCTTTGGGGCGCCTCCTATACCTTCATCAAGATCGGTGTCGAAACGATCCCGCCGGTCACGTTCATTGCCGCGCGCACCCTGATTGCCGGCGGTATCCTGTTCGTCATCATCCGCTGGCGTGGGCTCACCATCCCGGGCGGCACGGCAAGCTGGCGCCGCTTCGCCTTCCAGGCATGCCTCAACAGCGTCGTGCCGTTCACGCTGATCGCTGCGGCCGAACGCTCGGTTGACGCAGGCCTCGCCACCATCCTCAACGCGACCTCGCCGATCTTCACCTTCCTGCTGACCGCGCTCATCACCCGCCATGAACCGGTCACGTTGCGCAAACTGATTGGCGTCGGCGCCGGCATCGCCGGCATCTGTCTCATCATCGGCACCGAGGCGCTGGATGGTCTCGGTCACGAGCTCTGGGCGCAACTGGCAATCGTCGCGGCGACGATCTGCTATGCCGCTGCGGCGATTTTCGGCCGTGGCTTCAAGGGCCTCGATCCGATGCTGCCCGCCGCCGGTTCGATGCTCTGCGGCGCCATCATGTTGGTGCCGCTCAGCCTGATGGTCGACCAGCCCTGGACGCTGACACCGTCGACGGCCTCGATCCTGGCCTTGCTCGGCCTGTCGGTGTTTTCTACCGCGCTGGCCTTCGTCATCTATTTCCGCCTCATCCACACACTGGGCTCGGTCGGCACCACCTCGCAAGCCTATCTGCGCGTGCCGATCGGCGTCGGCATCGGCGCCGTCTTTCTCGGCGAAAGCCTTGGGTCGACGGCGTGGCTTGGCATGGGTTTTGTTGTCGCCGGCGTCGCGGCGATGACCATCCCGGTTCGAAAGCCGGCACTCGCTCGATAACGCAATTCCAGGAAAAGTGTGAAGCGGTTTTCCGTCCGGAATTGCGTCAAGACAAAGAGCCATCGGCGCTTGTGACGGCCGGGCGCCTCGCCTATCTCCGAGGCGACCCGTTCGACAAGAGGTTGGAAGCACCGTGATCTCAAGCGCCGCCCGCGCCGCCGCCGGCCAGTTGTTCTCGCCCGAGTTCCGTTCGGTGTTCATCAAGACGCTGGGCTTGACCTTGCTGGCGCTGGTGGCCTTGTGGTTCGGGCTCACCAGCTTCGTCGAGTGGCTGGCCCTGCCATGGCTCCACGCGCTGCTGCCCGGTATGCCGTCCTGGGCCGGCGCGCTGGGCGGCATCATCGCCGCCATCGCGCTGGCCTTCGGCATGGCGTTGCTCATCGCACCGGTGACGGCGATCGTTGCCGGCTTGTTTCTCGACGACATCGCCGAGGTGGTCGAACGCACCGACTATCCCCGCGATCCGACCGGACGCGCCATGCCCGCGCTGCGCTCGCTGGTCTTGTCAGCCAGGTTCCTGGGCGTCGTCATCCTCGGCAACATCGTCGCCCTGCTGCTTCTCTTGGTGCCGGGTGTCAACATTGCCGCCTTCTTCATCGTCAATGGTTATCTGCTCGGCCGCGAGTTCTTCGAATTCGCGGCCATGCGCTTTCGCCCGGAAGAAGAGGCCAGGGCCTTGCGCAGGCACTATGCCGGCACAGTGTTTCTCGCCGGGCTAGTCATATCAGCCTTCCTCGCCGTGCCGCTGCTCAACCTGGTGACGCCGCTGTTCGCCGCCGCCATGATGGTGCATCTGCACAAGGCGATTTCGGCACGGGAAGCTGGCTAGACCTGAATATCGGCGAATTTGGCGAAGGAGAAATCCGCGTCCGAACTCGTCACGGTTCTCAGCGGCCCGCCGCCCGTCGACGACGGCAAGCGTCATGCGACAGGCCTCTTTCAAGTTGAAGATTTGGCAAACAGCGCCTGCAATTTGCCGAACGGCATGGCGGCGCGGGTAAAGCCGAACGTTCCGTCCTGCTGGATCTCGCGTGCTGCCGTTTCCAGCATGCCATAGGCAAAATTGGTCAGCCACGGCCCGAGCGAAATGCGTTTGACGCCGGCCGTGGCGAGATCGGTAATGGTGAAATCGGGCCTCGCCATGACGTTGACCGGCTTGCTTACCGCCGAGCAGATCGTGCGGACCATCTCGACATCGCCGATGCCTGGCGCATAAAGCACGTCGGCGCCGGCCTTCTCGAAGGCCTGCAGCCGCTTGATCGTGTCGTCAAGGTCGGACTTGCCCCACAGGAAATTCTCGGCGCGAGCCGTGAAGACGAAATCGCGCTTCAACGCACGCGCCGCCTCAACGGCCGCCGCGACGCGCTCGACGGCGTGCGAGAAATCATAGATCGGCTTGTCCGGATCGCCGGTGTGGTCCTCGATCGAGCAGCCGGCAAGGCCGGCCGCTTCGGCCGCGAAGATGGTTTCGGCGGCACGCTCGGCGCTGTCGCCCTTGCCTTTCTCGAGGTCGGCCGAGACCGGCAGGCTGGTCGCCGCCGTCACTTCGCGGCAATGATGGATCATCGCCTCGAAGGTCACCGACCCGTCCGGCAGGCCGCGCGAAAAGGCAAAGCCGGCGCTGGTCGTCGCCAGCGCCTTGAAGCCGAACGAATCCAGCAGCTTCGTCGTGCCGACGTCCCAGGGATTGGGCATGACGAAAGTCGAGGCATGCAGGTCACGAAAGATCTTGCCCTTGTCCATGGTAGTTCCCCCATCATGTGCGGCGTGGCGGAGAGGATTCTAGCTTGCCCTCCTTGCCCGGGCAAACGAATGCGCTTGGTTCAGAAGCGTTTCTCGTTCTCTGCTGCCAATCTGTCCAGCGCGTCGGAATCCTTGACGTAGCGCGACGTTTTTGAGTCCCAGCGATAGGTGACCGAAATGTCCTGCGATGCCGCTTCGGGCGGGGCGTCGTCGCAGCTTTCTTCGCCGGGCACGGTGCTGTCTGTCACCGTCACCTTGATGGCGGTATAGGGTTGCCCGTTGGCGATGGTCTCGAACGCCACATCCTGCTTGCGGCTGTAGGCGCACAGCTTTTCATCGAACGTATAGATCATGTCGATCAGTTCGAACTTGTCGTCGCGGACCATGATCAGCGGCGTGATCACATAGTTTTGGTTCGAATTGAAATGCATGCTCATGGTGATGAGGACGTCATCGTTGGCGCTGACCGAAAGCTTGCCGGGTTCGCGGAAATAGGTGCCACGGTCGACGGCGACATTGACGGCGTCGAGAAGCGTCGGCTTGCCGGCAATGTCGTACAGCGCCAGCACCGCATAACCTTCGGCGCTGTCGGGAGAATCGCCGAGGTCGAACAGCATCGTCAGCCGGTCCTTGCCGCCGGCCTTGATGGCAAGCAATCCGGCACTGGAAAAGCCCGATGTCTCTGGCGGCGAACCGCCACTATCCGGCCCCTCGATATGCCGCATCTTGATCGGCAACCCGCCTTTGTAGAAGCCGTCCTTGTCTGCGGCGAGATCTGGAATGACCATCCTCGCCAGGTCGAGATAGTTGACGTCCTTGTGGCCCGGCAACGGGCTGGCGAGGTCCGGGAAGCTGACGGCTTGCGCATCCGCCGCGGTCCACAAGAACGGCAGCAGCATCAGGGCGACGATGAAGCGAAGCAGGTTCGTTGGCATGGGCGCCTCGGGCTGTCGGGCGCGCGGAAGGTAGCATAGCGGTCCGGGGCGTCCAGTCCGTCCGTCAACCCAGCGGGCAGCGGCCGCGGATCAGTGGATCGGCACCAGCCCGGCCAGTTCGCGCATGTCGTCGAACAGGATGCCGCCGGCCTGGATCAGGCCGTCGCGGTCGGAATAAGGGTCTCCATGATAGGAGAACACCCGCATGCCGGCGGCGATGCCGGCTTGTGTGCCGGCGACGCTGTCCTCGATGACGATGCAGTCGGCAGGCGTAAAGCCCATGGTCTTCGCCGCATGCAGGAACAGGTCGGGGAACGGCTTGCCGCGGCCGACCATGGTCGAGCTGAACATTGCATGTTCGAACAGTGGCAGCAGCCCGGTCTGGCCAAGCGTGATGTGCATCTTCGACACCCGGGCAGAGGTGGCGACGCAATAGGCGATACCGGCCGAACGCACCTTTTCGACAAACTCGCGGACGTAAGGGATCGCCTCGACCCCGTGGGCGAACAGGTCCGGCAGTCCGGCATTCCAGCGATCGACGAAACCGGCGCCGAGCCTGACGCTGGTTTCCTCTTCGATCTGCTTCTGCACCGACGCCATGCTGCGGCCGGAGAAATTCTTGCGGCAATATTCGAAGCTTGTCGGATAGCCAGCAGCGCTCAGCCATTCAGCGAGGCGTCGATTGGCGAGATTCTCGGTATCGACCAGAATCCCGTCGCAGTCGAAGATAACAAGTTTCGGAATTTGCATCAGGCGGTGCCGGTCGATCCGAACCCGCCCGAGCCACGCGCCGTGCCGCCGGCCAATGTCCGCTCTTCCACCGCCGCCTGCGTCACCGTCGCAAAAACGATCTGGGCGATGCGCATGCCGCGCGTCACCGCGAAATCCTCGTCGCCGAGATTGATCAGCAGCACCTTCACCTCGCCGCGATAGTCGCTGTCGATGGTGCCGGGTGTGTTGAGGACGGTAAGGCCATGTTTGAAGGCGAGGCCAGAGCGTGGCCGGACCTGGCCTTCCATGCCTTCGGGAATTTCCAGGATCAGCCCGGTCGGCACCAGTGCGCGCTTTCCCGGCAGGATCAGCAGCGGCCGGTCGTCGGGCACCGCGGCTCGCAGATCCATGCCGGCCGCACCGGTGCTTTCATAGGCGGGGAGGGGAAGTCCTTCACCGTGCGGCAACCTGACGAAGCCGACGGTCGGACCGATGACGGAGGGAGTTTGAAGGGCTGCGCGCATAAAATCGATCCTATCGGCGCGAACGGCGATTCGGTCAACTCGGCTCTGGCGCTATCAACGGCTTTCTTTCGGGCATCACTATGGCATGACCATCGGAACAACCGTCGTCTCCTTGATCTCCTCCATCACGAAGGAGGCGGAAACATCCGAAAGCGCCACCTTGGCGATGAGCCGCTGATACAGCCGGTCATAGGCCTTCACGTCGGCGACGCGGGCGCGCAGCACATAGTCGAGGTCACCGGACATGCGATAGACGCCGGTGATCTCGGGAAAGCCGGTCACCGCGGCCCGGAATTTCTGCAGCCAGTCCGGGTCGTGGTTGGACGTACGGATCAGGATGAATACCGAAAGGCCAAGCCCGAGCCTTTCGGCATCGACCAACGCCACGCGGCCGGTGATGACGCCATCCTCCTCAAGCCGCTTCACCCGGCGCCAGCAGGCATTGCGCGACAAGGTCACCCGTTCCGACAACTGGTCGACCGACAGCGTGCCGTCGCGCTGCAATTCAGTCAGCAATTTTCGGTCGATTTCATCGATTTCCAGCGCCATGTGGGATGTTTGTCCCATCGAATGGCCAAATACAAGGACATTTTGAGACCGATGAACCGGCAAAGCGTGTCAGGATACTCATATCAGGAACTCAAGCACTGAAGGGGAACCAGCATGTCGGCACGGCTCGCAAAGATCTTCACCTCGCATCCGGCCAAGGTCGGCGAAACCTATTTCGGCCATATGGCCTTTGCCGCCTGGTTCTCGTCGCGGTTGATGATGGCGGCGGGTGCCGCACTCGTTCACGCTTTCTTGCCATTTCTGTTTGAGACTACCGCCAGCCGAATCGTCCGCGAGCTTTACGAGCGGACGCACAACAGAGGCACACGCACGATCGAAGGCCCCTCGGCGCTTCCGGATCGTGCCTAGAGGACGACAGAGCGATGTGCCGGTGGGCGGCCTATTTCGGTGAAGCGGTCTTTCTCGAAGACATCCTCACGGCGCCCTGTCACTCGCTGATAGCCCAGAGCCATTGCGCCCAGGAAGCGAAATCGCCGACCAATGGCGACGGTTTCGGCCTTGCCTGGTATGGCGACCGTCCGGAGCCGGGTCTGTACCGCGATATCCTGCCGGCCTGGTCCGATCCCAATCTGAAGAGCCTGTGCCGGCAGATCAAATCCGGCCTATTCCTGGCCCATGTGCGGGCCTCGACCGGCGGCGCCACCAGCCGCATGAACTGCCATCCCTTCATTTCGGGCCGCTGGTCGTTCATGCACAACGGCCAGATCGGCGGCTTCGAAAAGATACGCCGCGCGCTGGAGAATTCGCTGTCCGACGCCGTCTTTGACCAGCGCGAAGGCACCACCGATTCCGAACTGTTTTTTCTCCTGATGATTGACGAGGGATTGGCCGCCGATCCTCAAGGCGCCGTCTCACGCGCCACCAGCCGGGTGCTCGACGCCTCGCGCCGCGCCGGCCTCGAGCCGGCGTTGAAACTCACCGCCGCCTTTTCGGACGGGCAGGCGCTGCATGCGGTGCGCTATGCCACCGACGCCCACGCCCCGACGCTCTACACCTCCGTCTTGCGCAAGGGCGGCGGCCGCTGCATCGTTTCCGAACCCTTCGACCGCGAGGGCGGCGACTGGCAGGCGATCCCGCCATCGAGCTTCGTCACCATGACCAGGGACGGCATCACCATCCGTCCCTTTGCTCCGGCATCGGCAAGGCTGGCACTGGCCGTCTAGTTGCAAATTGCAACAAGTCGCGGGACAGATCCGACCTCTATCGACCGCAGCGCAATTCCGATCAAACGCGGCGGACCCTGCAGTGCTCCACTCCGCTTGAAGTCTTGAACTCGCGCCGCTGTCCGCCATCTTGACGGGACGAGCGCGGCCAAGCCGGAGCATTCGTCATGGACCTCGTCTTTTCCTCGACCGTCGAACAGGCCGCCGCGATCGCCACACGGAAAATCTCGGCCGTCGAAGCGCTCGACGCGCATCTGGCACAGATCGACAAGCACAATGAGGCGGTCAACGCCGTCATTTCGCTCGACCGGGAGGGCGCCCGCGAGCGCGCCAAAAAGGCCGACGCAGCCCAAGCGCGCGGCGCCGCATTCGGGCCACTGCACGGCGTGCCGTTCACGCTGAAGGACATGCATGAGACGGCAGGCATGAAGACCACGGTCGGCTTCCCGCCCTTCGCCGACTATGTCGCCAGACGGGACAGCCCGGTCGCTGCCCGGCTGAAGGCAGCCGGCGGCCTGCTGATGGCCAAGACCAATGTCGCGGTCATGCTGTCGGACTGGCAGTCGAAAAATCCACTGTTCGGCCGCACCTGCAATCCCTGGAACCTCCAGCGCACGGCGGGTGGCTCCAGCGGTGGTGCGGCGGCGGCGCTTTGCGCAGGGATGACACCCTTCGATGTCGGCACCGACATGCAGGATTCGATCCGCCTGCCTGCCGCCTTCTGCGGTGTCTATGGCCTCAAACCGACCGAACATCGCGTCTCGCTGGCCGGCGCCTTCCCCGATCCGGGCGCTGCCGCGCGCAACGTGCGGTTGATGTCCTGCCTCGGCCCGCTGGCGCGCAGTACCGAGGACCTGGCACTTATCTACGGGATCATAGCCGGGCCCGACGGAAGCGACACCGATCTTGCGCCGGTGCCGGTCGAGGACATGCCGAAGCTCAGCCTCAAGACACTGCGCGTCGCCTTCGCGCCGTCCTTTCCCGGGTTTCCGGTGGCTGGCGCGATCAGCGCGGCAGTCGAAAACCTCGCCAGGCAGCTGCAATCGGCAGGAGCGATCGTCGAGGAAGCGAAACTCCCAAAGCTCGATTTGCATGATGATTTGGAGCAGGGCGGGGCGCTGATCGGCATGATGATGGAGGCCGCGCAACCCGAGCCACCGGAGGCTCCGACGCCGGTGTCTCGCTGGTTCGAGGCGCTCGCACGCCGTGACAGATCCATTCTCGCCTGGGACCAGTTCTTCGAAAGCTGGGATGCGCTGCTCTGTCCGGTCGCCATGACCACAGCCTTCCCGCATTGCGAGCCCGGCACGCCGATCCAGGTCGATGGAAACGGGCAGAGCTACTGGATGCTGCCGGCCTATGGAGCGGTGTTCAACTACAGCGGTCATCCGGCACTTTCGATGCCGTGCGGACAGGATAGCGACGGCTTGCCGATCGGCCTGCAACTGGTCGGCAAACGCTGGTCGGAATCGCGGCTGCTCGGCATCGCCAGGGCAATCGAACCGTTGACCGGTGGCTTTCGCCGTCCGCCTGGCTATTGAGCGAAGCGCGACAATCCGTAAGCGCCCAGCAGCGGGTCGCTGTCGCCGTCGAGGATTTCCCGTGCGGCGAACAGGCCGACAGCCGGCGCCAGCGTGATGCCGGAATGCATGACGGCGACGTAGACACCGTCCATGCCTTCAGCGCGGCCGATGATCGGAAAGCCATCTATCGGGGTTGGCCGGTAGCCGACCGTGTGGAAGTCCAGCTCCAGTTCGTCGCCGCCGCGCAAACTGCCTTGCAGGGTCGCAAACAGCTCGCTGGCCGTGATTTCAGCATCCATGCCCGGATCGGCGCCGCCGAAATCCGAGCCGGCGATGATGCGACCCTCCGCCGTCTGGCGCATGTGCAGCCGCTCGGCCAGCACCAGGCCATTGAGCAGTTTCTTGCAAGGCCGCGAATGGACGATCAGCCCGGGCGGCGTCTCGATCGGCAGGTTGATACCAGCCGTCGCGGCAATATCCGGCGAGCCGACGCCGGCCGCGATCACCACCTCGTCGGCGGCCATCAGGCCATGCGAGGTGTCCACCCCGGTAATCCTGCCGCCGGTCTGGACCAGCGCCGTGACCGTGCTGGAGATGATCCGCGCTCCGCGTCGTTCGGCATCGGCCAGCAGCGCCTTGGTGGCGGCCACCGGTTCGGCGACACCCTCTTCGGCGACATGCAAGGCGGCGTCGGGAAGCTCGGCGAGATTGGGCTCGATGCGCGCAACGCCGGCCCGGTCGACTTGGCTGATGCCGTAGCCCCAGGATGAATGCTCGGTGGCGTAGGTTTCCATCGCCGCCGCCGACAAATCCCAGCACAAGCCGCCGCACCAGCTGAGCGGAATTTCGGGCAGGTCTCGCGCCAGCCGCGACCATTCGGCCATCGCGCGGATGCGCAGACGGAAATAGGGCTCCGGATTGCCCCGGCTGGCGTTGATCCAGGCGAACGAGTTCGGCGTCGCAACTCCGCCGGCGGCGCTCTCGGCGATGACCGTCACCTGGGCACCCGCCTTGGTCAGATGCCAGGCGATGGAGGCACCGATGATCCCGGCGCCGATGACGATCACTTGCTTGACTGCACTCATGCTGAACCTCTGCCGAACGGATCTTTTGATGCCATCGCGGCGGGCCTATCTCAAGTGCCAGCAGGCCGATCCGGTCAAATCTGTTCGACAGGCTGGAAATGCACTGCTAGAAGCCCGCGCCACAGACAGGATTCCAGACATTGGCTGAAGACATCGAACAAGCGGTATCCCGCCGCCGCACCTTCGCGATCATCGCGCACCCGGACGCCGGCAAGACGACGCTCACCGAAAAGCTGCTGCTGTTCGGCGGCGCCATCCAGCTTGCCGGCGAGGTCAAGGCCAAGAAAGACAAGATCCAGACCCGGTCCGACTGGATGAAGATCGAGCGCGAGCGCGGCATTTCGGTCGTTACCTCGGTGATGACGTTCGAATACGAGGACAATGTCTTCAACCTGCTCGACACGCCCGGCCACGAGGATTTTGCCGACGACACCTATCGCACGCTGTCGGCGGTCGACAGCGCGGTCATGGTCATCGATGCCGCCAAGGGCATCGAGCCGCGCACGCTGAAACTGTTCGAGGTCTGCCGGCTGCGCGACATCCCGATCATCACCTTCGTCAACAAGATGGACCGCGAAAGCCGCGATCCGTTCGAGATTTTGGACGAGATCGAGCAGAAGCTGGCGCTGGACACAGCACCCATCACCTGGCCGATCGGCCGCGGCAAGACGTTTTCAGGCACCTATCATCTGGCGCTGAACGCCGTGCGCAGGGGCGACGACGAGAAGGAACGCACGCCGGTCAACGGTCCCGATTCCAATCGAGTCGCCGGGCTGCTGCCGGAGAACGAGCGCGAAGCCTTCATCGAGGAACTGGAACTGGCGCGCGAAGCTTGCCGTCCGCTCGACATCGACGCTTTTCGCGAAGGCCATCTGACGCCGGTCTATTTCGGCTCGGCGCTGCGCAATTATGGCGTCCGCGACCTGATCGAGGCGCTCGGCGCCTACGGCCCGCCGCCGCGTGCGCAGGAAGCCGACACCCGCAAGGTCGAGGCGACCGAGGACAAGATGACGTCGTTCGTCTTCAAGATCCAGGCCAACATGGATCCCAACCACCGCGACCGCATCGCCTTCGTCCGCGTCTGTTCGGGCAAGCTCGAACGCGGCATGAAGGCCAAGCTCGTGCGCACCGGCAAGCCGATGTCCTTGTCGGCGCCACAATTCTTCTTTGCCCGCACCCGCGTCACAGCCGACGAGGCGTTTGCCGGCGATGTCGTCGGCATCCCCAATCACGGTACGCTGCGCATCGGCGACACGCTGACCGAGGGTGAGGAAATCCTGTTCCGCGGCGTGCCGAACTTCGCCCCGGAAATCCTGCGCCGTGTCCGCCTCGGCGACGCGATGAAGGCCAAGAAGCTGAAGGAAGCGCTGCACCAGATGGCCGAAGAGGGGGTCGTGCAGCTGTTTTCGCCCGAGGACGGCTCGCCGGCCATCGTCGGCGTCGTCGGCGCGCTGCAGCTCGACGTCTTGAAGGAGCGGCTGAACTTCGAATACACGCTGCCGGTCGAGTTCGAAATGTCGCGCTTTTCCGTCTGCCGCTGGATCTCAGCCGACGACAAGGCGGAGGTTCTGCGTTTCATCGAGGCGCATCGTGGCGACATCGCCCGCGACCTCGACAACGATCCGGTGTTCCTCGCCCAGCACGCCTTCTCGCTCAATTACGAAGCGGAACGCTGGAAAGCGATCCGCTTCGCCACGATCAAGGACTATCAGGTCCGCGACAAGGCGGCTTGAACCTGCCGGCGCGCCGGCAATCTCTGGCCCGACCTACTCACCCCTTCGCTGCCTCTTCGATCTTGGCGATGTCGATCTTGCCCATCTGCATCATAGCAGACATGACCCGGCCAGCCTTGGCCCCGTCCGGATCCTGAAGCAGCCTGGGCAGTTGCTCGGGCACGACCTGCCAGGAGACGCCGAACCTGTCCTTCAACCAGCCGCACGGGCCGGGCTCGCCGCCGCCCTCCGTGAGCCTGGTCCAGAAATGGTCGACCTCTTCCTGCGTCTTGCAGTCGATCGACTGCGACATTGCCTCGGTAAACTTGTATTGCGGTCCACCATTGAGCGCCTGGAACGGCACGCCGTCGAGCTCGAACGAGGCGACCAGCACTTTGCCTTCATCGGCGTGGCCCTTGGGCCAACGCATCACGCTCAGCACCTTCGAATTCTTGAAGATGGAGGTGTAAAGGTTCATGGCCTCTTCGGCCTGGCCATCGAACCACAGGCAGGTGGTGATCTTTTGCATGTCGTGCTCCTCACGCTGTTTCGGTTGCTGCTATGGTGAAACGGCTCACTCCGAGAATGGGGTGCCATTCCCTTGCCGTTTGTCCAAGGACGGGCGTGCGGCGCGCAATCCGACAGCGGTCTGCAATTTTTTCGCAGAAACCGGGTTTTCGAAGAATCTGGCGCATCGCAAAATTGTGGCCAGACCAGGCTTGCGCGTCTATAACGCCTGCGGTCCGAATTCAGCGCCGCCACGCTCCGCATCGAGCGCAGCCAGCCAGCCAAGGAAAATTCATGCCTGCCTATCGCTCCCGCACCACCACCCATGGCCGCAACATGGCCGGCGCACGCGGCCTCTGGCGCGCCACCGGTATGAAGGATTCCGATTTCGGCAAGCCGATCATCGCGGTGGTCAATTCCTTCACGCAGTTCGTGCCGGGCCATGTCCACCTGAAGGACCTTGGCCAGCTGGTCGCGCGCGAGATCGAGAAGGCCGGCGGCGTTGCCAAGGAATTCAACACCATCGCCGTCGATGACGGCATCGCCATGGGCCATGACGGCATGCTCTATTCGCTGCCGTCGCGCGAGCTGATCGCCGACTCGGTCGAATACATGGTGAACGCCCACTGCGCCGACGCCATGGTCTGCATCTCCAATTGCGACAAGATCACACCCGGCATGCTGATGGCGTCGCTGCGTCTCAACATCCCGACCGTCTTCGTTTCCGGCGGCCCGATGGAAGCCGGCAAGGTGGTGCTCGCCGGCAAGACGCAGGCGCTCGACCTCGTCGACGCCATGGTGGCGGCCGCCGACGACAAGATTTCCGATGAGGACGTCAAGGTCATCGAACGCTCGGCCTGTCCGACCTGCGGCTCCTGCTCCGGCATGTTCACCGCCAATTCGATGAATTGTTTGACCGAGGCGCTGGGTCTCTCGCTGCCCGGCAACGGCTCGACGCTGGCCACGCATGCCGACCGCAAGCGGCTGTTCGTCGAGGCCGGCCACCTGATCGTCGATCTCGCCCAGCGTTATTACGAGCAGGATGACGAGACGGCGCTGCCGCGCAACATCGCCTCGAAAGGCGCCTTCGAGAACGCCATGGCGCTCGACATCGCCATGGGCGGCTCGACCAACACCGTGCTGCACATCCTCGCCGCCGCGCATGAGGGCGAAATCGACTTCGATCAGGATGACATCGACGCGCTCTCACGCAAGGTGCCGGTGCTGTGCAAGGTGGCTCCCGCCAAGTCCGATGTCCACATGGAAGACGTCCACCGCGCCGGCGGCATTTTTGCCATCCTCGGCCAGCTCGACAATGCCGGCTTGATCAACCGCGACCTGCCGACCGTGCACACGCGGACGCTGGGTGACGCACTCGACCATTGGGATATATCCCGCTCGACCAGCCACAGCGTGCGTGATTTCTTCCTCGCCGCACCTGGTGGTGTGCCGACGCAGGTCGCCTTTAGCCAGGACCGCCGCTGGGACGAGCTCGACCTCGACCGCGAAAAGGGTGTCATCCGCTCAGCCCAGCATCCCTTCTCAAAGGATGGCGGCCTTGCCGTGCTGAAAGGCAATCTGGCGCTCGACGGCTGCATCGTGAAGACCGCCGGCGTCGACGAGTCGATCCTGAAGTTCACCGGCCCGGCGCGGGTGTTCGAAAGCCAGGACGCCAGCGTCAAGGCGATCCTGTCCAACGAGATCAAGGCCGGCGATGTCGTCGTCATCCGCTATGAGGGACCGCGCGGCGGCCCCGGCATGCAGGAGATGCTCTACCCGACCAGCTATCTGAAGTCGAAGGGGCTGGGCAAAGCCTGCGCACTGGTCACCGACGGTCGCTTTTCCGGCGGCACCTCGGGTCTGTCGATCGGCCATGTCTCGCCTGAGGCGGCCGAGGGCGGTTTGATCGGCCTGGTGCAGGAGGGCGATACGGTCGAGATCGACATCCCGAACCGGACCATCCGTCTCGCCGTCGGCGATGCTGAACTCGCCAGCCGCCGGGCGGCCATGGATGCCAAGGGCACGGCTGCCTGGAAGCCCGAGGAAAAGCGCAAGCGCAAGGTGACGACAGCCTTGCGCGCCTATGCCGCGATGGCGACCAGCGCGGCCAAGGGCGCGGTCAGGTTCGTGCCTGAATAGGCCCGCCTTTTCCTTCTTCCCTTGTGGGAGAAGGAAAAGCCGCGCCGGACGGCGCCGGATGGTTCTTTCAAGCGGGATGACGACAGATGGATTTCGACCTTATCGTTCGCGGCGGCACGCTGCCTGATGGCAGGGTCGCCGACATCGGCATCATCGGCGAGACGATCGCGGCGATTGAGCCGAAGCTCGACGTCGCTGCCGGCACGACGATCGATGCCAGTGGCAATCTGGTCTCGCCGCCCTTCGTCGACCCGCATTTCCACATGGACGCAACGCTCTCCTACGGCATTCCGCGCATCAACGCGTCGGGCACGCTGCTGGAGGGCATTTCGCTGTGGGGCGAACTGAAGCCGCTTTTGACGCATGAGGCGGTGCGCGACCGCGCGCTTGCCTATTGCGACTGGGCGGTGTCGATGGGCCTGCTCGCCATCCGCACCCATGTCGATGTCTGCGATGACAGGCTGCTGGCGGTCGAAGCCCTGCTCGACGTCAAGAAGACGATCGCCCCGTATATCGATCTGCAATTGGTCGCCTTTCCGCAGGACGGGTTCTATCGTTCGCCGACGGCACGCGACAACACCATCCGCGCGCTCGACATGGGCGTCGACATCGTCGGTGGCATTCCGCACTTCGAGCGCACCATGGCCGATGGTACGCGCTCGGTGACGGAGCTGTGCGAGATCGCGGCAGGGCGCGGTCTGATGGTCGACCTGCATTGCGACGAGACCGACGACCCGCTGTCGCGCCATATCGAGCAGCTTGCCTATGAGACGCAGCGCCTCGGCCTGCAGGGCAAGGTCGCCGGCTCGCACCTCACCTCGATGCATTCGATGGACAATTACTATGTCTCGAAGCTTTTGCCGATGATCGCCGAGGCGGGCGTTTCGGCGATCCCCAACCCGCTGATCAACATCATGCTGCAGGGCCGCCACGACACCTTCCCCAAGCGCCGGGGCATGACCCGGGTCAAGGAGATGCAGGCGCTGGGCATCCGCGTCGGCTGGGGCCAGGATTGCGTGCTCGATCCCTGGTATTCGCTCGGCACCGCCGACATGCTCGACGTCGCCTTCATGGGCTTGCATGTTGCCCAGATGTCGAGCCCGGCCGACATGGCGCGCTGTTTCGACATGGTCACCAATGTCAACGCGTCGATCATGGGGCTCGATCATCTCGGCCTGGCGGTCGGCAAGCGCGCCAGCCTTGTCGTCCTCGATGCCGGCAATCCGATCGAGGCTTTGCGCCTGCGCGCCGAGCGCCTGTGCGTCATCGCCAGGGGCAAGGTGGTGGCGGAGCGAATGAGGCAGGATACCAGGCTTTCCATTCCGGGCAGGCCAGGCCTGGTGAATCGCAGGCACCTCACGCCGCATCAGGCCCAATAGAACAGGCCAGACCCAGCCGATTCCCCGGTTCTGGCCTTGCCGATTTCCGGATTTCTCCTCGTCAAAGCAGCCGCTTCCGTCTACGACGCGGCTACGCAGGGAGGAATCGGGATCGGCATGACGCAGCCCGTGGCGCAGAATTCGACCATCAGGAACGTGCTTCTGGCCGGCATTCTGCTGATGCTGGCCGGCGACTTCCTGTTTGCCCTGAACGACGCGATGGGCAAGTGGCTGGTCGCCAGCTTCTCCGTTGGCCAGGTGGTGCTGATCCGATCCATCGGCGCCTTTTTCGTGCTTGGCCCGATGATCGCTCATCAGGGCACGGCCAAGCTGTTTCGCATGGAACGCCTCGAACTGCAGCTGCTGCGCGTGGTGATGACCACGCTCGACACCGCGTTGTTCTACGCCGCCGTCGTCTACCTGCCGCTTGCCGACGTGATGAGCTTCTACATGGCCGGACCGATCTATGTCGCGGCACTGTCGCATTTGCTGCTTGGCGAAAAGGTGGGCTGGCGCCGCTGGGTGGCGATCCTGCTCGGCTTCTGCGGCGTGGTGATCATGCTGAAACCATCTTCGGCGGCGTTCTCGCTGTCATCGAGCTTCGCGCTCGCCGGCAGCATTGCCTTCGCCTTCGCCATCATCCTCAACCGGCGGCTGCGCGGCACCAGCGACACCAATCTGGTGACCTGGCAGACCATAGGCACGATGGTGGTCGGCGGTGTGCTGACCATCGGCGCCTGGCAGACCCCGTCGGCGCTCGATTTCGGCGCCATGCTGCTGCTCGGCATCGTCTCTTGCGGCGCGCATCTGATGATCACCAGGGCGCTCAAGCTGGCGCCGGCCTCGACACTGGCGCCGTTGCACTACACGCTGCTCTTGTGGGCGGTGGTGTTCGGACTGGTGTTCTTTGGCGACGTTCCAGGCCCGCGCATCCTGATCGGCTCGGGCATCGTCGTTCTCGCCGGGCTGTTCATCTTCCACCGCCAGAAAGTGGTCGACACCGCGGTGCCGCCGGAAAACGTGCCGAAGGGCGTCAATTAGGATCCAGGTTTCTGGCGCCTAACCCCGGCGCACCGCCGCCAGATGCCGCGAAAACTCCGGCGTCTCCATCAGTGCCTTGCAGCGGACGAACCGGCCGTCGGCATAGGCGCGGAAATCGTCGACCGGGTTGTTGTTGGCGAGCTGGATCAGCCCCCACAGCGTCCATAGCAGGTCGCACATCGCCTTGTAGATGACGATGCGGCCGCGCTCCGCCGGCCTCGCCTCGCCGCCGAAATAGGCATGCATCATCTCTTCGTCCTGCGCCGTGTCGAATTTGCCTTCCACGCTGAGGTCGCCAAGGTCCCAGAGCGGATCGTTCATGCCCGAATATTCCCAGTCGACGATCCACATCCTGTCGCCGGCATCGAGAAAGTTTTCGCACAGCGGATCGCAGTGACAGGCGGCGAGGGGCAGGGGATGGGCGGCAAGTGCCGACCGCACGCTCTCGGCTTCGCGCACCACGTCATGATAGCCGGCCGGCAGGGCGACATCCTTGGTCGACAGCACCTTGAGATAATCGTCGATCATCGCAAACAGTTCGAAACGGAAGGGAAACACCGCGCCTGAGTTGTGCAGCTTATGAAAGGCCTCGCCGGCGCGCGCCGGGCTGCCCGGCCGAACCTTGAATTTTTCCGGCGACATCGTCTCGGCGCCGACGATGAAGCGCGTTACCATGATCCCGGAACCGGGATCGACATACAGAACCTCGGGACTGACCCCCGCCTTTGCCGCTTCGCGCGCCGCCACCGCTTCGTTGGCGCGGTTGATGTATTCCTCGGTGCCCTTGCCTGGGATGCGCAGGCAGAACTCGCCAGCCTTGAAAACCAGATTGGTGAGGCCGCCGAGCCGCTCCAGCGGCCCGGTGTAGCCGGCCAGCGTGGGAATGGCGGAAAGCGTTTCACGCACCTCGTCGGTCACCATACCTGCGTCCCCACACGCTGTTATTTGTCGCAGCGACGGTTCCACAATTTTCGTGCTTTGGCTATCATCCGATACGAGACCGATTGGTGGACAGGATAAAAGTGGCGGACAAGAAACATCAGGGCCCGCTCGCCGAGGCTTACGCGGCGAAGCGGCCAGAGGACGTCGCGGCACTCTATGATCGCTGGGCGCAGACTTATGACGCCGATATGTCGGCCGCCGGTTATCGCCATCCGACGATCTGCCTTGCCTTGCTGGCTCGCCATCTGCCGCGCGGTGCCGCACCGCTGCTTGATGCTGGCGCGGGCACCGGGCTCATCGGCGAATGGTTGACCATTGCCGGCTATCCCCAGATCGAGGCGCTAGATATCTCGGAAGGCATGCTCGCCCAGGCGGCCCACAAAGGGGTCTATTCGGCGCTTCATTGCCTGGCGCTCGGCGGCAAGTTGCCCTTTGCCGACGATGCCTATGCCGGCATCATTTCGGCCGGCGTCTTCACCTCCGGCCATGTCGGCGCTGAGGGGCTGGACGAGCTGATCCGTATCTGCCGGCCGGGCGGCATCATCGTGCTGACGGTCAAGAACACGCTGTGGGATGCCGGTTTTGCCGCGCGCATCGCCGCACTCGAGGCGCAAGGTCTTGTCACGTCCGTCGAGGAAACGCGTCCTTACGTCTCCATGCCGGGCGAGGCCGACACCGTGCCCAGCCGCGGTCTCGCTTTACGCGTCACCTGATCTACGCTTTGACCTTGGCGGCGGCCGGGTCGTACATCGACTCGAGATGGATCTTGGCCGGCGACCGCTCCATCGCCACAACCAGCTCATAGTCGCCCGAGGCGAGAAAATCGTCGCTCACGCCGTCGACGTTGCGCACGTAGCCGTAGCCGATGTTGCTGCCCACCGTGTAGCCATAGCCGCCGCTGGTCAGATAGCCGACCGGCTCGCCGTTGCGCAGGATGGTCTCGCGGCCAAGCAGCACGATCTCCGGATCATCGACCGTGAAGCCGGCAAAGCGCTTCTTCAATGCCGCGCCGCTGATCGTCTCAAGCGCACGCCGTCCAACGAAATCGGTGTTCTTGCGCAGCTTGACCGCCCAGCCCAAGCCGGCTTCCTGCGGCGTGTCGTTGGGCGTGATGTCGGAGCCCCAGGCGCGATAACCCTTTTCCAGCCGCAACGATTCCAAGGCGCGATAGCCAACCGGGCGGATACTGTGCTTGTAGCCAGCAGCCATCAGTGCATCGAAGACTTCCCCTGTCGCCGCGATCGGCACATGCAATTCCCAGCCGAGTTCGCCGACATAGGTGACGCGCAGCGCCCGCACTGTGCGGCCGGCGATGGTAATCTCGCGCACATGGCCGAACGGGAAGCCGGCATTGGACACATCGGCGTCGGTCACGGCTGAAAGCACGTCGCGCGCCCTAGGCCCCATCAGCGACAGCGTGCCGAAATCCTCGGTGACATCGACAAGCGTGGCCTTGAGCCCTTTGCCGATATGGTCGCCGATCCAAGACAGGTCATGCGTGCGGAACCCGGTGCCGGTGACGATGTAGAACATCTCCTCGGCCAGCCGCGCCACGGTCAGATCGGCCTCGATGCCGCCGCGCGTGTTGAGAAGCTGCGTGTAGGTCAGCCGGCCGACCGGCTTGTTGACATCGTTGGCGCAGATCCAGTCCAGCGCCTTCAGCGCGTCAGGTCCGCTCAGCTCATATTTGGCGAAGGAGGATTGGTCGAAGATGCCGACCTTTTCGCGCACATGCCGGTGCTCGTCGCCGACAGCTGCGAACCAGTTCTGGCGCCCCATCGAATAGACGTCCCGCGGCTCGATGCCTTCTGGCGCGAACCAGTTCGGCCGTTCCCAGCCGAGCTTCGAGCCGAACACGGCGCGCTGCTGTTTCAGCCGATCGTAGAGTGGCGAGACGATGTGGGGTCGTCCGCTGGCGTACTCCTCATGCGGGAAGCCGATCGTATAGTGCTTGCCATAGGCTTCCAGCGTGCGGTCGCAGACCCACTGCCGATCGCGGTGCAGGTTGGAGAAACGCCTGATGTCGACGACCCATAGGTCGAGCGGCGCTTCGCCGTCGACCACCCACTGCGCCAGCACCCAGCCGGCGCCGCCACCCGACGCGATGCCGAAGGCGTTGAAGCCGGCGCCGACGAACATGTTGGCGCATTCGGGTGCTGCGCCAAGGATGAAATTGCCATCCGGCGTAAAGCTCTCCGGCCCGTTGATCATCTGCTTGACGCCGACGGTTTCCAGCGCCGGCACGCGCGCCATCGCTTGGCGCATGTGCTGCTCGAAATGGTCGTAGTCGTCGTCGAACAGCCGGAACTCCCAATCGTCGGGCACATCGCCGGTCGTCCACGCCTGCGGGTTCGGCTCATAGCCGCCCATCACCAGTCCGCCGACCTCTTCCTTGAAATAGGTGCGCCGGTCCGGGTCGCGGATGGTCGGCGCATCGGTCGCCAGTCCGTCGATCTTCTCGGTGATGATGTACTGGTGTTTAACCGGCTGCAGCGGCACGTTGATGCTGGCCATTGCGCCAACCTGCCGCGCCCATTGCCCGGCGCAGTTGACCACCTTGTCGCACGCGATGTCGCCCTTGCTGGTCTTCACCACCGTGATGCGGCCAGCCTTCATCTCGAAGCCGGTGACGCGCACATCCTCGAACAGTTTGGCGCCATGCATGCGCGCACCCTTGGCCAGCGACTGCGTGATGTCCGAAGGGCTCGCCTGGCCATCGGTAGGCAGCCAGGAAGCGCCGACGAGATCGCCGGTTTCCAGCAGCGGCCACATCGCCTTGACCTCCGCCGCCGACAGCAATTGCATGTCCATGCCGAAACTTTTTGCCGTCGTCGCCAGCCTCCTATATTCGGTCCAGCGGTCGGCATTGGTGGCGAGCCGCAGGCAGCCGGTCATCTTCCAGCCGGTGGCAAGGCCGGTTTCGGCCTCCAGCCCCTTGTAGAGGTCGACGGAGTATTTGAGCACGCGGGTGATCGAGGCGGATGAGCGCAACTGGCCCACAAGGCCGGCGGCGTGCCAGGTCGAGCCCGAGGTCAGCTTGCCCTGTTCGAGCAGCACCACGTCGGCCTTATGGTCGCGCGCCAGGTGATAGGCCGTCGAACAGCCGATGATGCCGCCACCGATGACGACGATGGCGGCCTGGCTGGGCAATGTCATGATTTATGTATCCCGTATTTTGTTCTGTAGTTTTCCAGCGCCGCATCGAGCCGCGTCAGGTTTTCCTCGGTGTAGGCGACATAGTCGATGCCGGGCGCGTCGAGGTAGAGTTCGGACACCATGCTCCACATCGCCTCGCGCAGCAGCGAGGCGCACTGCATGGCGGCATGCGAGCGGCGGATCGCTCCATCCGGCTCCTTCATGAAATAGGCGGTCAGGAAGGCGAAGGATTCCTCGTCGCTCATGCCGGCATTAGAGGCGACGCCGGCGAGGTCGAACATCGCCGTGTTGAAGCCGGCATACTCGAAGTCGATCAGCCACAGCCTGCTGCCGTCGTCGAGAATATTGGCCGGCAATAGATCATTGTGACCAAAGACGATGGGCAGCAATTTCTGCGCGCGCTCCAACTCGTCGGCCAGCGCCAGGAGGCGGGGCAATTCGCTGCGCTTGCGGCTGTCGCCCTCCTCAAGCGTGCGCGCATAATCGCGAATGACATGGAACACCCAGAACATGAAGCCGGCGCCAGAGACGTGATTGGGCATCTCCCGGTGGAAGCCGCGCATCAGGGCTGCGACGCGGCCAAGATTGGCGCGCACGTCCTCGGCGAGATAGGTTTTGGCGCCAAGGAACTCAGTCACCAGGATGCCCGGTTCGGCATGGAGGACGGCTGGCGCGAAACCGGCGGCATGTGCCGCCCGCGCGGTCATCACCTCGCGCTCGCGAAAGACGTGATGGAACGGATAGTCCTTGCCGAAGCGCACGACGTGCTTTCCGGCCGCGTCCTCGACCACATAATTGGCATTGCTGAGACCGCCGGGCAGCGGTGCGATCTCGATGCCGCCGGTCCAGCAGGGCAGGGCGCGGATGCTATCCTCGGCGGTCATGGAATCATTCCTGGTCTGCTGGGCTTCGAAAAGGCGCCAAGGACAGCGCGACGACAGCGGGGAGAAACACAAAAAATCTCGTCGGTGCGGGACGCCAGGATTGGTATCCCGCACCGCACCGACGAGCCCCTTGGCCAGGTTTTTGACCCCGCCATCCGCCCCCGCGGATCTGAAAATTCCTTGCACCAGGCACGTTCCAGACCGCCTGGTCAGTGAGTTGCGGCTCTGCCATCACCCTCCCGTTGCAGCTCCGAACCCCTGTTGCGATTTTGATTTCACGCCAAGGTTGCTCGGCTGTCAACAAAAAGATGTGACTTTTTTTGGGTATTTTGCCCGAAAGCACGGCCAGTTCCTTTAAAAGCAATTGAATTACCTTAGAATCGGTCAAAAGGGCTAAATCGAGGAAACCAAATGACCCATTCGAAACGGCACGGCGAGATCCTGCGGCTGCTGCAGGAAGAGGGGACTGTCACCATCGCCAGTCTGGCCGACCGGCTGGGCGTTTCACTCGAGACCGTGCGCCGTGACGTCAAGCCGCTCACCGGTGATGGCTCGGTCCTCAAGATGCATGGCGCCATCGGCCTGCCGTCAATGATCGGCGAAGCGCCGTTCGAACGGCGCATGCGCGACAATGCCGATGCCAAGCGCGTCATTGCCCGCATGGTCGCCGCCACCATTCGCGACGGTGAATCGATCATGCTCGATACCGGCACGACGACCTCGTTCCTCGCCCGTGAGCTACTCGGCCACCGCCGCCTGACGGTCGTCACCAACTCGTCGGACATCGCCCGCACACTGGCCACGGTCAATGGCAACAAGGTCTACATGGCCGGCGGCGAATTGCGCAGCGATTCAGGCGCAGCCTTCGGCGCCTCGGCCATAGACTTCGTCAGCCGTTTCTCGGTCAGCCATGCCATCATTTCCACCGGCGCCGTCGATGCGGTGATGGGCGTCATGGACTACGATCTGGAAGAGGCCGAGTTCGCCCGCATGGTGCTGTCACGCGGCCAGCGTTCGCTCGTCATCACCGATCACAGCAAGTTCGGCCGCCTGGGCCTGGTCCAGGTCTGCGGCTTCGACGGTTTTTCCGAACTCGCCACAGACCGGTCGCCATCGCGCGACGTTGCCGCCGCCCTTGCGCAAGCCGGCGCGCGGCTCAGCATCGCCGGCGGCGAAGCCGGATTCTAGTTCGCTTCATCGTTTCACGCTTGCGGAAATGCGGCACCGGTCGCCAGTCACGGAATAAGCTCTGGCGTCGGCTTTCCTTCCCTTGCGCGCCGGTGTTTAGTCCGGCCATGGCCTTCACCATCCGCCAGTTGCAGTTCTTCATCGCCGTGGCCGAGCAAGGCACGGTGTCGGGCGCTGCGCAGAACCTCTCGATCTCGCAGTCGTCGGTCACCGAAGCGATCAAGGAGCTCGAAAGCGATCTCGGCGTCGAATTGTTCGAGCGCCACCCGCGTGGCCTGAACATCACCCACAAGGGCCACCAGTTCCTGCGCCATGCGACAAAAATCCTTGCCGACGTTTCCGACGCACGCCGCTCTTTCTCCGGCGAACAGGCAGCAGTCGGCGGTCGGCTGCAACTCGGCGTCACGTCGCTGGTCGCCGGCTATGTGCTGTCGGATCTGCTGGCCCGCTACCGCCGTGCCTATCCCGGCGTCGAAGTCTCTGCCATCGAGGACAATGGCGACTACCTCGAACATCTCTTGATCGGCGGCAAGCTCGACATCGCGGTGATGGTGACGTCCAACCTGCGCGACCGCACGGCCTTGCAGTCGGAAATCCTCGAGGTCTCGGCCTATCGCCTGTGGCTGCCGCTTGGCCATCCGCTCGCCAGCGCCGACATCATCGGCATTGGCGACATCGCCGGCGAGCCGCTGATCATGCTCACCGTCGACGAGATCGAGGAGAACACGGGAAAACTTCTGGCGGCGATCGGCGCCAGGCCGCATGTCGCCTTCCGCACCCGTTCCGTGGAAGCGGTGCGCAGTCTCGTCGCCACCGGCGCCGGCGTGGCGTTGCTGCCCGACCTCGTCTACCGGCCCTGGTCGCTGGAAGGCGACCGCATCGAATCGCGCGATATTTCCGGCTCCTTGCCGGTGGTCCAGGTCGGAATGGTGTGGCGGCGCGGCTCCGGCCTGCCGCAGGCGTCACGTGATTTCATCGGCCTTGCCCAGTCGCAACGGACGGTCCGTCAGCGGCCCTGATGGGTCAGCCGGCGATCTATCGGAAAAACCGATATCGCCTTTCTGATAAATGAATTTGCGAAACCGGAATTTTCAAAGCACCTTCAGGTTCAGGGACCAAAGTCGCCAGCAGAGCGACATGCGTCCAACGGACGAACTGACAGTTTTTCAGTCCGCGCGTGACCCCTAGCGAAGACCGAAACCGGCTTTCGGGGTCAGGCGCCAAAATGGGAGATCGATGATGAATTCATTCCTGAAGTCATGCACAGCTTTGACGGTCGCGCTGACCTTCTCCGGCCAGGCCGTCGCCCAGGTCAAGGAGCTTGGCAAGGGCGAAGGCCAGGTCAACATCGTTGCCTGGCCGGGCTACATCGAACGCGGCGAAACCGACAAGGGCTATGACTGGGTGACTTCCTTCGAGAAGGAGACCGGCTGCAAGGTCAACGTCAAGACCGCCAACACCTCCGACGAGATGGTCTCGCTGATGAACGAGGGCGGCTTCGACCTCGTCACCGCTTCGGGCGACGCGTCGCTGCGCCTCGTTGCCGGCAAGCGCGTGCAGCCGATCAACACCGATCTCATCCCGAGCTGGAAGACGGTCGACGACCGCCTGAAGGACGCCCCGTGGTTCACCGTCGGCGGCGTCCACTACGGCGTTCCCTATCAGTGGGGTCCGAACATCCTGATGTACAACACCGAGGTGTTCAAGGAAGCGCCGAAGAGCTGGAACGTGGTCTTCGAGGAAATGAACCTGCCGGACGGCAAGTCCAACAAGGGCCGCGTCCAGGCCTATGACGGCCCGATCCACGTCGCCGACGCTGCCAACTATCTGATGTTCCACAAGCCGGAACTCGGCATCAAGGATCCCTATGAACTGAACGAGGACCAGTACAAGGCCGCGCTCGACCTGCTGCGCGTCCAGCGCACCCTGGTCGGCCGCTACTGGCACGATGCCGCCATCCAGGTCGATGATTTCCAGAACGAGGGCGTCGTCGCCTCGGGCTCCTGGCCGTATCAGGTCAATGCGCTTGTCGCCGCCAAGAAACCGGTCGCGTCGACCGTGCCGGAAGAAGGCGTCACCGGTTGGGCCGACACCACCATGATGGAGGCCGACTCCGCCAATCCGAACTGCGCCTACATGTGGCTGGAGCACTCGCTGTCGCCGAAAGTGCAGGGCGATGTCTCGGCCTGGTTCGGTTCGCTGCCGGTCGTGCCCGCCGCCTGCAAGGGCAACGAGCTGTTGACCGACGAAGGCTGCAAGACCAACGGCTACGACAATTTCGAGAAGATCAAGTTCTGGAAGACGCCGGTGTCGAAATGCGCCACCCAGAACGACCAGTGCGTGCCCTATTACCGCTGGGTGTCGGACTATATCGGCGTCATCGGCGGTCGGTGAGTGCCCTTACCTCCCCCTTGTGGGGAGGGTTGACGCGCAGCGTCGGGGTGAGGGTAGCTTTTGCGATCACCCTCACCTGCGGCTTCGCCACGACCTCCCCCACCGAGGGGGAGGTGAGCTGGCGCGCGAACTCATCATCCCAGTCCTGATTTGCAGGCGAGGGTGATCGACAGAACTGAACCGGCAAAAGACTGACAGCCCATGACATCAGCAGTCTCCTTCCGACAAGTTTCGCGCCATTTCGGCAGCGTTCGCGCCGTCGACGCGGTCGATCTCGAAATCGTGCCGGGCGAGTTCTTCGCCATGCTCGGGCCGTCGGGTTCCGGCAAGACCACGTGCCTGCGCCTCATCGCCGGTTTCGAGCAGCCGACCTCGGGCTCGATCGCGATCTTCGGCGAACGCGCCGAGGGCGTGCCGCCCTATCGCCGCAACGTCAACACTGTGTTCCAGGACTATGCGCTGTTCCCGCACCTGAATGTGCTCGACAACGTCGCCTACGGGCTGATGGTCAAGGGCGTCGGCAAGGCCGAACGGCACAAGGCGGCGGAAGAGGCGCTCTCGCTGGTGCGGCTGCCCGGCTATGGCGCCCGCCGCCCCGGCCAGCTTTCCGGCGGCCAGCGCCAGCGCGTCGCGCTCGCCCGCGCGCTGGTCAACCAGCCCAAGGTGCTGCTGCTCGACGAACCGCTCGGCGCCCTCGATCTGAAACTGCGCGAGAACATGCAGGAGGAGCTGAAGTCGCTGCAGAAGGCGCTCGGCATCACCTTCGTGTTCGTCACCCACGACCAGGGCGAGGCGCTGTCGATGGCCGACCGCGTCGCCGTCTTCAACGACGGCAAGATCATGCAGATCGGCACGCCGGAGGATATCTACCAGCGGCCGAAGACCCGCTTCGTCGCCGATTTCGTTGGTTCCTCCAACGTGCTGCCGCCGGATTTCGTCCAGCGCTATTCCGGCCAGCATCGCTGGGGCAGTCTGCGCCCTGAATCCATTCGCGTCGGTCGCGCGGCAAGTGGCGAAGGCGTTTCCGCCCGCCTCCTCTCGACCAACTATCTCGGCGCCGCGACAAGACTGGCGCTCGATGCCGACGGGTTGAAGCTGCACGCCATCGTGCCGGCCGGCACTGCCCTGCCTGGGGAAGGCGAGGCGGTCGTGCTCACCTTCAACCGCGAGCACCTGCATCTGATGGACGAGCCGGCATGAGCCTCGACGCCGCCATGCCACGCGCCACGGCGCCCGCCATTCTGCCGGGCAGCGGCGGCCTGCGCGGTGCGCTGTCGGATCTGTTTTGGCGCAGACCCAAGGTCTTGCTGTTGCTGATGCTGCTGCCGCCGGTGTTATGGCTCGGCATCGTCTATATCGGCTCGCTGTTCGCGCTGCTGGCGCAGAGCTTTTTTTCCATCGACGAGTACTCCGGGCTGATCAACCGTGAGTTTACGCTGAAGACCTACGGCGACCTGTTCCAGGCGGCCAATCTTGACATCATCCTGCGCACGGTGACGATGGCGGGCCTCGTCACTTTGGCCTCGGCGATCATCGCCTTTCCGATCGCCTACTACGCAGCGCGCTATGCGCGCGGCCGCTGGAAGGCGCTGTTCTATCTCGGCATCATGCTGCCGCTGTGGTCGAGTTATCTGGTCAAGATCTACGCCTGGAAGCTGATCCTGGCGAAGGAGGGCATCCTCACCTGGCTGTTCGGCAAGCTGCATCTGCAATGGCTGATAGACGCCTGGCTGTCGCTGCCGGTCGTCGGCGGCAACTCGCTGTCGGTGTCGTTCACCGGCACCTTCATCGTCTTCGTCTATGTCTGGCTGCCGTTCATGATCCTGCCTGTACAGGCGGCCCTCGAGCGCGTGCCCGGCAATCTGGTCGAGGCCTCGTCCGATCTGGGGGCTTCGCCGGGGCAGACTTTTCGCAACGTGCTGTTCCCGCTGGCGCTGCCGGGCATCGTCGCCGGTTCGATCTTCACCTTCTCGCTGACGCTCGGTGACTACATCATTCCGCAGATCATCGGCACCTCGCGCCTGTTCATTGGCCAGGCGGTCTATTCGCAGCAAGGCACCGCCGGCAACATCCCGCTCGCCGCCGCCTTCACCGTCGTACCGATCGTCATTATGGGGTTCTATCTCTGGGGTGCCAAGCGCATGGGGGCTTTCGATGCGCTCTGATGGTTCCCGGTCCGCCCCGCTCGGCTTGAAGGTCGCCTCTGCCTGCGGGCTGCTGTTCCTGCATCTGCCGATCGTGCTGATCTTCGTCTACGCCTTCACGACGGAGGAAAAGAGCTTCGTCTGGCCGCCGCCCGGGCTGACGACGCAGTGGTTCGCCGTTACTTGGAACCGGCCGGATGTCTGGCAGGCGCTGTCGCTGTCGGTCAGGGTTGCCGCGATCTCGACGGCAATCGCGCTGATCCTCGGCACGCTCTGTTCGGCGGCGGTCTCGCGGACCAAATTCTTCGGCCGCGAAACCATCTCGCTGCTGGTCATCCTGCCGATCGCGCTGCCTGGCATCATCACAGGCATTGCACTGCGCTCGGCCTTTTCGCTGGCCGACATCCCGTTCTCGTTCTGGACGATCGTGCTCGGTCACGCCACCTTCTGCGTCGTCGTCGTCTACAACAACGCCGTCGCCCGCTTCCGCCGCACCTCGGGTTCGATGATCGAGGCGTCGATGGACCTCGGCGCTGACGGTTTCCAGACCTTCCGCCATGTCGTGCTGCCCAACATCGCCACCGCACTGCTTGCCGGCGGCATGCTGGCCTTCGCGCTGTCGTTCGATGAGGTCATCGTCACCACCTTTACCGCCGGCCAGCAGCAGACGCTGCCGATCTGGATGCTGGAAGAGCTGATCCGGCCGCGCCAGCGCCCGGTCACCAATGTCGTCGCGATGGTCGTTGTGCTGGTGACGCTGCTGCCGATCCTCGCTGCCTATTACCTGACCCGCGATGGCGACCAGATCGCCGGTTCGGGCAAATAAAATTCAAGAGTTCATAAGGGAGAGATGTCCATGGACACCCAGATGCTGATCGGCTCGAAGTTCGAGAAGGGCACCGAAACCGAGGAGCCGATCCTCAATCCGAAGACCGGGGCGACCATCCTCAACCTGCCCGAAGCCAGTCCGGCGCAGATCGAGGCGGCGGTGCTTGCGGCCGAGAAAGCGTTCGTCACCTGGTCGCGCACCACGCCTGCGCAGCGCTCTGGGTATCTCCTGAAGATCGCCGACCGCATCGAGGCCGAGGCACAAGAATTCGCTACGCTCGAGGCGCTCAACTGCGGCAAGCCGATCAATGCGGTGCTCAATGACGAGATTCCGGCGATCGTCGATTGCTACCGCTTCTTTGCCGGTGCGGTCCGCTCCATGCCGGGCGTGGTTGCCGGCGAATATCTGCCCGGCCACACCTCGATGGTGCGCCGCGACGCCATCGGCATCGTCGCCTCGATCGCGCCGTGGAACTATCCGCTGATGATGATGGCCTGGAAGCTGGCACCGGCGATCGCTGGCGGCAACACCGTGGTCTTCAAGCCGTCGGAGCAGACACCGCTGACGGCGCTGAAGCTTGCCAGGATTCTAGCCGAAATCCTGCCCGAAGGCGTGGTCAACGTCGTGCTCGGCAGAGGTGACAGTGTCGGCAACACGCTGATCAACCATCCCAAGGTCAACATGATCTCGATCACCGGTGACGTCGCCACCGGCAAGAAGGTGCTGCAGGCAGCCGCCAAGTCGGTCAAGCGCACGCATCTCGAACTCGGCGGCAAGGCGCCGGTCATCGTTTTCGACGACGCCGACCTCGGCGCGGTGGTCAACGGCTTGCGCGCCTTCGGCTACTACAATGCCGGCCAGGACTGCACCGCCGCCTGCCGCATCTATGCCGGCAAGAAGATCTACGACAAGCTCGTCGCCGATCTCTCCTCGGCTGTCTCGACCATCAAGTACAATCGCCCCGACGACACCGAAAACGAGATCGGGCCGCTGATCTCGCGCCGCCAGCGCGACCGTGTCTCGAGCTTCGTCGAGCGCGCCTCGGAACTGAAGCACATCGAGATCACCACCGGCGGCAAGCCGGGTGAGGGCTCGGGTTTCTACTACCAGCCGACCGTCGTTGCCGGTGCGCTGCAGGAAGACGAGATCGTGCGCCGCGAAGTGTTCGGCCCGGTCGTCTCCGTCACCCGTTTTTCCGAGGTCGACGAGGCGGTGAACTGGGCCAACGATAGCGATTATGGCCTGGCGTCATCGGTGTGGACCAAGGACGTGTCGCGCGCCATGGCGACGGCCGCCCGCCTGCAATATGGCTGCACCTGGATCAACACCCATTTCATGCTGACCAACGAGATGCCGCATGGCGGGTTGAAGCAGTCCGGTTACGGCAAGGACATGTCGCTCTACGCGCTGGAAGACTACACCGCCGTGCGCCATGTGATGGTGGCGCATGGGTAGCGCCTTCCCATCTGCCCGTGAACGGGCAGATGGTGGCCCGAAGGGCCGGATGAGGGGCAGTGCGACGCTTCCAAAGCTGGCTTCGCCCCTCATATGCCTGCCGGGGAGAAGACCACTACTCCACGATGCGGTAGATGTTCCACAGGCTGGTGCCTGACACGACATACGGTTCCATGTCCTTGCCCCATTTGGCGTGCGCGTCGATCTTGCCGATCTTGGCGAAGAACGCCTCCAACTGGGCCAGGCTTTCGACCTTGTGATGGGATTCGACCGTCGCCTCCCGCGCGCCGATCGATCCGGTCATGATCTGGAATTCCAAGTCGGCGATGCCGACTTGCGAGCCGATCTCGCGTTCCCATTTCTTCATCAGTTCGAGCACGGTCTGCTTGTGCCCGAACTTGGCGTCGATCTGCCATCTGGCGCTGAACATCTTCTTCTCCTCCAGGTTTGCGGCCCAAGCCACAGTTGATTTATCGGCGGTTGACCTATTCGTCCCAGGCCTGCACGACGGTCTGCCGTGCGATCCGCCCGTTCTTCAGCTCCAGCATCGCCGCGGCGAATACTTTCGTGCCGTCCGGATAGGCGCAGGCCTGGGTGAAGGCGAGGCTGTCGCCATCAGCGATCGTTGTGTCGACCTTGTGGGTCATCGCCCGGCTGCAGATGTCGTCCCAGAAGGTGGCGATCGCTGCGCGGCCGCGGATTTCGCGCGGCTTGCTCGGTGGGTTGTTGCGGTCGATCACCCGCACCAGAGCGTCGTCGGCATAGAAGCTCGACAGCATCTTTCCATCACGGCCTTCGATTGCCTTCTTGATCGCCGCGCCGTCCACGGTCTGTGTCTTGGTCAGCATCTTATCCTCCATATGCCCGTCTCGCGATCGGGCGGTTGATAGTCAGAAGCGCTGCACGGCGCTCATCGCCGCGCAGGGATTTCTTCACTGCGACTTCGCCTTGACGGCCGCGAACACGTCGTCGGTCTGCTTCTTGAAGGTCGCGAGATCCACCTGGCTACCATTGAGCATCGTCGACCAGTGGCGCACGATCGCGGCCATCGCCACCGCCTCCTTGATCTCCTCGTCGCTGGCGCCGTTGAGCCTGGCCGCCTCCGTATGGAAATAGATGCAATATTGACATGGGATCTGTGCCGCGACGGCGAGCCCCAACAGTTCCTTGGTCTTGCCGTCGAGCGCGGTCTTCGGGTTGAGCTGGACGCCCTTGATCTCGGCCCAGGCGCCGGCGACGGCCACGTCGGGCAACGTCTTGAACATGTCCGGCACCGAGCCGAGCGTTGCCTGGATGTCCTTGTAGGCCGCCGCTGCCGACGCATCCTCGGCCTTTGCGGGTGCGATAGCGAACAACGCTCCAGCGCCTGCCGCAATCACCAGCGATTTGAGTGTCCGGTTTGACTTCAGCATTTCATCCTCCTTCGCAGCGCCTTTCCCGGCGGCATCCGCCCGGCCTGCATGGAGAGAAATGATAGCGTCTGCATGTCTCGCGCCGCTTCGCCCGAAAGCGCCATGGCTCTCATGGCCCGTCCGGGCCAGTGTGCCGGGCGGAAAATGCCGCCGCCGCCGCTCGCGAAGGCAGGTCGAGCTTGAGCAATATGTTGGCGACGTGACGCTTGACCGTGTGCTCGCTCAGCCTGAGCTCGGCGGCAATCGCGGCATTGCTCTTGCCGTCTGCAATCAGGCCCACCACTTCGCTTTCGCGTGCCGTCAGCACGGCCGGTTCGGTCGTTCGGGTCCTGGCGCGGCAGTCGGGCTCCAGATGCTGTTCGGACATCGCCCGCACCAGCGCCAGCGGCTCGTCCATCTCGTCCAGCGTGACCCGGCCGGCGTCGGTGAAATGCAGGCCCGAGCCGGTTGCGAGATCCGCCACCAGCCGCGAAGCGATTATGTCGCCGCGGCTGGCGTGCGCGGCAAGCTGCATCGTCACCCGCGTCGTCAGCCCCACCGGCGGCCCACGCAGTTCGATCTCGCCGACATGCGCGCCCTGCGCGCTGGCCACGCCAATGCCTTGTGCCGCCTCGCGCAGCGCGGCCGCGCAGCGTATGGCGCGCGCAGGCCCATCGAAGCGCGAGATCATCATCTCGCCATGCGTACCCACCGCGCGGCCGCCATGGCGGCCGACCAGCAGCCGCCAGGTTTCCTGGAAGCGCTGGCTGCGTTCGCTCCACATGCGGTCGCCCATCCGCGCCGTGTCGTAGATGCGTGTCGCCAGGAGTGCCGCCAGCACGCGGTCCACCTCGGCCACGGCACGCTCGCCGGTCAGGAATTCCTCGATCAGGTCGGCCACCCGGTCGACGTCGCCAGTCCAGATCGGGTGGTCGCGCCCGGGAATCTCGACCAGTCGTGAATTGGGAATCTTCCTGGCCAGGAAGCGGCTGGCGTCCGGGTCGACCCGGACGTCGCCGTGGCGATGAATGAGCAGCGTCGGTGCGCTGATCGCGGCCAGCACGCCGCGCACATCGGTCCCGGCGTTCATGCGCGCCAGTGCCGCCGCCGCCGTCGGGCTCGCCGACAATCGTTCAAAACGAGCCCACCACTGGGCGAAATGTGCGTCGTCGACCCGGCTCGGCGCGAAATGAGGCAGGGTGGCACCGGTACCCCAGGCCGTCTCGGCCATCTCGATGAAGGCGTCGAGGCGCTCGGGCGACATCACCCATTTGTGGAAACGCGCATAGCCGCCATAGAGCGCCAGCGCCCGCGTCCGTTCCGGATAGGTGGCGGCGAACAGCATCGCCATAGGCGCGCCTTCCGAGGCACCAAGCAGTGCCGCGCGGCCGCTGCCGGCGGCGTCCATCACCGCACGCACATCGTCCATGCGCGTTTCGAGGCTGGGCAGGTGGTGCGCGTCGACACGGTCGGACAGACCCGTGCCACGCTTGTCAAACAGGATCAGCCGCGAGAACGCCGAAAGCCGCTTCAGCATCCGGCTGTAGCCCTGGTCTTCCCAGTGCAGATCGAGATTGGAAATGAAGCCCGGCACGAAGACGAGGTCGAGCGATCCCTGCCCGACCACCTGATAGGCGATCCGCACATCGCCGCTACGGGCATATCGGGTCTCGATCGGCCTCACGAGGTTTCCGCCCCGGCCTGACGATTTCTGATCGCCAACCATAGCAGAGCAGCGCCGACTGCGGCAGTTCAAACTTTAGCGATAGAAAATATAGCCGGCTTGGCCTGCGGTTATTTTTGCGAGGCGGCGACGTCGGCCGGGGAGGCCTCGAGCCCGAGTTTGAGGTCGGCCTCAGCCGGCGTGATCGGTCGCCTGATTTTGGCGGAGGCGGCCACCACCAACTCGTTGAAGTTCTCGGTGCCGCCATCCAGCATCTCGAACAGCTGCCGCCGCATCCTCGGCTCCCAGAACTTGTTGATATGCTCGGCGATGCCGGCGATGCCTTCCTCGCGCGGCTTGGAATGGAAGAAATCGGCGATCTGGTTTGCCATGCGCACCAGCTTCTCGCTCGTGCTCATGATGTGTTCTTCGTCATGCGACATGCTTGGCAACTCCCAGGACCACCCGGTCGGGGTGGGTGAAAACATCGAAATCATCGCCGCGCACCAACGCCACCAACGTCATGCCGGCCTCTTGCGCCGTGCGGATGGCCAGTGCGGTCGGCGCCGAGACGGCGATGATGAAGGCCGAGCCAATCGCCGCCGTCTTCTGCACCATCTCGACCGACACCCGCGATGTGACGACGACAGCACCGGATGCGCCATCGATGCCGGCCTTGGCCAGTGCGCCGGCCAGCTTGTCAAGCGCATTGTGGCGGCCGACATCCTCGCGCGCCATGACGATGCCCTTGCCCTGCACATAGAAACCGGCGGCGTGCACGGCTCCGGTCTCCGTGTGCAACGGCTGCACTTTCGAAAGGAGCTTGACGGAACGGACGATATCGTCGCCATCAAGCGTAAGGTTTGACGCACCAACGGCATCGACCGAGCGCATCGCTTCCTCGATCGATTCGATACCGCACAATCCGCAGCCGACCGGGCCGGCCAGTCGCCGGCGCCGCGCTTCGAAGCGCGTATTGGCGCTGTCCTTCAGCCGGATCTGGATATCGATACCGGCGCCATGGTCCTCGACCTCGATGGACTCGATCTCCTGGCGGTCGGCAATGATGCCCTCGGTCAGCGAGAAGCCGAGCGCGAAATCCTCGAAATCGGCCGGACTTGCCATCATCACAGCATGCGTGGTGCCGGCGAAGGAGAACGCCACCGGCGTCTCCTCCGGCACCATCCGGTTGGCAGCCGTCGTCCCGCCTGCGCGGCGCGCCAGCCGCGATACCTGCGTCGTGGCTTTGCGGCGCTCGCTCAAGACTACTCCGCTGCTTCCAACTTCGCGATGCGACGGCTGTTGCGCGCCTGCTCGTCATAGTCGCGCTGCCATTCCGACGGCCCGTTGGAAGCGCCGACCTGCACCGCCGTCACCTTGTATTCCGGGCAGTTGGTCGCCCAGTCGGAGAAGTCGGTCGTGATCACGTTGGCCTGCGTGTCCGGATGATGGAAGGTCGTGTAGACCACGCCGGGCGACACCCGGTCGGTGATCAGCGCGCGCAGCGTCGTCTCGCCCGAGCGGCTGGTCAGCCGGACCCAGTCGCCGTCGCGGATGCCACGGTTTTCGGCGTCATGCGGATGGATTTCGAGCCGATCCTCGCTGTGCCACATGATGTTGTCGGTGCGTCTGGTCTGTGCGCCGACATTGTACTGCGACAGGATGCGGCCGGTGGTGAGCAGCAGCGGGAAGCGCGGCCCGGTCCGTTCGTCCGTCGCCACATATTCGGTGCGGATGAACTTGCCCTTGCCGCGCACGAAACCATCGACATGCATGATCGGGGTGCCGAGCGGTGCCTTCTCGTTGCAGGGCCATTGCACGGATCCGACACGGTCGAGCAACTCGAAGGAAACGCCGGCGAAGCTCGGCGTCGTCTGCGCGATCTCGTCCATGATCTCGGAGGGATGCTGGTAGTTCCAATCCAGACCGATCGCGCGGGCAAGCTCCTGCGTCGCTTCCCAGTCGGCGTAGCGCGCCTTCGGCTCCAGAACCTTGCGCACCATGTTGATGCGACGCTCTGCATTGGTGAAGGTGCCGTCTTTCTCCAGGAAGGTCGAGCCCGGCAGGAAGACATGTGCGTAGTTGGCCGTCTCGTTGAGGAAGAGGTCATGCACGACGACGCATTCCATCGCGGCCAGGCCGGCAGCGACATGCTTGGTGTCGGGATCGGACTGCAGAATGTCCTCGCCCTGGATGTAGATGCCCTTGAAAGTGCCATCGACCGCGGCATCCAGCATGTTGGGAATGCGCAGGCCGGGTTCGTCGTCCAGCTTCACGCCCCACAGGCTCTCATAGATGTCACGCACGGCTTCGCCGGAGATATGGCGGTAGCCGGGCAGTTCGTGCGGGAAGGAGCCCATGTCGCACGACCCCTGCACGTTGTTCTGGCCACGCAGCGGGTTCACGCCGACGCCTGGCCGGCCGATATTGCCGGTGGCCATGGCGAGATTGGCGATCGCCATCACCGTGGTCGAACCCTGGCTGTGTTCCGTCACCCCGAGGCCGTAATAGATCGCGCCGTTGCCCCCGGTAGCGTAGAGGCGCGCCGCACCGCGGATCAGCTCGGGATCGACGCCAGACAACTTGCCGACGGTTTCGGGGCTGTTTTCCGGCAAGGCGACGAACGATGCCCAATCCTGGAACTCCGCCCAGTCGCAGCGTTCGCGGATGAAGGCTTCGTTGAAAAGACCTTCGGTGACGATCACATGCGCCAGCGCGGTCAGCACAGCCACATTGGTGCCGGGCTTCAGCGGCAGGTGATAATCCGCTTCAACATGCGCCGACTTGACCATCTCGGTGCGACGTGGATCGAGTACGATCAGCTTGGCGCCCTGACGCAGCCGTTTCTTCAGCCGCGAGGCGAACACCGGATGGGCAGAAACGGGATTGGCGCCGATAATGACGGCGACGTCGGTGTAGTCGACGGAGTCGAAATCCTGCGTGCCGGCCGAGGTGCCATAGGTCTGGCCGAGCCCGTAGCCCGTCGGCGAGTGGCAGACGCGTGCGCAGGTGTCGACATTGTTGTTGCGGAAGCCCTGCCGCACCATTTTCTGGACGAGGTAGGTTTCCTCGTTGGTGCAGCGCGACGAGGTGATGCCGCCAATCGCTGTGCGGCCGTACTGATACTGGATACGGCGGAATTCCTGGGCCGTGTGGGAAATAGCCTCTTCCCAGGTCACCTCGCGCCAAGGATCGGTGATCTTTTCCCGGATCATCGGCGACAGGATGCGGTCCTTGTGGGTGGCGTAGCCATAAGCGAAACGGCCCTTCACACAGGAATGACCGTGGTTCGCCTTGCCCTCCTTGTAGGGCATCATGCGAATGACCTCGTCATCCTTCACTTCGGCCTTGAACGAGCAGCCAACGCCGCAATAAGCGCAGGTGGTGACGAGCGAGCGCTCCGGCAGGCCCTTGGCAAGGACCGCTTTCTCGCGCAACGCATCGGTCGGACAGGCCTGCACGCAGGCGCCGCAGGACACACATTCCGAATCGATGAATGCTTCGTGCATTCCCGCCGAAACTCTGGATTCGAAACCACGTCCTTCGATAGTCAGCGCGAAGGTGCCCTGCACCTCTTCGCAGGCCCTCACGCAGCGCGAGCAGACGATGCATTGCGTGGGGTCATAGGTGAAATAGGGATTGGATTCGTCGCGCGCGATGTAATCGACCGTCAGCGAGCCATGGCCGGGCGCTACGCCGTTTTCCTGCTTGACGTGGTTGCGGCCCTCGATGCCGTAGCGGTTCTCGGTCAAGCCGATCGACATCGCCACCGCGTCGAACTCGCTGGCACCGGTTCCGGCCTTCTCGTTCCAGCCGGTCGGATGATCGGAGACGTAAAGTTCCATCACGCCGCGGCGAATGGCGTCGAGCCGATCGGAGTGCGTACGCACCACCATACCCTCGCCGACAGGTGTCGTACACGACGCTGGCGTGCCGCCGCGCCCTTCGATCTCGACAAGGCAGATACGACACGAACCGAAAGAGTCCAGCGTGTCGGTGGCGCAAAGCTTCGGGATCTCGACCCCGCCTTCCATCGCGGCACGCATGATCGAGGTGCCTTCCGGTACGGTGATGCTGCGGCCGTCGACGCTCAGCGTGACCTGCTTCTGCGCCGTCGATTGCGGGGTTCCGTAGTCGATCTCTTCGACGAGGGACGGGAAGTCGGCCTTGATGTTCATCTGCCAGCTCCTATTCAGCAGCCACGCGCACGGGCGCAGGCTTGAAGTCGTCGGGGAAATGGGTGATCGAGCTCATGACAGGGTAGGGCGTGAAGCCGCCCAGCGCACAAAGCGAGCCGAATTTCATCGTGTTGCAGAGGTCGGTGACCAGAGCGAGGTTCTTCTCCGGCTCAATGCCGGCAGTGATCTTGTCGATGGTCTCGACACCACGCGTCGAGCCAATGCGGCAGGGTGTGCACTTGCCGCAACTTTCGATAGCGCAAAACTCCATGGCGAAGCGGGCCTGTTTCAGCATGTCGGCAGTGTCGTCGAACACCACGATGCCGGCATGGCCGATCAGCCCGTCCTTGGCCGCAAAGGCTTCATAATCGAATGGCGTGTCAAACAGCGCGCGCGGGAAATAAGCCCCCAGCGGTCCGCCGACCTGCACCGCCTTGACCGGACGTCCCGTCGCCGTGCCGCCGCCGATCTCGTCGACGATCTCGCCCAGCGTCATGCCGAAGGCCGCTTCGAACAGGCCGGCATATTTGACGTTGCCGGCGATCTGGATCGGGATCGTGCCGCGCGAGCGGCCCATGCCGAAATCCTTGTAGAAGGCGGCACCCTTGTCCATGATCACAGGCACCGAGGCCAGCGAGATGACGTTGTTGATCACCGTCGGCTTGCCGAACAGCCCCTTGTGAGCCGGTAGCGGTGGCTTTGCCCGTACCATGCCGCGCTTGCCTTCGAGCGAGTCCAGCAGCGCCGTCTCCTCGCCGCAGACATAGGCGCCTGCGCCGACCCGGATCTCCATGTCGAAAGCGTAGGACGACCCCAGCACGCTGGCGCCAAGCACCCCGGCCTTGCGGGCGACGTCGACGGCCTTGTTCATCACCGCCACCGCATGCGGATATTCCGAACGGATATAGACAAAGCCTTTGGTCGCACCGGTGGCGATTCCGGCGATCGTCATGCCTTCGATCAGCACGAAGGGATCGCCCTCCATGATCATGCGGTCGGCGAAGGTGCCTGAGTCGCCTTCGTCGGCGTTGCAGACGATGTATTTGCGGTCGCCAACGGTATCGAGCACCGTCTTCCACTTGATGCCGGTCGGGAAGCCCGCGCCACCGCGCCCGCGCAGTCCGGATTCGGTCACCTGGGCAACAATGGCGGCGGGCGTCAATTCCAACGCGTTCGTCAGTCCATTCAACCCGCCGTGTTTCTTGTAGGATTCGAGCGACAGCGGATCTGTGACGCCACAGCGCGCGAAGGTCAGCCGCGTCTGCTTGGCCAGGAAGGGGATTTTGTCGGGGGCGCCCAGCCAGCGCTTGTGAGGGCCGCCGGTGAGGAAGCCACTGTCGAACAGGCTTTTGACATCGGATGGCTTGACCGGCCCATAGGCAACGCGGCCGTTGGCTGTCGCAACTTCGACCATTGGTTCGAGGAAATAAGCGCCGCGCGAACCGTTGCGCACGATCTTGGCCTCGATGCCGCGCTCGGCCAGTTCACTGGCGATCGCCTTGGCGACCTTTTCGGCGCCAAGCGCCAGTGCGCCGGAGTCGGCGGGAATGTAGATACGCGGGATCATGAGCGCACCTCGGCAACGATCTCGTCGAGCTTTTGGTCATCGAGCCGTCCGATCACCTCGCCGTCGAGCATGGCGGCGGGCGAACAGGCGCATAGGCCGAGACAATAGACCGGCTCCAGCGTCACCGAACCGTCGCGGCTCGTCTCATGAAAGCCGATGCCCAGCAACTGCTTCAGTTTGGCAGCGATGGCGTCAGAACCCATCGACTGGCAGGATTCTGCCTGGCAAACCTTCAGCACATGCCGACCTGCCGGATGGCTGCGGTAGTCGTGATAGAAGGTGACGACGCCGTGCACTTCAGCCCTGGAGATGTTCAGCGCTTCGGCGATGACCGGCAGTGCAACCTGCGGCACATGGCCGAACTCTTCCTGGATGCCGTGGAGGATCGGCAGCAGCGGGCCTTCAAGGCCTTTGAGCTCCTGGATGATCGCGGCCGTGCGCGACGTGATCTCGGTACTTGCAGGCTGCATCGTCATGCAGCGCCCTCCCTGGTCGATAGCTTTTTTATCGCTAAGTCTTTACAAAATCAGAGGAAACCCTCGGAATCAATAAAGCAGTTTCGTTACTCGATAGAAATCTTCTATCAAACTTGGTCAGCCACCATTGTCTAGCCTAGCGGCGGGCGTGGAAATCGTCCGCCAGCGCCATCGCCTCGTCCAGCAGCGCCGAGACCAGCGGCGTGTGTGGTTCGCGCGGCGCCGCCACCAGGCCAACGGTGTGGCTGGCGTCCGGCTCGACGATCGGAATGGCCCGGATCGGTTCGGAAAAGCCGAATGTTTCCGCAAGGTTGAGCGGCATGATCGATGACCATTTGCCGGTGCGGATGTGCGAGAACAGCACGATCATCGAATTGGATTCGAGCGTCGGCCGGACCTGTACGCCGGCCTCGGCCAGGTGCTGATCGATGATGCGGCGGTTCTGCATGTCCGGCGTCAGCAGGCAAAGCGGCAGGCTGCTGAGCTCTGCCCATGTCACTTTGTCGCGATCGGAATAGGGATTTCCCATGGCCGTGATCAGCTGATAGCGCTCGTCATAGAGCGGCACGCTGGTCACCCGCCCCAGCGGCTCGTTGTCGAGATAGGTGATGCCGGCATCGATGTCGAAATTGCCGAGCAGGGACAGCACTTCGATCGAGGTCCGCGACAGCACCGAGAAGGTGACGCCAGGGTGCTTTTCGCGGAACGGCGTCGTCAGGCGCGGCAGCATGGCCAGCGCCGTCGGGATGGCGGCGATGCGGATGCGGCCGGACAGGCCATGGCGCGCCGCCCGCATTTCTTCTCTCATGGTGCGGGTGTCGCCGACGATGCGGCGCGCCCAGACCAATACCTGCTTGCCTTCGGGCGTCAGCCCCTGGAAGCGTGAGCCGCGCAGCACCAGCATCACGCCGAGCTGGCCCTCGAGCTGCTTGATGCCGGCCGACAGTGTCGGCTGGGTGACGCCGCACACGTCGGCCGCCCGCCCGAAATGCTCTTCCTTGGCCAGTGCGATGAAGAATTCCAGCTTGTCGATCATGCCATCTTTCCGCGCGTTCCGCGCAAGGTCGGGGAAATCGTCTTTCGCCGCAAGCGGTATGCGCAATCGCGTCGCATCCACATCTTTCAGCCGGCTTGCTGTTCCCTGCGACGCAATGCGGCGTTATGTGGATGAAACGGGAGGTCGACCATGCTGGGCTGGTTCCGCAAGCTTTTGCCGCGCGAAGATCGCTTCTTCGAGCTGTTCGAACGACATTCCCGCACCGTGGTCGGCGGCGCCGAGGCGCTGGAGCAGCTTCTCCAGGGCAAGGACATCGATCGCTGGTGTCAGAAAATCATCGATCTCGAAGACGAGGCCGACCATATCACCGCGGAAGTCCTGCTGGCGGTGCGACGCTCCTTCATCACCCCTTTCGATCGCGGTGACATCAAGGACCTGATCCAGTCGATGGATGACGCCATCGACATGATGCACAAGACCGTCAAGACGGTGAAGCTGTTCGAGAAGAAGGAATTCGATCCGCTGATGCAGGAAATGGGCGGCGTCATCGTCGCCGCCGCCAAGCTGGTCGCCGAGGCGATCCCGCTGCTCGGCAAGGTCGGCGCGCACGCGGTGCGCCTCAACGCCATCGCAGAAGAGGTCATGCGCGTCGAAAGCCGGGCAGACGATCTGCACGAACAAGGTCTGAAAGACCTCTTCAAGCGGCATGGACGCAGCGATCCCATGGCCTACCTGATCGGCAGCGAGATCTATGGCCAGTTGGAGAAAGTGGTTGACCGCTTCGAGGACGTCGCCAATGAGATCAGCGGCATCGTCATCGAGAATGTATAGGCGATGGAAGCAACCATCGCCTTTCCCGTGCTGATCGGCCTTGTCGCCGTAGCGCTGTTCTTCGATTTTCTCAACGGCCTGCACGATGCCGCCAATTCCATTGCCACCATCGTCTCCACGCGCGTGCTCAGGCCGCAATACGCGGTGCTCTGGGCGGCCTTCTTCAATTTCATCGCCTTCATGTTCTTCGGTCTTCATGTCGCCGAGACAGTGGGGAAGGGAATCGTCGACGTCACTATTGTCACGCCGGCGGTGATCTTCGCCGCCCTTGTCGGCGCCATTGTCTGGAACATCGTCACCTGGGTCGCCGGCATCCCTTCGAGCAGCTCGCATGCCCTGATCGGCGGGCTGGTCGGCGCTGGCGTCGCAAAGGCAGGCCTGGGCGCTATCGTCTGGACGGGCCTAGGCAAGACGGTCGCCGCGATCGTTGTGTCGCCGGCGACCGGTTTTGTTCTGGCGCTTGTCCTGATCCTTGCGGTTTCCTGGCTGTTCGTGCGCCAGACACCGTTTGCGGTCGACCGAACCTTCCGCGTCATGCAGTTCTTTTCCGCCTCGCTCTATTCCCTCGGGCACGGTGGCAACGACGCCCAGAAGACCATGGGAATCATCGCCGTGCTGCTCTATTCGCAAGGCATGCTCGGCACGACTTTCTACGTGCCGCTCTGGGTCGTCCTCACCTGTCAGTCGGCGCTGGCGCTCGGCACCTTGTTCGGCGGCTGGCGTATCGTTCACACAATGGGCTCGAAGATCACCCGGTTGAACCCGATGCAGGGCTTCTGTGCCGAAACCGGTGGCGCCATCACGCTGTTCGCCGCCACATGGCTCGGCGTTCCTGTTTCGACCACCCACACCATCACCGGTGCCATCATCGGCGTTGGCGCCGCCCGCCGCGTCTCGGCCGTGCGCTGGGGCATTGCCGGCAACATCGTCATTGCCTGGATTGTCACCTTGCCGGCCACGGCTGCCATTTCCGCGCTCACCTACCTCGCGGTTGGCCTGGCGGGGTGACGCGGGCACTCCGGTGCCTTTGGGGCGACCCCAATCTGCACCATCTGAGCCGCAGGCAAACGCCTCATGCCGCGAGCCCTTCCGCAGAGGTCGAACCGGCGACCCTTTGTCGGTCTATGAGTGGTGACAACAGGCAAATAACCAATTGATAAGATTTGGCTTGCCATGATGGTGGCCATGCGCACGCACCAGACCGCTGGAGGTAGAGCATGCTGCATGAGCACCCCACAGAAATGCAGACCGCGACGGACGCCGATCTGCGAGAAGCGGCGCGATTGCAGGCCCTCGACCGTTTCGACGTTCTGGACACGCCGCGCGAGGCGTCGTTCGACCGCATTACCCGGCTGATCAGGACCGTGTTCGATGTCCCGATTGCCATTGTCTCGGTCATCGATGGGCATCGCCAATGGTACAAGGCCTGCGATGGCCTCGCTACGGCTGAGGCCGAGCGCAAGGACACATTTTGCAAGCATACGATCCTGCAGGACGGCCCGCTGATCGTTCATGATGCAACGAAAAACCCACGCTTCGCCGACAACCCCAATGTCAGGAACGATCCGCACATCCGGTTCTATGCGGGCGTCCCCTTGCGCACCCATGATGGCCACAACATCGGCAGCGTGTGCGCGATAGGCGACCAGCCGCGCGATTTTGGTCAGCGCGAAACGGCCATCCTGCAGGATTTCGCCGACCTGGCGATGGATGAACTGGAATTGCGCCAGCATGCCTCGAGCGATGTGTTGACCGGCGTGTTGTCCCGGCGGGCCTTCATGGAGCAGGGCAGTCGGGCGTTTGCCCTGGCGAAACGGCAACGCTTTGATTTCTCCTGCGTCGTCTTCGACGTCGATCACTTCAAAGCGGTCAACGATACATTTGGGCATGCCGCCGGCGACAGGGTTTTGAGTGGCGTCGCAAAGCAATGCGGTGCGGCCTTGCGTGATGTCGACATTTTCGGACGCGTCGGCGGCGAGGAATTCGCCATCCTCATGTATGCGGGCCGCAAGGGCGCCCTTGAATCAGCCGAGCGATTGCGCAGCGCGATCGAGGCGATGCGCTTCGCCCACGGCACGGCAGAGCTAGCGGTTACCGCCAGCCTCGGCATTGCCTCGCTTGATTCGACGATCCCCAGCTTGCATGAACTGATCGAACACGCCGACGCGGCCATGTACGCTTCGAAACACGCTGGCCGCAATCGAACCTCCGTCTGGAATTCGCTCGCAAAAGACCAGCCACCGCCACGGCGCAGGGTGCTCAAGGCTGGTCAGATCGTGTTCAACAGGCGCATGTCGACCATCGACTGCACGGTTCGCAGCTTCGGCGAGGACGGCGCCACAATCGATGTGTCGAATATCGCCGGCATTCCTCAGCAGTTCACGCTGGTCATCAGGGCAGACCGGTTCGAAACCAGGTGCCGGGTCGTCTCCCAGGCCGAAAGACGCCTGGAACTGGCTTTCGACTGAACCAGGCCTGTTCGATCTCGCATCTGGCGATGAACTGCATTATCTCAAGCCAGCCGCTGTTTGAGCCAGCCAATGTTTGAGGAAATGCCGTCATGTCTGTCACCAAGGAAATCGTCACCGAGCGCCTGAAGACGGTCAATGGACCGGATTTCACCGGCAACATCGTCGACCTTGGTATGGTTTCCGAGATTTTCATCGCCGATTCCAAGGTCTTCTTCTCGATTACCGTTCCCGCCGCACGCGCCCAGGAAATGGAGCCGCTGCGCGCCGCCGCCGAGCGTGTCGTCAAGGCGATCCCCGGTGTCGCCGGCGCCGTCGTTGCGCTGACGGCGGAAAAGAAGGGCGGCGGCATGGAGGCGCCGGTTCCATCGCGCCCGGCACCGAGGCCGGCTCCGCCCGCCGCCGCGCCGCGTGCCGCTCCACACGCTCCTGCTTCGCACAGCCAGGGCAAGCGTGGCGTGCCCGGCATCGAAGCGATCATCGCCGTCGCTTCCGGCAAGGGCGGTGTCGGCAAGTCGACCACCGCCGTCAACATTGCTCTTGGCCTCGCCGCCAATGGTTTGCGCGTCGGCGTGCTCGACGCCGACATCTATGGCCCCTCCATGCCGCGGCTGCTCAACATCCATGGCCGGCCGCAGACCGTCGACGGCAAGATCCTGAAACCGATGGAGAATTATGGGTTGAAGGTGATGTCGATGGGCTTTCTCGTCGATGAGGAGACGCCGATGATCTGGCGCGGGCCGATGGTCATGTCGGCACTGACGCAGATGCTGCGCGAGGTGGAATGGGGCCGGCTCGACGTGCTCGTCGTCGATATGCCTCCAGGCACCGGCGACGCCCAGCTGACCATGGCCCAGCAGGTGCCATTGGCCGGCGCCGTCATCGTCTCGACGCCGCAGGACCTGGCCCTGATCGACGCCCGCAAGGGCCTCAACATGTTCAAGAAAGTCGATGTGCCGCTGCTCGGCATCGTCGAGAACATGAGCTATTTCATCGCTCCGGATACCGGCAAGCGCTACGACATCTTCGGCCATGGCGGCGCCCGCCGCGAGGCCGAGCGTCTCGGCGTCACCTTCCTCGGCGAAGTGCCGCTCGAGATGGGCATTCGCGAGAGCTCGGATGCCGGCACGCCAGTGGTTGTCTCGAAGCCCGACGGCCCCGAGGCAAAGATCTACAGGGATATTGCCGGAAAGGTCTGGGACCGGATCAATGAAGAGCGGGGTGCGGCCGCGGACGCCGTGACGAGCATCGTGTTTGAGTGATGCGGATATCCCTCCCCTCGAGGGGAGGGGGCTCAGCCGCCGACCTTCTCGCCGAAGCTGGAAAAAAACTGCCCGGCCAGTTTCTTCGAGGTCGATTCGATCAGCCGGCTGCCCAATTGAGCGATCTTGCCGCCGACATCGGCCTTGGCCGCGTATTTCAGCACCGTCGCGTCCGGCCCATCTTCAGTCAGCGTCACATCGGCCCCGCCCTTGGCGAAGCCGGCTATGCCGCCCTTGCCTTCGCCCTGGATGGTGTAGGAATGCGGCGGCTTGAGGTTCTTCAGCATCACCTCGCCGTTGAACGTCGCCTTGATCGGCCCGATCTTCACCACCACGGTGGCCGCCATCTCGGTCGGCGACTTCATCTCCAGGCTCTGGCAGCCGGGAATCGTCGCCTTCAAGACCTCGGGATCGTTCAGCGCTTCCCACACCTTTTGCAGGGGCGCGGCAATGCGCTCCTCGCCTTCGATCACCAAAGCCATGAAAACCTCCCTGACAAGACTGATTGAAGCCCTAACCCACAGCTGGGGGCCTGTCTATCGCACCAAAGTCCGGATGCGACCCTGCGCCCTCTTGCCTGCTCCCGCGCGTTGCCATATCGATTTGTCTTACAAATACGGAGACCACGATGGCAGGCGCCCCCACCAGGAAGAAAAAATTTCGCTCGCAGGAGTGGTTCGACAATCCCGACAATCCGGGCATGACGGCGCTCTACCTGGAGCGCTACCTCAACTACGGCCTGACGCGGGCCGAACTGATGTCCGGCAAGCCGCTAATCGGCATCGCCCAGACCGGTTCGGATCTCTCGCCCTGCAACCGCCATCACATCGAGCTGGCCAAGCGCGTGCGCGAAGGCATCGTCTCGATGGGCGGCATTCCGTTCGAATTCCCGTGCCATCCGATCCAGGAGACCGGCAAGCGCCCGACTGCCGCTCTTGACCGCAACCTTGCCTATCTCGGCCTGGTCGAAGTGCTCTACGGCTATCCGCTCGATGGCGTCGTGCTCACAATCGGCTGCGACAAGACAACGCCGGCCCTGCTGATGGCGGCAGCCACCGTCAACATCCCGGCGATCGCGCTGTCGGTCGGCCCGATGCTCAACGGCTGGCACAAGGGCAAGCGCACCGGCTCCGGCACCATCGTCTGGGAATCGCGCCAGCGCCTATCGGCCGGCGAGATCGACTATGACGAGTTCATGGACATCGTTGCCTCCTCGGCGCCGTCCACCGGCTATTGCAACACCATGGGCACCGCCACGACGATGAACTCGCTGGCCGAGGCGCTTGGCATGCAATTGCCGGGCTCGGCCGCCATTCCCGCGCCCTATCGCGAACGTGGCCAGATTTCTTATGAAACAGGCAAGCGTATCGTCGAGATGGTGCACGAGGATCTGAAGCCGTCCGACATCATGACGAGAGAGGCTTTCGAGAACGCCATTGTCGTCAATTCGGCCATTGGCGGCTCGACCAACGCGCCTATCCATCTCAACGCCATCGCCCGCCACCTCGGCGTCAAGCTCGACAATGACGACTGGCAGACTGTCGGCCTCAATGTGCCGCTGCTGGTTAATTTGCAGCCGACGGGCGAATATCTGGGCGAGGATTACCATCATGCCGGCGGCGTGCCGGCGGTGATCGCCGAGCTGATGAAGGGCGGGCTGTTGCCGCATCCCGGCGCGCGCACGGTCAACGGCAAGTCGATCGGTGAGAATAGCGAAGGTGTCGCCAACGAGAACACTGACGTCATCCGCACCGTTGCCGAGCCTCTGAAGGCCAATGCCGGCTTCATCAACCTCAAGGGCAATCTGTTCGATTCCGCGATCATGAAGACCAGCGGCATCTCGCCGGAATTCCGCGAGCGCTACCTATCCAATCCGAAGGATCCCGAGGCTTTCGAAGGCAACGCCATGGTGTTCGACGGACCCGAGGACTATCACGCCCGCATCGACGATCCGGCGCAAGGCATCGATGAACACACGATCCTGTTCATGCGCGGCGCAGGGCCGATCGGCTATCCCGGTGGCGCCGAGGTCGTCAACATGCAACCGCCGGCCTATCTGATCAAGAAGGGCATCCATGCGCTCGCCTGCATCGGCGATGGCCGCCAGTCCGGCACGTCGGGTTCGCCGTCGATCCTCAACGCCTCGCCGGAAGCCGCGATCGGCGGCGGGCTGGCGCTGCTCAAGACGGGCGACCGTGTCCGCATCGACCTTCGCAAGGGCACGGCCGACATCCTCGTCACCGACGACGAGATCACCCGGCGGCGTGCCGAATTGCAGAACAATGGCGGCTATGACTATCCCAAGCACCAGACGCCCTGGCAGGAGATCCAGCGCGGCATGGTCGCGCAGTTTTCAGAGGGAATGGTGCTGAAGCCGGCGGTGAAATACCAGGATGTCGCGCACACCAGAGGCGTCCCCAGGGACAATCACTGAGCGAGCATCTGTTCGTAGATGCTTACATAAATGACAAACGGCGGCTTGATCCGGATCAGGCGGCCGCCATCCTTGACAAGCCCGCGCGATGCATCCACCATCATGACAAGGGGTGTATCGCGACGACCCCGTGAGGCGTCAGCCCAACGTTCGCGTCCAAGCTTCTCTTTCCAGGAGGTGGACGCCATGCCGTCAACAACCGCTATCACAGTATCGCAACTATCCCGCCTGATCGGTCTGCCAGGCGCGCCCGTCATCATCGATGTCCGTATCGATGATGACTTCGACGCCGATCCGCGCCTTCTGCCGGCCTCGAGCCGGCGCGATTTCAAAACCGTCTCGACCTGGGCACCGGCGTTCGCCGGCCAATCGGTGGCGGTCGTTTGCCAGAAAGGGCTGAAACTCTCACAAGGTGTCGCCGCATGGCTGCGCCATGAGGGCACTTCCGCCGAAAGCCTCGACGGTGGATTCGAAGCCTGGCGCGATGCAAAGGGACTTCTGGTCCGCACCGACACCTTGCCTTCGCGCGACGAAAAGGGCCGCACCGTGTGGGTGACACGAGCCCGCCCGAAGGTCGATCGCATCGCTTGTCCCTGGCTGATCCGGCGTTTCGTCGATCCGCATGCGATCTTTCTGTTTGTCGAGGCTGCCGAAGTGCCTGCCGTGGCGGATCGCTTTCAGGCGGTGCCTTTCGACATCGACAATGTGTTCTGGAGCCATCGCGGCGAACGCTGCACCTTCGACACGATGATCGAGGAGTTTGGACTGGGATCCGAGGCGCTCGATCGCCTTGCCCTGATCGTGCGCGCGGCCGACACCGTAAGCCTCGACCTCGTTCCCCAGGCGGCCGGCTTTCTGGCGGCTTCGCTCGGTCTGTCGCGTATGTTTCGCGACGATCTGGAACAACTGGACGCAGGCATGCTGCTCTACGATGCGTTCTTCCGCTGGTGTCGCGACGCCACCGAGGAAACGCACAACTGGCCCGGTGCAGGCTCGAGCAAACCGTCATGAGCGCACTTGTGTCGCAAGATACGGTGGTCCCGGTGCCGGCCGCACCGACCTTCGCCGAAGCCGTGAAGGTGTGGGCAAAGATCGGACTGCTCAGCTTCGGCGGGCCGGCCGGGCAGATCGCCTTGATGCACAAGGAACTGGTCGAGCAGCGGCGCTGGATCGGTGAGCAGCGTTTCCTGCATGCGCTGAACTACTGCATGCTGCTGCCTGGCCCGGAAGCCCAGCAACTCGCCATCTATATCGGTTGGCTGCTGCACAGGACGGTCGGTGGCCTTGTCGCCGGCGTCCTGTTCGTCGTGCCGGGCGCGCTCGTCATGCTCGTCCTGAGCAGCCTCTATGTGCTCTATGGCGACACGCCGCAGGTCGAGGCGCTGTTCTTCGGGGTGAAGGCGGCGGTGCTTGCCATTGTCGTCGAGGCGGTGATCCGGATTGGACGGCGTGCCTTGAAGAACCGGGTCATGGTGTCGATCGCCGTCTCGGCTTTCATCGCCATCTATGCGTTGAATGTGCCGTTCCCGCTCATCGTCCTGCTCGCGGGCCTGACGGGATGGCTGGGAGACCGCATTGCTCCGGCGCTGTTTTCCGGCTCGGCGCATGGCAAGGGCGATGTTGCCGATATCAAGGGTGCGGTCGACCTGATGTTCGAGCGCGGCGAGTTGGCGCACCTCAGGCCGACGAAATGGCATGCGCCGCGCACGGTTGCGATCTGGCTGCCGATCTGGCTCGGGCCTGTTCTGCTGATCTGGTGGCTTACCGGCACGGCAAGCGTCTGGACCGAGATAGGCCGGTTCTTCAGTCTCATGGCGGTCGTCACCTTCGGCGGCGCCTACGCGGTGCTTGCCTATGTCGCCCAGGCAGCCGTCCAGTCCTTCGGCTGGCTCGCCCCCGGTGAAATGGTCGACGGTCTTGGGCTTGCCGAAACGACGCCGGGTCCGCTCATTCTGGTTTTGCAGTTCGTCGGCTTCATCGCCGCGTTCCGCCACTCCGGGTCGCTGGACCCGTTGCTTGCCGGATCGCTGGGGGCGTTGCTGACCTTGTGGGTTACGTTCACGCCCTGCTTCTTCTGGATATTCCTCGGCGCCCCCTATATCGAGGCGCTGCGCGGCAACAAGGCCTTGTCGGCAGCACTTGGCGCGATCACCGCCGCTGTTGTCGGGGTGATCATGAATCTGGCTCTCTGGTTTGCCTTGCACGTCATTTTCCGTGAGGTGCAGGCGTTGGGCCTCGGCATGAGTGTGCCGGTGTTTTCGTCGATCGACTGGCGCGCCGCACTGCTTTCCTGTGCCGCCATGATCGCCATCCTGAAGCTGAAGATCGGCATGCTGCCGACGCTTGCCGGATCTGCTCTTGCCGGTGCCTTGCTCCTGGCGGCGAGTGGCTGACAGGCGCAACGACAAAGACTCAAAGCGCGTCGCGTGATCCGTCTCTACGCGACGCGCTTTACAAGACGCTGTCTTTGAATTCCGCTTGCGAACACCTAAGTGGTTGGAAACGGATGGAACATCATGGCGGGACGACGCTCTTCCCTAGGCTTCCTCGGAATGTTGGGTCGTTCGGGCGACTTGAGACAGCTCGATGCGGCATTGCGTGGCGCCGACCTTCATCCAGCCCTCGTGCCCGAGGGCGTAAAACTCACGATCGTCAATCTGATGAAAGATCGCTGGCCCGACGAGCCGCCCAGCCAAGCTTATCCAGAAGTGGCGCGGCTGTTCAGCTATTGCATCGCCGGACCGGAAGCCTTCGAGCGATCCAATGGTGTTCAGAACAGGCTGGATGCAGAGCGCCGGATCGAGGCCGCCCTTGAAACCGGCGACGGCTTCGATGCGCAAATTGTGCTGATGACGCTGCACGCCAAGCTGATCAGTGCCGAAGTCGTCGAGCGCTATGGACTCCACGCGGATTGATTGTTTTGCGAGGGTCTACCCGCCCATGCTGCCGCGTGGCAGCTTGATCATCTCGCCAAACCGGGCGCGCAGTCTGTCGTCGATCAGTTTCGGCACATGGCGCGGAAAGCGCTCGGCAAGCACGCGTTTCTTCTCGATGATCGCCCGCTGCAGGATGTCGGGTCGGCCCTTCTCGTTCCATTCCTTGGGCGAAAAGCGGTCGCCGACGGCCGGATAGAAATACTCGGTCTGCATCAGCCGCAGCGTCTGCTCGTTGCCGAGATAATGGCCCGGACCCTTCAGGCAGACATCGGCGATGGTGTCGATCGACAGCGCCTCGTCCGTCACCTCGATGCCTCGCACGCAGCGCAGGCAGTGGCCAAGCATGTCGTTGTCGATGATCAGGCTTTCCAGGCAGAAACCGAGCAGTGAGGCGTGCATGCCGGCCGATTCGTAGACCAGGTTGAGCCCAGCAAGGCCGGCCATCACATCGGTGATGCCTTTTTCATAGCCGGACTGGATATCGGGCAGTTTCGAATCGGTCATGCCGGCGGCCGAGCCACCCGGCAGGTCGTAGAATTGCGCCATCTGTGCGCAGGCCGCGGTCAGCACCGCCTGCTCGGCCGACCCGCCCGACATGGCGCCGGTCCTGAGATCCGAAACGAACGGCCAGGTGCCGAAGATCGCCGGATGCCCCGGCTTGATGGCATTGACATAGACGAGCCCGACCAGCACCTCGGCCACTGCTTGCACCACGGCACCTGCAATCGCTGCCGGTGCCGTGGCACCCGCCTGTCCGGCCGACAGCAAGAGGATCGGGATGCCGCCTTCGACGCAGGCTTCGAGCACGCCGCAGGCGTCCTCGGCGAACTTCATCGGCGGCACGACGAAACAGTTGGAGTTTGAGACGAACGGCCGGGCGCGGAAATTCTCCTCGCCACCGGCGATGGCATAGAGCATTTCGAGCGCCGGCTGCACGTTCTCGCGCACGGTGAACGAGGTGCCGACATGCTTGGAAGTTCCCATCACGCAGGCATAGAGCGTGTTGAAATCCATATCGAGCGGATCGGGAATGTCGCGCGGCACCATCGGCCGCTGGAAGAAATGGATGTTGTCGAGCCCCTCGACGAGGCGGGCGGCGTCATAGATGTCCTGCAGCAGCGACTCGCGATACTCGCGCTTTTCGACATCGACCAGATGCACGGCGGCACCCGCCGTGCCGTAGTGCACGCGCTTGCCCTTGATCAGCATGTCGTGCTTGGGGTCCTGGCCGTGCAGGGTGAAATGCCGGGCGGCTTTCTTGATCGTGTCGAGCACGACAGCCCGGGGGAAGCGGATGCGGCCATCGTCGCCATAGCTGGCGCCGGCCTTGGTCAACGCGTCGATGCAGGAGGGAATGGCATTGGCGAAGCCAACCGTTTCCAGGAGCGTCAGCACCGCCTCGTGGATGCGTTCCTGGTCGTTCTCGGTCAGCGGTCCGTAGCTGCCGCCTTCGAGACCGGCGCGCACCGGTTTGATGTCGTCGGCCAACGGTGCGGCCCGCATGGCGCGGCGCGCTTCGCGCCCGCCGGAGCGGCGCGAACGCTGATCCGCCGCCGCTTCCTGCTTTTCAAGAACTGACATGGAGACACTCCACCTTTCCGAGAAGCAGGGCGGCGGTTGGTCCACCATCGGCTGCTTCTTCCCCTTTGTGCCCCGACTATGCCGCCGGCATTGGCCCAGCCTATGAGCCAGACGGTCCGGTCGCATATGCCAGAGCTATGGAGCCGGAGCCAGGCTGTGTGGCTCCGGTCTGGGGATCGGGCGATGGATCAGGCGGCGGCCGGCCTGCGGCCGGCGGCGGTGGCCAGTTCGCGGATGCCGGGCTCGATGTGCTGCAACGCGATCGAGGAAATGCCCAGCCGCATGAAACGCGAAGACTTTTCGGTGCGATCGAAGAAGCGGTCGCCCGGCTCGATGATGACGCTGCGCGAGGCGGCGGCCTCGGCCAGTCCGCGTGCATCGGTGCCGCGCGGCCCTTCGAGCCACAGCGACGTGCCGCCGGCCGAATCGGTCGAACGCCATTCCGGCAGAAAAGCGGAAATCGCATGGACCAGGCGCTTGCGCCGCTCGTCGAAGGCGCTCGACAGCCGCCGCACCAGTGCCTCGTGATGGCCGAGCGACAGGAACAGCGCGACGGCGCGCTGGTTGTTGGCCGGCGGATGACGCAGCATGAACCGGCGCAGTGCCCGCAGTTCCGAGATCAGTCCGGCCGAAGCGACGATGTAGCCGAGCCGCAGGCCCGGAGCCAGCGTCTTCGACATCGAGCCGACATAGACGACACGGCCGGAGCGGTCGAGGCTCTTCAGCGCCTGCTGCGGCGCCTCGTCGAGAAGCTGGCTGTCATAGCCGTCTTCGATGATGATCTGGTTGTAGCGGTTGGCCCGCGCCAGGAGATCCTGCCGCCGTTCCGCCGACAACGGCACCATGGTCGGGCAATGATGGCTGGGCGTGACGAAGACGAAACCGGAATCATTGGGAATAGAAGCGGTTACGATGCCGGACTGGTCGACCGGCACCGGCTGTATGTCGGCGCCCGCAAGGCGGAAGATCGAGCGCGCGTCGGGGTAGCCGGGGTCCTCCATCGCCACCTTGGAGCCCTTGCTCATCAGCAGCGTCGCCAGCATGTAGAGTGCGTTCTGGGCGCCCAGCGTGACGATGATCTCGTCGGGATTGGCGAAGATGCCGCGCCGCGGCAACAGCCGCGCCTGGATCTGCTCGATCAGCAGCGGATCGTCGCGATCGACCATGTCGGACGCCCAGTTGCGGATTTCGAGCACGGCAAGCGCCATGCGGTTGCACTCGCGCCATTCGGCGGTCGGGAACAACGCCGGATCAAACTGGCCGTAGACGAAGGGGTAGGACGACTTGATCCAGTTCTCGTGCTTGGCCGGCGGCGGCATGTCGCTGGCGGCGATCTTGCGGCGTGCCTTCCAGTCGATCTCGTTGGCCTGGTCGGGCGCCTTCTGGTGCGGCTTGGCCGGTGTCGCCAGCACGTCGGGATTGACGAAATGACCACGCCGCTCGCGTGCCACCAGGAATCCCTGGTCGACGAGCTGCTGGAAGGCCAGCACGACGGTTCCGCGCGCCACGCCGAGTTTTTCGGCCAGGATCCGGCACGAGGGAAGCGGCATCGAAGCGGCGATCTGCCGGTCCAGAATGGCGGCCACGATGGCTTGGCGGATCTGCGCCTGCAGGGTCTGGCCGGATTCAGCCGAAATCCGGAACAGGCCGGACCATATCGCCGTGTCGTTTCGCTGTGGCATGGGAAATGTTCCTCGATGGCCAGCTTATTTCGCTTGGCTGGACCAGTCGAATGTAACGGTGGCACAAGGGGTTGCGCCAATCAATTTTTCTGATCGTTGGGATTTATGCCAGTGATCCTTCGGCCGAAATCAGGCGCTGCGCCCTCGCTGCGTGACACATTGTGTAACCACCCCGTGACGCACCTGCGTCATCGCAGCGTGACGTTCCGTCATCGACGCGTGACGATTCGCGTCATCTCCCCGTATTGACCGCACGGAATTCGGCTCAATAGTTTTGGCGCGACGACACGCGCCGGAAACATCCGGTCTGATATGGTGCGTCGAAAACGTCAGGAGTCGCCCGCCAGTGGATCAGTCAGCATTCCAGAAACAGCTTGCCGCCTTACGCGTTCATCGCGCGGCGGCCCCAGCCAGCATGCGCCAGGGCTTCGCCGCCGATCCGCAGCGGTTCGAGAAATTCTCCGCCACCGACGGTGACCTTCTGCTCGACTGGTCGAAATGCGCGGTCGATGCGGTCACCATGGAATTGCTGGAGAAGCTGGCCAAGGCCGCCGATCTCGAAAGCCGCCGGGCGGCGATGTTCGCCGGCAAGAAGATCAACCTCACCGAAGACCGTGCCGTGCTGCACACAGCGCTGCGCAACCTGACCGGCAACGGCGTCACGGTCGATGGCCAGGACGTCAAGGCCGACGTCATTGCCGTGCTCGACGCGATGGGCGCCTTTGCCGATGCCGTGCGCTCCGGCAAGGCGGCCGGCGCCACCGGCAAGAAGATCACCGACATCGTCAACATCGGCATCGGCGGTTCCGATCTCGGCCCGGCCATGGCAACGCTGGCGTTGGCGCCCTATCACGACGGGCCGCGCGCGCATTATGTCTCCAACATCGACGGCGCCCATATCCACGACACGCTGAAAGGGCTCTCGGCCGAAACCACGCTTTTCATCATCGCCTCCAAGACCTTCACCACCGTCGAGACGATGACCAATGCCGAGACGGCGCGCAAATGGGTGCAGGAAGAACTCGGCAAGGAAGCGGTTGGCAAGCATTTTGCCGCTGTCTCGACCGCGCTCGATTTGGTGGCGAAGTTCGGGATCGAATCGGATCGCGTCTTCGGCTTCTGGGACTGGGTCGGCGGCCGCTATTCGCTCTGGGGTGCGATCGGCCTGCCGGTGATGATCGCGGTCGGCCCGCGGAATTTTCGCGCCTTCCTCGATGGCGCGCACGAGATGGACGAGCATTTCCGCACCGCTCCGGTGCAGGAGAACCTGCCGGCCCTTTTGGGGCTGGTCGGCTGGTGGCATCGCGTGATCTGCGAATATCCGGCGCGCGCCGTCATTCCTTACGATCAGCGCCTGTCCAGGCTGCCGGCCTATCTGCAGCAGCTTGATATGGAATCGAACGGCAAGAGCGTTACCCTCGAAGGCACGAAGGTGACAACGCCGACCGGTCCGCTGGTCTGGGGCGAGCCCGGCACCAACGGCCAGCATGCCTTTTTCCAGCTGCTGCACCAGGGCACCGATTTCATCCCGGTCGAATTCCTTGCCGCGGCCGTCGGCCACGAGCCGGAGCTCAAGCATCAGCATGATCTGCTGCTCGCCAACTGCCTAGCGCAGTCGGAAGCGTTGATGAAAGGCCGGACGCTGGAGGAGGCACGCGCCCAGATGCTGGCCAAGGGCATGAAGCCGGCCGATGTCGACAAGATCGCGCCGCACCGCGTCTTCTCCGGCAACCGACCCTCGGTGACCATCCTCTACCGCAAACTCGACCCGCGCACCTTCGGCCGGCTGATCGCGCTCTACGAGCACCGCGTCTTCGTCGAGGGAACGCTGTTCAACATCAACTCCTTCGACCAGTGGGGCGTCGAGCTAGGCAAGGAACTGGCCACCGGCCTTTTGCCTGTCGTGGAGGGCAAGGAAAGTGCCGCGAAGCGGGATGCCTCGACCGCTGGCCTGGTGGGATACATCCACCATTTGCGTGGATCGGAGTGAAGAGCTTGGCAGACATCAAGGGAATACTGTTCGACAAGGACGGGACGCTTGTCGACTTCAACGCGACATGGCTCGGCATTGCCGACTTCATGGCCATGGATGCGTCCGACGGCGATCGCTGGAAAGCCGACAGGCTGCTGGCCGCGGCCGGCTTCGATTTCGCCAACAAGCGCTTCAAGCCAGACTCGATCTTTGCGTCGGGCACCAATCTCGACGTCGTCGAATTGTGGTTCCCGCGGCTGTCCAACGAGGACCAGATGCTTGCCGTCGCTCGTTTCAACGAGATCACCTCGGTGCAGGGCTCGACAATGGCGGTGGCGTTGCCGGGCGTCGTCGAGACGCTCACCGCCCTGCACAGGAAATCCTACCGGCTTGGCGTCGCCACCAATGATTCGACCAGCGGTGCGGAAAAGACTCTGGTGACGCTCGGCGTCGCGCAGCTGTTCGACGCCGCCTATGGTTACGACGCGGTCGCCAATCCGAAGCCGGCGCCCGATACCATCCTGGCCTTTAGCGACCTCACCGGCCTGCCGCCATCGGCGATCGCAATGGTCGGCGACAACCGCCATGATCTCGAAATGGCGCGGGCCGGCGGCTGCGGGCTGGCGGTCGGTGTGCTCTCGGGGACCGGCACCCGCGAATCGCTGGCCGGGATCGCCGACGCCATCCTGGACTCGGTTGCCGACCTGCCGGGCTTCCTTGCGGCACGGGTCAAGGAAACGATCTAGCGACCGGATTTACCCATTAACCGAAAGACACCGCTCTTCGGCGCGCTGTCTTTCGCCTGGCCGAAATCCGGCACCTGGTATTCGGCAAGCAGGCGCAGCCGCGATCGCGGCAGGTAGGCGCGGCCTGGGTCGCCGACCAGAACCTCGATACCGGCATCAAGGCAGCGGTCGAGGAAAGGCATGACGCGGTCGGCGACGTCCTGTCCATAAAAGACGTCGCCGGCGGTCACGACATCGACCGCGGGCGGCGATCCGCTGGTAATATCCCGCGCCATCACCGTCATCGCGACGCCGTTCGCCGCCGCGTTGAGAGCGAGAGCGGCAACGCCGTTGCGGTCGATCTCGGCGGCGATCACCGCGCTCGCCCCGGCCTTGGCCGCGGCAATGCCGACAAGGCCGGAGCCAGCGCCAAGGTCGAGCACGCGGCGACCGGCCACGGTTTGCGGATGGTCGAGTATATGGCGCGCAAGCACCGCGCCGCCGGCCCACACATAGGCCCAGTAAGGCGGCTGCGGCTCGGGTCCATCGTCGTCCCCCTCGGCCGTGTCGTCATCCGAGTTGGAGCTTTGCTGCGGATCGGTGAGCCGCCTCAGGCCGCTCGCCGGATGGGGCGTATAGAGCCGGATCTCGGGAAGCGACGGCACCGGGCCGACGCGCATGTTCGCCCGGATGAACTCTGTCGGGTCAGGACGGCAAGGTGCGTCCACGGCCTGCAGGCCGTCGGCTGCCGTCATTCGCGCAGCGCTCTTCGCAGGATCTTGCCGACCGGCGTCTTCGGCAGTTCGGTCCGGAATTCGATATATTTGGGCCGCTTGTAGCCGGTCAGGTTCTCGCGGCAATAGGCGGTGAGCGCCTCGGCGGTCAGCGCCGGATCCTTCTTGACCACGAACAGTTTCGGCACCTCGCCCGAATGTTCGTCCGGCACGCCGATCGCCGCCACTTCGAGCACGCCCGGATGCATTGCCACCACTTCCTCGAGCTCATTCGGATAGACGTTGAAGCCCGAGACCAGGATCATGTCCTTCTTGCGGTCGACGATCTTGGTGTAGCCAAGTTCGTCCATGAAGCCCATGTCGCCGGATTTGAAGTAGCCGTCCTTGGTCATTACCTTGGCGGTCTCATCCGGCCGGTTCCAGTAGCCCGCCATCACTTGCGGCCCCCGGATGCAGATTTCGCCGACTTCGCCGAGCGGCAGATTGTTGCCGTCGTCATCGCGGATGGCGATCTCGGTCGAGGGCAGCGGCAGACCGATCGTGCCGGTGAAGCCCCCGGCGGTGAACTTGTTGGCAGTGACCACCGGCGATGTTTCCGACAGCCCGTAGCCCTCGGTCACCGGACAGCCGGTCAGCGCCTTCCAGCGTTCGGCGACGCCCTTCTGCACCGCCATGCCGCCGCCCAGCGTCAGCACCAGCGGCTTGAAGTCGAGCTTGCGGAAATCCTCATTGTTGAGCAATGCGTTGAACAGCGTGTTCAAGCCCGGAAAGATGTGGACCGGATATTTCTGCAGTTCCTTGACGAAGCCGGGAATGTCGCGCGGGTTGGGAATGAGCACATTGCGCGCACCTTGCTGCATGCCCATCAGCGCGTTCACGGTCAGCGCGAAGATATGATAGAGCGGCAGGGCGCAGATAAAGTTCGGATGCGCCGGTTTCGGCTTGATCGTATAGGCGTCTTCCATCCACTGCGCGTTCTGCACGACATTGGCCAGCACGTTGCTGTGCAGCAGCGTTGCGCCCTTCGAGACGCCCGTGGTGCCGCCTGTATATTGCAGGAAGGCGACATCGTTGGCCGCCACCTTGGCTGGCTTGAAGTCCATGCCGGCGCCGGCCTTCATGGCCGTGTTGAACTTGACATGGCCGGGCAGCGACCATGCCGGCACCATCTTCTTCACCCGGCGCACGACGAAGTTGACGATCGTGCCCTTCAGGCCGCCGAGCATGTCGCCCATCGCGGCGACCACCACATGCTTGACCGCCGTTCTGGAGATGACCGCTTGCAAGGTGTTGGCGAAGTTCTCCAGGATGACGATGGCTTGTGCGCCGGAATCCTTGAGCTGATGCTCCAGTTCGCGCGGCGTGTAGAGCGGATTGATGTTCACCACCACATAGCCGGCACGGAGCACGGCCATCATCGCCACCGGATATTGCAGCACGTTGGGCATCATCAGGGCGACGCGAGCGCCCTTTTGCAGTCCCTTCGATTGCAGATAAGCGCCGAAGGCCGCCGACAGCCGTTCGACATCGGCATAGCTGATAGACTTGTCCATGCAGGTGAAGGCGGGCTGGGCGGAAAATTGCTTGCAGGCAGCGACCAGGAAATCGCCGATCGAGCTGTAGGGCAAGGCGCCGATTTCAGCTGGTACGTTTTTCGGATAGCTCTTGAGCCACGGCTTTTCCGGCAGGCCGGCGGCAAGCGCCGTCAACGCTTTCGGCAATCGCGAGGCTGCGGCCGGCTTCGCTGCCGGTGCGACCTTCGCCGCTGCAGCCGTCGCCACCGGCTTGGCGGCGGCGGGCTTTGCCGCGGACGTCGTCTTGCCGGCAACAGGCTTGGCCGGGGCTTTGACCGCCGGCTTTGTGCTTGCCTTCACGGGTACGGTGACCGCCTTCGGCTTGGCCGCGGCGGCCTTGGCAACGGGCGCTTTCGGCTTGACTGCGGCGGCCGCTGCCTTGGGAGCCGCCTTGGCTCCCGCTTTCACCGGCGCCGTCGTCTTTGATGCTTTTGCCACCCGTTCCTCCCTCGACAGTTCTTGTTCGTCCGTGCCGCGCTCGCCTCCGAATTGACAGAGACGCCCTCCGCTGCTGCCTGGATATCATCTATGTATTGCCTCTATCGGCGGCGGTGCAAGCCTTGCCCTTGCGGCAAGGCGGTGAAAGATTTGCCGTCGAAAATCTTTCCTGTCGCCGACATTGCGAGCCGGTATCCCGCCGCACCTTTGGTGGGGCGAAGGCCGGCGCGGCATCGATATCGCCAGATTGGCGATCAATAAAAAAATGCGGTCGTTAACAATCTCGTGAATGGAAAAAACTGCTAATTTTTTCTGCCATTTAGCAAAATCGCGGATTTTTTTCCTGCTTCCCGCGGGGTAAGCAAACGGGGTGTTCCAAAGCCGGAAAAACGGTGCTTATATGCGCGCTTCGCGAGCCTGATAGAGGGGCTTGGAAGAACATCAGGGAGTGCTCAATGAAAAAGAAACTCGCTTTTGCGGCCGCGTTGCTGGCCGCAAGCGTCCTGGGCGGCATGGCCAATGCGAAGACGCTTGTCTATTGTTCGGAAGCGTCGCCGGCCAATTTTGATCCGGGTACGACGACGGGCGGCAACGACTTCGATGCCTCGTCGCGGACCGTCTATTCGCGCTTGGTCGAATTCAAGCATGGCGGTACCGAGGTCGAGCCCGGTCTCGCCGACAAGTGGGAAATCTCCGACGACGGCCTGGTCTATACCTTCCACCTGCATCCGGGCGTGAAGTTCCAGACCACCGATTTTTTCAAGCCGACCCGCGACCTGAATGCGGATGACGTGGTCTTCTCTTTCGATCGTCAGTTCAATAAGGCGAATCCTTGGAACGGTGACAAGTATCTGCCCAACCTGACCTGGGATTACTACACCGGCATGGACATGCCGAAATACGTCGCCAAGTGGGAAAAGGTCGACGACCTGACCGTCAAGCTGACGCTGACCGAGCCGAATGCACCGATGCTGGCCAATCTCGGCATGGACTTCGCCTCGATCGTGTCGAAGGAATATGCCGACCAGCTGGAGAAGTCCGGCAAGATGGCCGATTTCTCCACCAAGCCGATCGGCACCGGTCCGTTCCAGTTCGTCGATTACCAGCTGGATTCCGTCATCCGCTATGCGGCCAACCCGGACTATTTCAAGGGCAAGGAGAAGATCGACGATCTCGTCTTCGCCATCACCCCTGACGCGACCGCGCGTATCCAGAAGGTGCTTGCCGGCGAATGCGACATCGCGCCCTATCCGAATCCTGCCGACATCGGCACGATCAAGGCCAACCAGGACGTGACGCTTATGGATCAGGCCGGCCTGAACATCGGCTACATGAGCTACAACACCACCATCCCGCCACTCGACAAGCCTGAGGTGCGCCATGCGCTCAACCAGGCCATCGACCGGGAATCGCTGATCAAGTCGCTGTTCCAGGATGCGGGCGCCACGCCGGCCGTGAACCTGATCCCGCCGACCATGTGGTCGTGGGACAAGGATGTGAAGTCCGATTCCTACGATCCGGAAGCGGCCAAGAAAGTGCTGGCCGCTGCCGGGCTGACGGAAATCCAGCTTTGGGCTTCCGATCGCGTTCGTCCTTACAACCCGAACTTCCAGCGGGCCGCCGAACTGATCCAGGCCGACTGGGCCAAGGTCGGCGTCAAGGCTGAGATCGTCAACTACGAGTGGACCAAGTATCGCTCGGAGGGCAAGAAGAAGGATCGTCCCGGCGCCTTCCAGATCGGCTGGACCGGCGACAATGGCGATCCGGACAACTTCTTCGCCACCCTGTTCGCCTGCTCCGCCATCGGCGTCTCCAACTACTCGAGCTGGTGCGACAAGGACTTCGAGGACCTGATCCAGAAGGCCAAGAAGACCAGCGACCAAGCTGAACGCACCAAGCTTTACGAACAGGCGCAGGTGGTCTTCCAGAAGCAGGCTCCGGCCTTCCTGCTGGCCCACAGCCAAGTCTACGCAGTCGTGCGCAAGAATGTCAGCGGTTTCATGATGGACCCGCTCGGCATTCACCGCTTCGACGGCGTCGACAAAGCCGAATAAGAAATTGAGTGGGGCGGCGCCGTAGAGCGCCGCCCCCTTCACCATGCTCAAATATATACTCCACAGAATTGCACTTTTGATCCCGACGCTTGTCGGCATCACTATCTGTGCCTTCGCCTTCGTCAGGCTGCTGCCTGGCGATCCCATCCTTGCCATGGCCGGCGAACACGGCGTGGCGCCGGCGCGTTACGAGGAACTCAAGGAACAGTTCGGTTACAATCTGCCGATCTGGCAGCAATATGCACGCTATGTCGGCGAGGTCGTGACCGGCGATTTCGGGGTCTCGATTTCATCCAAGCGACCGGTGATGGAAGAGTTCAAGGTCCTCTTTCCCGCAACGATGGAACTGTCGTTCTTCGCCATGATTTTCGCCATGGTGCTCGGCATTCCAGCCGGCATCTTCGCGGCAGTCAAGCGTGGCTCGTGGTTCGATCAGTCGCTGATGGGCACGGCGCTCGTCGGCTATTCCATGCCGATCTTCTGGTGGGGCCTGCTGCTGATCATCTTCTTCTCCGGCTACCTCGGCTGGACACCGGTTTCGGGCCGCATCGGCCTGCAGTTCTTCTTCAAGCCGATCACCGGCTTCATGACCATTGATACCTTGCTCTATGGCAAATGGGATGCGTTCCGCTCGGCGTTGAGCCACCTGGTCCTGCCCTCGATCGTGCTCGGCACCATCCCGCTGGCTGTGATCGCCCGCCAGACGCGTTCGGCCATGCTGGAAGTTCTGGGGGAGGACTATGTCCGCACGGCGCGCGCCAAGGGCCTGTCGCCGTCGCGGGTGGTCGGCCTGCATGCGTTGCGCAATGCGCTCATCCCCGTGGTCACCACTATCGGCCTGCAGGTCGGCACACTGCTTGCCGGCGCCATCCTCACCGAAACCATCTTCGCCTGGCCGGGCATCGGCAAGTGGATGGTCGATTCCATCTTCAAGCGCGACTATGTCGTCGTGCAGTCAGGTCTGCTTTTGATCGCCCTCATCGTCATGGCCGTGAACCTCATCGTCGACGTGCTCTACGCCGTCATCAACCCGCGCATACGGGCCGCGTGATGAGCCAGTCGACTGAAGTCACCGCGCTCGCCGCCGGCAGCCCTGACCGCCTGACAGGGTTCAGGACCTTCTGGCACTATTTCTCCGTCAATCGCGGCGCCGTGATCGGCCTGTTCGTCTTCATCCTGCTGGTGCTGGCGGCGCTGTTTGCGCCGCTGCTCGCGCCCCATGCTCCCGACATTCAGGACAAGACCGCGTTTCTCAGGCCGCCGGCCTGGCAGGCCGGCGGCAGCGCGCAATATCTGCTCGGCACCGATCCGGTCGGCCGCGACATCCTTTCGCGCCTGCTCTACGGCGCGCGTTTTTCGCTGCTCATCGGCGCGGTCGTGGTCACGCTGGCACTCACCGGGGGCATCACGCTTGGTCTGCTGGCCGGCTATTTTCGCGGCTGGGTCGACGTGGCGATCATGCGCCTGATGGACCTCATCCTGGCGTTCCCGTCGCTGCTCCTGGCGCTCGTCCTGGTCACCATCCTTGGGCCAGGCCTGTTCAATGCAATGCTGGCTATTGCGCTCGTCCTGCAGCCGCATTTTGCACGGTTGGTGCGCGCTGCCGTGATGGCGGAGAAGAGCCGCGAGTATGTCGTGGCGGCAAAGGTTGCCGGCGCCGGCCATATCAGGCTGATGCTTCGCACAATCCTGCCGAATTGCCTGGGACCGCTGATCGTCCAGGGCACCTTGTCGTTCTCCAACGCCATTCTCGAAGCGGCGGCCCTCGGCTTCCTCGGCCTCGGTGCCCAGCCGCCGACACCGGAATGGGGTACGATGCTCGCTTCGGCGCGCGAATTCATCCTGCGTGCCTGGTGGGTGGTGACCTTCCCGGGCCTCGCCATTCTCATCACCGTGCTTGCCATCAATCTGATTGGCGACGGCCTGCGCGACGCGCTCGATCCGAAACTGAGGAGATCGTGATGGCGTTGCTCGATATCCAGAATCTCGTCGTCGAATTCCAGACCGCGTCAGGTCCGTTCCGGGCGGTCGACGGCGTCTCACTGCATGTCGACGAGCGCGAAGTGCTGGCCATCGTCGGTGAATCCGGCTCTGGCAAGTCGGTGTCGATGCTGGCGGTCATGGGCCTGCTGCCATGGACGGCCACGGTCACTGCTGACCGCATGAGCTTCAATGGCCGCGATCTCCTGAAGATGAGCCCGGCAGACCGCCGCAAGATCATCGGCAAGGACATGTCCATGATCTTCCAGGAACCGATGGCCAGCCTCAATCCCTGCTTCACCGTCGGCTTCCAGATCGAAGAGGTGCTGCGCTTCCACATGGGTATGGATGGCGCGCAGCGCCGGGCCCGCGCCATCGAACTCCTGACGCAGGTCGGTATTGCCGAGCCGGCGGAACGGCTGAACTCGTTCCCGCACCAGATGTCGGGCGGTCAGTGCCAGCGCGTCATGATCGCCATCGCCATCGCTTGCAATCCGAAGCTGCTGATCGCCGACGAGCCGACGACCGCGCTCGACGTCACCATCCAGAAGCAGATCCTCGATCTGTTGGTCTCGCTGCAGGCCAAATACGGCATGGGCCTGATCATGATCACCCACAATATGGGCGTGGTGGCCGAGACCGCCGACCGTGTCATCGTCCAGTACAAGGGCCGCAAGATGGAAGAGGCCGACGTGCTGTCGCTGTTCGAGTCGCCGAAGAGCAACTACACCCGCGCGCTTTTGTCGGCGCTGCCGGAGAATGCCGTCGGCGACCGGCTGCCGACCGTGTCCGACATGCTGTTCGAGCCGGCGCCCTCGGGAGCCGCCGCATGAGCATCAAGGTCGTAGAAGGCAAGAACATCGTGCGCGACTACCATATCGGTGGCGGCTTGTTCCGCGGCCAGCGCACGGTGCACGCGGTCAAGGGCGTCTCCTTCAGCGTCGACAAGGGCAAGACGCTGGCCATCGTCGGTGAAAGCGGCTGCGGCAAGTCGACGCTTGCCCGCATCATCACGCTGATCGATCCTGCAACTTCGGGTGAGCTGTTCATCGACGGCAACAAGGTCGACATCGCCAAAGACGGGCTGAGCAAGGAGATGCGCCGCAAGGTGCAGATCGTCTTCCAGAACCCCTACGGGTCGCTCAACCCGCGCCAGAAGATCGGCGACGTGCTGGGCGAACCGCTGCTGATCAACACCGGCAAGCCGGCTGAGGAACGGCGCGACCTGGCGATGAAGATGCTGAAGAAGGTTGGCCTCGGACCCGAGCACTACAACCGCTATCCGCACATGTTCTCGGGTGGCCAGCGCCAGCGCATCGCCATTGCCCGCGCGCTGATGCTCAACCCGAGCCTGCTGGTGCTCGACGAGCCGGTCTCGGCGCTCGATCTATCGGTGCAGGCGCAGGTGCTCAACCTGCTCGCCGACCTGCAGGACGAGTTCCAGCTGACCTATGTCTTCATCAGCCACGATCTGTCCGTAGTGCGCTATATCGCCGACGATGTGATGGTGATGTATTTCGGCGAAGCGGTCGAATACGGCTCGCGCGAGGAGGTCTTTGCCGATCCCAAGCACAGCTACACCCGGACGCTTTTCGCGGCGACGCCACGTGCAGACGTCGCTTCGATCAAGGCGCGGCTGGCAAAGAAGAAAGCAGCCTAACGCCGCGGCGTCAGGCTGGAGCAATTCAGCTCGCTCACGACAGCTTGGCGATGATGGCGCGCAGCGCCTCGCCGAAACGGTGGATCTCCTCGACCGTGTTGTAGTGGACCAGCGAGGCGCGGATGGCGCCACTGTCCATCGAGAGGTTGAGCCGCTTCATCAACCGCGGCGCGTACATGTGGCCATCGCGGATGCCGATCTGCATGTCGGCCATTTCCTCGACGATCCTTTGCGGTGACAGTTTGCCGATGTTGAAGCAGAAGGTCGGCACGCGTTCGGTGATGCGGGCCGCGTCGGCAACGCCGTAGATCGTCGCACCGCAATCCTTGAGCACAGCGAGCATCTCGCGTGCCAGCACCAGCTCATAGTCGCGGATGGCGCCCATGCCGGCGACGATGTTGTCGCGCCGCGAACGGTTGTTGGATGGCGCAAGATTGCGGCCGATCAGTTCGAGATACTGCACGGCCGCATCCATACCCGAGACGTTTTCGTAGATGAAGGTGCCGGCCTCGACCTTGTAGGGCGGCTCGTCGGGGATGAAGTCCTCGCGGAAGGTCGGCAGCCGCTTCAGTGTTTCGAAGCGGCCCCACAGGAAGCCCATATGCGGCGAGAAGTTCTTGTAGCCGGAGCAAACCAGATAATCGCAGTCCCAGGCCTGCACGTCGATCAGCCCGTGTGGCCCATAGTGCACGCAGTCGAGGAACACCTCGGCGCCTGCCGCGTGCGCAATCCTGGCCACGGAAGCAACGTCGACGATCGAGCCGATCGAATGCGCCGCGACCGTGCAGGCGACCAGCCGGGTCCGGTCCGAAACCAGCGGGCGCAAATCGTCGACATGCAGATTGCCGTCCTCGCGCATGCGCCACCATTTGAACTTGGCGCCGGCCTGCTCCAGCGCCAGCCAGGTGGCGATGTTGGCGTCGTGGTCCATGTCGGTGATGACGATCTCGTCGCGCTCCTGCAGCATCTGGCCGATGCCGAGGCTGACCAGGCGGATGAACGAGGTGGCGTTCATGCCGAAGCAGATTTCCGCCGGGCTATAGGCGTTGATCAGCAGCGCCACGCTTTCGCGGGCATCGGCGACCGACTGGTCCACCGTGACGCTGCGGCCATAGCGGCCGCCGCGCTGGACATTGTGTGAAACCAGATGGTTGGTCACCGCGTCGAGCACGCTCTGCGGGATCTGCGCACCGGCGGCGTTGTCCATGAAGATGAAATCGCCGGCCCGCTGCAGGGCCGGAAACATGGCGCGTATGGTGTCGACGGGGAACGCGGTGGCGTTCGCATTATCGGTGTGATGCTTGTTCAAGGTCGGCTCCTGCGAAGGGCTTGGCGGGTGGATCGGTTGGCGCGGTCAGCGCGTCTTTTCGGTCTTGAAGCGTTCTTCCAGCAGGCTGACGAGGCGGACCATCGGCCAGAGGAAGATCAGATAGACGAGCGCGGCGCCGATCAGCGGCGAGGGGTTGGCGTAGAGCGACTGCGCGTTGGTCGCTTCCTTGAGCAGCTCCGGCAACGCCACGGTGGAGGCGAGCGAGGTGTCCTTGAACATCGAGACACAGTTGCTGGTCATCGGCGGAATGACCACGCGGATCGCTTGCGGCAGCACCACCTTGCGCAAGGTCACCAGGAAGGGCAGGCCAAGCGCCTGCGACGCCTCGAACTGGCCGCGCGGAATGCTCTCGATGCCTGAGCGGAACACCTCGGCCGAGTAGGCCGACATGATGAAGGCGAAGGCAGTCACCGCGGAGGCCCAGGACGACAGGCGGATGCCGAGAAACGGCAGCGCGTAGTAGATCAGGATCAGCACGACCAGCACCGGCAGCGCGCGGAAGATGTCGGTGTAGCCGACCGCAAGCCACCGCAGCGGCTTGGGCGCATAGAGCCGCACCAGGCTGATCCCCAGGCCGATGGGGATGCCGATACCGATGCTCAATATGCCGAGCAGCAGCGTGTTCAGGAAGCCGCGCAGCAGCGCCGGCAGGCTGGACATGATGACATCGGGGTTGAAGAAGGTGTCCAGCAGCGACATGGGAGCGTTCCCGAACCGTTTTGCGTCCCGTGACGCGAGAGCAAGACCCGAACCCCGAAATCGGTTCTGCCGCATCGCCTGCGGTTCCGGGACGGATCATGAATGAAAACGAGACGTGCCGGCCTTTCGAGCCGGCACGCCTGTGTTCTGTCAGGCGCCGCTCAGGCCTTCGGCAGCGGCATTTCCTTGACGGTCGAGGAATCGGCCGGCGCATCGCTGCCGAACCACTTCTTGTGGATGGCGGCCAGCGTGCCGTCCTTCTTCATCGCGGTCAGCGCGTCGTTCAGCTTGCCGAGCAGCGGGTGGTCCTTGGTCATCATCAGGCCGTACTGTTCGCCGGTCTTGATGCGTTCCTTGACTGTCAGGTCCTTCATCTTGGTGAAGGAATACTCCATGCCCGGAATGTCGCTGACGGCCGCATCCACGCGACCGGCGCTGAGATCGAGCAGCAGGTTCTGCTGCGTGTCATAGCCCTTCACGTCGCTGAAGCCGTCGGCTTCCTGATGCGCCTTGACCCAGGTTTCGCCGGTCGAGCCGGACAGCACGCCGACGATCTTGCCCTTGAGGTCGGCCTCGGCCTTGATCGGGCTGTCGGTCTTGGTGGCGATACCCATGTCGGAATCATAATAGGGCTGCGTGAACGACTGCGACTTCAGCCGCTCCGCCGTGATGGTGATCGAGGAGATGGCGACGTCGATGCGCTTCGAGGTGGTGGCGGCGAACAGCGCCTGGAAACCGAGGTCGGCGATATCGGTGGTCATGCCGATGCGCTTGGCGGCTTCGTTGACGATGTCGACCTCAAAACCCTCGAACGTGCCGCTCTCGTTCTTGTACTCGAAGGGCGGATTGGTCGGGTAGGCGCCGACATTCAGCACATCGGCGGCATAGGCGGTGGCGGGGCCGGCGGCGATGCCGATGGCGGCGGCGAGAAGAAGCAGGTTGCGACGCGTGAAGCTCATTTGTGTTCCCTCTGTTGTTGATCGGGCGGGTTGGTCCCGCACGGTTTTTTGCCGCTCCGCCTCCGGCAGGGCGTCAATTCATGGCAGCGACCATGCGGTCGAGCGCGGTCGCTATCTCTTTGCGTTCTCGGCACACGCACATCCTGAGGAAGGCCGTTGCCGAATTTCCAAAGAGATGGCCGGGTGCCAGCCCGACGCGCGCCGTCTCCAGAATTCTGGCGCAGGCGCGTCGTGCGTCGCTCTCGCCTTCCATGGCAAAGAAGGCATACATGCCGCCGCGCGGTTTCGCAGGCAGGACGATGCCAGGTATCTGCGCCAGCCGGTCGTAGGCGAGGTCAAGGCCGGTTCTGATCCGTTGCCTGATCTCCTCGACCAGCGGTTCGCCCTGGCGGATCGCCGCGACAGCGCCGGCCTGGATCGGGGCTGCGGTGCCGCTGTTGACATATTGGGTCATGGCGCCGAGCTGGTCGGCCACTCCCGATGGATGCGTCAGCCAGCCGATCCGCCAGCCGGTCATCGCCCAGGCCTTGGAGAAGCTGTTGACCGACAGCACCCTGTCGCCATCCTCGGCGATCTGCAGGATCGAGGGAGCAACGTCGCCATCGAAATAGAGCCGGCCGTAGACCTCGTCTGAGATGATCCAGATGCCGGTGCGCCGGCTGAAGTCGAGCAGCGCGCGCATCTCCTCGGCGGATGCGGTCCAGCCGGTCGGGTTGGACGGCGTCGACAGGAAGATCGCCCGCGTGCGCGCATCGCATGTCGCGAACAGCCGGTCGAGATCGAGATGCCAGTCACCCCTGTAGTCGAGCGAAAACGGCCTTGGCTCGCCGCCGATCAGGTGGATGGCGTTGTGGATGTTGGGCCACTGCGGCGCGACATAGACGACATTGGTGCCGGTATCGACCAGCAGTTCCAGCGCCAGATACAGCGCCTGCATGCCACCGGGCGTGACCGTGGTGCGTGCGATGGGGATCGGCCGGCCATGGATGCGCGTCTGGTACTCCGAAAGCGCTTCATTCAACGGCCCGTGGCCGCGCATGTTGGGAACGTAGAATGTCAGGCCTTCGTCGAAGGCGGCCTTGGCGGCATCGCGGATGAAAGCGGGCGTCACCATGTCGCCTTCGCCGTACCAGAGCGCTATGACGTCGCCGAGTTCGCGCGCCCGGACGGCAAGGTTGGCGATGTTCTCGGTGTGTAGGTCACGAATTTGGGCGCGCACGCCATCGAAAGCATAGCGCGCGCTGGACGATGACTGGGGCAGCATGAACGACAAGGACTGAAACCCTCTCCCACCGGAGGCACCACGATGGACTGCCGGCAAGCCCGTCCGGCACCGCCGTCGCCATCGATTTTGGAATGCTTATCCAAAGTGCGGCGCTTTTCAAGGCGAAAGTTTTAAGCTTAAAAAGTTTGGTCGGCCTGTTGCCCTGTCGATACGCCTTTTCGCGCTAGCTGCGCCCGTCTCGCACCAGTTCGGCACGCGCAGCGGAGGTGCTGGCGGCAGCACCCGCACCGAGAAACATCGTATCGCTGGCCAGCACGAAGAAGGTGGCACCGATGGCTGCCCACTGGGCCGCGTCCTGCGGCTTTGCGCAGAAGATGCCTGACGTCCTGCCGTGAGCAACCGTCAGGCCGATGATCCTGCGGATCGCCTCGGTGAGCTTGTCGGCACCTTTAGGTCCGATCGCATTGATCGACACCGAAAGATCGCCGGGACCGACGAAGATCACGTCGACGCCGTCGACGGCGGCGATCGCCTCGATGTTGGCCAGCCCTTCCGATGTCTCGACCTGGACCGCGACGACGATCCTGTCATTGGCGCCGGCAAGATATTCGGGAATGCGATAGCCATAGCCGGCGGCACGGCCGGGTCCGACGCCGCGCTCGCCCTGCGGCGGATAGCGCGAGGCTTTGACGGCCATCGCCGCCTGGGCGGCGGTCGAGACGCGTGGGATCAGCACGCCTTGCGCACCGCTGTCCAGCGCTGCCTGGATGGCTTCCGGTGCATGGCCGGGAACGCGCACCATCGCCGGCACGCGATGCACGTCGGCCGCGCGCACCATGGCCTCGATCATGTCGCGCGAGATCTGGGCATGCTCCCAGTCGATGCAGAGGAAATCGAGGCCGGACTGCGCCATCACTTCGACCGCGACGGGATGGGGAATGGCCACAAAGGAACCGACGAGGTTCGCCTTACCGATGCACTTCTGGCGGAACTCGCTCATGCCCATCCCCTTTCTCGCTCTGCCGGAATCCATATCCGCAAACGGCGGTCAAGCGAAGCTATTTCAGGCTTGAAATATTTTCGCGCGGGCCTAGCGTATGCTCTCCCGCCGCGAGTTCCATTCATGATCAAAGCGCATCCCCTGCACGGCCCGAACAAGCTGAAGCTCGGCGTCTTTTCGACCAATGCCGATGGCGGGCTTGCCATCACCGAAGTGCCGGAACGTTGGACGGCGAGTTGGCAGGACAACCTGACGGCGGCGCAGATCGCCGACCGCGCCGGGCTGGAGTTCATGCTGCCGATCGCCCGCTGGCGTGGTTTCGGCGGCCGCAACAAGGTGCGCGAGTGGTCGTTCGAGACCTTCACCTGGGCGGCGGCACTTGCCGTGGCCACCGAACAGATCGGCCTGTTCATGACCGTGCACGTGCCGCTGGTGCATCCGCTCTACGCCGCCAAGGCGCTGGCGACGGTCGACCATATCAGCCAGGGCCGCGCCGGCCTCAACATCGTCTGCGGCTGGAACCCGAAGGAATTCGGCATGTTCGGCACGCCGCTGGTGGAAAAGGGCTACGACCAGGCGGCTGAATGGATCGAAATCCTCGAAAAGCTTTACGCCTCGGCCGAGCCTCTCGACTATGAGGGCACCTATTATCGCCTCAAGGAGGCGGTGAGCCGGCCGGCCAGCCTGCAAGTTCCGCGCCCGGTGACCATGAACGCCGCTTTCGGCGGGCCGGGCCGCGATTTCGCCGCAGCCAGATGCGACTATCTGTTCACGACTTTTTCGGAAATGTCTGACGCCGGCAAGCACGTCGCCGACATTCGCGAGCGCGCCGACAAGGTGGGCCGCGATGTCGGCGTCTACACGGTGGCGCATGTCGTCTGCCGCCCGACGATGGAAGAGGCGCGGGCGTACTACACGCGCTATGCCGTTGATATGGCCGACCATGATGCGGTCGATGCCCATATGGCCGGCAAGAAGGAATTCTCGCAATCGCACGACCCGCACGCCTATGACCGCTACCGGCAGCGTTTCGCCGGCGGCGCCGGCACCTATCCGCTGATCGGCACACCGGAAACGATTGCCGCCGACATGATCGCCATTGCCGGGCAGGGCTATCAAGGCATCGCGCTGTCCTTCGTCAATTACACGCAGGAGCTGCCCTATTTCTGCGATCACGTATTGCCCATTCTGAGGAAGGCTGGGCTTCGCGAATAATTTATTCCGGAGTAACCAATTGGTTATTCCGGAATGACCGCCGTGGCCTGGATCTCGACCTTGGCCCGGTCCTCGACCAGCGCCATCACCTGCATGGCCGCCATCGCCGGAAAATGCCGGCCGATGACCTCGCGATAGGCCTCGCCGATACCCCTGAGGTTGGCGAGGTATTCGGCCTTGTCGGTGAAATACCAGGTCATCGCGGTGATGTGCTGCGGCCCGGCGCCGGCCTCGCCCAGCACCGCCACGATGTTCAGAAGTGTCTGCCGCACCTGGCCGACAAAGTCGTCGGTTTCGAACTGGCACTGCCCGTTCCAGCCGACCTGTCCGCCGACGAAGACGAGCTTGCCGCGCGCCGCAACGCCATTGGCGTAGCCGACAGGTTTTGCCCAGCCTTCCGGCTGCAGGATCTCGTGCATTCTAAACCTCCCGGTAGTCCAAATCCCAATTCTCAAAAATCGGATGCTCGTCAATTTCCTGCCGTCAGGCCGCGCCCATCACCTGCCGCGCAATCACCACTTTCTGCACGTCCGAGGCACCCTCGTAGATGCGCAGCGCGCGGATCTCGCGATACAGGCTTTCGACGATGTGACCCTTGCGAACGCCGTCGCCGCCATGCAGTTGCACCGCCTTGTCGATCACCTCTTGCGCCTTGTCGGTGGCGAACAGCTTGGCCATCGCCGCTTCGCGGGTGACCCGCGCCGCGCCCATGTCCTTGGTCCAGGCGGCGCGGTAGACCAGAAGCGCTGCCGCATCGACGTCCAGCGCCATGTCGGCGATATGACCCTGCACCATCTGCAGTTCGGCCATCGGCGCGCCGAACAATTTGCGCTCTGCCACCCGTTTGATGCTTTCATCGAGCGCACGGCGGGCAAAGCCGAGCGCTGCCGCACCCACAGTCGAGCGGAACACGTCGAGCACCGACATGGCGATGCGGAAGCCGTCGCCGGGCTTGCCGATCAGCGCCGCGGCGGGGAGACGGACCTTGTCGAACGACAGGCGTGCCAGCGGATGCGGCGCGATCACTTCGAGGCGTTCGGCGATGCCAAGGCCCTTGGCGTCGCCCGGCACGAGGAAAGCAGAAAGGCCCTTGGCGCCCGGCGCCTCGCCGGTACGGGCAAAGACGACATAGAGATCGGCGATGCCGCCATTGGATATCCAGGTCTTCTCGCCCGACAAAATGTAGCTGTCGCCGTCGCGGGTCGCCGTCATCTCGGTGTTGGCGACGTCCGATCCGGAGCGCGGCTCCGACAGGGCGAAGGCGGAAATCGCCTTGCCGGCGCGTGTCTTTGCCAGCCATTGCTGCTGCTCGGGCGAGCCGAACAGGCTGAGCGCGCCGGTGCCAAGCCCTTGCATGGCGAAGGCGAAATCGGCGAGCCCATCATGGCGGGCGAGCGTCTCGCGCGTGATGCACAGCGTGCGCACGTCGAGTGGTCCCGGATTGTTTGTATCTAGCGCTGTCGGCTTGAGCCAGCCGCCGCTGCCGAGCTTGCCCACCAACTCACGGCAGGCGGCATCGACGTCATGGTGGGCGACCGGCAGGTTTGTCGTGCACCATGCCTCAAGCCGTTCGGCCAGTTCGCGATGGCGATCCTCGAAGAACGGCCAGGAGAGGAAACTCTTGTCAGCCATCAATTGCCCTCGAACACCGGCTTTTCCTTTGCCACGAACGCCTTGTAGGCGCGCTCGAAATCGCGCGTTTGCATGCAGATCGCTTGCGCCTGCGCTTCGGCCTCGATCGCCTGGTCGAGGCCCATCGACCATTCCTGGTTGAGCTGCGTCTTGGTGATGCCGTGGGCGAAGGTCGGGCCGGAGACGATGCGCGCCGCCATGTCCAGCGCGTCGGCCTCCAGCAAGGCGGCATCAACCAGCCGGTTGTAGAAACCCCAGCGCTCGCCTTCCGCCGCCGTCATGGTGCGCCCGGTGTAAAGCAGCTCGGCGGCGCGGCCCTGGCCGATGATGCGCGGCAGGATCGCACAGGCCCCCATGTCGCAGCCGGCGAGGCCGACGCGGGTGAACAGGAACGCCGTCTTGGCTTCCGGCGTGGCGATGCGGATATCGGAGCTCATGGCGATGATGGCACCGGCGCCGACCGCAACGCCGTCGACGGCCGCAATGATCGGCTTGCCGCAATTCAGCATCGCCTTGACGAAATCGCCGGTCATGCGGGTGAAGGCCAAGAGCTGCTTCATGTCCATCTTGACCAGCGGGCCGATGATGTCGTGGACATCGCCGCCGGAGCAGAAATTGCCGCCATTGGACAGGAACACCACGGCGTCGACGTCGTCGGCGTAGACGAGGTCGCGGAACATGTCGCGCAACTCGGCGTAGCTGTCGAAAGTCAGTGGGTTCTTGCGCTCCGGCCGGTCGAGCCGAACCCTTGCGATCCTGCCCTCGACCTGCCATTGGAAATGCTTCGGCTTGCGGCCGGCCATCCCGGTCATTCGCGTCCCTCCCAGTTGCTGCGGAACGAGGTCAGCATGCCGGTCAGCCGGCGCGCGTCGTCCTCGCTTACCTTACCCAGCAATTCACCGATCCAGCCCTCATGCGCCGCGGCGATGGTGGCGAAGGCCTGCGAGCCCTCCTCGGTCAGCCGCACCATCGAGGTGCGACGATCGCCATTGCGCCTGGCGCGGGCGACAAGTCCCTCCGATACGAGCCGGTCGACAATGCCAGTGACATTGCCGTTGGACACCAGCAGGAAGCGCGACAGGTCGCTCATCAGCATGCCCTCCGGTGCTCGATAGAGTGCGGCCATCACGTCGAAGCGCGGCAGCGTCGTGTTGAACTCCTTCTTCAGACGCTCGCGCAGCTCCGCCTCGATCGTGCGCGAGGCACGCAGCAACCTTATCCAGAGGCGCAGCCGGTCCTTGCCGGGTCCGGTCGGCGCGGGCAGGGGGCCGGCTACCATGTTTCCCCTCCTGAGATGGAAATCGTCTGTCCGGTGATCGACGCCGCCGCATCGCCGCACAGCCACAGCACGGCAGCGGCAATTTCTTGCGGCTGGATGAAGCGGCCTTGCGGATTGGTCGAGGCAAGGCTCGACCGCGCCTGCTCGGCCGAACGGCCGGTCTTTTCGATGATGCGCTGGATGGACTCCTCCAACATCTCGGTTTCGACGAAACCCGGGCACACCGCGTTGACGGTGACGCCGGATTTGGCCGTCTCGGCCGCCAGCGCCCGCATCAGGCCGACGACGCCATGCTTGGCGGCGACATAGGGCGCGACATAGGCGTATCCCTTCAGGCCGGCCGTCGAAGCGATGAAGACGATCCTGCCCGTCTTCCGCGCCGCCATGGCGGCCAGCGCCGGCTTCACCGTCAGGAAGGCTCCGGTCAGGTTGACGTCGAGCGTCTGCTGCCAGTCGGAAAGCGTGGTCTTGTGCGCCGGTGTGCTGCCGGCCATGCCGGCATTGGCGATGACGATGTCGAAGGGGCCGCGCTTGGCCTCGGCAGTCACGTAGAGCGACGCCATTGCCGCCTCATTGGTGACATCGGCGGCGATGCCGAAGATGCGGTCGTGTTCGCCAGCCACCTTGGCGAGTTCGGCTTCGCGGCGGCCGCAAATGGTCACGTCGATGCCCGCATCCGCCAGCGCCAGCGCGATCGCCCGGCCGACGCCGGAGCCGCCGCCAGTGACCAGCGCATGCTTGCCCGCGATCGTCATGGCGGCCGTCATACTTTCAGCCCCGCCGCGGCGTCGCGCTCGGCCAGCCGGTAGAGCTGGTCGCGCCCGGGCAGATAGGGGTCTGGCCATTTGACGCCGCGGTCGCCGAGCGTTACCGCCGCGTGCAGCGTCCAGTAGGGATCGGCGAGATGCGGCCGCGCCAGCGCCACCAGATCGGCGCGACCGGCCATCAGAATCGAATTGACATGGTCCGGCTCGTAGATGTTGCCGACCGCCATCGTCGCCATGCCGACCTCGTTGCGGATGCGGTCGGAAAACGGCGTCTGGAACATGCGGCCGTAGATCGGCTTTGCCAATGCCGAGGTCTGGCCCGCCGAGACGTCGCAGATGTCGACCTCGGCCTCATGCAGCAGCCGCGCGATCTCGACCGCATCGGCCGGCGTCACGCCCTCGATGCCGACCCAGTCATTGGCTGAAATGCGCATCGAGATCGGCTTGTCCTCCGGCCAGGCGGCGCGCACCGCATGGAAGATTTCGAGGGGGTAGCGCATGCGGTTTTCGAGCGAGCCGCCATAGGCGTCGGTGCGCCGGTTGGTGACCGGCGTGATGAAGGATGACAGCAGATAGCCGTGCGCGGCATGGATCTCGAGCATGTCGAAGCCGCAGCGATCGGCCATTTCGGCCGAGGCCACGAATTCGTCGCGCACTTTGTCCATGTCGGCGCGGTCCATGGCCTTCGGCACCTGGTTCTGCGGCGACCACGCCACGGCCGATGCCGCCATCACCGGCCAGTTGCCTGAGCTAAGCGGCACGTCTGTGCCCTCCCAGCCGAGCCGGGTCGAACCCTTGGCGCCGGAATGGCCGATCTGGGCGCAGATCTTCGCCTCGGTCTCGGCGTGGACGAAATCGACCAGCCGCTTCCATGCCACCTCATGTTCGGGTGCATAGAACCCGGGACAGCCTGGTGTGATGCGCCCCTCGGGACTGACGCAGGTCATCTCGATATAGATGAGGCCGGCGCCGCCCTTGGCGCGCTCGGCATAATGGGTGAAATGCCAGTCGGTCGGGCAGCCGTCGACGGCTTTGTACTGTGCCATTGGTGAGACGACGATGCGGTTCTGCAGCGCCATGTCGCGCAGCTTGAATGGCGCGAACATCGGCGCGCGGCGCAGGCTGTTGCCGCCGGCGCCCGCCTGGCGCTGGAACCATTCCTCCGCGCCGCCCAGCCATTCGGCATCGCGCAGCCGCAAATTTTCGTGGCTGATGCGCTGCGAGCGGGTCAAAAGCGAATAGTTGAACTGCACCGGATCGAGGCCGAGATAGCGCTCGACCTCCTCGAACCATTCGAGCGAATTGCGCGCCGCCGATTGCAGCTTCAGCACCTCGGTGCGGCGGGCATCCTCATATTTGCGGAACGCTGCATCCAGATCCGGCTCGGACTCGACATATTCAGCCAGCGCCACCGCACTCTCCAGCGCCAGCTTGGTGCCCGAGCCGATCGAAAAATGCGCCGATGCCGCCGCATCGCCCATCAGTGCGAGGTTCTTGTAGGACCAGCGCTCGCACAGCACGCGCGGGAAATTGATCCAGGCCGAACCGCGGATGTGGTTGGCATTGGTCATCAGCGCATGGCCGCCGAGATGCCTGGCGAAGATGCGCTCGCAGACTGCGATCGATTCCTGCTGAGACATCGCGCCGAAGCCGAAGGCCTGCCATGTCTGTTCGCTGCACTCGACGATGAACGTCGCCGTGTCGCTGTCGAACTGGTAGGCGTGCGCCCACACCCAGCCATGCTCCGTCTTCTCGAAGATGAAGGTGAAGGCGTCGTCGAATTTCTGGTTGGTGCCGAGCCAGACGAACTTGCATTTGCGGGTGTCGATGTCGGGCTTGAAGATGTCGACGAAGGTGTTGCGCGCCCTGGAATTCAGGCCGTCGGCGGCGACGACCAGATCATGCGTCTCCATGTAAGGCTTGGGGTCGGCGATGTCGGTCTCGAACATCAGCTTGACGCCGAGTTCGCGCGCGCGCCGCTGCAGCAGGACCAGCAGCCGCTTGCGGCCGATGCCGCAGAAACCGTGGCCGGTCGAGACCGTGCGCACGCCATCATGGATGACGGCGATGTCGTCCCAGTAGGCGAAGTGCTTCTTGATCCAGACGGCACTGACCGGATCGTTCTTCGACAGATTGTCGAGCGTCTCGGCCGACAGCACGACGCCCCAGCCGAACGTGTCGTCGGCGCGGTTGCGCTCGAACACCGTCACGTCGTGCGCGGCGTCCCTCAGTTTCATCGAAATGGCAAAGTAGAGGCCGGCTGGTCCGCCGCCGAGAACCGCAACCTTCATCTGTGCGATCTCCTCTTCGCTTGCTGGTTTCAGTATCGCGCCGGAGGTAAATTATTTCAAGCTTAAAGTTTCACGTTGAAACGATTATCCGAAGGTGACGAAGGCGCGCTTGCGTGTCATTGCGCAAGCACGCCCTCCAATCATTTTTCCGGGTTCTTTGGGTTCCACAGCACGGTCTCGGCACCCTTCTCATAGGCCATCCCGTCGGGATAGCTGATCGCTTCCAGCTGCAGCCCCTGCCTGGAAGTAGAGGATGGTCTGGCCGGCAGCTGGCCCTTCCTTCACCGGCAGCGGCCCCAATCGAGTCTTGACACCCTTGCCATCGAGATATGCCTTGGCCGCTGCGACATCGTCGACATAGAAGGCGATGTGGAAGCCGCCAATGTCGCTGTTCTTCGGCGTCAGGTCCTTTTGGTCGGGCGCGGTGTATTTGAACAACTCGATGTTCGATCCATAGCCGCAGCGGACCATGGTGACCTGCTCGATCACCGCTTTCGGATCGACGCCCAGCAGATCCTGCATGAACGTACCCTTGTCGTCGGCGAACGGGCCGAACGACATCGCCTCTTGCAGCCGACCACTTCGGTGAAGAAGTCGACCGCCTGCTTCATGTCGGGAACCGTGATGCCCGTGTGATCGTGGCCGCGCATTCCGGGTATCGAACTGGCGGTGGCCATTCCGGCGCCGCCAAGCACAGTGGCGGCGAGCGTCACGTTTCGAAGTATCGTCTTCATGTCAGTCCTCCTCCATTGGCGGGACCTCGTCATTGCCCGTCGCACGTCCGAAGCCCGCTTTTCGGCGTGCGTTTGTGTTCATGTCGGCGCCTTGGCAGCGGAAGGGATGTCCAGCCACCCGGCATCGATTTCCGGCAGCGGAATGGCTGAGATCAGGTCGCGCGTGTAAGCCTGCCTTGGGTTGTCGAACAAGGCGTCGGTGGCGCTGGCTTCGACAATCACACCTTCGCGCATGACGATCACTTGCCGGCACAACCGCCGGATGACAGACAAATCGTGGCTGATGAAGGCAACGGTCAGGCCCATCTCGGCGGCCAGGCTCTCCAGCAAGGTGAGGATCTGCGCCTGTGTCGACACGTCGAGGCCGGAGACGATCTCGTCGGCCAGCACGAACTTCGGCGACAGCGACAGCGCGCGCGCAATGCCGACGCGCTGGCGCTGGCCGCCCGACAGTTCGTGGCGATAGCGGCTGGCGAAGCTTTGCGGCAGGCCGACACGCTGCAGTGCCTCGGCGACGCGGGTCTTCAGATTGTCGCCAAGGCCGTTCTGCTTGAGTGGCGCGGCGATGATGCTGGCAATGGTGCGGCGCGGATTGAGCGACGACATCGGATCCTGGAAGATCATCTGCAGGTTGCGGCGCAGTGGCCTGAGCTCCGCCTCCGGCAGATGCGTGATATCGCGGCCATCGAAGCTGACGCTGCCAGCGCTGGGCTCCAGCAACCGCACCAGAGCACGGCCGAGTGTCGACTTGCCGGATCCGGATTCGCCGACGATGCCGGTCACCGAGCCCCTGGGCAGGTCGAAATCCAGGCCTTTCAGAATCTCGGCCAGCGGCGCTCGGCCGATCAATGGCTTGCGCGTCATGTCAGGCAAAGCGACCTTCAGCCCGCGTACGGAAAACAGCGGCTCAGCCATTTGGCCGCCTCCAAGCCTGGTCGGCAGCGGCGATCTCCGCGGCCAGTCCGGCCAGCACCGCCTCGTCCACCGGCTTCAACGAGGCGAATGGGTCGGTATAGCGCGGCGTGGCTGCCATCAGCGCTCGAGTGTAGGGGTGCTGCGGCGCGGCGAAGAGGGCTGCCGTCTCGGCTTCCTCCACCACCTTGCCGGCATAAAGCACCGAGACTTTCTGGCTGATCTTGGCGACGACGCCGAGATCATGGGTGACGAACAGGATCGCGGTGCCGTGTTCGCGCTGCAATTGCACGATCAGCCGCAAGATCTGTTTCTGCACGGTGACGTCGAGTGCAGTCGTCGGCTCGTCGGCGACGATCAGCCGTGGTTCGGCGGCGAAGGCGGCGGCAATCAGCACCCGCTGGCGCATGCCACCGGACAGCTCGTGCGGATAGCTTTTCAGCACACGGTCAGGGTCGCGGATCTGCACCTCGTCCAGCAACTGGCGAATTCGGATATCGGCCCTCGCGCCACTCCAGCCGAGGATGCGCACCAGCCGGTCGGTCATCTGCGGGCCGATGCGGCGCGACGGGTTGAGCGCGGTCAGCGGGTCCTGCGGAATCAGTGCCGTGCGAGCGCCGATCAGCGTGCGCCTTGCCTTGGGCTGCAGTCTGCCGAGGTCTTCGCCCTCAAGCCTTATATCGCCTTCGACGATGCGCACGCTCGACGGCAAGACGCCGAGCACCGCCTTCCCGATCATCGTCTTGCCGGCGCCGCTCTCGCCGACCAGTGCGCGGACCTCGCCGGGTTGAACGGCAAGCGACACCGAGCGCAGCACGCGCTGGCCGTTCGGCAGCACGGCGCTCAAGCCGCTGATGTCGAGACAGGCGCTCATCGCAGCACCGGGTCGAAACGCGTCTTCAGCGCCTCGCCGAACTGGCTGAACGACAGCACGGTGAGGATCAGCGTGATCAGCGGAAACACCAGCACCCACCAGGCTTGATGGATCGACAGCCGGCCCTCGGCTATGATGCCGCCCCAGGTCGGATCGTCGGTCGAGATCGACAAATTGACGAAGGACAGGATCGCCTCGACGATGACGGCGATGCCCATTTCCAGCGACAGCAGTGCGACGATCGACGGCACCACATTGGGCAGCACTTCGCGTAGCATGATGCCGATGCGGCCATAGCCGGCGATGCGGGCATTCTCGACATAGTCCATGCGCGACTGGCCCATCGCTTCGGCGCGGATCACCCGGCAGAAGCGCGTCCAGTCGATGACGGCGATGGCGATGATGACGGAATTCAGGCCGGTGCCGAGCACGGCGACCAAAAGGATGGCGAACAGCACTGGCGGAAACGCCATCCAGACATCGACGATGCGCGAGATGATGCGGTCGGCCCAGCCGCCGAAATAGCCTGATATCAGACCCAGCGTCGAGCCGACCAGGCACGCGCCGATCGAAGCTGCGAAGGCGACGACAAAGGCGATGCGGGCGCCGAAGATCAGCCTGGACAGAAGATCGCGGCCGAGGCTGTCGGTGCCGAGCCAGTAACCGGGCTCGGCACCGGCCATCCAGAACGGCGGCAGCCGCTCCAGCATCAAATCCTGCGCCAGCGGGTCCTGCGGCGCGACCAGTGGTGCGAAGATCGCCGCCAGCAGCGCGAGCAGCAGCCAGCCGCCGGCCAACCACAGGCGTGGGGATACGCGACGCCTGGGAGCACGGACCTCATCCATGGCGCAGCCTCGGATTGAGCAGTGCATACATCATGTCGACGGTGAGGTTGATCAGCACGAACAGCAGCGCGAAGACCAGCACGATACCTTGGATCAGCGGCAGATCGCGGTTGATGACCGCATCGATCGCCATGTTGCCGAGGCCTTCATAGGAAAACAGCCGCTCGACGATGACCGTGCCGCCGATCAGGAAGGTGAACTGCACGCCGATAAGGGTCAGCGTCGGCAGCGCCGCGTTCTTCAGCGCCTCGCGCAGGATGACCTGCGTTTCCGAAAAACCCTTGACGCGCGCCAGCACGACATAGTCGAGATCGAGCACCTCCTTCAGCGACTGTTTCAACAGCTGCGAAATGATCGCGGCGAGCGGAAGCGCCAGCGCAACGGCCGGCATCAGCATGTGTTTCAGGAGATCCCATGTGAGATCGAAGCGCAGCCGCAATATGCTCTCGAACAGATAGAACTGGCTGACGAAGGGCAGGTCGAGTTGCGGCGACACCCGGCCGGAAATGTCGAAGATCGGTACCAGCACGCCGAACAAGAGGATCAGCACCAGGCCCCACAGGAAATCGGGAATGGAAAGGGCGGCACCGCTGGCGATGTCGATGCCGGCCTCGACTGCCGTGCCGCGCTCGCGTGCGCCGAGGATTGCCGTCGTGCCGCCGACCGTCACCGCCATGACGAGGGCAACGATGGCGAGTTCAAGCGTCGCCGGCAGCCGATTGAAGACAAGGCCGAGCACATCCTGCCGCAACGATATCGAGGTGCCGAAATCACCCCTGACAACGCCGGACAGCCAGATGAAGAACTGCTGCACAATGGTTTTGTCGAGACCGTAGAGTGCGCGCAGCCGGGCGATGTCGGCATCCGTGGCGCCGGGCGGGAGCATCATTGCGATCGGATCGCCCGGCGCGACGCGGATCACGACAAAGACGACGACGGCTACGCCGAACAGCGTGATCAGCATCGTCAGGAGACGGATCAGGAATCTTTGCAGGAGCATGTAAATCTTTGCAGGAGCCCGCAGGCTCGAATGCCCTGATGGAAAAATGCGCGCCGTCGCTGGCGACGGCGCGCGGCAATCCCGGGTCGATATCAGGCCGGGGTCATCAGTGCCGGCAGCAGCGCGCCGGAAATGTGCTGCACGACATTGACTCCCTTGGCATGCACGATCGGCTGTGCGAACTGCAGCACCGGCAGCACATAGGCCTCCTCGGCGATGTACTTGTCGACAGCCTTCCAGCCGGCGATGCGCTTGGCCTCGTCCTTCTCGCCCCAGAGCGGCCCGATCTTGGCATCGAGATCGTCCGTCTTCCACGATGAATGCGGGGAAGGGCCGAACATGGCGAACCCGGTCGACGTGGTCGGATCACCAATGGCATTGCCCCAGTTGTAGAAGGCCGCCGGTGCCAGCTTGTGGGCGGCGCGCAGTTCATAGTGCTTGGCGATCTCGTAGACTTCGATCGTCGCCTCGATGCCGACCTTGCGCCACATGCCGACGATCGCCTGCACCATCTCGTAATCCTTGGGCTTGAAACCCTTGGTCGTCTGGATGGTGAACTTCGCCGGCTTTTCCGGTGAGTATCCGGACGCGGCCAGCAGTTCCTTGGCCTTTTCCGGATTGTGCTCGACCTTGATTGACGGGTCGAAAGCCGCGTACTCGGGCGTTTCCAGCGTATCGATCGGCTTGCCGTAGCCGCGCAGCAACCGCTTGACCAGGAGCTCCTTGTCCACCGCCATGACGGCTGCCTGGCGGACGTTCTTGTCCAGCATGGCGTCCTTGTTGTTGAAGAAGATCATGCCGATGTCGGAGACGTTCTTGCAGGAGCCGGCCAACCCGTCCTTGGCGATCAGCCGGTCATACTCCTCATAGGGAATTTCGAGCGTCACCTGCGAGGAACCGGACTCGATTTCGGCAACGCGGCTCGCCGCGTCGGTGACGAACTTGATCGTGACGTTCTCGAAGGCTGGCTTGCCACCCCAATAGTTCGGATTGGCCTTCAGCCGCAGGAAAGCGTTGCGCTCGAACTTTTCGACCATGTAGGGGCCGGTGCCGATCGGCGCCTTCTCGAAACCTTCGGGACCGACCTTCTCGTAGTACGCCTTGGGCATGATGTAGCCGGTCAGGAATGACATCCATTTGAAATACACCGGGTCGAACTGCACGACATCGCCGGTGATCTTGTTGCCGTCGATCTTGAAGTTGTTGACGTTCTTCCAGACGAACTGGATCGGGTTGCCGGTCTTTTCGTCGCCTGCCCGCTGCAGCGACCAGACGACGTCCTCGGGCGTGAACGGCGAGCCGTCATGCCAGGTCACGCCTTCGCGCACCGTCATCGTGATCTTGGTGCGGTCGTCGTTCCAGCCCCATTCGGTGAGCAGGCCGGGCGCGAAGGACAGGTCGGGCTTCTGCGGGATGAACTGGTCGAACACCGACTGGTAGAGCCCCTGGATCGTCGGATTGACGGCCGAAGGCCCGGTGGTCGGATCCCAGGACGGCAGGTTGACGTTGTAGGCGATCGTCAGTTCGCCGGCAGCCGCCTTGGCGATCTGCGGCAGGCCGACGGCGGCCACTCCAAGTGCTGCGGCACTGTATCCGAGCAATTCGCGTCTGTTGATTGTCATGGTCGTTCCCCTTGTTGGTTTATTGTCTTTGCGCAGCAATCTCAGTTTGGTTCAGGCTCCTCGGGCAGCAGCGCCTTGCCCTCCTTCACTTCCAGGAAATCTTCGGCTCCTACCTCCCGCCAAGCTGTTGCGCGAGCAGGTAACCCGAGGCGGCACCCGTGCCGGCGCCCGGCCATGTCGCGGCACCCGTGAGATGCAGATGTGCCACCGGCGTGTTCCAGCCTGCAAAACCGCGTACTGGGCGAAACAGGAAATTCTGCGCCAGATGGTGGCTGCCGCAGACCTGGTCGCCGCCGACAAGGTTCGGGTTCTCGCGCTCCAGGTCGATTGGCGAGAACACCGCCTGGCCGAGGATCCTGTTTCGCAGGCCGGGCGCGTAGGTCTCGATGATGTCGAGGACACGGTCGGCGTAGTTGTCCCTGACCTTGTCCCAGTGCGCTGGCGCAATCTTGCCGGCCGCATCGCCGCGGATTTCGGCGGGCAGCATGCGCACCTGCACCCACAGCACGTGTTTACCCGCCGGCGCGCGTGACGGATCGATAGCGGTAGGCTGGCCGACGACCAGCACGGGTTCGTCCGGCAGCAGGCCCGCCATCGCCTGCTGGTAGGTGCGCGACATGGCATCGAGCGACGACGACAGATGCACATAGGCAAACTGCCGCAATTCGGCGCCGGCACGCCAGTCCGGCAGATCATCTAGCGCCAGGTGGATCATCATCGTGCCCGGCGCATGGCGAAATTTTTTCATCGCCATGTCGAAGCTGGCGTTACCGGACCCCTGGGGCAGCAAGTTGCCGGTCAGCGCCTTGGGCGCGACGCCGGCAACGACAGCCTTGGTGGCGGTGTGGATTTCACCGGAAGCGAGCCGCACGCCGGTCGCCTTCCCGGCGGAAGCCGTGATCTCGACCACTTCGGCGCCGGTGAAGATCTTGCCGCCGGCTGACGTCACCATGCCCGACAGCGCCCGGATGATGGTGTCGGCACCACCCTTGCCCAGCACCATGCCGAAACTCTGGTTGGCCATCGATTCCAGGTAGGGGAACACGGCACCCCCGGCGATATCGGGGGCGAAGTCCAGATGCATGCCCCAGGTAGCGAGCGTTGCCCGCACATGCTGTGACTCGAAAGTCTCCTCCAGCCATGCGCGTGGCGATGACAGCAGCAGTCGTCCTGTGTCGAGCGCGCCGGACATACCCTTCTTGCGCCACAGGTTCCACGCGGTGCCGGCAAGCGCGCGGGCGCTCATCGGCGATCCAAGCAGCCGGAACAGATGCTCGGCCTCCGCCGGGAAAGCCGCGACCAGCTTGCGCCATGTCGCGGCATCGGCGGCGGAAAAGGCAGCCATGTGCGACACGGTCTTTTCCAGGTCGTTGCTGACGCCGAACCAGCGTCCGTCGGGGAAGGCGCTGGCGAAACAGTCGGCGACCGGCGCGAACTCCAGCCCTTGGCGGTTCAATTCATTTGCATATTTCCGGTGGAAGGCCGAGCCGGCGAACAGGCTCAGATTCATCGCGCCGAAATCGTGACGGAAGCCGGGTAGGGTGAATTCGCGGGTCTGGACGGCGCCGCCGATTGTTCCGCTGCGCTCGAAAATCCCGGTTTTCCAGCCTTTGAGCGCCAGATGCGCGGCGCATGCCAGACTGTTGTGGCCCGCCCCGACAAAGATGGCGTCGAACTCGCTCACGCCCCGTTCCCATTTCCTTTATGCTTAAAGATAATTGCAGATGCATATGTTTTCGTCTAGTAGGATATTAAGGGCCGAGACGAGCCTTGATCATCATCACTAAAGAGGGAACAGAGACCATGGACACGCAAAAACTCCTCGGCGAAGTCGCCGGCCAGCTTCTTTCAGGCGCCATCAAGGTGGTCGACCTGTCGGCGCCGCTCGGGCCCGATACGCCGCTGATCAAGCTCCCGCCGGAACTGGCCGTCGACACGCCGAAGGTCGAAATCCATAGCATCTCCCGCTATGACAAGAACGGCCCGTGGTGGGCGTGGAACTGGCTGAAGCTCGGCGAGCATTCGGGCACGCATTTCGATGCGCCGCAGCACTGGATCACCGGCAAGGATTATCCGGATGGCGCCACCGACACCATTCCGGCACAGAACTTCGTCGGCCCGGTCAATGTCATCGACTGTTCGAAGGAAGCCGCCGCCGACCACGATTTTCTGCTCACCGTCGACCACATTAAGGCATGGGAAGCCAAGCATGGCGCGATCAATGCCGGGGAGTGGGTGGTGATGCGCACCGACTGGTACAAGCGCAACGGCTCAGAAGCAGAGTTCCTCAACGCCAACGAGACCGGCCCGCACACGCCCGGACCGACCGCCGAAGCCATCCAGTTCCTGATCAGCAAGGATATCAAGGGCTGGGGCAGCGAGACGATCGGCACCGATGCTGGCAAAGCAGGGGGAATGGAGCCGCCATTCCCGGCGCACACGCTGATGCATAAGGCCAACCGCTACGGGCTTGCCAGCCTCTGCAACCTCGATCAGCTGCCGCCGAAGGGCGCCATCCTGATCGCGGCACCGCTCAAGATCGAGCACGGCACCGGCAGCCCGATCCGCGCGCTGGCGCTTGTGTCGAAGGGCTAACCGAAAGCGTTTTGACGTGAGCCAGCCGGATCACATCATCGTCGGCAGCGGCATCAACGCGCTGGTCTGCGCGGCGATGCTCGGCGGCAAGGGCGCGAAGGTGCTTGTGCTCGAGCGCAACGACCGCATCGGCGGCTGCATGCGCACCGAGGAGATCACCGCGCCCGGCTTCATCCATGACGTGATGGCGACGACCTTCGTGCTGTTCATCACCTCGCCGGCCTTTGCCGCCCTTGGCGCCGACCTCGCTAGGCACGGGCTGGAGTTCTGCCACACCGGCACGCCGACCGGCGTGCTGCGACCGGACGGCAGCCATGCCGTGCTGCGCACCGACCGCGCCGCCAACGTTGCCTCCCTCAACGCCATCGCGACAGGCGACGGCGACCGGCATGCGGATGACGTCGGCGGCATCGAACGCAACGCCGGCCTGTTGTTCGGCCTGCTCGGCGGCAGTCTGTGGTCCTATCCGACGGCGAAGCTGCTGGCCGGCGATGCCTGGCGGCGTAGCCCGCGTGGTCTTGCCGCCTTTCTCGGCGAAGCGCTGGTGCCGGCGCGCGGCTGGCTGGAAAGCAGCTACCAGTCCGAGACCGTCCGCGCGCTGTGGGCGCCCTGGGTGCTGCATGCCGGGCTTGGGCCCGAGGATGCCTTCTCCGGTCAGATCGCCAAGGTCATCGCTTTCGCGCTGGAGGCGGCCGGCGCCCCGATCGTCAAGGGCGGGGCAAAGAACCTGCTGTCGGCCTTCGAGGCGCTCATCACCGAGCGCGGCGGCGTCATCTCCACCGAGGCGGACGTTGCCTCCATCATCCTGACCGGGGGCCGGGCCACCGGCGTGCGGCTCGCCTCGGGCGAAACGGTCAATGCGAAGAAGAGCGTCATCTGCTCGGTCACGCCGACGCAACTTTATGGCCGGCTGCTTGGGGCTGATGCTCCCAAAGCCGATGTCGAGGCGACGCAGAAATACCGCTACGGCAAAGGCAATTTCCAGATCCATTACGCCCTGGACAAGCCGCCGGCATGGCGCGGCGAAGGCCTCGACAAGGTAGCACTGCTGCACCTGACGCCGGGGCTTGATGGCGTTTCCAAAGCCTGCAACGAGGCGGCGCGCGGCATGCTGCCGGAAGTGCCGACAATCTGTGTCGGCCAGCCGCACGCGCTCGATCCGTCGCGCTGCCCGCAAGGCAAGGCGATCCTGTGGTTGCAACTGCCCGAGGCGCCGCGGCACATCAAGGGCGACGCCGCGGGTACGCTGCAGGCACCGGCTGACGGGCAATGGACCGAGACGCTGCGCGAGGCCTATGCCGACCGCGTCGAGGCCATCCTCGCCAGCCATATCGAGGGCTTCAAGGACAGCGTCATCGCGCGCCGCGCCTGTTCGCCGGCTGATCTGGAAGCGATGAACATCAATCTGGTGGGCGGTGACCCCTATGGCGGCTCGTCAACCCTCGACCAGTCGTTCCTGTGGCGGCCGTTCAAGACCAGCCGCAACCATCAGACCGGCGTCAAAAACCTCTACCATATCGGCGCCTCGACCCATCCGGGTGCTGGCCTGGGCGGCGGTTCCGGCTTCCTTCTGGCGGGGAGGCTGTGATGGAACAGAAGGTCGCGGAAAAGCGCCAGCGCATTTCGACCTTGGGGCAGATCGGCCTGCAGCAGTTCGCGCCCTATCTGATGAACCGCATCATGGGCCGCTACAATGCCACCTTGCGCGACGATTTCCGCAAGCAGGGCCTGACCATTCCGCAGGTCCGCACGCTTGCCGTGCTGTCGGTCACCGACGGCACCACCGTCAACGACCTCTCGGTCTATACGGTGATCGAGCAATCGACCCTGAGCCGGACACTCGACTCGCTGGAGGGCCAAGGCCTGGTGCGGCGCGAGCAAGGGGTCACCGACAGCCGCATCCGCCATGTCTTCCTGACCGACGATGGCCGCGCCGAGTTCACCCGCGCCTGGCCGGCCATGCATGACGCCTTCGAGGCGATGTTCGACGATATCGACGACGCCGAATATTCCGCGCTCATCGCCACGCTTTTGAAGATGCTCAAGAACATTCGCAAGCACGACATCTAGACCTACGCGCCGCCAGCGCCGGGCGGTAACGGAAGGAGACAAAAAATGGCCGAACGGTCTTTTGCCAAGGAAGTCGAAAAGCTGCGGCTCGGCGCCGGCGAGGAATTTGCCGGCGAAGGCATTCTCGCCATCACCAAGGCGCTGCTGCAATGCGGCGTCGGCTATGTCGGCGGCTATCAGGGCGCGCCGATCAGCCATCTGATGGACGTGCTGGCCGACGCGCAGGACATCCTGGGCGAGCTCGGCGTGCATTTCGAGGCCAGCGCTTCGGAAGCGACCGCCACCGCCATGCTGGCCGCCTCGGTGCATTACCCGATCCGCGGTGCGGCGACCTTCAAGTCGACGGTCGGCACCAACGTCGCCTCCGACGCGCTCGCCAATCTGGCTTCAGGCGGCGTCACCGGCGGCGCGTTGATCATCGTCGGCGAGGATTACGGTGAAGGCTCCTCGATCATGCAGGAGCGCAGCCACGCCTTCGCCATGAAGAGCCAGGTCTGGCTGCTCGACCCACGCCCCAATTTGCCGTCGATCGTCAAGGCGGTGGAAGACGGCTTCGAGCTGTCCGAGATTTCCAACACGCCGGTCATGCTGCAGGTGCGCATCCGCTGCTGCCATGTCCATGGCCATTTCATCGCCAAGGACAACAAGCGGCCGCCGATGACGGTGGCCGATGCGCTCGACGCGCCGCGCCGCGACACCGGCCGCATCGTGCTGCCGCCCGCCTCCTTCCTGCACGAGAAGGAGAAGGTGCAGAAGCGCTGGCCGGCGGCGGTTGATTTCATCCGCAAGAACAAGATCAATGAATTCTTCGGATCGGACCACGGCTCGGTCGGCGTCGTGATGCAGGGCGGCATGTACAATTCTGTCATCCGCGCCTTGCAGCGGCTTGGCCTTGCCGACATTTATGGCGATACCGATGTGCCGCTCTATGTGCTCAATGCCGTCTATCCCCTGATCGATGACGAGTTCCTGTCCTTCTGCGAGGGCAAGCAGTCCGTCCTCGTCGTCGAGGAAGGCCAGCCCAATTACATCGAGCAGGCCTTTGCCTCGATGCTGCACAAGGCCGGGCGCGGCACCCGGCTGGTCGGCAAGGAGCATCTGCCGATGGCCGGCGAATACACCGGCCAGGTCATGCTCGACGGCATCGGCGCCTTCCTGCGCGCCGAGGCGCCGCATCTTCTGCCAGGCGAGGTGCGTGCGCCCAACAAGGTCGGCGACGGCCTCGACACCGCAGACCTGATCAACGTCGTGCCCGGCCGGCCGCCGGGCTTCTGCATCGGCTGCCCGGAGCGGCCGATCTTCGCCGCCACCAAGCTGGTCGAGCAGGAACTTGGCAAGCATCACATCGCCTCCGACATCGGCTGCCATCTGTTCTCGATCATGCCGCCTTTCGAGCTCGGCGCCACCACGATGGGTTACGGACTGGGGCCGGCTTCGGCTTCGGCGTTCAATTCGCCGGATGCCAAGCGCCGGTCGATCTCCTTTGTCGGTGACGGCGGCTTCTGGCACAACGGCCTGACCTCCTCGATCGGCAATGCGGTGTTCAACAAGAACGATGGCGTCATCGTCATCGTCGATAATTTTTACTCGGCCGCCACTGGGGGCCAGGACATCCTGTCATCGCGCGCCGGCAACAAGACCAAGTCGACCAAGCATCCAATCACCGAGGCGGTGAAAGGGATGGGCGTCAAATGGCTGCGCCACATCGACCGCACCTATGATGTCGGCAAGATGCAGGACACACTGCGCGAGGCGCTGACCACCGACGAGAAGGGGCCGAAGGTCATCGTCGCCTCGTCCGAATGCATGCTCAATCGCCAGCGCCGCGAAAAGCCGTTGGTCGACAAGGCGATCAAGAGTGGGACAAGGGTCGTCAAGCCGAAGTTCGGCGTCGACGAGGACATCTGCACCGGCGACCACGCCTGCATGCGGCTGTCCGGTTGTCCGTCGCTGTCGGTCAAGTCGCTCGACGATCCGCTGCGCGACGATCCGGTGGCGCATATCGACCAGAGCTGCGTCGGCTGCGGCAATTGCGGCGAGGTCGCCGATGCGGCGGTGCTCTGCCCATCCTTCTATCGCGCCGACGTCGTGCACAATCCGGGTCGCTGGGACCACTTCCTCGAAGCCGTCCGCCGCGCCACCATCAGCCTGTTGCAGCGCCGCCGCGAAAGCCGGCGCCTGACCTTCGCCGATGCTTGACGCTGTCCCACCATTTCGCTCCCGGGCCGGCGCCGAGGGCGACGAGCGCGTCATCAAGCTCGCGGTGCTGGCGGTTGGCGGCCAGGGCGGCGGCGTGCTGGCCGACTGGATCACCGACGTCGCCGAGCGCAACGGCTACGTCGCGCAATCGACCTCGGTCGCCGGCGTCGCCCAGCGCACCGGCGCCACCATCTACTATGTCGAGATGGCCCGCGACACCGGCCGCTTGCCCGTCTTCGCGCTGTCGCCCTCGCAAGGGGACGTCGACATCCTGATCGCGGCGGAACTGATGGAGGCCGGCCGCGCCATCATCCGCGGTTTCGTCACGCCCGAACGCACCACGCTGATCGCCTCGTCGCACCGCATCGCCGCGGTGTCGGAAAAGATCGAACCGGGCGACGGCCGGGCCTCGTCTTCCAAGGTGCATGCGACGGCGGAGGCCGCATCGAAACGTTTCATCGCCTTCGACATGGAAAAGATCGCCGCCGACAACGGCTCGATGATCTCGGCCAGCCTGCTCGGCGCGCTGGCCGGGTCCGATGCGCTGCCGTTCACCCGCGAGAGCTACGAGCAGGCGATCGGTGCCGGCGGCCGTGGTGCGAAGGCCAGCCTCGCCGCTTTCGGCGCCGCGTTTGATCGCGCGCGCGGCACGGCTGCACCGACGCCAAAGACAACAGAGCCAGCGATTGTCGAATCTGCCCTGGGCGCAGGGCATGTGAGTGGTCCGCAAAACCTGCTGCAAGGCTGGCAGGCCCTGGCCGCCCGTATCGATGCGATGCCCGTGGCGGTGCGCGACATGGCGCTGCGCGGCTTGCGAAAAGTGGTCGACTATCAGGACATCGCCTACGGGCGCAACTATCTCGACCGACTCGACAAGGCCATCGCGCTGGACGGGCCGGATCGCGGATATGACTTGTCCATCGCTGCCGCAAAGCATCTGGCGAACGCCCTATGCTACGACGACATGATCCGCGTCGCCGATCTGAAGACGCGCTCGACGCGTGACAAGCGCGTGCGCCGCGAGGTCGGCGTCAAGGACGGCTCGATCCTGCAGGTGACTGAATATTTCCATCCACGCATCGAGGAATTCTGCGGCACTTTGCCGGCAAGCCTCGGCAGCTATATCGAGAACCGGCCGAAGCTTGCCGCCTTTCTCGATCGCCGCATCAACCATGGCCGCCGCATCCGCACCGACAGCTTTGCCGGCTTTGCAGCACTTTGGTTCATCGGCGGCCTGCGCCGGTGGCGCCGCAGCCTGCTGCGCCACAAGGTGGAAGCCGCACATATCGAGCGCTGGTACGCGTTGGCGCTTGGCTACGTGCCGGCCGACTACGCGCTGGCCGTCGAAATCCTCAATTGCCGGCGGCTGATCAAGGGCTACAGCGACACCCATGTTCGCGCCCAGTCGAAATTCGACCGGGTGCTGTCGGCGCTCGATCTGGTCAAGGGCCGCGCGGATGCCGCCGACTGGATCCGCCGTCTGCGCGAGATGGCGCTGAAGGACGAGAAAGGCGATATGCTCGATGGCGCGCTGAAGACGGTGGAGTCGCTGGGGCCGGATCCGGTCGACTGAGTTCTTCGAGCAGGTGGCGTTCGCAGATGGAGCAGCCCTGAATCGACACGCCGGCGCAGATGCGCATCCGCCTCGGCCGATTTCAGGCGATGAGGTCCCGCATAGGTCTCACCGCGGCGGAATCGGGAAAGACCTTGTCGCCAAGCACCGCGGCCGAAAGGCCGAACTGATCGGCGAGCAGCCCCTTCAGCACCGCCCTGACATCGCTGGTCGGCGCCAGATCGCGTTGTTCGTAAAGCTGAGCCGGCTTCAATCCCGGCCAGTCGGCGATGACGCGACCACCCTTGATCGCGCCGCCAGCCAGCAACACCACGGTGCCGGTGCCATGATCAGTGCCGACGGTGCCGTTGATTTGGGCGGTGCGTCCGAACTCGGTGATGGCGACGATCGCCGTGTCCTTCCAGCGCGCGCCCAGGCCCTTCTCGAATTCTTCGAAGGCGCCGTCGAGGCCGCCGAGCAAGGTGGCGAGCCGGCCGGTCGCACCGCCCTCGTTGACATGCGTGTCCCAGCCATCGAAGGCAAGGGCTGCAACGCGCGGCCCGTCATCGGCCGCGATCAGCTTGGCGGCGCCCTGTGCTGCCTGCCGCATCCCCGCCGCACTGTCGAGACCACCCTTCGGCTTCATTGTCTTGCCCATCTTGTCGTCCAGGGCCATCTTGTCAGCATCGAGCCCCTTTTGCAGGGCTACCGCGAGAACTGGGTCGCGGTGCTGGTAGAGATCGAGAACGCGCGCAGCGAGCCCCTCGCTGGGCGCCGGCAGCGATTGCGGCGCCCAGCCGAGCACCGGTGCCCCCCCACGGATCACCAGCGGCGTCGATGGCCCGACGGCCAGCCCGCCAAGCGTTGCCACACGGTCGCCCGGCGGCAGGTTCTCGATCGCCCGATTGAGCCAGCCGGTGGCGACGTGGCCAGGGCCGGCAAAACCGCTTTCCAGCACGTCCTGGCCGTCGAAATGCGAGCGCTCGCGATAGCCGGTCGCGGCCGCATGCACGACCGCCGCCTGGTTGTTCCTGAACAGCCGCGCAAACACCGGCATCGCCGGATTGAGAACGAAGAAGCCGTCCAGTGGCAGTGCCGCATGCGGACCAGCCAGCGACAGGGCGATATCGCCATGCAGGCCGGCATAGTCGGGATCGCCGACCGGACCGACCGCAGACAGGCCGTCAAGCGCGCCCCGCAGCACGATGACGATCAGACGCGGATCGCGATTGTCGGCGGCGCGGGCAAAGCGGGGCATGTGGGCCCAGGCAAACAGTGCACCGCCGGTCATCAACATGGCGCGGCGGGACGGATCGGGGACTTCGCACAGCAGGCTCATGACATCGTCTCCACGGGAGCTATCGTCGCTGGAATGATCTGCGCTGGAATTATCGTCGTTGGAATTCCGGAGCCATCAGCAGCAGCGCCAGCCCTTGCTGCTTGGATTCGGCCCGGGCGATCGCTTGTCTCGTCTCCGGCGAGGCGGCAGGGCCGATCAGCGCATCGAGCATGTCGCCGGGATTGCCGATCTCCTTGACCTGCCGTGCTGCCTGCCAGGCGATGTCGAGGCGGATCTTCATGCCCTCCGCCGACGCCCAGCCGTCGGCGCCGTCGGAAAAGCCGTTCGGTCCCGGCGGCTGCCAGAGCGGCTCGCCCAGCGCGCTGAGCCAACCGAGCGACTGGCTGGGATCGTTCGCCGGGCCGGGGCCGGCCGCCCTTCGGATGGCGGCAAAATAGTCGAAGGGCGAGCGCATCTTCGCCAACGGCATCGACCACGCCTCCGGCATGTCGACGAGGGCGCCCGCCAGCGCCCGCAGATTGCCGTCCGTCTTGGTGAAGACCTTGGCGAGGCGGGCGATTGTGCCCGGCGGGGGCGTATCGGCGATGAAATGGCGCGCCAGTTTGGTGGCGATGTGCTGCGCCGTTGCAGGATGACGGGCGATATCGTTGAGCGCCGCCTCGGCCTGTCCCATGCCGCCGGCAGGATAGGTCTTGCCGAGCAGCACCGCATCACCCGGCTCATGTGCGTTTGCGTTGAAGACGGAACTGCCGGGTTCGCCCAACCGACCTTCGCGACCGGCCATCGTCCAGCCGGTGAGGATGCGGGCGAAGCTGGTGACGTCGGCTTGGGCATAGCCGCTGCCGACGCCGAGCGTGTGCAATTCCAGGATTTCACGAGCGAGGTTTTCATTGAGCCCGCGCTTGCGGTTCTTGCCCGCACGCGAGTCCGGGCCGACCGACTGCTGGTTATCGAGAAAGAACAGCATCGCCGGATGATGTTCCACCGCCAGCAGCATGTCGGCGAAGCGGCCGAGCACGAAAGGGCGGATGGCTTCCCGCTCGAAGGCGCCGGCGCTGGCCCGAACGATATTGTCCTTTGCCACCGAGACACAGAAATGGTTCGACCAGAAACAGACAAGCCGTTCGACGAAGCCGGCCTTGGCCCGAATGGCCTTGTCGAAACGCGCCTGTGCTTCCGCCCGGAACAACGTCGCCTCGACCGGCGGCACGGGGGATTTGTCGGGTCGCGCGGGCTCCGGCATAGCTTGGGCGGCCATGGGTTGGACCGGCGTGATCTGGGCGGGCACCGCTTGGGTGCTCGCCGTCGCTGGCTGCGCTGCCGCGGCGGCCATGCGGTCGAGTTTGCGCTGGAAATTTGCCGCCATGCTGGCCTGGATGGCGGGCGTGCTGCCCAGCAAGCCGGCATAGGCGGGATCGTCAAGCGAGATCATGGCGATGTCGGCTTGCCGCAGCTCCGTCTTGAGATAGCCGCGCGGGTCGCCGGCAAGCATCACGCGGTCGCCGGGTCTTGCGCCGAGCCCGAAGCGGTTGAACACGACGAGTGCCGGATCTGGCGGCAAGGAGTTGGAGCCCGGGACAGCCAAGTCAGCCCTCCATTGCTGGAGCCTCATGCGTCTGGCGCATGAGGCCCGTTCGAGCCGTTTTCGTGCCTATTCAACCAGGGTCGGGGAGGTCGGCATGGAGTGGCCGGCCCCGCGCAATCCTACCAGTGATGCCGGCGGTGCCAGACATGGTGCCGATGCCAGGCGTAGAACGCCGGGCCATGCCGATAGTAGCGAGGGTAGACCACCACGCGGTTGGGCACGCAGCGTCCCCAGGGATTGGGATGCCAGCCCGGTCCACAGCCCCCGGCCACATGCTCGACCAGCGCCGGCGCGGCCGCTCGATCAAGCGGCGCCATTGGCATCGCCGAGGATGCCGCGACCGTCGCAACCGTTCCGGTCACGGCAAGAGCGGCGGTGAGCGCGTATTTTGTCAGATGATTCATGGTCATACTCCGAAAGTTTCCAAGGTTGAAAACCTGTTCGCACCACACGGTCCGGCAGGTCCTGCCCTTCTCCTGTTAAACGGCGCCTTCGGCGTTTTCCGTCGGTCGTCACGGCGATTTTTTTGGCACCGCCGACGATTGCTGTCCGGCACGTCTTGTGAGCCCTTCCGCCAGCACGCTGCGACCCTCGGCGGAACTTACCGCCGCGAACTCGACGATGCGCTGCTCCAGCCGCTTGCGCATGGTGACGTCGGCATTGCGGGCCCGCTCCAGCGCCGCCGACAGGGCCGTCGTGTCCAGAACCGGCTGTTGCAGCAGGTCTGCTGCTTCGCGCCTGGCTTGCTGGCCATCGAGAATGACCTGACGGGAGTCACGGCGAACGTCGCGCAACGCTTTGCGGAATACCGTGCGATCCTGCTCGGGAAGCCGGCCACCGGCCGCCTCCAGTGAGTAGCCCTGGCCTGACTTGCCGCTTCTTATCCAGACGGCGCCGCCGGCCAGTGCTCCGGCCAGGAAAACATTGAGCACCACCGACGCGATGACGAGGTTTCGGCTCATGTTCATAGGTCCTCCTCGATCGTGTCGCGGTCGGGACCGGCATCGCCGAACGCGGTCGCATTGGCATCCAGCACATAGTGATCCGGCTGGACCTCTGGCGTGACGATGCTCACCAGGGCCAATCCTGCCACGGCGCCGGCCAGACCAATGCCGGCAAGCCCAAGCCCCAGCCACCAGAACCGCTGACGCCGGCGTTGGACGAGGTGCCGGCCGGCGGCCTGCAGGATGGCGCCGTGCAGGATCTTGCCCGGGGCCTCGATGCGATAGCTGTCAAGCAGACCGTCGAGTGTCCCGGCATGACGCAGGATGGCCTGGCCAGCCTCGCTTGCGGCAAAGACCGAGCCAGCCATCCGTTCGGCCTCCGGCCATCGCCGCAAGTCACCGCCATAGGCAGCCGCCAGGGCGGCAAAGCGCTTGGCATCCATCGCCGGCTCGTTCCTGGACCCTTCAGCCATGGTCTTCCCCTTGCCCATCGGTGCTGCTTGCCCGGTTCTCATTCATCGGCGCCATCCCTGGCCAGGATGGTCTGCAGCGACCGCCGGCCGCGCGAAAGCAGGCTCTCCAGAGCGTCGACACTGATCTGCAGGGTCGCCGCCGCCTCGATGTTTGACATCTCCTGGTAGTAGACCAGGATGATCGCTTCCCGCTGGCGCGGCGCTATGCCTTGCAACGCCTGTTCGACCCGAAGCGCGTCCTCTTGCGGATGGGCATCGGGAAGTGTCGAGGGGTCGACCATTTCCGGCAGGTCGTCGGTCACCCATTCGCGCCTGCGGCGCAGCCGGTCGTAGCAGAGGTTCAACGTCACCCGATGGATCCAGCTGTCGAAGCGCGCATTGCCGCGCCGCCAGCTCGAGGCATGGCGCCAAATGCGTAGAAAGGTCTCCTGCGCGACATCCTCGGCCTCCGCCGCATCGCCGAGCATGCGCACGGCTAGCGCCAGGATGCGCGGCAGTTTTCGCGCGACCAGGGTCTGCACGGCTGCCGGATCGCCGGCGCCGACACGGCGAACCAGATCCTCGTCCGGATCGGCGCTCATCAGCCGGCGCACTCCCGATGTTCATCGCGCGTCATTGCCTCTTGGTCATTGCCTCTTGGTCATTGCCCCGGCTTGGGAGCGGTTTTATGGCCCGGCAGTTCGTCGGCCGTCAGCACGCCGTCGGCATTCTTGTCCAGCCTGGCAAAGCGCTTGGCGAAGAATGCATCGAGTTCGGCGCGGTCGATGAAGCCGTCATGGTTGGAATCGATCCGAGCGAAGGATTTGGCGGGATCGCCCTTGACGTTGCGTTTCGCCTGAAAGGCTTCCCATTCCAGCAGGCTGATCTTGCCGTCGCCGTCCGTGTCCGCCGCCATGATCGCCTTCTCCCGCCGCTTCTGGAACTTGGCCAGCGTGATGTCGGACCTGGCTGCCGGGGCAACCGGTGCGGCGGTCGGCGGTGTAGAGGCGGGCGGCTGCGTCGCTGTCTGGGCGAGAGCCGCAACTGTCTGCAAACTCAAGGCAACAACGATTATCGAACGGCTGATCATGCCTGGCGTCTCCGGGTTGGGCGTCGCCGACGGCCTGTGCCGCCGTCACGCTTCAACCGTTAAACGCCGCGACGAGAGAAATCCGTCGGTCGCGAATGCCGATCCGTTCGCGCGGTGGGACGAGCCCACTTGCGGGGGCCAGCGGCCGCAATGACGCCGTAGACAAACGCCGCGCCAGCCGCCCCTCTCGCCGCCGAGTCGCTAGTCTGATTGGTCAGCCGCGACCAACTGGTCTGGCTTGAAACCGGCATGTTGCGGGGTCCACACGTCGCCCTCACGGTTGAACCAATGGCACATAAATATGCCTGAGGCCGCGCCGTCGCTTATTGTCATCCTGGGGCCTCCAGATTTCAGCTTGACGACGTCTCCGGTCTTGAAATTGTTGGACATTTTTGACCTCCCATGCTGAGGTCATGAGTTTCACACCAAACCAGGGTCGCGACAATGGCGGATATGCTTCGCCGGCGCCGCGATCCCCTGCTCCAGCAGAGCGCCCCGTATCCCTCAGTGTATCGAATCGTTCTTCTGTGGATCGGCCTCCCAAGCTTAACCTTTTTACAAATATTTGGCCGCTACTTCGACAGCGATGGCCTCGTGGCGGAGCGGCTACGCTGGAGACGGCAAATCTCTGAAGCCTCGGTTCGATCCCGAGGCGAGGCCTCCAACCTCACCAAGATGGAACCGTTCGCCCAATTTCCCCTGGCGCCAATCGGTCGGCACTGAAAAAGGTTGCGAGCGGACGAAGTCCGTTGCTTCACGCTGGCGGGCCTGAAAGCTTCTTGATGGGGGTGGTACATTGGAGGGCAGCCGAATAATCTCTGGGCTATCCATTTGAACTTGTTGAAACTTTACTGGAAAATATGGTGCCGCTTAGGTGACTCGAACACCTGACCCCATCATTACGAATGATGTGCTCTACCAACTGAGCTAAAGCGGCCCGGGAGGCTGAGACCTCCAAGATGGGCTGGGTGATAGACTCAACCGGCCGCGAATTCAAGATGCGACTTGGCAATTCCTGCGAGGGTGTCGTGCCGACGTCGGAAGCCGGCCGCATCGGCCCTGCGCGTGAAAATCGATGAAACAGGCTGATTTCGTTGCCGGAACAGCGCCGCAATGGACTTTGCACACCCTGACGAGGCAGAATGCGCCGCTCGCCCGTTGATTGATTGGTCGCCTGCGGCTAACGATCATGGCAAGGTTGGGCAAACGTGCAGAGGGACCCGCTTGGACGCGATCGAAAAAGCGATCCGGAACGCCCTGGTGAAAGGCAATGCCGAGGACCGCGCGTTCCGCGAAAGGGTCTATCGATCGGCTTTTGCCGCGCTCGACCGCGCGCTCCAGGCCAATCCTGACGTGACCGTGGAAGTCGCCATCAAGCGCCGCAAGTCGATCCAGGCGAAAATCACCGAAATCGAATCCGAGTACCTGCCGGCAGTGCCGGATGTCGGCCCGCAGGGCGATGCACCGGCGGTCGAGCTTGGTGCCGACACCGCCCCTGCGGCCGAGACCGGCCAATCGGTGTCATCACCCGCCGTCGTCGTCGACGCCCCCGTGCCATCGGTGGTCGACGCGCCCATGCCATCCGCCTCTGATGCGCCGCTCTCGCGTGTGCTGCCGGTCGTTCCCGACATCATGCCGGACGCTACCCTTCCCGGCGCGCCGGCCATCGACATGTCGGCTCCGGCGTCGGCCGGCGCAGCGACGGAAGTCGCGCCCGACCGCGATGAACGGCGCATAAGGGGGCGTCGCCTGCCGCTGACCGCCATCTTCCTGACCGTGACGCTGCTTGCCGCTGTCGGCATCGGCCTGTTTTTCGCCGTGCAGACCGGCGTGTTCAAGACGCAGGCGCAGCTCGATACCGCCCCGCCCGAAGCGGCGCCGACCGTAGAAGGCGACGATTTCACGCCGGCCGAAGGCGGCCCGGCAAAGCCCGGCGCCGCGGACCAGTCGCGCGACTGGATCAACGTGTTTTCGCCGACCGACGCGTCGCATGTCAGCGCCCCGTCGGATGCCAAGGCCGAGGTGATGAAGGACGATACCGGATCGTTCCTGCGCATCCGGTCAGGCGCCTCCGGTTCGGCGATCAGCTTCGACGTCGGGCAAGGCGTGCTGGAGAAGCTCGCCGGCAAACATGCCGTGTTTGACATCATTGCCCGCTCCGAAGAGGGCAAGGAGACGCAGATTTCCGTCGACTGCAATTTCGGCGAACTGGGCGACTGCGGCCGCAAGCGCTACGCGGTCGGCCAACAGCAGAACGAATATCTGTTCGACGTGCAGTTTCCCGACAAGCACCCGGGCTCGGCCGGCACGATCGCCATCAATTCCGACTTCGACAAGCAGGGCAAGGCCGCGGACATCTACGAAATCCGGGTCTCGGTAGAGAAGTAAGCCTCATAGCTTGACTTACATCACCGGTTTGGGACTGCGTAGATCACCCCAGGCCGGCGCCGATTCCAACGCGGTGAAGTCGCCCGTCGCAATTTCCTGACATATGGTCATCAGCGCTCCACCGACTGCGCGGGCAAGCGAGCCACCGACGCTTATCCGCCGCACACCCGCCTGCGCTATCTGGTCAAAGGTCAATCCGGAGGCACCTTGGCCGAGCACATGATTTACCGGAGCGCCGACCGAGCGGCAAAGCTTCTTGAGAGAGGCCAGATCTGGCACGCCGGGTGCATAGAGAACCTCGGCGCCAAGAGACTCGAAGACCTTGAGACGGCGAATTGCCTCATCGAGATCATATGCTCCTTTGCCGAGGCCATCGGCGCGGGCCGTCAACACGATGTTGTATCTTCGCGCAGCGTCAGCCGCGGCAGCTATCCGCGCGACGGCGGTATCAAAATCGCGTATCGGCAAATCGGAATTCGGCTGCCTGTCCTCGATAGAAAACCCCGCCAGTCCAACCTCCGCCGCGAGTCGAACGGTCTCGGCCACACCTTCGGGGCTGTCTTCGTAGCCGTCCTCCAGATCCGCGGTAACCGGAACATCGGTCGAGGCCGCTATCTCGGCAGCGTATGCCAAGCTCTCATCGCGACTGACCTCCAATGCTCCGTCTTTCCTGCCTTTGGAGAACGCATAGCCCGACGATGTCGTGGCGAGCGCTTTGAAGCCCAAGCCGACCATCATCCTGGCACCGGCTATGTCCCATGGATTGGGGATCACGAAGCAACCGGATTTGTGCAGAGCACGAAATCGGTCAACCTTGTCGGATCGGGAAATCACATGCTCTCCTGCCTGGAATGGGCGATCAAGCTTGGAGCATATGATCACAAAAGCAACCATTTTCCCGCCTGGGTTCAAGTCCGTTTTCTAGCCAGGCGGTCTTACGACCGGGGTCTAGCGATCGAGCAGCGCCCGCAGCGTCTCGATGCGGTCGGCCTCGTTGGCCGGCTTGTCCCAGCGCAACCGTGAAATACGGGGAAAGCGCATGGCGACGCCGGATTTGTGCCGGCTCGAGCGGTTGAGTCCTTCGAAGGCGACTTCCAGCACCAGGCCATTGTCGCGGTCGGCCCGCACCGAGCGGACCGGTCCGAAGCGCTCGACCGTGTTGTCGCGGACATACTTGTCGATCTGCTTCAGCTCTTCGTCGGTGAAACCGAAATAGGCCTTGCCGACCGGCACCAGTTCCTCCTCGCCTTCCCCGCCGGACCAGACGCCAAACGTGTAGTCTGAGTAGAAGCTCGAACGCTTGCCATGGCCGCGTTGGGCATACATCAGCACGGCATCCACCGTGTGCGGATCGCGTTTCCATTTGAACCACGGGCCTTTCGGCCGCCCGGCGACATAGGGTGAATCCCAGCGCTTCAGCATCACGCCTTCGATGATCGGATGCGGCGGCGCCCGGCGCAGTTCCTCCAGCGCCTGCCAGTCGGCGAAGTCGACGAATGGCGAAAGATCGAAACGGCTCGGGTCGAGCGTTCCGACAAAGGTTTCCAGGCGGCCGCGCCGCTCGCGAAACGGCAACGCGCGCAAATCCTCGCCGCCGATCTGCAGCACATCGTAGCAGCGCATGAAGGCTGGATATTGCTGCTGCATCTTCGGCGTCACCGTCTTGCGGTTCAGCCTCTGCTGCAGATCCGAGAACGTGCCCGTCGCCTGCCGGGGATCACCGACCAGCAGTTCGCCGTCCAGCGCTGCGGAAAAATGCATGGCCTCGGCGAGATCCGGAAAGGCGCCGGAGACATCGTCGCCAGTGCGTGAATAGAGCCGGCGGATACCGCCTTCGGCCACCGCCTGGACACGGATGCCGTCCCATTTCCATTCGGCCGCATAATCTGCGGGTTCGAGCTTTTCGAGATCGCCGTCGCCGACCGGGTTCGACAGCATCACGGGACGAAACAACGCCATCGCTGTGTTCTTGGGCTTTTCGGCCTTGCCCTCCAGCCAGGCGAACAGTGCGGTGTAAGGCGGCGACAGACCATGCCAAAGCTCCTCGATCTCGGTGACATCGACCTTGCCGAAATCCGCCAGCGCCTGTTTGGCCAGGCGCGCCGACACGCCGATGCGCAGGCCACCGGTGACCAGCTTGATGATGGCAAAGCGCGCTGAGATGCCGGCGCTGTCGAGCAGCCCAGCCAGCACCTTCGGTCCGTCGGAGCGGCTTGCCGCCTGCAGCCTGGCGACGACCTCGCCAAGCGTCGGCTCACGGTTCGGGATGTTCCCGGGCGTCTGCGGCCAGACCAGTGACACCGTCTCGGCGAGATCGCCGACATAGTCGTAGGAATAGCCGAACAGCACCGGATCCATGCGCTCGGTGACCAGGGTGCGTAGCATCGCCGGCTTGACCGCGGCTATGGTGAGATCGCCGGTGATGGCAGCCAGCGCCAGGCCTCGATCGGGATCCTCGACGCCGCGGAAATAGTCGGTCAGCAGCGTCAGCTTGCCGTTGCGCGACGGCGTCAGCACCAGGCGATCGAGAAGTTCGGCGAAGCGGTTCATGCCATCAATCGCCCTCGTCCTCGTACCCCACCAGATGGAGCGGTCGCGCCGCGATGCCTTCGAGCTCGCACCAGCGCACCAGCGCTTCCTCGCGGCCATGCGTCACCCAGATCTCCTCGGCTCTGGTCTCCTTGATGGTGGCGGTTAGCTCGTCCCAGTCGGCATGGTCCGAGATGATCAGCGGCAGCTCGACGCCGCCTTGCTTGGCACGCTGGCGGATGCGCATCCAGCCCGAGGCAAAGCACGAGATCGGATCGGGAAAGCGCCGCGCCCAGCGGTCGGCGAAAGCCGAAGGCGGTCCGACCACGATGGCGCCCGCGAAATCTTGCCTGCCGTCCTCTACCGTTGCGGGTTCGAGCGTCCCGAGGTCGATGCCCTGGCTCTGGTAATAGTCGCTGAGCTTGGCAAGCGCGCCATGGATGTAGATCGGCCTGTCGTAGCCGGCGTCGCGCAACAGCCGCATCACCCGCTGCGCCTTGCCGAGCGCATAGGCACCGACCAGATGCGAGCGTTCGGGAAATTGCGCCGCCGATTTCAGCAGGCGGGCGATCTCCTCCATGTCGGGTGGATGGCGAAACACTGGCAGGCCGAAAGTCGCCTCGGTGATGAACACATCGCATTGGATGGGCTCGAATGGCGCACAGGTCGCGTCTTTCCGCCGCTTGTAGTCACCGGAAGCGACGATGCGCGTGCCCTGGTGCTCGACGGCTATCTGCGCCGAGCCAAGTACATGGCCGGCTGGATGGAAGCTGATGCTGACGCCGTTGATGACAATCGTCTCGCCGGGCAGTGCTGCCTGCGTCGTGTCGGCAAAATGCTCGCCATAGCGCAAGCCCATGATGTCGAGCGTCTGCTGTGTTGCCAGCACGGAACGGTGGCCGGAACGCGCGTGGTCGGAATGGCCATGCGTGATCAGCGCCCGGTTCACCGGCCGCACCGGGTCGATGAAGAAATCGCCCGGCGGGCAGTAGAGGCCCTCGGGCCGGGGATGAAGCAGGTCGCTGGCGCGCATGATCCCAAGATAGGATATAATTCCGCTGCGGGAAGCCTGTTGTAAGTGACTGCTGACTCCCGCATACAGCACCGTCGGCTCCATCCTCCGACAGGACCCCATCGCCATGAAACCGCTTCAGGCTTCGTCCGGCGACTTGAACGCCGATCGCCGCGCCGACTACGCCGAGATGCTTCACGCGGATGGCGATCATGCGGCAGCAGTGGAATTGCTGCTCGGCGCACTGGAACTGACGCCGCAATGGGCGATGGGCTGGTTTCGCCTCGGCGAAATGCAGCAGGCGGCGGGTGCTCCGGATCTGGCCGCCCAGGCATGGACGATGTCGCTGCAGCTCGATCCGACGGATCGTCAGGGTGCAGCCCTTAACCTGCAATTGATCGGCAAGGCGCCGCGAGCCGACGCGCTGCCCAGCGCCTTCGTCGAGACGCTGTTCGACCACTATGCCGTGAGCTTCGATGAATCGCTGGTCGACAGGCTGGGGTACCGGCTGCCCGAGTTGCTCGATCAGGCCATTCGAGCCGCCAGGCCGGGCCGCTTTCCGCTGGCGCTCGATCTCGGCTGCGGCACCGGGCTGATGGGGCAGAGGCTGCGGCCGATCGCGGATCGGCTGGAGGGATATGACATTTCGGCCAGGATGCTGCAGCAGGCGCGGGCCAAGGGCGTCTACGATGTCCTGGGCAAGGCCGATCTGCGGGATTTTTCCTATGCCGGCCCGAAAGCCGATCTGGTGACCGTCGCCGATGTCTTCATCTATGTCGGGGCGCTCGATAGCGTGGTGAAGACGATTGCCGGCTTGCTGGCCAGGGATGGCCTGTTCGCCTTTTCCGTCGAGAGCTTGACCGGCACTGGCGATTTTGTGTTGCAGCCGTCGCGCCGCTACGCACATTCGCAACGCTATGTGCGTGACGTCCTGGCTGCCAGCGAGTTTTCGATCCTGTCGCTGGAAACGACCGTGATCCGGCAGGATCGCTGGGAACCCGTCGACGGGTTGGTCGTTGTGGCAGGCAAGCCGCCGGCAGGTTGAGGAGGCTATCTTTCATCATCCCCGCAGGCATCCGTGCTGCGAAAAAGTCCGATTTGCATGCGCGACTGATATTTGCGATCTGGTCGCATCAAGGCGGGATATCAGGAGGAGCATAGTCGATGCGCTGGAACATGATTGTCTTGGCATCTTGCCTTGTGGCCGCCGGCTGCGCGGGCAGCTCAATGGCCGAGCGGCAGGACGCCGACATACAATCCTCCCTGCAGTATGACAGCGTGCCCTGCGACCAGCTGCTGTCGCAGCGCAACGGGCTGGCGCAGCAATATCATCTGTCGACGAAGGCCAAGCCGACCTTCTCCAATCCGGCAATGGGCTTCGGCCCGTTCACGCCGGACGTGCGCTCCAAGACCAAGCGCGACGCCGACAAGGCGACCGGCGAGATCGATGCCATGAACCGGTCGATTGATCGCCGCGACTGCGGCAAGCCAGACGAGCAGAAGAAGAAATTGGCGCTGCCTGGTTAGGTCTGGAGGCGATCAACGCGCATCGGCCTCAATCCAGAAGAACGCGGGCGCTCTATCCCTTTGTTTTGACGCAATTCCCAAGGGAAAGCGCTATGCACTTTTCCCGGGAAAACCGTTTCACACTTTTCCTGGAATTGCTCTAGTACCCGGCCTTGCGGTCCACCAAATTGTCGAGCTTTTCGCCGCGCTCGAAAGCGTCCATCTGGCGCAGCATGATCGGCACCAGGTGGACGGGGTCGGAGGTCGCCGCCGCGTGCGGCGTCACGAACACTTTCGGATGTCCCCACAGCGGACTGGTCTTGGGCAACGGTTCGACCTCGAACACATCGAGGCTCGCCTCCTTCAGAGTACCGTCATCCAGCGCCCGCATGATGTCGGCGTCCTTCTGCAGGCGGCCACGTCCGGCATTGATCAGCACCGAGCCGCCGAGGCCGTTGCGTTTCCTCAGCTCCTTCAGCACGCCGTAGTTGATGATGCCGTGAGTGTCTGGCGTCAGCGGCAAAAGCACGACCAGGATATCGGTCGCCTTGAGGAAGGGGATCAATCCGGCCTCGCCGGAATAGGTCGCAACACCTTTCATCGGCCGCTCGCTGCGTGACCAGCCATTGACGGCAAAGCCGAGCGACAAAAGCATCGAGGCCGCGGCGCGGCCGAGATTGCCGAGCCCCATGATGCCGACCGAAATATCACTGGCTGGCCGCTGCTGTGGTTCGTGCCAGATCTTCTTCGGCTGCTGCGACCGGTAGAGCAGGCCCTGGCGGTGATGGTCGAGGACCCGCCAGACGACATATTCGGTCATGTACTGGGTGAGGTTGTCGGCGACGACCTTGACGATTGGCACGTCGGGCAGGCCGGGATCGGCGAAGATGTGGTCAACGCCGGCGCCGATCGAGAAAATGGCGCGCAGATTGGGCAGCGACGCCAGAAGGTTCGGCTTCTGCTTCCACACCACCGCGTAGGTGATCGACGGGTCGCTGGCGCCGTCGGGCTCAAGCACCACCTCACGCTCGGCCGACAGCAGGTCGCGCCAGCGCTGCGGATGAAAGCCGGTGACGGCAAGCAGGATGCGGCCTTTTTCCATCGTGGTCTTCTAGTCCCTTTTTACGCAAATCACTCGCTGACGATGCCGACCGGCGCCGTTTCTATCTTGAAGGCGGCCGAGATCAGCGCCCGAGTATAGTCCGTTTGCGGATTTTCAAAAATCCGCTCGGAAGGCCCGGCTTCGACGATCCTGCCGTTGCGCATGACGATGACGTCATTGGCCAGCGCCCGGATGACCTTGAGGTCGTGGCTGATGAACAGATAGGCAAGGTCGTGCTTGGCCTGCAGGCTGCGCAAAAGGTCGACGACCTGCGCCTGCACGCTCATGTCGAGCGCCGATGTCGGCTCGTCGAGCATGACGAAACGCGGGTTGAGCACCATGGCGCGCGCAATAGCGACACGCTGGCGCTGGCCGCCGGAAAACTCGTGCGGGTAGCGGTTGCGTGTCGCAGGGTCTAACCCCACTTCCTTCAGCACATCGGCGACGCGCGCGTCGCGCTGGTCGGGCGACAGCTTCGGCTCGTGGATCTTCAGGCCCTCCTCGATGATCTCGGCGATCGACATGCGTGGGCTGAGCGAGCCGAACGGGTCCTGGAAGACGATCTGCAATTCGCGCCGCAACGGCCGCATGGCGTTGAAGGAGAGCTGGTTGATATCGCGCCCGTTGAACTGGATGCTTCCGGTCGACGAGATCATGCGCGCCAGCGCCAGGCCGAGCGTCGTCTTGCCCGAGCCGGATTCGCCGACCACGCCCAGCGTCTGGCCGGCGCGAACGGTGACATCGATGCCGTCGACCGCTTTCACATTGTCGACGGTGCGGCGGAAGAAGCCCTGCTTGATCGGAAACCAGACCTTGATGTCCTTGCCGGTCATGACAGGCTTGGCTGCGGCGTTGGCCGCCGGCGGCTTGCCTTTCGGTTCGGCGGCCAGGAGATGGCGCGTATAGGCGTGCTGCGGGTTGGCGAAGATCTCCTTGGTCGGCCCGGTCTCGACGATCTTGCCCTTGGTCATCACGCAGACCCGGTCGGCGATCTTGCGCACGATGCCGAGATCGTGGGTGATGAACAGCATCGACATGCCCTTGCGGCTCTTCAACTCCGCCAGCAGCTCGAGGATCTGCGCCTGCACGGTGACGTCGAGCGCCGTCGTAGGCTCGTCGGCGATCAGCAGTTCGGGTTCGTTGGCCAGCGCCATGGCGATCATCACGCGCTGGCGCTGGCCGCCGGACAGCTGGTGCGGATAGGCATCGAGGCGCTTTTGCGGGTCGCGGATGCCAACCTCGTTGAGCAAGGCCAGCGTGCGCGCCTTGGCCGGGCGATCAGCCATGCCCTGATGCAGCTTCAGGATCTCGACGATCTGCTGCTCGATCGTGTGCAGCGGATTGAGCGATGTCATCGGCTCCTGGAAGATCATGGTGATCTTGTTGCCGCGCACCTGCCGCAACTGCTTTTCGCTCACGGCAAGGAGGTCGGCGCCCTGGAACAGGATCTTTCCAGATGGGTGGCTGGCGCTGGGATAGGGCAACAGCTTCAGCACCGACAGCGCCGACACCGATTTCCCCGAGCCGGATTCGCCGACCAGTGCCACCGTCTCGCCCTTGGCGATGTCGAACGAGATGTGGTCGACCGCCATCGACGGCTGTCCGCCTTGCGCAAAGGCGACGCTGAGATCTCGCACGCTGAGCAGGGGAGTGTCGCTCATTTGAACGTCTTGCGCGGATCGAAGGCGTCGCGCGTCGCCTCACCGACGAAGACCAGCAGCGACAGCATCAGCGAGATAACAACGAAGCCCGAAATGCCGAGCCACGGCGCGTTGAGATTGCGTTGCGCCTGCTTCAACAGTTCGCCAAGCGAGGCCGAGCCAGGCGGCAGGCCGAAGCCGAGATAGTCGAGCGAGGTCAGCGTCGAGATCGAGCCGCTGAGCAGGAAGGGCATGAAGGTCAGTGTCGCCACCATGGCGTTGGGCAACAGGTGCCGGAACATGATGGTGCGGTTGGGCACGCCCAACGCGCGGGCCGCGTTGACATATTCGAAGTTGCGGGCGCGCAGGAATTCGGCCCGCACCACGCCGACCAGCGCCACCCAGGAGAACAACAGCATCAGGCCAAGCAGGATGAAGAAGCCCGGTGGCAGGATGGCGGCGACGATCAGCAGCAGATAGAGCACCGGGATCGCCGACCAGATTTCGATGAAGCGCTGGAACAGGAGATCGGTCCATCCGCCGAAATAGCCCTGCACCGCGCCGGCCGCGACGCCGATCAAGGCCGAGCCGGCGGTGAGGATCAGGCCGAACAGCACCGAAATGCGGAAGCCGTAGATGACGCGCGCCAGCACGTCCCGCGCCTGGTCGTCGGTGCCGAGCCAGTTCCAGTTGCCGACGATGCAGGCTGGGTCGGCTGCCCCTTGTGGATACTGGATGCAGCGCGCCTTGGCGTCATACTGCCAGGACGGCTTGGCAGGGGCTGCTTCCGGAATGGCGTTGTTGACGGTCTGGTAGGAGTAGCGCACCGGCGGCCAGATCATCCAGCCATTGGCGTTGATCTCGTCCTGGATGACCGGGTCGCGATAGTCGGTGACGGCATAGAAGCCGCCGAATTTCTCCTCGGGGTAGGCGACCAGCACCGGAAACAGGATCTCGCCCTTGTAGGAGGCGATGATCGGCTTGTCGTTGGCGATCAGTTCGGCAAACAGCGACAGCACGAACAGGACGAGGAAGATCCACAGCGACCAGTAGCCGCGCCGGTTGGCTTTGAAATTCTGCAGGCGGCGCTTGTTGAGCGGCGACAGCAAGGGCCGCGCGATCCGCTCCGGTGCCGCTTCCGTGGTCGCGGTCGTGTCCGACATCAGACGTCTCTCCGCTCGAAATCGATGCGCGGATCGACCCAGGTGTAGAGCAGGTCGGACAGCAATCCGACGAACAGCCCGAGCAGCGAGAAGATGTAGAGATTGGCGAACACCACCGGATAGTCGCGCTCGACCACCGACCTGAAGCCGAGCAGGCCGAGGCCATCAAGGGAAAAGATGTTCTCGATCAGCAGCGAGCCGGTGAAGAAGGCCGAGATGAAGGCGCCCGGAAAACCGGCGATGACGATCAGCATGGCGTTACGGAAGACGTGACCGTAGAGCACCTGCCATTCCGACAGGCCCTTGGCGCGCGCGGTCACCACATACTGCTTGCGGATCTCCTCCAGGAACGAGTTCTTGGTCAACAGCGTGGTGGTGGCGAAGGCCGACAGCACCAGCGCGGTCAGCGGCAAGGTCATGTGCCAGAAATAGTCGATGATCTTGCCCGACCAGGACAGCTGGTCCCAATTGTCGGACGTCAGGCCGCGCAGTGGAAACCAGTCCCAGAACGACCCGCCGGCAAACAGCACCATCAGCATGATGCCGAACAGGAAGCCCGGAATGGCATAGCCGACAATGACGACGCCGCTGGTCCAGACGTCGAAGGGGGTGCCGTCCTTCACCGCCTTGCGGATGCCGAGCGGGATCGAGATCAGATAGGACAAAAGCGTGATCCACAGCCCGATCGAGATCGACACCGGCATCTTTTCCAGGATCAGGTCGAGCACTGAAATGTCGCGGAAGTAGCTGTCGCCGAAATCGAAGCGGGCGTAGTTCCACAGCATCATGCCGAAGCGCTCGAGCGGCGGCTTGTCGAAGCCGAACTGCTTCTCCAGCTTCTTGATGAATTCCGGATCGAGACCCTGCGCGCCGCGATATTTCGAGCTGACGTCACCGGCGGCGTCGAAATTGGCGCCGCCGCCTGCGTCGCCACCGCCGCTACCGAGGCGATCGCTGCCGCCCTGGTTGGTGAGCCGGGCGATGACCTGTTCGACCGGGCCGCCGGGGGCGAACTGGATGACGGCGAAGGATATCGCCATGATGCCGAACAGGGTCGGGATCATCAACAGGATGCGGCGCAGGATATAGGCGCCCATCAGGCCTTTTGCCCTGCTTGAGCGAACATCTCAGCCTTTGCCAATTTTTGCCGCCTTGCCCTTATCGAACCACCACAGCGTCTCGACCGGAAAGCCGAAATCGGGCTTTTGCTCGAGAAAACCGAACATGTCCCAATAGGCGACGCGGTGATTCGCCAGATAGTATGTTGGAATCCAGTCTAGCCGCGCGCGCAAGACCCGGTCGAGCGCTCTGAGCGCGGTGACGAGTTCGCTTCGGCTCTGCGCCTTGCCGGCCGCCACGATCAGTGCGTCGATGGCTTTGCTCTCCGTCCCGGGATAGTTGCGCTGTCCCGGCGTTTTCGCCATCCGGGAATCATAGAGCATCTCCAGGCCGTCAACAGTCGGCGTCGCCCCGATCGACCAATGCAGTACGGTAAGATCGAAGTCGAAATCGCTGTGCCGCTGTTCATACTGTGCCGAATCGACTTGCCGGATCGAGGCGTCGATCCCGATCGCCTTCATATTCTCGGACCATGGGGTGAAGATGCGAACGATGCCGTCATCTTCTGCCAGCATTTCAACCTTCAGCCGCTCACCCTTGTCGTTGACGACGAAACTGCCGGCGCGGTTCCAGCCGGCTTGCGCAAGCAATCTCGAAGCTTCGCCCAGCAGCTTGCGGTCATGGCCCGAACCGTCGGACAGCGGCTGCGTCACGGCTTCGCCAAAGACCTCTGGCGGCAACTCGGCCCGGAACGGCTCCAGCAGGGCCAATTCCCCAGGCGATGGCATGCCTCCGGCCTTGTAGTCCGACCGCTCGAAGTTCGATTGCGAACGCTCGTAAGAGCCGTAAAACAGCGCCCGCTTCATCCATTCGAAATCGAAGCATCGGGCTATCGCCCGCCGCACCCGCTCGTCGCGGAATTGCGGACGACGCTGGTTCAGCGCGACACCCTGCATGTCTGGCGTCTTTTCGCCGGGAAATTCCCGTTTGACGACCTTGCCGTCCTTCAGCGCCGGAAAGTCGTATCCGGTCGCCCATACCCGCGCGGTAAATTCCTCGCGGAAATGCGTGTCACCTTTCTTGAAGGCCTCGAACGCGGCCTGCCGATCGAGATAGAAGTCGATACGGATGCGGTCGAAATTGTAAAGGCCGCGGTTCACGGCGAGATCGCGGCCCCAATAGTTGGCGACGCGTTCATATTCGACGGTCTGTCCGGCTGCCACGCGCCCGACTTTGTATGGTCCCGAGCCGAGCGGCGGCGTCATCGTCGAGGCGTCGAAATCATTGGCCGTATAAAAGGCCTTGGACACGATCGGCATGGACACGATCGCAAGGATGTTTTGTGCGGACTGTTCGCCGTTGAAGGTGAGATCGAGGGTGACGGGATCGGTCGCGACCGCTTCCGTCATGTAGCGCAGCGCCTTGGAAAGGCTCGGGTGGCCCTGGTCTTTGTAGAGTTTCAAGGCGAAGGCAACGTCTTCGGCGGTCAGCGGCGAGCCGTCGTGGAAACGCGTTTGCGGTCGCAGCACGAAGCGGAAGCCATTGCGGTCTTGCGACAAGGTAACGGACTCGGCAAGCAGGCCATAGACCGCATCCGGCTCATCGAGCGCGCTTGCCATCAAAGAATCGAAACAGAGTTCGGCGCGCGGCGGCGCATCGCCTTTCAACACCAGGAAATTCAGTGTGTTGAAAGTGAGAAAGCTCTGATTCAAGGTAGCGTTGGGCGGCGCGAAATTCATCTGGCCGCCCTTGGGCGCGTCCGGATTGACATAGTCGAAATGCGCGAAGTCCGCTTTGTATTTCAGGTCGCCGAAGGCCGACAGGCCGTGCAGTTTGATGCCGGTCGGGACCGTGGCAAAGGCCCGGCCGGGCAGCAAAGCGGCGGCCGCGGCAGCACTGCCCAGTGCCAGGAAGTCGCGGCGGGCAAGGACCGCCATCAATTGCTGCCCCTGTATTTGGTGGCCAGCGCTTTTTCCTTGTCGAGGTCGATCCACCAGGAATTCTGGTCGGTGCCGACATAGGCTGGCTGCTTGTCGGGAATGCCGAATTTGTTCCAGTAAGCCAGCCAGACCACGGCTCGATAATACTGTGGCACGACGTAGTAATTCCACAACAGTACCCGGTCGAGCGCATGGGTGGCGGCAACCAGATCATCGCGGTCGGTAGCGAAGATGATGCGGTCGACCAGATCGTCGACGACTGGATTCCTGATGCCAGCGTAATTGCGCGAGCCGGGCCGATCGGCGGCCTTCGAACTCCAGAAATCCCGTTGCTCGTTTCCTGGTGATTCAGACTGACCAAGCTGCGATATGATGACGTCGAAATCGAAATTGTTGACGCGATTCACGTACTGGGTCTGGTCGATCAGGCGCAGAGTCGCATCGACGCCGATCTTGCGCAGATTGGCGATATAGGGGCTGGAGATCACCTGGTCTGTGTCGTTCCAGCCAAGGATCTCGAACTTGAACGGCTCGCCGGTCTTGGCATTGACCATCTTGCCGCCCTTGATCACCCAGCCTGCCTTGGCGAAGAGATCGACGGCCTGCTTCAGGTACTTCCGTTCTGCTTGCGGCGAATCGTAGACCGGGAGCTTGAATTCCTGGGTGAACAGTTCGGGTGGCAGCTTGTCGCGATACTTTTCCAGAATCTCCAGTTCCTTGCCTTGCGGCAATCCGCTCGACGCCAGTTCGGTGCCCTGGAAATAGCTTGATGTGCGGGTGTTGAAACCGAAAAACAGGGTTCGGTTCATGGTCTCGAAGTCGAATGGGTAGGTCAGTGCCTCGCGAACGAGGCGATCCTGGAACAGCGGGCGCCTCTGGTTGAGCATGAAAGCCTGCATCGGCTCAGGCGAGGTGGTCTTGAATTCCTGCTTGATAACGTCGCCGGTTTTGACTGCCGGAAAATCATAGGCCGTTTTCCAGCGCCTCGAACTGTTTTCCGGCTTCACGTCATCCAATCCGCCCTTGGTGAAGGCGAGCCAGGCAGCATTGTCGTCCAGAATATAGGTGAAGCGTTGCGTGTCGAAATTCTCGCGGCCGATCTTCACCGGCAGCTTGGCCGCCCAGTAATCCGGCACGCGCTGCCAGACGATTTCCGAGCCCGGCTTGAAGCTGGCGATCTTGTAGGCAGCGGAGCCGAGCGGGATTTCCAGCGTCGGCTTGGTGACGTCGCGCTTCTTGCCGTTGGCATCGTCGCCCTCCCACCAGTGTTTGGGCAGAACGACGAGATCGCCGATGATCTTCGGCAGTTCCCGGTTGCCCTTCTGGCTGAAATGGAATTCGACTTGGCGGTCCGAAATCGCTACGGCATCGGTGACATTCTCGAAATAGCGGCTGTACATCGGGCTATTGGCCTTCAGCACCTGGAACGACCATATGACGTCATCGACAGTAATCGGCTGGCCGTCGTGCCATTTGGCACGCGGGTCGAGCCGGTAGGTCGCCGAGGAATAGTCGGCCGGATATTTGTAGGCGTCGGCGATGAGCGGATGGCTGGTGCTGCCTTCGTCGGTCGCCTGCTCCATCAACGTGTCGTACAGCAGGCCGCCGCCGAAGCCGACCAGGCCGGCGGCCGGCGATCCTTGGACGACATAGGGGTTGAAGCTGTCATAAGTGCCGAGCACAACCGAATTCAGCGTGCCACCCTTGGGCGCATTCGGATTGACGTAGTCATAGTGCTGAAAATTGTCGCCGTATTTGGACTCGCCGATCAGCGATGAGGTGGTGCGCCATTCGTCGGCCTGGGTCGCTTGCAATCCCGCCGCCAGCAGGGCCGCAGTCAGCAACGACTTGAGAAGCGTTCGGCCAACCGTCATGCACTATCCTCTTCGCGCTGCGTGTCCCTGATCAATCCAGACAGGCAATCTAGATGATTTGCCGCTCGTGAGAACCGCAATGCGCGGCTTTGTCGCTACATATGCGATCATCCTAACAAAAAAGCCGGGCTGAACCCGGCTTTTTCAAGATCGTCGAGGTGACAATTTGTTTATTGGGCAGGCGCCGGTGCCGGTGCGGCGGGAGCTGGCGCAGCCGGAGCCGCGGGTGCCGCCGGCTTGGCGGGAGCGGCAGCCTCAGCCGGCTTCGCCGGGGCGGCTGCATCGGCAGGCTTGGCCGGCGCGGTCGCATCGGCGGCGGCCCCCGGCGCCGGCAACGGCTTGGGATTTTCCGACAGCGTGCGCAGATAGGCGATGACGTTGGCGCGGTCCTCGTCCTTGGGCAGGCCGGCAAAGCCCATGGCCGTGCCCTTCACGAATTTCTTCGGCGAGGTGATGAAGTGGTTGATGTTGTCGTAGGTCCACTTCTCGGTGCCGCCCTTGGAGAATTCCTTCATGCCGGCCGAATAGGCGAAGCCCTCATGCTCTGCGACCGGACGGTCGATGAGATCCCACAGATCGGGGCCGACCTTGTTGGGGCCGCCCTTTTCACCGGAATGGCAGGCCTGGCATTTCTTGAACACGGCAGCGCCCGCCTCGACATTGGCGGTCGCCAGCAGGTCGGCGATCGGCTTGGCTGCGGCGGCAGGAGCGGCCGGGCCGCCTTCCGCGGGCTCGGCGGCTTCGATGGCAAAACCGGGTTTTTCCGGGGCCGGCGAGGCAAACAGCGCATCGGACACAAGGCCGACCGAGAAGACCACGAAAACGGTTCCGAGCAATCCGGCGAGCAGCTTGTTGACTTCGTTGGAATCCATACGCCCCTTGCTCCCTTTTCCGGCGGACCGAACCGTCCACTCCGTCCGTCGGTATCGTGACCCACCCTGCGAAGGCGGTCAAATCGGGCGGAAACTAGGTCTTTTGCTCGGGCGTTGCAACACCTATAAGGGCGCTTCCAGTGAGACCTTTTGCCACTTTTCCCTTCCTCTTTCGAGACGCCCTGCAACGCGCATGTCCACCCTGATCCTGATCCCGGCCCGCATGGCCTCGACCCGCCTGCCGGGCAAGCCGCTGGCCGATATCGCCGGCGCGCCGATGATCGTCCATGTCGCCCGCCGCGCCGCTGAAGCCGGCCTCGGCCGGGTGGTGGTGGCGACCGACACGCAAAGCGTGGCGGAAGCGGTGCGCGCGCACGGGTTCGAGGCCGTGATGACACGCGTGGACCACGAATCCGGCTCCGATCGCATCCACGAGGCGCTGGTCGCGCTCGATCCTGAGCGCAAGGTCGAAACGATCGTCAATGTGCAGGGCGACCTGCCGACGATCGATCCGCAGATCATCATCGCTTCGCTCAGGCCTTTCGAGAATGCCGCGGTGGATATCGCCACGCTCGGCGTCGAGATCATCCGCGACGAGGAAAAGACCAATCCGAACGTCGTCAAGATCGTCGGTTCGCCGCTCTCCGGCACCCGGCTGAGGGCGCTCTATTTCACCCGCGCCACCGCCCCATGGGGCGAGGGCGCGCTGTATCACCATGTCGGCCTCTATGCCTATCGCCGCGCGGCACTCGAGCGCTTCGTCGCGCTGAAGCCGTCGCCGCTCGAACGGCGCGAGCGGCTGGAGCAGCTGCGGGCGCTGGAAGCCGGCATGCGTATCGACGCCGAGATCGTGCGCTCGCTGCCGCTTGGCGTCGACACGCCCGAAGACCTCGAACGCGCCAGAACCATCCTTTCACACTGAAGAATCCCTTCAACCAGAGACACTTTGAACCGAGACTTGGGCATGCCTGAAAAGACGACCAACAGAATATCCTTCCAGGGCGAGCCGGGCGCCAATTCCGACACAGCCAGCCGCAACGTCTATCCCTCGATGGAGCCGTTGCCGTGCCCGACCTTCGAGGATGCGTTCAACGCGGTCGAGACGGGCAAGGCCGATCTCGCCATGATCCCGATCGAGAACACCATTGCCGGGCGCGTCGCCGACATCCATCATTTGCTGCCGGAATCGAAGCTGCATATCGTCGGCGAATATTTCCTGCCGATCCATTTTCAGCTGATGGTGCTGCCCGGCGTCAAGCGCGATGAGATCAAGACCGTGCACAGCCACATCCACGCGCTTGGCCAGTGCCGCAAATACATTCGCAAGAACGGCTGGAAGGCAGTAGTCGCCGGCGACACGGCGGGTGCCGCCAAGCTGGTCTCCGAGGTCAAGGACCGCACCATGGCGGCGCTGGCGCCCGCGCTGGCCGCGACGCTCTACGGGCTCGACATCATCGAGGAGAATGTCGAGGACACCGACTCCAACGTCACCCGCTTTGTTGTTCTGACCAAGAACAAGCAATGGGCCGAGCGTCCGTCAGCCGACACCAAGATGATGACGACCTTCATCTTCCGCGTCCGCAACGTGCCGGCCGCGCTCTACAAGGCGATGGGCGGTTTTGCCACCAACGGCATCAACATGACCAAACTGGAAAGCTACCAGTTGGGGGCATTCACGGCGACGCTGTTTTACGCCGACATCGAGGGCCATCCCGACGATCCCCTGGTCAAGCTGGCGCTGGACGAACTTCGCTTCTTCTCCCGCGAGGTGCGAATCCTGGGCGTCTATCCGGCCAGCGAATCGCGGGAGCAGTGGAAGGTGGCCGACTAGATCACCGCGCCCAGCGGCACATAGTCGATTTCGAGAAAGGTCTCGACTTCCGGGACCCAACGGTCGCGCACGAAGGCGACATGGTCGGGATGGTCGTTATACCTCGTGTAGGCGGCCTGGTCGGCGAACTCCATCGAGAAGCCGAAGCGATAGTCGTTCTTGGGGCTGACCTGCCGCAATTGCTCGAAATGCGTGACGCCTCTGATCGCCGAGAGGGCTTTCTTGGCGTCGACCAGGAATCTCTTTTCCTCCAGCGAATGCGGCGGATGCTTCAGCGTGAAGACGACGGTGTGACGGATCATTTTCTGCTCCTGCAAAGTCTTTGACTGCCATCATGCGCTTTCGACCCAGGCGCGAATGAGGTGATGGGCAATGGCGCCTTTCGGTGGTGTGACCAGATTGCCGGGATGCTCCCGGGACAGCATCAAACGCACCTCGTCGCGGGCAAACCAGCGGCAGTCCTCCAGTTCGTTGAGGTCGGCCTGGATGTCATCGTTGAGCGGCTCGCCGAAGCAGCCGATCATCAGCGAATAGGGAAACGGCCAGGGCTGGCTGGCATGGTAGACGACGCGGCCAAGCAGGATCCCGGCCTCCTCCAGGGTCTCGCGGCGCACCGCAGCTTCGATCGTCTCGCCCGGTTCGATAAAGCCGGCAAGGGCCGAGTACATGCCTGGCCCGAAATGCCGGCCGCGCCCGAGCAAGCACTTTTCCCGCGTTGCCGTCAGCATGATCGCCACCGGGTCGGTGCGCGGAAAATGCTCGGTGCCGCAATTTGGGCAATGGCGCTTGTAGCCGCCGGCCCGCATCTGTGATTCGGCGCCGCATTTGCTGCAGAAGCGATGGCTTGCATGCCAGGCGAGCAGGGCAGCACCTTGCGCCATCGCGCCGGCGGCGGCCTCATCGATCAGCCCCTGCATGTAGACCGAGCGGTAGTCGATCGCCTTGATGGTCTCCGGCAGATGATCGGCGTCGACGCCGGCTGGCACCGCCAGTACGGGTCCCTGTTCGGAAAAGCCGAGCAGGACTCCCTGGGCGAATGAAGCCTTGAACGGCTCGCTCTCGGCGGCGCCGAACCAGGGGTCGAGACCGCCACCCTCGCCGAGCTTCAGATAGAGCCGGCCGCCATTCATCAACAGCAGCCTTGTCGTGCGATCGGCAAGCGCCTTGTCGACGGAATCGTCGGCGCGGTTCTCGGATTGCCGGTCGATCATGTTGCCGGCAAAGCCGACAAACTGGCTCGGCTCGCGCAACGGCGCGTCAAACAGGCGGAAGCTCATGCGGACTCTGATGCTTTGGGATGGACACGGGGAAGGCTTATAGCGCCGCCTTGATCGTTTGGGCAAACCGGCGCAGGTCGGAACGCTGATAGGGCTCACGCAGGCCATGTCCCCAGACCGGGCCCGGCCAACCGGGATCGCCTTCCGAACGCGCGATGACATGGATGTGCAACTGGCGCACGATGTTGCCGAGCGCGCCGGTGTTGATCTTGGTGCAGCCGGTCACCTTTTTCAGCGCCTGCGCCACCATATTGGTCTCGAAGGTCAGCATCGCCTGGTCGAGTGGGGTCATGTCGTGGATTTCCTCCGCGCCCGGCCGCTGCGGCACCAGAAGCAGCCATGGCCAGCGACGGTCGTTCATCACCCGCAATTCGCACAGCCCAAGCCACATCAATTGCTCGCTGTCCGCCTCCAGCCGGGCATCCAGCGTGAATCCGGCCTCCAGGCCCGGCAGCATCGGCGTTTCCCTTGCTTTTCTTGGTTTCCTCAAACTCATGACGCTAGAGCGGCAGCAACAGGGCTGCAAGCGAATCATTGATCCGCAGCGGTTCGCGCCGCTGATTTGCCTGCGCACTTGCATTTCATCGCCGAATTGCCGATATGGAAAGCGGGAGGTTGGTGGTGGACGATCCACTCGCCAACCGGGTCAGGTCCGGAAGGAAGCAGCCCTAACGAGCCCGGAACGGGTCATTGTTCCAGCCTCCCACCTCATCGCCCCTCTCGCGACATTGACGACGCATTGCAGCGCGGGCGAGACTATGCGCAGGAATAGGCCGCCTTCGGGCGCGGTTATTTGGAGCTTTACGGGCGAATGAGCGAAGCCGGAAATTCGGGAACGGACAAGGCCGCCGCCTATCGTGTGCTGGCGCGCAAATACCGTCCTTCGAACTTCTCCGAGCTGGTCGGCCAGGAGCCGATGGTGCGCACCCTCACCAACGCCTTTGCCACCGGCCGCATTGCACAGGCCTGGATGCTGACCGGTGTGCGCGGCGTCGGCAAGACCACGACGGCGCGCATTCTGGCGCGTGCGCTCAACTACAAGACCGCCACATCAGACCAGCCGTCGGTCGAGCTTGCCGTGCTCGGCGAGCATTGCCAGGCGATCATGGAAGGCCGTCATGTCGACGTCATCGAGATGGATGCCGCCTCGCACACCGGCATCGACGATATCAGGGACATCATCGAGCGCGTGCGCTACGCTCCGGTGTCGGCCCGCTACAAGGTCTATATCATCGACGAAGTGCACATGCTTTCCACCCAGGCCTTCAACGGCCTGCTGAAGACGCTGGAAGAGCCGCCGCCGCACGTCAAGTTCATCTTCGCCACCACCGAAATTCGCAAGGTTCCGATCACCGTCTTGTCGCGCTGCCAGCGCTTTGACCTCAGGCGCATCGACGCCAGCGCACTGGTTGCGCACCTCTCCTCGATTTCGGCCAAGGAAGGCATTTCGGTCGACGACGACGCGCTGGCGATGATCGCCCGCGCCGCCGAGGGCTCGGCCCGTGATTCGCTCTCCATCCTCGATCAGGCGATCGCGCATGGCGCGGGCAGTGTCAGCGCCGACGCGGTGCGAGCGATGCTGGGGCTGGCCGATCGCGCCCGCATCGTCGACCTGTTCGAACATGTAATGCAGGGCGATGTGGCGGCAGCGCTTGGGGAATTCCGCGCGCAGTATGACACCGGCGCCGATCCGGCCGCCGTGCTGACCGACCTTGCCGAGTTCAACCACCTCGTCACCCGGCTGCGTTTCGTGCCGTCGGCCGTCGACGATGCGGCGCTGTCGCAGGACGAGCGCCAACGCGGCGCGGATTTCGCCAGGACGCTGTCGGTCAGGGTGCTGTCACGGACGTGGCAGATGCTGCTCAAGGGCATCCCCGAGGTGCAATCCTCCAACAGGCCCGTGAGTGCCGCCGAGATGGTGCTGATCCGGCTGGCGCACGCCGCCGACCTGCCGACGCTGGACGAGGCATTGAGATCGCTAGAGGGTGCGGCGCCAGTTCAAAATAGCGCGTCGCGCCCCAATGGCGCGCCCACGGGGTCCGGCAATGGTGGCGGCGCCAGCGCGGTTACACAAAGCCGTATGCCATCCGGGCCAGGCGGCGCGCAGACCATGCGGCTTGTCGAGGCCACACCCGCCCCTGTCGCCTTCGTCGCACCCCCTCAGCCGGTGCTGGAGACGCAGCAGGTTCCGCTGAAATCGCTGGCCGACATCGTTGCCCTTGCCGACTCGCAGCGTGACATCGCCTTCAAGGTGTTGGTTAAGAGCTGCATCCGTCTCGTGCGCATCGAGCCCGGCCGCATCGACGTCGGTCTGACCGCTGATGCGCCCAAGATGCTGCTCAACGACCTGACGACGAAGCTGCGCGCCTGGACCGGCCGCAGCTGGCTGGTCTCGCTGTCGAAGGAGGAGGGCGGCCAGACGCTCGCCGAAATGGAATCGACCAAGCGCGAGACCGCCTTCCTCGACGCCAAGAGCGATCCGACCGTTGCCGCCATTCTGGCGCGGTTCCCCGGCGCCAAGATCATCGACGTGCGCATTCCCGACGCGCCGGAAGCCGATACGGCCGAGGCCGAAGTGCCGGTCGAGCCGCCGGCGGACGACGACGAGACCTGACCACAGCACGAATCCGCAAAGGACCCGACCATGAAAGATCTTCTCGGCCTGATGGGCAAGGCGAAAGAAATGCAGGCCAAGTTCCAGGCCATGCAGGATGAGATCGCCACGTTGGAGGCGTCCGGCCAGGCCGGCGGCGGCCTGGTCAACGTGACGCTGACCGGAAAATTCGAGATGAAGTCGCTGAAGATCGACCCGTCCCTGTTCAAGGAAGACGATGTCGAGATCCTGGAAGACCTGGTGCTGGCCGCCCACAATGACGCCAAGACCAAGGTCGAGCAGATCATGCAGGAAAAGACCAAGGCGCTGACCGCCGGCCTGCCGATCCCGCCAGGAATGAAATTGCCCTTCTAGCGTTCAGCGGCAGCGTGCCATGACCGAAGAGCCCTCCGAAAGACTGATCGAGCAGCGTGTCCGCAACAGGATCTACGAGGTCCTGGAAATCCTGGCCGATTGCGACGCCGGTGTCGATCTTGTCGGCATCAAGGGCTACTTCGACCTGTTTGAGGATTACGTGCATCGCCCGTCGATCGAGGCCGGCACGTCGGCGCTGTCGAAGGACGAGCGCGTCATCGTGCTCGAGATCGCCGAATTCCTGGAGGCGGCCGGCGAGACAAATCCGGACTTCACCAAGGCCGAATTCATCGAAAGCGACTGGCCGGGAAAGATCGCTCCAACCGCCAGGGACGCACTGGTGTTGTTCCTCAGACGCGGCCTGTTTTCGGAGAAAGTCGAAGAGCTTGAACCTGGCCAGCCGGCCGCGATACCGGCTGGGCGGTAACCGGGAAAAGCCACGCAACTGTTCCAATTTGGCAACAGTGCCTCATTAATAACGTTTTAGCCATCATTTTGCCTGAAAGTGTCTCATTCTTGCCGCAGCCTGGGGGCGGGCATCGAAATGAGGGTTACCTGTTGATTGTCATGCGATGGAAGACGCCGCTGTTGCTCGGCGCCGTCATTTCACCCCTGTTTTTGGCTGCCTGTAGCCAGACCACCTCACACGGCATGTCCGTCGCCAGCCTGACCGACGCCATCACGCCGAATTTCCTGAGTTCGCGCTCTTACAGTCACACGCCGAAGGACAAGGAATGCCTGGAGCGGGCGATGTTCTTCGAGTCCAACCGGTCGAGCCGCGACGGCATGATCGCGGTCGGCACGGTGGTGATGAACCGGCTGCGCTCAGGCAACCACGGCAGCACCATCTGTGAGGTGGTGGGCGAGCGTGGGCAGTTCGCGCCCGGCGTCATGACCCGGCCGATGAATTCGCGGGCGATGCCCGACGTCGAGGAAGCCGCCGATGCCGTGCTCAAGGGCGAGCGCAAGGCCAAGCTGAAGAACACGATGTATTTCCACACCGCCGGGCTGCGCTTCCCCTACAGGAACATGCATTACACCATGGTCGCGGGCGGCAATGCCTTCTACGAAAAGCGCGGCCGCAACTGGCAGCCGCTGCCGGATGAACCGCAAGTCGCCGTCGCCTCGGCAGCACCCGAAATGGTGAAGCCAGCCGCGCCAGTGACGCTTGTCGCTTCCGCCGAGCCGGTGCGTCCGGCCAAGCCGGCGACAGGTCGGTCCTTACCTGCGCAACAGACCTACATGACCGCCTCGGTCGCGCCGACCGCGAAATCCGCGCGCGTCTCGCTGGAGCCGACGGTGGTGGCGATGCAGGAGCCGATGGAAGAACCGGATGCCGCCCGTTTTGGCGGAACTCTGGCCAAGCCGGTCATCTCCTCGGTTGCGAACGCGCCGCAAGAGGCGGCGATGGGGTTCCAGTCGACGCCTGAGAACACCGACGCCATCGGCGCGATGATCGTCAGCCAGGGCCGGCCGCTCGAAGCCAACTGATTTGCAGTCCATGGTCCGCCCCATGGGTCCGCAAGTGCAATATGGCGGCTCATGCGGTCGCGGGATGTTCCAAAGCGCTCTGAAAAATCCTAGATCAGAGCGATGTCCAAGCGAATCGCCGGTCCCGAGATCGAACGCCTGATCCAGCTCCTGGCCAAGGTGCCGGGCCTGGGTCCCCGTTCGGCCAGGCGCGCGGCACTGCATCTGATCAAGAAGAAGGAGCAACTGCTGTCGCCGCTCGCCGCCGCCATGGCCGAGGCGGCCGACAAGGTGCGCATCTGCTCGACCTGCGGCAATGTCGATACGGCGGACCCCTGCATGATCTGCACCGATCCGCGCCGTGACGCCGGCACCGTCATCGTCGTCGAGGACGTCTCCGACCTGTGGGCGCTGGAGCGGGCGGCAGCGATGAATGTGCGCTATCATGTGCTCGGCGGCACGCTGTCGCCACTCGACGGCATCGGCCCCGACCAGCTCAACATCCGCTCGCTGATCGACCGCGTCGCCGGCGGCGAGGTCAGGGAGATCATCCTCGCTGTCAACGCCACGGTCGAGGGTCAGACCACCGCGCATTACCTCACCGACCAGCTGTCCGGATTCGACCTCAAGGTGACACGCCTGGCGCATGGCGTGCCGGTCGGTGGTGAGCTCGATTATCTCGACGAAGGCACGCTGGCCGCGGCGCTGCGCTCCCGGACGGCGTTTTGACGCAATTGGCGGAGAAGGATGCTCCTGAGATGACTGCATTCCTTCGCGCCCCGCTCTACCAACTGGCCATTGCGATTTTCCTCGCAATCCTTATCGCCCTGGGCGTCGCAGCTCCCGCCTCCGCCGCAAAGATCGACGATCAATTCCGCGTCTGGCTGCAGAATGATCTGTGGCCGCTAGCCAAGGCGAAAGGCATCTCCAAGAAAACCTTCGATGCCGCTTTCGACGGCGTCAAACCCAATTTGAAGCTGCCCGATCTGGTGAAGCCGGGCGAGAAGGCGACCACGCCGCAGAAGCAGCACCAGGCCGAGTTCGGCTCGCCCGGCGCCTATTTCGCCGAGAAGACCATCGGTGCGGTGGCCGCTGGCGGCCGGGCGCGCGAGGCCGCCAATGCGAGGACTATTGCCGCGATAGAGAAGCGCTATGGCGTGCCGGGCGAGGTACTGCTGGCGATCTGGGGGCGTGAGACTGGCTTCGGCGGGGCAAAAATGCCCTATGACGCCTTCGAGGTGCTGGGCACCAAGGCGTTCATGTCGACCAAGAAGGACTTCTTCCGCACCGAGCTATTGGCCGCGCTGGAAATCGTCGAGCGCGGGCTGGCCCCGGTCGGTGCGATGAAATCATCCTGGGCTGGTGCGCTCGGCCAGCCGCAATTCATGCCGACCTCGTTCCTGAAACATGCCGTCGACTTCGATGGCGACGGCCGCGCCGACATCTGGAATTCGACGCCGGACGTGCTGGCCTCGATCGCCAACTATCTCGTCCACTATGGCTGGGTGAGGGGGCGTGGCTGGGGTTTTGAGGTGACCGTGCCGGAGACGGTCTCCTGTTCGCTCGAAGGTCCGGACCAGGGCAAGAAGATTTCTGAGTGGGCGGCGATGGGCATCAAGCGTGTCGGCGGAAAAGCGTTTCCGGCAAGCGAGCTGAAGGCCGAAGGCTTCCTGCTGATGCCGGCCGGACGCAGCGGGCCGGCCTTCATCGCCACGCCCAATTTCTACGTGCTGAAGGAATACAACACCAGCGACCTCTATGCGCTGTTCATCGGTCATGGCGCCGATCGCATCGCCCATGGCGACAGCAATTTTACCGGCAGCTGGGGCGCGGTCGGTGGGCTCTACCGGTCAGACATCGCCGCTTTGCAGCGGGCGCTGGAGGCCAAGGGCTATGATGTCGGCAGCGCCGACGGCCTGCCCGGCTTCAAGACCCGCCGCTCGATCGGCAAGTGGCAAGCCAAGAACGGTCGCGCCGCCACCTGCTTTCCCGATGCCGGGCTGGTCACTGCGCTCAAGTAGCTCTGAAATTAGCAGATTTTTCCCGATTAGCGGCCTCAATTAGCCGGCGCATGCATCGACTCGCCACAGCGCATTCTGGTCCAATAAGCTGTCTTGCAAATGCTCGTTGCCGACTGGAAGACCTCCGAATAGATGTTGACCAACTGGACAAAAACCGCAACGTTAAGGGGTCGGAGGGCCGTTGATCGGCGCCGAAAAGAATTCTGCAAACCTGAGCCGGGAACTCAGGTCAACAAACAACAAAACAGGGAACAATCACAATGATGATGGAAAAGTTCGCTCTACGCTCTCGCATCTTGCTCGCGGGCGCAGCCATGTCCGCGCTGCTTCTGGCCGGCGCCCCAGCTGGCGCGGTCACACCCGCCGACACGCTGGTCGAAGGTTTCGCCATCGACGACATCATCTCCATGGATCCGGGCGAGGCGTTCGAACTCTCGACCGCCGAGGTCACCGGCAACACCTACGATCTGCTCGTCCGTCTCGACCTCAGCGACACCTCCAAGGTCAAGGGCGACCTCGCCGAAAGCTGGACCGTTTCCGACGACGGCCTGACCTACACCTTCAAGCTCAAGCCCGGCCTGAAATTTGCCTCGGGCAATCCGATCACCGCGGCCGACGTCGCCTATTCGTTCGAGCGCGCCGTCAAGCTGGACAAGAGCCCGGCGTTCATCATCGGCCAGTTCGGCATCAGCGGCGACAACGTCACTGACAAGGCCAAGGCGGTCGACGACACCACCTTCCAGTTCACCGTCGACAAGGCCTACGCGCCGAGCTTCGTCTTGAACTGTCTGTCGGCAACGGTCGCGTCGGTCGTCGACGCCAAGCTGGTTAAGGAACATGTCGCCGCGGTGACGCCGAGCGCCGACTACAAATGGGACAATGACTTCGGCAATGCCTGGCTGAAGACCGGCTATGCCGGCTCGGGCGCTTTCAAGCTGCGCGAATGGCGCGCCAACGAAGCCGTCGTCATGGAGCGCAACGACAACTACTTCGGTGAAAAGGCCAAGCTCGCCCGCGTCATCTATCGCAACATGAAGGAAAGCTCGGCCCAGCGCCTGGCGCTGGAAGCCGGCGACATCGACGTTGCCCGCAACCTCGAGCCGAACGATCTCGACGCCATCGCCAAGAACGCCGATCTCACCACCACCAGCGCGCCGAAGGGCACGGTCTACTACATCAGCCTCAACCAGAAGAACCCGAACCTCGCCAAGCCCGAAGTGCGCCAGGCGTTCAAATATCTGGTCGACTATGATGCCTTGAGTTCGACCATCCTCAAGGGCATTGGCGAGATTCACCAGACCTTCCTGCCCAAAGGGGTTCTGGGTGAACTCGACGAGAATCCGTTCAAGCTCGATGTCGCCAAGGCCAAGGAACTGCTGGCCAAGGCCGGCCTGCCCGACGGCTTCAGCGTAACCATGGACGTACGCACCGGCCAGCCGACAACCGGCATGGCGGAATCGATCCAGCAGACGCTGGGCCAGGCCGGCATCAAGCTGGAGATCATTCCAGGCGACGGCAAGCAGACCCTGACCAAGTACCGCGCCCGCAACCACGACATCTATATCGGCCAATGGGGCCAGGATTATTTCGATCCGAATTCCAATGCCCAGACTTTTGCCTCGAACCCCGACAATTCGGATGCAGCCAAGACCAAGACGCTGGCCTGGCGCAACGCCTGGGACATCCCGGACCTGACCAAGCAGACGGAAGCAGCCCTGCTTGAGAAGGACGCGGGCAAGCGCGCCGATATGTACAAGGATCTGGAGAAGAAGATCCTCGACACCAGCCCCTTCGTCGTCATCCACCAGCAGCTGGAAGTGGCTGGCCTGCGCAAGAACCTCAAGGGCTTCGCCCTCGGCCCGAGCTTCGACAGCAACTTCGTCGGGCCGGTTTCCAAGGAATAGTGCCCGCGGACGCGCCGCATGAGCGCGGTTGAAAACGAGGGCGGGCGCGGCAGCGCCCGCGCCGTCGCCTTTGCATCATCGCTCGGCCGGTTTCTGGTCATCGCGGTCACGACCTATCTTGGTCTGCTCGCGGTGACGTTCTTCATCGGCCGTGTGATCCCGATTGATCCGGTGCTGGCGGTGCTCGGCGATCGGGCGCCGGCCAATGTCGTCGAGCGCACGCGCCGCGAGATGGGGCTGGATCTGCCGCTGGTCGAGCAGTTCTACATCTATGTGAAAAATGCCCTGAACGGCAATTTCGGCACCTCGGTGCTGACCACCAATCCGGTCATGACCGATATTCGCCGTGCACTTCCGGCAACGACGGAACTGGCGACGCTGGGAACGCTGATCGGTGCGCTGTTCGGCGTGCCGCTTGGCGTGCTGGCCGCGGTCAGGCGCGGTAGCCTCATCGACCAGATCGTGCGGATCATCGGGTTGATCGGCTATTCCGTGCCGATCTTCTGGCTGGGACTGCTGGCGCTGGTGCTGTTCTATGCCAAGCTGCAATGGGTGGCTTTCCCGGCCCGGCTTGACGTCGTCTATGAATACACCTTCACGCCGATCACTGGTTTTTATCTCCTCGACTCCGCTATGCAGGGGCAGTGGGACGTCTTTTATGATGCCTTCCGGCACATCATCCTGCCGGCCTCGCTGCTCGGCTATTTCTCGCTCGCCTATATCAGCCGCATGACGCGCTCGTTCATGCTCAACGAACTGTCGCAGGAATATATCGTCGCGGCGCGCGCCAAGGGCCTGTCGGAAACCCGGATCATCTGGGGCCACGCGCTGCGCAACGCCGCTGTGCCGATGGTGACGGTGATCGCGCTATCCTATGCCGGCCTGCTCGAAGGCTCGGTGCTGACCGAGACCGTATTCTCCTGGCCGGGCATCGGCCTCTACATCACCAATTCGCTGCAGAACGCCGACATGAACGCGGTACTCGGCGGCACCATCGTCATCGGCTCGGTGTTCATCGCCATCAATCTTCTCTCCGACCTGCTCTACCGTGTGCTTGATCCGAGGACCAAGACAGGATGAGCACCGAGACAATCCAGACCCGCCGCGACTGGCTGCTCAGCGAGCGGCCGGCGTCGCGCATGCAGGCAAGGCTCGGCCGCGCCTACGTGGCGTGGCGGCGCTTTTCCGCCAACCGGCTGGCGTTTCTCGGCCTGCTCATCATCATTGCCCTGCTGATTGTTGCCGCCCTTGCCGGCGTGTTGGCGCCCTACTCGCCGACATTTGGCGACCTCAAGGGCTCGCGCCTGCTGGCGCCGAGCGCTGAGCACTGGTTCGGCACCGACGACCTTGGCCGCGATATCCTTTCGCGCATCCTCTATGGCTCGCGCTGGACGCTCTACGTGGTCATCCTGGTTGCCATCATCGCCGCACCGATCGGCCTGCTTGTCGGCACCGTCGCCGGCTATGCCGGCGGCTGGACCGATGCCATCCTGATGCGCATCACCGACATCTTCCTCGCCTTCCCCAAGCTGATCCTGGCGCTGGCCTTTGTCGCGGCCTTAGGCCCCGGCATCGAGAATGCGGTGCTGGCCATAGCCATCACCTCATGGCCGCCTTATGCGCGCATCGCGCGCGCCGAAACGCTGACCGTGCGCAATTCCGATTACATCAAGGCGGTGCAATTGATGGGCGCCTCGCCCTTCCGCATCGTGCTGCGACACATCATGCCGCTCTGCATATCCTCGCTGATCGTCCGGGTGACGCTCGACATGGCCGGCATCATCCTGACCGCTGCCGGCCTCGGCTTCCTCGGCCTCGGCGCGCAGCCGCCGCTGCCGGAATGGGGCACCATGATCGCGTCGGGCCGCCGCTTCGTGCTCGATCAGTGGTGGGTGGCCGGTGCACCGGGCTTTGCCATCCTCATCGTCAGCCTCGGCTTCAACCTGCTCGGCGATGGCCTGCGCGACGCGCTCGATCCCCGCAGTGGTGACCAATGAGCGGTGACCCCAATCGGCAGCGATCAATGAGCACGCTTCTCGATGTCGAGAATCTCAGCGTCACCTTCCCGACCCGCACCGGTATTGTCGAGGCGGTTCGCGGGGTCTCCTTTTCGCTTGGCCGCGAACGGCTTGGCATCGTCGGCGAATCCGGCTCCGGCAAATCGCAGACTGGTCGCGCCATCATGGGGCTGACGCCGCCGCAGGCCCGGATATCCGCCAACAAGCTTGCCTTCGACGGCATCGACCTGCTCAGCGTCTCGCCACGCGAACGCCGGGCGTTGCGCGGAAAACGCATCGCCATGATCCTCCAGGATCCGAAATATTCGCTCGACCCGGTGATGAGCATCGGCCGCCAGATCGTCGAGACGCTGCGCACGCATGAAAAGGTCGGCAAGGCCGAGGCGCGCGACCGCGCGCTGGCGATGCTGGAGGCGGTGCAGATCCGCGATCCCTCCCGCGTCTTCGACCTGCATCCGCATGAAGTGTCCGGCGGCATGGGCCAGCGCGCCATGATCGCCATGATGCTGATCGCCGGGCCGGAAATGATGATCGCCGACGAGCCGACCTCGGCGCTCGACGTGACCGTGCAGCTCGACGTGCTCGGCATTCTCGACAGGCTGGTCAGCGAGCGCGGCATGGGGCTGATCTTCATCTCGCACGACCTGCGCCTGGTCTCCTCCTTCTGCGACCGCGTCATCGTCATGTATGCCGGCAAGGTGGTCGAGCAGCTCAAGGCGTCCGAACTCGGCCGCGCCCAGCATCCCTACACGCGCGGCCTGCTCAACTGCATGCCCAAGATCGGCGCCGACCGCCATCCGCTGCCGGTGCTTGACCGCAAGCCGGAGTGGGCGGCATGACAGCAGCGATTGCCGTCGACAGGCTGGAAGTGATCTTCGACCGCTTTCGCGCGCTGAAGGGCGTCAGCCTCGACGTGCAGCCGGGCGAATCCTTCGGCCTGGTCGGTGAATCCGGTTCCGGCAAATCGACGCTGCTGCGAGCCATCGCCGGTCTCGCGCCGGTCGCCTCGGGCAGCATCACAGTCAATGGCAAGAAGCTTGGCGTGCGCCGCGACAGGGCCTTTTACCGCGAAGTGCAGATGGTTTTCCAGGATCCGTACGGCTCGCTGCACCCGCGCCAGACCGTCGACCGCCTGCTGCAGGAGCCGCTTGCCATCCATGGTTTTGCCGACGGCGAAAAGCGTATCCAGCGGGCACTCGACGAGGTCGGTTTGGGCACCGGATTTCGCTTCCGCTACTCGCATCAATTGTCGGGTGGCCAGCGCCAGCGTGTGGCGATCGCGCGCGCGCTCATTCTCGAACCGTCGATCCTGCTGCTCGACGAGCCGACCTCTGCGCTCGACGCCTCGGTGCAGGCGGAAGTGCTCAACCTCTTGGAAGAGGTCCGCCGGCGCCGCAAGCTGACCTTCCTGATGGTCAGCCACGACCTCGCCATCATCACCCATATGTGCGAGCGGTTGATGGTGATGCAAAGCGGCGAGGCGGTGGAGAATCTCGCGGCAAGCGACCTTGTCGAGCGCCGCGTGACCAAGGATTATACGCGCAATCTGCTCAGGGCGAGCGACGGGTTTGTGAGGGCGTAGCAGAACTTTCTACATCGCGCGCTCTTTCGCGCCCCCCTCTGGCCTGCCGGCCATCTCACCCCACGAGTGGGGAGATCGGCGGCTCCGGCGCTCCGCTCACACGTTGATAACTAGCGAAAGCGGAGATGACAGCCAATCTCCCCCTTGTGGGAGAGACGTACGGCAGGACAGAGGAGAGCGCCACCGCTACCCTTCTCGCAACTGCCCTCAGGCTGTCCCGCCTTCCGGGATTGCGTCGCCAGTCGGTGCAGTGTTGTCCGACGCCGGCTTAGGCTCCTTGATCCTGAACCACGCCACATAGAGCGCCGGCAGGAACAGCAGCGTGATTGCGGTGCCGGCGATGATACCGCCCATCATGGCATAGGCCATCGGTCCCCAGAAGACCTCACGCGCGATCGGGATCAGCGCCAGGCTCGCGGCCGCTGCCGTCAGCGCAATCGGCCGCATGCGGTGCTCGGTCGCCTCGATCACGGCCGCCCAGCGGTCCTTGCCTTCGGCGACCAGGTCCTCGATCTGCACGATCAGGATGACCGAGTTGCGGATCAGGATGCCGATCAGCGCCAGCACGCCGAGGATGGCGACGAAGCCGAGCGGCGCGCCGCTAGGCACCAGTGCGGCCACCACGCCGATCAGGCCGAGCGGCGCCACAGCAACGACCAGGAACAGGCGCTGGAAGCTCTGCAACTGCACCATCAGGATGGTCGCCATGACGAACAGCATCAGCGGCACGACGGCGGCGATCGGTCCCTGGCTTTTAGCGCTTTCCTCGACCGAGCCTGCGGTCTCTACCGAATAGCCCGGCGGCAGCTTGGCGATGAAGGCATCGACGGCTGGCTTCAGTTCATTGACCACGGTCGCCGGCAGCGTGTTGCCGACCAGTCCGGCGCGCACGGTGATCGTCGGAATGCGGTCACGCCGCCACACCGTCGGCTGCTCCAGCTCGTAGCGGAAGTTGGCCACCGCCGCGAGCGGGATCGCCTCGCCGGTGCTGGTCGGCAGCTGCATGTTCTGCAGCGTCCCGATCGAGCCGCGTTCGGCATCGCGCGAGCGCGCCACGACGTTGATCAGATAGGTGGCGTCGCGCACCTGCGTGATGGTGACGCCGCCGACCGTGCTGTTCAGCGCGCTGGCGATATCGGAGGAGGTGATGCCGAGCTGGCGTGCCTTGTCTTGCAGCACGTCGACCCTCAGCACACGCTGCGGCTCGTTCCAGTCGAAGGTCGGCGCGGCAAGCTTCGGATTGGTCGAGATGAGGCCGGCGAATTGCTGCGCCAGGCCGCGCACCGTCTGGATGTCAGGACCGCCGACGCGGTACTGCACCGGGCGGCCAACCGGCGGACCGAGCTCGAGCGGCTTGACGAAGGCATCTGTGCCGACGAACTCCTCGCGCAGCAGCTTCTCCAGTAGCGGCTTCAGCCGGTTGCGCGCCTCGATGCTCTTGGTGACGATCACGGTTTGGCCGAAATAGGGATTGGCCGGTTGCACATCGAAGGCGAGCAGGAAGCGCACCGCGCCCTGTCCGATATAGGAGCTGAAATGGTCGATGTCGGGGTTGCCGGCCAGCGCGCGCCCTTCGAAACGCTCGATCTGGTCCCGCGTCTCGGTGACAGACGAGTTCTGCGGCAGGTTCCAGTCGACGATCAGCTCCGGCCGGTCAGAAGGCGGAAAGAACTGCTGCTGGACGAGGCCGAAGCCGGCTATCGAGCCGGCAAACAACAGCACGGTGGCGATGATGGTCAGCCAGTGATGCCGCACGGAGCCGAGCAGCACGCGCCGGAACAGTGACGTGAAGCGGCCCGGCTGGTCGTGGTGCTTCGTCTTCATTGTCGCTGGAAGAATTGTGACGCCGAGTAGCGGCGCAAACAGCACTGCCACGATCCATGATACCAGAAGCGATACCGCGATGACGACGAACAGTGTGAAGGTATACTCGCCGGCGGCGCTGTTGTTGAGGCCGATCGGGATAAAACCGGCGACCGTCACCAGCGTACCGGTCAGCATTGGGAAGGCAGTCGATGTGTAGACGTAAGTCGCCGCTTTGCGCAGATTGTCGCCGACCTCAAGCCGCGCCACCATCATTTCGACCGCGATCATTGCGTCGTCGACCAGGAGGCCGAGCGCAATGATCAGCGCCCCCAGGGAGATGCGCTGCAGCGAGATGCCGAGATAGGCCATGACCGTGAAGGTGATGGCCAGCACTAGCGGGATCGACAGCGCCACGACGAAGCCGGCGCGCATGCCGAGGCTGATGAAGGACACAGCGAGCACGATGGCGACGGCCTCGAACAGCGCGCGCGTGAAGCCCGAGACGGCCTCCTCGACGATGACGGGCTGGTCCGCGACCAGATGCACGCCGACGCCGACCGGCAGGTCGGCCAGCACCTTGTTCATCTCCGTGTGAAGCGCCTCGCCGAACTGCAGCAGATTGGCGTTGGGCTTCATGCCGATGGCCAGCGCGATGGCGTCCTGGCCATTGAAGCGGAACAGCGCCGTCGGCGGATCGACATAGCCGCGCGTGATCGTGGCAACATCGCTCAGCCGGAAGAAGCGGTCGTTGACGCGCAGATTGATGGCACGCAGGCTCTCTTCGGAAGTGAACTGGCCACCGACGCGCACGCTGATACGCTCCGGTCCGGACTCGATGACACCGGACGGCGTGATCGCGTTCTGCGCTTGCAGGCTAGCCACGATCGCTTGCTGGTTGAGACCAAGGGCAGCGATCTGGCGGGTCGAGAATTCGAGATAGATCGCCTCGTCCTGCGCGCCGACGAGATCGACCTTGCCGGCATTCGGTACGGTCAGGATTTTGGTGCGGACGTCCTCGACATAGTCGCGCAACTGGCGCGGCGTCAGCCCGTCCGACGTGAAGGCGTAGATGTTGCCGTAGACATCACCGAAGCGGTCGTTGAAGAATGGTCCCTGCACACCTTGCGGAAACTGGGCCCTGATGTCGTTGACCATATTGCGCACCTGAATCCAATTCGGCACGACATCGCGCGCCTTGGTGGTGTCCTTCAGGTTGACGAAGATGACGGTCTGGCCGGCGGAGGTGACGGATCTGGTGAAGTCGAGGCTGTCGAGCTCCTCGAGCTTCTTCTCGATGCGGTCGGTCACCTGCTGCACGGTCTCCTTGACCGACGCGCCCGGCCAGTTGGCCTGGATAATCATCGTCTTGATGGTGAAGTTGGGGTCTTCCTCACGACCGAGATTGAGGTAGGAGAAGATGCCGGCCACCACGAAGACCAGCATGAAGTACCAGACCAAGGAGCGGTGGCTGAGCGCCCAGTCGGAGAGATTGAAGCCCTTCATCAGACGCCGCCCTCCGGCACTTTGACCTTCTGGCCTTCGCTCAGGCTGTGGACGCCGGCGGTGACGACGCGCATACCGGCTTCCAGCCCTTCGGCGACGGTGAAGGTAGCGGCGCCCTTGGCGGTGACCTTGATTTCCTTGGCGTTGACGCTCGATGTCTGCGGATCGACGACCCACACCTTGTCGACGCCGTCCCTTTCAAGCAGTGCTGACATTGGCAATTCTATCGTCGGCGCAACCTTGGTCACGCGGGTCGCCGTCACTGTCGAGCCGAGTCGGAAGGCTTGCGGCGGGTCGGTGAGCGTCAGCCGCACGCGGCGCGTGCGGGTCGAGCCTTCGGCCTGCGGCGCGATCTCGCGCACCTTGGCCTCGGTCTGGATCGTCGGCAGCGATTGCAGGATGACCTGGAATGGCGTGCCAGCCGTGAGGTCACCGATCAGCTTGTCGGGAATATCGACCACCGCCTCGCGCAGGTCCGAGCGCGCCACCGTGACGACCGTCTGGCCAGGCGAGACCGTCTGGCCGACCTCGGCGCCGGTGGCGGTGACGACGCCGTCGAAATCCGAGAACAGCCGGGCGTAGCCAAGCTGCTCCTGCGATTTGGCAAGCGAGGCCTTGGCCCGTTCAACGCCGGCCTCCGCCGCTTTCCGCGCCTGCTGCGCGGAATCGAAGACCGCTTGCGAGGTGTTGGCGGCGGCAAGCAGCTGGCGCTGGCGCTCCTCGCTGGCTGCGGCGTTGGCGAATTGCGCCTCGGCATTGGAGAGTTCCGCCTTGGCGGCCTGGGCGGCCAGCTCCAGTGCGGTCGGGTCGAGCGCGGCGATCGTCGTGCCCTTGCTCACGATGTCGCCGACATTGACGTCGCGCGACACAACCCGGCCAAGCAGGCGGAAGGCGAGGTCGGCACTGACCTGCGGCTCGACCGAGCCGGCAAAGCCGAAGGTCTGGGTTGTGCGCGGCTCGATGACCACCGACAGCACTGGCCGGATGATCTCGGGCGGCTTTTCCTCGGACTTCGAGCAGGACACGAGCGTGCCAAGTGCAAATAGGCCAAGCATAAGGTGCGGCAGCCTTCTCACTGGCCCGCTCCCGATATCTCGACCGTTTGCCCGGGACTGAGCAACTGCCCGCCTGCGGTAACGACGCTTTGGCCTTCGTTCAGCCCGCTGGCGATGACGACCGTGCCTGAATCGAACGCCAGCACCTCGACCGGCGCCGTCGCAACCGCCCTGGTCGAGGGGTCGACGACCCAGACAGCCGGTTTGCCGGCACTGGCGGTCAGCGCCTGCCAGGGCAACAGGATAACCTTCACCGGCCTGGCGCTGACCGAGCCGATAACAGCTCCTCCCAGAGGCATGCCGGCGGGCGTGTCGGGAATGGCAACCTTAACCCGGATCGAGCCCGAAGCCGGATCCACCGCTGGCGAGACTTCGCGCACCTTGCCCACGGCCTTCACCTGCGGGTCGGACAACAGCGTGATCGTCACCGCCGGCGATGGCGCCGTTTTGGCGACCAATGTTTCCTGGACATTGAACACCGCGTCGCGATCGCCGTCCTCAGCGACGGTGAAGACGGTCTGCGCCGCCTGCACCACCTGACCGGTTTCGACCTGGCGGGCGGTGATGACGCCGGCGGCACCCGCCTTGAGCTCGGTGAAGGACAGGTTCTGCTGGGCGTTGGTGAGTGCGCTCTGTGCGGCATCGAGACTACCTTGCGCCACTTTCAGCGCCTGGTCGGCGGCGTCATAGTCGCGCCTGGTGGTAAAACCCTGGGCAAGTAGCGTCTTCTGCCGCTCGAAGGCGGCTGCGGACTGGGTCAGCTGTGCCTGCGCGGCGTTAAGATCGGCCTGTGCCGAGCGCAAATCGGACTCCTGCTCCTGCGGATCGATGCGGGCGAGCATGGCACCTTGATTGACATGCTGGCCGACATCGACCAGCCGCTCGGCCACGCGGCCGCCGACCCGGAATGACAGATTGTTCAGCGTGCGCGCCGCGATCACGCCGGTCAGCGAGGTCCTTGGCGAGAAGTCTGCGATCGCCACGGTCTCGGTGCGCACCAGGATCGGCAGTTTGTGTTCGGCCGCCTCCTGCCTTTGGCAACCGGCAAGCAGCAGGCTCGCTATCGCGCAGACAAGGATCGAGGTGTTTCGAAACGGCAAAAGGCTGGGGAGCGATGATTGCAAGGCGGACGATGTCGCGTTCCTGCTCATGGCTTCCCCTGCCTGCTTGGAACGCTCCCCACTGCGGAGCCCCGCGGGCCGTCCGAAGATAATCGATCCCGGGGAAAAGGGAACCTCTCCCGTACGCGTATCGGTCGACTGGTCGAGGCTGCGGCGTGCGACAGGCCCAATTGCCTGTTGACGGTGCCGACTTGAGGAAAACGTGAAATAAGGTCAGAAGACGTGTCAGCGACATCAAACAAGAACGGGCGCCGGCCCGATGAGGGACACCATGAAGAATTCAGCCATTTCGGAGCGCAAGAACCAGTCGATCTCACGCGGCGTCGGCATGACCACGCAAATCTATGCGGACCGGGCTGAAAACTCGGAGATCTGGGATGTCGAGGGCCGCCGCTACATCGACTTCTCGTCGGGCATCGCCGTCGTCAATACCGGTCACCGCCATCCGAAGGTCATCGAGGCGGTCAAAGCGCAGCTCGATCGCTTCACCCACACCTGCCACCAGGTGGTGCCCTATGAGAGCTATGTGCGGCTGGCCGAACGGCTGAACGCCATGCTGCCCGGCAAGTTCGAGAAGAAGACGATCTTCGTCACCACCGGCGCCGAGGCGGTCGAGAACGCCGTCAAGATCGCCCGCAACGCCACCGGCCGCCCAGCGGTCATCGCCTTCGCCGGCGGCTTCCATGGCCGCACCTTCATGGGCATGGCGCTGACCGGCAAGGTCGTACCCTACAAGGTCGGCTTCGGCGCCATGCCGGGTGACGTCTACCATGCGCCGTTCCCGGTGCCGCTGCACGGTGTATCGGTCGCCGATTCGCTGGCCGCACTCGACCGCCTGTTCAAGGCCGATGTCGACCCGGCCCGGGTTGCCGCCATCATTATCGAGCCGGTGCAGGGCGAGGGCGGCTTCTACGACGCGCCGCGCGAGTTCCTGATCGCGCTGCGCAAGCTCTGCGACCAGCACGGCATGCTCTTGATTGCCGACGAAGTGCAGACCGGCTTTGCCCGCACCGGCAAGATGTTTGCGATGGATCACCATGAGGTGGCGGCCGACATCACCACCATGGCGAAAAGCCTGGCTGGTGGTTTCCCCCTGGCCGCGGTCACCGGCCGCGCCGAAATCATGGATGCTCCCGGCCCCGGCGGGCTCGGCGGCACCTATGGCGGCAGCCCGATCGGCGTTGCCGCTGCCCATGCCGTACTCGACGTGATCGAAGAGGAGAAGCTTTGCGATCGCGCCAACACGCTGGGTGCAAGGCTCAAGCAGCGGCTGCAGTCGATCCGCGACGACGTACCCGAGATCGTCGATATCAGAGGCCTCGGCTTCATGAACGCCGTCGAGTTCAACGACGTCAAGAAAGGCCTGCCGTCGGCCGAGATCGCCAATGCAATCAGGCTGAAGGCGCTCGACAAGGGCCTGATCCTGCTGACTTGCGGCGTCTACGGCAACGTCATCCGCTTCCTTGCGCCGATCACCATCCAGGACGGCGTCATGAATGAGGCGCTCGACATTCTGGAAAGCTCGATCCGCGAAGTCTGCGCCGCCTGATCGGCGGCGTTACCCAGCCGCTGTGGCTGGCACGTTCTCGAGGAAAGCGGCCAGCGCCGCTTTCAGGCCTTCGGGGCCATCCGCGATCGTCTGCGGCGTCGGCGAAAAACCGGCGCCGAGCATCTTGCGGCCAAGCATATGGTCGCCGGGGCGATTGACGGATTCGATGCCGAGCAGCCGGTCGCCGGCATAGTGGTAGATGGAGAACTTGTTGTCGGGCAGGTCGCCCAGCACGACGTGATTGTCGCCGCCGGCGGTCAGGCCGACCATCTGCAGCTTCATGTCGCCGATGTCGGACCAGAACCATGGCACCGCCGAATAGGCGTCGGCGTGGCCGACAATGGTGCGTGCGGCAAGCCGGGCCTGGTCGGTGGCGTTCTGCACCGATTCCAGCCGCACATCGCCGCCGGTGAACCAGTGTCGGTAAGAGGCCGCGTCGCCAATGGCGAGAATTTCCGGCACCAAGCTGCGCATCTGGTGATCGACGCGGATGCCGTTGGCGACAGCGAGGCCGGCGTCCTGCGCCAGTTCGACATTCGGCACGGCGCCGATACCGACGATGACCATGCGCGCCGGCAGAATTTCACCTGACGAGGTGACCGCGGCCACGACATGGCCTTTTTCGCCCTCAAGCCGCACAATGCTGGTGCCGGTAAGGATGCGCACCCCGGTCGCTTCCAGCCTTTGGCGGACATGGCTCGCCACGACCGGCGCCACGGCGCGGCCGAGCAACCGGTCGAGTGCTTCGACAACCGTCACCGTACGCCCGGCCGCCCGCAGTGTGGCGGCGATCTCCAGGCCGATGAAGCCGCCGCCGAGGATGACGACCTCGTCGCTCTGCGCGCTCAACTCGCGGATCAGCCGCGCATCGGCCAGCGAGCGCAACGACACCACGCCGGACAGTTCAGAGCCGGGCAACGGCAGTGTGCGCGGGCGCGAACCGGTCGCCAGGACCAGGTGGTCAAAGGCAAGTGTCGCGTCGCCGGCGATGTCCAGTCTGCGACGACCGGCATCGATACGGTCGATCCTGATGCCTGGCCGGTAGTCGATGGCGCTGCCTGTGTAGAAGGCTTCGCCGCGCAACGGTTGCGGTTTGGCCGCGGCATCCTTGATGAACGTCTTCGACAGCGGCGGTTTGTGGTAGGGCAGCTCGCTCTCGTCGCCGACGAGGATCACCGGTCCGTCATAGCCTTCCTCGCGCAGACTTGCAGCCGCTTGCACGCCCGCATGACCCGCGCCGACAATGACCACACCGTTCTTCATGGCATTCCAATCCCGACTCGATTCTAGGACGTCTCGCCAAGTGGCAATTGTCTGGCGCCGCCGCAAGAGAGCTTTTGCGGGTCGCACCCGGAATGGTGGCTGTCAATCGCACAGTTCACCGGCGAGTCCCGGTGCAGGTCGATGCATAAAGTTGACAGTCGTAGTTTAGAATAATTCTAAACTGTTGTTTCAATTGATTTTTCTTGCCGATCTCCATTGACTTCCGGCGGTGTCGAAGCTTTATGGAGGCTCGCGCATTGGCGCATCCCTTTGATGTCTGGGCCTTGAACCCTTTCGATTGGAGGCATTTCGGTGTCTTTCTTCCGCAGACCACGCCTTGTCGTGGCCATTTTTTTTGCCGGATGGCGCTGCCCTGCCCGACTTGGTGCAGGCCGCCCGTTGCCGCCCCCTATTTCAGTGAATTCCTGAGGAGATGACAGTCATGAGAGCGATGATAACGGCACGGTATGGCGGCAGGCTCGCCGCGATCGGCGCCACGGCCCTGCTGACGGCGGCGGTGTTCGTGCTGCCGGCCAAGGCGGGAACCGATGCGAAGGCGGTCATCACGACCTATGCCGACATCGCGCTGGCCAAATACGAGGATTCGCTGACCACCGCGCAGGCGCTAGACAAGGCGGTCGACGCCCTGCTCGCCAAGCCGTCGGTGGAGACCCTCAACGCCGCCCGCGACGCCTGGAAGGCATCGCGCGTCCCCTACCAGCAGACCGAAGTCTATCGTTTCGGCAACAAGATCGTCGACGACTGGGAAGGCAAGGTGAACTCCTGGCCGCTCGACGAAGGGCTGATCGACTATGTCGCCAAGAGCTATGGCACCGAATCGGATGCGAATTCGCTCTATACGGCCAATGTGATCGCCAACAAGGAAATCGAGATCAATGGCAAGAAGGTCGATGCCACCAACCTGACGCCGGAATTCCTCTCCGGCACGCTGCAGGAAGCCGGCGGCGTCGAGGCCAATGTCGCCACCGGCTATCACGCCATCGAGTTCCTGCTCTGGGGCCAGGACCTGCACGGTACCGGTCCGGGCGCCGGCGAGCGCCCCTATACCGATTACGATCTCAAGAATTGCACCGGCGGCAATTGCGATCGCCGCGCCCAATATCTGAAATCGGCCAGCGACCTTCTGGTTTCCGACCTTCAGGAGATGGTCGGAAACTGGAAGGAAGACGGCGCGGCGCGCAAGAACCTCGTCGATGGCGAGCCGAACACCGCCATCTCGACGATCTTCACCGGCATGGGCTCGCTGTCCTACGGCGAACTCGCCGGCGAACGCATGAAGCTCGGCCTGCTGCTGCATGATCCGGAAGAGGAGCATGACTGCTTTTCCGACAACACCTATAATTCGCATCTCTATGACGCCATCGGCATCCGCGCCGCCTATCATGCCACCTATACCAGGCTCGACGGCACCGTCGTTTCGGGGCCGTCGGTCGCCGATATGGTGAAGGCGGCCGATCCGGCAATCGACAAGGAACTGTCGGACAAACTCGATGTCACGGTCGCCAAGATGGAAGCGATCAAGGCGCGGGCACTGGCCGGCGAGGCTTATGACCAGCAGATCGCCGAGGGCAACACCGAAGGCAACGCCACTGTGCAGGCGGCAATCGACGCTCTGATCGACCAGACCAAGTCGGTCGAACGCGCCGTTGGCGCCCTGAAGCTCAATGCCATCGCCTTCGAGGGGTCCGACAGCCTCGACGCACCCGACAAGGTGTTCAAGTAAGCGTCGACAGGCTGGGGCCTGACCGAAGCTGGACATCGGCTTCGGATTGGGCTCCGGCAAGAAATCAAGCCACACGGCGCGGGAGGCGCCGTCAGCCATCCGAGCCATGAAATGCTGATCTGCCATTGCAACATCATCACCGAGAGGGAAATCGAGCAGACGATCATCGGGCTGCTGGACCAGGACCCTTGGCAACTGGTCGTGCCGGCAAAGGTTTATCACGCCATGCAAAAGCGCGGTCGCTGTTGCGGCTGCTTCCCAAATGTGGTCGAAACGATCATTCGGGTCACCGAAAATTACCACGCCCGCTCGGAGGCGAGCGGCGTGGATATCGTTTCACACCTGGATCGCGTCAGAGGCCTGCGCGTCCAATACGGGAGCAGAACCCATGAAAGGCGAACAGCAGATCATCGAGCGGCTTAACGAGGCTCTTTTTCTGGAGCTCGGCGCCGTCAACCAGTATTGGGTGCATTTCCGTCTGCTTGAGGATTGGGGATACGCCAAGCTGGCAAAAAAGGAGCGGGCGGAATCGATCGAGGAGATGCACCATGCCGACCGGCTCGTGGCCCGCATCATCTTCCTGGAAGGCCATCCGAACCTGCAATCCGTGGCGCCGCTGCGCATTGGGCAGAATGTCAAGGAAGTGCTCGAATCCGATCTTGCCGGCGAATACGACGCGCGTACCGCCTACAAGCGTTCGCGCGAGATCTGCGAGGAAGCGGGCGACTACGTGACGATGAAGCTGTTCGAAGAGTTGCTGGCGGACGAGGAAGGGCACATCGACTTCCTCGAGACTCAGCTCGACCTGCTTGCTTCGATCGGCGAGGAAAAATACGGCCAACTCAACGCCGCATCGGCGGACGAGGCGGACTAAGGACATGCGGGAATGCGGCGCCTGCTAGAATTCGTGCGCCGCTTGCGGCGAGCCAGTGGCTCGCCGCCTCGTCACAAAACGCCAGCCGGATCGGCGGGCGGGCGCTACGTCATCCTCGTTGTGGCATTCACCTCCTCGGCGGTTGCCGGCGACCTTCAGCCCACCGGCCTTGCCACCACGCGTACCGACCTCAATCCGAAGGATCAGGCGCGCGTTACGGCCATCACCACGCCGACGTCGGATTTTTCCAAGCCCGAGCAGTTCGAACTGATGCAAGGCGGCGCCGGCACGTCCAGGAAGGACGTCAGCCGCGATTCCTTCTCGCAATCCTCGGCCAACATCACCTTCGAGGAAGAGGGCGACTTCAAGCTCGGCAACGCGCTGTTCCGCAAGAACTGGGTGTCGTCGCCATCCTCGACGCAGGCGTCGGACGGGCTCGGTCCGCTGTTCAACGAACGCGCCTGCCAGAACTGCCATCTGAAGGATGGCCGCGGCCGTCCGCCGCAAGGCGATGCCGGCACCACGTCGATGTTCCTGCGGCTGGCCCGCGACGCCAGCAGCGCGGAAGAGAAGGCAGCGCTCGCCGACCATCGGGTGCTCAACTTTCCCGACCTCGTCTACGGCACCCAATTGCAGGAGCTGGCCGTGCCCGGCCTGCGCGGCGAAGGCAGGATGCATGTCGACTACCAGGAACGGCAGGTGACGCTGGCGGACGGCACCGTGATTTCCCTGCGCAAACCCAGCTATTCGGTCGTCGATCTTGGCTATGGGCCGCTTGATCCGCGCACCACGCTGTCGCCGCGCCTGACGCCGCCGATGATCGGCCTTGGCCTGATCGAGCAGATTGCCCCGGCCGATATCCTTGCCCATGCCGATCCGGAAGACCGGGATGGCGACGGCATTTCCGGCAGGCCCAACATCGTGCGCGACGGCCAGAGCGGCGAGCTGACGCTTGGCCGCTTTGGCTGGAAGGCACAGACCGCGTCGATCCGCCAGCAGGCGGCGGATGCCTTTGCCGGCGACATCGGCATCTCGACGCCGGAAGAGCCGAAACATTGGGGCGACTGCACCGCCGCGCAGGCAAAATGCCTGGCCATGCCGAACGGCGTGCAGCAACGCCTCGGGCCGGTCGAGGCGCCACCGCCGGTGATGGATCTCGTCACCTTCTATTCGCAGAACCTGGCGGTGCCGGCACGCCGCGACCTCGAGCGGCCGGGTGTACTCGCCGGCAAGAAAGTCTTCTACGAGATCGGCTGCATGGCCTGTCACACGCCGAAATTCGTCACCCGTCGCGGCACGCCCAACAAGGCGCAGGCCTTCCAGTTGATCTGGCCGTATTCCGACTTCCTGCTGCACGACATGGGGCCTGATCTGGCTGATGGCCAGTCCGTGGGGGAAGCAACCGGCAACGAGTGGCGCACCCCACCACTGTGGGGCATAGGCCTCACCGAAACGGTCAGTGGCAATTCTTTCTTCCTGCATGATGGCCGCGCGCGCAGCCTGACCGAGGCGATCCTGTGGCATGGTGGCGAGGCGCAGAAGGCGCGCGACCGATTTGCCGCCGCCAGCGCGGCCGATCGTGATGCGCTGCTCAAATTCCTGGAGTCACTGTGATGCTCAAGCGCTCTGCACTGGTTCTCGTACTGCCGCTGGCTCTGCTGGGTGTCGTCCCGGCGTCGGCGGCTGTGAAAGCCTCTGAAATCATCCAGCGGGCGATCGATGGCTTCGTCCGCCCGGCCTATGCCAGCCTGCACGACCATGCCGACCATTTGACCGAGGCGATGCGCACGCTTTGCACCACGCCCTCGCAAGAAGACCTCGATGCGGCGCGGGCCCAGTTTTCGGCGACGGTCGATGCCTGGTCGTCAGCCGAGATCATCGGCTTCGGGCCGATCAAGGAGAACAACCGGCTGGAACGCATGCTTTTCTGGCCGGACCGCAAGAGCATCGGCCTGAAACAGGTGCAGGCGGCGCTGTCGGACAAGGACCCGACCGCCACCGACGCGGCACAACTGGCCGGCAAGAGCGTTGCCATGCAAGGGTTGGGCGCGCTGGAATTCGTGCTTTACGGCGATGGCGCCGAGGCGCTGACGGGCAAAGCCGATCCCTATCGCTGCGCCTATGGCGCGGCGATCGCCGGCAACATCGAAACCATGGCGGGCGAGGTCAGCACAGCCTGGAACAAGCCGGACGGTTTTGCGGCGCTTTGGGCCAATCCGGGGCCGCAGAACGCGCTTTACCGTGATGGCAACGAAGCGGTGACCGAACTGGTCGGCGTCTTCATCAATGAGCTGGAGATGGTGCGCGACGTGCGCCTGAAGGGCTTTTTCGGCGCCAGCCCGGCGGCCGACAAGCCAAGACAGGCAATCTACTGGCGGTCGCAAAACACCACCAGTTCGCTGGCCGCCAATTTGTCGGGAATAGATGATTTGTTCCAGGTCTCGAAACTCGGCGACGCACTGCCGCCTGACGCGCGCTGGATAGCGGAATCGATCCATATCCAGCTGGTCAACGGCGTTGCCACCGCCGAGCCAGTCAGCGGTCCGATCGACAAGGCGCTTGCCGATCCGGCGCTGCGTGAAAAACTCGAGCATTTCGCGCTGATCACCTCCAGCCTGTCGACCCTGATCGGCACCAGGCTGACCGCCGAATTCGGCCTGACCGCCGGCTTCTCGTCGCTGGATGGGGACTGATCCTTGAAGACGCCACTGATCGACCGCCGCGATTTCCTCCGGGCAGCAGGCATTGGATTTGCTGCCTCGATGGCGCCTTCGGCCTGGGCTAAGACGCTTGCGGCCGACGCCGTCTTCGCCACCGCTTTCGTCAAGCGCGATGGCACCTATGGCGCCGCCGTCCTGTCCGAGGCCGGCAAGCTCCTGCATGCGATCGACCTGCCCGACCGCGGGCATGACGTCACCTTCGATCCGGTGTCGAAGCGCTCTGTGGTCTTCGCTCGCCAGCCCGGCACCTTTGCCGTGGTTTTCGATCATTCGGGCCGCGACGCCCCGCTGACCATCGCCAGCATCACCGGCCGGCATTTCTTCGGCCACGGCGTGTTCTCGCCCGACGGCGCGCTGCTCTACGCCACCGAGAACGATTTCGACAATGCTGCCGGGGTGGTCGGTATCTACGATGCGCGGGCAAGATTCAGCCGCATCGGCGAATTCCCGACTTATGGCATGGGTCCGCACGAGCTTCTGCTTCTGGGCGACGGCAGCACGATTGCGGTTGCCAATGGCGGCATCGAGACCCATCCGGACTATGGCCGCGCCGAGCTCAACATCGCCACCATGAAGCCGTCCTACGTGCTGATCGACCGCGTCACCGGCAACCTTATCGAGAAGCACGAACTGCCGGCGGCACTGCACCAGCTTTCGATCCGCCACATGGACACCGATCGATCCGGCACGGTCTGGTTCGGCTGTCAGTACAGGGGGCCGGGCACCGATTGTCCTTTGCTGGTCGGCCGCGCGGCGCGTGACAAGGAACTGCAACTGCTCGACATGCCGCAGGACGTGCTGTCCGGCTTCCGCAACTATATCGGTTCGGTCGCCGCCAATCCGCTTGCCGGCACCGTCGCCGTCTCTTCACCGGAAGGCAATTCACTAGTGGTGATCGACGCGGCGAACGGCCGGATCGTCTCGAGCAGCGCGCTGGTCGAGGTTTGCGGCCTTGCGCCCGATGGCACAAGCTTCATGGCGACCACAGGCGCCGGCGACATCATCGAGGGCAGCGGTGCAACACGCTCCGAACCGGACTATGTCTGGGACAACCACATGCTGCGCATCGAACAGGCTGCATAGATACTTTTCCAGCCGGGCCGAAGCGAAGCCGCTTAACAAATTATGCACTGTCCCCTTGCGGCGGCGGGCTGTGGCGGGCACAGGGAATTGTTTTTCGAACCGGTCGTTTCATGAAATTGCTTGCTATCGACTGTGCCGCCAACCTCTGCGCCGCCTGCGTCTATGACGCGGCGGCGAGGCAGGAGCTTGGCCGCTCGGTGCTCGATCTCGGCAAGGGCCATGCCGAGCACCTGATGGCGGTCATCGCCGAAGCACTCAAAACAGCCGCAACCGACTATGCCGGTCTTGACGCCATCGCCGTCTCTGTCGGTCCCGGCTCCTTCACCGGTCTGCGCGTCGGCGTCTCGACCGCGCGCGGCCTGGCGCTGGCGCTCAAAGTCCCGGCGATCGGAGTGACGACGCTCGAGGCACTGGCCAGTGAGGCAGCAGCGGCATTTCTCGGCCGTCCCGTGCTTGCGGCGCTCGATGCAGGGCGCGAGGAAATCCATGCCGCATTTTATGATGAACTGTCGGTTTTGACTTACGGTCCGGCTGTGACCACACTGGCGAATGCAGTCACCATGGCGACGGAAAGCGCTTCGGTACTCGCTGGCACCGCGGCAGCGCAAATCGCCGCATCGGCCGGACGCGCCGTTGATATCGGCCCCCAGACGGCCACCGCCGACATTGCCACCTACGCTCGGTTGGCTGCCGCCAAGGGCGGCAGCGAGAGGCCGAAACCGCTATATCTGCGCGGCGCGGACGCCAAACCGCAGGCTGGTTTCATACTATCAAGGCAACAAAACTAATGCGGATACCTTTTCTTCAACCACGCCGCCGGGACTATGCGCTTGAGCCGCTGAAGATCGCCGACAGCCCGGCGGTCTCGCTGTTGCATCGCGAGGATTTTGTCCGCCCGTGGACCGATGGCGAATTCGCCGCTTTGCTCGAACAGGAAACCGTGTTCGGCTATGCCGCTCGCGAAACCGGGCAGGGCTCCAAGCCCCCGGTCGGCTTTGTGCTGGCCAGGCTGGCGGCCGGCGAGGGCGAGATCCTGACCGTCGCGGTGGCGCGCTCCCACCGCCGGCAGGGATTGGGCTGGCAGTTGATGGACGCGGTGTTGCGCGAACTGCATGCGCAGCGCGCCGAGGCGCTGTTCCTCGAGGTCGATGAGACCAATGTTGCGGCGATCGCCCTCTACCGGCGGCTGGGCTTCCGCGAGGTCGGCAAACGCCCGAATTACTACAGGTCGTCCGAGCACGGACCGACCGGGGCGCTTGTCATGCGTCGCGATCTTCGCTAGCCAGAGGCCGGGGTAAGGCGATGATCAAGAAAATCAGGATTTTCCTGGCGCTGGGCCTCGTCGTCGCCGGCTCACTGATCCTTGTGCCGTTGCAGATCCTGTCGATGAAGACCGGCTGGTGGCCGGAAACCTTTATCCTCAAGATCTGGCACAGGATGATCATCAGGGCGTTGGGCTTGCGCATCCATGTCAAAGGTGCGCTGTCGACCAAGCGCCCCTTGCTGGTAGCGTCCAACCACATCTCCTGGACCGACATCATGGTGCTCGGCTCGATGGTCGATGTGAAGTTCATCGCCAGAGCCGATATGGAAGGTTGGCCGCTGATCGGCATGCTGTCGAAGCTGCAGCGCACCGTATTCATCGAGCGCGAGCGCAAGCGTTCCTCGGGCGATCAGGCCAGCGAGATCGCCAGCCGCATGGCCAAGGGCGATGCCATGGTGCTGTTCGCCGAAGGGTCGACCGGCGACGGCAACGTCATCCTGCCGTTCAAGAGCACGCTGTTCGGCGCGGCCTCGATGGCGATTTCGGAAGGCGCGGCGGAGCAGGTCTTCATTCAGCCCGTGGCGATCGCCTATACCCGCCTGCACGGCGTGCCGCTCGGCCGCCGGCACCGGCCGCTTGCCGCCTGGATCGGCGATGAGGACCTGATGCCGCATCTCAAGGTGCTGCTGGCGGAAGGGGCCCTCGACGTCGAGGTGCATTTCGGCGAGCCGATCGCCTTTTCCAAGGGCTCGAACCGCAAGGAAACGTCGAAGCTGATGGAAGGCCAGGTGCGCGCGATGATGCAGGCGGCGCTCGCCGATCCGCGCCCGAGCCGTTAGCCGCACTGCGCGTCCGCCCGCTCGCATGACGGCGGCAGCGGAGAATCGGCTGTTTTTTGTCACGGAAAGGCGTTAGAAGCCGCCCGATGGACTTGAATACGACAGAGCGTGACGACATCGCTGCCACGGCCGAAGCAATGGCCGCGCCGGTTCCTGCAACCAGGAAGGTCTTCATCAAGACCTATGGTTGCCAGATGAACGTCTATGATTCACAGCGCATGGCCGATGCGCTGGCCGCCGACGGCTACACCGCGACCGATGCCATCGGCGAGGCCGATCTGGTGCTGCTCAACACCTGCCATATCCGCGAAAAGGCAGCCGAAAAGGTCTATTCCGAGCTCGGCCGTATCCGCGATATGAAAGCCGATCGTGCTTTGGCCGGCCGCGAAATGCTGGTCGGCGTCGCCGGTTGCGTGGCGCAAGCCGAAGGGGCCGAGATCATCCGTCGTTCGCCGGCCGTCGATCTGGTCATCGGCCCGCAGACCTATCACCGCCTGCCCGACGTGCTGGCGCGGGTGCGCGGCGGTGAAAAGATCGTCGAGACCGACTACGCCATCGAGGACAAGTTCGAGCATCTGCCGCAGCCGAAGCGCGCCGAGGTCATCAAGCGCGGCGTCACCGCCTTCCTCACCGTGCAGGAAGGTTGCGACAAGTTCTGCACCTTCTGCGTCGTGCCCTACACCAGGGGCTCCGAAGTGTCGCGGCCGGTGGCGCAGATTGTTGCCGAGGCGCAGCGTCTGGCCGAAGCCGGCGTGCGCGAGGTGACGCTGCTCGGCCAGAACGTCAATGCCTGGCACGGCCAGGGCGAGAACGGCGAGGAGTGGGGCCTTGGCCGGCTGCTGTTCAGGCTGGCTGAAATCCCAGGGCTGGCGCGGCTGCGCTACACCACCAGCCACCCGCGCGACATGGATGACGAACTCATCGCCGCCCACCGTGATCTGCCGGCGTTGATGCCTTACCTGCATCTGCCGGTGCAATCAGGCTCCGACCGCATCCTCAAGGCGATGAACCGCCGGCATACAGCCAAGGACTATCTGGCGCTGGTCGACCGCATTCGCGCCGTCCGGCCGGATATCGCGCTTTCCGGCGACTTCATCGTCGGCTTCCCCGGCGAGACCGAGGCGGATTTCGAGGCGACCATGTTACTGGTGCGCCAGGTCAACTACGCCTCGGCCTTCTCGTTCAAATACTCGCCGCGTCCCGGCACTCCGGGCGCCGAGATGGCCGACCATGTGCCGGAAACGGTCAAGGACGAGCGCCTGCAGCGGCTGCAGGCCTTGCTTCTCAAGCAGCAGCAGGATTTCGGCACAAGCCTGGTCGGCAGCACCATCGACACGCTGATCGAGAAGCCCGGCCGACAGGCCGGCCAGAAGGTCGGACGCTCGCCCTGGCTGCAGCCGGTTATTGTTGATGAAAAGGCTGGCGAAATCGGCGACATTATCCGGGTGCGAATCACGAAGACGGGCTACAACAGCCTGTTCGCCGAATTGGCCTAGGGGTCTCGGCAGATGAGGAGAGACGGTTGAGCGCAGCAGAGCTGAAGAACCTGCCCCCGGTGCCGGCATCTGGGGCTTCTGACATGGCGCACATCGTTCTGACTTTCGACAACAACAAGCTTGCCAGCGCCCTTTATGGTCAGTTCGACGAGAATCTGGCCAGGCTTGAGCAGAAGCTCGGCGTCGACATCCGCTCGCGCGGCAACCAGTTGACCATCAAGGGTTCGGCGTCGGCCGCCGAGCAGGCCCGCCGGGCATTGGACAATCTCTACGGCATTCTCCAGAAGGGCGTCGATATCGGCCAGTCCGACGTCGACGGCGCCGTGCGCATGGCGATTGCCGCCGACGATCAACTGACCCTGCCGACGCTGGAACGCAAGGGCAAGGTCTCCGCCGCCCAGATCGCCACCCGCAAGAAGACGATCTATGCCCGATCTCTCAACCAGGACGCCTATATGCGGGCGCTGGAGCGCTCGGAACTGGTGTTCGGCATCGGCCCGGCCGGCACCGGCAAGACCTACCTGGCGGTGGCGCATGCGGCGATGCTGCTCGAGCGCGGCATGGTCGAGCGGATCATTCTCTCACGGCCGGCGGTCGAGGCCGGCGAGCGGCTGGGCTTCCTGCCGGGCGACATGAAGGAGAAGGTCGATCCCTATCTGCGGCCGCTCTACGATGCGCTCTACGACATGATGCCCGCTGACAAGGTCGAGCGCGCCATTGCCGCCGAAGTGATCGAAATCGCGCCGCTCGCCTTCATGCGTGGCCGCACGCTGGCGCATGCCGCCGTCATCCTCGACGAAGCGCAGAACACCACGCCGATGCAGATGAAGATGTTCCTGACGCGTCTCGGCGAGAATTCGCGCATGATCGTCACCGGAGATCCGACCCAGATCGATCTTCCCTCGAACACCAAATCGGGCCTGGTCGAAGCCTTGCGTGTGCTGGACGGCGTGGCAGGCGCGGTAACCGTGCGCTTCAACGATGGCGACGTGGTCCGCCATCCGCTGGTGGCGGAGATCGTCAGGGCCTATGACCGGGACGCCAAACTGGCGCGCGGCCTCGGCGCCGAGAATTGATTGTGACGATGCGGCCTCATGCCTGAGGACAAAATAGCCGGCGACGGGGCACTTCCCGTCGACATCGATATATCAGTCGAAGCTGGCAACTGGCCCGATGAGGCAAGCCTGACGCGGCTGGTCGATCGCGCGGTCAAGGCTGCATTCGCCGAAACCGGCGTGGCTGGCTGTTCCGAACTCAGCCTGGTTTTTTCCGACGACGCCCATATCCGGACCCTCAACGCCGGCTGGCGCGGCAAGGACAAACCGACCAACGTCTTGTCTTTCCCGGCTTTTCCGCTTGTGCAAGGCGCTCCGTTGCCACCGATGCTGGGCGACATCGTGCTCGCCGCCGAGACGGTGGCGCGTGAAGCGGCACTGGAAGACAAGCCTGTCGAGAACCATATCACTCATCTTGTGATCCACGGCCTCCTGCATTTGCTGGGCCATGATCACGAGACCGACGCCGAGGCCGAGGCGATGGAGGCCATCGAACGCGCAGCGCTCGCAAGGCTTGCCATTCCTGATCCCTACGCGTAACTACTTCTGACCAATTGACCGGACGACGATGAACGACAAACCAGAGACTGCCGCCCGCCCCGACGCCGGCAGTGCGATCAAGGCTTCCGATACGTCGGAAGAGGGATCAAGTCCGAGTACCGTTACCGGCAGCGCTGCCATCGAGTCATCGCCTGCCGGTCCCTCCCTGTTCGACCGCGTGCTGGGCCTGTTCCGGCAACGCAACGGAACCAGCCTGCGCGAGGAAATCGCCGGCGCGCTCGCCGAGACGGCGAGCGATGCCGAATCCTTCTCGCCCGGCGAACGCGCCATGCTCAACAACATCCTGCGCTTGCGCGAGGTGCGCGTCGAGGACGTCATGGTGCCGCGCGCCGACATCCAGGCGGTCGAGATCACGACGACGCTCGGCGATCTCCTGGGCACCTTCGAACAATCCGGCCATTCGCGCATGCCGGTCTATTCCGAGACGCTCGATGATCCGCGCGGCATGGTCCATATCCGGGACGTGTTGGCCCACATCACCAAGATCGCACGGGTCAAGAAGGGCCGCACGACCAGGAAAACCCCTGCCGCCACGGTTCTCGATCTCACTCAGGTAGACCTCGCGCGCACCATTGGCGACCTCAGCCTGATCCGTCCGGTGCTGTTCGTGCCGCCGTCGATGCTTGCCTCCGACCTGATGGGCCGCATGCAGACGACGCGCACGCAGATGGCGCTGGTCATCGATGAATATGGCGGCACCGATGGCCTTGCATCGCTGGAAGACATCGTCGAGATGGTGGTCGGCGACATCGAAGACGAGCATGACGACGATGAGCCGATGATCACCCAGAGCGGCGACGGCGTGTTCATCGTCGACGGCAAGGCCGAGATCGACGACGTCGCCAAGATGATCGGCGAGGATTTCGCCGCCGGCGAACACGGCGAATATGTCGACACCATCGGCGGCATGATCTTCAACACACTTGGCCGCGTTCCGGCGCGCGGCGAGGTGGTGCAGGCCATCCCGGGCTTCGAATTCCACGTCCTCGATGCCGATCCGCGCCGCGTCAAGCGCGTGCGCATCGTGCAGAGCCAGAAGGGCGAGCGCCGCCGGCGGGCCACGGTCCGCGCTGAACAGGCGTGAGCCTTTCGCCCGCCCGATGACGCTCGACGATCTGTTCAAGCACTCAAGCCTGGGCTCCGGTGTTCTACAAGGACCCTCGTGCCGCGCTGGACTGGCTTGAGGCGGCTTTCGGCTTCGAGCGCAGCATGGTGGTCAGCGATGCCGAGGGAAAGCTCATCCACTCCGAGATGCGGTTCGGCGACAGCTATATCATCGTCGATTGCGAATGGACCGATTACGTCGCCAGCCCGGCTTCCGTCTCGGGCAAGAACACGCAGTCCGTCTATATCAGGCTGAAGGACGGTCTGGACGCACATTGCGAGCAAGCGCGGGCGGCCGGTGCGAAAATAGTCCAGGAGCCTACCGATCAGTTCTATGGCGAACGTCAGTATCGCGCGCGCGATCCCGAGGGCCATGTCTGGACCTTCACGCAGACCATCCGCTTCGTCTCCCGTGAAGAGGCTGAACGGCTGGGCGGCTTGCGGATCGAGGGCTGGCACAGGTAGAGCGTTGGCCGTAGCTCGCGCTGCAGCCAGCCACCCGGCGTTTGGAGGCGGAACCACAGCCTGTTAAATCTTGCGTCCTGATTCGCGCGACTCGGAAGTATGCATGGAGCGCCTGACCGGCCGGATAATTCTGCTTTGGGGTTGGCGGCGCGCGCTCGTGGCGTTTCTCGCTGGCGCATTGGCGGTGCTTGGGCAGGCGCCTTACGATTTCTTCGCCGCCTGTTTCATCTCGTTTCCCCTGCTGGTCTGGCTGCTCGACGGCGCCACGGGCGAGGCCTCCGGCAGCCTGTTCCGGCGTCTGCGGCCGGCCTTCGCCGTCGGCTGGTGGTTCGGCTTCGGCTATTTCCTTGCCGGCCTCTGGTGGATCGGCTCGGCTCTGCTGGTCGAGGCCGACAGCTTCGCCTGGGCGCTTCCCTTCGCGGTGGTCGGCATTCCCTTTGCACTCGCCTTTTTCTACGGCTTTGCGTCAGTGGTTGCCCGCCTGCTGTGGAGCAGCGATATCGGGCGCATCGCCGCCCTTGCCTTCGGCTTCGGGCTGGCGGAGTGGCTGCGCGGCTTCCTGTTCACCGGTTTTCCCTGGAATGCGATCGGCTATGCGGCCATGCCCGTGCCCCTGCTGATGCAAAGCGTCTCGGTGACCGGCATGATCGGCATGAACGCGCTCGCGGTGTTCGTCTTCGCATTGCCGGCGCTGCTGGCCGCGCGCCGGCATCTGCGCCTCGGCGCGGCATTGTTTGTCGTCCTCGCCGCCGCCCATGTCGGTTTCGGCTATGTCAGGCTTGCGGCTCCCGAAAAGCCGGCGACGCACAGCCTGGATGTCCGCATCGTTCAGCCGGCTGTGGATCTGTCGGAAAAGTGGGACGCCTCGGTGCGCGACCGCATTTTCGCGACCCTGATGGGGCTGTCGGCCAAGGCGCCGGACGCAGGTCATGAAAAGCCGCAATTGATCCTCTGGCCCGAAACCTCGGTGCCGTTCCTCTTCACCGAGCGTCCGGACGCGTTGACGGCGCTGGGCGACATGCTCGGACCCGGACAGATGCTGATCGCCGGCGTCGTCCGCGAGGAAGGCGGCTCGGCCGCGAATGCCGACAGCCGCTACTACAACTCCGTGGTGGCGATCGACGACAAGGGTGAAATCGCTGACGCTGTCGACAAGGTTCATCTGGTGCCATTTGGCGAATATCTGCCTTTCGCCGATCTGCTCGAGCGTTTCGGCATTGGGCAACTGGTTGCCGGGCCGATGACGTTTGCGGCCGGCAACGAGCGGCACGCCATCACGCTTCCTGACGGCATCCGTGCGCTGCCATTTATCTGCTATGAGGTGATCTTTCCCGATCTGGTAGCAGTTGACGCAACGTCAGCGCAGCTTATTGTGAACGTTACCAATGATGCGTGGTTTGGCGACACGCCGGGTCCGTATCAGCATTTCAGACAGGCCCAGATCCGTGCGGTGGAGAATGGATTGCCATTGTTGCGTGCTGCCAACAACGGCATCTCGGCCGTCGTTGATCCGCGCGGGCGCATCGTCGATGCTCTCGCGATCGACGCGCGCGGCGCCATTGATGCGCGCGTCCCGATTTCCGGTCAGGCGGTCATATCTTCCGGCCAACGGCGGATTAACGGAATGCTGATCATGTTGCTGTTTGCCATCGCCGCCGCATTGTTGAACGTAAGGCAAAGGCTACGGGTGAATTGACAGCCCACACATTAGAAACTCATACTGTAAGCGCCTGAAAATTCTTCGAAGTCGGTGGATCGTTCTGTTGGGGCAGTTGCCTCCGGCTTCGTTTGGGCAAGAAAAAAATAGAGAAAGCCGAAAAAATTCGGCGAGGAAAAAATGACAGAAGACAACAAGAAGAAACCGAACCCGATCGATATCCATGTTGGCAGTCGCATCCGGCTTCGCCGCAACATGCTGGGAATGAGCCAGGAGAAGCTGGGCGAGAACCTCGGCATCACATTTCAACAGATCCAGAAATATGAAAAGGGCACCAACCGCGTCGGCGCCAGCCGTCTCCAAGCGATCGCGTCCATTCTCGGCGTGCCTGTCGCTTTCTTTTTCGAGGATGCGCCCGGCCAGGAGGCCATACCCGGCCGTGGCTTTGCCGAAGATGCGTCGATGGCTTTCGCCGTCGAATTCTGCGGCAGTCCCGAAGGTCTTCAGCTCAACCGGGCCTTTGTCAAGATTGCCGACGCCAAGGTGCGTCGCAGGATCATAGACCTGGTCAAGTCCCTCACCACTGACGATCCCGACTGATCCGCAATCCCGTTTACACCGGCGGCGGCTTGCCGCCGGTGGCACAAGATAACTGCATCGATATTCATGCCAGAACGGCAGCACCGCTTGACGAGCGGCGCTCCACCCCGCTAACACGTGGCGCGCCAAAATCGGCAGCCTGCCGATCGTTTTTTCAAGAGGGGACACCCGTGACGCGGCAGAACTACTTCTTTACCTCGGAATCCGTTGCCGAGGGCCATCCCGACAAAGTCTGTGACCGGATCTCCGACGAGGTGGTCGATCTGGTCTATCGCGAAGCCAAGAAGACCGGCATGGACCCGTGGAAAGTTCGTGTCGCTTGCGAGACGCTGGCCACCACCAACCGCGTCGTCATCGCTGGCGAGGTGCGTGTTCCCGACACGTTGCTCAAGAAGGACAAGGAAGGCAACATCCTCAAGGATGCCGCTGGCCATCCGGTCGTTAATCCGGCGAAGTTCAAGTCGGTCGCCCGCAAGGCGATCCGTGAAATCGGCTATGAGCAGGCCGGCTTCCACTGGAAGACGGCGAAGATCGAGGTCCTGCTGCACGGCCAGTCGCCGGATATCGGCCAGGGTGTCGACAACGCCTCCGACCGTCAGGGCGAGGAAGGTGCCGGCGACCAGGGCATCATGTTCGGGTATGCCTGCCGCGAGACACCGGATCTGATGCCGGCGCCGATCTACTACAGCCACAAGATCCTCGAACTGCTGGCCGCCGCCCGCCACGAAGGCAGCGGTGAAGCCGGCAAACTCGGTCCGGATGCCAAGAGCCAGGTCACGGTCCGCTACATCGACGGCAAGGCTGCCGAGGCGACGCAGATCGTGTTGTCGACGCAGCATCTCGATGCAAGCTGGGATTCGAAGAAGGTCCGCAAGGTTGTCGAACCCTATATCCGAGAGGCGCTGGGCGACCTCAAGATCGCCGACAACTGCATGTGGTACATCAACCCGACCGGCAAGTTCGTCATCGGCGGGCCGGACGGTGATGCCGGGCTGACGGGCCGCAAGATCATCGTCGACACCTATGGTGGTGCTGCTCCCCATGGCGGCGGCGCCTTCTCGGGCAAGGACACCACCAAGGTCGATCGCTCGGCGGCCTACGCCGCGCGCTATCTGGCCAAGAACGTCGTGGCGGCGAAGCTTGCAGACCGCTGCACCATCCAGCTCTCCTACGCCATCGGCGTTGCCCAGCCGCTGTCGGTCTATGTCGATCTGCATGGCACCGGCAAGGTCGACGAGGCCAAGCTCGAGGAGGCGCTGCGTTCCGTGATGGACCTGTCGCCATCCGGCATCCGCCGCCATCTCGATCTCAACAAGCCGATCTACGCCAAGACGTCGTCCTACGGCCATTTTGGCCGCAAGGCCGGCCGCGACGGGTCTTTCTCCTGGGAAAGGACCGATCTCGCCAAGGCGCTCAAGGACGCGGTCGCCGCCTGACAGCGGCGCCGCAAAGTCCGGCTCATGGACCCGAAGGACAGACCAAGCCGCGCGACCGAAGCCTTCTTCGGTCGCCGGCGCGGCAAGACCATGCGTCCGCAGCAGGCGGCCGCGCTTGAAAGCGGTTTCGGCAGATATCGGCTCGATCTGACGGCTGAACCGCCGGCGGATCTGAGCACTCTGTTTGAAGCGGATGTTTCGGCGGTTCGTCTCGAAATCGGCTTCGGCGGCGGCGAACATCTCCTGCATCGCGCCACCGAGGCGCCCTCGATCGGCTTTATCGGCGTCGAGCCCTTCGTCAATGGCATGGCCAAGATGATGATGGCGGTGAGGGAGAAGCCGCTCGCAAATCTCAGGGTCTATGACGACGACGCCACGCGGCTGCTGGACTGGCTGCCGCAAGCCTCGCTCGACGGCATCGATCTACTCTATCCGGATCCCTGGCCTAAGAAGAAGCACTGGAAGCGGCGTTTCGTCAGCCCGGTCAATCTCGACCGATTCGCGCGCGTGCTGAAGCCGGGTTCAAAATTCCGCTTCGCCTCCGACATCGATACCTATGTGAACTGGACCTTGCTGCATTGCCGGGCGCATGGCGCATTCGCATGGCAGGCTTCGGAGGCGGCGGACTGGCATCGGCCGTACGATGGCTGGCCGGGCACGCGCTACGAGGCGAAAGCCATTCGCGAGGGCCGGCGGCCTGCCTATCTGACTTTCGTCAGGACGTAAGCGTTGATCGCACACCGCCTCCGGCGTTCGCTGGCGGCAAAGGCGAGTGTCGTCCCCGCCAAATCCTTAGAAACGGCCGATCCTGTTGAAAACGGCCGGGTCCATGCCGAGCTTGCGCAGGTCGTCCGCGCGTGGCTTGCGGCCGGCTTCGACAGCACGCGAAGCGGCGACTGCACTGCCAAATGTCGTGAAGAGATCGCCAATGGCGGACAAGATCTTGCGGTTGGTCATGGTTGTATCCTTTCGCTGCTGTGACGTGTCGTCATCTTTGTGCAGCGCAACATAAATGGTGATGCAACGTCGAGGCTCACAGGGGCACAACCGCATGGAGGCCATGCGCCTGGCGCAACGCTTGCGCTGCCACGGCTTTTGTCCGTGCGGGTACGGCGGGCTTGAAACACCGGCCATGATCGTTTATATCAGGCTCAAATTCTTGGTCGGTATGACGAAGAGTGGGTCCACCCGGTCCCGCTCTTTTTTATTACCTGCCGATAGCTTCGAAGCGACGACAGGGATCGAATGACTGCAACGGCAATCGAGGGCGACGACCGCATCATCCGCGAAAGCGGCATCGATGCGCGCATCGCGCTGATCGTCCAGCCGGTTCTGCGCGGCATCGGCTTCCGTCTCGTGCGGGTGCATCTGTCGGGCCAGAACGGGCTGACGCTGCAGATCATGGCCGAGCGCGAGGACGGCACCATGACCGTCGAGGATTGCGAAGAGGTCAGCCGCGCGGTGTCGCCGGCGCTCGACGTCGATGATCCGATCGAAAAGGCCTATCACCTCGAAGTCTCTTCGCCCGGCATCGACCGGCCGCTGGTCCGCAAATCGGATTTCGCGACCTGGACCGGCCACTTGGTCAAGATGGAGACATCGATCATCGTCGCCGACCGCAAGCGGTTCAAAGGCAAGATCGTCGAGGCCGGTGATAGCGATGTGCTGATCGAGCGCGAAAAGGCGGCTTATGGCGAGGAGCCGACGGTGCGGGTCCCCTATGACGCGATTGCCGAAACGCGTCTGATCCTGACCGACGATCTCATTCGCGATGCCCTGTCGAAGGACAACAGGGCGCGCAAGGAAGCCAAGAAACGCCGCGGCGAACCGGACGACGAAGCGCCCGAGGGTGCGGAAGCCGGCGCGGAAAACGAAACCGAACAGGAACTATGATTGAGCTGCCGGGCGCAAAGGTCCGGCAAACAGGCTCGGGAGAAAAACGATGGTTGTAAGCGCCAACAGGCTTGAACTGCTGCAGATCGCCGATGCGGTCGCGCGTGAAAAGTCGATCGACAAGTCGATCGTCATCGCCGCCATGGCCGATGCGATCCAGAAGGCGGCGCGTTCGCGTTATGGCCAGGAGACTAACATCCGCGCCGACATCAACCCGAACACCGGCGAGATGAAGCTGCAGCGGCTGATGGAAGTGGTCGAGAAGGTCGACGACTACGCCACGCAGATCGCCATTTCCTCGGCGCGCGAGCGCAATCCCGACGCCCAGCTCGGCGACTTCATTGCCGAACAGCTGCCGCCGATGGATTTCGGCCGCATCGCCGCCCAGTCGGCCAAGCAGGTTATCGTGCAGAAGGTGCGAGAGGCCGAACGCGACCGCCAGTATGACGAGTACAAGGACCGCATCGGCGAAATCGTCAACGGCACCGTCAAGCGTGTCGAGTACGGCAACGTCATCGTCGATCTCGGCCGCGGCGAGGCGATCATCCGTCGCGACGAACTGATCCCGCGCGAAAACTACAAATATGGCGACCGCGTCCGCGCTTACGTCTACGACGTGCGCCGCGAGCAGCGCGGCCCGCAGATCTTCCTGTCGCGTACCCATCCGCAGTTCATGGCCAAGCTGTTCACCATGGAAGTGCCGGAAATCTATGACGGCATCATCGAGATCAAGTCGGTTGCCCGCGACCCCGGCTCGCGCGCCAAGATCGCCGTCATCTCGCGTGACAGTTCGATCGATCCGGTCGGCGCCTGCGTCGGTATGCGCGGCAGCCGCGTCCAGGCGGTCGTCGGCGAATTGCAGGGCGAGAAGATCGACATCATTCCGTGGTCGCCTTCGGCCGCGTCCTTCATCGTCAACGCGCTGCAGCCGGCGGAAGTCGCCAAGGTCGTGCTCGACGAGGATGCCGAACGCATCGAAGTCGTGGTTCCCGACGACCAGCTGTCGCTGGCCATCGGCCGCCGCGGCCAGAACGTGCGGCTCGCTTCGCAGCTGACCGGCTGGGATATCGACATCCTGACCGAGGCCGAAGAATCCGAGCGCCGCCAGAAGGAATTCGTCGAGCGTTCGTCGCTGTTCATGGAAGCCCTCGACGTCGACGAGATGGTCGGCCAGGTGCTGGCTTCCGAAGGCTTCACCAGCGTTGAGGAAGTCGCTTATGTCGACTCCGGCGAGATCGCGTCGATCGACGGCTTCGACGAGGATACCGCTTCGGAAATCCAGACCCGCGCCCGCGAGTACCTGGAGAAGATCGAGGCCGAGCACGACGACAAGCGCAAGGCGCTCGGCGTCTCGGACGAACTGCGCGAAATCCCCGGCGTCACCACCGCCATGATGGTGACGCTCGGCGAGGACGGCGTGAAGACGATCGAGGACTTCGCCGGCTATGCCGCCGACGACCTGACCGGCTGGAAGGAACGCAAGGACGGCGAAACCAAGGTATTCCCCGGCGTGCTGGCCAATCACGGCGTGACACGCGCCGATGCCGAGCAGATGGTTCTGGCCGCCCGCCTCAAGGCTGGCTGGATCACCGAAGACGAGCTTGCAGCCGAAGAAGAACCGGCTGACGAAGCCGTTGGTGCGTGAGGTGAAACCGCATCGCACCGAACCCGCCCTTGGACGAGATGAACGATCGAACCTGCATCGTCACCCGCAGGCAGGCCGAACCGGATGAATTGATCCGGTTCGTCGTCGGCCCGGATTCGGCCGTCGTACCCGACATCAAGAGAAATCTGCCCGGCCGTGGTTGCTGGGTGAGCGCCGACCGCCTACATATCGACAAGGCTGCGGCGAAGAACCTTTTTGCCCGCGCCTTCAAGGCACAGGTGGTCGTGCCGCCCGATCTTGGCGGCATGGTCGATGGGCTGCTTTCCAGATCCGCTCTGGGCATGCTTGGGCTTGCTCGCAAGGCAGGCGCAATTTCTCTTGGAGCCACCAAGGTCGAGAGCGCGGTGCGCGGTGGATTGGCGCTTTTCGTGCTTCACGCGACCGAGGCGTCCGACGACGGCGTGCGCAAGATCAGCCAGGCGCGACGGGCGACAGTCCATCTCGGCGGGCCCGCTATCCTTGCCTACAAACTTTTCTCCGAGGCCGAGTTGAGCTTGGCATTGGGGGGTACAAATGTGATACATGCTGCCGTTCTCGCGGGAGACGCGGGCAGGGCGGTCCAGAAGCGCATGGTTGCGCTCGACCGGTATCGGGGCGGTTCCCCGGACGATCTGGCAATGCTTGCGGCTGTTGCTGACGAAGATGATGCCGCAGAGGATATGGAATGAGCGATACGAAATCGGGTGACGACAATACGCTGAGTGTGACGCCGAAGAAGACCTTGACGCTGAAGCGCCCCGGTATGGAACAGGGCACTGTGCGCCAGAACTTCTCGCACGGCCGCACCAAGCAGGTCGTCGTCGAAACCAAGAAGCGCAAGTTCTCGATGCCCGGCGACAAGCCGGAGCCGGTTGCCGCCCCCGTCTTCACACCGAAGCCGGCGGTCGTGGCCGCACCCGTCGTGCAGGAAGCGCCGAAGGCGCCGCCACCGCCGCCGCCTCCGGTCGAGCGCAGCGGCATGGTGCTGAACGAACTGTCGCGCAGTGAAATGGAAGCGCGCCGCAGGGCGCTCGAAGGCTCGAAGGTACGCGAGGTCGAGGACCGTCAGCGCGCCGCCGAGGACGCCAAGCGCCGCGCCGAGGACGAAGAGCGCCGTCGCCGCGAACGCGAGGAATCCGCGCGCCGCCAGGCCGAGGAAGAGGCACGGTTGCAGACCGAGGCCGAGTCCCGCCGTCGCGCCGAAGAAGAGGCACGCCGCCGTGCGCCTTTGGCCGCCGAACTGGCGACGGTCGACGACGAGGAAGAGGTCAAGCCGAAGCGAACTGGCGCCGGTGCGCCGGTGCGCCGCCCGGTCACGCCCGAAGTGGCGCGTCCGGCCAAGCCGACCAAGGGCGAGGAAGATCGCCGCCGCGGCAAGCTGACGCTGAATTCCGCGCTTTCCGACGAGGATGCTCGGGCCCGTTCGTTGTCGTCGATGCGTCGCCGCCAGGAAAAATTCAAGCGCGCGATGCATAATGAGCCGCGCGAGAAAGTCATGCGCGAAGTGATCCTGCCCGAGACCATCACCATCCAGGAACTGGCGCAGCGCATGTCCGAGCGTGCGGTCGACGTCGTCAAGTTCTTCATGAAGCAGGGCCAGATCCTGAAGCCGGGCGACGTCATCGACGCCGACACCGCCGAACTGGTCGCCACCGAATTCGGCCACACGGTCCGCCGCGTCGCCGAGTCCGACATCGAGGAAGGCCTGTTCAACATCGCCGACAATGCCGAGGACTTGGTGACGCGTCCGCCTGTCGTGACGATCATGGGCCACGTCGATCACGGCAAGACCTCGCTGCTCGACGCCATCCGCAACGCCAATGTCGTGTCCGGTGAAGCTGGTGGCATCACCCAGCATATCGGTGCCTACCAGGTCGAGAAGAACGGTCACAAGATCACCTTCATCGACACGCCCGGCCACGCCGCCTTCACGGCGATGCGTGCTCGTGGCGCCCAGGCGACCGACATTGCCATCCTGGTGGTTGCGGCCGACGACAGCGTCATGCCGCAGACGATCGAATCGATCAGCCACGCAAAGGCGGCCGGCGTTCCGATCATCGTGGCGATCAACAAGATCGACAAGCATGATGCCGATCCGCAGAAAGTGCGTTCCGAACTGCTGCGCCACGAGGTCTTCGTCGAATCCATGGGCGGTGAAGTTCTGGACGTCGAAGTGTCGGCGACCAAGGGCACCAATCTCGACAAGTTGCTCGAGGCGATCCTGCTGCAGGCCGAAATCCTCGACCTGAAGGCCAATCCGGATCGTACCGCCGAGGGTGTCGTCATCGAAGCCCAGCTCGACAAGGGCCGTGGCCCCGTTGCCACCGTGCTGGTGCAGACCGGCACGCTGATGCCGGGCGACATCCTTGTTGCCGGCAACGAATGGGGCCGGGTGCGCGCGCTGGTCAACGATCGTGGCGGGCAGGTCAAGGAAGCGCCGCCGGCGATGCCGGTCGAAGTTCTTGGCTTGCAGGGTACCCCGCAGGCCGGCGACCGTTTCGCCGTGGTCAACAACGAAGCCCGTGCTCGCGAGATCACCGAATATCGCCAGCGTCTGGCGCGCGAGAAGGCGGTTGCCAAGCATGCCGGCCAGCGCGGTTCGCTCGAGCAGATGATGTCGCAGTTGCAGACGAGCGGGTTGAAGGAATTCCCGCTTGTCATCAAGGGCGACGTGCAGGGTTCGATCGAGGCGATCAACGCGGCGCTGGACAAGCTCGGCACCGACGAAGTGCGTGCGCGCATCGTCCATGCCGGCGCCGGCGCCATCACCGAAAGCGACGTGTCGCTGGCGGAGACTTCGGGTGCGGCGATCATCGGCTTCAATGTCCGCGCCAATGTCCAGGCGCGTGCCGCTGCCGCTGCCGCTGGCATCGAGATCCGCTACTACTCGATCATCTACAATCTCGTGGATGACGTGAAGGCGGCTCTGTCGGGCCTGCTGTCGCCGGAGCGTCGCGAAACCTTCATCGGCAATGCGCAGATCCTCGAGATCTTCGACATCACCAAGGTCGGCAAGATCGCCGGCTGCCGTGTCACCGAAGGCAAGGTCGAGCGTGGTGCGGGCGTGCGCCTGATCCGCGACAACGTCGTCATCCACGAAGGCACGCTGAAGACCCTGAAGCGCTTCAAGGACGAAGTTTCGGAAGTTCCCGGCGGCCAGGAGTGCGGCATGGCCTTCCAGAACTACGAGGACATGCGCGTCGGCGACATCATCGAGTGCTTCCGCGTCGAGATGGTGACCCGGACTCTCTGAGTTCGAGTGACTTGTCCATACCGGGCGGCGGTCGAAAGACCGCCGCCCGCAAGTCTATTGAGAATGACCCATATGAGACATGCGGCACGGTCCCATCCCGCGCCTCACGCTTTCAGGATTGAGAAAAATGCCCCGTCCAACCACATCCAGCCCATCCCAGCGTATGCTGCGCGTCGCCGAACAGGTCCGCCATGCGCTGTCCGAAACCCTGCAGCGCGGCGAGATCATCGATCCGCTGATCGAGAACACCGTGGTTTCGGTCTCGGAAGTGCGCATGTCGCCCGATCTGAAGGTCGCCACCGCTTTCGTCTCGCCACTCGGCGCCAAGGATACCGATGCCGTGGTCGAGGCGCTGAACAAGCATGCGAAATTCGTGCGCGGCCGGGTCTCCGGCGCGCTGCGGCAGATGAAGTTCATGCCGGAGTTCCGCTTCAAGCTCGACACCTCCTTCGACAATTTCGCCAGGATCAACGATCTCTTGAAGTCGCCCGAAGTGGCACGCGATCTGGGGCCCGAGGACCAGGACAAAGACGACAAGAAGGACACCGAATAGTGGCGCGTCGCGGCAAGAAGAAGGGCCGGCCGATCTCGGGCTGGCTGGTCCTGGACAAGCCTGTCGGCATGGGCTCGACCGAAGCCGTCTCCAAGATCAAATGGCTGTTCCAGGCGGAAAAGGCCGGCCATGCCGGCACGCTCGATCCGCTCGCCTCCGGTATGCTGCCGATCGCGCTTGGCGAAGCCACCAAGACCGTGCCTTACGTACAGGACGGCGCAAAGATCTATCGCTTCACCGTTGCCTGGGGACAGGAGCGTTCGACCGACGACCTCGAAGGCCCGGTGACGAACAGCTCCGACCTGCGTCCGTCGGAAGCCGAGGTGCTTGCGCTGCTGCCGAAATACACCGGCGTCATCATGCAGACGCCGCCGCAATTCTCGGCCATCAAGATCGCAGGCGAGCGCGCTTATGATCTGGCACGCGACGGCGCGACGGTCGACATACCCGCGCGTGAGATCGAGATCGGCCGGCTCGATATTGTCGAGCACAATGCCGATCATACGGTCTTCGAGGTCGAATGCGGCAAGGGCACCTATGTGCGCTCGCTGGCCCGCGACATGGGCCGCGACCTCGGCTGTTTCGGCCATATTTCCGAACTGCGCCGGGTCGAGGTCGAACCGTTCACATCGGAGGATTTCGTCACCATCGCCGAATTGGAAGCCGCCCGCTTCGGCACGCCGGGTGAAGACAAGCCAGACGCGACGGACGCCGTCGACGCGGTGGAAGTGCCAATCGACTTCGGTGCCATCGATGCGCTTCTGGTGGATACGTCGGCGGCTCTCGACTGCCTGCCGCAGATTGCCATCAGCGACGATGCGGCGACGAAGATCCGCCTCGGCAATCCTGTCATCATTCGTGGTCGCGACGCACCGGTGGAAGCCGAAGAAGCCTGCGCCACGGCGCGTGGCAAGCTGGTCGCCATCGGTGCCATCGAGCAAGGCATGTTCAAGCCAAAGCGGGTCTTTGCCGGGTGACGGCTGTCGTCTAACTTCAGTTCGACTTTACGCTCGAGGGGAAAATGGCAAAGGCCGAGGCGGTGAAAAAACGGGCGCCGGTGAAGACGCGGCGGCCGCCGGTCGGCGCATCGCCCGGCACGCTGATCGCCGATCCGGCGGCGCGGCGCTCGGAACTGCGGCTGACCCTGATCTCGCCGCAGAAGTTCAAGACCATCGAAAACGCCAGCATCGACGACCTCAACACCCATTGCGACAAATGGCCGGTCATCTGGCTCGATTGCACCGGCCTCGCCAACATTCCGCTGATCGAGGAGATCGGTCGCATTTTCAGCCTGCATCCGCTGGCGCTGGAGGATGTCGTCAACACCGGCCAGCGGCCGAAGGTAGACTTCTTCGAGGATCACGCCTTCGTCGTCGTCAGGATGATCGACGACGTCACGTCGCACCGCTATGAGCAGATCGCCGTCTTCTTCGGCAAGAACTTCGTCGTCACCTTCCAGGAGCGTGAAGGCGATCCGTTCAATCCCGTGCGCAAGCGCATCGAAAGCTCGGCGCCCAACCGGCTGCGCGCGCGCGGCGCCGACTACCTTGCCTACGCGCTGATCGACGCCATCGTCGACAGCTATTTCCCGCCGATCGAGGCTGCCGCCGACACGGTCGACGGCATCGAGGACGAAATGCTGCATTCGCCGCACAAGCATCAAATGCGGCAGCTGCATGAATTGCGTCGCGACGCCAATGTGCTGAAAGGGGTGCTGTGGCCGATGCGCGATGCGCTCGCAACGCTGATCCGCAACGACGTGCCCTATGTGAAGGCCGAGACCAAGATCTTCCTCAACGACACGCTCGACCATGCGCTCAGGCTGATCGAACTGGTCGAAACCCAGCGCGACATGCTGACCGGCCTGATCGAGATGCATCTGTCGTTGAGCCAGGCGCGCACCAACGACGTCATCAGCTATCTCACGATCGTCTCGGTGATCTTCATGCCGCTCACCTTCCTGGTTGGCATATGGGGCATGAATTTCGATCAGAGTCTTCGCCCTGGAACATGCCGGAGTTGAAAGCCTATTACGGCTACCCGGCATCGCTGCTGTTCATGGCACTTGTCGCATTTGGGCTGATCGCCTTCTTCAAATGGAAGAAATGGCTTTGACAAGGATAAAACCAGCCATTTGGACCTGAAAAGCCGACTTGTGAATTGGGCTGGTGTTTTCCGGGAAATTGCACTATACGCGCCGCAGCATAGCGCTAAGACGCTTTGCTTGCACCGGCCCCTGCTGGACGACATCCCGGCTGAGGGCGACCCGTTTCCTCAAACAGATAAGGAAAAACACGATGTCGATTACTGCCGAGCGCAAACAGGAATTGATGGGTGAATTCGCAACAGCCAAGGGCGATACCGGGTCTCCGGAAGTCCAGGTGGCCATCCTTTCCGAGCGCATCAAGAACCTGACCGACCATTTCAAGGACCACAAGAAGGATAATCATTCCCGCCGTGGTCTGCTCGCTCTCGTCTCCCAGCGCCGCAGCCTGCTTGATTATCTCAAGCGCAAGGACGACGCGCGCTACCAGACGCTGATCGAGAAGCTCGGTCTGCGCCGTTGACGAATTGACCGGCGGGCTTTCTTCGGAAGGCCCGCCGGTCGCGCATTCTGCCAGTCGCATCGATTGGCTAGACCCGGTTTCGAGCATGCAGAGGGCCACTCGAAACCGCCCATGGACGGTCATGGGGCAGGATTGCAGGACGCTCGCGCGCTCGCCGCGCTGAAACCACCCGAGCTTCCCGTTGTCTTGCCCGTGGCTGCCCGAGAAAGGAAGCCAGGGAAAGGGCATCCGCGCACCGTGAAACGGCGCGGCCCTTTCCGCTTATTAAGGACAAGATATGTTCAATCACCACAAAGTGGAAATCGAATGGGGCGGTCGTCCGCTCATCCTCGAAACCGGCAAGATCGCCCGCCAGGCTGACGGCGCGGTGCTTGCGACCTACGGCGAGACCAAGGTTCTCGCCACCGTCGTTTCGATGAAGGAGCCCAAGCCAGGCCTCGATTTCTTCCCGCTGACCGTCAACTACCAGGAAAAGACCTACGCCGCCGGCAAGATCCCGGGTGGCTATTTCAAGCGTGAAGGTCGCCCGAGCGAGAAGGAAACGCTGGTTTCCCGCCTCATCGACCGCCCGATCCGCCCGCTGTTCGCGGCAGGCTACAAGAACGACACCCAGATCGTCGTCACCGTCGTCCAGCATGACCTCGAGAACGATCCCGACATTCTGTCGATCGTCGCCACCTCGGCCGCTTTGACCCTGTCGGGCGTGCCCTTCATGGGCCCGATCGGCGGCGCCCGCGTCGGCTACATCAACGGCGAATACGTCCTCAACCCGCATGTCGACGAGATGCAGGAATCCAAGCTCGACCTCGTCGTCGCCGGCACCACCGACGCCGTTCTGATGGTCGAATCGGAAGCCAAGGAACTTGGCGAAGAGCTGATGCTCGGCGCCGTCATGTTCGGTCACAAGGGCTTCCAGCCGGTTATCGACGCCATCATCAAGCTGGCCGAAGTTGCCGCCAAGGAGCCGCGCGACTTCACCGCGCCGGACTATTCCGCACTTGAAGCCGAGATGCTGAAGATCGTCGAAGGCGAGCTTCGCGATGCCTACAAGAACACCGACAAGCAGAAGCGCTATGCCGCCGTCGACGCCGTCAAGGCGAAGGTCAAGGCCGCGTTTGCTCCGGCTGAAGGTGAAGAGGCCAAGTACACGTCCGAGCAGATCGGCACCGTGTTCAAGGAACTTCAGGCCAAGGTCGTGCGCTGGAACATCCTCGACACCGGCTCGCGCATCGATGGTCGCGACCTCAAGACGGTCCGCAAGATCGTCTCCGAAGTCGGCGTACTGCCGCGCACGCACGGTTCGGCGCTGTTCACCCGCGGCGAGACCCAGGCGCTGGTCGTTGCCACGCTCGGCACCGGCGAGGACGAACAGTATGTCGATTCGCTGACCGGCATGTACAAGGAGAAGTTCCTCCTCCATTACAACTTCCCTCCTTACTCCGTCGGTGAAACCGGCCGCATGGGTTCGCCGGGCCGCCGCGAAATCGGCCATGGCAAGCTCGCCTGGCGCGCTATCCGCCCGATGCTGCCGAGCGCTGACCAGTTCCCCTACACGCTGCGCGTCGTCTCGGAGATCACCGAGTCCAACGGCTCGTCGTCGATGGCGACCGTCTGCGGCACCTCGCTGGCACTGATGGATGCCGGCGTGCCGCTGGCCAAGCCCGTCGCTGGTATCGCCATGGGCCTGATCAAGGAAGGCGAGCGCTTCGCCGTGCTCTCCGACATCCTTGGCGACGAGGATCACCTCGGCGACATGGACTTCAAGGTCGCCGGCACCGCCAACGGCATCACCTCGCTGCAGATGGACATCAAGATCGATGGCATCACCGAGGAGATCATGCAGATCGCGCTTGGCCAGGCCAAGGACGGCCGTCTGCATATCCTCGGCGAGATGTCGAATGCGCTCTCCGGCGCGCGTTCGGAGCTCGGTGAGTTCGCACCGCGCATCGAGGTCATGCACATCCCGACCGACAAGATCCGTGACGTCATCGGCTCGGGCGGCAAGGTCATCCGCGAGATCGTCGAAAAGACCGGCGCCAAGATCAACATCGAGGACGACGGCACGGTCAAGATCGCTTCGTCCAACGCCAAGGAAATCGAGGCGGCGAAGAAGTGGATCCACACCATCGTCGCCGAGCCGGAAGTGGGCGAGATCTACGAAGGCACGGTCGTCAAGACCGCCGACTTCGGTGCTTTCGTCAACTTCTTCGGTCCGCGTGACGGCCTCGTCCACATCTCGCAGCTTGCCAACGACCGGGTCGCCAAGACCTCGGACGTCGTCAAGGAAGGCGACAAGGTCTGGGTCAAGCTGATGGGCTTCGACGAGCGCGGCAAGGTCCGCCTGTCGATGAAGGTCGTCGACCAGGCCACCGGTAAGGAACTCGCCCGCGACAAGAAGACCGAAGAAGAAAACGCCGCCTGATTGGTGCGGGATACTAAATCGAAGCGGGCGCGGCTTATGTCGCGCCCGTTTTTATTTTCGGCCCGATTTTCATTTTCAGAATGCCAAGACAGGCCTCGTTTCGAGATCGAACAATGTCCGCCGAGCCGCTGAAGACGCTTTTTCATCCCTTTGAGGTCGACGCTGTTCCTTTGCCGGGAAAGGGTGATCGCGCCCTGTTTCTCGGCGCCGAGCCGGGCTTTCGCCTGCCCGAAGGCTTCGAGGCCGCGCTGCACCTCGTACAGGGCTTCCGGCCGCATTTTCGAGCGCTACAGGCATCTGGCTTCATCGTCACCGCGCAAGCGGAAGGCGGAGGCTTCGACATGGCACTCGTCCTTGCCGGCCGGCATCGCGGCCTGAACGAATTGCGCCTCGCCGAGGCACTCGAGCGTGTGGCACCGGGCGGATTGGTTGTCGTTGCCGGCGGCAAGGACGATGGTATCGCCAGCCTGCGCAAGCGCATTGACGAACTTGTGCCGCTGGAGGGCCACCTGCCGAAATATCACGGCATCGCCTTCTGGCTTCGCCGGCCTGCCGATCTGGCCGCTGCGCAAGACCTGCGCGCCGCCAATCCCGCCCTACTGGTCGAAGGCCGGTTCGGCACCGCGCCCGGCATGTTTTCCTTCGACCGGGTCGATACCGGCTCGAAATTGCTGGTCGAGAACTTGCCTGGCGACCTGCGGGGCAACGTTGCCGATTTCTGCGCCGGCTGGGGCTATGTGGCGGCCGAGGTAGCCGCCCGCTCCCCAGGCCTGTCGGTGCTCGATCTCTACGAGGCCGAATTCGACGCACTGGAAGCGGCGAAGCTCAATCTGGCAGGGGCTAGCCAGTCGATCGTCAGGGATTTTTTCTGGATCGATCTGCTGAAGGAACCGGTCGAGAAGCGCTACGACGCGATCGCCATGAACCCGCCCTTTCATCGCAGCCGTGCCGCCGAGCCGGAGATCGGCGCCGGCATGATCCGCGCGGCAGCCAAGGCCCTGAAGCCCGGCGGGCGGCTGTTCATGGTCGCCAACCGTCAGCTTCCCTACGAACCGGTGCTGTCGGCTGCCTTTTCGAGCCATGCCGAGCTCGCCCGCGACGGCATGTTCAAGGTGCTTGTCGCGCGCCGCTGAACCACTCGGCGCCGCGTTCAATGCAGATTGGCGACGCGTCGGACCTCGTCGGTGGCATACGCGTCACCGACCCTGAACCTGAGTGGCGCCGGCCTGCCGAACAGGTAGCCCTGCACCACTTCGCAGCCGGCCGCCCTGAGCAGCGTCGCCTGGCTTTCGGTCTCGACGCCTTCGGCGATAATGCTGACCCCGAGCGCGCGCGAAAGCCCGACGATGGTCGAGACAACCGCGCCGGAGCTTGAGTCTGTATCGAGGCGGCTGACGAAGGAGCGGTCGATCTTCAATTTGCCGAACGAGAAGTCGATCAGGTAGCTCAGATTGGAATAGCCGGTGCCGAAATCGTCGACGGCAACCGAGATACCCATGTCCGCCAGCTCCTTGAGGATCGTGGCGGCGCGGTCGCGGTCTTGCATCATCGCCGTCTCTGTGACTTCCAGTTCCAGCCGCGACGGCTTGATGCCAGTGCTCGTCATGGTGTCGCGCACGATACCGACGAAGTCCTTGGTCATGAACTGCACGGGCGAGATGTTGACGGCGACGAAGCAGTCGTCGGGCAGGTGACGGGCGTCACTGCAGGCCTTGCGTAGCACCCATTCGCCGATCGGACCGATCATGCCGGTTTCCTCGGCGATCGGGATGAACTCCATCGGCGGGATCATGCCGCGTTCGGGATGCCGCCAGCGGATCAGCGCTTCATAACCGACGATGCGGCCGGTGGGGAGATCGAGCTGCGGCTGGTAGTGAAGATCGAAGTCGCCGCGCTCGAAGGCAATGTGCAGCTCGGACTCGACCCACTGGCGGTGGTCGGCGACCCTGCCCATTTCTGCGTGGAAGACCGACCAATTGCCGACGCCACTGGCGCGCGCATTCTGCAGCGCCAGATTGGAGCGGCGCAGGATGAGGACCGGATCGACGCCGTCCTTTGGCATCGCCACGATGCCCACCGACAGGCTGACCGATTGCAGGTGCGTGCTGAGCTCATAGGGCTCCATCATCTCGTCGATGAGCCTCTCGATGGCGCTTTCCAGCGACCCTTGCACCTGATTGTCGGGGAGCAGGACCGCGAATTCACCGGCGCCGATGCGTCCGATTATCGCGCGTTGCGGCACGCAGGTCTTCAATCGCTTGGTGAAGGCGCGGATCAACTCGTCGCCCTGGCTGTAGCCGATGGCGTCGTTGATCTGCTTGAACCGATCGATGTCGATGTCGATGAGGAACATCGGCTCGCCGGTCCGGCTTGTCGCACAGGCCGCCTCGGCAATCTTGCCGACCATCGCCGGACGAGCCAGCAGGCCGGTGAGCTTGTCGAAATGGGTTTCCTCGAAGACGAAATCCGCCGATTCATCCACTCCGGCAAAGAAGGACATCGCGGCTACCGACGCCGCCAGGGCGCAAAGGGCGGCCATTATGGCGACCATCATATCCGCCGGTATGCCGGCGAAACCATCGCCGAGACCGTGCTTCAATCCCCAGAGTCCGAGGACGAAACTGCCAATACCCGAGCTTGCTATGGTGAGCAGCCGGAATACCGGTGTTCGCTTCGGGTTGCTGACGGCGGGCATTGAAGGTCCCCAGAGTACAGGCCCTTCTAGCGGATATATCCTTAAAATGAGTTTCCGCGAAAGCGTCCAATTTTATTGGACCTGAAGTATTTCTTGAGCGGACTAAAGCGCGTCGCGTTGAAACGGAATCAGTCGACGCCCTTTAAGCTTCTGTTTTATGCATGTCGTGGTCCCAAAACCGCTGCGCACTTTTGGGTGACGTGCATTAGTCTCGCCCGCCATCGGTCTGCTTCAATTCATCGAGCGTCGGCATGGAAACAATGTGATAGCCGGAATCGACATAGTGGATTTCGCCGGTGACGCCGGAAGACAGGTCGGACAACAGATAGAGCGCGGAACCGCCGACCTCGTCGATGGTCACGGTGCGGCGCAGCGGCGAGTTGCGCTGCTGGTAGGAGAACATGTGGCGCGCATCGGAAATCCCGGCGCCGGCGAGCGTGCGCACCGGTCCGGCCGATATGCCGTTCACCCGGATGCCGCGCGGACCGTAGTCGTTGGCGAGGTAACGCACACTGGCTTCCAGCCCGGCCTTGGCGACGCCCATGACATTGTAGTTCGGCATGACACGGACCGAACCCGCATAGGTCAGCGTGATCATCGATCCGCCGCCCTGCATCAAGGCGGCGGCATGGCGGGCGATCTCGGTGAAGGAATAACAGGAGATCACCATGGTGCGGACGAAATTGTCACGGCTGGTGTCGGCGTAGAGCCCCTTCAGTTCGTTCTTGTCGGAAAAGCCGATGGCGTGGACGACGAAATCCAGCCCGCCCCAGGCGTTGCCCAGGGTCTCGAACGTGGCCGCCACCGAATCGCTGTCCTCGACGTCGCATGGCACGACCAGCGAGGCACCGAGCTTGTCGGCGAGCGGTTTGACCCGGCGCCCGAAGGCGTCGCCCTGATAGGTGAAGGCAAGCTCCGCCCCATGTTCGGATAATTTCCGGGCAATACCCCAGGCGATCGAATGATCGTTGGCGACACCCATGACAAGCCCGCGCTTGCCCTTCATCAATCCGTCCATGGCCGCCAATCCTTATACAAAAACGCTGGCCTTATGCGGAATAGCGCTGGAAAACGAGCGTTGCGTTGGTGCCACCGAAGCCGAACGAATTTGACAAAACAGTGTCGATCTTGGCGTTGTCGATGCGCTTTCGCACAATCGGCATGCCCTCGAATTCGGGGTCGAGGGTTTCGATATGGGCGCTTTCGCCGATGAAACCGCCCTGCATCATCAGGATCGAGTAGATGGATTCCTGCACGCCGGCAGCACCCAGTGAATGGCCGGTCAGCGATTTCGTCGACGTGATGTACGGCATCTTTTCGCCGAACACCTCGCGGATAGCGCCCATCTCCTTGGAATCGCCCACCGGCGTCGACGTGCCGTGAGTGTTGATGTAGTCCACCGGTGCGGAAATCGTCGCCATTGCCTGGCGCATGCAGCGGACCGCGCCTTCGCCGGATGGCGCCACCATGTCGTAGCCGTCCGAGGTCGCGCCGTAGCCGACGATCTCGGCGTAGATCTTGGCGCCGCGCGCCTTGGCGTGCTCCAGTTCTTCCAGCACCAGCACGCCGGCGCCGCCGGCGATGACGAAGCCATCTCGATCGGCGTCATAGGCGCGCGAGGCGGCGGATGCCCGGTCGTTGAATTTCGAGGACATGGCGCCCATGGCGTCGAACAGATCCGACATCGTCCAGTCGAGATCCTCGTGACCACCGGCAAAGACCATATCCTGCTTGCCCCACTGGATCAGTTCGTAGCCATTGCCGATGCAATGCGCCGAGGTCGAGCAGGCCGACGAGATCGAGTAGTTGACGCCGTGGATCTTGAACCAGGTGGCAAGCGTTGCCGATGCGGTCGACGACATCGCCTTCGGCACCGCGAACGGACCGATGCGCTTGGGGCTGCCGTTCTTCAGGGTGATTTCGGCCGCTTCGACGATGGTGCGGGTGGAGGGTCCGCCCGATCCCATGACGATGCCGGTGCGCTCATTGGTGACGTCGCTCTCGCCGAGGCCCGCATCCGCGATAGCCTGATCCATGGCGACGTGGTTCCAGGCGGCACCTTTCGACAGGAAGCGCATCGCACGGCGATCGATCATGGCGGATGGATCGAGCGTCGGCGCTCCCCAAACCTGGCAGCGGAAGCCATGTTCGGCGAAGGAATCGGAGAAGCTGATGCCGGATCGGGCGTCATGCAGCGAGGCCTGCACCTCGTTGGCATTGTTGCCAATCGACGACACGATGCCGAGGCCTGTGACTACGACACGTCTCATTCGCAACTCCTTCCAGGGGGCCGGCAGGGATGCCGGTCAGCCAACCGCCGACTGCTTGGACAGACCGACCTTCAAATCCGTAGCCGCGTATATGGGTTCGCCATCCGCCTTCAGCCAGCCATCGGCGATGCCGAGCACCAGCCGGCCACGCATCACGCGCTTGAAATCGATCCCATACTCGACCTTCTTCACCGAGGGCGTCACCATGCCCTTGAATTTGACCTCACCGGTCGACAGCGCCATTCCCTTGCCGGGTTCGCCGAGCCAGCCGAGATAGAAGCCCGTCAATTGCCACATGGCGTCGAGTCCGAGGCACCCCGGCATGATCGGATTGCCGATGAAATGGCAGGCAAAGAACCACAGGTCCGGCTTGATGTCGAATTCCGCGCGGATGAACCCCTTGTCGAAGGCGCCGCCTGTCTCGCTGATCTCGGTGATGCGGTCGAACATCAGCATGGGCGGATAGGGAAGCTGGGCATTGCCCGGTCCGAACAGTTCGCCGCGGGCGCAGGCCAGCAATTCGTCGTAGTCGTAGCTGGATTTCGAACCCGCCATCAATCTCGTCCCCATATCGTTCCGGGCTATCGGGTGCCCTTGTCGTTGGTTTCCTAACACAATCTGTTTCAGGCCGGAAACCGGCGTTTGCGCTTAACCTGCTCGTTTGTCCGGGTCAATGCGCGCTATTGATCGCTTTCGGACGACAGAATATATGTCAGCAGAGGTCCGGTTTCGGCAGACGTTCATTTTTTTGCCATTCTGGGCGTGTCTTGGGGCGGAACTGTGGGGTTCGACGAGAAGATGGACCTGGACGGTCGGAAGGAAAATGTCGCTGTGGACAAGCGGGTCCGTGAAGCCGGCCTGAGGCCGACACGCCAGCGTATTGCGCTGGCCGACCTGCTTTTCGCCAAGGGCGACCGTCATTTGTCGGCCGAGGAACTGCACGAGGAGGCGGTCGCCGCCGGCGTGCCGGTGTCGTTGGCCACCGTCTACAACGCCCTCCACCAGTTCACCCAGGCGGGCCTGTTGCGCATCCTCGCCGTCGAGGGCTCGAAGACCTATTTCGACACCAACACCTCCGATCACCACCATTTCTACATCGAAGGCGAAAACCGCATATTTGACATCGACAGCGGTCCGGTGACGGTTGCCAACCTGCCGGAGCCGCCAGAGGGGATGGAGATCGCCAATGTCGATATCGTGGTGAGGCTGCGCCCAAAACGCCGCGAATGACCGGCGAGGGATGAAATCCCTCGATCCGGCTTTCAGGACACCTATCTCGGCCACATCGGGCGCTGATCCACGACCGCGATCTTTGGTCCGGAACGATCGTGGTCAAAGGGTCTAAAAATCAGTCCTTGACCCGTTCGCCGGGATAGGCGCCCCAGACAAGCGACTGGGCGAGCCAGCCAGTGTGGCCGTCGAACGTCATTTCGCACCACTGGCCGTCGCAGGACTTGATCGTGCCCATGACGCCCGGCTCGACCATCGCGACGACCCTTGCATCCTTTTCGGGGCTGTTGAGAAGGTTGACCTGGGCGTCCTTGCCGCGCTGCCATGGGGCGACGATTGCCGTGCGCCGACCGGAAAGCAGCGACTGGTTGATCCAGCCCTCCGAACCGTCGGCATCGCGCACGCGGCGCCATGTATCGAATTCCTGGATGATCTCCATCGGCAGGCCAGCCTTCATATACATCCAGTCGACCGAGTAGTTGGCGCCGGGGCCGACGCGCGAGTTGACGCGGCCGGATTTCAGGCTGACGAATCGCGGCAGCGGCAGACCGCTCGGGCCGAGCGTGATGACGCTCTGGGCAGGTGCCGCCGCACTCTGCGCCGCAGCAAGCGGAGAATAAAGCAGAGCGCCGATAAATGCTGCGCTGAGGGTCAGGCGAAGCGACGCGAAACCAGACACTTTCATTCCTTTCGGCGCTTGCCTTGGCGCCCCTTTTTCTTTGTCTTCGGCGGCACCGCTTGTTACATGGGGTAATCGGCACCGCGACCGGCTTTCAGTTTCGCCGGTCTTGGTTAAAGAGGTCTCAACGAGATCCGGGTACGAGGAAACAATGGCAGGCAAAAAGAAGCCTCTCGTCGTCATCACGCGAAAGCTGCCCGACCCGGTCGAGACCCGCATGCGTGAACTGTTCGATGCCCGGCTGAATGTCGAGGACAGGCCGATGACGCAGCCGGAACTGGTTGCGGCGGTCAAGGAAGCCGACGTGCTGGTTCCGACGGTGACCGACCAGATCGACGCCGCGCTGATCGCCCAGGCCGGCGACAATCTTAAGCTGATCGCCAATTTCGGCAATGGCGTCGACAAGATCGATGTCTCGGCGGCGGCCAAGAAGGGCATCACCGTCACCAACACGCCCAATGTGCTGACCGAGGACACCGCCGACATGACCATGGCGCTGATGCTGGCGGTGCCGCGGCGGCTGGTGGAAGGCGCCAACGTGCTCACCGGCGACAAGAAATGGGCCGGCTGGTCGCCGACCTGGATGCTTGGCCGGCGCATCTGGGGCAAGCGGCTCGGCATAGTCGGCATGGGCCGCATCGGCACCGCGGTCGCCAGACGGGCCAAGGCCTTCGGCCTGTCGATCCACTATCACAACCGCCATCGCGTGCTGCCGGCCGTGGAAGACGGGCTGGAGGCGACCTATTGGGAAAGCCTCGACCAGATGCTGGCCCGCATGGATATCATTTCGGTCAATTGCCCCTCGACGCCGGCGACCTTCCATCTGCTTTCGGCGCGGCGGCTGGCGCTGCTGCAGCCAACGGCCTATATCGTCAACACCGCACGCGGCGACATCATCGACGAAGAAGCGCTGGTCAAGTTGATCCAGGACGGCAAGCTCGCCGGGGCCGGCCTCGACGTCTACGAGCACGAGCCGGCACTGAACGGCAAGCTGCTGAAGCTCGCCGCCAAGGGCAAGGTCGTGCTTCTGCCGCATATGGGCTCGGCGACGCTCGAAGGCCGCATCGACATGGGCGAAAAGGTCATCATCAACATCCGCGCATTCGTCGACGGCCACCGCCCGCCGGATCGCGTGCTGCCGCTTAGAGTATGATCCCGAAAAGTGCAGACTGGTTTTCTCGGACAAACGGAAACCGTTTGTCCAGAGACCATGCTCAAACAAAGGGATAGAGCCCATCCCGATTCCATCGGGATGGAACAGATCCAGAAGCCGATGCTATCGAAGCACGGCGTTCGTGGCTTTTTCGAATGAAAGTCCGGGCTTACGAAAGCACCTTGCGCAGGGTGATCGAGGTCGGCTTGAGGTAGCCCTCATGGGCCGTCCGTTCGGTCTCGTGAAAGCCGAAGCGCGCAAAGGCCGCATGGTTCCCGGTCAGTTCGATCCGCGTCTGAAGCTCGACCGCAGCCTTGCCGCGGCTGCGGGCAAGATCTTCGACCGCCTGCATCAGCCGTCGGCCAATGCCTTGTCCCTGACAAGCCGGCGCGACGGCGAGCTTGCCGACATAATATTCCGTCCCCTTCTCAAGGGCAAAAACGCAGCCGACGATCTTGTCGCCGTTGAGCGCCACGAAGCCGGTCTCTCGCCGCGCCTTGTCCCGCAGAGTGTCGGCGGTCAGCAGGTGTGCTGACGATGGAGGGTCGATGACGCCGTCCATGGCGGCGAAGGCGTCCATGATCAGTGCCAGCACATCGTTCCAGCGGTCGAAATCGGCCGGGATCCGCGTGATGGAGGCAGGTTCGGTCGGGTCCACGGTCAGTTTCTCTTGTAGCGGATGGTCTCGAAGCGCGCGGCCAGCGCATCATAGAGCAGCAGCCGGCCGACCAGCGGCTCGCCAATGCCGGTGATCAGCTTGATCGCCTCCATCGCCTGCAGCGTGCCGACGACGCCGGTCAGGGCTCCAAGCACCCCGGCCTCGGCACAGGATGGCACCAGGCCAGGTGGCGGCGATTCCGGAAACAGATCGCGATAGCCCGGATTGGGCCTGCCGTCCTTGCCGTCTTCGAATGGCTTCAGCACGGTCACCGAGCCGTCGAAGCGTCCGACGGCGGCATGCACCAGCGGTCTCCTTTCGCTCGCGCAGGCGTCGGCAACGGCATAGCGGGTTTCGAAATTGTCGGAACCGTCGACGACAATGTCATAACGGGCGACGAGGGCAGGAGCGTTGTCAGTGCTCAGCCGGAATGGATGCGTCTCGACAATGGAGTTGGGGTTGATGCGCGCGATTGCCGCCTTGGCACTATCGGTTTTCAGCATGCCGACAGTGTCGGTGGCGTGAATGACCTGGCGCTGCAGATTGGACAGCGAAACCGTGTCATCGTCGACAACGCCGAGCGTGCCGACGCCGGCGGCGGCAAGATATTCGAGCACCGGCGCGCCCAGCCCGCCGGCGCCGATGACCAGAACCCGCGCCTGTTTCAGTCTCTGCTGGCCGGCGCCGCCGACCTCGGGCAGCACGATGTGGCGGGCATAGCGTTCGATCTCGTCGGCGGTCAGGGCGGCTGCGGTCATTGCCGGACCATATCGTGGCTGAAAAACCTTGTCAGGAGCCAATGCATGTCGCCCAAAAGTGTGAAGCGGTTTGCGGCAACGACATGCATAGGCAAAGATCAGTCCGTTGGCCCAACCGTGCCGTGGTCGACAGTCAGGAACTGCGCACGCCCCTTGAGACTGGAAAACAGCGCCGCATCGGTTCCGGTCATGAACGCCTGGCAGTTCAAGTCCTCGAGGATGGAGAACAGCGCCGCGCGCCGCCCGCCGTCGAGATGCGCAGCGATTTCGTCAAGCAGCAGGATTGGTGTCATGCCGGACATCTCGCCGGTCAGCCGGGCGTGCGACAGCACGATGCCGACCAGCAGCGCCTTCTGCTCGCCTGTCGAGCAGAGTTCGGCCGGCATCGCCTTGGGACGGTGCCGAACCACCAGGTCCGAACGGTGCGGGCCGTCGAGCGTGCGCCCGGCGGCGCGGTCGCGGTCACGGCCGTCGGCAAGCGTTTGGCGGAACCGCTCCTCGACATCGACTGCCGGCGCGCTGGCGACCTCCGCCTCCAGGTCACCCGAAAGGCCGATATCGGCCTGCGGAAACGGTCCGGTATCGGGCAGCTTGTCGATCATCGCGGCCAGCAGGCGCACCATCTCGGCGCGTGCGGCAGCAATCGCCACGCCGGTTTCGGCCATTTGTGTCTCGATCGCGTCGAACCAGCGGTCGTCTCGGGATCCTTCGGTAAGCAATCGGTTACGGCCACGCATAGCCTTCTCGTAGTCGATCGCACGCTGGCCGTGGCCGGGGTCGATCGCCAGCACCAGCCGGTCGAGAAAGCGCCGGCGATCTGCGGCCGGGCCGGTGAACAGCGCGTCCATCGCCGGTGTCAGCCACACCACGCGCAGCCATTCCAGCATGTCCTCGGCCGAACGCGCAGAAGCCCCGTTGATACGCACTCGCCTGCCGCCTTCGCCGACACTGTCGCCACCCGAAATGCCCGTACCGATCTCGACATGGCCGTCGGGACCGTCGAGCCGCGCGTGCAGGGCAAAGCCGCCGTCGCCGCCCTCGCGCGCGACATCCGCGTAAGGCGCGCGGCGCAAGCCCCGCCCTGGCGTCAGCAAGGAGATCGCTTCGAGGAGGTTCGTCTTGCCGGCGCCGTTGTCGCCGGAAAAAACCACGGCACCCGGCGCCAGGTCGATCGCTAGCCCCGCGTAGTTGCGGAAGTTAGTAAGCGTAAGCTTACTTATGTGAGTCTGTGCCGGCAACCGCTATCCGCCTATAGGGCGGTTCGTCGTTTCATGGAAACGTTGAACCGCTCTATCTCCTTGTTTTGATGCAATTCCGGACGAAAACCCGTTTCACGCTGGAATTGCTCTGGAAGTCGCCGAAACCATCCTTCCGCCGATCCTGTCGCGGAGCCGGATTGATGACGCAGCGTCGGCTACACCCGCATCGGCATCAGCACGTAGAGCGCGGTCTCGTCGGCCATGTCGTGGATCAGCGTCGGCGAACCGGCGTCGGCCAGCATGAATTTGGCTTCCGTGCCGGTCAGCTGCGCGGCAACGTCGAGCAGGTACTTGGCGTTGAAGCCGATCTCGATCGGATCGGACGAATAGTCGGCGGCCAGTTCCTCGGTGGCGCTGCCTGAATCCGGATTGTTGACCGCAAGCGTCACCTGACCCTCGCTGATCGAAAGCTTCACCGCCCGGCCGCGTTCGGAAGAGATGGTCGAGACGCGATCGACGGCGGCAGCGAAACTCTGGCGGTCGATGATCAGCCGCTTGTCGTTGCCGGTCGGAATGACCCGCTGATAGTCCGGGAAGGTGCCGTCGATCAGCTTCGAGGTCAAAACCACGCTGCCGATGGTGAAACGGATCTTGGTGTCCGACAGTTCCGTGGTGACCGCGACATCCGGATCGTCGACCAGCTTCTGCAGCTCGCTCACCGTCTTGCGCGGAATGATGATCCCGGGCATGCCCTCGGACCCCGCTGGCGCGTCGATCTCGGCGCGCGCCAGACGGTGGCCGTCGGTCGCCACCGAGCGCAGCTTCAGCTTGCCGCCGACCTCATGCGTGTGCAGGTAGATGCCGTTCAGATAATAGCGCGTCTCTTCGGTGGAGATGGCGAACTGGGTCTTTTCGATCAGGCCTTTCAGGGCAACCGAGTCGAGACGGAAGATATGCGAGAAGGATCCGGCCGAAAGCTCGGGGAAGTCGGATTGCGGCAGGCACTGGAGGCGGAAGCTCGAACGGCCGGACGTCACCGTCATGGCGTTGCCGTCCTCGTCCGTCTTCAGCATCACCTCGGCGCCATCGGCGAGCTTGCGCACGATGTCGTAGAGCAGATGTGCCGGAACCGTCGTCGCCCCGCCGCGCTCCACCTTGGCCGGCGTTGCTTCCGTCACCTCGAGGTCGAGGTCGGTCGCCTTCATTTCGAGGCTGGCGCCCTCGGCGCTGAGCAGCACGTTGGACAGGATCGGTATGGTGTTGCGCCGCTCGACCACACGGTGGACGTGGTTGAGCGACTTGAGGAGATTTGACCGTTCCAGGATAACACGCATGACGAAACAGGCTCGCTTGAATGAATGACGGGTCACCAGTAAGCGGTGCCCCGCGAAAGGTCTGAACAGGCTCAGAATCTGCGTAAACTGACAGGAAAAAACCAGCAAACGCAAGCCCGCGCCACCGGTTCGGTCCGGCTACGCGGGCTTTCTGGGGATAAAGGCCATGAAGTCCGCGAGCCGGTGTCGTAAAACCGAAATTCGGATCGCTGCCAAACGCCGCCACGAGCCCATTCCAGATCCAGCGTCGCACCGGCAAGTCCTTGAATTCCGGTGCTGTTCCGGTTCGGTCTTCCCCAGGTCGGTCAGGCCTGGTCGTTGATCAACCGCCTCAAGAGCTCAAGCTCCTGTGCCAGCGTGTTGTCGTTGCCGGAAAGGTCCTCGATCTTGCGCACGGCGTGCAGAACCGTGGTGTGATCGCGGCCGCCGAAACGGCGTCCGATCTCTGGCAGCGAGCGCGGTGTCATCACTTTCGACAGGTACATGGCGACCTGCCGCGGCTTGACGATGGTGCGCGTGCGCCGGTTGGACAGCAACTCGGTTTTCGACACGTTGTAGTGGCGCGCGACGATGCGCTGGATGTCCTCGATGCGGACCCGTTTCGGCTCGCCGGTGCGATAGATGTGGCCGAGGATCTCGTCGATCCGATCGATGGTGATCTGCGGTTCGAAGGACTGGCGAAACAGCAGCTGATTGAAGGCGCCTTCCAGCTCGCGTCCGCTGCCGGTCACGGTGCGGGCGACGTGATTGAGGATCTCCTCCGAAATATTGAGCGATGCGTCATCGACCCTGGCAGTGGCAAGGCGCAGTTTGAGCATGCCAAGGCGCATGACGAAATCGGGCGCCGACATTTCAAGCGCGACCCCGCCATTGAGCCGCGAGCGGACCCGCGGTTCGAGCGATTCCAGTTCCGAAGGCGGCCGGTCGGCGGCAACGACGACTTGCTTGGCGCTGTCGAGCAACATGTTGATCAGATGGCAGAATTCATGCTGGATCGACTTGCCCTGCAGGAACTGCATGTCGTCGATGATGAGCAGGTCGATGTCGCGCAGCTGTTCCTTGAGCGTCAGCGCATTGTTGTCACGGATCGCGGTGGCAAAGCGCCACATGAAATACTCGGCCGTGAGATAGACGACGCGCGACTTGGGGTTCTGCTTGAGCGACTCCGCGGCGATCGCCTGCAACAGGTGTGTCTTGCCGAGCCCGACGGTTGCGTGAAGGAAAAGCGGATTGAAGCGCACTGCGCTCGATTGCGATTCCGCCACTGCCTTGGCGGCGGCGAAGGCCACCCGGTTCGACGGTCCCTCGATGAAGGAGCCGAATGTGTAGCGCGGATCAAGCGGCGAGCCGAGCACATTGTGCCGGAATTCGCTCTCGACCGGTGTGCCCGGACGAGGAGCCGGGGCACGCTCTGTCCGGCCGGGGCTGACGGTACCGGCGGCGAGCGCCGTCTGCGTCTGCCGCGTCATCTTGGCTCGCGCAGGGATCACCTCCGGCTCGGCCTGGCTGCGCCCCTGGCGCGTCGCCGTGCGCACGACGATCTCGATCTTGAGGAGATCGGGATCCTCCTGCTTCCACAGCTCGGAGATGAGGTCGAGATAGTGACCGTTGATCCATGAGCGCAGGAAGGCGGTGGGCACCGAGATGCGGATGATGCCCTTGGAAGCCTCCGCGACCTTCATGCGGCCGAACCAGCTCGAGTAAACTTCGGTTCCCAGGCGCGCCTTCAACTGGGTCTTGACCCTGTCGAATCTCTGTTCCGCGTCGCTGGAGACCACCATGTCGTTTGCTCCGATCAAAGTTCCAGGAAATGGGAGGTCGCCCGTAAGCTCCCGTTCGATGCCGCTCTGCATTGTCTTTTCCTTGTCCTTCCGTACCTGTTTCCACCGGGGATGCGCCTCCTGCATCCGTGTTCCGGCACCTGCGCCTTCGCTACGATGCCTGCTGCCGCCGCCGGCAGATGACATCGCCAATATCGGGGGGAAACCGGTACCGGCCCATCGAAGCCAGTCCGCGTTGGGTATGTCAGGGCAATACAACACCGTCCGGCGAAAAGTGCGCCGGCGCGCCGTCTACCTGCCATGTCTAGTTACGCCCGTCCCCTACCGTATCGAAAAAGACAAACCAAGCCCGTCCACGGACTTGATCCGCGTCGCAAATCCCGCCAATTTAAGCTGGCCGTTTCAGGCTGGGTTAAGGGCCGGAGCCCGTCCCTTTCGATAGACCGACATTACCGAAATCGCTGTGGATAGGGCAAGGGCGGGACTAACTGATTTTTAAGGAATCTGGTTACTGGAGGCCGGTTCGGGTGGCGTGCCGCAACGGCACATTTTAACAAAGCCATTGTGATTCAAACTCTTTTCCGGCGAATATGAAAAAGCCGGCACGGGTTGAAATTTTATGAAATAATTCGCTTGACAGCCACTTGTCCCCCATCGCTCCGGCTCGATGTGAACAAGCTGTGGATGACTGTCTGTAACTATCTGAAAAATAGACATTATTTATGAGTGTCGAGTTTTTTCCAGAGAACCCTTTTCAGGGATACCGGCGATCAACCAGCATGGCTGTGCCGGCAAAGCATTTCGAACCGTGAAATCCGCGTTGGGCGCCGTTTCCGAGTATTCTTTTTAAGTACTTGCCGGCAAAAGAAAAAACCCGGCACAATCGGCCGGGTTCGAAGAACGTCAGTCCAGGAAAGGGATGTCAGGCAGACAGTACCTTAACCCGCTGGGCCAGTCGCGACACCTTGCGGGACGCCGTGTTCTTGTGGATCACGCCCTTGGTTGCGGCGCGCATCAATTCCGGCTCCGCGATCTTGAAGGCAGCCTGCGCGGCAGCCTTGTCACCGGAGGCAAGTGCCTCTTCGACCTGACGGATATAGGTGCGGACGCGCGAGCGGCGGTTCTTGTTGATCGCTGCGCGGCGTACGATCTTGCGCGTTGCCTTTTTGGCCGAGGATGTATTGGCCATGATGCCTCTCTTCTGATCTGGTGGGCGCATGCGGGATGCCGCAGGGCGCAAAAAACAAACGGGCAGCCACGGGGCCGCCTCGGTTGGTGCGGCTTATAGTTCAGCTTTTCCGGCGCGTCAACGCTGCCCGGCCTTCTTTTTGGCGGCCATCCGACTGACGTCAACGGTTGGTGAAATTCGGCTTCCGCTTCTCGGCGAAGGCCGCCATGCCTTCCTTCTGGTCATCGAGTGCGAACAGCGAGTGGAACAGTCGGCGCTCGAACCGCAATCCCTCGGCAAGGGTCGTCTCGAAGGCGCGATTGACAGCTTCCTTCGCCATCATCACCGATGGCATCGAGAAGTCGGCGATCTTGGCTGCCGCCTTCAGCGCCTCCTCGACGAGTTCGCCGGCAGGCACGACCCTCGACACCAGGCCCGAACGCTCGGCTTCCGCTGCATCCATCATCCGCCCGGTCAGGCACATGTCCATCGCTTTCGACTTGCCGACGAAGCGGGTCAGCCGTTGCGACCCGCCCATGCCTGGAATAACGCCGAGTGTGATTTCGGGTTGGCCGAATTTGGCCGTGTCGGCGGCAATGATGAAATCGCACATCATCGCCAGTTCGCAGCCGCCGCCAAGCGCATAGCCGGCCACCGCCGCGATGACGGGCTTCCGCGCCCGCGTAAACTCTTCCCAGCCGACGAAGAAGTCCTGCAGAAAGGCGTCGGCATAGGAGATCGACTGCATCTCCTTGATGTCGGCGCCTGCGGCGAAAGCCTTTTCGGAACCGGTGATGACCATGGCGCCGATGCCGGCATCGGCGCCGAAGCCATTCACGGCCGCCACCAGTTCGGCCAGAATCTGGGAGTTCAGCGCATTGAGCGCCTGCGGCCTGTTCAGCGTGATAAGCCCGACCTTGCCGCGCGTCTCGGTGATGATCGTCTCATAGGCCATGACTGCTTCTCCTCACTGTGCCATCGTCTAGCTTACCGCTGACATGTCCGGCAATAGAAGGTCGATCGCCCGCTCTGCACGATCCGCTCGATGTGGCCGCTGCAGCCGGGTTTCGAGCAAGGCTCGCCCTCACGGTCGTAGACGGCGAAGGAATGCTGGAAGTAGCCCAGCGACCCATCGGTCTGCATATAGTCCCTGAGCGAGGATCCGCCGGCCGCGATCGCATCTGATATCACCGAGCGAATGGCCTCGGCGAGGCGTTCGCTTTGGGCCTGGGCCTTCTTGCCGGGCTTTGCGATCGTGCCCGCCTCGCGCAGCGGCGACAGGCTGGCGCGCCATAGCGCCTCCGACACATAAATATTGCCGAGCCCGGCGATCAGTCTCTGGTCGAGAAGCGCTGCCTTCAACGGTGATCGCCGCCCTTTCATCAATGAGGCAAGCAGCGCGCCGTCCAATGTGTTGCCCGTTGGCTCGACGCCGAGCCCGGCCAGCATCGGATGGACGTCCGGCGCCCCCTCGGCAAACAACATGAAGCCGAAGCGGCGCGGATCATTGAAGATCACGCGGGAACTGGCGCCGGCCGGCGATATGACATGGAAGACGACGTGGTCGTGAGTGGAGCTCTTCGAGCGGTCGTGCTGGAAGACGCCCGGCATGTCGCTGCCATCCGCGGTCTCGATGCGGAATGAACCTGACATGCCGAGATGGCAGATCAGCATCGGACCGCCTTCAAGGTCCATCGTCAGATACTTGGCCCGGCGGCCGAGCGCGGTGACCGTCTTGCCGGTCAGCCGCTGCGAGAATTTCTCGGGAAATGGAAAGCGCAGATCCGGTCGGCGCGCCTCGACACGGGTGATGGTGGCACCTTCCAGAACCGGCTGCAGCCCGCGCCGGACCGTTTCGACCTCCGGCAATTCAGGCATGGCCGCCAATCGCTGTATAGAAAGACGTGCCGTGACGGCCGCGCGCCAACCCAAGATGCTCGGCCACGGTTTCACCGATGTCGGCGAATGTCGTCCTCAGCCCGATGTCGCCGCCCGTGAAACCCGGTCCGGTACCGATCACCGGAATGCGTTCACGCGTATGGTCGGTACCGCGCCATGTCGGATCGTTGCCGTGATCGGCCGTCAGGATGAGAAGATCGCCCTGCCGCAGCCTTGCAAATGCCTCCGGCAGTCGCAGGTCGAAGGCTTCGAGTGCCGCGGCATAGCCGGCGACGTCACGGCGATGCCCGAATTCCGTATCGAAGTCGACGAAATTGGCGAAGACGAGGTCGCCGTTGTCAGCATCATCCATCGCGCCCAGCGCCTCGTCGAACATGGCCATGTTGCCTGCCCCCTTGCGCACTTGCGAAATTCCGCGATGGGCGAAGATGTCGCCGATCTTGCCGACGGCGATGACGCGGCTGCCACGCGCCGTCAGCCGATCGAGCAGGGTCGGCTCCGGCGGCGGTACGGCGTAGTCATGACGGTTGTAGGTTCGCTCGAAGGTAGCGGTGGTTTCCCCGACGAACGGCCGCGCAATCACCCGCCCGATCCTCAGCGGGTCAACCAGCCTGCGCACCACCTTGCAGAATTCATACAGCCGCTCGAGGCCGAAATGGGCTTCATGCGCGGCGATTTGCAGGACCGAGTCGACCGACGTGTAGCAGATCGGTTTGCCGGTACGGATGTGCTCTTCGCCGAACCGCTCGATGATTTCGGTGCCCGGCGCGTGACAGTCGCCGAGAATGCCCGGCACCTTGCCCTCGCGGATGATCGCCTCGGTCAGCGCTGCCGGAAAGGCAGGAACCGTATCCGGGAAATAGCCCCAGTCGAAAAGCACCGGCAGGCCGGCGATTTCCCAATGGCCCGACGGCGTGTCCTTGCCGCTCGAAACCTCTTGCGCCGCGCCGTGGAAGGCCGTGGCGAGCAGATCCGTCCCGCTGCTTGCGAAGCCCAGTCCAGTGGCGGTTTCGGCAGCCTTGCCAAGCCCGAGCGATCCCATGTAGGGGACAAACAACGGTCCGCTGCGAAGCCCTTCGCGATCCGCGCGGCCTTCGGCGCAGGCTTCCGCGATGTGCGCGAATGTATTGGCGCCGGCGTCGCCGTAGCGCTCGGCGTCGGCCGCGCCGCCGATGCCGAAGGAGTCCAGAACGAAGAGGAAAGCGCGCGCCATCGAATTGTTGCCAGTTTGAACGACCAGACATAGGGTTCCGCGACTTCATTGGCAATTCGGAAACCAAACGGCAACGGCCAGGCGTGATAGTCTAGTGGATGTCGCCCAAAAGTGCGCAGCGGTTTTGGGATAACGACATGCACAAAACGGCACAAATAGAGAATGCGTGTCGCAACGATGCGCCGGGCATGGGCATGGATCGAGGAAAGCAGACGGCGGTTCTGTCATGAGGGTTGCCTTGAAGGCGTATGCCGCTCTCTTGCTGATGGAGGGCGCGCTCTGGTCCAATCCGGCGCATGCCGATTGGCGCGATGATATCGGCACGTTTCGCATCGGCATTGTTGCCGAGCCAGGTGCCGGCAACACCGTCCCAGGGCTGGCACGTTTGACCGGTGCCTACACCAAGGCCCTGGGCATGAAGGTCGAGTTCGTCGTTGCCCGCGACTATGCCGCGCTGATCGAGGCGCAGGGCAACGCCCGCATCGAATACGCAATCTATTCGGCGACTGCCTATGCAACGGCATCGAAGCGCTGCGGATGTATCGAGCCGCTCGTCGCTCCGGTCGATTTTGACGGCGCCATCGGCATCCGCTCCGTTCTGTTGACGCGGGACGGCAAGCTGCCTGATCTGGCGGCATTGGCGAGCCATCGCATCGCAATGGCACCTTCAGACAGCGTCGGCGGTTCTCTCTTGCCATTGGCGGCGTTGGCCGCGGAAGGCCGCAAGATTGCGGAAGATGCACCGTTTCTGGTCCATGCCGATTCGGCCGCTGCGGCGGAAACGATGCTGGTCGATGGCAAGGCCGATGGCCTGTTCGGCTGGGTGACGGCCGCTGCCGACGGCCGGCCGGAAGCATCGGGCACGCAGGCAAGGCTCGAAGCGGCAGGGCTTTCGGCGGCGGCACTTCAGGTCGTATGGACGTCGGGCCTGCTGAGATATGGCCCCCACGCGGTCCGCAGCGATCTCGACCCTGAAGCCAAGCGCCGGCTCACCGTGTTCCTAACCAACCTCAAGTCGATGACGCCAGATGTCTACGACCTCCTGGAAGCGAAGCATTCCGGTGGCTTCGCCGTCGTGACGCCCAAAGACTACGAGACGGCCGCTTCGGTCGTGCGCTTCATCTCGGGCAGTGGGTCGCAGCAGTAACGTGACGCGCTTCGGTTCTGCGTTTCCGTGAAGCGATGAACCGCCTGGCGGCCTCGGTTCAGCAGTCGCTGCAAGGGATCGTCACGCTCCGGCGGGGACGCAGATAATAGGTTTCGCCCATCGATATGTTGTTGAAAGCCGAGGTCAATCCAAGCTTCTGCTGGCTGCCCGCCGACCATGTGATGACCGGCGTGTAGCCGAGATTGCTGTCGACGCGGATAAGGAAGGTGCCGCCGACCCTGAGTGTTGCCGGAACCGTGGTGGTGGTAGGGCCAGCGCTGGCGACGCCATTGACCAGCTTGCGCGACCACACCACCTGCACCAGCGGCGTTGCGTCGGTCGTGACTTGAATTGCCGTCACGGTGATGCTCGGCGTCGAGCGGTTGTAGGGCTGAAGGGTGACGGTGCCGATCTGCATGATGGCGTCGATATCCGCCTTGACGATGGTTGGCTGCTGCGTGATCAGATCAGCCACCATACTGCCGATACGACTGACCTTCTTGCTGGTCTCGATGGCCTGAGACGCCTCCATGGTCACGAAATACATGATCAGCAGAAGAGGCATGATCAAGGCGAATTCGACTGCCGCGATACCACGGCGGTCGGACCAGAACCGGATTGCTTTCCGCCAAATTCCTGTAGTCCTGAGATGTGCCCCCGCACGCATCATGCCCATTGCCCTTTTTTCTTGTACTGCTCGTGAACCCGCCTCGAACTCAATTGTCGAACGGCTCGTTCTGCCAGGTCACCGATGCGAAATGCAGGGTCTTGTTGCCGCCCATGGACTGCGCCAACAGATCGGTCATGATCGGCCATTTGTAAAAGACCCGCAGCATGTTCCTCGATTCCGCCGGACCCGGCGCAACAGTAAAGGACTGTGTGGTGGCGCCGTTCGTCAGGATGACCTCACCGTTCTGGATCTTGAAGCCGGCCGAGGCCGCGGCGGCGAACGTCGCATATTGGCGGAGATCCACCATCAGCAGATTGGGGCAATCCTGGGAGACGATGATCTCCAGTTTGTCGCAGATCTTGTCCCTCAAACTGGTTCCGGCGACGTCGGACGGCCTCAACTGGCCGGTGCGCAGCTGGCGCGCGACATCATCGGTGATGTTGGCCATCACTTCCTGGCCGGCAAATGAGATGCAGCTTTCCAGAATGGCAAAGACAAGCAGCGCGAATGGAATTGCAAGGATTCCGAATTCGATTGCCGTGCTGCCGCGCCGGTCGCGAAGGAAGCGGGCAAAAAACCTTGGGCGTCTCGCCTTGTGCTCATCTGCCGAGCCGAATTCCTTGCTCATGTCTGATCCTGCCGATCTCTATGCGGTCTCGGACGGAGCATTAGCGCAAACCAATTGAGGCCCGGTTTGAATGATCGTTAAAGTCGGCGTTGGCGTCTTAACCAGCCGATAACCTGAACGGCATTCCACCGCGCCATCCTATCGGCTGGCATTCATCTCGGCCTCGGAGGATTTCTCCGCATCGCTCTTGTAGGAGCTTTCGCAATAAGGTGTGCAGGACATGGTCTGTATTTCGGCGCGCCGATAAATACGCACGGACGAGGCGGCCTGCCGCACGACGGTAACCTGCTCGTCGACAATCGGGCTGCCGTCCGTATCGAGCACAACCAGATTGGTGACACCAAAACCCTTGCCGGTCAGCACGATCGTCGAGGCGTCCTGTACGGAAGCGTCGGCGATTGCCGGATTGCCGACCACGATCGTATCGGCGGGGCGCGACAGCTTGACGATCTTGGCCTGGTTCATCGTGACCTCGATGCCGGCGCCGGCCATGGCGGGCGCGACGAAGGCCGTGGCGGCAAGAAGCGCGGCAATCAGGATTGACGATCTCGGCTGGGCCATTGAGGCGCTCCACGCAAGCAGACTGATCAACGGAACATGAACGAGATTGGTGAACCAACGGTTAAGCGGGCACCCTGGCCGAAGTTGCGGGGAGCCAACATGATTGCAGGCGCAAGTGCGGGCCCCACCATCGACCCGAGAAAACGGAAGGGTCGGCCAGCACTTAGTCGGAGGTTAACCACGCAATATGTTCGAACCGGGAAAGGAATCGGTAAGGCTGTTTATTAAGCCGATCGAAAGAGCTTCTCCCTAGATTGGCAGCATCCGATCAACCATCACAGAAGTTGACGGAAGTGCTGTAACACGTGGAGTAGGAGCTCTCAAATGTCTAATCTCATCGCACGTTTTGTGAAGGACGAATCCGGCGCGACCGCTATTGAATATGGTCTGATCGCCGCTCTCATCGCGCTCGCCATCATCACTGGCGCCGGCGCGCTCGGCAATGCAATCAACGGCAAGTTCACCCTTATCGGCAACACCTTGAACAGCAGCGGCAGCTAATCTGCCGTATTGCTGGGCGCTCTATTGCCTTCTGGAAAAGGGCCGCCACCTGGCGGCCCTTTTTCTATGCCGCTGCCAATATCATTATCAGTCGTCTTTTCATTCCGGGCCTCATCAATCGTTAATCGAACATGTCTAGATTGAGCCCCGTGAAATCGGACAATAGGCATAGCGCCGATGCTTGAAGCCCTGATCTTCGTCGTCTTTCCGTTCTGCATGCTGTTTGCCGCGATCTCCGACATGTTGTCGATGACGATCGCCAACCGCGTGCCGGTCCTACTTGTCGTCGTTTTCGCGCTGGTCGCGCCGCTGACCGGTATGGAATGGGCGACCTATGGCGGGCATTTCGCCGCCGGCGCCCTGGTCCTGGCGGTGACGTTCGGTCTGTTCGCAATGGGTGGCATGGGCGGCGGCGACGCCAAGCTGCTGGCCGCCACCGCGATGTGGATGGGTCTCAATGTCCATCTCGTCGAGTATCTTGTGGCATCGACAATCCTCGGTGGCCTGCTGACGCTCGCTATCATCCTCTATCGCAAGTCGATGCTTGCGGCCGTCACCGGCCGAAATCCGTTTCTGCGCCATTTCGCCGATGAGGCAAATGGCGTTCCCTACGGCATCGCACTTGGCCTTGGCGGGTTGCTGACCTATCCGGATTCGCCTTTGATGGTGTGGGCGCTGACAAGGCTGGCGACCTGAGCACGACGTGATTTCTTTTTATCTCATCAGCGTGACCGCGGCCGGCTTTCAACAAGGCCGCGCCGGCCATTTGGGCCGGTCTGGCCACATTCCGGCTAATTTATGTAAACCTTAAATTAATCACGATCGTAAGCATTACATTAACCTTGTTTTGACGATTGCCGCTGCAAAGTCCGGCTTGGCTACGTGGTTTGCCAGGGCAAGGGTTCGGACAGATGCCAGCATCGCGATTGATAATTCTGAGCGTGGCGGTAGCCGCCGCGGGTGGTGCCGGTTATGTCGCGAAAAACATGGTCGCACCGCCGCCCCAGATCGTCGTCGATTCCGGCCCGCAGGCGCCGGCGGTGGCTCTGCAGGATGTGCTAGTACTTTCGGGCGACGTTCCGATGGGCAACCCGCTCGAGAACAACATCGCCTGGCAATCCTGGCCCGCAGACGGCATCAACGCGAATTTCATAACCCGCACCGCCGAGCCCGAAGCGCTGGACAAGCTGAAGGGTTCCGTTGCCCGCGTGGCAATGTACGCCGGAGAGCCTCTGCGGCGTTCCAAGCTGATTGGCGAGGGGCAGAGCTTCATGTCGTCGATCCTGCCTTCCGGCATGCGGGCGGTCGCCACGGCCATCTCGGCTGACACGTCGGCCGGCGGCTTCATTCTTCCGAACGATTTCGTCGATGTCATCATGACACGCAGGGCCGAAGCCACCGCCGGCGGCGCCACCAATTTCAACACCGAAACCATCCTCAAGAACATCCGCGTCCTGGCAATCGACCAGACCATTCAGGAGGACGAGGAAGGCAAGAAGACCAGGGTGGGCCAGACCGCCACGCTGGAACTGACACCGCGTCAGGCAGAGATCATCACGGTTGCCCAGCAGATGGCGGATCGCCTGACACTGGCGCTGCGGGCGGTCGCGGACACCCAGGAAAAGAATCTGGGTGAGGCCGACTATCTCGTTTCCGGCAATGGCCGCAGGGGAACGGTGAGGCTGATCAAGTCGGGCGAAGTTTCCGAAGTAGGGGCAAGGAAATGAGGCTAAGTGGTAAACTGCCGGCAATCGTGGCCGCGGCATTCGGCCTGCTGCTCGTCGGAACGAATCTGCAAGGCGTTGTCGAGGCAAAGAACGCACAGGTCACCGCATCGACGGCCACCCAGCGCGTCAAGCTTGGTCTCAACAAGTCGGTGGTCATCGACCTGCCGAGCGATGCCTACGACATTCTCGTCGCCAACCCGGCGGTCGCCGACGCGGTGACCCGCACCGCAAGGCGTATCTACCTGTTCGGCAAGGCGGTCGGCGAGACGAACATCTTTGTCTTCGGTCCGAATGGCGAGCAGATCGTCAGTCTGGATCTGGCCGTCGAACGCGACGTTGCCGGCCTTGAAGACTATATCAAGCGCTTCATCCCGACGTCGACCATCAAGGTGGAACTGCTGAATGACAACGTCGTCCTGACTGGAACGGTCGACACGCCGCTGGACGCAAAGCGCGCGGTCGACCTGGCGACGATCTTCGTCTCGGGCGGTGAAGCGACGACGGGGCAATATTCGCAGACCGCGGCCGGCGGTTCGGCTCAGAGCGGTGTCGACATCAACAACCCCGACCAGGAGCGCCGCACCAGCAAGATCGTCAACCTGCTGCAGATCATAGGCGACGATCAGGTCACGCTGAAGGTGACGGTCGCCGAAGTCAGCCGCTCGGTGATGAAGCAGCTCGGCGTCAACATGGTCGGCAGCGGCGGCAGCAACGGCATCAGCTACGGCGCGCTCAGCGACAATTTCACCGGCCTTGGCAAGCAGCTGTCGAATTCGGGCTTCACGATCGGCGCCTCGGGCCTGCAGTCCTATATCAACGCCATGGAGCAGTCCGGGGTCATGAAGACCTTGGCTGAGCCGACCTTGACCGCCGTATCCGGCGAGAAGGCGACCTTCAAGGTCGGTGGTGAATACAACATGGTGAGCAGCGTCTCCGAGAACGTATCCACCGACAACCAGACCGGTCTGAAGAACTATACCATCGACAAGATCGAGTACGGCATTGGCCTGGAATTCCAACCGGTTGTGTTGTCTCCTGGCCGCATAAGCCTGAAAGTCAGAACCTCGGTTTCCGAGCCGACAACCGAGGGATCCGTGTCGCTCTCCTCAGGCGTGACGAGTCCCGGCATGAATGCCCTGTCGCTGCGCAAGCGCCTTGCCGACACGACGGTGGAATTGCCCTCTGGTGGCTCCATGATGATCGCCGGCCTGGTTCGCGACGATGTCAGGCAAGCCGTCAACGGATTGCCCGGGCTGACAAAGATCCCGGTGCTCGGCGCGCTTTTCCGCAGCAGGGATTTCGTACGCAACGAGACCGAGCTCGTCATCATCATCACGCCCTATCTGGTGAAGCCGGTGGCACGCAACGACCTCGCCAAGCCGGACGACAATTTCAACGCCGCCAGCGACGGCGCCGCCATGTTCCTTGGCCGGGTCAATCGCGTCTACGGCACCATGCAGACCGACAAGCCCAACGGCCGTTACCACGGCGTTGTCGGCTTCATCTACAAGTAAGCGGGGAAGCGGACATGTCTCAGTCAGCATTGAAGGCAAGCACCATCGCCACCACGATGCGCCTTGGCCGTTCGCGGATCTGCGGACGCGCCGCACCGGTCCTGGCGGTTGCGGTGGCGGCGTTGCTGGCCGGCTGCGCCCAGCGCGACAGCATCACCGTCGGCGCCATTCCGGACGACTATCGCACCAATCATCCGATCGTGATCGCGGAGAAGAACCAGAAGATCGACCTGCCTGTCGGCGCCGGCGATCGCGGCATGACCGGATCGCAACGCGACACGCTTCTGGGCTTCCTCGACGGCTATGACAAGAGTGCCGCCCCGACGCTGACCATCCAGATCCCAAGCGGATCGGCCAACGAGGTCGCCGCGACGGCAGCTGCTCGCGATTTTGCCCGGCTCGCGGTCGCCGCCGGTGTCAAGCGCAACCGGATCGTCGTCACCTCCTATCAGGCCGCCTCGGTCGAGATCTCCTCGCCGGTTCGCGTCGCCTATGTCGCGGTGCGAGCCCAGACCGACAAATGCGGGCGTTGGCCAGATGACCTGGTCGATACGGCGGAAAACAAGCACTATGCCGACTTCGGCTGCTCCTATCAGAACAATCTTGCCGCACAGATGGCCAACCCGGCCGATCTGCTCGGCCCGCGCAAGCCATCCACCATCGATGCCGAAAATCGCGGCGCGGTGATCGATGTCTACCGCGCAAGAGGCATTTCGGACGAGTTCCTCGGCAATTCGGAAGTGACGTACTGAGCCGCCAGTCTCGGATAGAACAGGCCACGGGAAAGAGCATGACGATGAGCAACCTCGCCTACGACGCCCCGGTGGATGGCAGCGATACCTCGCAGCAGGACATCGCCGCGATGCAGGCACTGCGGCCCATTCCGCGCATCTCGATCCAGGCATTCTGCGAGACCGAGGGCGTTGCCAATCCGGTCGAACGCGCCGGCGAGGATCGCCGCATGACGAAGGCGCATCTCAAGGTCCACATGGGCGGCGTCCCCACCGCCATCGAATTCTACCAGTCGGCGCCAACGCCCAACCTGATCCTGCTGGAATCGCGCAGTGAGCCGAAGCAACTGCTGGAGCAACTTGCCCAGCTCTCGGAATACTGCGATCCGACCTCGAAGGTGGTGGTGATCGGTCACTACAATGATGTCGGTCTCTACCGCGAGCTCATCCGCTCCGGCATTTCCGAATATGTAATCGCACCAGTGTCGATGGCTGACATCGTCAGTGTGGTGTCGTCGATTTTCATTGATCCGGAAGCCGAGCCGCTCGGCCGCTCGATCGCCTTTGTCGGCGCCAAGGGTGGTGTCGGCTCCTCGACGATTGCCCACAATGTGGCCTGGGCGATGTCCTCCCTGTTCAAATCCGAGGTGGTCGTCGCCGATCTCGATCTCGCTTTCGGCACGGCCAACATCAATTTCGACCAGGATCCGGCGCAAGGTATCGCCGAGGCGGTGTTTTCGCCGGAGCGCATCGATGAAGTCTATCTCGACCGGCTGCTGACCCAGTGCGCCGAACACCTGTCGCTGTTGGCTGCACCTTCGACGCTCGAACGAGTCTACGACTTCGATCCCGAGGCCTTCACGCAGCTCATCGACACTGCCCAGCGCAGCGTGCCGCTGCTGGTGCTCGATGTTCCCCATGCCTGGACGGGCTGGACCAAGAACACCCTGGTCAAGGCCGACGAGATCGTCATCACGGCAACGCCGGAACTGGCCAATCTGCGCAACACCAAGAACCTCGTTGACATGTTGAAGCGACTTCGTCCCAACGACCCGCCGCCGAAGCTGATCATCAACCAGGCCGGCGTGCCCAAGCGCCCGGAGATTTCACCGTCCGATTTCGCCGAGCCGCTCGGCCTGACGCCGATGTCGGTCATTGGCTTTGACCCATTGCTGTTCGGCAATGCCGCCAACAACGGGCGCATGCTTGGCGAAATGGATGCCAAGAACTCGGTTGTCGCAATGATCAATGAAATCGCGCATGTGCTGACCGGTCGCAGTGAAATCAAGGCCAAGAAGAAAGCCGGGCTTGGCAATCTGCTTGGCAAGCTCTCGCGCAGCAAGAAGTGACGTTTCAGCGGTGGAATCGGTAGCAGATCATGTTTGGTAAAAGAGGCAGCGACGACGGAAGCCGGTTCACGCCGGAGTTTCGCCAGCCAGCACCGGCGCCTGTTGCACCGGCGGCCGCAAGTTCTGCGGATACGGCGGTTCTGGCCCGGCCTGCGGCTGCGCCGAGCGCACCTGTCGCGCCGCCGGCGCGCCGCGCGATCGAGGCACCGCCATCGGTGCCGGAGCCGAAGCGGATCCAGCGCGAAAAGAGCGAAACCTACTACGACACCAAGAGCCAGGTTTTCTCCGCACTCATCGACACGATCGACCTGTCGCAGCTCTCCAAGCTCGATCCCGAAAGCGCACGCGAGGAAATCCGCGACATCGTCAACGACATCATCGCGATCAAGAATTTCGCGATGACGATCGCCGAGCAGGAAGAACTGCTCGAGGATATCTGCAACGATGTGCTCGGCTATGGGCCGCTCGAGCCGTTGCTCGCGCGTGACGACATCGCCGACATCATGGTCAACGGCTCCAAGAACGTCTACATCGAAGTCAACGGCAAGGTCGAACAGACCGGCATCCGCTTTCGTGACAACCAGCAGCTCCTCAACATCTGCCAGCGCATCGTCAGCCAGGTTGGCCGCCGTGTCGACGAATCCAGCCCGATCTGCGACGCGCGTCTTCCCGACGGCTCCCGCGTCAACGTCATCGCGCCGCCGCTCTCCATTGACGGTGCTACGCTCACCATCCGCAAATTCAAGAAGGACAAGCTGACCCTCGATCAGCTGGTCAAGTTCGGCGCCATTTCACCGCAGGGAGCCGAAGTTCTCAAGATCATCAGTCGTGTTCGCTGCAACATCGTCATCTCGGGCGGTACCGGCTCAGGCAAGACGACGTTGCTCAACTGCCTGACCAATTATATCGACCGCGAGGAGCGCGTCATCACCTGCGAGGACTCGGCCGAGCTGCAATTGCAGCAGCCGCATGTCGTGCGCCTCGAAACCCGCCCGCCCAATCTGGAGGGCGAGGGTGAGGTGACGATGCGCGACCTGGTCAAGAACTGCCTGCGCATGCGGCCCGAGCGCATCATCGTCGGCGAAGTGCGCGGACCCGAGGTGTTCGATCTTCTGCAGGCGATGAACACCGGCCATGACGGCTCGATGGGAACGATCCACTCGAACAGCCCGCGCGAATGCCTGAACCGTATCGAATCCATGATCGCCATGGGCGGTTATTCACTGCCGCAGAAGACCGTGCGCGAAATCGTTGTCGGCTCTATCGATGTGATCATCCAGGCGGCGCGCCTGCGCGATGGATCGCGTCGTATCACCCACATCACAGAGGTGATCGGAATGGAGGGCGACGTCATCATTACGCAGGATATCGTCCTCTACAATATCAAGGGCGAGGACGCCAATGGGCGGCTGCTGGGAGAGCATGTATCGACCGGCATCGGTCGTCCGCATTTCTGGGACCGGGCTCGTTATTATGGCGAGGAGCAGCGCCTCGCCACTGCGCTCGAGGCGATGGAGAAACGCGCTGACTGACGGCGTGAGGGTTCTGGCCAATGTTTGGATTTGACGGCACAGTACTGGCGTTTGTCGTGCTCGCCGGCTTCAGCGCCGGCGCGGTCGCCTATGCATTTCTGTTCACCCGGATCAGCAACGAGAAACAGGTCGGCAAGCGGCTTGAAACGATCAAGACCGCCGAGACGGATCGTTCCGTGGTCAAGGCCTCGCGCGACCGCGCGGCGGAAGCCGTCAAGCGGCGCAAATCGGTTCAGGATTCGCTGAACGAGCTCGACGCGAAGCAGAAAACCAAGGACAGCGCGGTCAAGAAACCACCGCTGAAAGCCCAGCTTCGTCAGGCCGGCCTGAAGACCACAGTCGAGCGCTTCTATGTATACTCCGCCATATGCGGCCTCGCTTTGACGATGGCTGTCTTTGTGGCCGGAGCGCCGCTGATCGTGTTGCCGGGCGTGCTGCTGGCCGGCGCGCTCGGCCTGCCGCGCTGGTTCGTCTCGTTTCGTCGCGCCCGCCGCGTCAAGGCATTCCTCAACGAATTTCCAAACGCGCTCGACATCATCGTGCGTGCCGTCAAATCCGGCCTGCCGCTGAACGACGCCGTGCGCCTGATCGCCAACGAATCTCCCGAACCGGTGAAGACCGAATTTCGCCGTATCGTCGATTCCCAGCAGATGGGCCTGTCGATTCCCGATGCGACGTTGCGCATGCCCGAAACCATGCCTTGCACGGAGGCGAGCTTCTTCGGCATCGTCATCCAGATTCAGTCGCAGGCCGGTGGCAATCTATCCGAGGCGCTGGGCAACCTTTCGCGCGTGCTCCGCGATCGCAAGAAGATGAAAGCCAAGGTCCAAGCCCTGTCGATGGAAGCGAAAGCGTCCGCCGCCATCATCGGTGCGCTGCCTTTCATCGTCGCGTTTCTCGTCTACCTGTCGAGCCCGAGCTACCTGATGCCGCTGTTCGTCACCAGCGTTGGACACCTGATCCTTGGGTGCTCGGCAGTCTGGATGTCGATCGGCATCTTTGTGATGCGCAAGATGATGAACTTCGAAGTCTAGGATCGCCGCATGACCGACCAAGTCATCAAATCTCTGACGGATCCGACCTTCCTGATCGCGTTGCTGGTCGGCATAGCGGTGTTTGCGACCGTCTTCACATTGCTGCCGGCGTTTGGCGGAAACCAGCTCAAGTCACGCATGAAAACCGTCGCGCTGGAACGCGACGAACTGCGTGCCAAGCAGCGCGCCCGGCTTGCCGTCGAGGCGGATCGCCGTCGCAAGGGCCTGCGCGAGGAGCAGTCGGTTGGCATGCGCAACATTGTCGACCGGCTGGATCTGAGGCGCGCGCTCGCCGATGAGGGCACATTACAGAAACTCAAGGTGGCCGGGTTTCGCGGACAGAACCCGCTGACGCGGTTTCTTTTCTTCCGTCTCGTGCTTCCTTTTGTCGGTTTCGCGCTCGCCGCAGTCTACATCCTCGTACTCGGAGGATTGCCCGACAAGCCATTGGTCATCAGGCTGTTCGTTTGCATCCTCGTTGCCTATGCCGGCTTCTACGCCCCGGTCGTCTACGTCAACAACCGCGCTACCAAGCGCAAGCAGTCGATCCAGATGGCATGGCCGGATGCGCTCGATCTGATGCTCATCTGCGTCGAATCGGGCATGTCTGTGGAAGCGGCCCTGCGCAAGGTCGCCGACGAGATCGGCGCCCAATCAGTGGCGCTGGCGGAAGAATTCATCCTCACCAACGCCGAGCTTTCCTATCTGCAGGAGCGCAAGCAGGCCTACGAGAACCTGGCAAGCCGCACCGGCCTGGAATCGGTCAAGTCGGTGTCGCAGGCACTCGTCCAGGCCGAGCGTTACGGCACGCCGGTGGCGCATGCACTGCGCGTGCTTGCCGCCGAAAGCCGCGACATGCGCATGAATGCCGCCGAGAAGAAGGCCGCCGCCCTGCCGCCGAAGCTCACCGTGCCGATGATCCTGTTCTTCCTGCCGGTGCTCTTCGCCATCATCCTCGGTCCCGCCGGCATTCAGGTCAGCCAGCGCGGCATCTTCGGCGATCATTCGGGAGCAGCACCAACTTCCCAATAGCGGCGAGGCACATCCGGGCATGACATGCGAAGAAGCCGCGCTGAACACGGCGCGGCTTCTTCATTTTCAAGGTCGTTGCGGATTGTCGTCTAAGTGCATGTCGCCAAAAGTGGCCCCGATTTTGGGACAACGACATGCATCAAACAAGGGCTTAAGCGCGTCGACTGAGTCCGTTTTCGGCGCGGCGCGCTTTAGTTGGTCGCGGGCTTTGACTTGTCCTGATCCTTGAGCTGGCTCCAGGCGTTCTGCTGGGCCAGCATCTGGCGCAGATAGGCGACGTTTGCCTGCGCCTGATCGGGAGAGAGTTCCTGTGAGGCGATCTTCTCGGCTTCGTCGAAACGGCCCTGCAGGCCGACGACCAGCGCAAGATTCTGGCGCACCCGGCTGTCCGCACCCGGCTGCTGCGCGGCGGAGCGCATATAGGTTTCGGCGGTGCGCAGGTCACCTTCCAGAACATAGGACATGCCGAGGTTGGAGAGTATCGAAGGCTCGTTCGGCTTGAGATCGAGCGCCTTGCGGTAAAGCTGGCGCGCATCGTCCTTCTGGCCGGTCTGGTCGAGAATGGCCGCTTCCGCCGATACCAGCCTCCAGTCCGGATATTCCGGTGTCTGAGCGCGTCGCACGGCGTCCAGCGCAGCCTCGAACTGGCCATTGGCGGCCAGTGCCTTGCCATAGGCGGCGAGCACGTCACGATCCTTCGGCAGTGCGATCGCCAGCTTGCGCATTACGGCGAGCGACTGGTCGGCGTCGCCGTCCATCTGCAATGCCGCCGCATAATTTGTCGCTATCCGCTTGTCGTTGGGGTTCCTAGCGTAGGATTGGCCAAGTGCCCCCGTGGCATTGTGCAATTCTCCCGCCGACATGGTTTCCAGCGGTTTGCCGCTGGTGCGTCCGATCGAGCCGGTGGTGAACTTGTCGGTTGCGCAGCCGGCGACACCTGCCGCGAGCGCCAGCACGAGGGCCGTGGTGATGAGTCGTTTTCCCCTGGCGTTGATCGTGCGGTTGGTCGGCATCGGCACCGGGCCTCCATTCATGCGCGGCCATTGCGTGGCCGTCTTCCCTACCCCAGAAATATTCTGTTAACCCTAACGGATGGTTAAGAACGGCGACTCAGGGGCCGCCGCACGGAGAACATCGAATGTCTGTCGAACTCGTCGAGAAGAAATTGCCGGGCGCGCTGCCGGTCCATCTGGTCGCCAGGGACGGTCTGGAGGCGGCCGGTCTTGCGCCAGCCGCCATCGCCTGGGCCAGGGCCAACGGCTTTTCCGGCGAGGCCGGCAGGACACTGGTCGTGCCCGGCGAAAACGGCGCGCTCGGTGGCGCCTTGTTCGGTGTCGGCGACGGTGAGGGCGCGCTTGCCGTCGGCGCGTTGTCGAAAGCCTTGCCGGAAGGCGACTGGCATTTCGCCTCGGCGCTGGCCGAGCCGGAACTGGCAGCAACCGCGCTGGTTCTTGGCGGGTATGTCTATACCCGTTACGGCAAGAAATCCGGCAAGGCACTGCGCTTCGACTTGCCGGCCGGCGTCGATGCCGGGCGCGTTCGTCGCATTGCCGACGGCGTCTTCCTGACACGCGATCTGGTCAACACGCCGACCAGCGATATGGGCCCGGAAGAATTGGAGAAGGCCGTGCGGATCTTGGCCGGAACGCACAATGCCGAAGTCTCCGTGGTGAAGGGCGACGATCTCCTCGACCAGAATTTCCCGATGATCCATGCCGTCGGTCGCGCGTCGACCGGCGCGCCGCGCCTGATCGACATGAGATGGGGGCAGCAAGGCGCGCCGAAGGTGACTCTGGTCGGCAAGGGTGTCTGTTTCGACACCGGTGGTCTCGACATCAAGCCGTCGTCCGGCATGCTGTTGATGAAGAAGGACATGGGCGGCGCGGCCAATGTGCTTGGTCTGGCCTCGATGATCATGGCAGCCAAGTTGAACGTGCGTCTGCGCGTGCTCATCCCCGCGGTCGAGAATTCGATCGCCGGCAACGCCTTCCGGCCCGGCGACGTGCTGGCAAGCCGCAAGGGCATCACCGTCGAGATCGGCAACACGGACGCCGAGGGACGGCTGGTGCTGGCCGATGCGCTGGCGCTGGCCGACGAGGAGGAACCGCGGCTTCTGGTCGACATGGCGACGCTGACCGGGGCAGCCCGTGTTGCGCTCGGCCCCGATCTGCCACCCTTCTATACCGGCGACGAAGCGCTGGCGTCCGACCTGGCGGCGGCTTCCGTCGCGGCCGAAGATCCGCTGTGGCGGATGCCGTTGTGGCGGCCTTACGATGCAAAACTGTCGTCGAAGATCGCCGACATCAACAACGTCACCACGGACGGTTTCGCCGGCTCGATCACGGCGGCACTGTTCCTGAAGCGTTTTGTCGAAAAGACCGCGGGCTGGGCGCATTTCGACATCTTCGCCTGGAACCCCGCCGACCGACCGCATGGCCCCGCCGGTGGCGAGGCGCAAGGCATCCGCGCGCTGGAGCGGATCATCTCGAAACGCTTTGGCTGATGGCGACGGCAGAGCCGGCAAATTGCTGAAACTGAAACGGAACCGAAACAATTTGCCGTCATGCTGGCTCGATGTCGATTGCGATGCGCCCGAGCCAGGCCTTGCGACTGTGGCAGCAGGTGATGCTGTCGCAGGTGCGCGACGACGCGCCCGATCTGACCATGCGTCAGACGGCGATCTTGTTCACCATCTATCTCGACCCGCCGCCGCACACGGTGCGCGGGCTCGCCGCCCGGCTCAATGTCACCAAGCCGGTGATCACCCGCGCGCTCGACACGATGGGTGCGTTGAAACTGGTGTCGCGGCATCGCGACGAACTCGACAAGCGCAATGTCCTGATCAGGCGCACGGTCGAGGGGGCGCTCTTTGTCGAGCGCTTCGGCGATGGTATCATCGCCAAGGCCCACGAGTTGCCGATCTGACCGACCAATCTTGACCGAGTTGCCGATTTGACTGCCAGGGATGCCCGCCTTCACGCTTTCCGTTCCGACCTTGCCGATGCACGGCTGAAGGGCGAGGTCGCCGCCGACCGCTTCGTCGCCGGTCGGCCGGCGCGGATCACCGCATCCGTGGCCGATGTGCGCAAGGCGCCGCGGCCGGATGCCGGCGTCAATACGCAGCTTCTATTCGGTGACGATGTCCTCGTCTTCGAGGTCGCCGAAGGTTGGGCCTGGATCCAGGCCCAACGCGACGGCTATGTCGGCTATGTTGCCGATACCATGCTGGGCGGGCAGGACCATGCCGCGACCCACATCGTGTCGGTGCCGCGCACCTTCCTCTATCCCGGGCCGGATTTGCGGTTTCCGATCGCGGGACAATTGTCGATGGGATCGACGGTGACGGTGACGGGTGCCGCCGAAACCCGGGGCACGCATTATGCCGTCCTACCCTCCGGCGAGGCGATCATCGCTGGTCACGTGCGGCCGCTCAGTAATGTGGCCGCCGACTATGTTTCGGTGGCCGAGATGTTCCTCGGCACACCCTATCTCTGGGGTGGCGCCTCGGGCTTCGGCATCGACTGTTCGGGCCTTGTGCAACTGGCGATGCGCATGGCTGGCAGCGACGTGCTGCGCGATTCCGACATGCAGGCGGCGACCCTCGGCGAGCCGCTCGATCCTGGCCCGGACTATGGCGGGTTGCGGCGCGGCGACCTCGTCTTCTGGAAGGGCCATGTCGCCGTCATGACCGATACCGACACCATGATCCATGCCAATGGGCACACCATGCTGGTATCGCGCGAAGGGCTGAAAGAGGCGATCGCCCGCATCGGCTACCTCTATGGCGGCCCAACCGGGTTTCGGCGGCCTTAATGCATGCCGCCTAAAAGTCGATCCCCGGTTTTGGGGAACGATATGCATCAGCTTCGATCCCCTTTTGTTCCGATTCTTCTTGGCGATTGACCGCCGTCGCGCTACCTCTGGCGGGTGACAGAGCAGCCGCGCCTTGCCGAACAGAATGCCACTGTGGCCCTGCCCGAACCATTCATCAGGTGGTTTGGCGAGAAAGGCTGGTCGCCACGCGCCCACCAGATCGAATTGCTGGCAAGAGCCCAAAGCGGGCAGTCGGTGTTGCTGATTGCCCCGACCGGCGCCGGCAAGACGTTGGCCGGGTTCCTGCCGTCGCTGACCGAACTGGCCAACCGGCCAAGGCGAAAACCGGGGCAGGCGCATCGCGGTATCCATACTCTCTATATCTCTCCGCTGAAGGCGCTGGCGGTCGACATCGAGCGCAATCTCGGCAAGCCGGTGGAAGAGATCGGCCTGCCTGTCACCATCGAGACGCGCACCGGCGACACGCCCGCGCACAAGCGTCAGCGCCAGAAGCTGGTGCCGCCCGACATTCTGCTCACGACGCCCGAGCAATTGGCGCTGCTGATCGCGGCGCCCGACGCCCGACGCTTCTTAGAGGATCTGCGCTATGTCGTGCTCGACGAGTTGCACTCGCTGGTGACGTCGAAGCGCGGGCATCTGCTGGCACTCGGCCTGGCGCGGCTGCGCAGCTACGTGCCTGGCCTGCAGACGATAGGCTTGTCGGCTACGGTCGCCGAGCCCGACGAATTGCGGCGTTGGCTGGTCGGACAGAATCCGCCCGGCGCCATGGCCGGCCTGATCACCGTGGCCGGTGGAGCCAAGCCCGACATCTCCATTCTCGACTCGGAACAGCATGTGCCGTGGTCCGGCCATTCAGCTAGGTACGCCATTCCCGAAATCTATGAGGCGATCAAAAGGCACCGCACCACGCTGCTGTTCGTCAACACCCGCAGCCAGGCCGAATTGCTGTTCCAGGAACTGTGGCGGGCGAATGAGGACTCGCTGCCGATCGCGCTGCATCACGGCTCGCTCGATGTCGGCCAGCGCCGGCGCGTCGAGAAGGCGATGGGCGAGAATGCGCTGCGTGCCATCGTCGCGACATCGACGCTCGATCTCGGCATCGACTGGGGCGATGTCGATCTGGTCGTTCATGTCGGTGCGCCGAAGGGGGCGAGCCGGCTGGCGCAGCGCATCGGCCGCGCCAACCACCGCATGGACGAGCCGTCCAAGGCGATCCTCATTCCGGCCAACCGTTTCGAGGTGCTGGAATGCCGGGCGGCGCTTGACGCCAACTATCTCGGCGCGCAGGACACGCCGCCGCTGATCAATGGTGCGCTCGACGTGCTGTCGCAGCATGTGCTGGGCGTCGCCTGTGGCGCTCCCTTCGATGCGGACCATCTGTTCGAAGAAGTGCGCGGTGCCGCGCCCTATGCCACGCTGGCGCGCGAGACCTTCGACCGTGTCATCGATTTCGTCGCCACCGGCGGCTACGCGCTGAAGAATTACGAGCGCTACGCCCGCATCCGCAAGACGGTCGGCGGGTTGTGGCGCGTCTCGCATCCGCGCATTGCCCAGCAATACCGGCTGAATGTCGGCACCATCGTCGAAATGCCGGAACTCAATGTCCGCTATGTCAGGCAGGGCCGTGGCATGGCTGGGCGCGGTGGGCCGGTGCTGGGCAAGATCGAGGAGTATTTCGCCGAGACGCTGCGGCCCGGCGACAGTTTCCTGTTTGCCGGCAAGGTGCTGCGCTTCGAGGGTATCCGCGAAAACGAATGCGTCGTCTCCAACGGCGTCGGCGCCAACATCATCGTGCCGTCCTATGCCGGAGGCAAGTTTCCGCTGTCGACCTATCTGGCCGATCAGGTGCGAGGCATGCTGGCCGATAGTAACCGCTGGCAGGCGCTGCCCGAGCAGGTCGCGGACTGGCTGCGGCTGCAGAAGGAAAAGTCGGTGCTGCCGAAGCGCGGTGACCTGCTGGTCGAGACCTTCCCGCGCGGCAACCGCCACTACATGGTCGCCTACCCCTTCGAAGGCAGGCTGGCGCACCAGACGCTCGGCATGCTGTTGACGCGGCGGCTGGAGCGCGCCAATGCCCGCCCGCTCGGCTTCGTCGCCACCGACTATTCGCTGGCCGTCTGGGCGCTGGACGACATGGCGGCACTCTTCAAGGCGAAGAAGCCATCATTGGCTGCCTTGTTCGACGAAGACATGCTGGGCGACGATCTCGAGGCCTGGCTGAACGATAGCTGGATGCTGAAGCGCACCTTCCGCACCTGCGCGGTCATCGCCGGATTGATCGAGAAGCGCTTTCCCGGGCAAGAAAAGAGCGGCCGCCAGGTGACGGTATCGGCCGACCTGATCTACGACGTGCTGCGCAGCCACGAACCGGACCATATCCTGCTGCAGGCGACGCGCACCGATGCATCGGCGGGACTGCTCGATGTCAGCAGACTTGCCGAGATGCTCTCGCGTGTCCGCGGTCGAATCATGCATAAGCATCTCGAGCAGATATCGCCGCTGGCCGTGCCGATCATGCTGGAGATCGGCAAGGAATCGGTGAATGGCGGCGCCAACGAGTCGCTTTTGATGGAAGCGGCCGATCTGGTCGAGGAGGCCATGGGCCAAAGATGAGACGGATTTCCTGATGAATTTTTCGCTGGCGCGCACGTCGCTGATCGCCGAGGCCGACCTTGTCGGCATCGCCGGCGAGCGTGCCGTCTGCGACCCGCGCGGCGTGCTTTATTTTCCCGAGCTTCGGCTGTTGGCGGTGTCCGATCTGCATCTCGAAAAGGGTTCGTCGCTGGCGCGGCGCGGCGCGCTGATCCCGCCTTACGACACCGGCGCGACCTTGCTGCGACTGCAGGCCGTCATCGCCGACTATCAGCCGTCCATCGTCATCAGCCTGGGCGACAGTTTTCACGATGGCGGCGGCGCCGAACGTATGCACGCAAGCTTCCGCGAACGGCTGGAGGCGCTGATAGCTGGCCGCGACTGGTTCTGGGTTGCCGGCAATCACGATCCGGAAGCGCCCGCTGATCTGCCCGGCGAGACGGTGCGTGAACTCGCCATAGGCTCGCTGCTGTTTCGGCATGAGCCGTCGAAGCAGCGTGTCGAAGGTGAAATAGCAGGCCATCTGCACCCGTGCGCGCGCATCGTGCAACGCGGCCGTTCGGTGCGGCGGCGCTGCTTTGCCGGCGATGGCGGCCGTATGATCATGCCGGCGTTTGGCGCCTATACCGGCTCGCTCAATGTGCTCGACCGCGCCTATGCCGGGCTGTTCCGGCTGGACACGCTGATGGCTTACATGCTTGGCACTGACCGCATTTTTGCGATTTCCCGCTCGATGCTGCGGCCGGGCTAGCGGATATTCAGATTTGCGCCATTGACGATCTGAGTGCAGCCGGGGAGGCCAAACTGCTCGCCCCATATGCATAACGAACCTGCTGCTGCATTGAGCGCCGCTCCGCGTTCTGTCAGCGAATAGACGACCTTCGCTGGGACCTCAGAATAGACCTTTCGGTCGACTAGTCCATCAGCCTCTAGCTCACGCAATTGTTGCGCCAGCATCTTTTCACTGACGCCGGGAAGCGCCTGTCTCAGTCGGCCAAATCTGCGCGAGGCCGTTCCGAGTTCGCAAAGGATATCTACTTTCCATTTTCCTTCGACCATCTTGACGGCCGCTGCAAAGCCATTGTCCGCCGACTTGTTCATCGCGCCTTCCTTACCGTTTGGTGACCACTTACGCCCGGGTGCGTATCGCGCGCCGCTCGTTTTGGCATACCTCTCAAAAAGATTCAGCAAAGCGCGGTCGCGCGCCGCCGATTGATATGGAGCATTGGGATGGAGCGTTCAATCACGGTCATTGGAACGGGCCGCATGGGGTCGGCGCTCGTACATAGCCTGCTTCGGTCGGGATATCGGACGACTGTCTGGAACAGAACAAGACACAAGACCGATCCACTGGTCAAACTCGGCGCGGCAGTTGCGCCTTCCGTGCTGGAAGCCGTCAATGAAAGCGAGATCATCATCGTGAATGTCAGCGACTACGCGGCGACAAAAGCGCTGCTACGCAGCGACCCGATTGCTGCGGTTATTCGCGGCAAGCTGATCGTGGAACTGACTTCGGGAACACCCAGCGGCGCACGGGAAGCTGCTGAATGGTGTACACAGCATGGCGCGTGCTATCTTGATGGCGCGATCATGGCCACGCCGGATTTTATCGGCACGGAAGCTGGAACAATCCTGATTTCGGGGGCCGTTGAGGCTTTCGATTCGAACAGTGACGTTTTTCGCGCTTTGGGCGGCAATGTCCAGCATATCGGCGAAGAACCGGGACGTGCGAACGCGCTCGATAGCGCACTTCTGGCCCTCATGTGGGGCGCTCTGTTCGGAACGCTCCATGCGATCGCCGTGTGTCAGGCCGAAGAAATTGAACTCGGTGAACTGGCGCGGCAGTGGACCGCAACCGCGCCTGTTGTCGACGGCCTTGTGGCGGACCTAATCAAGCGTGCGCGCGCTGGCCGATTTGCAAGCGATGACGAAACGCTCTCGTCGATCTCCGCGCACCATGGATCATTGCAGCATCTGTTGGAGTTGATGCAGTCCCGCAAGATCGACCGCTCCGTGGTCAATGGTTATGATGCGATCTTCAAACGGGCGATAACGGCAGGCTACTTGGAAGATGATTTCGCGGCGCTTTCACAATTTCTGGTGACAGGAAAATAGCATGTCGTTGCTGCATCTGATCGATACATATTGTGCTTCGTGGTCCACCGAAAACGCCGAGAAGCGGCGGGCGTTGCTGTTACCGATCTTGAGCGACGGGGCGACGTATACAGATCCAACTGTTCACGCTATTGGGGCGGAAGAACTGCTCGTCCACATCGCAGGAATTCAGAGCAAGCATCCCGGTGCCAGCATTCTGCGAACAAGCAACGTGGATGTTCATCACGGCATCGCGCGCTTCACTTGGAAATTCGTGATGCCAGATGGATCATCCTTGCCAGAGGGCTTGGACATAGCTTTTCTTGATGCTGAGCAGGTACAAATCACACGCATCATCGGCTTCTTTGGCTTGTTGCAACGGTCTTGATTTTTCGGGCTGGACCGTGTTTCGGACGGCAGGCTAAGGATCGGGCGACTGAGCAGATGACGAAGAGGCTCGAGCATCGGACCCAAAAAAATGGGTATTGGTTTTGAAAAATCCGATTCTCAAACAAGAAGATAGGGCTGCGACACAGTCCGACTTCAAGTTGCGGCTGTGGCTCTATCTTCCGTAGTAGAGCGTGACCGTGTGTTTCGCCTCGGCGAAGAACAGCCATCTTTCGACCAGCATGCCGGCGAACTGAGCGATGGCGGCAAGCACCGACAGCAGCGCCGCGAGTGGCCACGGCAAAGCGAACGCAATAGCAAGAAGCAGGACGGGCAATGCGAAGGCCAGAAGCTGCGTGATCCGGCGCAGGCGGGCGCTGTGCTTGCGCGCGATGCGGAACCCCATTTCCTTGAGCAGGTAGTTCTCCTCGGTATGCGGCCATTCCAGCGACCGTACCGTTCCGTCGGTCAGCCCTGTCGCGGTGTTGGCGGTGGTCGGGATTTCCAGCCGGTCATTGTAGCGCCAGGTCGCCAGTTTCCAACCCCAGCCGAGCAGACCCAGCAGCACCGAGGCCGCCAGAAGGGTCTTCGAGCCGATCGCAAATCCCTGCAGCAACGCGTTCAACAGCACACTGCCGGTCATCGCGGAGAAGATCAGGTAGGCCGGCAAAGTGAAGCGGCTGTACCACTGGGCGATCGGCTTGAGCGACGCATAGATCATGCCGGTGGTGCAGACAGTGACGACCGCGCCGATGGCCGCCAGCAATCCGGCGATGGCCACCCAGCCGTCGGTGCGGCCGAAAAACACCCAGCCGATGCCGAACAGTCCCGCCGGGATGAAGGTGACGACAGAGGCAACGCCTTCGCGCGACAGCCATGAACTGCGCCATTGCGAGAACGCCCGCCATGCGCGTTCAGGCCTGCCGAGGTGACCGGTCGAGGACAACAGCCCGGCCACGATCAGGCCGAGTGCCAGCCCCATGCCGATCAAGCCCAGCCAGAAACCGGGCGCGATGATCTGGAGGCCTCCGAGCACGCCCAGCAGCGCCAGCAGCCCATAGCCGGCGCCCGTGGCGGTGGTGAAGAAGACGACGGAGAAGGCTGGATGCATGGATGTCAGTTCGAAAGCATGCGGTCGACCCAGCCGAGGAAGCCGCCTTCGGCCCGCACCGGTTCGAGTGCCGGCGCTGCCACCGATGCGGCGCGCTTGGTGTGGGCGCGCGGCGGCAAGTATTTGTTGGTCGGGTGATAGCCGAGCTCCGGCATCAGGTCGACGCCGCCGCGCTCCGCCACCAACTGCGAGACGGCCGACGCGGGATCGCCGAGATCGCCGAAATGCCGGGCGCTGGTCGGGCATGCGGCGACGCAGGCCGGCACGCGGTCTTCTTCGGCCAGATTGTCATTGTAGATGCGGTCGACGCACAACGTGCACTTCTTCATCACCCCGACATCGGTGTCGAATTCGCGCGCGCCATAGGGGCAGGCCCAACTGCACAATTTGCAGCCGATGCACTTGTCCTCGTCGATCAGCACGATGCCGTCCGAGGCTCGTTTGTAGGAGGCGCCGGTCGGACAGACCGTGACGCAGGCCGGCGTTTCGCAATGCAGGCATGAGCGTGGGAAGTTCACGGTCCGCCCGCCCATCTCGGTGGTGTGTTCGTAGCTGTGGACGCGGTTGAACCAGACGCCGTCGACATGGCCGCCATAGGGGTCGATGTCGGTCAACGGTGCCATGTGGCCACCGGTGTTCCACTCCTTGCAGGCGGTGACGCAGGCCTGGCAGCCGACGCAGGTATCGAGATCGATGACCAGGCCGAGCTTCTTGCCGCTTTGACTTGGCAGACAGGTCATTCGGCCACCTCTCTTGCCCGCCGGAAGTCAGCGCCGAAACTGAGCTTGTCGGGTGAAGGTTCGAAATGCGGCGGTTGCTGGAAACGTTCGAATTGCGGCTCGGTGAAGCCGGCTTCTTCGGCCGCGCATTTGACGATGCGCACGCGCAGATCGAACCACGCGGCCTGGCCGGTCACGGGGTCGGAGTTCGAATAGCGCTTGCCATTGGTGTCAGCCGAGGTCTGGTCGCCGATGATGTGGTTGAGCAGGAAGCCGCGATTGGATTCGGCGGCGTCGTCCTTCAGCCCCCAGCTGCCGCGCCGCTTGCCGATGGCGTTCCAGGTCCAGACCGTGCTTTCGTTTACCCCGTCGACCAGCTTGATCTGCCCCTTGACCCTGCCGTTGATGCTTTCGATCCACACCCAGTCGTCATCGATCAGGCCGAGACCAGCGGCGGTCCGGTGATGCACGAACAGCCGGTTCTGGCTGGTGATTTGTCTCAGCCACGCATTCTGCGCGCCCCAGGAATGATACATATGCATCGGCCGCTGCGTCAGCGCATGCAGCGGATATTTTTCGAGGTCGACTGCCGCTTCCTCGAAGGGCGTATACCAGAACGGCAGCGGGTCCATGTAGGTCTCGATGCGCTGGCGGTCGCCTTCCGGCGGCAAGACGCGGCCATGGCCACGCGCGGCGAGGCGGAAGCGCTGCAGGGACTCGCTATAGAGCTGGAAGACGATCGGCTCCGCCTTGGGGACAAAACCCATCTGCACCGCGAAGTCGAGATAGGAGCGGTTCGCCATCTTGTAGTAGCGCTGATCTTCAGCGAAATCCTGGTGCCAGAAACCGCCATTGTCGATGTAGCGCTGCAATTGGTCCGGATTGGCCTCGCCCTTGCCAACTAAGCTTCCGTCCTTGCCGCGCCAGCCGGCAAGTGGGCCGATTCCGGGCGTCCGCTCGTGGTTGACGATGTAATCGGCATAGTCGCGGTATCTGGTGGAGCCATCATCATTGACGAAGCCCGGCAGGCCAAGTCGCGCACCGAGTTCGATCAGCACCGACTGGAACGGCCTGACGTCGCGGTCCGGCTCGACGACGGGATGGCGGATGGCGTCGCCCGGTCCGTCGGCATGGCTGATCGGCCGGTCGAGCAGGCTGATGCAGTCATGGCGTTCGAGATAGGTCGTGTCCGGCAGCACCAGATCGGCGAACGGCACGGTCTCGGAATAATAGGCGTCGGAATAGATGATGAAGGGGATCCGGTAGTTGCCCGCTTCGTCGCTGTCGGTCAGCATCGCCATCGTCTCGACGGTGTTCATCGAGGAATTCCAGGCCATGTTCGACATGTACATCATCAACGTGTCGATGGGGTACGGGTCGCCGGCCCAGGCATTGCGGATGACGGTGTGCATGAGACCGTGCGCGGCGAGCGGCGCATCCCAGGAATAGGCCTTGTCGATGCGAACAGCTGTGCCGGCCTCATCGACCAAAAGGTCGTCCGGGCCGCAGACGAAACCGAGTGGCATGCCGTCGAGCGGCGTCATCGGCTTGACGGTCTTGCCGGCGGGCTTCGGCCCGGGCGGCGCGGACCTGGGGTAGGGCGGCTTGAAACGGAAGCCGCCGGGAACGTCCACGGTGCCGAGCAGCACCTGCAAGAGATGGATGGCGCGGCAAGTATGAAAACCGTTCGAATGGGCGGAGATGCCGCGCATGGCATGCATCGAGACCGGCCGGCCCTTGATCGTCTCGTGCCGGCGCCCGGCCCAGTCGGTCCAGGCCACCGGCAGTTCGATCGTCTGTTCGAAGGCGACATGCGCGAGTTCGGCGGCGATCCTGCGGATCGTGTCGGCAGGAATGCCGCAGCGCTCCGCGACCGCATCGGGTGCGTAGCTCTCATCGAGGTAGCGGTCGGCAATGAGCTGGAACACCGGAACGCAGCGGCGGCCGTCGACGGTGAAGCTGCCGGTCAGTGCCGGTTTCGCACTGGCATCGGTGGCGCTGACCGGTCGCTTCGCAACCCTGTCCCAGCCCAGCGGGTTGCCGTCGGCGTCGCGGACGAACAGCCCGTCATCGGCCGCGCCCGGCTCCTGGATGACGAGCAAGTGGGCGTTGGTGTAGCGCAGGAGGTAGTCGAGATCGACGCGACCGGCCTTCAGCAGTTCGTGGATGAGGGCGAACACGAACAGGCCGTCGGTGCCGGGCCGGATGCCGATCCAGTCGTCGGCGATCGCATTGTAGCCGGTACGGCACGGATTGATCGAAACCACCTTGGCACCGCGCGCCTTGAGCTTGCCGAGGCCGATCTTGATCGGGTTGGAATCGTGGTCCTCGGCAACACCGAACAGCATGAAATATCTGGTGTTGTCCCAGTCGGGTTCACCGAACTCCCAGAACGAGCCGCCGATCGTATAGAGGCCGCCGGCCGCCATGTTGACCGAACAGAAGCCGCCATGGGCGGCGAAGTTCGGTGTGCCGAACTGGCTTGCCCACCAGCCGGTGAGCGATTGCGACTGGTCGCGGCCGGTGAAGAAGGCAAGCCTCTTCGGATCGGTCTGGCGGATGGCCGAGAGCCGGTCCGTGGCAATCGAGAAGGCTTCTTCCCACTCGATCTCGCGGAATTCGCCAGAGCCGCGCGGGCCTGTGCGCAACAGCGGCTTCTTCAGCCTTGCAGGACTGTAGTGCTGCATGATGCCGGAGCTGCCCTTGCCGCAGATCACGCCGCGATTGATCGGATGGTCCTTGTTGCCGTTGATGTAGCGGACCTTGCCGTCCTTGATGTGCACATCGATGCCGCAGCGGCAGGCACACATGTAGCAGGTCGTCTTGGCGATGCTGTCGGAAATGCTTGGCGAAGTGTCGACGCCGTCGCCTTCATCGGGCGCGCGCGTGTCCGCAAGCGGGCGTTGCGATGGTGCCGAATTCGCGCCGCGCGGCGGTCCGGGCATCATGATCTGGTGGTGCCTGCGCGGCCGGCGGATTTGGCTCGCGTCTTTGGCCCGGGGCCGCGCATGTAGTGCTCTTCCGGGTGATAGCGGTCGCCGGCCAGCCGCCGCCGGATGCCGCGGGTCCAATGGGCAAGTAGGGATCTGAACCGCCCGATCATTTTAGTCTCTGCCATCCAATGGCGAATTTTTTCTAACTTCGCTCGAAAACGTAGAATAAAGCTATCGATCTGTCTAATCAGTTGTTCTTGTAAATTCGATCGATATTGGTTCTTAATGCGCGCATGACCCTTGACCAGTTGCGGATTTTCGTCGCCGTTGCCGAGCGTGGCCACATGACCAAGGCGGCGGAGCTGCTGGGCATTTCCCAGTCGGCCGCGTCGGCCGCCATCCGCGCGCTTGAAGAACAGCACGGCGTCCATCTGTTCAACCGCGTCGGCCGCAATATCGAGCTCGCCCAGACGGGACACCGGTTCCTGCCAGAAGCCAAGGCTGTGCTGGAGCGAGCCGCCGCTGCCCGCAACGTGCTGGAGCATGTCTCGCAGACGGTCACCGGCAGCCTTTCGATCGCCGCCAGCCAGACCATCGCCAGCTATTGGCTGCCGCGCCGGCTGGCTTCCTTCCACGAAGCCTATCCCGCCGTCAGGCTGAGCGTCACCATCGGCAACACCAGGCAGGTCGAGGCCAATGTCCTCGACGGTGCGGCGGATCTCGGCCTGGTCGAGGGGCGCACCGAATCCGACATCCTGCGCCGCGCCAAGGTCGACGTCGACAGGCTGATGCTGGTCGTCGCCAGCTCCCATCCGGAGATCGCCGAGGTCTCTCAGGGCCGGCCCGATATCAAGGGCCTGCGCTGGATCATCCGTGAGGGTGGTTCGGGCACCCGCGAGGTGCTGGAGGATCTGGCCCGCCGCGAAGGCATTTCACTCGCGGACCTGCAGATATTCCTGGTGCTGCCGAGCAACGAGGCGATTCGCCAGGCGGTCGAGGCGGGAGCCGGCGCCACCATCATCTCGGAGCTTGTCGTGGCGCGCGCCGTCGCCGAAGGCAGTCTCAGATCCGTGCCGCTCGAATTGCCGAAGCGCGACTTTGCCATGATCACCCATCGCGATCGCCAGGCAAGCCTGGCCCAGATGGCGCTCAAGGTACATCTCGGCGCCGGCGCCGATGAAACGGTGCCCGCTCGCCCGTGAGTGGGGCGTGTCAGCCGAACTTCCGTTGTGCGTCCAGCGCGAGGCCAAGTCCGACCGAGCCGAACATGTCGCCGTCGATGACGGATGCCTGTGGCACCAGCGACAGGATCTCTCGTCTTGCCAGCGGGATCGCGGTCGATCCGCCGGTCAGGAACACCGCGGTGATGTCGGATGGCTTGACCTGGGCGTCGCGGATGGTCTGCCCGACCGTTGCGGTGACCCGCTCGATGTCCCGGGCAATCGTGGCGTCCAGCCCTTCGCGCGTGATGTCGGCGGCGAACGCCGCGCCCGGCAGCTTCACCGCCACTTCAGCCGATGATCTGTCGGTCAGCTCGATCTTGGCCTTTTCGACAAGCGCTGCCAGCGCATGTCCATAGCGGTGTTCGACGATGTGGATGAAGCGGTCCACCAGGTCGGCGCGCACCGCCTCGTAGCGGATCTGGCGCAGATGCGTCATCGCCTTGGCGGTGTAGACCAGGTTGATGCGCTGCCATGTCGCGAGATCGATGAAGTAGCTGGCCGGCAGGTTGCGCTTGCCGTCCTTGGTCGGGGTCAGATAGCCGAACTGCGGCATCACATGGGCGATGCTCAGCAGCCGATCGAAATCCGTGCCGCCGATATGGATACCGCGGCTGGCCAGGATGTCGTCCTTGCGGTCGAGCGACCGGGAGCGCTGCGGTGAGACGCGCACGATCGAGAAGTCCGACGTGCCGCCGCCCATGTCGATGATCAGCGCCAGTTCCTCGCGCATCACCTTCTGCTCATAGTCGAGCGCCGCCGCGATCGGTTCGAACTGGAAGGCGATGTGCTTGAAGCCCTGCGCTCGCGCGGCCTTTTCAAGCTCGCCCTGGGCGTTTGCATCGGCCTCGGGATCGTCGTCGACGAACTGCACGGGGCGGCCGAGCACCACCGTCTCGACCATGCCGCCGGCATCTTCCTCCAGTTTTTTGCGGAGATGGCCGAGGAACAGGCCGACGATCTCCATGAAACCGATCGAGCGGGCCTTGATGCGGGTCTTCTCGTGGGCAAGCGAACTGCCGAGCACGCTCTTCAGCGAGCGCATCAGCCGGCCTTCGATGCTGTCGGTGTAATTGGCGATGGCGTGGCGGCCGAAACAGGTGCGATTGTCCTCGAAGTTGAAGAACACGGCACTGGGCAGCGTGACCTGGCCATCTTCAAGCGCAACGAGCCGCGGCTGCCCGTTGCGGACCACGCCGACAGTAGAGTTTGAAGTGCCGAAGTCGATACCGCCGAATGCTGGTCGCATGGCAAGTTTCCTGTATTTCGTCTTTTGGGGAGCGGCAGCTCGTGTCCGGCCGGGCCGGGGGCGTGCTCTAACGCAAGACACCGGAAAGGGAAACCTTTTTTCGGAAAAAAGTCCCGCGCTTAAAGCACGTCTGGTTGAAACGGATTCATACGACGCGCTTCAAGTCTTTGTTTCCATGCATGTCGGTGTCTCAAAACCGGGGCCGCTTTCAAGCGACATGCATTAGTCCTTTCGGAACACCACTCTTCCGAGCCAGCCCGTCAGCATGGCCAGCGACACCGCAAAGACGCCGTAGAAAAAGGAATAGTCGTGGGCGACGCGGAAGATCGATTGCTCGAAACCGGACTTGCGGATTTCGAGCTGGGCCGAGCTTTCCTTGATGAACAGGCCGCTCTTGAACAGGAAGGCGCGCGCCTTGTGGGTGCCGACTGGAACATTCGGCGCCAGCCTGACCGTGGCGCGGAACAGATTCTGCGACAGGAATTGCACGCCGCCGACATTCTCGCTGTAGAGGCCGGTGGCCGACTTGCGGTCGCGCAGTGCCGCGGTGAATTCCTCGATGGTCGCCGGGCTGTCGCCGGCATCGGCGGGCTGCATGTAGAGGTTGGAGGCGCCGAGTGACAGCTGCCTGTAGCTGTTCGGTTCGGTGATGTCCTGCAGCGGCCGCGTCGTCGCCACCGAATAGGACATCGGCACGTTCTCGAAGGTTTCGGACTCAAGATTGACCCACACGCCGAGCACCCGGTCCTTGCGCCGCACCACCACCGGTCTTGGCGGACCCTCGAGCACGACGATGACATCGTATCTACCTTGACGGGCAACCAGCGGGTCGGGATTTTCCAGCGAGCCGAAAATGGTCAGGTCGGCGCCGGAGAAGCCGGCGGTGATCGACACATTGTCGGTGGAGAGCCCGATCTGGATGCCTTCCGTTAGCGGTGTCTGTGCCTTCGCTGGCACAGCGGCCGCAAGCAGCGACAGGAGAAGGACGGTTGCGAACGCTTTCGGGCCTGTCATCAGTTGAGGCCCGCGGCGGACAGCGAATAGAGATTGGGCGGGGTGACGAAGAGATCGATGGCGAGCCGGATCGCCACCGCCAGCACCAACAGCGCCAGCAGCGCCCTGAGTTGCTCGCCGCGCAGCCTCTGGCCGGCCTTGGCGCCATATTGCGCACCGGCAACGCCGCCCGCCATCAACAGGAAGGCCAGCACGACATCCACGGTCTGGTTGGTGGTGGCGTGGACCAGCGTCGTATAGGCGGAGGTGAAGATGATCTGGAACAGCGAAGTGCCGATGACGACGTTGGTCGGCACTTTCAGGAGATAGATCAGCGCCGGCACCATGATGAAGCCGCCGCCGACGCCCATGATCGACGACAGGAAGCCGATGCCGGCGCCCAGACCCAGCACCGGGATGACGCTGACGAACAGTTTTGAGGCCCTGAACCGCATCTTCAGCGGCAAGCGGTGGATCCAGTTGTGCTGGCCGGACTTCTTCAGCACCGGTGCCGCACCGCTGCGCGTGGCGCGTAGTGCATTGACGCTTTCGACCAGCATCAGCCCGCCGACGGTGCCGAGCAGAACGACGTAAAGCAGCGAGATGAACAGGTCGAGCTGGCCGAGCCTGCGCAGGAAGGCGAAGACGAAGATACCGCCAGTGGAGCCGACGATGCCGCCGGCCAACAAGACGCCACCGAGCTTGAAGTCGAGCGTGCCTCGCTTCATGTGCGAAAGAACGCCGGAGAAGGAGGAGGCGATGACCTGGTTGGCGCCAGTGGCGACCGCGATCGCCGGGGGGATATTGTAGAAGATCAGCAGCGGCGTGATGAGGAAGCCACCGCCGACGCCGAACATGCCCGACAGGAAACCCACTGCCGCACCCATAGCCAGCAGCACGAAGACGTTGACGGAAATTTCCGCGATCGGGAGATAGATGCCCACCCGTCAGTCTCGATCAGTTCTGCCTGTCGGTGAATGCAACCGTTGCGGGCATCTTGAACCCGACAAGCCAATTTGGTCTTGCGCTGGAGGTGCAACGAAGTCAAACGCGTCGCGCCGCCGAAACAAAAAACATCTCAATCAGTTAACAGGCAAATGTGTGGCAGGGGCGTCGTGGAAGCGACGCATCTGCCGTTATTTGCGCGCCAGCAGCGCCTTGACCAGTTTTTCATCGACCGCGCCGGTCGCCGGCATCTTGTTGTCGGTCTGGAAAGCCATGATCGCGGTCTTCGTCTTCTCGCCCATCTTGCCGTCGGCGTCGCCCGCATCGTAGCCATTTTTGTTGAGAATGCGCTGGATGTTCTGGACAGCCTTCTTCATGTCGATGCTGGCGGTCGTCTGCGGCGTGCCGTCCTGCCAGGATTCGGGAATGTCGGCCGAATTGGCTGCCGCATCCAGCGGCTTGGCCTTCCACAGTTCGGCCGCAGCGCGGGCGCGTTCGAGCTGCTCGGGCCGCAAAGCATTGGCGATCTCGTCGCGCTTGGCCGCTGCATCCTTGTCGCCGGTCTTGGCGACGAGGGCGAACCATTTGTAGGATTCCTCGAGGTTCTGCTTCATGCCGACGCCCTTGGCGGCGAGGATGCCGAGGTTGAACTGGCTGTCCTTGACGCCGACGTCGGCGGCCGCCTGGAACCAGTGCGCAGCCGATTCGTTGTCGGTGACACCATCCGCGGCCATGGCGAACAGCACGGCCAGATTGTGCATGGCGCTGGCGTTGCCCTGCTCGGCGCCGAGCTGGTACCAGGTCTTCGCTTTCTTGATATCGCGCGCGACGCCGATGCCCTTCTCGTAGAAATTGCCAATGCGGTATTCGGCCGGCGCGAAGCCGAGCTCCGCTGATTTTTCGTACCATTTGGCGGCTGCCGCCAAGTCTTCCTTGACGCCGCGCGACTCGGCGTAGCGCGAACCGATCTCGAACAACGCCTTGGCGTCGCCATTGCCGGCGGCATCGCGCAAGGCGACTGGGCCGACGTCGGTGGGAATGTCGATCTTGGCCGTGGCCGCCGGCGAAGCATCCGCCGGCGGAACCGCGCCTGTCGTGTCCTTGGCGGTGGTCGGCTCGGCCGCCATTGGCTCGGTATCGGCATCGCTCGCTTGCGCGGCGGTCGCGGCAGCCGGGGCCGAACCCGCTGAAGCTGACGTGTCGGACGCCGCCGCGTTCGCATCGGCGGGCGTGGTCGAAGCAACAGGCGCGGGAACCGGCTCCGCAGGAGGCGCGGCATCCATCGACGGCTCGATGGTTGGCGGCGTGGCCATCGTACCTTGCGCGGCCATGTCATCCTTGGTTGCCGGTTCGGACGGCTCGGCCTGTCTGACGGCACGGGCCGGTGCGCTTTCCACCGCCGAGGGCTGAACGTCCTTTTTCGGCTGGGCTGCGGTGTCCACCGAGGCGGTTTGCACCGGTTGCGGGGCGACGATCGGCGCGGCGTCGTTGCTCGCCACCTGCGCCGGATCGGCGAAGAAAGCCTTGCCCAGCTGCAGGCCGGCAAGCGCCAGCATGATTGCGGCGGCCGCCATCAGGATCGGCTTGCGCCGCGCCTTGAGCAGGTCGCCGATCCGCAGCGCCTTGACCGGTCCGGTCATCGTCGATTGCCGCTTCAGGGCATCGGCTTCGGCGGCAGCGGCCTGCGCCGCACGCCGGGCGGCCGCAATGAAGTCCGACTTGGCGGCATCGGTTTCGCTCGACTTGGCCGGCTGGCCGCGCTCGTCACGCACGCGCTTCATGATGGCATTGAGATCAGGTGCGCCGGAACCGGGCTCCAGCGGCCGGTTGGCCATTTTCGGGTCAAGCGGTTCGTCGAGGTCGACACGCGGGATCGAGGCAGTCGGCGCCGAGCCGGCCAGCGGTGGAATGTCCGCCTCCTTCTTGCCTTTGAATGCACGTGCCAGCCCGCCGAACAACGATTTGCGTCCGCCTGCCTGTTCACTTTTCTCGGCGATCGTGTCGGAGCTGAGAGCAGCCATGGCCGCGGCAGCGGCGGCCTCGGCCGGCGAGCGCGTGCCCGGGTCGCTGCGCATGCCCGGTTCATTTCGCGAACCCGGCTCATTGCGCAGGATGGCAGCGGCGCGGCCATCGAGATCGGCCATGTCTCCGGTCAGCGGCATCGGGTGATCGATATCCATCGACGGGGCATCGACGGCCATCTTGGAGCGCCGCGCGCCGCGCCGGCTGTTCGGTTCGACAGACGCCGCATCCAGGAGTTCGCTCACCGCCTCGACCGGCTCGCCGGGTTCCAGCGAACCCAGCCTGTCGACGATCTTGAGCAGCGTGTCGTGGATGGCCTCGAACGTTCTCGAATTGCGCTCGTCCGAGCGCCGCGTCAGTGTTTCAAGCGTCTTCAGGTCCTGGGCGAGGCCGGAAACGGCCGTCGTGTTGGCGCTCGAACCGGCCAGTGAACGCACAGCGTTCTCGGCTGCTTCGCGCGCCGCGCCGAGGATGGAATCGCGGGTTCCGGCCAGCGACTTCTCGATCTCGTTGAGACGCGGGCTGATGTCCTCGAATTCCGGCAGCGGCGTGCTGGGCTTTGAAAGGTGTAGGGACAGACCGGCGACCTGCGCCTCCAGGCTGCGGATGAGCGCCGGATCGATGCCGGCCACCTGCGCGGCCGACGCGTCCAGCCGGCTTGAGATGTCTTCGAGCCGGCTCTCCAGGCCCCGGATCGCCGCTTCGCCTGCGGGATCGGGAACACGCGTTTCGATGCGCTTGGCCAGCGCGGTGAAGCGAGCGTCGATGGCTTCCATGATGCCGGCGCTGTCGACTTGCGGCATGCGCTGGTCCAGCCTGTCGGCGACCTCGTCCAACCGTCGTTCGAGATCGCGAAACAGCATGTTGCCCTGTTCGATGGCGTCACCCTGCCGGCGTTCCATCATGCCCGACAGCACGTCGAAGCGTTGCTCCAGTCCGTGGAAGATATAGTCGGCGTCAGGCATGGCCGGCGCCTGGTCGATCTTGTCGGCGATGAGGGCGATCTGCTTGGCCAGGCGCTCCATCGCCTGCTCGGGCAGGTTGGCGCGGCCGGCGAGCTCGTCGACACGGCTCGACAGCGTGCTCAGCCGGTCCATGACCGCATTGCCGGGACGGTCCTGCGCCACCTCCTCGATCTGCTGGGCAAGCGAGTCGATCCGCCTCTCGATGCGCTCGAAGGCTTCGTGGTCGAATGAATTGGCTTGCGCCGCGACCGTCGAGGCGACGATGGCGCGGGAAATCTCGTCCAGCCGCTCGTCGATCATGCCAAGCGTGTCGCTGCCGCGATTGTCCTGCTGGCTGGCAAAATGGTCGACGGCGCCGGCGAGCGTGCGCACCTTTTCCTCGAGCGAACGCAGCGACAGCGATTCCGGCAGGTTGTTGACGGCATTGCTGATCTGCTCCAGCCGGTCGGTCAGAACAGACAGGCCAGGGTCGTCCGAGCGCTTGCGCTGATCGGCGTCGACGCGATCCTCGAAGGCTGTCCAGCGGCGATCGAAATCGTCCCAGCGGCGGTCGACCTTCTGCACGCTCTCCTCGCGCGCCAGTGTGTCAAGCGCGGCTTTGACCTGCTCGAGCTCGAGCCGCAGCATGTTGACGCTTCTGTCATCACTTTTCTCGGCCAGGGTCTGGATGGCGCCGGAAAGCCGCTCGAATTCAAGGCCGAGTTCGGCGCTGCCCTTGGTCGAGGCGCCGGGCTTGGCGCCTGACTGGAAAGCCCGCTCGATGTCATTGCGCAGCGCTTCGAATTCCCGCTGCAGCCCGGCCGTCATCTGGTGGCGCAGTTCCTCGCGCATGCCGCGCAACTCGCCGGCGATCTTGCCGACCATGGCAACGCCGTCTTCCTGGCCGCGCACGCGATCGATGTCGCGGGCAATGGCCTGGTAATTCTGCTCGAAAGCGGCGGCGGGCTGCATCGGGCTCTTCTGGCGCGGCGCCGGCTGCGGATCCTCATACCAGCGCTGCTGGCCGGTGGGGTGGGCAGCGGGATAGCGTGCGTCGGTGCCGTGTTGGCGGGGATCGGGACGTGCCATCGGGTCCTCGCGCGTCCGCTCCAGCCGCTGCTCCAGCGTTTCGAGGGAACGGTTCAACTGCTCGAGCGTGGTCTGCGGCCTGCGCTGCCTGCCGGCGTTGAGTGTGTCGAGATAGGACCGCTTGCTGTTCATCGTTGCGTCCGTCTTTCAGAATGGCTGGCTCGCGGCCAGGTTCCCCCAAGTCCCTGTCGGAACGAGGCGACAGCGGCTATGCCGCAGTGGAAGACGAGCTTCCCGGGTTCTCACCCGCGCTCCGAAAAACCGTGAAAAATTCGATACAGGATAAACACGGGTAGCCGACGCGCCCACATTTCGCCCAACGTGGTAAACAACGCGTTAACCAAACTTAATAAGTTGCAAGGATGTTGGATGCTGGCCTGACGGTGCGGCATAAAGCTCGGCGCGCAGAACGCCCTTGCGTCATGAGGCGGCTATCGGTATAGAATTGACGTAAACGTAAAAGGCGCATCGAGCGTGCTGTTTGCGATTTGTTTGTTGAAACCACGACCGGAAGCAAGCCCCCGCTTCCAGTCAGGCGACGCACGGTCAAGGACCGCGACGCCACCAGACGGGGAAAGCCAGTGACCATGAAGCTTATCTCGGCCGGCGAGACCGCGGCCAATACCAACAATATGACTGTCGAAACCAGCGAGGACCTTGTCCGCATCGGCGAGATGGCCAAGAAATATGGAGTGACGCTGCGCACGCTGCGTTTCTATGAAGACAAGGACCTGCTCAACCCGCAGCGCGACGGTTCGACCCGTCTCTACACGCGCCGCGACAAGGCCCGGCTGAAGCTGATCCTGCTTGGCCGCAAGGTCGGCTTCTCGCTGCGCGACGTCAAGCAGATGATGGACCTCTACGATCCGACCGGCTCCAACACCAAGCAGTTGCGGCTGGCGCTGGACAAGTCGGAAAAGCAGCTTGCCCGCCTGCAGAAGCAGCGGGCGCTGATCGATGACGCCATCAATGAACTGAGCGGCTCGATGTCGGCGGTGCGCCAGATGCTGGCTGATCGTTCGGCGCCGCAGGCGAGCGTCGCGGGTTAAGTCATCCGCTGATTGTCTGACTATCAAAGCCGCGTGGCCCTGCCGCGCGGCTTTTCGTTGTCTTGGCCACGCCCATGCAGCGCTGGCGTGTGCGACGTCGCACAGCTACGCTTCGCTGCACGCGGCGGGCGGGAAATCTTGTCGCATCGAAAAAATTGACGTTTACGCAAACGTCAATTTTTGCTATCCCGACCCCAACATAAGTCCGTATGCCGCCCCTGGCTGACTTGGGGGGCTTTCGGACCAGGTCTGCAGGGTGGAGAAAAAGCATGCCGACATACAGGGCCCCGGTCCAGGACACGCTGTTCGTGCTCAACGAGGTGCTGGGCTACCAGCGCTATTCGAACCTTCCCGGATTTGCCGATGCCACGCCCGATGTGCTGGAGGCCATCCTCGCCGAAGGCGCCAAGCTCGCCGAAAACGTCATGCATCCGCTGAACCGTGTCGGCGACATGGAAGGCTGCGTCCGCCATGACGACGGCTCGGTGACGACGCCGAAAGGCTTCAAGGAGGCTTTCGACCAGTATCGCGAGGGTGGCTGGATGGGTCTGGCCGCACCGGTCGAGTTCGGCGGCCAGGGCCTGCCCTACGCCGTGCACACCGCTGTCGCCGAATATATGGTGTCGGCCAACATGTCGCTGATGATGTATCCTGGCCTGACGCAAGGCGCGATCGCGGCGATCATCACCCACGGCACCGACGAGCAGAAAGCCCAATGGCTGCCGAAGATGGTCGAGGGTGCCTGGACCGGCACCATGAACCTCACCGAGCCGCATTGCGGTACCGATCTTGGGCTGCTGCGCACCAAGGCGGTGCCGAATGGCGACGGCACCTACAAGATTTCAGGCCAGAAGATCTTCATCTCGGCCGGCGAGCACGACATGTCGGACAACATCGTCCATCTGGTGCTGGCCCGCATCGAAGGCGCGCCAGAAGGCGTCAAGGGCATCTCGCTGTTCATCGTGCCGAAGCTCAAGCTCGATGCATCGGGCAAGCCGGGCAAGAGGAACACCGTCTCCTGCGGTTCGATCGAGGAGAAGATGGGCATCCACGGCAATTCGACCTGCGTCATGAACTATGACGAGGCCGAAGGCACGCTGCTCGGCGAGGCCAATGGTGGCTTGAAGGCGATGTTCACGATGATGAACGAGGCGCGGCTCGGCGTTGGCCTGCAAGGGCTGTCCCTGTCGGAGATCGCCTATCAGAATGCCGTCGCCTACGCCAAGGACCGCTTGCAGGGCCGCTCGCTGTCGGGGCCGAAGGCGCCGGACAAGAAAGCCGACCCGATCATCGTCCATCCCGACATCCGCCGCAGCCTGATGACCATGAAGGCTTTCAACGAAGCAGGCCGCGCGCTGGCGCTGTGGACGGCGATCAAGTCCGACATCGCCCACCGCTCCGCTGATGACAAGGACCGCCAGGCCGCCGACGACTACACCGGCCTGATGACACCGGTGGTCAAGGGCGTGCTCACCGACAAGGGGTTCGACCACGCCGTCATGGCGCAGCAGGTGTTCGGCGGTCACGGCTATATCGAAGAACACGGCATGAGCCAGTTCGTGCGCGATGCCCGCATTGCCATGATCTATGAAGGCGCCAACGGCATCCAGGCGCTCGACCTCGTCGGCCGCAAGCTCGGTTTGAATGGCGGCCGCGCCGTGCAGGCCTTCTTCAAGGAGGTCGGCGAATTCTGCGAGGAAAACCGCTCCGACGAGAAGATGGCGCCCTTCACCAAGGCCCTGAAGAAGGGCCTCAACGATCTGCAGGCGGCGACCATGTGGCTGCTGCAGAACGGCATGGCCAAGCCCGACAATGCGGGCGCCGCCTCGACCGATTTCATGCATCTCTTCGGCCTTGTGGCGCTGGGTTATATGTGGGCGCAGATGGCCAAGGCGGCACTTGGCAAAACGGGCGCCAACGGTTCCCAGTCCTTCTACGACAACAAGGTTGTGACGGCGCGCTTCTTCATGGAGCGGATCATGCCGGAGACCGGCGCTCACCTCGCCCGCATTTCGAGCGGTGCCGATACGCTGATGGCTCTGCCGGCGGAAGCGTTCTAAGCTCGAACGCCGGCACCGCCGGTCCTGTCTGTCGATACGCGGAGGAAATCGTGGCGACAAATCCCGCCGAAGTGCTCTCTTTGCCGAAGCCCGCCTGGGCGGCGGATGAGGTCGGCATGCTCTACGACATGGCGCACCGCTTTATGTCGGAGGAGATCGCGCCGCGCTACGACGAATTCGAGAAGAACGAGATGGTCGACCGCGAGAGCTGGCGCAAGGCCGGAGCTGCCGGCCTGCTCTGTGCCTCGATGCCGGAGGAGTATGGCGGCTCGGGCGGTACCTTCGCGCATGAGAGCGCCATCATCGAGGCGATCGGCCATGTCGGCGTCGACGGTTTCGGCATCGGCCTGCACAATTCGATCGTCGCTCCCTACGTCCTGCACTACGGCTCAGAAGAGCAGAAGAAGAAATGGCTGCCGAGGCTGGCGACCGGCGAATTGATCGGCGCCATCGCCATGACCGAGCCCGGCGCCGGCTCCGACCTGCAAGGCGTCAAGACGCGGGCGCAGAAGGATGGCAACCAGTACAAGATCAACGGCTCCAAGACCTTCATCACCAACGGTCAGTTGGCCAACTTCATCATCGTCGTCACCAAGACCGATCCGGAGAAGGGCGCCAAGGGCACCTCGCTGATCGTCGTCGAGACCGATGAGGTCGAAGGCTTCGAGCGCGGCCGCAACCTCGACAAGATCGGGCTGAAGGCCAACGACACCTCGGAGCTGTTCTTCAACGATATGCGCGTGCCGACCTCCAATCTGCTCGGCCATGAGGAAGGGCAGGGCTTTGTCCAGCTGATGCAGCAATTGCCGCAGGAGCGGCTGCAGATCGGCACCGGGGCGATCGCCATGATCGAGCGGGCGCTGGCGCTGACCATCGACTACGTCAAGGAACGCAAGGCGTTCGGCAAGGCGATCATCGATTTCCAGAACACCCAGTTCAAGCTGGCCGAACTCAAGACCGAAGCGACCATCGGCCGTGTCTTCTACAATGATTGTGTGACCCGCCACATCGCCGGCGGCCTCGATCCGGTGACCGCATCGATGGCCAAGTACTGGCTGTCCGACCTGCAGGGAAAGGTCGTCGATGAATGCCTTCAATTGCATGGCGGCTATGGCTACATGAATGAATATCCGATCGCCCGCATGTTCCGCGACGCTCGCGTCCAGCGCATCTACGGCGGCACCAACGAGATCATGAAATTGCTGATCGGACGCTCGCTCTGAGCTGCGTTCGATAAACCCAAGGAGCAAAAATATGGCCGAAGCTTATGTCTATGATGCTGTGCGCACGCCGCGCGGCAAGGGCAAGAAGGACGGATCGCTGCACGAGGTGCCGGCGGTGCGGCTTGCTGCCAAGACACTCGAAGCGTTGCGCGACCGCAATGGGCTCGACACCGGCACAGTCGATGACATCATCTTCGGCTGCGTCGATCCGGTCGGCGAGGCGGGTTCGGTCATTCCGCGCGCCGCCGCCTTCGAGGCCGGCTATGACACTAAGGCGCCCGGCATGCAGATCTCGCGCTTCTGTGCGTCCGGCCTCGACGCCATCAATTTCGGCGCCGCCAAGATCGCGCAGGGCGCCGATGAGATCGTCATCGCCGGTGGTGTCGAATCGATGTCGCGCGTCGGCATGGGCGCCTCCGGCGGCGCCTGGTTCATGGATCCTTCGGTCGGCCTGCCCGGCTGGTTCGTGCCGCAAGGCATCTCGGCCGACCTGATCGCCACCAAATACGGCTTCTCGCGCGACGACGTCGACGCCTATGCGGTCGAGAGCCAGAAGCGCGCGGCAAGATCCTGGGCCGATGGCCGATTCAAGAACTCCGTCATTCCGATCAAGGACCAGAACGGCCTGACCATCCTCGACCATGACGAGCATATGCGCCCGTCAACCGACATGCAGTCGCTGGCCTCGCTCAACCCGTCCTTCATCATGCCTGGCGAAATGGGCGGCTTCGATGCTGTTGCCGTGCAGAAGCACCCCGAGGTGGAAGAGGTCAATCACGTCCACCATGCCGGCAATTCGTCCGGCATCGTCGACGGCGCCGCCGCCGTGCTGCTCGGCTCTAAGAAGGCCGGCAAGGCGATGGGGCTGAAGCCGCGCGCCCGCATCCGCACCTTCGCCAACATCGGCTCCGAACCGGTGCTGATGCTGACCGGTCCGGTCGACGTCACCGAGAAGCTGTTGAAGCGCGCCAAGATGAAGCTGTCCGACATCGATCTGTTCGAGCTCAACGAGGCCTTCGCTTCTGTCGTGCTGCGCTACATGCAGGCTTTCGATATCGAGCACGACAAGATCAACGTCAACGGCGGCGCCATCGCCATGGGTCATCCGCTCGGCGCCACCGGCGCGATGATCTTCGGCACGGTGCTTGACGAACTCGAGCGCCGCGATTTGAACACCGCTTTGGTGACGTTGTGCATCGGTGCCGGCATGGGCACCGCAACGATCATCGAACGCGTCTGACGGGGAGAGAAGCGATGAGCTACACCAATTTCACCCTCGACATCGATACCGATGGCATCGCGCTGCTCACCTGGGACATGCCGGGCCGGTCGATGAATGTCTTCACCGAAGAGGCGATGCTGGAACTGAACGCCATCGTCGACAAGGTGGCGGGTGACGCCGCCATCAAGGGCGCAGTGATCACCTCCGGCAAGGACAGCTTCTCCGGCGGCGCCGACATCACCTTGCTTCAGAAGATGCTGACCACCTTCGCCGCCGAAAAGGAAAAGGATGTCGAAAAGGCCACCAGAGCGCTTTTCGACAATGCCGGCTATATGACCGGCCTGTTCCGCAAGCTTGAGACGTCGGGCAAGCCCTGGGTGTCGGCGATCAACGGCACCTGCATGGGCGGCGCCTTCGAATTGTCACTCGCTTGCCACGGCCGTGTCGCGGCCGATAGCGACAAGGTCAGGATGGCGCTTCCCGAGGTGAAGATCGGCATCTTCCCGGGCGCCGGCGGCACCCAGCGCGTGCCGCGGCTAACCGATCAGCAGCAGGCCCTGCAGATGCTGACCTCCGGTCAGACGCTGTCGCCGCAGAAGGCCAAGTCGATGGGCCTGATCCATGAGATCGCCGAGCCGGCCAGGCTGGTCGACACCGCCAAGGCGATGATCAGGAACGGCCTGAAGCCAGTGGCGCCGTGGGACGAGAAGGGCTTCAAGCTGCCCGGCGGTCCGATCTATTCAGTGGCGGGCGCCAATCTCTGGCCGCCGGCCATCGCCATCCTGCGTCGAGAGACCTATGGCAACTATCCTGCCGCTGCCGCGATCCTGAAATGCGTCTATGAAGGCCTGCTGGTGCCGTTCGACACCGGGCTGCGCATCGAGCAGCGCTATTTCACCGAGATCATGCAGACCAAGGAAGCGGCGGCGATGATCCGCTCGCTGTTCGTCTCGCTGCAGGAGCTGAACAAGGGCGCGCGTCGTCCGGCCGCAGTGCCGGAAACCAGGTTCAAGAAGATCGGCATTCTCGGCGCCGGCTTCATGGGCGCCGGCATTGCCTATGTCACCGCCAAGGCGGGTATTCCGGTGGTGCTGCTCGACCGTGACATGGAGTCGGCCGCCAAGGGCAAGGCGCATTCCGACAGCCTGGCCTCGGATCAGGTGAAGAAGGGCCGCGCCAAGCCCGAGGAGAAGGACAAGTTGCTGTCGCTGATCACGCCGACGGCCGACTATGCCGATCTCGCCGGTTGCGATCTGGTGGTCGAAGCGGTGTTCGAGGATTCCGCCGTCAAGAAGAGCGCCACCGAACAGGCGGAAGCCGTGCTGAAGCCGTCAGCGATCTTTGCGTCCAACACCTCGACCATCCCGATCTCGTCGCTGGCCAAGAATTCGGCGCGGCCGAAAAACTTCATCGGCATCCACTTCTTTTCGCCGGTCGACAAGATGATGCTGGTCGAGATCATTCTGGGCAAGAAGACCGGTGACAAGGCGTTGGCCACCGCGATCGACTTCGTCCGTGCCATCAAGAAGACGCCAATCGTCGTCAACGACACGCGCGGCTTCTACGTCAACCGCTGCGTGCTGCGCTACATGTCGGAAGCCTACAAGATGCTGATCGAAGGCGTACCTGCGCCAATGATCGAGAACGCGGCAAAGGCCGCCGGCATGCCGGTTGGCCCGCTGGCGCTCACCGACGAAACGGCCATCGACCTCGCGCAGAAAATCATGAAGCAGACCATGCGCGATCTCGGCGACAAGGCGGTCGACCAGAAGCAGATGGCGCTGATCAACACCCTGGTCGATACCCATGGCCGCTTCGGCCGCAAGAACGGCAAGGGTTTTTACGACTATCCCGCCAAGCCGGCCAAGAAGAAGCTGTGGCCGGGCCTCAAGGACCTCTATCCGCAGCTGGCACCGGAGAAGGTCGATTACGAGGAGCTGCAGCAGCGGCTCATGGTCACCATCGCGCTGGAAGCGGCGCGGGTGATGGAAGAGGGCATCGTCACCGATCCGCGCGAGGCCGATGTCGGCTCGATCCTGGCCTTCGGCTTCGCGCCCTACACCGGCGGCGCGCTGTCTTATATCGACGGCATCGGCGCCAAGGCATTCGTCAAGATCGCCAAGAGCCTGCAGAAGAAATACGGCGCCGAATTCAAGGCGCCCAGGCTGCTGCTCGACATGGCCGAGAAGGGCGAGACCTTCTACCAGCGCTTCGATCCCTACGCCAAGGGTGCCGTGAAGCAGGCGGCCTGACGCCAGCCGATGTATGTCTGGGCGTGACTACAGTGCCGCGCGTCCTTGGGACGCGCAAAGCACGCCAGGGCGGGTTGCGCTGTTATGGCGGCACAGAGTTTTGTTGGCGATCCGGCCGCACCCGGTGGACATCGCGGCGGTGGCGCGTTAGACAGGAAGAGGCATTTTTTCCTGTTTAGAGGGAGAGCGAGATTGCTCTCGCATGACCGTGTCTGGGCTGCCATAGATGCTCTCGCCGAACGCTATTCGCTGTCGGCTTCGGGCCTGGCCCGGCGCGCGGGGCTCGATTCGACCGCCTTCAACAAGTCGAAACGTCTGTCGTCGGACGGCCGCCCGCGCTGGCCTTCGACCGAATCGCTGGCCAAGATCATCGAGGCGACGGGCGCTTCCCTCGACGAATTCACCGGCCTGATCGAAGGCCGCGCCGGATCCGTCCAGGCCGCATCGGTCGCCCGCATACGCTCCGTGCCGTTGCTCGGCTTTGCCCAGGCCGGCGCCGGCGGCTTCTTCGACGATGCGGGCTTTCCGGCCGGGCAGGGCTGGGATCTGGTTGAGCTGCCGGCGCAATCGACCGAGAGCTCCTATGCGCTGCAGGTGCAAGGTGATTCCATGCTCCCGCTCTACCGCAATGGCGACGTTCTCATCGTCGAGCCGGGCGCCGTCACCCGCAAGGGCGATCGCGTCGTCGTCAAGACCACCGCCGGCGAGGTGATGGCCAAGGTGCTCGAGCGCCAGACCGTCAAGTCGATTGCGCTGGTCTCGCTCAATCCCGATCATCCGGACCGCGACATTCCCATGCGCGATGTCGAATGGGTGGCGCGGATCGTCTGGGCAAGCCAGTAGGCCCGGCCGGTGCGGCTCCCTCATCTTGCCCTGGCGGTTCTGATGGTCCCTGTGATGGCGGCGATCGTCGTCGCTGGCGGTCGCGCGCTGAAAGGAAGCGAAAGTGTGATCACGGTGGATCAGGTTGATCCGGGCACCGATACGCTCCCGCAGGAGGGCGCCGGGACGGTGCCCGAAGAGCCGGTCACCTCAGCCATATCAACCCCGCAGCCGCCAAAGCCGGCGCCACATTCGAGGGCGATCGATCCCGAAACTATCGCGCCACCTGAACTGCCCGCCGAGGGACTTGAGCGTGTCGAGCCGCGCGCGCCGTTGAGCAAGCTGGCGCTGGCCGTGCCGCCCAAGCCGAAAATGCCCGACGACTGGAACGGGACAAAGCTGTTCCAGCCGGTTGCGCCGGCTGCCGGCCTGATCCAGGCGAAGGGCTATTCGGTCGCGGTTTCCGGCGTCGACGTCGTCAGGCAGGACGAGACCTGTAGCGATGACGGCAAATCCTGGCCGTGCGGCGTCCGGGCGCGGACAGCGTTCCGCGCCTTCCTGCGCGGTCGGGCGGTGGTCTGTACCGTGCCGCCCGAGGGCGGTCGCGACCTGATCGCCGCCGAATGCCGGATCGGCAAGCAGGATGTCGGCCAATGGTTGGTCGAGAACGGCTGGGCGCGGGCCGCCAAGGGTGGGCCCTATGTCGAGGCCGGCGACAAGGCCCGCACAGCGAAGAAAGGCATTTTTGGATTGGCGCCGAACCTGTCCGGCATGCCGGCGATGCCGGCCGCACCGAGCCCGGCGCCTCAGGCGCCGAGCTCGATCCTGGAAGAGGTCGACGGCGTGCTCAAGCCAACTGACCAGCCAGCGCCCGCTCAATGAGCGCCCGCGTCTCGGCAATGCCATAGAGCGCCGCGAACGAGCCGAAGCGCGGGCCGCGCTCCTGGCCGATCAGCACCTGGTAGATCATCTGGAAGAAGGCGCCCGATACGCCGGGCCCGCCTTCCGGGCTCTGTTTGGAATGATCCTGATAGCGTTCGATCCTGCGCGCGACGTTGAGCGAAGCGTTCTGGATCGCTTCGCCGTTGGCGTCTGCCGGCAGCGCGCCAAGCGCCGTGTCGAGGGCTGCCAGCGCTTCGCGCTCGACCTCGTCGGCCGGGCGGAAGGTTTTCGTCGGCTTCACGAAATCGTCGAAATAGCGGATCGCGTGGCCGACCAGCTGGTCGAGCTCGGGATGCGTCTTTGGCGTCACGCCTTGGGTATGGCGCGAAATGAAGCCCCACAGCACATCCTTGTTCTGCGCGTTGGAGGCGCTGACCAGATTGAGCAGCAGCGAGAACGGCACCGGCATGTCGATGGCAGGCGGGTTGCCGTCATGCATATGCCAGACCGGGTTGCCGAGCCGCTCCTTCCAGTCCTGCCTGATATAGGCGGCAAGGAAAGTGTAATACTCGTCCACCGCCCTCGGGATGACGTCGAAATACAGTTTCTTGGCCTGCCGCGGCCGCTGGTACATATAGAGCCCTAGGCTTTCTGTCGGCGCATAGGTCAGCCACTCGTCGATGGTCAACCCGTTGCCCTTCGACTTCGAGATCTTCTGGCCGTTCTCGTCCAGGAACAGTTCGTAGACGAAATGCTCCGGCGCGCGCCCGCCCAGAATGTTGCAGATGCGGTCATAGACCACCGCATTGGTCTGATGGTCCTTGCCGAACATCTCGAAATCGACGCCAAGCGCTGCCCAGCGCATGCCGAAATCCGGCTTCCACTGCAGCTTCACCCTGCCGCCGGTGATCGAAAGTGTGGTCTCGGTGCCCTCGTCGTCGAAGGTGACGGTGCCGGCCTTGGCGTCGACATGCTTCATCGGCACGTACAGCACGCGGCCGCTCTTCGGCGAAATCGGCAGGAACGGGCTGTAGGTCGCCTGCCGCTCGGGGCCGAGCGTTGGCAGCATCACCGCCATGATCTGGTCATAGCGTTCGGCCGCGCGCAGCAGCATCGTGTCGAAGCGGCCCGACTTGTAATATTGCGTCGCGCTGGCGAACTCGTAGTCGAAGCCGAACGTGTCTAGGAAGCGGCAAAGCATCGCGTTGTTGTGATCGGCAAAGCTCGCGTAGTCGCCGCCGAAAGGGTTGGGGACCGACGACAGCGGCTTGTGCAGGTGCTGCTCCAGCGCTGCGCGATCCGGCACGCTGTCGGGTATCTTGCGCATGCCGTCCATGTCGTCGGAAAAGCACAGCAGCTTGGTCGCAACCTTGTCCTGCGTCAGGACGCGGAAGGCATGCCGCACCATCGACGTGCGCGCCACCTCGCCGAAGGTGCCGATATGCGGCAGGCCGGACGGTCCGTAACCGGTCTCGAACAGGATTGTTTCGGGAAAGTCGGTGCCTTTGTAGCGTTCGATGATCTTCTTGGCTTCCTCGAACGGCCATGCCTTGCTCTCGGTCGCAGCCGCCAGCAGCTCGGGATTGAGATCGATGATGTTTGATCCCGCCATGTCACTGTTTTCCAAATCATTCGCCGGGCCAGATCATTCGAAGAGGGGCCGGAGCAGGGGTTTTCAACCGGTCTCTAGGCGTGCATCGCCGGAGCGTCAACGCGTGCAACGCTTTTTCCTTGCGGTGCAGATACTGCGTTCCTACTTTCGGAGCCCATTCAAGGAGAAAAGAATGTCGTTGCCGACGCCGCATGAAGCGCTGATCTACCTGATGGTCATCACCTCGGCCTCCGATCGCGACATGACCGATGTCGAACTGGCACGAATCGGCGAGGTCGTCCGCTCATGGCCGGTGTTCGAGGATTTCAACCACGACCGGCTGGTCGGCGTCGCCCAGGCTTGCCAGCAGATGCTGCTAGAAAAGGACGGGCTGGAAGGCGTTCTTGCGCGGGTTGCCGAGGTTCTGCCCGAGCGCTTGCGTGACACCGCCTATGCCGCCGCCTTCGAAGTGGCCGCCGTCGATCTCGAAATGCGCATGGAAGAAGTGCGGGTGCTGCAGCTCATCCGGCGTCAGCTCGATCTCGACACGCTGACTGTCGCTGCCATCGGCCGTGCCGCCAAGGCGCGGCTGCGTACCTTGACCTAAGTCGGCTCTGTGTTCGCCTAGAAAAAACTGACCGGAAAATAGCGCAAATAGAATTCGGCGAACGTGCCTTTCATCGAGATCTCCTGCAGCGCGTAGTCGAGTGCTGCGGCCAGCGCCGGGTCGTCAGCCCTGGTGGCGATGGCCATGCCCGACCCCAGATATTCGGGCGCCAGATATGGGCCGCCGGCAAAGCGGCAGCAGCCCGCCGCGTCCGAGCCCCCAAGCCAGAAGGCCAGGCGCATGCCGTCGCCGAAGGCGGCGTCGAGTTTGCCGGCCTTGAGATCGGCATAGAGATCTTCCGGCCTGTCGAAGGGGACGATCTGAACGGTGTTGAAGTAGTCGCGCAGCATGCGCTCATGCGCCGAGCCGGCGACCACGCCGACACGCTTGCCGCGCAGCTTGTCGAAGACCGGTTCGACCAGCGCCTTGTTCTTCGGCACGACGAAGCGTGCCGGGAACTGCAGGTAGGAGCGTGAGAAGGCGTATGTCGAACGCGATTCCGGTGTTGCGGCGATGCCGGCGATGATCGCCTCGCCTTCGCCTTTCTGCAGCGCTGTCTCCAGCTCGGCCCAGGGCAAGGCCTGGATCTGGCATTTGTCGACAATGCCGAGCTCGGCGCAGATGGCGCGCGCCAGATCGATGTGAAAACCGGACAGCTTTCCTGCACCATCGAGGAAATTGAAGGGTGGGAAATCCGTGGTCGTCAGGAATCGCAACCGGGGCAGCGCCGAAAGGTCCGGCTTCGGCAACCGCTCCTTGGCATCCCATAGCACCGGAACCTGCGGCTGGGCGGCGCGCGCGGCACCGGCGACCGACAGCGCTCCGACCAGCACCGACGCAAGAGTCAAAAACCTCCACTGTAACGCCACGATAAACTCCGCCGCAGTCGTGTTGGCAGGGTTTTGGTACGAAAATGACACAGGTACAATGCTTTTTGATTTCAAAGCGTCGATTTCAGGGTATGCTTTAGGGGGATTGCAAATAGCAGTGGCTGCCTTGGTGGGGGACCAGGGTTGAGAACCACAACCGGAAACGAGCGCTTTGCAATCCATGGACCGTGGCGAAATGCAAAGCAGGCATGGACCATCGGTCTTAATGCATGAGGCAACATGGGGTTGATGTTGCGATGGGTCAGTTCGATCGCACGCTGGAATACATAGATCAGCTACAACACGCCGGAACGGCGGCGGCAGTCTGTGAAAAGCTGCTGGGCATAACGTCGGATTTCGGACTCACCGCACTGATGGCGGGAACCGTGCCGCAGCCTGGCACGCCGGCCGGCCAGCAAAAGCAGCATGTGCTTCTCTGTGACTGGCCTGTTGAATGGCTGGAGCGCTATGTCGCGCGCAACTATGTCGATCACGACCCGGTCGTCAGCCACATGAAGCAGCTGCAGGCGCCGTTCCAGTGGCGCGAAGCCTCGCAGGGCGCCCGCATCGACAAGGGCAGCGGCGAAGTGATGGGCGATGCCGGCGTGTTCAAGTTGCGCGACGGACTGGCCTTCCCGCTGATCACGCTCGACGGCCAGATCGTCATGGTATCGCTGGGTGGCGAGGCAGTCGAATTGTCGGCGGCCGAGTTTGGCCTGGTGTCGCTGGTGTCGACCTATGCGGTCGGCCGCGCCATGCAGCTCCATACGATGGCGGACAAGACCATCGATCATATCGTATTGACGCCGCGCGAGCGCGAATGCCTGCAATGGGCCGCCGTCGGCAAGTCCGAATGGGAGATTTCGCAAATCCTCGGCATCTCCGAACACACCTCGGAGAAACATCTTCTTAACGCCAAAAGCAAACTTGGTGCCGTCAACCGGGTGCAGGCCGTCGCGGAAGCGATAAGGCGCGGCTACATTAGTTAGGTCGGCCGTGCCGGCCTAGCAATTCTAGCCTACGCGATCACGCAATTTTCTCATCGAAGCACGGCCGTATCTTCCTCTGGAACCAGGAGATGACGGTATGCTTTTTTCTCTCAACCCAAGAATTGATGGAACGTCCAGACCTTTGGGAGGCCGTCCATCGCCTGCGCTACAAGATATTCGTCGAGGAGATGGGATGGGATGATCTCAGGCGCCCCGACGGGCTCGAATGCGATCAGTTCGATCATGACGAAGCCGTCCATCAAATCGTCATCAGGGGCAGTGAAGTCGCAGGCTACCAGAGGCTCTTGCCGACGACACGCGGGCATCTTCTGACCGAGGTGCTGACCGATCTCTTTGAGGGAACGCCACCCTCCGGACCGAGCATATACGAGTTGACCCGTTATGCGGTCGCTCCCGGTTACCGCGATGGCCGGCGCGGTGTGTCGACTGTCGGCACCGAGCTGATTGCCGGCTTCGTCGAGTGGGGGCTGAAGCGCGACGTCAACCAGATGATCATCGAGTTCGAGCCGATGTGGGTGCTGCGTGCATTGCAGCTGCATTTCCTGGCGACCCCGCTGGGCTATCAGCGCACCTATGGTAACCAGCAGGTCGTCGCCACCCTGCTTACCTTCAACGAGCACACGCTCGATGTGGTGCGTTCGCGCCGCAATCATTTTGCCCCCGTGCTCGCCAGGGGATATCCCGACATGCTCGGGCAAAGGCGCGCGTCATGAGATCGGAGACAGTCATGGGCGCACACCCGCAACCCGAACTCCGCAACCACACGCTGATCGTCACTGTATCCTCAGGTGACGGTCGGCCGGTGCTGGACAGAAGAGCCTACGAAAGCCTGGCGAAGACCTTCCACGAAGCCGCCGACAATGAGGAGGTCCGCGTCGTCGTGCTGCGCGGCCTGGCAGGCTGCTTCTGTCTCGGCGGCGATTTCTCCGAATTCCTCGACGCCACCAAGCACCAGAAACTGATCGCCGCCGTCACCGATCTGTTCCGCACGCTGGCGACGTTTCCAAAGCCCATCCTTGCCTGCGTCGATGGCGATGCCGTCGGCGTCGGTTGCACCATCCTGTTCCATTGCGACATGGTGATTGCGTCCGATCAAAGCACGTTCCGGGTCCCGTTCGTCGATTTCGGCCTGGTGCCGGATGCGGCGACCAGCATCCTGGCGCCGCAGAAGCTCGGCTATGCCGGTGCTTTCCGCTTCTTCTGCCTCGGCGACACGCTTCGCGCCGAGGACGCAAGGGCGCTGGGCCTCGTCGCCGAGATCGTGCCGGGTGGCAGCGTCGAGGAAGCGGCCCTCGGCCGGGCGAGACAGCTTGTCAAGAAGCCGGTCGCCGCCTTGCTGCAGACACGCGGCCTGCTCAAGGGCAACACCGGCGCGCTGTGCGACCGCATCGACCAGGAGATTTCGCTCTTCCAGCAGGCGCTGCAGGACGACACCACGCTGCGTCGCCTGCAGCGCATTGCCCGGCTGGTAGCTTAGGAGCCGCGAGCAAAAAGCATCGCCGCGCGGCCTCTGGCTGCGCGGCGCAAAAGCGTCAGTCCTGTCTCCCAGGCCAGCCTATTCTTTCAAAAACGACGGCCCTTCGCCGATGATCTTCTTGTCTTCCTTGCCGATAATTTCGAGATCGCGGCCGTCATAGGGCAGCGACAACAAGATGCGCCGCATCACCGCCAGCCGCGCGCGGCGCTTGTCGTTGGCCCGTATGATGATCCACGGCGCGAACTCCTTGTGGGTGCGCTCGAACATGGTGTCGCGGACCTTGGTGTAGTCGTCCCATTTGGTGATACCGGCAATGTCGATCGGCGAAAACTTCCAGCTCTTCAGCGGACTGTAGCGGCGATCGTGGAAGCGCTCGAGCTGCGTTTCCCGGCCGATGTTCAGCCAGAACTTGAAGAAGTGGATGCCCTCGTTGGAGATCATCCGTTCGAAATGCGGCGTCTCGTCGAGAAACTGTTCGTGCTGCTTCGGCGTGCAGAAACCCATCACCGGCTCGACGCCGGCACGGTTGTACCAGGAGCGGTCGAATGTGACGAATTCGCCCGATGTCGGGAAATGGGAGACATAACGCTGGAAGTACCACTGCCCCTGCTCGGTCGGGGTCGGCTTGGTCAGTGCAACATTGCGCGCGGTACGAGGGTTCAGATATTGGCGCACCACAAAGATGGTGCCCCCCTTGCCGGCGGCGTCGCGGCCCTCGAACAGCGCCATCACCCGTTTGCCGGTCGCCTGCAGCCACGCCTGCGCCTTGACCAGTTCGATCTGCAATTTCTCGAGCGTCTCGTCATAGTCGTCGCTCTTCATCTTCTTGTCGTAGGGATAGTCGCCGGCGATCAGCTTGTTGTCCTCGACCCAGTCGGGAAGCACGGGATTTTCGATATCGAACTCCCGCTCCTTGCCGTCGATCCTGATCTTCAGCGGACCCGACGACGGCGCGGCGGGAGTTTCCTTGGTTTTTTTCATCGAGACGAACCCCTTTCCTGCTTCCGGACTCATGCTATTGGGAGCCTCCGGAGCGGTCCAGCGGAAGTTTCCTTCAACCGTGCGACCGGTGTGAAGACGTGGGGTGCGGGCGCGCGAGCGAATGGCTGACCTGGACGCAGAGCAGAAAGGCATCGGGCAAGCCCTGGCCATCCGGCTGTGGAACAGCCGCTGGCTGCTGACCGCCGGTGTCGTCGCGGTCCTCGCTGTTTATGCTTTGGCGGCGATATCCGCCTATGTCGTCCTTGCGGCGCTGGCGCTGCTGCTTGCAACGGCAATGCTGCCGGCCACCGGCACGCGCCAATCAGCCGAGAGTGGCTCAGCGATCGAGGCAATCGGTCTGCAACGGCTCTCCGGCGAATATCTTGCCGCCGCCGTCGCCGACCCGCTGATCATCTTCGACCGGACCGCCACCATCGTCCATGCCAATGCCGCCGCTTTTGCCGCCTTCGGCGGGATCGCACCTGGCATGTCGCTGTCGCTAAAATTCCGGGCACCGGAAATGCAGGCTCTGCTGGACAGCGTGCTGTCGGGCGATGTCGCCTCCGACGTCGTCGACTATGCGGAAAAGCTGCCGGTCGAACGGGCGTACCGGGTGAGCGTGTCCTCGGTCGGCCATGGCACCGATCTCTACGTGCTGGTGTTCAAGGATCAGAGCGAAGCGCGCAGGATCGACCGCATGCGCGCCGACTTCATCGCCAATGCCAGCCACGAACTGCGCACTCCGCTCGCCTCGATCTCCGGCTTCATCGAAACGCTGCGCGGACCGGCCCGCAACGACCCGGCAGCCCGCGACCAGTTCCTGCAGATCATGCAGAGCCAGACCGGTCGCATGGCGCGTCTGATCGACGATTTGTTGTCGCTGTCGCGGCTCGAGATGAAGCCCTATCTGAAGCCGGGAACCGAGGTCGACCTGCGCGAGACAGTCGACAGCGTCATCGATTCGCTCGGGCCGCTGGCCAGCGAAAACAGCGTTGCCATCGAGCGGGACTACGCCGACGGGCCGTTAGATGTGCCGGGGGATCGCGACGAGCTGTTCCAGGTTTTCGAGAACCTGCTGGAAAACGCCTGCAAATACGGCCAATCGGGCGGGCGCGTCGTGGTGTCGATCGCACACAGCGATGCCGGCCCGCAGCCGGGCATCGACGTGACCATCAGGGACTTTGGCCCCGGAATTCCCGAGGAGCACATTCCGCGTATCACCGAGCGCTTCTATCGCGTCGATGTCGAGACCAGCCGCACCCAGAAGGGCACCGGTCTTGGTCTGTCGATCGTCAAGCATATCCTGACACGCCACAACGCTCGGCTTTCGATCAAGTCCGATGTCGGCAAGGGCGCTGCCTTCTCGGTTCATTTGCCGACGCACTGATACCGCCCTAGTTTCCACGGGACGGTTTCTTTTTTCTGTCATCCGGCTAGCGTATCAGCGGGGATTCGAGGAAACGACTCAAGTCAAAACAGCCGTGGGAAGGCATTCGTCCATGCAGTCCGTGCATACTGTCAGCGCCTATGACGAGGAGTTGAAATATCTGTCGAAACGGATCGCGGCGATGGGCGGCCATGCCGAGCGTATGGTCGAACAAGCGATAGCCGCCCTCGTCAATGCCGACCCCGGCCTCGCCCAGAAGGTCATCCGCGACGATGCCGTGCTGGATGAAGGGCAACGCGAAATCGACGACAAGGCGATCATCATCATCGCCAAGCGCCAGCCGATGGCGACGGACCTGCGCGAGATCGTCGGCGCCATCCGCATCTCGGCCGACCTCGAACGGGTCGGCGACCTCGGCAAGAACGTTGCCAAGCGGGTCGTCGCCGTCACCGACGGCCGCCAGCCGACCAGCCTGTTCCGCGGCCTCGAGGCCCTGGCCAACCTGGCGTTGACCCAGCTCAAGGAAGTGCTCGACGTCTACGCATCGCGCTCGGTCGACAAGATCGGCTTCGTGCGCGACCGCGATGACCAGATCGACGCCATGTACACATCGCTGTTTCGCGAATTGCTGACCTACATGATGGAAGATCCGCGCAACATCACGCCCTGCACGCATCTGCTGTTTTGCGCCAAGAACATCGAGCGGATCGGCGATCACGCCACCAACATCGCCGAGACCATCTACTATATCGTCACCGGGGAACAGATGCCGGCCGAGCGGCCGAAGGGCGACAAGACCGACAAGATCACCATGTCCTCGACACCGCCGGTTAATTGAACGGTCGTGCTCTCGAAGCGTCGGCCGAATTGCGCTAAGCTTTCCGGGCTTTCCTGTATCCTCGTCCGTGGATTTGTTTCGGGAGGTCGTGATGGAAAATGTTCGGAACCTGACCCCGGCGCCTGCGCCGACAGCCGGCATTATCGCTTGCAGCGTCTATACGGCCGGGCGTCGCATCGCCGACATTTCCATCGAGGAAGCTGGCGAATGGGCAAAGAAATCCGGTCATGTCGTCTGGATTGGCCTGCTCGAGCCCGACCGCAACCTGCTGCTGCGCGTCCAGGCACAGTTTCACCTGCATGAGCTGGCGATCGAGGATGCCGAGCACCCGCATCAGCGCCCGAAGATCGAGCAATATGGCGACGCCTTGTTCATCGTCGCCCGCACCGCGCAGCTGATCGACGGCCGGGTCACCTTCGGCGAGACCCATTTGTTCGTCGGCAGCGGCTACATCGTCAGCGTCAGACACGGCCCGTCCACCTCCTATGCCGCCGTTCGTCAGCATTGGGAAAGCTGTCCGCATTCGCTGGCCAAGGGCGAGGACTTCGTCCTCTATGCCATTCTCGATTTCATCGTCGACAACTACATGCCTGTCCTCGAGCAGATCGAGGACGAGGTCGAGGCGATCGAGGACAGGGTTCTGCTGAAACCGATGACCGGCCCCGACATCGAGCGGCTCTATATGCTGCGCCGCGATCTTTTGCGCCTGCGCAATGCGGCGCTTCCGCTGGTCGAAGTCTGCCGCCGGCTGACCAGCGCAGAGCTGCCGCAGATCCATACGGCCATGCATCCGCTGTTTCGAGACGTGACCGACCATATCCGCACGGTGCAGGAAAAGATCGACAGCCTGCGCGAGGTGCTGGCGTTTGCATTCGAGGCCAGCCTTCTGGTCGGCCAGAGCCAGGAAACGGCGAACACCAAGAAGCTCGCCTCATGGGCCGCCATCCTGGCGGTGCCGACGGCGCTCGCTGGCATCTACGGCATGAATTTCGACGACATGCCGGAACTGAAGATGGAATACGGCTATCCGGTGGTGCTGGCCACGATCGCGCTGATCTGCGCGTTTCTCTACTGGCGTTTTCGCAAGAACGGCTGGTTGTGAAAGAGGGCGAATAGCGAATAGGGGAAACAGGATTGCCGCCCTCGCGGACGCTCGATCAGTTTCTATTCGCTATTCGCTATTCGCTATTCGCTATTCGCTCAGCGACTCCGCCGCCGCTCCGATGCCGGCTGGAAAGCCAAGCGGGCGTGGTACTTGCAGTAGGGTCCGGTTTCGGCGGCATCGTTGCCGCAGAAATGGAAGTCCTCCGAAAGCGGATCGCCGTTCGGCCATTTGCAGGTCCGCTCGGTCAGTTCGACGAGCTGCAGATGCCGTGAGATCGGTACCACGACATTCTCGACCGGGCGGATGTAGTGGTGGCGCGCCACCGGTTCGGCGTCGAACTGCGTCTGCAAGGCCGTGGAGCCGATCGATGACGTGACATGACGGACCGCGCTTGCGGCGCGCGACACCGATTTCTGAACGGTCGATCCTTGCGCCGCCTTCTTCTGGCGTGCCGGCGTGGCGGTCGAACGTCCGCGGCCCGACAGCTTCAGCCGGTGCACCTTGCCGATGACCGCATTGCGGCTGACCCCTCCAAGCTGCGCAGCAATCTGGCTTGCGCTCAGACCCTCCGACCACAGTTTTCTGAGAAGTTCTACCCGCTCGTCAGTCCAGTTCATGAGACCGCGCTCCTCTAAGCGTGCGGCAATCGGAATCCGCTCCCGACCCGACAACATTTGCCGGGGCAGACACCACATATATCTGGTGATTAGGTCCGCCGCACGAAATCTAGTTATTTCTCGACTACAACTACTCTATGCGCTGACTCGGTGACAAGAGTCCCAAGTGCAACACGAATCGGTTTTTTCGGTTTTCCCCAACTTGCCCGGTCGCTCGTGAGCCGGCGCTGCGTTGGAGGGCTTGTTGCGCGCCACTACGCGACGTTTTCGTTGACTTCATGGCCGAAAAACACGATAAGCCGCAAAGGCCGCCGCTTTGGCGGCTTTTTTGATTTTCCGGTACCGGAGACGCATATAATGAGCGGTTCGGCGCTTTACGAGACCTTTGCTCGCGCCCCCCTGGCCTTCGACCACGGGGAAGGCACTTGGCTGATTACCGACAAGGGCGAGCGATATCTCGATTTCGCCGGCGGCATCGCCGTCAATTCGCTGGGCCACAGCCATCCGCATCTGGTTGCAGCACTCACCGAGCAGGCCACAAAGCTTTGGCATGTCTCCAATCTCTACGAGATTCCGGGGCAGAGCCGGCTCGGCGAGCGGCTGGTGGATGCCACCTTCGCCGACAAGGTGTTCTTCACCAATTCCGGCGCCGAGGCGCTGGAATGCGCGATCAAGACGGCGCGGCGCTACCATTTCGTCAGGGGGCATCCCGAACGCTTCCGCGTCATCACCTTCGAGGGTGCCTTCCATGGCCGCACGCTGGCGACCATCGCTGCCGGCGGCCAGTACAAGTACCTTGAAGGGTTTGGACCCAAGGTCGAGGGTTTCGACCAGGTCGGCTTCGACGATATCGATGCGGCCGAGAAGGCGATCACGCCGGAGACCGCCGCGATCCTGATCGAACCGGTACAGGGCGAGGGCGGTATTCGCCCGGTGCCGACGCAATCGCTGAAGCGGCTCAGGCAGCTGTGCGAACAGCACGGCCTGCTCTTGATCTACGACGAGGTCCAGTGCGGCATCGGCCGAACCGGCAAGCTGTTCGCGCATGAATGGTCCGGTGTCACGCCCGACATCATGGCGATCGCCAAGGGCATTGGCGGCGGCTTCCCGATGGGCGCCTGCCTTGCTACGGATGAGGCCGCCATTGGCATGACATCCGGCGTGCATGGCACCACTTTCGGCGGCAACCCGCTGGCCATGGCGGTTGGCAACGCCGTGCTCGACGTGGTGCTGGAAGACGGCTTCCTCGAGGATGTGCAGCGCAAGGCGCTGCTGATCAAGCAGGGGCTGGCAGCGGTCGCCGACGAGTTTCCCGAGGTCATCGAGGACATCAGGGGCACCGGGCTGATGCTCGGCCTCAAATGCGCGATGCCCAACACCAAGGTGAACATGGCACTGCGCGACCAGCACCTGCTGGCGGTTCCGGCCGGCGACAACGTCATTCGCCTGCTGCCGCCGCTCACCGTCACCGATGCCGAGATCCACGACGCGCTCAACCGCATCCGCGCCGGCGCCAAGGGCCTGGCGGAGGCGATCGCCTCCGCCGCCGCGAAGTAATCCCGGAACCATTGCTGATGTCAGTTCGCCACTTCACCGATCTTTCCGCCGTTTCCGAAGGCGATCTGCGCTTCATGCTTGACGATGCGGTGGTGCGAAAGGCTCGCCTCAAGGCCGGAGAGCGGACCAGGCCGCTCGACGGCAAGGTGCTGGCGATGATCTTCGACAAGCCGTCGACGCGCACGCGCGTGTCCTTCGACGTCGGCATGCGTCAGCTTGGTGGCGAGACCATCATGCTGACCGGGACCGAAATGCAGCTCGGCCGCTCCGAGACCATTGCCGACACCGCCAAGGTGCTGTCGCGCTATGTCGACGCGATCATGATCCGCACCACCTCGCATGAGCGGCTGCTGGAACTGACCGAGAACGCCACCGTTCCGGTCATCAACGGCCTGACCGACGACACCCATCCCTGCCAGCTGATGGCCGATATCATGACCTTCGAGGAGCATCGCGGTCCGGTCGCCGGCAAGACCATCGCCTGGACCGGCGACGGCAACAATGTGCTGCATTCGCTGCTCGAGGCCTCGGCGCGGTTCCGCTTCAACCTCAACGTCGCCGTGCCCGAAGGCAGCGAGCCGGCGCAGAAGCATATCGACTGGTCGCAAGCGCATGGCGGCAAGCTGCACTTCACCCGCTCGCCCGAGGAAGCCGTCGATCAGGCCGACTGCATTGTGACCGATTGCTGGGTGTCGATGGGCCAGGAGCATCGCGCCCGTGGCCACAACGTGTTCTCGCCCTACCAGGTCAACGCCAAGCTGATGGCCAAGGCCAAGCCGGACGCACTGTTCATGCACTGCCTGCCGGCGCATCGCGGCGAGGAAGTGACCGACGAGGTCATTGACGGGCCGCATTCGGTGGTCTTCGACGAGGCCGAGAACCGGCTCCATGCGCAGAAGGCGGTTCTGGCGTGGTGCCTCGGCGCTTGATCCGGGCCGACTTGATCCGGGACCGCGTGATGCCTATCTGCGGGCCATCACGCAAAAACAGCGCGTTTCGACGCATGCGCCCCGGAGGGCGGCATGGCCGCGCCCCGGAGCTTTGTCATGTTGGAAACCTATCAAGTGACTGAACATCACCCCAAACTCGGCGAATTCGGCTACGCCGGTGACGATCACGTCGTGCCTTTCGAGGTCGGTCCGCTCGATGTGCGCGGCCGCACAGTTCAGCTCGGGCCGATGCTCGATGCAATCCTGACCCGCCACGACTATCCCGAGCCGGTCGCCCGCCTGCTGGCGGAAGCCTGTGTGTTGACGGTCCTGCTTGGCACCTCGCTCAAATTCGAGGGCAAGTTCATCTTGCAGACCCGCACCGACGGGCCGGTCGACATGCTGGTCGCGGATTTTTCCACGCCCTCGGCGCTGCGCGCCTATGCACGCTTCGATGCCGACCGGCTCGAGGCGCTGGTCGCGGCGGGCGAGACGTCCCAGCAGACCCTGCTCGGCAGCGGCGTGCTGGCTCTGACCATCGACCAGGGCGCTCACACGCAGCGCTATCAGGGCATCGTCCAGCTCGACGGCGAAACGCTGGAGGATGCGGCACGCACCTATTTCCGTCAGTCGGAGCAGATCCCGACCGATCTCAGGCTCTCGGTGGCCAAGCTGTTGACGCCAGGCGTCGGCGGCGCCCGTGAGCAATGGCGCGCCGGCGGCATCCTGGCGCAGTTCCTGCCGCAGTCGCCCGATCGCATGCGCGTTCCGGACCTGCCGGGCGGGGATGGCGATCCACGCGAGGAGATCCACGATCCGGCCGACAATTCCTGGCAGGAGCTGCTGGCATTGCTCGGCACCATAGAGCCGACCGAACTGATCGACCCGACGATCGGCGCCGAGCGGCTGCTCTACCGGCTGTTCCACGAACATGGCGTGCGCGTCTTCGGCGGCGTTCCGGTCGCCGACCAGTGCTCATGCTCGCGCGACAAGATCCGCGGCATCCTCGAGGGCTTCTCGGCGCAGGAGATCAAGGACAGCACCGAGGACGGCGGCATCCACGTCGCCTGCGAATTCTGCTCGAAGCAATATGACTTCGATCCAGCGGAATTTACGGCGGCTCAATAGAGAAAAACACGCCTCACCGGCTGCTTCGTGGCCGGTGAGCGAACTAATTCACCGTCCGCCGCGTCCCCGGCAGATCAAGCGAAAAGGCGGGGATGGCGATGTCGAACGTCTCGCCCCGCTTGTTGCGCATGGTGTAGTGCCCGACCATGATGCCGGACGGTGTCGAGAGCGGGCAACCGGATGTGTATTGATAGCTGTCGCCGGGATTGAGTTCGGGCTGGTCGCCCACCACGCCCGGCCCGCGCACCTCCTCGACCCGGCCGGTGCCGTCGGTGATGTGCCAATAGCGAGACAACAGCTGCACGAAATCGTCCGACTGGTTGTCGATCGTTATCTGATAGCCCCAGACATAGCGGTTCTCGGACGGATCCGAGCGGTCCTCCAGATAGAACGGCCTGACCTGCACTTCGATGTTGCGCGTCACGGCGCGGTACATAAGCGGCTCCAAAACAATCCAGGTCGAACTGTCCTCGCTCCGGGCGAGCAGGTCAACATGCGCGTCCCGTCGCGCGCGGCCTGAAAGGCAGGTGCCGACAAAGAATGTCATTTAGGTGACACATGACAATGGTGGTGTGCACGAAGCGGGCGACTCGGCGCTCTATCGAACGGTTGAAAACGGCCATCACGCGAGCCGTCTTTTCTGGAGTGACCAGATCTCGATGGAACTCACGCTCATAACCGCCTCGCTGTCGATCGCTCTCATTCTCTCAAACCTCGCCAGCATCCTGCTCGCCGCTTCGCGTCTGAAGCGCCGCCGCACCATCGCGCCGCCGGCCGGCAAGCCACGACCGGTGTCGATCGTCGTGCCGTCGCGCGGCGTCGAGCCGTTCACGCAGGAGACGCTGGAGCGTGCCTTCTCGCTCGACTGGCCGCGCTACGAGCTGATCTTCTGCGTCGCCCATGCCGATGATCCGGTGGTCAGGCTGATCCGCACCGCCATCGCCCGTTTCCCCAGGGTGCCGGCGGCGACGACCGTATCAGCGCCAATCCGAAGCTCAACAATTGCGTCAAGGGCTGGGAGGCGGCGCGCCACGATTGGGTTGTCTTGGCCGATTCCAACGTGTTGATGCCGAAAGACTATATTCAGCACCTGATGGCGGCGTGGCGGCCAAATACCGGCCTTGTCTGCTCGACGCCGATCGGCTCGCGGCCGGCCGGGTTCTGGGCCGAAGTCGAATGCGCCTTCCTCAACACGTTGCAGGCGCGCTGGCAATATGCCGGCGATGCGCTTGGCCTCGGCTTTGCCCAGGGCAAGAGCATGTTGTGGAACAAGCCGATGCTCGACGCCAGCGGCGGCATCCGTGCGCTGGCCGCCGAGATTGCCGAGGACGCCGCCGCGACCAAGCTGGTCAATGGCCTTGGCCTGCGCGTCAATCTCGTCGCCGCGCCCTTCGAGCAACCGCTCGGCCGGCGCACGTTTGGCGAGATCTGGTCGCGTCAGGCGCGTTGGGCACGGCTGCGCCGCGTCACCTTCCCGCTGTTCTTCGCACCCGAAATCCTGACTGGCGCTGTGGTGCCGCTGGTGCTTGCGCTGGTTGCGGCGTCAGCCGCCGGCGTCGGACTCTGGGCAACCGCCATTGCCGTGCTGGCGGCCTTCTACCTTCCGGAGAGCGTCCTTGCCAGGTCCAAGGGCTGGTATCTGTCGCCGCGCATGGTCGCGGCGATCATGGTGCGCGACATGATCATCCTGCCTGCGATGTGGGCGCGCGGCTGGCTCGGCGGCGCCGTCGACTGGCGCGGCAACGCGATGACCATCAGCACCAAGGCGGCCGAACTGGAAGAGACGCCGTCGGGCGCCTGAAAGCCAAAGGCCGCCTATTTGGCCTTCAGCGCCTGCTCGATGTCTTCCAGAAGATCGTCGGCATCCTCCAGGCCGACCGACAGTCTGAGCGTGCCCGGCCCGATGCCGAGCTCGGCGCGGGCCTCGTCGCTCAGATTCTTGTGCGTCGTCGTTGCCGGATGGGTGATCAGGCTCTTGGCGTCACCGAGATTGTTGGAGATCAGCACGATGTCGAGGGCGTTCTGCAAGGCGAAGGCCGCCTGCTTGCCGCCCTTGACGTCCAGGCAGATCAGCGTCGAGCCGCCCGACATCTGCTTCTTGACGATGGCCGCCTGCGGGTGGTCGGCGCGGCCGGGATAGATGACGCGGGCGATTTCGGGCCGTTCGGCCAGGAAATCCGCGATCTTGCCGGCGCTTTCCGTCTGCTGGCGCACGCGTAGCGGCAGTGTCTCCAGGCCCTTCAGCAGTGTCCAGGCATTGAACGGTGACAGGCTGGGGCCGGTGTGGCGGAAGTAGTCGTGCAGGTTCTCGTCGATCCATTTCTTGTCCGACAGGATGACACCCCCGAGACAGCGGCCCTGGCCGTCAATGTGCTTGGTCGCCGAATAGACGACGATGTGCGCGCCGAGCTGCAGCGGTTTCTGTTGCAGGGGCGTGGCAAAGACATTGTCGACGATCAGCCGTGCGCCGATCGAATTGGCAAGCGAGGCAACCGCAGCGATGTCGACCACTTCCAGCGTCGGGTTGGTCGGGCTTTCCAGGAAGAACAGCTTGGTGTTCGGCTTGACGGCCTTTTCCCAGTTGGCGATGTCGGTGCCGTCGACCAGCGTCGCCTCGATGCCGTATCTCGGCGCCAGCGTCTCGACCACCCAGCGGCAGGAGCCGAACAGCGCGCGCGCCGCCACGATATGGTCGCCGGCCTTGGCGCTGCACAGGAGGGCTGCGGTCACCGCCGCCATGCCGGACGCCGTGGCGCGCGCGTCCTCGGCGGCTTCGAGCGCGCACATGCGCTTTTCGAACATGTCGACGGTCGGATTGGCATAGCGCGAATAGATGAAGCCCGGCTCCTCGCCCTTGAAGCGGGCTTCCGCCGCCTGCGCCGTTTCGTAGACATAGCCCTGGGTCAGGTACATCGCCTCGGAGGTTTCGCCGAAACCGGAACGCAGGGTTCCGCTATGGACGAGTGCTGTTTGAGGCTTCCAGTTGCGCTTCTTGGTGCTCATCGCTTTTGTTCCAGACACAAAAAAACCGGCCGCGAAAGTCGCAACCGGTCCATACGGCCTTGCGGCCCGACGGTCCTTTAGCGACTTGTTTAACGTGGCTGCAAGCCGACCGGCCAAATCACCACGGGATAACGACCCTTTAAACCCGCGCCACGCTTGCGTCAATTGCCGGCTTGATTAAGAGGTTTGTACCAAGCAGGTTCCGCAAAAGTGTTCCACGGTTTTGCGGCAGGAACCTGCGATCAGAAAACGTCTGGCCTAGGAGTGGAGCCTTGCGGCAGACAGGCATTCTTCCCGATCAGGACATTTCGGCGCTGTTCCAGTCCGGCGCGCTGAAGTCGGCCCGCGCGCTCGATATCGACCAGATCCAGCCGGCGAGCCTGGATCTGCGGCTCGGCGACAAGGCCTGGCGGGTGCGGGCCTCGTTCCTGCCGGGTCCCAACCACAAGGTTTCGGAAAAGCTCGACCGGCTGCAGCTGCACGAGATCAATCTTGCCGAGGGCGCGGTGCTGGAGACCGGCTGCGTTTATATCGTCCCCTTGCTTGAAAGCCTGGCATTGCCGGCGGACATTTCGGCCTCGGCCAATCCGAAGAGTTCGACCGGGCGACTCGACATCTTCACCCGCGTCATGACCGACCGTGGCCACGAGTTCGACAAGATCGCCGCCGGCTATCACGGACCGCTCTATCTCGAGGTCAGCCCGCGCACCTTTCCGATCGTCGCGCGCACCGGTTCGCGACTGTCGCAGATACGCTTCCGCACCGGCAATGCGCTGCTGTCTGAAGCCGAGCTGCATGACCTGCATCGCGCCGAGATGCTGGTTGCCACCGAGCCGCCGAACATTTCCGGTGGCGGCATTGCGCTGTCGATCGACCTCAACGGCGATCAAAACGGGCTGGTCGGCTATCGCGGCAAGCATCACACCGGACTTGTCGACGTCGACAAGCGCGCCGCGCAAGAGGTCGTCGACTTCTGGGAGCCGATCCACAAGAGCGGCGCCGGCGAACTGGTGCTCGATCCCGATGAATTCTACATCCTCGTCAGCCAGGAAGCAGTGCATGTGCCGCCGCTCTACGCCGCCGAGATGACGCCGTTCGATCCGCTCGTCGGCGAATTCCGCGTCCACTATGCCGGCTTCTTCGATCCGGGTTTTGGCCACTCTGCGTCCGGTGGTAGCGGCAGCCGGGCGGTGCTCGAAGTGCGCAGCCACGAAGTGCCGTTCATCCTCGACCATGGCCAGATCGTCGGCCGGCTGGTCTACGAGCACATGCTGAAGCGGCCGCAGGCGCTCTATGGCACAGATCTCGGCTCCAACTACCAGGCGCAGGGGCTGAAACTGTCCAAGCATTTCCGCCCCGCGCGCTGACCTCCCATTGCCGTCAGGCAATATGCTTGCCTGCGCCGGCTCGCCATGCTTGGCTGCATTGCTGGCCGTCAAGCTGGCGGCGTTCAAGGGGAACCAAGAAAATGCAGATTTCCAGATGGATCATATCGGCAGCTGGTGCTGCCATGCTGGTTATGGCCGCCGGCTCTCTGTCGGCGCAGGCGGCGGAGAAACTGAAGATCGGCACCGAGGGTGCCTATCCGCCATTCAACACCATCACCTCGGACGGCAAGGTCGTCGGCTTCGACATCGACATCGCCAATGCGCTGTGCGCGCAGATGAAGGTCGAGTGTGAAATCGTCACCCAGGACTGGGACGGCATCATTCCCGCCCTGCAAGCCAAGAAATTCGATGCCATCATCGCCTCGATGAGCATCACCGAGGAGCGCAAGAAGCAGGTCTCCTTTACCAACAAATACTATACGACACCGCTGGCGCTGGTGGCACCGAAGGACGCCGATCTCACCTCGACCGAACCGGCGGCACTTGCCGGCAAGACGGTCGGCGCCCAGGCTTCGACCACGCAGGCCGACTACGCCCAGAATGTCTATGGCAAGGCGGGTGCGGAGGCGAAACTCTACCCGACCCAGGAAGAGGCGATCACCGACCTGACGAACGGCCGCCTTGATGCCGTGCTGTCTGACAAGTTCGTGCTGGTGGACTGGCTGAAGAAGGCAAGCGACGGCTGCTGTAAGCTGGTCGGTGACGTCAAGGGCACCGAGACGCAAGCCGGCATCGCCGTTCGCCTGGAAGACACGGCGCTGCGCGACAAGCTCAACGCGGCAATAGACGCCATCGTCGCCGACGGCACCTACAAGAAGATCCAGGCCAAGTATTTCGACTTCGATATCTATTGAGGCTGTCGCAAGCCCTGGTCAGCCGCGAAAGAGATACTCTTTCGCGGCGCCGAGGCAGGCATGGAAATGGCCGATAAAGAGCAGTTCCCGCACGGCCACTCGCTTCCTGCCCCAGAACGCCGTGGTCCGCTTCTCCTCGTCAAGCGAGGCGCTTGATCCCGCCCCCAAGGGAAACTGCTGCTTGTCCAGGCAACCGAGGACATGCGACCTGGCTGAATCGATGCCGCAGGCTTTGGCATTGTCGTTCAACCTGTCGCTGCGAAGTGCGGAGGTCATCCGATCCGCATTGCGCATTAGGAAGCCGACCTGCGCTGGCGCGCCCGGTCTTCAAAGCGCCTTCACCGCCACCTTCACCGGCTGCTCGATCTCGAGCGGGTTGCGCAGCGGCAGGCCAAAATCCTTGGCCCCGATCTCGAACACGTCGCCGGCCTCGGTGTTGATGCCGTCGGCAAAGGACAGCGTCGCCGTGCCGAACATGTGCACATGCACGTCGCCCGGCTGGCGGAAGGCCGCATATTTGAAGTGGTGGTGTTCGAGATTGGCGATGGTGTGCGACATGTTTGCTTCGCCAGACAGGAACGGCTTTTCCCACAGCACCTCGTTGTCGCGATAGATGCGCGAGGTGCCCCTGATGTCGGCAGGCAGGTCGCCGATCAGGATCTCCGGGCCGAACGAGGCGTTACGCAGCTTGGAGTGGGCAAGGAACAGATAGTTCACCCGCTCGGTGACGTGGTCGGAAAACTCGTTTGACAGCGTGAAGCCGACGCGGAATGGCGCGCCGTCGTCCCCGATGACATAGATACCGGCCACTTCAGGCTCTTCGCCGGCGTCCTTGGCGAAGGCCGGTGACAGGAGTGCGGCCCCTGGCGCCACGGCCATCGTGCCGTTGCCCTTGTAGAACCATTCCGGCTGCACGCCGATCTGGCCTTTCGCAGGTTTACCGCCCTCCAGCCCCATGCGGAACATCTTCATGGAATCGGTCAGCTGTTCCTCGCCGTCGGCGTTGAGCTTCTTGTGCATGGAATCGCGCGTCGCGGCCGAGCCGAGATGCGTCAGTCCGGTGCCGGTCAGATGCAGATGCGCCGGATCGGGATGATTGATCGGCGACAGCAGCCGTCCCTTCTTGTAGGCGGCATCGAGATCCACCGCCTCGCCTAGGCCCTTGCGTTCGATCAGCGCGACGAGGCCGACGCCGGTGCGGGCGGCCTCCATCGCCAGCGAATAGACGCTGCGCGCGCCATTGATGATCCGGGTCTTGCCGCCGTTGCGGGCAACGACGCGGATGGTCTCGGCGTCGTCGAGAATCTGGGAGATCAGCATGATGAATCCTCTCTCATTTGCCTTGGCAGGGCTGCCGGAACGGCAAACCTTACCCAGCGCGGCCAGGACCTCGTCCCATGCCACGGGTGAAATTCTCCATTCGGATTGCGCTCGCGAGCCTGGTCCCTCTTGGGACTTCTTCGTGCCGCCTGGTTGCCGGACAGCGCCGCGATGTGACCCATATGCCTTCCTGGTTCCCTCAGCCCTTGTTCTTGTTGTAGACGTCGAACACCACCGCGCCGAGCAGCACCAGGCCTTTCACCACCTGCTGCCAGTCGACATTGACGCCCATGATCGACATGCCGTTGTTCATCACGCCCATGATAAAACCGCCGACCACCGCGCCGATGACCTGGCCGACACCACCCATCGCCGAGGCGCCGCCGATGAACACCGCGGCGATGACGTCGAGCTCGCTGCCAAGACCTGCCGCCGGCACCGCCTGCCCAAGGCGCGCCGCGATGATCAGGCCGCCAAGCGCCGACAGAACACCCATATTGACGAACACCATCAGGGTCAGCCGCTCGGTCTTGATGCCCGATAGCTGCGCCGCTTTGGCATTGCCGCCCATTGCGTAGATGCGCCGGCCGATCGTCATGCGTTTGGTGACGAACACGAACAGGGCGATCAGCAGGCCCATCACCATGAGTACGATCGGCAGGCCCCTGTAGCTGGCGAATTGGTAGACCAGGAACAGCGCCAGGGCGCTGGTCACCAGGGTCTTGACGACAAAGAGTGAGAACGGCTCGGCTTGGTAGCCGTGCTGCTCGCGGGTGCGCCGTGCCTTGAGCCCGAAATAGGCATAGGCGAGCACGGCGATCAGGCCCAGCACAATCGTCGTCATGTGCAGGGTCAGGCCGCTGCCCATAATGGTCTTGCCGGCGGCGTTCACCGTCGGAGGGATCAGCGTCAAGGGGCCGATCACGTCCGGAATGAAGCCGGAACTGAGCGCCTTGAAGCCGTCTGGAAGCGGCCCCACGGAAGACCCGCCACCCAGCAGCGCCTGGCAGATCCCGCGGAAGATCAACATTCCCGCCAGCGTGACGATGAAGCTCGGTATTCGGTGATAGGCAATCCAGTAGCCTTGGGCCGCGCCGATGCCGCCACCGATGATGAGGCAGATGATGGACACAACCAGCGGATTGCTGAAGGGGCCAAGCGGCCAGATGACCATCATCATTGCCGCCAGCGCGCCGATGAAACCGGCGACGGAGCCGACGCTGAGGTCGATATGGCCCGAAACGATAACCAACAGCATGCCCAGCGCCATCACGATGATGAACGAGTTCTGCTGCACCAAATTGCTCAGGTTCACTGGCTTGAACAGCGTGCCGGAGGTGGTGAACTGGAAGAACACCATGATGGCGATCAGCGCCAGGATCAGGCCGTACTCGCGCAGATTCGTGATCAGCGCCGAGACGGCCACACGCGGCCCCTGCTGCACATCTTCGGCAACGCCGCTTTTCGGCGCGGGAGCGCTTTCGGTGGTCATGATGCTTTTCCTTCTCCCCGAACAATGGCGCGCATGATCTTTTCCTGGCTGGCGTCGCTCGCCGCCATTTCGCCGACCATGCGGCCTTCATTCATGACGTAGATTCTGTCGGTGATGCCGAGCAGTTCCGGCATCTCCGACGAGATGACGACGATCGCCTTACCCTCCGAGGCGAGGCGGGCGATGATGGTGTAGATTTCGTACTTGGCGCCGACGTCGATGCCGCGCGTTGGCTCGTCGAGGATCAGCACTTCCGGATTGGCGAACAGCCACTTCGACAGCACCACCTTCTGTTGGTTGCCGCCCGACAGATTGCCGGTCATCTGATAGACGCTGGACGAGCGGATGTTGGTCTTGGCCTTGTAGTCATTGGCGACGGCGAGTTCGCGCAAATCGTCGATCACGGCGTGGCGCGACACGCCGCCAAGATTGGCCAGCGTGATGTTGTGTTTGATATGATCGATCAGGTTGAGACCGTAGGTCTTGCGGTCCTCCGTCACATAGGCAATGCCATGGTCAACCGCCTTGCTGACCGAGGAGACATCGATCGGCTTGCCCTTGAGCAGCACCTCACCGGTGATACGGCGGCCGTAGGAGCGGCCGAACAGGCTCATCGCGAATTCGGTGCGCCCGGCGCCCATCAGCCCGGCGATGCCCACCACTTCGCCCTTGCGGACGTTGATGTCGATGCCCTTGATCACCTGCCGCTCGGCATGGATCGGATGATAGACCGACCAGTCCTTTACCTGCAGCACGATCTCACCGATCTTGGGTTCGCGCGGCGGATAACGATCGTCGAGCGAGCGGCCGACCATCGAGGTGATGATGCGGTCTTCGGAGATGTCTTTCTTGGCAAGCGTCTCGATGGTCCGCCCGTCGCGGATGACCGTGACCTTGTCGGCGACCCGGTTCACTTCGTTGAGCTTGTGCGAGATCAGGATCGAGGTCATGCCCTGCCGCTTGAACTCGAGCAGCAGATCGAGCAGCGCCTGGCTGTCTTTTTCGGACAGGCTCGCGGTAGGCTCGTCGAGGATCAACAGCTTGACTTCTTTGCTGAGCGCCTTGGCGATCTCGACCAGTTGCTGCTTGCCGACGCCGATATTGGTGATCAGCGTCTTGGGGTCCTCCTTGAGGCCTACCTTTTTCAGCAAGGCGCTGGTCCGCGTCTCATTGGCATTCCAGTCGATGACGCCGAATTTGGCGTGCTCATTGCCAAGGAAAATATTTTCGGCGATCGACAGCATCGGCACCAGCGCAAGTTCCTGGTGGATGATGACGATGCCCTTGTGTTCGCTGTCGTGAATGCCTTTGAAATGGCATTCCTCGCCGCGATAGACGATCGCGCCGTCATAGGTACCGGATGCGTAGACGCCCGACAGCACCTTCATCAGCGTCGATTTGCCGGCGCCGTTCTCGCCGACCACGGCATGGATCTCGCCTTCCTCGACGCTGAGGTTGACGTTCGACAGCGCCTTCACGCCGGGGAACGTCTTGGTGATGTCGCGCATCTCCAAAATCGTCGAGGCCATCAGAAATACCGCTCCTCCGAGGTCCGGAACAATGCCGGGGGGCTAGTATGCGAATTTTGGATTCGCCGCGCTAGCAAAAAGGGGCCCCGCTGTGCGCGGGACCCCTGGCTTTGTAACCGAGATTACTTGAGCTCTTCGGCCTTGATGTAGCCGGAGTCGACCACCAGTGCCTGGTAGTTCGACTTGTCGACATCATGCGGCGTCAACAGGATCGAAGGAACGACCTTGACGTCGTTGTTGTAGGTCTTTTCATCGAGACCGTCCGGCTTGCCGCCCGAGAGCACCTTGTCGACGAGTTCGACAGTGGCCTTGGCCAGTTCGCGGGTGTCCTTGAACACGGTCGAGTACTGCTCACCGGAGATGATCAGCTTGACCGAGGCGGTCTCGGCGTCCTGGCCGGTCACGATCGGCCAGGGCTGAGCGTCCGTGCCGTAGCCGACAGCGCGCAGCGAGGCGGTGATGCCGCGCGACAAGCCGTCATAGGGCGACAGAACGCCATCGACGCGGCTGCCGTCCGAATAGTTGGCCGAGAGCAGGTTGTCCATGCGCGCCTGGGCGGTGGCGGCGAGCCAGCGCAGCGTGCCGACCTTGTCCATGCCGGTCTGGCCGGACTTGATCTTGATCGAGCCGTCATCGATCAGCGGCTGCAGGACGGAGATCGCGCCATTGTAGAAGAAGAACGCGTTGTTGTCGTCCGGCGAGCCGCCGAACAGTTCGACGTTCCACGGCTTGGTGTTCGGGAAACGCTCCTTGAGGCCCTTGACCAGCGAGTTCGCCTGGATGACGCCGACGCCGAAATTGTCGAAGGTGGTGTAGTAGTCGACATTGGCGGTCTTCTTGATCAGGCGGTCATAGGCGACGACGACGACACCGGCGTCAGCAGCCTTCTGCAGCGCATCCGACAGGGTGGTGCCGTCGATCGAGGCGATGATCAGTGCCTTCGGGCCCTTGGTGATTTCGTTTTCCAACTGGCTGAGCTGGTTGGGGATGTCGTCCTGCGCATATTGCAGGTCGACCGTGTAGCCGAGAGCCTCGAGCTGGGACTTGACGGCGTCGCCGTCATTGATCCAGCGCTGCGAGGTCTTGGTCGGCATCAGCACGCCGACGAGACCCTTGTCGGCTGCGTGCGCCGAGTAGGTCATGGCAGCGATGCCAAGGGCCGCGACGGCGGCCAGTGTCTTGATGATTTTCACTTAACTCTCCCTGGTTGATGGACGCGGCACCCCGGGGCTTCGCGGGCCGCGCAGTCGAGCGGAAGCGCAAGCGCGCCACCGCCGGCATATCGATCTCTGGTATCCTCCCAATGGTGCCGAGACGCTGATTTCAGTCGATACGATTTGCTCGTTACCGACCGTCAAGTCTCAGAACGCGGCATAGGGTGTGGCCCTTTGCCATAACTGTCAAATGCGATCTTTGATGGTTGCTATATCGAAACTGATATATATTAGGAGCGGATGAAAACGTGGCCCGATGGCCAGCTCATTATACGCGCGGGAGCACGGAAAATCATGGCGAGGGTGCGCAATTCTGTTGGAATCTCAGGCGGTTACGACGAGCGTTCAAGCGACGGCGAAACCCTGCTGCGTAGCGGCCTCAGCCTGCGCCACATGCGCATGATCGTCGCGCTCGACGACCATGGCCGGGTGAGCGCGGCAGCCCAGATCATGAACATTTCGCAGCCGGCGGCCTCGCGCATGATCAGCGAGATGGAGGCCGTACTGGAGGTCAAGCTGTGTGAAAGGTTGCCGCGCGGGGTCACCTTGACGCCCTACGGCAAGGCACTGGCCAGGCGCGCGCGCTCGATCCTGCTGGAAATGCGCGAGGTCGACCGCGAGATTGCTGAACTCAAGGCGGGCAAGGGCGGCTCGGTGTTCCTGGGTGCCGTGACGGCGCCGGCGATCGAACTGGCGGTGCCGGCAATTCGCGAAATCCGCCGCATCTATCCGCGCATCGAGATCACCATGCAGGTCGAGACCTCCAACGTGCTGGCACGCGAACTGATCGCCACGCGTCATGATTTCATCATCGCGCGCATCCCCGACGATCTCAATCCGCGGCTGTTCGAATCGCGCGTCATCGGCGTCGAGAAGGCCTGCCTGATCGTGCGCCGGGGTCATCCGCTCGCCAAGGGCGAGGCGGTGCGGCTGGAAGAGACCGCCGCCTATGACTGGGTTTTCCAGTCAGGCGGTTCGCCCTTGCGCCAGGCGATGGAGAGCAATTTCCTCAACCGCAACATCGCCCTGCCGGACCGCATCCTCAACACAAGCTCGCTGCTCTTGACCCTGGTCATGGTCGCACAGTCAGATGCCATTGCGCCGGTATCGATCCAGGTGGCGAAATTCATCCAGAATCCCGACGGGCTGGCCGGCGCCATCGACGTCGTCCAGACCGAATTCGACATCGAGGTCAGGCCCTACAGCCTGATCACGGTAAGGAACCGCGTGCTGTCGCCGGCCGCCAAGATGCTGCACGACTTCATTCTGCGAGAGGTGGGATAATGGTCAACTCGGGCACCTGCCGGGCGCCTAAAGCATATGGAAGAGCCGCCTGGCCGAGGCCGGTGAACAGCGAGCCGGGAACATTATTTCCTGCCGACGCGTTCATGATCTTGCAAGGGACGTTTCTTCTGGAGGTTGAACATGCGCAGCTTCGAAATCATCGATCTGCTTTGCGTGGTCGAGGCCTGCAAGCACGATCGGTCGGTCGGGAATTTCGTCTCGATGGCCGAAGGCGTGGAAGAATTGCGGGTCCTGACCGGTGATTTCGTCTCATCGGATGACGTAGTCGCAAACGCCCTCGCAACGGTGGCGCTTGCGCGAGGCTGCTCGGTTTTGTTCGACGAACAGGCAGGCGCTGAAATTGTTTTTGGCGCCTAGGCTGGAGCGGGTAGAGGGAATCGAACCCTGAGAACACGGGCCTGCGGTCGCGGCCTGTGGCCTTGCAATCCGAGCAGCCAAAGAGCCCGACCAAATCCCAATGCATCGAGCCGTGATCCGGCCCGACCCGTTCGACCAACGCTTGGATGTCGAGCTTCGTCGATTTGCAGCACACCGGGTGCTTGGCTGAACGTGATCGCCTATCTGCGAACGTCTCCGACTCGCCGGTTCCGCTGCCCTAATCTGCATGGCCTCGCCGGCGCGCGTTGTCATCGCGAGTGGCTTTCATTTGTCGGGCGGCGTGCAGCAATGCCGCGCCATCTCTTTCAATCTTGTCGACGAGTTCGCGGGCACTGTCCGCGTCTAGGCCCGTTTCTTTGGAGAGGAACAAGGCTCGAAAGGTCTTTTCTTCAGATGGAACAGTAGCAATAGATCCACCGCCATCGTGTCCCTCCTCGGCCAACCTCTTTGCACGCTTCCGCAGTGTGCGCTTTGGCTGGACAGTTGCCGGCATTGGGTCGACGGACATGCTCATGTCGGCCTACCGAAGGCCAAAAAAGCTCAATACCACCAATATGACGACCACCGCTCCAACAAGCCAAATGATACTGTTCATTGTCTCTCTCCTGGTGCTTCCGAAAGCTCGCGCCTGGCACATCCACCTGTTCGGGCCGCTTCTTCTTCGAGTTTCACAAGCTTTTCCCTGATCTCTTCCGGCTCGGCATGCTCCAACCCGACAACGTCGTTTCTGGTCTCGTCAAGCGCTACGATGATCTCATCGAGTTTGGCGTGAATAGCGGCGGTGTCGCGATACCCTTGTATTAGGACAACACCAGTGATCACGATGGCCGCAACCGACAGGGCATAGGTGACCGCATTTGTCAGACCAAAGGGCACCAGGGCGGTGCACAATACCATGGCTATGAGCATCACGTAGAAACCCGGTGGCCGAGATAGAAAGTCGGCCGCCATGAAAAGGAACCGGTTCATATCCTGCCCAAAGTCAACAAGGCGATCAGTGCTGTGATGGCTACGCAAATAGGCACTGCTGCGAGTAAGCCTGCCTCTAGGAAACGACTCTCTCTGTCGCGAAACATCAGTTCACCTGCTGTCTATAATTGAAGAAATAGGGTTCGCTCCCCGCTAGCGGCTTCGCGAACCCTATCAGCGCAGGAAGGGACATAGCTGCGCCGATCTGGAAAATGTCAGCCAAGCACTATTCCGATCGCGAGAAAGGTGACGGCGGTCGCGAACAGCGGTGCGAGCAACCAGCGCGCCTGACTAACACTTCTATCCATCTGATTTCTCCGAGCGTTCCGGAGAAACAATTACCTTCGAAGCTGGCTGTTCCACGCAATGTCATGGGTAGGACCATTGCGTTTTGCGATCAGACTTAGGTCCTGCCCTCCACAGACCGAAGCCTGGTTTGAATGCCGACTTACGATGCGCCGGTCGGAAGAGGAGAAAATCATGAAAATGCATCTTACGGGGGCTGCTGCGGCGTTGTTGCTCTTTGCCGGTGTCGGCGCGGTCGCTGCCAGACACGGTCGAGCTTCATGAAGTGCCCGACGTCAGATACCGCTATGTCGTGATCGACAATCGGACAGTTCTCGTGGATCCGGGCACTCGCAAGATTGTCAAGGTTTACGATTGACCAAGCCTTATGGCTGAAGCCGTCGCCACAAATGGCGACGGGGCTTCAGCTCAAGTGCCCGGTATGCGGCCAGTTGGTTGACATGCGGAATCTTCGGCAGGTGATCTGGCATGATCGTCCGAAGCACAAGCCGCTTAAAATGGACGCCTGGAAGCCCGCGAGCGTGCGCTGCTAGCCAAGGATCATTCCAGCTAGCAGCACCGTAACGAGAAGTGACAACGGAACGGCTAGAAGACCGCAGAACTCAATAGTTTTTGTGTTTTGCCGCGTGCCCATCTTCACCGCCTCGAGTCGTTGGCGTTGTCATTTTGACGCTAACGGGCAGCCGTTGGAAGCGGTTCGGCACGAGGCCGTTCGTAAAGCTCTCCTGTGCTGTATATTAGCAACACCTTGACGAGCTGACTGCTCGACCGGCGAACGAGGGACTTCAGTCTTAGTTGAGCTATCGCTAATATGGCGATAGATTGATCTCGGGCGGAACAGTGGTCGGTGCGGCCATCGTGTCCTCGAAAGCCGCAAGCTGCACCGGCCATTCCTCTACGGCTGGGTAGTGCCTACAGTCGCGTGAAGTTGGCAAGCCCCAGACGTCGCCTCTGGCCTTCCGCAAAGGCTAGGGCGAAGGATTCCAGCTCGAATAATCGGGTAAGTTCCTCGTCTTCCTCGACCACGCGGACGAACCATTCGCCGCAGGCCTCGACCACTTCAATGCAAGGATGAACCTTGCCGTTTAGCGTCACGTCATCCATCGCGTTGCCTCTTAGCAATGGGGAACGTCGAGTTTTGTAAATCCCTCAAATCCGAGTTTTCAAGAGGAAAATCCATACGGATTCGTATAGGGCGGCGGGTTGGCGGAAGGTGCGCCGGCGCGGGCCATGATGGCGCGCCGGACGCGCGCAAAAGCATTTTGGGGTTGGGCTGCAAATTGGGAATCCCTGGCGTTCGCCTTCACAAGAACGCTTCAGATATCGATTCCCATGAAAACATCACATCCAGGGATCGTGTTCAAACCGTTGCTTTGCAAGTGGAGCGGGTAGAGGGAATCGAACCCTCGCGTTCAGCTTGGGAAGCTGACAAGCTACCATTACATCATACCCGCGCGTGCCTTCGTTACCATGATGGCCCGGCTTCGGGCAATCGCCAAAACGGCACCCTGTAGGGCAACGAATCCGGGCTAACGGGTTCCTTCGGGACCCTCGCCGACGCGTTGGTTGACGAGCATCAAACGAAAAACCCGCCTGTGCGGCGGGTCATTGGCGCAAACCAGCACCATGCCTAAATTATTAGCATAACTGCCCTCACATGTCAATGAAAGCTACCGGCACAAGGACACCCGACACCGCTGGACCGGCCGTCGTCAGGCCTTTTGTCAACCAGAGTTCGAAGCCCTGACGGCCACGCGCGCCGGCGCGGCAGCTCAGGCGCCGGGCAGGTAGATCAGGGCGTACTCGTCCGAATAGGCGCGCTTCCAGCCCAACTCCTCGAAGAAGGGAATGCGCTTGTCGCCGGCCGCCAGCAGCGCCCAGTCGACTGCGTATTTCTTCAACTGGGCTTCAAGGAGCGGTTTGCCGTTGCTCTGTCCCATCTCGTCCTCGGTTTTTGTAAAACCGCCCAGGAACAGCTGGTCGGTCCGTCCGTCGATATAGGTCTTGATCCCATGAAAAATCAGCGTGCCGCCGAAATCGTAGGAATTCAGCACGTTGCCGGACAGATGATGGCTTTCGGCGAATGCCAGCGCTCCGCTGGCCGACGTCTTCGGGCTCGGCGTGAGCTGATAGACGCTGCCGAGCACGGCGATCGCGCCGATCAGCAAGACAGCTGCCGCGCCGCAGACCGCGTAGAACCGCCTGGCGACGAATTTTTCCAGTCCGTCGCGCCTTTCAACCAGCCAAGCGGTGACCGACAGCGAGGGAAACTGCTGTGCGGCCTCCATCGCGATCACCAGCGGAACCAGGAGGAAGAACAAATACATGAAACGCACATGGGCGAGAAAGACATGCAAGGTGAAGACGATGAACAACGCCTTGGCCCAGCCAATTCGCAACCGTGACACCAGCAGCCCGAACAGCGCCACCAGCATCAGAACTTCCTGGAGGGGGTAATCCTGCACATTGAACGGTCGCCATTCCACGATCAGCGACACGGCCTCATTGCCATAGGCCACCGCGAAGGTCGCCAGGATGGCCTGGACGCCATAGGGGTGGATCAGGCTGACCAGCGGGCAAAGCAGACCAAATGCGACCCATTTCGCCAAGAGGGCCGGTTTCGAGAGACCCGTACGTGTCAGCAGGTCGAGACCGGCGAAAGCTGCGATGACGAAGCTCACGGTGAAGGTCGCGTGCAGGTTCGCCCACAACACAACAAGCACAAGCAGCCACCAGGGCGGCGCCTGTTCCTCCCTTGCCGCTCGAAAGAGCACCGCCGTCCAGATGACGATGATCGGGAAGGTGAAGATATGTGGGCGCCCGGTATAGATCGGGGCAATCGCGACCGCCGCGACAAAGGCCAGCGTAACCGCCAGGATCGGCTTCAGCCATGTGCTGAGAAACCATCCCATCAGGAAAACCGTCAGGGAAATCGAGGCGATGATCAGCGTGACCACGCCGTTCCAGCCTCCGGCCCGGTAGGCAAGAGCCAGCATGACCTGGCCCAGCCACTCCTTGGCGATCCATGGCTGGCCGGCAAAAGTGTAGGAGTAGGAGTCGACCGTCGGAAATGTCCGGTTTGCCAGGAAATCCAGCCCGACCTTTACCTGCCACCAACTGTCTGGATCCTGCAGGACGGAATTGGCGAAGGCCCCCATTAACGCCGCCGAGACGCAGGCCGTGAACAGGCAGAATATCAGGCGGATCCGCTCGTCGTCCGTTGCGGCCTCCACACTGGCCAGGGCGTTGTCCATAAGTGCGCCGCCTTTAATCGTTTCCGATGACAGTTTGGTTCAAGGAGTTCGACTGGTCGGCGCCCGCCGGGGCCTATCGGTCACATGGATGTCCCGGTCGACCCTGTCGTCTGCGCGACCTTCGCGTCCGACAAACACGAAGTGAGCCGAGCCGAGGTAGAAGACGATCGAATAGACGCAGATCCCCGCCAGGTGAACCAGGGGGCTTTCGGTGATGCCTGCCGAGCGGGCGGCGATCACGACTGCCAGATTGATGCTGTAGGCGACCAGGAAGACGCCCCCATATCGCAACAGGGTTCCGGCTCGGAAGCCATCGGCTCGTGTGAAGGTCCATTGGCGGTTCAGGAAGAAGCCGAGGACAAGGCCAGCGGCATAGCCCGTGGCGTTGGCGACGATGTCGCCAAGACCCAGTGCAAGCCCGGCCAGAATGACCGCGTATCCCAGCGCCGTGTTCAACAGACCGACGGCGCCAAATCGCAGCATCCTCGGATAGTCAAATGGCAGGTTTGACCGCATGCGCAAAATATTGGGCTCCGACAGGAATCTTGGTGAGGAAACGCTCGAATGGCCTCAGCCTCGCAAGCAGCCGGGGAAAGAAAATCCGGTAGACGACCCGGGTGTTGGCAAGACCCGCCGCGGCCATGCGCCTGCGCATCTCGCGCGCATTGATCAAAACCGCGTTCTCGTCGAAGGCGCAATTTCTCACCGCGTGCGTGGTCAGCGGGTTCCACGGATTATGCTCGAAAACAAAGAAGCTGCCGCCATCGGCCAGCACCCTGCCGATCTCCGAGAGCAGTCCGATCTGCAGGTCCTCGGGAATATGGTGGAAGACGCAAGCCGCGAAGGCCAGGTCGAAGCTGCCGTCGGCAAACGGAATTGTCTTGCCATCGAAATGCGTGAAGGCGGCTTGGTCGGGAAAGCGCTTGCTGGCGATGTCGAGCGATTCCCGCGAAGGATCGAGCAAGGTGATCTCGCTGTCGGGAAACGCGTTGCGCATATGGCCGAGCGAATTGCCGACACCGGCGCCGAAATCGAGTATCCGTCGCGGTTTCACGCCGGCCCGCCGCAGCGTCACGGCGATATCGTCGATCTTGTACTTGTGGAAGAATTCCGGCGCTTCACCGCTCAGCTTTATGCTCGCGGCATGCTGTTCCTGGTATTCGCGCGCAAACTGGTCGAACTCCGCCTCAAGCACGTGCGGCCCTCTTTGCCATCTTCTGCAGGCGATGGACCGGCAGATCCTTGTCAGTGGCTGCCCGGTTACGCGAAACGATCTCGTTGACGAAGTAAAGCGGCCGCCGCTTTGTCTCCATGTACATGCGCCCGAGATACTCGCCGAAGATACCAAGCACCATAAGCTGGACGCTGCCCAGGATCAGCACGATCGCGGCAAGGCTGGTCCAGCCTGGCAACACGTTTCCGACCGACCATTCGATGAGGGTGTAGCAGAGCACAACCAGCCCCAGAAGCCCGAACAGCATTCCCAGCAGCGAGGCGAACCGCAGCGGCGCGATGGAAAAGCTGGTCATCGCGTCGACCGCCAGCAGAACCATCTTCTTCAGGGGATAGTGGGTGGTGCCGGCAAAGCGCCGGTGTCTTTCATAGGGGAAGGCAACCTGCTTCAGCCCGATCCAGCTCACCATGCCGCGAATGAACCTGTAGCGTTCGGGCATCGCGTTCAGATGGTCGAGAGCGCGGCGGCTCATCAGTCGGAAATCCCCGGAATTCGGCGCGATCTCGACGTCGACCATGCCGCGCAGCAAGCGATAGAACATCGACGCGGAGGTGAGCTTGAACCAGCTTTCCCCGTCGCGGCTCAGTCTCTGGCCGTAAACGACATCGAAGCCTTCATTCATCTTCGCCATCATGGCGCCGAGGAGCTCAGGCGGATCCTGCAGGTCGGCATCGAGAATCAGAATGCGCTGGCCGCGGCAGAATTCGAGCCCCGCGCTCAACGCGATCTGGTGGCCGTAGTTGCGGGCAAGGTCGATGGCGACGACATGGTCGTCCTTTTCGGCCAATTGGAAAATGGCCTCGCGCGTGCCATCGGTCGCGCCGTCGATGACAAGGACGATCTCATAGGAGGGCCCTTGTTCGAGGCATGCGTCCGTCACCCGTCGATGAAGTTCGGCCACCCCATCCAGCTCATTGTAGCATGGGACGACCACCGACAACATGACGGCGCTTCGCGCGGTGTTTTTCTCCATCTCCACCAAAAGCCCCTTGCTCCCGCTATTGGAATGGCAATAGCGGGAATTGGTTAGAAAACAGATAAACCAGCGGCCACGGCCTTGGTCGGCCTGCCTTTCTGCCGTCAGCGACCAAGATCACGAATGAACCTGCAATTCCATGCGGATCCGGGCGCCCCGCCAGGGCCGGTCAAAATCCGAATGGTGCCATTGTGCAGCAACGCGATCTGGCGGGCAAGGTTCAAACCCAGACCCGCGCCACGTGACATCCCGTAGACCTGTCGGCTTGAAGCCGGCAAGCCAAGTGCGTATGTCTGGACCGACGCCCCTCGGTATGGGCACCTCACTCGGAGACGGGCCTTGTCCGCACTGACGCGCTTTCTCGGCGACTCGCCGCTTAGGGTGATCCTGAAGCTTCTTGTGGTGTCGTTCCTCGTCGGCCTCGTCATGAATGCCTTCGGCTGGTCGCCGATGGACGTGCTTTACGGCATCCAGAGGTTTTTCCGCGACCTGTGGAATCTGGGCTTCCATGCCATCGACCGTTTCCTCGGCTATATCCTGCTGGGTGCGGCGATCGTCGTTCCGGCCTTCATCCTGCTCAGGATCGCCAGCTACCGGAAGTGACTTCTCAAGCGTAACCGGCTGCGACCTCGAACAACATGGCGTGGCGTGCGGCGAGTGCGGGCACATCCGTGGAGTAGCCGCCACCAATCACGCCGCAGACGGGGATGCCGAGCCTGCGGAAGTGACTGATCACCGTTTCGTCGCGGGCGCGCAGGCCGTCATCCGATAACGACAACCGTCCAAGCCTGTCCTCTGCGTGAACGTCGACGCCGGCATTGTAGAAGATGATGTCCCAGCGCCTTTGGGAGCTGAGTTCCGGCAGGATGGCGGCGAGCCCCTCCATGTAAGCCGCATCACCCGTGCCATCGGGCAGCGCGACATCGAGATCCGAGGCGATCTTGCGCGCGGGATAGTTGCGGTCGCCATGCATGGAAAAGGTGAACACGCGCGGATCGTTCGCGAGAATGTCCGCCGTGCCGTCGCCCTGATGCACGTCGAGATCGACGACCAGGATGTTCCGTGCGGCGCCGTCGGCGAGCAGCACCAGCGCGGCGACAGCGACATCGTTGAAGGTGCAGAAGCCGGCGCCTTGCGCGCGTCGCGCATGATGGCTGCCGCCGGCCGTGTTGCAGGCAATGCCGTGGCGCATGGCGAGCCGCGCCGCCAGCACCGTGCCGCCGGTGGCAAGCTGCGCGCGCAGCGAGACACGCGGGCCGACCGGAAAGCCGATCTCGCGCTCGATTTTTTCAGGCACGGAGCAGCTGATGACCTGATCGACATAGTCCGCCGCATGGGCGAGTTTCAACCACGCTGCCGGCGCCGGTTCGGCGGTGTTGAGTGCGTCGGGTCCGGCCAGTCCGCGTGCCCGCAGCGCTTCCATCAGCAGCGGATATTTGCTCATCGGGAAGCGATGGTTGACGGCGAAGCCGGCGTCGTAGTCGGGATGGTGGACGATCTGCAGGGGCATGGACTGGATCCGGCGGGCTCACGCCAGACCGGGGATTTCGGTTGGCCGTCACGGGATGGGTGATTGCGCGATGCCGGGAAAATGGGGCACACCGGCTGTTCGATCAAGCCGCAATCAGCAAGGCAGCAGTCCTTTGGACAAGGGTGCAACCCCAGCCGACGCCAAATCCTTTGTCGTCACCAATCGGTCCGTGCTCGCCATCGCGGTGCCGATGACGCTTGCCTATCTGACGACCCCGATGCTCGGCCTGGTCGACACGGCGGTGGTCGGCCAGTTCGGCGATGCAGCCTTGCTCGGCGGCCTGGCGGCCGGCGCGCTGATCTTCGACGTCGTCTTCACCACCTTCAATTTCCTGCGTTCAGGCACCACCGGCCTCGTCGCCCAGGCTTTCGGACGCGGCGACGAACTGGAGGAACAGGCGGTGTTCTGGCGCGCCGTGCTGATCGCGGTCGTCGCCGGCATCGTGTTGGCAGCGCTTGCGCCCCTGGTCGCCATCGCCGGGCAAAAGTTCATGGGCGCCGAACCGCGCGTCAGCGAGGCGATGGGCGTCTATATCCGCATCAGGCTGCTCGCAGCTCCGTTCTCACTGATCAACTATGCCATCCTCGGCTATGTCCTCGGCCGTGGCGAGGGCGGGCTCGGGCTGATGCTGCAATTGGTGCTGAACGGCATCAACATCGCGCTCTGTTTCCTGCTCGGCCTGAAGCTTGGCTGGGGCGTCGCCGGCGTCGCCTGGGCGACCGTCACCGGTGAATTCCTTGCCATGCTGCTGGGCTTGGCGATCGTCGTCCGCCGGTTCCGGGCGGCCCCGTCGTTGCCGCGCCACCGCCTGCTCGACATGGCGGCCTTCCTGCGCATGCTGTCGCTCAACCGCGACATCATGATCCGCTCGTTCTCGCTGCTCGCCGCCTTCGCGCTGTTCACCCGCCAGGGCGCGCAGTTCGGCACGGTGACACTGGCCGCCAACGCCGTGCTGATGAATTTCTTCCTCGTCGCCGGCTATTTCCTCGATGGCTTTGCCACCGCCGCCGAACAGCTGGCGGGCCGTGCCGTCGGTGCGCATGCCGCCACACCGTTCCGGCAGGCCGTGCGGCTCACCTTGTTTTGGGGGTTCGGGCTGGCGGGCGCGGCCACGCTGATCTTCTGGCTGGGCGGTGCCGGCCTGGTCGCCTTGGTCACAACGTCGCTGGACGTTCGCGGCGTCGCTGACATCTATCTGCCCTGGGCGGCGTTGACGCCGCTCAGCGGTGTGCTGGCATTTCAGATGGACGGTGTCTTCATCGGCGCCACCTGGTCGCGCGACATGCGCAACATGATGCTGCTGTCGTTCCTCGTCTTTTCAGCCGCGCTGCTGACCCTGGCGCCCACCTTCGGCAATCATGGCCTGTGGGCGGCGCTGCACGTCTTCCTGCTGGCGCGGGGCTTCAGCCTGCTGACGATTTTGCGGCTCAGGGTGCGGACGGCGTTCAGCTGAGCGGCTTCGACGCCCATTGATCGAGATGGCTGTCGCGCAATTCGCGAATGGATCTGAGTCGCCCCGTTTCGGCAAAGCGTGCCATTCCCGCGACGATCCGGCCCGGCAGTGCGGGTCCGGCATAGATCATGCTGGTGTAGAGCTGGACGAGATCGGCGCCGGCGCGGATCTTTTCCAGTGCCGCGTCGGTGGAATCGACGCCACCGACACCGATGATGGCGCGGTCGGGGCCAAGCAGCTTGCGCATCCTGGCCAGCACGATGGTCGAGCGTTCGAACAGCGGCCTGCCGGAGAGCCCGCCGGTCTCACGCGCGGCGTCGCCGCTGTGTAGCGGTGGCCGGGAGATGGTGGTGTTGGAGACGATGACGCCGTCGATCTGATTTTCAGTGACCTCGGCAGCGATGTCTTCCAGCTCGGCCTCGGCCAGGTCCGGCGCAATCTTGAGGAAGACCGGCGGCCGTGCTGTTGCTGTGGCGCGCGCGGCCATGACACGTGACAAAAGTTCGCCGAGCTGCTCGCGCGCCTGCATGGTGCGCAGGCCCGGCGTGTTGGGAGAGGAAATGTTGACTGTTAGATAGCTGGCGTAGGGCGCAAAGCGGGTAACGCCGCGCTCATAGTCGCCGATGCGATCGGCACTGTCCTTGTTGGCGCCGATGTTGACGCCGACGATGCCGGCACGCCCCTTGCGGGCAGCGAGGCGCTTTTCGGCGGCCGCTTGGCCTTCATTGTTGAAGCCCAGCCGGTTGATCACCGCTTCATCTGCCGTCAGCCGGAAGATGCGCGGCTTCGGGTTGCCCGCCTGCGGCAGCGGCGTGATCGTGCCGACCTCCGCAAAGCCGAAGCCGAGGCCAAGCAGCGCGTCCGGCACTTCGGCATTCTTGTCATAGCCCGCCGCCATGCCAAGCGGGTTCGGAAAATCGAGGCCGCAGACCGTCACCTTCAGCCGCGCATCGCGCGTCGTCCGCGCGCCGACAGGCAGGCCGCATCGCAGCGCCGCGATCGACATGCCATGCGCGGTTTCCGGATCGAATGTGAACAACAGTTTCTGGCCGATACGGTCGAGCACGCTCATTCGGCCTCCAGCGCCGGGAACTGGTGGGCACCGTCGGCGCCAAGCGGCAACGGTTGAACCCACAGGACGGCTTTCAGGTCCAGCACATCGTAAAGATGCGGAAACAGCGCGCCGCCGCGTGAGATCTCGTATTTCAACGCGGCGCCCAGACGCGAGTCGTCGACGGCGACCAGCAGAAGGCCGGTCTGGTCGGCAAAATGCTTTGCCGCCGTTTCCTTGACCTGCCCTGCGGTGGAGAAATGGATGAAGCCGTCGGCGACATCGATCGGCGCGCCGGTGTAGCGGCCATTGGCTTCGGCCTCGCGCCAGGGCGCTTCCGGGGTTATCTTGTAGATAATCTGAGACATGGTTGCGCTATAGTCCGAACCAGTCACGCGGGAAAGACCACGTCAGGGGTCTTCCCCATTTCCGGCGCAAACATGCGATAAAACTGACTTTGGCCATGGAGGACAACATGCGTCTGCAGCACATCTTGATCCCCGCCGCGCTCGCTTCGCTGGTCGCGGCTTCAGCTTATTCGGAAGAAACCGACCGCTACCGGCTGGAAAAGTCTGATAACGGCTATGTTCGGATGGACACGCAGACCGGTTCGATGTCGATCTGCGAGGAGCGCTCCGGCCAGCTCGTCTGCAAGATGGCGGCCGACGAACGCGCCGCTTTCCAGGACGAGGTCGACCGCCTCCAGACCTCGATGAAGGCGATGGACGAGCGTGTTACCAAGCTCGAGAATTCGCTCTCCGCCCGCCTCGAATCGAAATTGCCGAGCGAGGAGGATTTCAACAAGACGATGAGCTACATGGAGCGTTTCCTGCGCGGCTTCATGGGCATCGTCAAGGATATGGACAAGGACGACGGCGCCCAGCTCAACTCGCAGAAGACCTGAGCGCTCAAAATAGGGAAAACGCGGCGCGCTGGCTTTGCCGCTTGAAAACAGCGCGCAGCCCCTCATAATCGTCCAACTGGTCCCGGAAAAAGCAGAAAAACATCGGGGGATTCGGGGAGGGACATTTGCCGTCAGGCTATTCTTTCGTCATCGCCGACGATCACCCGCTGTTTCGTGGTGCGCTGCGCGAAGCGCTCGCCGGCATCGGCAATGTCGCGGCAATCCACGAGGCCGGGGATTTCGAGAGCGCCAAGGCGCTGGTCGTGGCCAACGAGGATGTCGATCTGGTGCTGCTCGACCTGTCGATGCCGGGCGCCAGCGGGCTTTCCGGCCTGATTTCGCTGCGCGGCATCCACCCGGCGGTGCCGCTGGTCGTGGTGTCTGCGCATGACGATCCGGCGACCATCAGGCGTGCGCTCGACCTTGGAGCTTCGGGCTTCATCTCCAAGTCGGCCAGCATGGAAGAGATCCGCAATGCCGTGCAGTCGGTGCTTGCCGGCGACATCGCCGCGCCCGTCGGCGTCGATCTCGGCGTCGAGCGCGATCCCGAGATTTCCGACCTGATCAAACGCCTGCAGGCGCTGACGCCGCAGCAGACCCGCGTGCTCGGCATGCTGGCCGAGGGCCTGCTCAACAAGCAGATCGCCTATGAACTCGGTGTCTCCGAGGCGACCATCAAGGCGCATGTCTCGGCCATCCTGCAGAAGCTCGGCGTCGACAGCCGCACCCAGGCGGTGATCCTGCTGTCCAAGATCGGCAACGACCCGTTGCAGCCGGCCGGCTGACACGCGTCCCCGGCGAAATCAAACGCCTGAATTATTCGGCCGCGGAGGCCAGTGGCCTGACCCTGGCCATCATCGAACGCAGCCCCGCCGGCTTCAGCGGCTTGTTGATCACCGGAATCTCGAGCGCACCCGCCGCTGTGCGCACCTCGTTGGAGCGGTCCGCGGTCACCAGCACGGCCGGCAGGCTATCGCCATGGATCGCGCGTAGCCTGACGACGATGTCGAGACCGGTTTCGCCGTCCAGATGGTAGTCGGCAAGGACAATGTCCGGGCGGTGTATCGCGGCCAGATCCCTCGAGCCGGACACTGTGTCGACGTTGCAGCCCCAGCCTTCGAGCAGGAGCCGCATGCCTTCGAGGATGCGGGCATCGTTGTCGATGCAAAGCACGCGTAGCCCGGCCAGCGACGCTGTGGCGCGGGAAGGAGCCCTGGTTTCGATCTCGCGTCGCGGCTCCTGCACGGCCGCTACCGGCAGGATGACGGAGAAGCGCGTGCCCTTGCCAGGATTGGAAAAGATCCGGATCTCCAGGCGCAACACCCGGGCGATGCGGTCGACGATCGAAAGGCCGAGGCCAAGGCCTTCGGCTTCGCGCGCGCCTTCGTCCAGCCGGGTGAATTCGTGAAAGACGGTGTTGAGCTTGTCTCCGGCGATGCCGATACCGCTGTCGATCACCTGGATCTCGGCCAGTTCACCGCGCCGGCGCACGCCAACCAGCACACGGCCGTGGCGCGTGTATTTGATGGCGTTGGAGACGAGATTCTGGATCAGCCGCCGCAACAGGTTGCGGTCCGTCTTCACGGTCAACGACGATGGCATGATCGTCAGGCGGAGCTTTTTCTCGGCGGCCAGCGGCTGGAAGTCGTTGCCGATCTGGCGCAGCAGTCCGTCGAGATTGAAGGCGGTGTCGTCCGGCTTCATCGCGCCGGCATCGAGGCGCGAGATGTCGAGCACGGCGCCGAGAATCGTTTCGACCGATTCCAGCGAGGATTCGATGTTGACCGCGGCCTTGCCGGCGGGCCCCTTGCCGGCCTTCTCGATCAGCGACGAGCAATATAGGCGGGCAGCGTTCAGCGGCTGCAGGATGTCGTGGCCGGCGGCGGCGAGGAAGCGCGTCTTGCCGAGATTGGCCTCCTCGGCCAGCATTTGCGCCTGCGCCAGTTCCTCGTTGACGCGGGTCAGCTCTATGGTACGGGTCTTGACGCGCTGTTCCAGAGATTCATTGGCGCGCTTGAGTGCCAGGTCCTGTTCGACGCGCCCGGAAATGTCGGCGTAGGTGGCGACGATGCCGCCATCCGGCATCGGGTTGGAACGCAGCTCCAGGATGCGGCCACTGGTCTTGAGTTCCATCTGCCATGGGCTGACGAAACTGGTCAGCCGGTTGAGCATCGCCACACGCTGGTCCGCGGGAATGTCGCCACGCTCGGCGAGGTGGCGCAGGATGCGGTCGAGCGAGACGCCGACCTGGCCCATCTCGTCGGGCAGGTCGAACAATGCCCGGTATTGGCGGTTCCAGCAGATCAGCCGGAAATCGCGGTCGAAGACGGTGATGCCTTGCTCCATTTGGTCGAGCGCGATCTGCAACAGGTCGCGGTTGTGCTGCAGCGCCTCGGTGGCGTCGTCGAGCAAGCGGAAGGCATCCTTGGATTCGCGGTCATGGCGCCGAAACAGCAGCGACAGGATCAGCCGCGCCGAGGAAGAGCCGACGGCGCTGGCCAGCAACTGCTCGGAAAAGCGGATGACGTCCATGCTCGCCTGCTCTTTGCCGTGCAGCGAGGTGCCGTTGGCCTTTTCGAACGACTGGAAGGAGCGCTCGGTGCGCTCGACGCCGAGATAGCGCGAGATCGTATCCTTGAGGTCATTGACGGTGATGGCGGTGCGGAAGCGGCGCAGGCTGGGCATCGGGCCGGCATCGCGCGGCACGAAGATCGAGGCCTGGATGCGTTCCAGCGGCACCGAGGCGCGGGAGAGGGAGCCGAGGATGAAGAACACCGCGTTGATCGACAGGCTCCATAACACGCCGTGGTTCAGCGGTTCGGCGACGGTGCCGAACAGCGCCTGCGGCCGCAACGCCTCGAAGCCGAACAGCCCGTGCACGATGATGCCGGTATCGGGTGCGGCAAGCGATGGAAACAGCAGCGTGTAGCCCCAGACGAGGATGCCGGCGACCATGCCAAGTGCCGCGCCCCTGCCATTGGCGCCGCGCCAGATCAGGCCGCCGATCAGCGCCGGCGCGAACTGCGCGATGGCCGCGAACGACATCAGGCCGATCGACGACAGGCGTGCGCTGTTGGTGCTCTCGCGGTAGTAGAGGAAGGCGATGAACAACAGGATGAAGATTGCCCCGCGCCGCACATTGAGGATCAGCGTCGACCAGTCTTCGTTCTCGGAGGTCGAGGTCTTGAGCAGGCGGCGCACGAACAGCGGAATGACGAGGTCGTTGGAGATCATGATCGACAGCGCGACGCTTTCGACGATCACCATGGCCGTTGCCGCCGACAGCCCGCCGATGAAGGCCGCCATCGCCAGCACGTCATGGCCGCTGAACAAGGGCAGCGACAATACGTAGAGGTCGCTGCTGGTTCCGGTGCCGACCAGCGACAGGCCGGCAAAGGCGATCGGCAGCACGAACAGGTTGATCGCGACGAGGTAGAGCGGGAACACCCATGTCGCGGTGCGCAACTCGGCCTCGCCGCGGTTCTCGACGATGGTGACGTAGAACTGCCGCGGCAGCATGATGATGGCAAAGCCGCTCAGGCAAGTCAGCACCAGCCAGGTGGCGAGCGAGGTGTTGTAGCCCATTGCCTGCCGGACCTGAGCATTCTGCGCCAGCTTATCGAACATGTCGCCCGGGCCGCCGAAGATCATGAAGGTGACCATCAGGCCGATCGCCAGGAAGGCGGCAAGCTTGACCACGGTCTCGACCGCGACCGCCAGCACAAGCCCGTCCTGGTGTTCGGTCGCGTCGGCGTGGCGTGTGCCGAACAGCACCGCAAACAGCGCCAGCAGCATGGCGACCACCAGCGAGATGTCACTGACGAACGGATCGAAGGAGGGTGGCGAGCCGGTGTAGTGCTCGACCATCAGGCTGACCGAACCGGAGATCGCCTTCAACTGCAGCGCGATATAGGGCACCGCGCCGATGGTGGCGATCAGCGTTGCGATCGCCGCGACAGTGAAGCTTTTGCCGTAGCGGGCGCCGAGAAAGTCGGCGATCGAGGTGATCTTCTCGGTCTTGGCCAGCCGCACGATGCGGTTGAGCAGCGGAAAGCCGAACACGAACACCAGCACCGGGCCGGTATAGATGCCAAGGAATTCGAGGCCGCGTTCCGAGGAGAGGCCGACCGAGCCGAAGAAGGTCCAGGACGTGCAGTAGATGGCAAGGCTGAGCGCGTAGATGAAGGGCCGCGCCCGGCTGGGTCCAGCTATGGCCGAGCGGCGGTCGCCCAGGCTGGCAATGGCGAACAGCAGCGTCACATAGGCGATCGCGATGATGACGATGAACAAGCCCTGCACGCCTGGAATTTCCTCCTTTGCCGTCTTTTTTGTCCGGCTTGCCCGGACGCAATCACAGCTTGGCGTCGGAGTCCATTGCGGCTTTGGGAGCATGATCGCGGCCGCGACATTCAGACAGCACGACCAAGCCGTCATCCGATGTGCCGGAAGGTAAGGAGAAACCGGTTGTTTCCTCTTTTTTGCCCATGTTGCAACCCCAGGTTTTTGTTATCTTGCCTCTGGGTCGATGCCGCAAGGACGGAACGGCAGCACGGCCGGTCATGACATGGAGGGTCGAATGCTGAAAGAATTCCAGGAGTTTATTTCCAAGGGCAACGTAATGGACTTGGCCGTCGGCGTCATCATCGGCGCTGCCTTTGGCAAGATCGTCGATTCCCTTGTCAACGACATCATCATGCCGATCGTCGGCGCGATTTTCGGCGGGCTGGACTTCAACAACTATTACGTCGGGCTTTCCTCGGCCGTCACCGCCACCTCGCTGGCGGACGCCAAAAAGCAAGGCGCTGTTTTCGCCTATGGCAGCTTCGTCACCGTCGCGCTGAATTTCATCATCCTCGCCTTTATCATCTTCCTGATGGTCAAGGCGGTGAACAACATGCGCAGGCGGCTGGAGCGCGAGAAGCCGGCAGCACCCGCTGCACCGCCGCCGGCCGACGTTGCGCTGCTGACCGAAATTCGCGACCTGCTCGCCAAAAGATAGTTCAGCAGAGCATGGCTGGACCAAGACCCCGGTCGTTCGCGGCCGGGGTTTTCTGTTTTCGCATCTGGTATGGAGCGCTGATCAACGCCCGAGATCGGAACGGACCTGCCCATGACCTTGATCGACAGCTTGCGCGCGGAAGCCCGCGCCGCTCCCGAAAGCGGCATTGTCGCCGTCGTCAATTATGGCCGCCTGCGCGAGGGCATGATCCCGCTCTGGGCCGGTGAGGGCGACCTGCCGACGCCTCCATTCATCACCGATGCGGCGTCGAAAGCGCTGGCCGGCGGCGAGACGTTCTACACCTGGCAGAGGGGCATCCCCGATCTCAGGCAGGCGCTTGCCCGCTACTATGCCAGGCATTTCGGCAAGACGTTCCCCGAGGAACAGTTCATCGTCACCGGGTCCGGCATGCATGCCATCCAGCTGGCGCTTGACGCGCTCGCCGGCGCCGGCGACGAAGTTGTCTATCTGTCGCCGGCCTGGCCGAATTTCGACGCTGCCGCGGCGATATCGGGAGCCGTACCGGTGCCGGTCACGCTGGATCACTCCGGCAATGGCTGGTCCTGCGACGTCGAGAAGATCGCGGCGGCGATTACGCCGCGCACCAAGGCGCTGTTCATCAACACGCCGTCGAACCCGACCGGCTGGACGGCCGACCATGAGACCTTGCAGGCGATCCTCGATCTCGCCCGCGCGAAGAATCTCTGGATCATCGCCGACGAGATTTATGCGTTGTTCCACTATGGCCATGGCCGCGCGCCGTCCTTCCTCGACATCGCGACGGCGGAAGACCGCATCCTGTTCGTCAACAGTTTTTCCAAGAACTGGGCGATGACCGGCTGGCGTGTCGGCTGGATCAAGACCCATCCTGCCTTGCAGCAGGTGTTCGAGAACCTGATTCAGTATTCGAACTCCGGCGTCGCCCAGTTCATGCAGCGCGGCGCGGTCGCAGCCCTTGATCAGGGCGATGATTTCATTGCCGAACAGGTGGAGCGGGCGAGGAAGGCGCGCGACCTGGTCTGCGGCATTCTCGGGGCCACAGATCGCGCCCGGTTCACCGTGCCGCAAGGTGCATTCTACCTGTTCTTCACCGTCGATGGCATCACCGATTCGCGGACCGCCGCTTTCGACATCGTCGACAAGGCCAATGTCGGCCTGGCGCCCGGCACGGCCTTCGGCCCCGGCGGCGAAGCCTTCCTCAGGCTGTGCTTCCACCGCCGCCTCGACCAGGTCGAGGAAGCGGCGCACCGTCTGGCGAAGTGGATGAAGACTGTTTGAGCCGCCGACGAAGCTCGAATTGAAAATCGCTCCGACGGATCAGATGGCGTCAGAGCGAGTTTCAAACGGGCTTTAGCCGCCTGATTTGGGCACCAGCAATGGAATGATCCGGTCGCTCTTGGCGACCGACGGCCGGCCGGCCGAGCCGTAGGGTATGCCGAGCGCATCCCAGGTCTCGACCAATGCATCCTGCAGGGCCGCGATCAGCGCGTCGGAATGGAACGGCGTCGGCGTGATGCGCAGCCGCTCCGTGCCGCGGGGCACGGTCGGGTAATTGATCGGCTGGATATAGATGCCGTGCACGCCGAGCAGGCGGTCGCTCGCCATCTTGCAGAGTTCCGGGTCGCCGACCAGCAGCGGCACGATATGGGTCGGCGACTCCATCACCGGCAGGCCGGCGGCGGAGAGGATCTGCTTGGTACGCGTTGCCTGCCGCTGCTGGGCATCGCGCTCGGCCTGCGAGCGCTTGAGATGGCGGATGGACGTGGTCGCCGCAGCGGCGATCGCCGGCGGCAGCGCGGTGGTGAAGATGAAGCCCGGTGCATAGGAGCGCACGGCGTCGATGACAGCGCTGGTGCCGGTGATGTAGCCACCGAGCGTGCCGAACGCCTTGGCCAGCGTGCCTTCGATGATATCGATGCGGTCGGCCAGGCCTTCGCGCTCGGTTATGCCACCGCCGCGCGGTCCGTACATGCCGACGGCATGGACCTCGTCGATATAGGTCATGGCGTTGTGGCGCTCGGCGAGCTCGACGATCTGCCTGATCGGCGCGATGTCGCCATCCATCGAATAGACGCTTTCGAAGACGATCAGCTTGGCGCGTTCTCGGCCCGCCGCCTGCAGCAGGCTTTCCAGATGCGCGACGTCGTTGTGGCGGAAGATCTTCTTTTCCGCACCCGAACGCCGCACGCCTTCGATCATCGAAGCATGGTTCAGTTCGTCCGAGATGATCAGGCAGTTGGGCAAAAGCCGGGCGATGGTCGAGATCGACGCTTCGTTGGAGACGAAGCCGGAGGTGAAGACGAGGGCGGCTTCCTTGTCGTGCAGGTCGGCAAGCTCCAGTTCGAGCTCGACCAGCGGGTTGCTGGTGCCGGAAATGTTGCGGGTGCCTCCGGCGCCAGAGCCCATCTTGCCCGCCGCATTCTGGAACGCGGCGATGACATCGGGATGCTGGCCCATGCCGAGATAGTCGTTGGAACACCAGACGGTGATTTCCTCGGCGCGGCCATTGGAGCGCCAGATGGCGCGCGGAAACTTGCCTGCAATACGCTCGAGGTCGGCGAAGACGCGGTAGCGACGCTCGGCATGGAGCTGGTCGATCGCTTCCTCGAAGAACCGCTGATAGTTCATGTCGACTTCCCAATTTTGCGCGGGATCATAATCATTGCCCGATTGGTCGTCCACCGGGCCAATTTGGTCAAAATGCCACGCCCCGGACCTGTTCCTAACGACCACGAGCCGTGGCCTATTCCATTGATGTGGATCAATTTTGTTTCAAGATGATGCCACATGCCGATGATACCGGTTACCACCGTTCTAATGGCAATGCGGCAGGCTTTCCAGTAAGGCGGTGGTTGAGACAGTTTCCGATAGATCTTGAGATGCGAGGATTTGGGATGACGGTTTTGGTGACAGGCGGTGCCGGCTACATCGGCAGCCATATGGTCTGGGAGTTGCTGGATGCCGGCGAGAGCGTGGTCGTTCTCGACCGTCTTTCCACTGGCTTCGAATGGGCGGTGGCGCCGGAGGCAAAGCTGGTCGTCGGCGATGTCGCCGACAAGGAACTGGTTGGCGGCATCATTCGTGACAATAGGGTCGACGCGATCATCCATTTCGCCGGCTCCATCGTGGTCCCGGAATCAGTCGCCGACCCGCTCGGCTATTACGAGAACAACACCTGCAAGACGCGCACGCTGATCGAAACCGCGGTGCGAGAGGGCGTGCCCAATTTCATCTTTTCCTCGACCGCGGCGGTCTATGGCGGCGCCGGGTTGGAGCCGGTGCGCGAGGATGCCCGCCTGGCGCCGGAATCGCCCTATGGCCTGTCCAAGCTGATGAGCGAATGGATGCTGCGCGATGCGGCGATCGCACATGGGCTCCGCTACACCGCGCTGCGCTACTTCAACGTCGCCGGCGCCGACCCGAAGGGCCGCACCGGCCAGTCGACACCGGGTGCCACCCATCTGATCAAGGTCGCCTGCGAGACGGCGCTCGGCAAGCGCCCGTTCATGCAGGTGTTCGGCACCGATTATCCGACGCCGGACGGTACCTGCATGCGCGACTATATCCATGTCAGCGATCTGGCGGCGGCGCATCGTCTTGCGCTGCAGCGGCTGCGTGCGGGGGGCTCCAGCCTGGTCGCCAATTGCGGCTACAGCCATGGCTATTCAGTGCTCGAGGTCATCGACAGCGTGCGGCGTGCCTTCGGTCATGATTTCGAAGTGAAAATGGGCGATCGCCGTCCCGGCGACGCCGCAGCGGTGGTTGCCAATTCGGATCTCGCCCGCGCGGAACTCGGCTGGACCCCGCAACGCGACGATCTCGACCAGATCGTCGCCGACGCGCTCGCCTGGGAGCGCATCCTGACCGGCAAGAACTCCGCGCGAGGCTGAGGCGCGTTCTCCCAGGGGCTCGCAAGGCGGGCAGTGAAGCGCTATTGAAGGCATTCGCGGCCGGCGTGGAGGCGCTGCGCCGCGGAGAGCTTTGGGGGATGGCATGAAAATAACGGTGCTCGGGGCCGGCGTTGTCGGTACGGCGGCCGCCTATTATCTGGCCGGCGACGGTCATCAGGTCACCGTGATCGAGCGCCATCCGGCGCCGGCGCGCGGCACCAGCCAGTCGAATGCCGGCCTGGTGTCGCCGGGTGATGCCACCGCCTGGGCCTCGCCGGCGGCACTGAAGACCTTCCTGCGCGCGCTCTACAACCATGATCTAGGCATCAAGGTGCGGCTGCGCTTCGATCCCTATTTCCTCGCCTGGAGCCTGCGCTTCCTGCGCCAATGCACGAAAGAGCGCTTGCGCGCCAACAGCCGGGTCAAGCTGCGCCTGGCGCTTTATTCGCGCGACTGCATCAACGCCATCTCCGCCGATACCGGCATCGGCTATGACGAGCGCAAGAAGGGCATCCTTTATTTCTTCCGCTCGCAGCACAGTCTCGACACCGGCACGGACAATTATCGCTATCTGGCCGAGCATGGCCTGCCGATCGAGATCGTCGGCCGTGACCGGCTGATCGAGCTTGAACCGGGCCTTGCCGGCGTGAAGGAAAAGATCGCCGGAGGCGTCTATTCGCCGATCGACCAGACCGGCGATTCCCGGCAGTTCGTGGAAAAGCTCGCCGCCCACGCCGCCGAGAAGCTCGGCGTGAAATTTCTCTACGGCACCACGGTCGAAGGCCTCGACATCGAAGGTGACCGTGTGCGCGCGGTGATGACCTCGGCTGGGCCGATTGCCGGCGATGCCGTGGTGATCTCGATGGGGCCGGAAAGCGGCCTGCTCGGCCGCCGCTACGGCATCGACCTGCCTGTCTATCCCGTGAAAGGTTATACGGCGACGATACCCCTGGAGGACGAAAGCAAGGGTCCGACCATGGGCGGCGCCGACGAAGACCAACTGATCGCCTACTCCAGGCTCGGCAATCGGCTGCGGCTCGCTTCGACCGCCGAATTCACCGGCTTCGATCGCACCCACAGGCCAAGCGACTTCGCCGCCATGTTCAGAACCGGCAAGGATCTGTTCCCCGGCGCCTTCGACGAGAAGAAGGCAGAGCTGTGGGCAGGTCTGCGGCCGATGATGCCGAACTCGGTGCCGGTCATAGGCCGGGCGCGCTACAAGAACCTCTATCTCGACACCGGGCACGGCCATGTTGGCTGGACCATGGCTTGCGGCTCCGGAAAATTCCTTGCCGATCTGGTCGCCGGCCGCAAGCCGGAGATCGATCCGCAAGGGCTGGTCTACGGAGGCTAGGAATGTCAGGACCGCAAGTCGCCATCGACCTTGGCCGCATCGAGCGCAACACGCGCACGATCGTCGAACGTTGTGCGCTGTCGGGCATCAAGGTATTCGGCGTCACCAAGGGCACCTGCGGCATGCCGCAAGTGGCGCGCGCCATGCTGCGCGGCGGCGTCGCCGGCATCGCCGAGTCGCGTTTCGAGAACATTCGCCGGCTGCGCGACAGCGGCGTCAACGCACCGATCATGCTGTTGCGCAGCCCGCCGATGGCGCGTGTCGAGGAAGTGGTGCGCACCGTCGACATCAGCCTGCAGTCGGAACTGACGATCATCCGCGAGATTTCGCGCATCGCCGAGCGCATGGGCCGCGTTCATGACATCATGCTGATGATCGATCTCGGCGATCTCAGGGAGGGCATCTGGCCGAGCGACCTGATCCCCACGGTCGAACAGATCCTGCAGTTCAAGGGCGTGCGCATCGCCGGTATCGGCACCAATCTCGGCTGTTTCGGCGCCATCATGCCGACCGAGGAAAATCTCGGGCAACTGGTCGCCCACGCCTACAAGACCGAGCGCCTGTCCGGTAAAAGCCTCGACTGGATCTCGGGCGGCGCCTCATCATCGTTGCCGTTGCTGCTTGAGGGCAAGCTACCCGCCGGCATCAACAATCTGCGCGTCGGCGAGGCGATCCTGCAAGGCGGGGTCGAAACCTTCCGCGAAGTGCCGTGGGCTGAACTCGAACCCGACGCCTGCCGCCTGACCAGCGACATCATCGAGGTCAAGCTCAAGCCGTCACGGCCGATCGGGCAATCCGGCTACGACGCCTTCGGCAACCAGCCGGTCTTTCCCGACGAGGGCGACAGGCTGCGCGCCATCGCCAATATCGGCCGCGAGGACGTGCTGGTAGAGGGACTGACGCCGATCGCCAAGGGTGTGCGGGTGCTCGGCGCCTCCAGCGACCATCTGCTGCTGGATGTGGCGGATGCCGACCCGCCGCCCGCCGTCGGCGACCGCGTCGCCTTCCGCATGAGCTACGGCGCCATGCTGCTGGCGATGACCTCGGAATATGTCGAGAAGGCCCCGATGCACGATGTCGAGGATTTTTCCGGCCGCAAGATGGTGTCGATACTGGCGGAACAGGGCGCCGCCGGCATCCTGGCCCGGGAAGGCACCGGCGCGCGGCTCGAGGCGATGAATTTCGACGTCGTCGAGTTGGCCGATATCGAGCGGCCGCCATCGGGGTTGATCCGGCTGACCGCCGGCGCCGATCGCCGCATCGCGCACAAGGCGCTGACGGCAACGGCGCGCGCGACGCATTCCTTCGGCCTGATCTGGATCGATTCCATCGCTGCCCTGATGCCCGAGGACGAGGATGGCATCGACCTTCCGGAACGAGCGGTGCTGGCCCGCGCCCTTGGCCTCGATCACAAGGCGGGTGCGCTGCAGCCGCAGCTGTCGCCGGAGAATGTCGTCATCGTTGGCTTGCGCCATGCCGATCCGGCCGAGGCGAGAGTGCTGAAGGATTCGCGCGTCGCGGCCTTCACCATGACCGATATCGACGCGATGGGCATGCGCGACCTGATGCACGAGGCGATCCGCATCGCCACTTCAGGCACACAAGGTTTTCACGTCAGCTATTCGCCTGATGTCACCGAATTCGCCGGCTGGGCGGCAGGTTCCGGTGGCCTCACCGTGCGCGAAACACATCAGGCGATGGAGGCGATCGCGCTCTCCGGCGGGCTGTTGTCGATGGATGTTTCGGGCCTGACCGCGGATCTGGAGCCTCGGATCGGCACCGACACGGTCAACTTCGTCATGTCGGCCTTCGGCAAGCGGATCCTGTAGTCAGCGCTGCGCTTCGACTGCCGCGCGCCATGCACTGACGTAGTCGACCCAGGCCGGATCGGTCGGCGGCTCCATTCTGTCGCCTTTGCCATGAGCCGTTACCGGACCCGAAGCGAGCAGTGCTGCGCCAATGCTGGTGCCGGTGGCGGCCTCTGACGCGACAACGGCGCGGGCCGTGCTTGCCGCCAGCATGCCGACATAGAGCCGGTTGCGGGCAAAGGGCCCCTCGACCGTGGTCGGGCCGTCGGCGCCGATCAGGTCGAGGCAGGTCGCCGTCATCAGCGCCAGATAGAACGAGATGGCGGCGAAGCGCTGGCCGCGTGTGATGCCGTCAGCGTCAAGCCATGTCGCGGCATGGTGCGGGAACGGCCCCGACCCTTGCTGGGTCGATGGCAGCAGCAATGTCTTTCGCGCCAGCACGGCGCCGACATCAGCTTCGGTCCAGTTGTCCGGCTGGCCTTCCGTCAGCACGGAAAACTCGCGGCCGCCCATGAAGCGCGCCGAAGGCACAGGCGCGCCCAGAGCGCTGACGTTGACCAGCGTATCGCGCGCCGCATCCAGCACAATCTGCTTGCCGCCGACGGCCATCGACACCACCCAGGTGCCGGTCGAGACCACGGAGAAAGGCGGCACGTCGGACAGGAGATGCGGGAGCAACGATGCGTTGGAATCGTGCAGGCCGCAGAACACCGGCGTCTGCGGATCGAGCCCGGTTCGCGCGACAAGTGTAGGCAGGATCGGGCCGAGACGGTCTTTGGCTGGCCGCGCTGGCGCCATCAGCTCGCGCCAGCCAAGGCGGTCGACCAGCGACGAAAAATCCGCTGTCCACGGGTTCCACAGATCGGTGTGGCAGCCGAGCGAGGTCACTTCATTGGCGGCGACGCCGGTCAGGCGCAGCGCCCAGTACTGCGGATACATCAGCAGCGCGGAGGCCTTGGCGAACTCCGCAGGGAAGCGCTTCTGCTGCCAGAAGAATTGCGCGCCGAGATTGAGGCCTAGCGGCAAGCGCGGCGTGCCGGTCTCGGCGAAGGGCGGACGGATCCCATCATAGTCTGCTGCCAGACTGTCGGGGCCATCGAATTCATAATCGAGGACGGGCAGCACCAGGTCGTTCGCGGCGTCGACCAGTGCGCCCGTCGCGCCATGCGTGGTGATCGAAATGGCGTCGATGCGCTGCTCGCGGTTAAGGCCGGCCAGGCTGTCGAGGATGAACGTCCACAGCGCCTCGACATCGTGATGCGGGTAGGGCGCCTGCCGCACCGGCGCATTGGCCATGCGGCGCAGCGCCACTTCGCTCAGCGTGGCGAGATCGACCAGCGCCACCTTGGCATTGGTCTTGCCGATATCGATGACGGCGATGTGGCGCATCGCGCTCATTTCATATGGAACACGGTTTCCAGCGGCACGGCCACCGGCTCATTGTCCGGCTTGGTCTCCATGATGTCGGCCATGTGAGCCCACCAGCGCTGCATCACTGGATGCTTCGGCAGATCGTCCATGCCGTGATCGTCTCGCCGCCACAGCACGCCGAACAGGATATTGGTCTCTTCGTCGAGATGGATCGAATAGTCGGAGACGCCGGCCTGCTTGAGGAGAGCGACCAGCGATGGCCAGATTTCGTCGTGGCGCTTCTTGTATTCGGTCTTCATGCCCGGTTTGAGTTTCATCTTGAACGCATATTTCTCAGCCATCATCGTCCTCCGCGCAGCCGCCGCCAGACGATCGGCAGCGCGATGACGATGATCAACAGCAGGCCGATGAAGATCGACATGACGATGCCTGGCACGTTGAGCAGGCCAAGCCCGAAGGTCACCAGCCCCATGATGAAGGCGGCGAGCACGACACCCAGAATGCTACCGGCGCCGCCGAGGATGCTGACGCCGCCGAGCACCACCATGGTGATGACTTCCAGTTCATAGCCTTGCGCGATCGAAGGCCGGGTCGAGCCGAGCCGCGAAGTGATCAGCACCGAGGCGATGCCCGACATCAGCCCGGTCAGGCAGAAAAGCACGAACTTGGTGCGCCCGACGCGCACGCCGGAAAACTGCGCCGCAACCGGATTGTTGCCGATGGCAAAGACACGACGCCCGAAACTCGTCCGGTGCAGCACGAACCAGTAGATGACAGCTGCGATGAGAAACAGCACCAGCTCGAACGACACCACCCACCAGACATATCCCTGGCCGAAGAAGGCGAAGCTTTCCGGATAGCCCTTGTAGGCCTGGTCGCCGAGGACGATGAAGGCGATGCCGCGAAACAGGCTCATCGTGCCGATGGTGACGACGATGGATGGCAATCCCAACCTTGTCACCAGCAGCCCATTGAAGGCGCCGCAACCAAGCCCGACGACGATGCCGATCAGCACCAGCACCGGCGTGCCGGCGCCGGCCTGCACCGCCATGCCCATCATGGTCGACGCCAACGCAATGATGGCGGCGACCGACAGGTCGATCTCTCCGGAAATGATCAGCAGCGCCATGGCAAAGGCGATCAGACCCTTCTCGGTGAAATTGAAAGTCAGGTCGGACAGCGAGTACGGGTCGAGGAAATACGGCGAGGCGAAGCTGTTGATGGCGAAGATGGCGACGGCCACCACGACCAGCAGCGCCTCCCAGGAAAAGATCGCCGAACTCAGCGGCTTGTCGAGCCGGTCGGGAATGTGGCGCGGGGCAGGGACGTCGGTCATGTCACCGCCTCCACTTTTCGCAGGATAATGCGGCCCTGCTGGCGTTCGCCGCGCGCGTTGAGCACGACGGCGAGGATGATGGCGCTGCCCGAAATCGCCATCTGCCAGAAGGGCGAGATGTTGATGACCGGCAGCGCGTTGGAAATGATCCCGAGGAACAACGCGCCCAGCACTGCGCCACCGACCGAGCCGATGCCGCCGGCAATCGAAATGCCGCCGATGACGCAGGCGGCGATGATGTTGAGCTCATAGCCGTTGGCGACCTCGACCGAAGCAATCACATAGCGCGATATCCAGAGATAGCCGGAAAGGCCGCCGATCATGCCGGAGATGCAGAAGACGATGAATTTCGTCCGGCCTACATCGATGCCGGCATAGACCGATGCCGTCGGATTGACGCCGATGGCATAGATCGAACGGCCGAGCGCTGTGCGCGTCATCAAGACGAAGAACAGCGCAATCACCAGGATGGCAATCCAGGACAGCACAGGGATGCCGAGGAAGGCCGCGCGTTGAAAGCCGATGAAGTCGGGGCTCATCTTGTCGGCATTGACCCAGGCGCCACCAGACAGGACGAACGTGGCGCCGCGATAGATGGTCAGTGTGCCAAGCGTCACCACGATCGAGGGGATGTTCAGTCGCCAAACCAAGAGGCCGTTGACGGCACCCAGCACCAGCCCGACGGCCAGCGCAATGACGATCAGCAGCGGGATCGGGATCGCCGGGTGCGCGGCGTTCAGCATCGCCACCACCATGCCGGTGAAGCAGAGGTTCGACGCCATCGACAGATCGATCGACCGGGTCAGGATGACGACCATCTGGCCGAGCGCCAGGATCATGAGGATCGAGGTGTCGTTGAACACCTGGCGCAGATTGCCGGGGTCGGCGAAGGCCGGGAAGCGCGTCGAGATCAGCCCGATGAGCAAAACGATTGCCGCCAACAGCCAGATTTCGCGGTGTTTGAGAAAGGCTCTCATGCCGCGATCCCCGCTGCCGTCCGGACCAGCGTCTCGGCGTCCAGTCCCTTGTTGTCGTAGATCGCCGCGACAAGTCCTTCGCGCATGACGACGACACGGTCGGACATGCCGAGGATTTCCGGCAGCTCCGACGATACCATGATCACCGACAGGCCCTGCGCCACCAGCTCGGCCATAAAGCCGTGCACGGCGGCCTTCGAGCCGATGTCGATGCCCTTGGTCGGTTCGTCGAGGATGATCACCTTGGGCGCGGTGGCCAGCCATTTGGCGATGACGATCTTCTGCTGGTTGCCGCCCGACAGCGTGCCGACATCCTGGCTGAGGGAGGAGGCGCGCAGGTCGAGCCGCTCGGTGTAGGAGCGGGCGAGCGCGAACTCCTCCGACAGCCGCAGCAGGCCGGATTTCGAGGTGCGCTTGAGTGAAGGCAGCGAGACATTCTGGAAGATCGGCAGGCCGATCACCACGCCTTGCTTGCCTCGCTCCTCGGGAACATAGACGATGCCGGCATCGATCGAATCCGCCGCCGATTTCGGCGCGATCGTCTTGCCCTCCAACGTGATCGTGCCGCCTGACGTGCGGGTGATGCCTGAAATCGCTTGCATGACCTCGCTGCGCCCGGCGCCGACAAGGCCATAGAAGCCAAGGATTTCGCCCTTGTGCAGCTCGAAGCCGATGTTGTTGAACTCGGTCGGGTGCGACAGGCCGGAGACGGAAAGCACCGGCGCGCCGATCTCGGCTTTGCGCTGCGGAAAGATGTGGTCAACCGAGCGGCCGACCATCATGCGCACGATCTGGCTCTGGCCGGCATCCTTGATCAGGCCTTCGCCGACCATCTCGCCATCGCGGAACACCGTGTAGCGGTCGGCGATGCGGTAGATCTCGTCGAACTTGTGGCTGATGAACAGGATCGCCTTGCCTTCGCTCTTGAGGAACTCGATGAGCAGGAAAAGCTCCTCGATCTCCTTCATCGAAAGCGCGGCGGTCGGCTCGTCCATGATGACGATCTGGGCGTCGATCGACATGGCGCGGGCGACGGCGACGAGATGCTTGTTGGCGATGCCAAGGTCCTTCAGCCGCGCATCGGCGTCGATATGGCCGGCATGCATGGTGTCGAGCACTTCGCGCGCATTTTTGCGCATGGTGCGCCAGTCGATTGTGCCGAAGCGCGTGCGCGGCGCGTGGCCAAGAAAGATGTTTTCGGCCACCGTCAGGTCGTCGAACAGCACGGTCTCCTGATGGATCGCGGTGACGCCATAGCCGAAGGCGGCATGCGCGCTGGGCAGAGTGACGGCCTGACCGTCGATGCTGATGGTGCCCGTATCGGGCTGGTAGATGCCGGTCATGATCTTGACCAGCGTCGACTTGCCGGCGCCGTTTTCGCCGATCAGTGCTGTCACCTGGCCCGGATAGAGCGACAGGCCGACATCGTGCAGCGCACGCACACCGGGAAAACTCTTTGAGACGCCGGACAGCGTCAGGCGCGGAGTCGAGGCCAGTGGCCCCTCCTTTGCCGTGCCGTGTTGGGCTGTCGTGTCCATAGTCGTATCAAGCCCTGAAACAAGGTCCGTTTAAAGTCGCGGCGGAACGTGAGCCCCGCCGCGACAGCTCGAAGGAGCTCCAGATCAATAGATCTTGGAGAATTTCTCGATGTTGCTCTTGTCGAACTGGAAGGGCGGAGCCATCGCAGCCGAATTGGTGTCGTCGAGCGTGACTTTGCCGACGCGACCGATCGACAGCGTGGCGCCCGGCTTGGCCTCTTCCTTCTTCACCGCCAGATCGTGGGCGAGGTAGACGGCGGAGTAGCCGAGGTCGATCGGGTTCCATAGGGCCACGGCCTGGCTGGCGCCGTTGTCGATGAACTTCTTGAACTCGGACGGCAGCGCAAGGCCGGTGACGTTGACCTTGCCGATCAGATTCTCGTCAGTCACCACCTGGGCGGCGGCAACGACGCCGACGGTGGTCGGTGCGATGATCGCCTTGAGGTTCGGATAGGACTTCAGCAGGCCCTTGGCTTCGTCCGTGCTCTTGGCCGAGTCATCGTCGCCGTAGACGGTGGCGACGAGTTTGATCTTGGGGAACTTCTCCGGCAGGATTTTCTTGGCCGCGTCGATCCAGGCGTTCTGGTTGGTCGCGGTCGAGGACGCCGACAGGATGGCGACGTCGCCGCCTTCCGGCAGATAGTCGGCGGCAAGCTTGATGATGGTCTCGCCGATCAGGCCGGTGTCGGACGGGTTGAGGTGAAGCTGGCGGCCTTCCTTGGCGACGCCCGAATCCCAGGAGATGACGGTGATGCCGCGCTCCATGGCCTTCTTCAGCACCGGCACCAGCGCGTCGGCGTCATTGGCCGAAATGGCGATGGCGTTGACCTTCTGGGCGATCAGCGAATTGACCACTTCGATCTGCGCTTCGGCGGTCGCTTTGGTCGGACCGGTATAGATGATATCGACGTCACCGAGTTCCTTGGCCGCCTCTTCGGCACCCTTGTTGGCGGCATCGAAGAAGCCGTTGCCGAGCGACTTCACCACCAGTGCGATCTTGACGTTTTCGGCATAGGCCGCATTCACGAACATGGCGGCAGAGAAAGCCGCCGTCACCATCAATTTCTTCAAAAAGCTCATCGAATATCCTCCCTTGAGCGTTGCATTCCATCGCCGCTGCGGGCGTGAGTTGGCCTCAGGCCTGCAGTGAAGATTCTTCCTTGTTGGTTGCCGATTTGCGGGCGACGATCAGCGTCACGCCCGCGGTTTCGAGCATTTTGGCTTCGCGATCCTCGATGCCGTCATCGGTGATGACCGTGGCGATGCGCGACAGGCCGCACAGGATCAGGCTGGAGCGTTTGCGGAATTTCGAGGAATCGACCAGCACCACCAGCTCGTCGGCCTGATCGATCAGCTTCTGCCCCGCCTGGATCAGCAGCGGGTCGCCTTCCATCAGGCCGAGCGGCCCGAGCCCCTGCGCGCCCATGAACATGCGGCGCGCATAGAAATTGCGCGTCACGTCATTGTCGAAGGGCGACAGGATGATGTTCTGCTCGCGGTAGATGGTGCCGCCCGACAGCATCACCGTGTTCTTGGAGTGCTTGAGCAGGTGCTCCGCGATCGGGAACGAATTGGTGAAGATCGGCATGCGGCGGCCGGTCAGGAAATGCACCATCTGGAAGGTTGTGGTGCCGCCATTGATGATGATCGGCTCGCCGTCCTTGCACAGTTCGACCGCTTCGCGGGCGATCGCTCGCTTCTGCGCTGCGTTGAGCGTTTCGTTGACGGAAAACGGCCGGCCGGCGAGGCCGATGAACTGCGGCGGCGAGATCGCCTCGGCGCCGCCGCGCACCCGGCGCAGGCGCTTCTGGACGTGGAGTGCCGCGATATCGCGCCGGATCGTCGCCTCGGAGGACTCCGTCAGGTCGACCATCTCCTGCACCGTCACCACAGGCTTTTCCTGGACGGCGGACAGAATGATCCTGTGGCGCTCTTTTTCGTGCATGGTTCCTCCCTGCCTGAGCATCTAGGCACTCAAAACGAGCAGTGTCAATCATTTCCGATCAAATAATTTCATTGTGCAGTGCAATATGACTGATCTTGATCGTTTGTGATTGACAAGCGGCCTGCTTGCGTAGACATTCCCGGCCGAATGGACTGCTCTTTTTGCGTCCCAGGGAGGATATCTATGCTCGACAAGCGCTCCGGTTCGCGCCTCGCCAATCTGTGGGATGATGCTAGGGCCAAGGGGATGAGCGACCCTGAGCTTCTGGTCTATCGCTCGAACACGCTCGGCTCCGACAAGCGCGTCACCAACTATGGCGGCGGCAACACCTCCTCGAAAATCCAGCAGAAAGACCCGCTGACCGGCGAAGACGTCGAAGTGCTTTGGGTCAAGGGCTCGGGCGGCGACAGCGCCTCTATCAAGCTCGACGGTTTTGCCACCCTCTACATGGACAAGTTGCGCGCGCTCAAAGGCCTCTATCGCGGCTTGGCGCATGAGGACGAGATGGTCGGTCTCCTGCCGCACTGCACCTTCAATTTGAACCCACGCGCGGCCTCGATCGACACGCCACTGCATGCCTTCGTGCCAAAGCCCTTTGTCGATCATATGCATCCCGACGCGATCATCGCCATCGCTGCCGCAAAGGATTCCAAGGCGCTGACCAGAGAGATCTTCGGCGATGCCATCGGCTGGCTGCCGTGGAAGCGGCCGGGTTTCGAACTCGGCCTTTGGCTGGAGAAATTCTGCCTCGAACACCCCGCCGCCAAGGGCGTCATTCTCGAGAGCCATGGCCTGTTCACGTGGGGCGACACGCCGAAGGAATGCTACGAGACGACGATTTCGGTCATCAATCAGGCGATCGAATGGTTCGAGCGCCGGTCCGAAGGCCTGGCGATCTTCGGCGGCGAAGCGGTCAAATCGCTCGACGCTGCATCACGCCGTGCCATTGCCGCGAAGCTGATGCCCAGGATCCGCGGCCTGATCTCGGAAAAGAGCCACAAGCTTGGTCATTTCGACGACCAGCCCGCCGTGCTCGAATTCGTCAACTCCAGGGATTTGCGGCCGCTGGCGGCACTTGGCACCTCATGCCCGGACCATTTCCTGCGCACCAAGATCCGCCCGCTGGTCATCGAATTCGATCCGGCCAAGCCCGATGTCGATGCCGTCATTGCCCGTCTTGCCGACGATATTGCCGCCTATCGTGTTGGCTACCAGGCCTATTACGACAGCTGCAAGCATCCGGACTCGCCCGCCATCCGCGATCCCAACGCCGTCGTCTACCTGATGCCCGGCGTCGGCATGTTCACCTTTGCCGGTGACAAGGCGACGGCCCGCATCTCGGGCGAATTCTATGTCAACGCCATCAACGTCATGCGCGGTGCCTCCACGGTCTCGTCCTATGTCGGCTTGCCCGCACAGGAAGCCTTCGACATCGAATACTGGCTGCTCGAGGACCTGAAGCTGCAGCGCATGCCAAAGCCGAAGGCGCTCGCCGGCCAGATTGCGCTGGTCACCGGTGGTGCCGGCGGCATCGGCCGCGCGACGGCCAGCCGGCTGCTGCGCGAAGGCGCCTGCGTCGTGCTGGCTGACATCGACGAGACAGCGCTCGCCAGCGCCAATGACGAGTTGGCGAAAGCCTATGGCAAGGATTTCGTCCGGCCGGTGCTGATCAACGTCACTTCAGAGGACCAGGTCATCTCCGGCTTCGGGGAGATGGCGGTCGAGTTCGGCGGCATCGACATTCTGGTATCGAATGCGGGTCTCGCCTCCTCGGCGCCGATCGAGGAAACCACGCTGGCGCTGTGGAACAAGAACATGGACATCCTGTCCACCGGTTATTTCCTGGTGTCCAGGGAAGCGTTCCGGTTGTTCCGGGTGCAGAAGATCGGCGGCAATGTCGTCTTCGTCGCCTCCAAGAACGGCCTTGCCGCCTCGCCCAATGCCGCCGCTTATTGCACGGCCAAGGCGGCCGAGATCCATCTGGCGCGTTGCCTGGCGCTGGAAGGCGCGGAAGCGCAAATCCGGGTCAATGTCGTCAACCCGGACGCCGTGCTGCGCGGCTCGAAGATCTGGACAGGCGAGTGGAAGGAACAGCGCGCCGCCGCCTACAAGATGTCGACCGACGACCTGGAGGAGCACTACCGCTCGCGCTCGATGCTGAAGCGTTCGGTCTTCCCGGAAGACATTGCCGAGGCGATCTATTTCTTCGCCTCCGACATGTCGGCCAAGTCGACCGGCAACATCATCAATGTCGACGCCGGCAACGCGCAGAGCTTTACGCGATAATCATTGAAGGCGGAGCCGGAGCGCTTCCCTTCTCCCCGTCCCTATACGGGGAGAAGGCGCCGGCAGGCGGATGAGGGGCAGCGCCGACCGAACGCATCTGGGAGGAAACTTTAGTGTCCGAATCCATCATTTCCGCCGACGTCGTCGACAAGGACAACGCCGCGCGCAAGGCCGATCTCGAGCGCGACTACGCGTCGCTCGGCGAGCGCCTCGACCGTCGCGGCATCGCCATCGACGCCATCCAAGACAAGGTCGAGAAATTCGCCGTAGCTATTCCCTCCTGGGGCGTCGGCACCGGAGGCACCCGCTTTGCCCGCTTTCCCGGCGCCGGCGAGCCGCGCGACATCTTCGACAAGATCGAGGACTGTGCCGTCATCCAGCAGCTGACGCAGGCGACACCGACCGTCTCCTTGCACATTCCGTGGGACAAGGCCTCCCCGAACCGGCTGAAACAGGCGGCCTCGCGCTTCGGCCTCGGCTTCGACGCCATGAATTCCAACACTTTCTCGGATGCCAAGGACCAGACACTTTCCTACAAATTCGGCTCGCTGTCGCACGCTGATGCCGGCACACGCCGGCAAGCGGTCGAGCACAATCTCGAATGCATCGAAATCGGCAAGACGCTGGGTTCCAAGGCGCTGACGGTGTGGATCGGCGACGGCTCGAACTTTCCCGGCCAGGTCAATTTCGCCAGGGCATTCGAGCGCTATCTCCACGCCATGAAGGAGGTCTATGCCGGACTGCCAGACGGTTGGAAACTGTTCACCGAGCACAAGATGTATGAGCCGGCCTTCTATTCGACGGTCGTGCAGGATTGGGGCACCAATTACATGATCGCGCAGGAACTCGGCGACAAGGCGTTCTGCCTAGTCGACCTTGGCCATCACGCGCCCAACGTCAACATCGAGATGATCGTGTCGCGGCTGATCCAGTTCAAGAAACTCGGCGGCTTCCATTTCAACGATTCGAAATATGGCGACGACGACCTCGACGCCGGTTCGATCGATCCCTACCGGCTGTTCCTTGTCTTCAACGAACTGGTCGATGCCGAGCTTTCCGGCGCCGAGGGTTTCGATCCGGCCCACATGCTCGACCAGAGCCACAACGTCACCGATCCGATCGAAAGCCTGATGCTGTCGGCGGTCGAGGTGCAGCGCGCCTATGCGCAGGCGCTGCTGGTCGACCGCAAGGCGCTGGAAGCCTACCAGGACAGCAATGACGCGCTGATGGCGACGCAGACGCTGAAAGCCGCCTACCGCACTGATGTCGAGCCGATCCTCGCCATGGCGCGGTTGAAGACGGGCGGCGCCATCGATCCGGTTGCCGCTTACCGGGCGGCCGGGTACCGCGCCAAGGTGGCGGCGGAACGTCCCGCAGTCGCCGGCGGCTCGGGCGGCATTGTCTGACATCTGAATTGATCCGCCTGGTCCACCATTGATGGTGGACTCGGCGGCCCTGACGGGTTCTTCTAGGCGTCCCCCCGCCCGGAGAACCGCCATGCCTCTCACCCGTCGGACATTGATCGCCGCCACACTTTCCATCACCTTCGCCCTGGCCCCATTGACGAGCGTCTTCGCCGCGTCGCCCGCACCAGCCAAGGGCGAGCACGGCATGGTGGTCACGGCCCAGCATCTGGCGTCCGAAGTGGGTGTCGAGGTCTTGAAAAAGGGCGGCAATGCTGTCGATGCCGCGGTCGCCGTCGGCTATGCGCTCGCCGTCGTCTACCCCAATGCCGGCAATATCGGTGGCGGCGGCTTCATGACCATCCGCTTCAAGGACGGCAAATCGACCTTCCTCGATTTTCGCGAGCGGGCGCCGCTTGCGGCGACCAAGACGATGTATCTCGACAAGGACGGCAACCCGGTGAAGGGCGCCAGCCTCAACGGCTATCTCGCGGTCGGCGTGCCGGGCTCAGTGGCTGGTTTAGAGATGGCCCGCGAAAAATATGGCAAATTGTCCAGACAGGATTTGATGGCGCCGGCAATCAGCTATGCCAAGGACGGATTCATCCTCAATCAGGGCGACGCGGCCTCTTTTGCCGGCAGCGCCGACAGGCTGGCGAAGGATCCTGCGGCTGCCGCGATTTTCCTGAAGCCCGATGGCAAGCCCTATGGCATCGGCGAGCGCCTGATCCAGCCTGACCTTGCCGCTTCGCTCGCCGCCATTTCCGAGAAAGGCCCTGATGCGTTCTACAAAGGCGCCATTGCCGATGCCATCGTCAAGGCGAGCGGCGCCAAGGGCGGCATCCTGGCCAAGCCGGATTTCGAGCAATATGCGGTTCGCGAACTCAAGCCGGTGACCTGCACCTATCGCGGCTACGAGATCACATCTTCGCCGCCGCCGAGTTCCGGTGGCGTCATCATCTGCGAAATCCTCAACGTGCTCGAAGGCTATCCGCTGTCCTACCTCGGCGCCGGCTCGGCCGAGACGGTCCATGTCATGGTCGAGGCGATGCGCTACGCATATGTCGACCGCAATTCGGCGCTCGGCGATCCCGATTTCGTCGACAATCCGGTCTCGAAACTGCTGGACAAGGCCTATGCCAAGGATATCCGCGACAAGATCGATCCGTTCCGGGCCGGCGTGTCGCAGGACCTGATGCCGAAGGGCTTTGGCGAAAGCAAGGAGACGACGCATTATTCGATCATCGACAATGACGGCAACGCGGTCGCCGTCACCTACACGCTGAACGGATCGTTCGGCGCCGGCGTCGTCGCCGACGGCACCGGCATCCTGCTCAACAACGAGATGGACGATTTTACGCAGAAACCCGGCGTGCCCAATCTCTATGGTCTGGTTCAGGGCGAAGCGAATGCCATCCAGCCGAAGAAGACGCCGCTGTCGTCGATGAGCCCGACAGTGGTGGCCAAGGATGGCAAGCCGTTCATGGTCATCGGCAGCCCGGGCGGCTCGCGCATCATCACCATCACGCTGGAAGCGATCGTCAATGTCATCGACCACGGCATGAACATCCAGGAGGCGATCGACGCGCCGCGCATCCATCACCAGTGGCTGCCAGACACGGTTTACATCGAGCCGTTCGGACTTTCACCCGATACCGAAAAGTTGCTGGCCGGCATGGGCTATCACCTCGATCTCGGTGATTCGACCTGGGGTCAGGCTGCGGGCATTCTGGTCGGCGGCAAGAGCCTGGCGGAGATCGAGAAGGGCGGCGGCGCCCGCTACAACGGCGCCATCGACAGCCGTGCGGCCTCCGGCGAGGCACTTGGATATTAGAGCATCGGCGTAGAGGGCCGATGCTGGACTTTCTGTCCGATTAGAGCAATTCCAGAAAAGTGTGAAACGGTTTTCCCGGGAAAGCGCGTAGCGCTTTCCCTTAGGGAATTGCGTCGAAACAAAGAGATAGAGTGGTTCTCCGTTTCCGTGAAACGGTGAACCGCTCTAGGCGACCAGCGTGATGGTGGATGCGACCAACATCAAGGCGGCGATGGCGACGAACAGCGCGTAGATTCGCGGCCGGTCGAGCAGCAGCGCGTTTCCCCCTATCCAGGCCGATGTGGCGCCACCAAGCGCGAAGAGGAAACCGTTGCGGTGCCCGAAGGTCATCGACGCGGCCATCAGCCCGCCGATGATCAGGGCGCCGAACACGATGATCACGGCAACCGCATATTTCTCGAAATCGTTGCCGCCGCCAATGGTTGGCCCGATCGCGTTCAACGTCGGCAGATCGTCCGGATCGAAGGGATTCGTCGATCCATATTCGTTTTGACCGGCAGGCTCTCGCATCATTCGTTCTCCGTATTGCGGCAACAAATCATCAAGGCTTGCCGAGCGCAACCCGATCGCACTGCCCTCGATGCGTTCGGCACGGTCTTCTACACCTTCTGTCGCGGCTTGCCGCCGACTTTTTGATTCGTGCCTGGCCGTCCTCTCTCAGGCAATCCCGGGGCGCGGCTGCCCGAAGGCGGCCGTGGACCATGCCATTATGGACTGAATTCGTGGAGGAAAGATGATGCCGGATATGGGTTCGGTCAGGCCGGCGGCGATTTCGGGTGGCGTGATGTCGCACGGGCGACGTAACGGACCGGATCGCCTCGCAGCGTCAACGGATTGCGCGGCCCTCGCCCGATCGCGGCCCAGAGACACGTCATGATGTCACGCGCTCAAGCGCTGCACTTCAAGCCCTTGCTCTCAGCACTGCGGTTTGCGGGCAGGCTGGGCGGCATGCATCAGAACTTCATGCTGAGGCTGCCCTTGATGACGCGGCCTTCGCCATAGATGCAGCTGAGGTCGGGATTGCTGCCGCTCTCGTAGCAGGTCGAGTAGTAGGTCTTGTCGAACAGGTTGGAGACATTGAGCGCCGCCTGCCAGCCATTCTTCTTGTAGCGCAGCGCCGCATCGACCAGCGTGTGGCCGGGCACGTTGACCGTGTTCGTGTTGTCGCCAAAACTCGCGCCGATGTAACGCACGCCGGCGCCGAGGCTCAAGCCCTCGAGCACGCCGCTGCCAACTTCATAGTTGGCCCACAGCGATGCCTGGTGTTCCGGCACCCTGGCAGGGCGGTTGCCGGCGTCGTCGCCCTTGGCTATCTCCGCATCGAGATAGGTGTAGGCCGCTGTCGCGCTCAGGCCGAAAGCAAGATCGGCATTGGCCTCGATCTCGAGGCCGCGATGGCGGACTTCTCCGGTCTGGACCTGGCCAAGCGGATTGCTCGGATCGGTCGTCAGCACATTGGTCTTGCGCAGGTCGAACAGCGAGGCGGTGAGGTATCCGGGGAAGAAGGTCGGCTCGTACTTCACGCCGACTTCGTACTGCTTTCCTTTGGAGGGCTGGAACGGCACATTGGCCAGTGTCTGGCCGATATTGGTGGTGAAGGATTCGGCATAGCTGGCATAGGGCGTCAAACCGTTGTCGAAGAGATAGCCGATGCCGACATTGCCGGTGAAGGCATGGTCCTTCTGATCGTAGCTGCCCGTACCAATCCGGTCCTGATTGGTGTTGTCGACCCAGGCCTGCCGGCCGCCGAGGGTCAGCACCCAGTGGTCGGCGATCTTGGACTGGTTTTGTGCATAAAGACCGATCTGGCCGATCGTCTGCACGCGATCGGCAATGATGAGACCCGGCGGCGTGACCGGGATCGAGTAGTCCGGATTCAGGGTGTCCAGCGGCGGACCTTCCCCATAGCCGTTCTGCCCGTCGACCGACTGCCTGTTGTAATCGAGACCGAACAGCAGCTTGTTTTCGACCGCGCCGAAGGTCGCCTTGTATTCGGCCTGGTTATCGACGTTGAACAGACTTGCCGTCTCATCCACGGTGAACAGCGTACGCGACATCGTATGATCGTTGATCATGTCCGGGCCGCCAAGCCACTCGCCATAGTAGAGCTGCCGGTAGTCGGTTTCCTGCTGCGAGTAGCGCAGGTTCTGCCGCACTGTCCAATGGTCGTCGAACTCATGGCTGAACTGGTAGCCGATCGAACCATGGTTGGCATCGAAACGGTCGAAGTCGGGCGAGCCGGTGAAGAAATTGCGCGGCAGATTGCCATACTGCGCCGGCAGAAACTGGATCGGCGTCAGCCTGTCCCACTGGTAGTTGGCCAGGATGGTCAACGAGGTCTGCGCATCCGGCTGCCATTTGAGCGCCGGCGCGACGAAGATGCGGTCGTTGCGGGAATAGTCGGTTTCGATCTCGCCGTTGCGAACCAGACCGGTCAGCCGGTAGGACCATACGCCGGCATCGTCGATCGGGCCGCCGACATCGAGCCCGGCCTCGACCGTGTTGAAGCTGCCATAGCTGAGGAAACCGTCATAAATCGGCTTGTCCGTCGGCCGCTTGGTAATGGCATTGACCATGCCGCCGGCCTCGTTCTCGCCGTAGAGCACCGAGGACGGTCCCTTCAGCACCTCGATTCGCTCCAGCCCATAGGGTTCGATCTTGAAGCCGGAGAAGTCGATCACCTTCTGCGGCAGGCCGTCGCGATAGATCGCCGACGTGCAGAGGTCAAAACCGCGGATCAGGCATTGGTCGAAGCGATCGTCGATACCCCATGGCGAAGGGGTGACGCCGGCAAGGTAGGATAGACTGTCCTCAAGCTGCTCCGGTTGGCGGTCGTCGAGTTGTTTGCGAGTGATGACCGACACCGACTGCGGAATTTCCTTCAGTGGTGTGTCGGTCTTCGAGCCGGTCGTGGTGTTCTTTGCGATATAGCCGTCATCGGGGCCGACCGGGCTGTCGGTCTGTCCCTCGACATTGATCGGGTTGAGTTCGGTCGTGGCGTCCTGTGCCAGGGCCTGCGCGCAAATCAGCGTCGAGAGCGACGCGACCACAAGGCCCTGGACCCGGCTTCGCCGACGCGCCGCACGACATGCACTCAAACCCATCTCGATACCCCTCACTGCCGGCGATGCGCAGGCCCTTTCGGCCGGCGCGAGAAATTGTTGACTAATTTGGTCATCTTCAATGTTGACTATTAAAGTCATGTTTCATAGTCAACCGGCCATCGGCTGCCGGCAGCCAGTTTTTTGGGATCGCGTCGTTCTGGAGAAAAACCGTGCCTGACATCCACGCCCAGACGGATTTCCGCACAGGCGCCGTGTGGTGATGGCGGCCCTCGAATCTCACAGGGCCGACCGTCGCCGCGGCCAGATCACCCGGCGCGGCGCGCTGGGACTTTTCGTTCTGCCTTTCACCGGAATTGCATCGCCATCTGCCGCGGCGAAGCCGCTGCGCATCGTCTGCCTGGATGACGGGCTGGCCGAAACCTTGCTCATGCTCGGCGTCAACCCGGTCGCCATTGCCGGTCGCGACGTCTGGGAGACCTGGGTGGTCGAGCCGCCGCTGCCGCCCGACATCGCCGATGTCGGCACGCTGCTCGAGCCCAATCTCGAATTGCTGCAGCAGCTTGCCCCCGACATCATCCTGGCCATGCCGTATCTCGATGGCATCAAGCCGCTGCTCGAACGCGTGGCGCCGGTAACGACGATCGGGCTCTATACCGAAGCCGGGCAGCCTTATCAGCGAGCAGTCGAGGCGACGCGCCAACTCGCCAGGCTTGTCGGCAAGGAAAGCGAAGGCGAAACGCTGATCGCGGCGACGGATGCGTATTTTTCAGAAGTTCGCCAGCAGCTGGCGCCGCTTTCGGCGCGGCCGATCTATGTCGTCAGCTTCATGGATCCGCGCAATGTGCGCGTCTACGGCAAGAAAAGTCTGTTTCAGGAGGTGTTCGACCGCATCGGGCTAAGCAATGCCTGGATCGGCGAGACCAACTATTGGGGGTTTGCGACCGTCGGCATCGACGGCCTGGCTACATCAAGCGACGCACGCCTCGCCTATCTGGAGCCTTTGCCCGACGGCGCCGGCGGCACGCTGACCGAAAGCCCGGTGTGGAACGCCATGCCCTTCGTGCGCAACCGCTCGATCATGCGCCTCCCCGCCGTGCTGATGTTCGGCGCGCTTCCCTCGGCCACCCGCTTCGCCCGGGTTCTGGCCAGGGCGATGACAGAGGGAAACAACCGATGAGGGATGGCGCAGCGACCTTGACTGGCGACACCAGCCCCGCCTCGGCCGACCGTGCGCGGTCGGCTGGCATCTTCGACAATTATCCGCTCGGCGCGATCCTGCTTTGCGTGGTGCTTGTCGGCGGTGCGGTGGCCGCAACCCTGTCCAACCTTGTTGTGCAGCTGCCGCCGGCGCTCTGGCTCGAAGCCTTCGCGAAGCCCGACATCGATGACATGGGGCAGGTGCTCGTCCACTACGCCTTCCTGCCCAGGCTTGCTGTCAGCCTGCTGTGTGGCGCGGCACTCGGACTTGCCGGAACCGTCCTGCAACAGGTTCTGCGCAACCCGCTGGCCTCGCCCGAAACGGTCGGCGTCTCGGCCGGTGCCTATCTGGCGCTGGCGCTGGCGACGCTTCTCGCACCGTCCTCGCTCGCCTTCGGCCGCGAATGGGTGGCGCTGGCCGGCGCCTTCGTCGCCCTGGCCGCCGTCATCGCTTTGTCCTGGCACAAGGGCCTGTCACCGCTTTCGGTCGTGCTGGCTGGGCTGGTCGTCAGCCTCTACGCCGGCGCCATCGGTGCGGCATTGGTGGTGCTGCGGCATGAATGGCTGGCCAGCCTGTTCATCTGGGGCGCCGGTTCGCTCGGCCAGCAGGACTGGTCGACGACGCTGTGGCTGTTGCCGCGCATCGGCACTGCTGCGTTGGCGATCTTCCTCATGGTGCGGCCGCTGACCTTGCTTGGCCTCGACGAGGACGGCGCGCGCAGCCTTGGCGTCCCGCTCGGCCTCTATCGCTTCGCCGGGCTGGCGGCGGCCGTCGCGCTGATCGCCTTCGTCGTTGCCGCTGTTGGCGTCATTGGCTTTGTCGGCCTGGCCGCCGCGACCCTCGCGCGCATCGGCGGTGCCCGCCGGTTGGGTCAGCAGCTGGTGATGGCGCCGCTCATCGGCGGTGCATTGCTGTGGGCCACCGATCAGGCCGTGCAGATCGCCACTGGACCGCAAGGCGACCTGATGCCGACCGGAGCGATCACCGCGCTCCTCGGCGCGCCGCTGCTGCTCTGGCTGCTGCCGCGCCTTGCCCTTGGTTCGGAAGCCCCGGCATTGACGGCCGAGCGGCTCCCGCGCGCGAGCCGGCCCGGCCTCGTGCTGGCGGCGATCGGCCTGGCTCTGCTTTTGCTGCTGGGGCTGGCCTTGCTCTTTGGGCCGGGGCCGCATGGCTGGACCTTCGCTTTCGGCGATGCGCTACAGCCGCTGCTGTCGTGGCGGTGGCCCCGCGTGCTTGCCGCGCTGGGTGCCGGCGCGATGCTGGCGCTTGCCGGGCTCATGATGCAGCGACTGACCGGCAATCCGATGGCCAGCCCCGAAGTGCTGGGCATCAGCGCCGGCGCCGCGCTGGGCATGACGGTGGCGCTGTTCGCGCTCGCCGATGCAGGCCGTCCGCTGCAGACCGCGGCCGCCACCATTGGCGCCTTCGCCGCTCTTCTGGTGACGCTGGCCATCGGCCGCCGTGCCGCCTATGCACCGGAACGGCTGCTGCTCGCCGGAGTGGCTTTGACGGCTTTGTTCGACGCTCTGATCCTGGTGCTCACCACCACCGGCGATCCGCGCGCCATGCTGCTGCTCAACTGGCTCACCGGCTCGACATATGGCGTCGATCCGAGCGCCGCCCTGCTGACGGGCGGCATCGCCATCTGCCTCTTTGCGCTGGCGCCTCTCTTCATGCGCTGGCTGGACATCCTGCCGCTCGGGGCCGCCGCCGTTCAAGGTCTAGGCATCAACCTGAAGGAGGCGCGGATTCTTGTGCTGCTGGTGGTCGCAGCACTCACCGCCGCCTCGACGCTGATCGTCGGCCCGCTGACCTTCATCGGCCTGATGGCGCCGCATCTTGCCCGTCGCCTCGGCCTGTCCCGCGCGCTGCCGCAAGCAGCCGGCGCGGTGCTCGCCGGCGCGCTGATCATGGTCGCCGCCGACTGGATCGGCCGCACCGCCATCTTCCCGCACCAGATCCCGGCCGGTCTCGTCGCCACGCTGATCGGCGGCCCGGTATTGATGTGGCTGCTGCGTCGCCGCTGACTTTTTGTCCCTGTGGAGATTTCCATGCCCAAGTCGATGGCAACGCCTGCCCTGATCGCCGACACCACTGTCCGCGATTTCGCGCCCGCTCATGGCGGCAATCCCTGGCGGATATTCCTGCATGTGCCGGCAAAGCCGGCGCCGGCAGCCGGCTGGCCGGTCCTCTACATGACCGACGGCAATGCCGTCATCGGTACCGCCGTCGACGTGGTGCGCGCGCAGGCGAGCTATCCCGCCGGCACCAATGTCTGCGAAGGCGTCATCGTTGCCATCGGCTATCCCGTCGAGGGGGCCTATGATCCACTGCGGCGCTCATGGGATCTCGGCCCGCCGCCGGGCAAGATCTATCCGCCCTTCTATGATGGCACCCCTGATGTCAGGACGGGCGGGGCAGGGGAATTCCTCGCCTTCATCGAGGACGAATTGAAGCCCTGGGTGGCAAGCCGCGCCAGGATCGATGAAAGCCGCCAGGCGCTTTATGGTCATTCCTTCGGTGGCCTGTTCGCGCTCTATGCCCTGTTCACCCGCCCGCTCTCGTTCCGGACCTGGATCGCGGCCAGCCCCGCCATCTATTGGGAAGACCGCGCCGTCGATCGCTTTCTCGAAGCCTTCGAGGCCGCCGTTCCTGCAGGCCTGACGGTGAACGTGCTTCTGTCGGCTGGCGAGTACGAGACCGAGAAGCTGGCGCCGTTCCAGGTTGGCGCCGAGGACGAAGAAAAGCGACTGCAGCAGAAGCAGGTGACACGCACCGACGAATTCGCGCGGACAATGGCGGGGCGTCTCCAGGCCCTCCCGGGGGTGAGCGCGAGCTTCGAACTGCACGCCGGCGAGAACCACATGTCGATCCTGCCGGTGACGGTCAACCGCGCGGTTCAGGCCGCGTTTGCGGTGCGTGGGTCGGGCTAGGCGACTCCGGTCCGGATCTTTGAAATCACCAGTTCCTGTGTTGCGGCGATATCCGCGGTCATCGCGCCAAAGCGCAGGGCGCAGTGAAACATCCCGCCCGGCGCGACAACAACCAGGCGGCCTCTTTCCTTCGCCGCGAGATAACCGTCGGGTTCGGCGGTCGCCGGCAGCACGAGGCCGAGCGCGTCCTGGTCGGCGCCGCGCGTGATCCAGCGAACGGCGTAGTTGAGCTCCGCCGGGCGAAAGCTGACAAAATCCGCGGTCCGGTCCGGATGCACCTGCAAGGCGTGCGCCCAACCTTCGGCGTCTGCCTTGGCTTTCATCGTCAGCACGAGTTCGGGGTCGATCGGCTCGCCTTTGGTCAGCAAACGATGCCGCGAAGGATCGGCGACAATGGCGTCGCGGTAGGCAAGGTAGCTTTCGCTTGGCGTGAAAAAGGGTGGGAGCACCTGGCGCACGACAATGTCGGCGCGGTCATCAGCGACGCTGTCGACCAGGCGTCCGCCGTCCACCGGCCTGAAATTGATGTGCGCCAGGTACATCAGCTCCATTGGCGAGTGTTTCAGGTTCTCGATGGCGATGTCGACGGCCACGCTGGTGCCGTCGCGCTGCAGCCGCACGGTTGACTGTGCCACATAGTCGTGGCTGAAGGCGACCGTCTGGCGGCTACGCCCGGTAACAGCCATGAACGACCCCTCGGCGTTTTCCCCAGCCAAGAGCTGCACATCTCTGTAAGGCGCATTGGGCAGGTCGCCGTGAAGCGGATGGCGATCGCTCGGGCCCGGGTTTCCCATCGCCGTCGCGCCGCAGTGAATGAAGAACGCACCGTAGGACGAGAGATAATCCCGGGTCGCAATCGGCTCGTCGAACATCGAGCGCATGGTCAGTGAACGGCCGAGGAATGTCGCGTCCCAAATCTGCTGCCCCTGGAACGGCAGCATGATGATCTCCCCCTTTTCGTTGCTGACCCGAAGACCGGCGACGCCGGATCGGTAGCGAAATGCGGTTGCGACAAGGCCGGCGTATCGCGCAACGATGGTTTCCGACGAGCCAAACTGCTCTGGCACCAGGTCAATGAGAACGTGGTCGGGGTGCTTGGGGTGCATGTTTCAGCCTCTGTCTGCCGCCGGCAGATAGTCGCAGGAAACGTTTGGAAATCAACGGCAGCGTGTCTCGCATGGCTGCCAAAACGGTAGCGCGCCGCTGCCGGTCACTGTCGATCGTGCGGTGCAGCCGACGTTGCGCCGAAGCAGCGGGACATCAGCCAGCCGTCCACTGGTTGACAGCGTCTTGCAACACACCGCGATTTCCTATCCGCGGGCGGGCGGCAGCTCGAACAGGCTGGCACCGTTCTCCTCGCCGCGCTGGACATAGCCGATGACTCCAAACCATCTTGCGACATCCGGCCCCTGAAGCCAGCTGCGTGAGTGGACGGGGACGTTGCCGGCGAGCGCCTGGATGTGCCTGATATGCCGCTTGCAGAAGCGGACGGTCGCGGCGCGGAAGAAATCCTCCTGTGCGGCGAACAGCGTGTCGGCGGCGTCGCTGTTCTCGTGCCAGGCGATGATCGCCACGGCCTTGTCGCCCTCGACAAGCGCGTGCGCGCGGCCTTCTTTCAAGTTCATCATCAGATTGTCGTACGCGATCTTGCTGTCCTTGCCGGCCGCGACGTATTCGTCGGACATCCGCTTGGACAGACCACGAAAGACGTCCTCCACATCCCCGAGCGTTGCTGCGCGTGCTCTCATTTCTCCTCCTGACGCCCCGACAGGCAGTTTGCCCTAAGGTTGGGGGATCACCAAGCAATTCCAATCCGCCGGCAACCCAATGGGCGCAAAGTCGTTTCAGCTGGCGATGCGTGGTAAAAGTTCCGGAAACCATTTTAGCGCAAGCTAATTGAATCGGGTTCTGGGCGTCGGTTCATCGGTTTGAAGTTCGTCCCGCCCCTGATGCCGGCTCTGCAAAGAGGATCGCGCCGCACGATGTCCAGGAGGAATGAGACAATGAGCCCCACTGACCCGCGACCAGAGCGACGCTCTCACCCGCGCGGGATCGTTCTAAAGGGTGCCACCATCATCACCGATGATGCGAACATCAGTTGCTCGGTCAGAAATCAGCACCAGCACGGTGCGGAATTACGGGTCGACCCCGGCGTCACAATTCCCGACCGTTTCGTCCTTCACGTGCCTGCGGATGACGCAAGCTATCGTGCCGTGGTGCGATGGAGAAGGAACGAGCGGCTTGGCGTGCAGATTTATTAGCCCGGGAACGTGGAGTGTCAGAATGCCAATTCGACGAAAAGCTGTGGAAGCGGGTATTTTTGAACCATCCGAGTTGGCGTTGCTGGGACGAGTTTTCGAGCACCTTAAACTCGGCCACCAATCGCCCGATGCGCGGGATGCGTTGGCGTCTCGGATCATCGCAAACTACATGGCAGGCGTCGTTGACGAATCCGAGCTGATTTCGCTTTCAAGACAGCCCCTGGGCCGCTAGCGGCAATGTGCCCTGTCGGCGGCCTAGGGCTTCAGTCTTCAGCCTTATTTCCGCGACTGCTGATGTGCCTTTAGATTTATCGCAGCGGGATGCCCAAACCCGACGCAGCCCAGCCGCACCGGCCTTCATTGCCTCTGAAGCTAGCGGCGAGAGCCGCAGTGCGACAGGCCAATACCAGGGAGGGAACATGGCTGAGCAAGAGAGCTGGAAGGAACTGTCGAAAGCGGCCGGCAGCGCGAGCCTACCTCGTGCAGTCACCGTGATCGGAGACCATATCCGCCTGGTGCCGCTCTGCCTCGAAGATGCCGACGAAATCTTCCGGCTAACTCATGCTGGCGAACGCGATGATATCTGGGCCGAGATGAAAGTAGGGCCGTTCGATGGGGTTCAGTCTTTCCGGGCACATGTCAGCGACCTGCTCGACGACCAATCGCGCACGTTCCTGACGCTGCGCACCGCAGCCGCGGGGCCTGTCGGTTGGCTCTGCCTGATGGAGGCGAGGCCGGCGCACAGGGTGATTGAATTGGGCTATGTCCTTTTCGCTCCCGCTCTTCAAAGGACCGTCGCAGCCAGCGAGTCGCTCTTCCTCATCATGCGTCACGTCTTCGATGACCTGGGTTATCGCCGCTTGGAATGGACCTGCACCACGGCTAACGCGAAGTCCAGGCGGGCAGCCGATCGGCTGGGCTTTGTCTTCGAGGGCATAATGCGCGAAGGCCTCACGCTGAAAGGCCGCCCGTGCGACATCTGCATGTACTCGCTTCTGGCGCGGGAATGGCAGCCCGCCAGCGCCGCCTTCCTGGCTTGGCTGTCCCCTGAGAATTTTGCCGATGGACGTCAGGTGCGATCCTTGGAGGAGATCAGAGCTTCGTTATGAGCTGGACTCGCCAAATGGCTGCCGAGTCGGCAAAATCCGTCGACGGATGGGGAATTGGCCGGGGATCATTGGATGAAAATCAATGTGGTCTACGCGCATCCTTTAGCCGACAGCTACCAAGCGTCACTTCACAAGCGCGTCGTCCAGACCCTCAAAGCAAGAGGCGACGAGGTTGTCGACTTCGACCTTTACGAAATGAAGTTCAATCCGGCCATGGATGCTGAAGAGAGACGTGGCCACTTCGATCTTTCTCAAACACCGAAGGATTTGCAGATCTATATCGACACGTTGAGGTGGGCTGAGGCGTGCGTGTTCTGCTTCCCCACGTGGTGGTCAGGCATGCCGGCAATTTTGAAGGGCTATTTCGATCGAGTCTGGCGGCCAGGCGTTGCTTACGATTTGCCGGCAGACGGCGGCACGATCAAGCCGGCACTCCTAAACATTCGCCGCATGGGGGTAGTCACCACATGTGGTTCGCCGTGGTGGTATACAGAAATCTACATGCAAAACCCAGGCAAGAAGGTGCTGCTGCGAGGCCTCAAGACGATGTGCGGCCGCAATGTCAAGCACCTCTATCTGACGCGATATTCCGTCGAGAGCATTTCGAATGAACAGAGGGAGGTGTTCGCGCGTCGTGTGGAACGAAGGTTCGAGAAATTCTAAGAGCGGGCTCGGCCGCCCGCGAAACCATCCTAGAGACCCTGTCCAACCCGGTGCGCTGCCTCACGGTGGGGCCTTTTCATTGCCCGGCCGTCGATACGATCGTCGCAACAAGCTGCCTCGCTTGAACCCGCTTCAGACAATGGCCGGGGATATTTGGCCACGTCGCCTTGGCGCATTCTTTCTGAGTGATTGCTACAGTTTCGCCGGGCTGCACATTCGCGGCTTGGCTAGTGGTGGCTGAGGCAAAGAGCACCGTCTGAGTTATGAGCGCCGCAACGGCGGCGACCTGGATCAGAACGGTGGCGAGGGCGATCTTCTTGAGCATTCGACCAAACGCGCGACCGCGCCGCCGGTTCCCTCCGGTATTGCCGGTTTCACGCCCCTCACAGTGGAAGAACGCTTCCAGCGGAGCAAAGACGCGGATAGGGCGCAACAGTTGCCTATGCGCGTGGCATGGCTCGAAGGGCGCTTTGGCAATCGTGAAACAAAAAGCCGGGTCGGGCCGTTTGCAATCTGCCAGACCCCAATCTGGCATACTCTAGACCCTCCCGCTGGCTTCGGCCGGCGGGCTTTTTTCGAAGGCTCCCGAATTTCATCGATAGAGCTGCACCTCGTCGCGCAGGAAGTTATCGAGCGTTCCCTGGCCGCCACGACCGGTGATGTCGACCAACTCTACAAAAACGGATCCGCCGGCCGATGCACCCGGAACAGGCTCCGACAGGAAGAAACTTGCAAACGCCTCAACGGGAAGGTTTGTACTGTTGCCGTTCAGATCGTTGCCAGCGGCCTCGAGCGCATTGCAGTTGAGGATTGCCCCGTAGAGCAGACGACGATCGACGGATGTAACAGGCGATTGACAGGAGCTCGGCGGCGTTCCCACCTCACCGCCTGTCGAAGCGTGTCCGACGAGACCGTTCGCAATCTCGTATTTGTAAACCTGGTAACGCGTCGGTTTGCTCGTGTCCCATGACGAAGGGTAGCTCGTCGAACTGAAATTGGTGCTCCAGTATCCGGAAAAGTTCCAGTTACCGTCTCCCATGCGGCCGCCCATATAGGGCGTGGTGGCATCGCGTGGCAGGCCCATGTTGCCCGTAGCGTTGAACGTCAGCTGATTGTACTGCGGGCACTGGTTGCTGTTTCCGTTGCCGTTGCCATTGCCATTGCCATTCCCGCCAGGCGATGCGCCTTTCCTGACATTCGACGCGGGACCATACTCGGGCGTGTTGAAGGCGTTGCCGTTCGCTTGGATGCCGAAGCGGACATTGAAGGCGTCCTGAATCGGACCTGTATTCTGGCCAGTCTTTGTGCTGACGTCTTGTGCCGAGTAGCAGCCGAGCGGCTTCGATGTTGCGATCGTCTCGGCAAGCCCTTGGGCACCGTTCCCGACGTTGTTCGGCGGCGCCAGGAAGCCAAAATTGCCAGGGCCGTATGCGGCATTGTTGCCAACCGTGCGAAGTTCGATCAAACGCCGGCGAATTGAGGGGTCAGCTGCTGCTTGTTCCAATGTCACGCCGCCGGCGGAGTTGGTGCCGTTCACCATCTCGTAGGGGTTGCAGATAAAGACCGGCGTGTAGTTGCAGACGCTCGATGTGAAGCCAGCCACGGAAACCGCGCCGACATTGAAGCCATTGCTCGCGGTGTTCCCGGTCAGGTAAGACGCCGGGAAAATGGCCGCAAAGCCGACAGGGGTCACTTTCACCTGGATGAACCGAGCGTTTGGGGCGTCTGTCACTTCATCGGTGATGATGTTGGCTGCTGCAACCGGCGAACTATCCAACGCAGGAAGTGACCGAAGATATGTTCTCGTCACTCCGGCGGATGACAATGTTTGGGGTATGCCGGCCGTGGAGAATGAATAGCTATTGCTCACCAGAGTCGATAGCGCGCGATCCGCCCTGGTGATCGAATCCGATCGACCATCCAGTTCCGCGGCGGCTGCCAACGCCATCGCGTCGGCGTCCTTCTGCAGATCGTTTTGCAGGTTATTGACCCGGCTCATGTCGATTGCCAGGAGCGAAAATCCGATGATCGCCGGCAGCATCACGCTGACCAGAATCAGTGCTATGCCGCGTTGATCAGTCCAGAATCTGCGTAGAGCATAAAACATTGCGGCGCCGCCCCCACCGGCGACGGTTGGTTGGCCGACGCCGGGTAGGGTCGTCGTTCTTGATAGCAAATGCGCCCGGTCCAGATGCTTGGACGCGTTGGTTATGGTCCCACCGAAACGCCCAACGGTCCAATCACGAGCTTGCGAGCTAGCTAATATGCATGAACCCGCGTCATACCGGCGCTCATAATCCTTTCGCCGACGCGGCTCCTGTGACATTGCCCGCGGCATTTACCGCGACACTCGGACAAGCCGGTCAGAAGCGACGCGGGATCACGGGACATCGCATGGACGGACGTGAGCCACAGGAGAGGGCATCCTTACAATCGCGGCGATCACTCCGGCACGCCGGAGATGCGCAGCGCCTCGACGTAACGCTCGGCGAACACCTTGTCCAGCCACGGGTTGATCAGTCTCTGCAGGGTGAGCGTGTAGGTCGGGAACGCCTCCATCAGCCGCCGCGCCGCCGCCTTCGCCTCATCCAGTCGGTTGAGTTTGACCAGCGCCATGATCACCACCCGGTGCGAGGAGCCGTAGTTCGGCATCTCGTGCAGCGCACGTTCTCCCCATGCCAACGCTTCGTCGTAGCGCTCGAGCATCAGGTAGCTCATCCCGATGCCGGAGAGCGCGATGCCCTTCTCGGGGTCGACTGGGCTTAGCCGCATTGCCCTATGAAAGTGCTCGATCGCGACGAGCGGGCGGCTGGAATGTGCGTTCACCCAGCCGCAGCCCGTATGGCCCTGCGCCGAATTGGGGTTGAGCAGCAAAGATCGTTCGATCGTGCCCAGCGCCATCTCGTATTCCTTCGCGCTATAGGCGATCACCTGTGCGGCGAAGCGTAGGCTCGTGGGGTCGTCGCGCGCTTCCGCCAGTACCTCGCGCGCCATGCGCGCGGCGACTCGGATATCGTCGGGCTCGTGCCAGCACTGGCTCACGGATAGGCTGCGGATATAGGCGCCGAGTGCCTTCGCCAGGTTGAAGCCAGGGTCGATGCTGAGCGCCTCGTTGGTGAGCCGGCGCACGTCGGCAAAGCCTTCGCGCGTCATGCTGTAGAAGCGCGGCAGCGCGCGAAGGTAGAGGTCGTAGGCACTGATGTAGTCGGTCGGCTTCATGCGTGCCTGCTTGATCTGCTCCAGCCGGATGCTCGGCTCGACAGCGCCGACGACGCTCTCGGTCACCTTGTCCTGCAGTTCGAAGATGTCGCTCACGTCGCCCTCGAAGCGGTCGGTCCAGACATGGTGTCCGCTGATCGCGTCCACCAACTGCCCACTGATGCGCACCCGCGATCCTGCTCTGCGGATGCTGCCTTCGAGCACGTAGCGGACGCCCAGCTCGCGCCCGACCTGGCGCAGGTCCACCGCCCGGCCCTTGTAGGTGAAGGACGAGTTGCGGGCGATCACGAAGAACGAGTTCACCCGGCTCAATCCCGTGATGATGTCCTCCACCAGCCCGTCGGCGAAGTATTCCTGGTCGGGGTCGCCGCTCATGTTGGTGAAAGGCAGAACCGCGATCGAGGGTTTCTCGGGCAGGGGAGGCGGTGCAGCCACCGAGGCGCTGGCGTCGGTCTCGACGCGGTAGGCGCGCACAGGCCGCTCGATGTTCTTGAGTTGCAAGTTGCCGAGCGGTGTGAAGCCGCAGTCGAGCTTGCCCTGAAGGTGGTCGTAGGCGGTGCCCGAGACGACCACGGTGCCGGGATCGGCGATGCTTTCGAGGCGCGCGGCGATGTTGACCCCGTCGCCGTAGAGGTCGCCGTCCTCCTCGCAGACCACGTCGCCGAGATTGACGCCGATGCGGAAGCGAATCCGCTCTTCCTTGGGCGTCTCCGCCTCGTGTTCTGCCACGGCCTGCTGGATCGCCATCGCCGAGGTCACCGCGTTAACGACGCTCGCGAACTCGCACAGCATGCCGTCGCCGGTGAGCTTGACGATCCGACCCTGATGCTCGGAGACCAGCGGTTGGAGGAGGTCCTTGCGGTAGATCTTCAGCCGCTCGAGCGTGCCGCGCTCGTCGCGCTCCGTCAGTCGCGAATAGCCGACCACGTCGCAAGCCAGGATTGCTGCGAGGTGGCGCTGCGTGGTCATCGCACCGCTCAGCCAAGCGCCCGCACGCGGGCCGCCCCGCGTCGATGTCCTGCCAACTGCCAGACGTCCCCCGTGCATGGTATCCATCTCTCCCAGTCTCCGCCCGTCGCCGATACAGAACGGAGAACGCAGCTTGACCTTGCCTTCACGAGATTTCGCTATCTCGCTTGCGAGACGTGGAGCGTTCCAGTCGCTGCGCTAACAGCCAACCGACGACACGCCCACGCAGCCTCTGGGGACACTGACACGCCACGCCCAGAAGGACGGAGATATTTCCTGCCCTGTGTAACCGGCTGACGCCACCGTGGCGGTGCTTTTGTATCGGGCATCACACCAGACCTTCTCGCTTGGAGGTCCTGAGGTCGGCAAGTGGCGCAACGCCATGCCCTCACGCTGACGGGGGCAAGGTCATGAAAGGCTCGGTCGCCCACTACTTGGATACCGCCGAGCGTCTGGAAAAGATCGTCCCGACGGTCGATCCTGCGAACGGGGATATGATCATCGTGTATATCACAGAAGACGCCAGCGGCGGGCGGGCGTTCCGCATGTCGCCCGAAATGGGTGCGGACTTCCGCTCCTTATTCTCCAGGCTGATCCGCGAGAAGGCGAACTGAATTTCCATCCGGTGGTGGAAGAATGGCCCGCTGCCTCAATGGTGGCGGGTCTCTTCAAGGCACGACAACACGACGTACCCACACTCATGGCACTTGAGCAAGTCCTGGTCTTCTCTCCGCTGGTCAACCATGGACTCCTGCCTTGCTCGCCATATCCAGCAGCGCGGGCATTGAGGCTTATCGTCGATAAGGGGCTGATACGTCTCTAAGCGGGCACCGGCAGCGACCTTGTTGTCCAGATCGGATTCCAATTTTGCTTTGGCTTCATCCTGCAGGTCCAGCCTGTGCCTTAGGTCTCCGGCCTTCTTCTTTTCGTCGAAAGCTAACCGTTCGGCGTCGTGCATGAGGGTTTCGCTGAAGCGGACCATTGCTTGATGGAGTGCAAGGACGCACGCGGAGTGCAAGATGGCCCTATGAGGTACACCCGAATGAGGTACAGCGAGCCACGGTGGCTGGCTTTTCGTTCGGGCTCAGCCAATTCAGCGCGTGGCTGGCGATAGTGCGGACGCCGAGCGTACACTTGCGCTTGAGAAAACCACGAAGGCGAAAAGCAGAACCGCTGCAGCCACGATCAGCGAGCCGACGGCAACGACCGGTTCGATTGCCGTATAGCCTCCGTGCAGCATCAGATACAAAGCAGGAAGCATGATCACAAGCCCGACGTTATATAAGCCGTAGTGGATCATCGCGATTTTCCGCCCGGCCTTTGCCGGGTTAAGGGCGTAGTAGCCGCCGAAGATTGCACTTGTAACCCATCCGAGGAGATTGATGTGCGCATGCGCCGGAAAGGCGCTGTGGTCGCCCGAAATCGCCATCTGCAAGCCGGCGCCAATCCCCAGGATGAGCCACACGACTGCCGTCTTAAAGAAGAGATCCGAAACCTTAGGCATGACACTTCCTCCCCGTAATGCCGATTTTCAACGGGGGATATTAGGGTTCCCTAAAAGAGCAATGCAATCAAAATCAAAGATCATCCGCAGGCCCCGACCGCGCCTTACAGTGGTGCGCCTCTAGCTGGCACGACCAGGAACAAAGTGAGCGCGGCCATTCCCGCTGTTCGGCCGCTGATCAAAATTCCCGACGAGAAAAATGAAGCCCGCTGCCTCACGGTGGCGGGCTTTTAAGTTGGGCTCGCGATGAACCTGAGAAATGCGTCCCCAACGCCGGTTGTTCTCTTGCCAGGAAAACGCCTTGGGCTCCTGCGTCGATCGCCGTTCGCGCGACGTGGTAAGCACCGGACCGCGTATCCTTTTCGGGATATGGCGGCAGGCGGTCCTTTTCCTCGCTAATTTGCTTCCCCCATGTCGCATCCATGTCGCGTGGACTCGCCGATAGTCGCAGGAAATCCTTGGAAATCAACGGTAGCGGTTTGCAACATGGTGCGACATGAAATTGGGTACGGGTGCCCATACCTGATTGTCAAGACATTGATTTTCTTGGAGAAAATTTGGTGCCCAGAGGCGGATTCGAACCACCGACACGCGGATTTTCAGTCCGCTGCTCTACCAACTGAGCTATCTGGGCCTGTCCGGCAAACGAAATCTCGTAAACCGGAGTTCATCAGGGCGCGTGGGCACCCCTTGAAAGCGCGTGGGTTATAGCATGGGAATCCGGCCTGTCCAGCGCTCAGGTGGCGATTTCAGACAGGAAAAAGAGATGCCATGCGTCGGCCGGTTCCGGTGCCGCGGCGACAGCCGGGATGGCTCGCGGCGCGCTGCCATTTCGTCCTTCTCTGTCCTTGTCCGCGTTGCGATCGCGGGCCGCGATGCCGTGACCCGTCTTTCAGCCGGCAATCCGGGTGCGGCAACGCATTCGCGGCATCGGTCATGCCTCGCCGGTCGTCGCGTTCTATCTGGCGCCTGTCACGCCCCTGCGGAAATCGGAGGGCGACATGCCGGCCAGCTTGCGGAACGATTTGTTGAAGGCGCTGAGCGAGCCGAAGCCAGAATCCATGGCGACGCGCAGCACATTGGCGTCCTGATGCATCAACAGCGCCTGCGCGTAGCTCAGCCGCAGCAGGTTGACGTATTCGTTGAGCGTCATGCCGGTCGATTTCTTGAACAGGCTCATGGCGTATTTGGGATGGATGTCGGCGGCCGCCGCGATGTTCACGCAATCGATGTCGTAGAGGAAGTTCTCGGCGATGAAATCGCACATGCGCCCGACATTGCGCGACGACTGCTGGTCGAAGGGGTTGCCCGTTTCCTGCCCGGGCGCGGTTTCGGGTACCAGCCGGTATGGCTCGAACCGCACCCGCTCCAGCCGCAGCAGCAATTCGTTGACGGCGTGTTCCGCCTTGGCCTGGTCACCGGACCGGGCGTAGCGGTTCCAGCGCTCGAAATTATGGTTGTCGGACTGGTCGGTGGCACCGGTCACCAGCGTGGCACCCGTCATCAGCCGATGCCGGATATCCGTGGGCAGGTGCAGCCGGAAGAAATGCACCAGCGGCAGATGCGCTCCGGCATAGATGGCGTCGTCGGACAAATCGTCCATCTGGTGCGGCAGGCCACCCCAGAACAGGCACATCTCGCCGGCCGACAGCGAAATCTCGTGGTCGTTCATGCGGTAATGCACGCTGCCGCGCACAATGAAATTCACCTCGACCTGTGCGTGCCAATGCGGCTTGAGCATCACCAGGGGATTGGTGTGAAACATCTGCAGCAGCAGCGGCAGGCCTTCCACGCTGCTGGCGCCCGGCTGGTAAAACGGCCGTTCCGGCATCTTACTTTCCGCCAATTTCATATTCCCTTTGACGGCGACAGGCCCTGCCCACTGCATAGTCTAGCCATGCTCACAGTGAGAGAGCAAATGAAATGGGAGGATTTCAATGCGCATCATACTGACCTGCGCCGCGCTCGCGCTCGCCCTGGGCTCTGCCCCGGCCTTTGCGCAATCCGGCGAAATCACGATCTGGAGCTGGAATGTCGCGGCTTCATCGCTGAAGGCGACCGTTGCCGGCTTCAACAAGCAATTTCCCGACATCAAAGTGACGGTCCAGGATCTCGGCAACCAGCCGACCTACGACAAGTCCATCGCCGGCTGCGCCGCCGGCGGCGTCGGCCTGCCTGACATCGTCACCATCGAGAACGGCGAAGCCGAGAACTACTGGAGCCAGTTCCCCGACTGCTTCGTCGACCTGCATACGCTGGGCTATACCGCCGAGGATCAGAAGAAATTCCCCGACTTCAAACGCACCGAGCTCGAAGTCGGCGACAAGGCCTATGCGATGCCGTGGGATTCCGGCCCGGTGGCGGCCTTCTACCGCCGCGACTTCTACGAAAAGGCCGGCGTCGATCCGGCATCGATCAAGACCTGGGACGATTTCATCGCCGCCGGCAAGAAGATCCAGGCCGCCAATCCGGGCGTCTCGATGACCAATGCCGATTTCAACGGTGACAGCGAATTCTTCCGCATGATCTCCAACGAACAGGGCTGCGCCTATTTCGCCGAGGACGGCCAGTCGATCACGGTCAACCAGCCGAAATGCATCGATGCCATGACCAAGGTCAAGGAGATGAAGGATGCCGGCATCGTCTCCTCGGCCGACTGGGGTACCAAGATAACCAACAACACGGCTGGCACGGTCGCCACCCAGATCTATGGTGGCTGGTATGAAGGCACCGTTCGCACCGAATCGGCCGGTGAAAACGGCAAATGGGGTGTCTACCTGATGCCGAGCCTCACCGCCGACGGCCCGCGCGCCGCCAATCTCGGCGGCTCCTCGCTGGCCATCACCTCGGCGTCCAAGAACAAGGAAGCCGCCTACGCCTATATGAAATACACGCTCGGAACGAATGAAGGCCAGATCACGATGCTGAAGGAGTTCGGCCTGGTGCCGTCCCTGATCTCGGCGCTGAATGACCCCTATGTTTCGGAAGGCCTGCCCTACTGGGGCGGTCAGGCGGTGTGGAAGGACATTCTCGGCACCTTGCCCAAGGTTGTTCCAAGCCGCGGCACGCAATTCCAGAGCGACGCCGAAATCATCGTCCGCGCCGTGCAGACCAAATATCTGGCCGGCGGCTACCCCGACGCCAAGGCAGCGCTCGACGATGCCGCAAGCCAGATCGCCGCAGCGACCGGATTGCCCGTCAAATCCTGATCTGGACGAGATGGTCCCGGGGGGTATTGATGCTGCCCGGGACCATTCCGAACGCGCCCCGGGTTTCGCCAGGGCGCGCCAACCTCTGAACGCGGAAAGGAGGCAACAATGCGCTATCAGAACGCCACGGCGTATCGCTTCCTCGCGCCCTATCTGCTGATCTTTGCAATCTTCTGGGTATGGCCGATCATCGATTCCTTCATGATCTCCTTCCAGGCGACGCGCACCGTGCCGTGGCGGTTCGCACCCGGCTTCAACTGGGGCCGATTGATCGGCGACCCCGCCTTCTTCAACGCATTGAAGAACACGCTGCTCATCCTTGTCATCCAGGTGCCGGTGATGATCACGCTGGCGATCGTGATGGCGGTGCTGTTGAACTCGCCGCTGCTCAAGGCGAGGGGTCTTTACCGCTTCGCCTTCTTCGCCCCGGTCGTGGTCGGCGAAGTTGCCTACTCCGCGGTCTTCCGGCTGATGTTCAACCTCAACTTCGGCATCATCAACAAGCTCTTGAACAGCGTCGGCCTGCCCAGCATCGACTGGTTTTCCAACGTCACACCGGCGATGGCGCTGATCATGATCGCGGTGACCTGGCGCTGGGCCGGTTACAACGCCATCATCCTGCTCGCCGGCATGCAGTCCATACCCGAAGATGTCTATGAGGCGGCGACGCTGGACCGCGTCAGCAAGTTCAAACAGTTCTTCTACATCACTCTGCCGCTCTTGAAGCCGGTCATCGTGTTCTGCCTCGTGCTGTCGATCATCGGCACCATGCAGCTGTTCACCGAGCCCTTCCTGATCACCGAGCGGGGCGGACCGGGCGGCGGCACGGAAACGCTTGGCCTGTTGCTTTACCGCCAGGGTTTTCGGTCGCTCAACTTCGGCTACGCATCGGCCGTTGCCTACACCATGGCCGCGCTGGCGATCGCGATCACGCTGGTGCAGCTGTGGCTGACGAGGGAACCGAAATGAGTTCGCGCTCCTCCGCCAGGCTGGGACGCAGCATCGCGCTGCATCTGTTCCTGACGCCCCTGGCGCTGATCTGGCTGTTTCCGCTGTGGATGATGGTGGTGTTCTCGACCATGCCGGACAACGGCATCTTCAGTCCCGGCATCGAGCTTTTGCCGCACGGCAACTTCATGGACAATTTCAACAACCTGCAGCGTGACACCGACTTCGTCGGCGCCATCGGCATTTCGGTCTCGGTGGCGGTGACCTACACGTTCCTGTCGGTGCTGCTGACGTCGATGGCCGGCTGGGCGCTGGCCCGCTACCGGTTCTTCGGCAAGGGCGTGGTTGTCGCCATCATCCTCGGCACCATCACGCTGCCCTATGCGGTGGTGCTGATCCCGCAATTCATCATGGTGGCGCGCGATTTCAAGCTCGCCAACACCTGGGTGGCGCTGATCGTGCCGCCGCTGTTCAATTCGCTCGGCGTGCTGTTCATGCGGCAGAGCTTCTCGATGATGCCGGACGACCTTTTCGATGCGGCGCGCGTCGAGGGGGTCAAGGAATGGCGCATCTTCCTCTTCGTCGCGCTGCCTCTGGCGCGGCCGATGCTGGCGGCGCTCGCCATTATCCTGTTCCTCGCCTCCTGGAACAACTATTTGTGGCCGCTCCTGATCAACAGCCAGCCGGGGTCGATGACGGCGCCGGTGGCGCTCGGCACGCTGATCGGTCTCACCAAGGTGTCGTGGGGCGGCATCATGGCGGGCGCGGTGATGCTGACGGTCCCGATGCTCATCGTCTTCGTGCTCCTGCAGCGTCATTTCATCGCCGGCATCGCCGCCGGCGCGGTCAAGTAAGGGGCAGCATGGCAACGGTCACGCTCAACAATGTCATCAAGCGTTTTGGCGTCTTCGAGGTCGTCCATGGCGCCAACATCGACGTCAAGGACGGCGAGTTCGTCGTCTTCGTCGGCCCCTCCGGCTGCGGAAAATCGACGCTGCTCAGGATGATCGCCGGGCTCGAGGACATCAGCGGCGGCGAGATCGCCATCGGTGGCAAGCTCGTCAACGATGTCGAGCCGGCCGACCGCGGCATTGCCATGGTCTTCCAGTCCTACGCACTCTATCCGCACATGACGGTCGAGCAGAATCTGAGCTTCGGATTGAGGATGACCGGCAATCCGAAGGCCGACACCGACCGGCGCGTCAAGCGAGCCGCCGAAATCCTGCGCATAAACGAACTGATGAAGCGGCGTCCCAAGCAATTGTCGGGCGGCCAGCGCCAGCGCGTCGCAATCGGCCGCGCCATCGTGCGCGAACCGCAGGTGTTCTTGTTCGACGAGCCGCTTTCCAATCTCGACGCCGAGTTGCGCGTCCAGATGCGGGTCGAGATATCGCGGCTGCACAAGGAACTCGGCACCACCATGATCTATGTCACGCACGACCAGACCGAGGCGATGACACTCGCCGACAGGATCGTCGTGATGCGTGCCGGCCATATCGAGCAGATCGGCCGGCCGCTCGATCTCTATGACGATCCCGACAATCAGTTCGTGGCCGGCTTTGTCGGCTCGCCAAAGATGAACTTCATCAACGGCCGCATTGTCGGGCGCGATGCACGGGGTGTGGTGGTCGAGCTGGCGGGTCAGGAGAAGACCCGTATCGCGCAACCGCTGACGGGTGCCGCACCCGAAGCAGGAAGCAAGGTCATCGTCGGCGTGCGTCCCGAACATTTCGGCAGCGCCGGAGAGGGCGACACCGACCTTGTGGTTCGCATCGACGTGGTCGAGCACCTGGGCGGCACAAGTTTTCTCTATGCCAGAACGGCGCACGGTGAAGACGTGGTGATCCAGCGCGACGCGGCCAAGGTTCCCGACGCGTCCGAGATCACCGTTTCCATCCGCAAATCCTACCTGTTCGACGAAAAAGGACTGCGGCTGCGCTGACCGGCCGCCCTTCCAGCCTTCAAGGAGAATGACAATGACCTCAACCACGCCCATTCGCTGGGGCATTCTCGGCCCGGGCAGCATCGCCCAGGCCTTTGCCGGTGGCGCGGCCGCTTCGCGCACTGGGAAGCTGGTTGCCATCGGCGCGCGCAATCCCGCCAAACCTGGCCTCGCCGAGAGTTTTCCCGGCGCCCGCATCCTCGATGGCTACGATGCCTTGCTCGCCGATCCGGATGTCGATGCCGTCTACATTTCGATCCCGCATCCCGGCCATGCGCAATGGGCGATCAGGGCGGCGGAAGCGGGCAAACATGTGCTTTGCGAAAAGCCGCTTGCGCTGACCGCCTTCGAGGCCGACGCCATGATCCATGCCGCGCGCAAGGCCGGCACCTTTCTCGGCGAAGCCTTCATGTACCGATTGCACCCGCAGACGCTGAAGCTGGTGGAACTGATCAGATCGGGCGTCATCGGCGACATCCGGATGATCAAGTCGAGTTTCGGCTTTGCCATGCCGGGCTTCATGCCGGAGCATCGGCTCTATGCCAACGATCTTGCCGGCGGCGGCATTCTGGATGTTGGCGGCTATCCGGTTTCGATGGTGCGGCTGATTGCCGGGGCAGCGGCAGGTCTCCCCTTCGCCGAGCCGGACAAGGTGGTTGGTGCTGCCCATCTTGGTCAGTCCGGCGTCGACGAATGGGCCTCGGCGCTGCTGCATTTCCCGGGCGGCATCATTGCCGAAGTTTCCTGCAGCATCTCGCTTAACCAGGACAATGTGCTGAGAATCTTCGGCACCAGGGGCCGCATCGAGGTGCCGGACTTCTGGTTCGCAGGCGGCAACCGTGATGTCGGCCTGGGTCGGATCGACGTGATCGGGTCCGATGGCGCGCGCGAGACCATCAGCGTCAACGAAAAGCGCCATGTCTATTCCTTCGAGGTCGATGCTGCCGGGGAGGCCATCCTCGCCGGACGGCAGGAGTTCGCCTGGCCAGGCATGGGCTGGGCCGACAGTCTCGGCACCTTGCGCGTCCTCGACAGATGGCGGGCGGCGGCGGGCCTGGAATACGGGATCGAGAAGGCGCCGCAGCGCACCAACACCATCTCCGGCCGGCCTTTGCGGTCGGGTGGCACGGCGATCGGCAAGCGCACCATTCCGGGCCTGTCGAAGCCGGCGTCGGTGGTGGCGCTCGGCTTCGAGGATTTCCGCACCTTTTCATCGGGCTCGATCCTGCTCGATGCCTTTTTCGAGGCCGGCGGCAATCTCTTCGACACCGGCTATGTCTACGGCGGCGGTTACACCGAGGCGCTGCTTGGCGAGTGGTTGAAAAACCGCGGCGTGCGGGCGCAATCGGTGGTCATCGCCAAGGGCGCGCACTCACCACTCTGCTATCCCGATGTGATCGGCAAGCAGCTTGCCCAGTCGCTCGACCGGCTGCAGACCGACCACGTCGATGTCTACTTCATGCACCGCGACAATCCGGATGTGCCGGTAGGCGAATTCGTCGATGCGATGGATCGTGAGGTGAAGGCTGGCCGCATCCGTGGCCCGTTCGGCGGCTCGAACTGGACGATGGAGCGCATGGACGAGGCTATTGCCTATGCCGAACGCACCGGCAAGCAGAAGCCTGGCGCATTGTCCAACAACTTCTCGCTGGCCGAAATGCTGGAACCGATCTGGGCGGGCTGCGTGACCTCGTCCAGCGACGAATGGAAGGCCTGGCTGAGGTCCCGCCAGATGCCGAATTTCGCCTGGTCGAGCCAGGGGCGCGGCTTTTTCACCGATCGCGCCGGGCGTGACAGGCACGACAATGAGGAACTGGTGCGGGTCTGGTACTCGGAGCGGAATTTCGGCCGCCGCGACCGGGCGATCGACCTGGCCGCGAGGCTGGGCAAGAGCCCGATCCATATTGCACTGGCCTATGTGCTCAACCAGCCCTTCCCATCCATTCCGCTGATCGGGCCGCGCACGCTGGGCGAGTTGGACGACAGCCTGCGCGCCCTCGACATCACACTTTCGTCGGCCGATCTCGAGTGGCTGGACGGCGGCAGCCTGCGCGCCGCCTGATGCATGTCGCCCAAAAGTGCGCAGCGGTTTTGGGGTAACGACATGCATGAACCTGATGCATGTCGCCCAGAAGTGCGCAGCGGTTTTGGGACAACGTGCATAAAAGCAGGACCCCAACAGCGGCGTCAGGTCTCGTCGTCCGGCAGGCTGGCGCCGCGTCTGGCCGGAGTTCTCATGCTGGCATACATGCCGGTGGTGCGGAATTGGCTGGGCGTAATGCCGTAGCAGCGGCGGAAGACCTTCGAAAAATAGTTCGCGTCCTCGAAGCCGCACAGGATGGCGACTTCCTTCACCGGCAGGAAATCCGCCTTGGTCAGCAGCTTCGCCGCCCGTTGCAGGCGCTGCTGCAGCACGAACTCGGCGGGCGGCAGGCCTTCGCTCTCGGCAAAACAGCGCGAGAAATGGGCCCGGCTGAGGCCACTGATCTGGACAAGATCCGCCACCGGGAGCGGCTTGTCGAGGTTGGCACTGATGTGATCGATGACCGGCTGCATGGCGCTCTGTTTTTCGGCAAAGGCATGTGAGCCGAACACATCGTCATAGAGTGCCATCGCAGCTTCGTAGGCGACGGCGGAAGCGGCACCCGGCGAAGCAGCCCCCTTGATGAGGCGCAGGCTGCAATCGGCAAGATGATCGATCGTCGCCGGCTGCAGCCGAAACACCGGACCCGAAGTGCCGAGTATGGATTTGTGGATGCGCAGCGCCTCCTCGCCGTTCATCGAAATCCAGAAATATTCCCAACGCTCATCCTTGGCCAGCCAGTAACGGTGGTTGTGCGGCACCAGCACCAGCAAAGTGTCGTTCTTCTGCAGGCGATAGTTGCGGTTCTCATAGCGCAGCCGGCCGGTCCCGCTGATCGTGTGCTGGAGCACTGTGAACGGTGTCTGGCCGCGCCTGCGCCCGTCCCAGTCGTAGATCTCGTCCTCGCGCACTTCATAGCCCGTGCTCGTCGGCATGGCGTGCAGGCGCTGGCGGCCGCGCGGCAGCGAGATCGTGCGCATGGACTGTCCGTTGGCTATCAAATCCTGCAGCATAAAATTACCCTTGAAAGCATAATCCTTCTCTGGTCGCGCTCGCGAATAAGCGCATAATCCCCCTCGAAAAGCGAGAGAGATCCGCAGTCGAGGAGCGGACAGGGAGGTTGGCAGGCCGGAATCCAGCTTGTCTTGCACACATGTCATGGCATGTGGCTGGACCTTTCCTTGTCATTCCTTGCCTGACATTTGAAGGAAATGAGGTCCGGCTGATGAGTTTCAAAATCGCTATCATCGGTGCCGGCAGCGTCGGCTTCACCAAGAAGCTGTTCACCGACATTCTGTGCGTGCCCGAATTCAAGGACATCGAATTCGCGCTGACCGACGTCAGCGAGCACAATCTTGAGATGATCAAGGCGATCCTCGACAGGATCGTCGAGGCAAACGGACTGCCGACCAAGGTGACGGCGACCACCGAGCGCCGCAAGGCGCTCGAAGGCGCACGCTATGTCATCAGCTGCGTGCGGGTCGGCGGCCTCGAAGCCTATGCCGACGACATCAGGATTCCCCTGAAATACGGCATCGACCAATGCGTCGGCGACACGATCTGCGCCGGCGGCATTCTCTATGGCCAGCGCAACATTCCGGTGATCCTCGATTTCTGCAAGGACATACGTGAGGTCGCCGAGACGAACGCCAAATTCCTGAACTACGCCAATCCGATGGCGATGAACACCTGGGCAGCGATCGAATACGGCAAGGTCGACACCGTCGGGCTCTGCCACGGCGTCCAGCACGGCGCCGAGCAGATCGCCGAGGTGCTAGGCGCGAAGTCAAGGCAGGAACTCGACTATGTCTGCTCCGGCATCAACCACCAGACCTGGTTCATCGATCTGCGCCTGAACGGCCGCGAGATCGGCAAGGATGAACTGGTTGCCGCCTTCGAGGCGCATCCTGTCTATTCCAGGCAGGAAAAGTTGCGCATCGATGTCTTGAAGCGCTTCGGCGTCTATTCGACCGAAAGCAACGGCCATCTTTCGGAATATCTGCCCTGGTACCGCAAACGGCCCGACGAAATCACGCGCTGGATCGACATGTCCGACTGGATCCATGGCGAGACGGGCGGCTATCTCCGCTATTCCACGGAAACCCGCAACTGGTTCGAAACGGAATATCCACAGTTCCTCGAAGCGGCGTCACAGCCGATCGATCCCGAGAAACGTTCCAACGAGCATGCCAGCCATATATTGGAGGCGCTGGAGACCAACCGCGTCTATCGCGGCCATTTCAACGTCAAGAACAATGGCGTGATCACCAACCTGCCGCGGGACGCCATCATTGAGTCGCCCGGCTTCGTCGACCGCTTCGGCATCAACATGGCCGCCGGCATCACGTTGCCGGAAGCCTGTGCCGCCACCTGCATCGCCTCGATCAATGTCCAGCGCATGTCGGTCCATGCCGCGATATCAGGCGACATCGATCTCCTGAAGCTCGCCGTGCTGCATGACCCTCTGGTCGGCGCGGTTTCAACCCCGGAGGAGGTCTGGCAGATGGTCGATGAAATGGTCGTCGCCCAGGCAGCCTGGCTGCCGCAGTATGCCCACGCGGTTCCGGCCGCCAAAGAGCGGCTGTCGACATCTGCGGTGAAGACCCGCGAGTGGGCGGGCGCAGCGCGGCGCAGCGTGCGCTCGATCGAGGAATTGCGCGCCGAAAAAGCCGCGCTGAAGCAGGCCGGCTGAAAACCTCATGCGGTGATGGTGGATCTACGGGAGGCAGATCCACTGCCAGGAAGCCGTTTGAATTCGAGGAGAAACGGAGCAGGTGAAAATGCTCCGGAACAAACAAGAGGGAGAGAGACAGTGAGGAATTTACGCAATATCGGCCTTGCTGCCGGACTGGCGCTGAGCGTCTCGGTCTCGGCACTCAGTGCATACGCTTCCGAGCCGACGGTTCCGCCGGCGCCGACACCGTTCCCCGCCGAGGGCAAGATCAAATATGTGGCGCGTGACTCCATCCTGGAGTTCAAGGCACTCCCGCAATATCACGAGCCTGACTGGGTTACCGAGAAATACGTCAAGACCGGCAAGCTGCCGCCGGTGAAAGACAGGCTGCCGAAAGAGCCGCTGGTCTTCAAGACCGGCAACATGCAGGACGGCATCGGCGTCTATGGCGACACGATGCGCCACGTCATCGGCGGCCGGCCGGAAGGCTGGAACTACGGTGCCGGCCAAACGCAAGGCTGGGGTGGCATCGATATCGGCCTTTCCGAATGCCTGACGCGCACCGCGCCGCTGTTCCAGGTCGAGGCCAAGGACACAGAACCGCTGCCAAACCTCGCCAGGAGCTGGGATTGGTCGAGCGACGGCCACAAGCTGACGATGCACCTTGTCGAAGGCGCCAAATGGTCGGATGGCGTGCCCTTCAACGCCGACGATGTCATGTTCTACTGGGACGACGAGGTCGTCGATCCCAACGTCTCGCCGCTGAACGGCGCGACGCCTGAAACCTTCGGTGTCGGCACCACGCTGAAGAAGATCGACGACTACACCGTCGAATGGACCTTCAAGGAAGCCTTCCCGAAGCAGTATCTCTACGCAATGGCCTACGGCACCTTCTGTCCCGGCCCCGCGCACATCCTGAAGCCGCAGCATCCGAAATATTCGAAGAACACCTACGACCAGTTCAAGAACGCCTTCCCGCCGGAATTCATGAACATGCCGGTGATGGGCGCCTGGGTGCCGGTCGAATATCGGCCGGACGACATCATCGTCATGCGCCGCAACCCCTACTACTGGAAGGTCGACGAGAAGGGCAACCAGCTGCCCTACCTCAATGAACTGCAGTACAAGCTGTCGACCTGGGCCGACCGCGACGTCCAGGCGGTCGCCGGCTCGGCCGACTTCTCCAATCTGGAGCAGCCGGAAAACTTCGTCGCCTCTCTGAAGCGTGCGGCGGAGGCGAACGCGCCGGCCCGGCTGGCCTTCGGCCCGAGGCTCATCGGCTACAATCTGCGCCTGAACTATTCCGCCAATGGCTGGGGCAACCCGGACGAACGCAGCCAGGCGGTTCGTGAGCTGAACCGCAACGAGGATTTCCGCAAGGCCGTCACCATGGCGCTCGACCGCAAGGCGCTCGGCGACTCGCTGGTCAAGGGCCCGTTCACCGCCATCTATCCCGGCGGCCTGTCGTCGGGCACCAGCTTCTATGACCGCGATTCGACCGTCTACTTCCCCTTCGACCTCGAGGGTGCCAAGGCCGAGCTCGCCAAGGCCGGCCTCAAGGATACCGACGGCGACGGTTTCGTGAACTTCCCGGCCGGCACCGCGGGCGGCAAGAACGTCGAGATCGTGATGCTGGTCAACAACGACTACACCACCGACAAGAGCCTTGCCGAAGGTGTTGTCGGCCAGATGGAAAAGCTCGGGCTTCGGGTCGTGCTCAACGGCCTCAACGGCACCCAGCGCGACGCTTCCCAATATTCCGGCCGCTTCGATTGGTTGGTCCGACGCAACGATCAGGAGCTGACGTCGGTGGTGCAGAACACCGAGCAGCTCGCCCCGGTCGGTCCGCGCACCAGCTGGAACCATCGCGCGCCGGAAAACGGCGAGGTCGATCTGATGCCTTTCGAAAAGGACCTCGTCGACATCGTCAACAAGTTCGTCTCGACGCAGGACAATGACCAGCGGGCCAGCCTGATGAAGCAGTTCCAGAAGATCTCGACGGAACACGTCTACAATGTCGGCCTGACGGAATATCCTGGCGCGCTGATCGTCAACAAGCGCTTCTCGAACATTCCGCAGGGCACGCCAATCTTCATGTTCAACTGGGCCGAGGATTCGATCATCCGCGAACGGGTCTTTGTCGCGGCCGACAAGCAGGCGAAATACGAATTGTTCCCCGAAGAACTTCCCGGCAAACCCGGAGACAAGGGGCCAATGAATTAGGTTTACCTCCCTGACCAAGAGAACTCCGGCCGCGCCGCTGGCGCGGCCGGACAAAACCAACCTCCGGACGCAACCAAAGGGCGCGGTCGGCGATACAAGGAAGCGGACCGTCCATGTTGCGATTCCTGCTCACGCGCATTGCGTCGGCAATACCGGTCCTCGCCATTCTGAGCCTGGTCACCTTTGCCATCATCCAGGCGCCGCCGGGCGATTATGCCGACTACATCCGCTCACAGCTGATCAATCAGGGTGGAGCCTCCTTCGCCGAGGCCGACGCGCAGGCCCAGGCCTATCGCATCGAGCATGGCCTCGATAAGCCGCTGCCCGTTCAGTATCTCAACTGGATCGGCGGCATCATCACCCGCGGCGATTTCGGCTACAGCCTCTACTACAACAAGCCGGTCGCCGATGTGGTCGGCGAGCGTCTGCCGCGCACGCTGCTTCTGGCGCTGGTCTGCCATCTGCTCGCCTCGGTCCTCGGCATCGGCTTCGGCATTTGGGCAGCGACCCGGCAATACACCTGGATTGACTCGACGCTGTCGGCCATCTCGTTCCTCGGCATGACAGTGCCGCGCTTCCTGATGGCGCTGATCATCGTCTATCTCCTGGTCTTCCAGTTCAACGTGTCGGAAATCGGCAGCTTCTTCTCGCCGCAATATGGCGGCGCGCCGTGGTCGTGGGCCAAGTTCGCCGACCTGGTCAAGCATGTCTGGCCGGTCGTGGCGATCGCCACCTTCGGCGGCCTCGCCTACAACATGCGCGTCATGCGCGGCAATCTGCTCGACACGCTGAACGCGCAATATGTCGAGACGGCGAGGGCCAAGGGACTGACCGGCGCCGCCGTCGTCATGCGCCATGCCGTGCCCAACGCGCTGCACCCGCTCGTCATGTATCAGGGCGTGGTGCTGCCCTACATGCTGACCGGTGAGATCGAGACGGCGATCATCTTCGCGCTGCCGACCGTCGGCCCGGCGATCGTCGGCTCCATGGCTGTCGGCGACGTCTACGTCACCGCCACCTTCATGATGGTGCTGTCGGCGACGCTGATCGTCGGCAACATCATCGCCGACATGCTGCTCGTCCTGCTCGATCCGCGCGTGCGCCAGTTCGGGGAAAGCTGAGATGCTGGCTTTCGACAATCTGCCACCGCCGCTGCCTGCCGAGGGAGCCATCAACAAGCCGCAGCGCGGCAACGAGAGCTACATCGCGCTTGTCTGGCGCCGGCTGAAGCGCTCCTGGACCGGCATGGCCGGGCTTTGCCTCGTCGTTCTGCTGCTGGTGATGGCCGTGTTCGCCGAGTTCCTGGCGCCGATGGATCCGAAGGTCACCGATGTCGGCTTCGCCCCGCCGCAACTGCCCAGCTTTCACGACAAGGACGGCAATTTCGTCGTGCGGCCGAGGGTCTACGCCCTGGCCGATTCGGCGGACCTCGATCCGGTCACCTTCCAGCCCGTCGTCGGCCCCGACTATGACCATCCAAGGCTGCTTGGGTTCTTCGCGCATGGCGCGCCATACAAGTTCTTCGGGCTGTTGCCGGCGGACCGGCATCTGTTCGGTTCGCTGGACGGCCAGCCAGTGCATTTCCTCGGCACCGACAAGTTCGGCCGCGACGTGCTGTCGCGCGCCATCCATGGCTCGCGCGTCTCGCTGATGATCGCGTTGACGGTCGTCTTCATCATCACCGTCATCGGCACCACCGTCGGCATGGTCTCCGGCTATTTTGGCGGCAGGTTCGATGTCTGGATGCAGCGTTTCGTCGAACTGGTGCTCGCCTTCCCGCAGCTGCCGCTCTATCTGGCGCTGACGACGCTGATCCCGGTTACCGCGCCGACCAACGTGTTCCTCGCTTTCGTCATCATCGTTATGTCGGCATTGGGCTGGGCGCAGATGTCGCGCGAGGTGCGCGGCAAGACGCTGGCGCTGGCGCGGATCGAGTATGTGCGCGCCGCCATGGCCGTTGGCGCCACCGACCGGCGCATCATCATGCAGCACATCTTCCCCAATGTGATGAGCCATGTGATCGTCGCCGTGACGCTGGCCATCCCGACCGTGGTGCTGCTCGAATCCTTCCTCGGTTTCCTCGGCTTCGCCGTGAAGCCGCCGTTGATCTCGTGGGGTCTGATGCTGCAGGACACCGCGACCTATTCCGTCATCGGCACCTATCCCTGGATCCTGTCGCCGGTTGGTTTCGTGCTCGTCACCGTCTTTGCCTTCAACGCGCTGGGAGACGGCCTGCGCGACGCCGTCGACCCCTATTGAGGTGGCTGGGATGACCGTCGTGCTCACTGAATCCTTCGCCCCGACCGTCCGTCACGACCATGACGGACGCCACGACCAGCCCATCATCGACGCCCGCAATGTCGCCGTGTCCTTCAAGGTCGAGCATGGCGCCGTCGAAGCGGTCAAGGACATCTCGTTCCAGCTCTATCGCGGCGAGACGATCGCGATCGTCGGCGAGTCCGGTTCCGGCAAGTCGGTGACGGCGCGCACCGTCATGGGACTGCTGTCGCGGCGCGCCACGGTGTCGCCTACGTCGAGCGTCTGTTATGACGGCCAAGACATCCTGAAATTCCCCGAGCGTGCCCGGCGCCAATTGCGCGGCAACCGCATCTCGATGATCTTCCAGGAGCCGATGAGCTCGCTCAACCCGATTTACACGGTCGGCAGCCAGATCGTCGAGGCGATCAGGGTGCATCGCAAGATGAGCCGCAGGCAGGCGCAGGCGCGGGCGCTCGAACTTCTGCAGCACGTGCAGATTCCCGACCCCGCCGCGCGGCTCAGGCAATATCCGCACCAGCTCTCGGGCGGGCAACGCCAGCGGGTGATGATCGCCATGGCGCTGGCCAACAATCCCGATGTGCTGATCGCCGACGAGCCGACCACGGCGCTCGACGTCACCGTCCAGGCGCAGATCCTGAACCTGATCCGCAGCCTGCAGAAAGAGCTGCGCATGGCGGTGATCCTGATCACCCACGACCTGACCGTGGTGCGCCAGTTCTCCGACTACGTCTATGTCATGCAGCATGGCGAAATGTGCGAGCACAACGTCACCGAACGGCTTTTCGCCGATCCGCAGCATCCCTATACGCGGCGGCTGCTGGCGTCCGAGCCGCGCGGGCGGCCAAAGCCGCTCCCCGACGGCAGCAGTACCATTCTCGAGGCGAGCGGCGTGCGCGTCTCCTTCATGCTGCGCCATGGCAGCTTCCTGAAACCGGACTGGCGCGAACTGGTCGCGGTCGACGACCTCGGCCTCAAACTTTGCCGCCACGAGACGCTGGGGCTGGTCGGCGAGTCCGGCTCCGGCAAGACCACCTTCGGCCAGGCCCTGCTCAGGTTGATCGACGCCAAGCGCGGCGAGATCCACTTCGACGGCAAGCCGATCCACGGCCTGTCGAGGGCCGAGATGCGACCGCTGCGCTCGCGCATGCAGATCGTCTTCCAGGACCCGTTCTCCTCGCTCAACCCGCGCATGACGATCGGGCAGATCATCGAGGAAGGGCTGGTCGTCAACAGCATAGGGGCGACGCGGCGCGAGCGGGTCGAACGGGTGCGCGAGGCGCTGGTCAGCGCCGGCATGCCCGGTGATATCCTATCGCGGTTTCCGCACGAATTTTCCGGCGGCCAGCGCCAACGCATCGCGATCGCCCGCGCCATCGCCCTGGAGCCCGAATTCATCCTGCTCGACGAGCCGACATCGGCGCTGGACCTCTCCGTCCAGGCGCAGATCATCGACCTCTTGCGCAAGCTGCAGGACGATCGCGGCTTGAGCTACCTCTTCATCTCGCACGACCTCAAGGTGGTGCGCGCGCTGTGCCATCGCGTCATCGTCATGCAGCACGGCAAGATCGTCGAGCAGGGCCCCGTCGACGAAGTCCTGTCCAATCCCAAGACCGCCTACACCGAACGGCTCGTCAGGGCCGCTTTCGACGTGGCTTGAACATATGCCGGAGGTTAGCGTGGCAAGAAATCCCAAGATCACTTTCATCGGCGCCGGATCGACGGTGTTCATGAAGAACATCGTCGGCGACGTGCTGCAGCGCCCGTCGCTTTCGGGCGCGACGATCGCGCTGATGGACCTCAATCCGCAGCGGCTGGAAGAGAGCGCCATCGTCGTCAACAAGCTGATCTCGACGCTCGGCGTCAAGGCGAAGGCCGAGACCCATTCGGACCAGCGCAAGGCGCTGGCGGGCGCCGACTTCGTCGTCGTCGCCTTCCAGATCGGTGGCTATGAGCCCTGCACGGTCACCGACTTCGAAGTGCCGAAGAAATACGGCCTGCGCCAGACTATCGCCGACACGCTCGGCGTCGGCGGCATCATGCGTGGCTTGAGAACCGTGCCGCATCTGTGGAAGATCTGCGAGGACATGCTCGCCGTCTGCCCGCAGGCGATCATGCTGCAATACGTCAACCCGATGGCGATCAACACCTGGGCGATATCAGAGAAATACCCTGATATCAGGCAGGTCGGCCTCTGTCATTCGGTGCAGGGCACGGCGATGGAACTGGCGCATGACCTCGACCTTCCCTACGAGGAGATCCGCTATCGTTCGGCCGGCATCAACCACATGGCCTTCTATCTGAAGTTCGAACATCGCCAGCCGGATGGATCCTACCGCGACCTCTATCCCGAGCTCGTGCGCGCCTATCGCGAAGGCCGCGCGCCCAAGCCCGGTTGGAATCCGCGCTGCCCCAACAAGGTGCGCTACGAGATGCTGACGCGGCTGGGCTATTTCGTCACCGAAAGCTCGGAGCATTTCGCCGAATACACGCCCTATTTCATCAAGGAAGGCCGCCCGGACCTGATCGAGAAATACGGCATCCCGCTGGATGAGTATCCCAAGCGCTGCATCGAACAGATCGAGCGCTGGAAGGGGCAAGCGGAAGCCTATCGCTCGGCCGACCGCATCGAAGTCGAGCAGTCGAAGGAATATGCCTCATCGATCATGAATTCGGTATGGACGGGCGAACCCTCGGTGATCTACGGCAATGTCCGCAACAATGGCTGCATCACCTCGCTGCCCCGGGATTGCGCCGCCGAAGTGCCGTGCCTGGTCGATTCCTCGGGTATCCAGCCGACTTACATAGGCGACCTGCCGCCGCAACTGACGGCGCTGATCCGCACCAACATCAACGTGCAGGAGCTGACGGTGCGGGCGCTTATGAGCGAGAACCGCGATCACATCTACCATGCGGCAATGATGGATCCGCACACCGCCGCTGAGCTTGATCTCGATCAGATCTGGTCACTGGTCGATGATCTTCTCGCCGCTCATGGCGACTGGCTGCCGGCCTGGGCACGTATCAACCGCAAGAACGAGGCCGCCTGACCGGTTCCGCGCTCATTTCGGCTCGTTGGCGTCCGGCTCTTCCTCGTCGTCGCGGGCGGAGATGACATAGGCGCCCTTCAGCCAGCGGTTGAGGTCGATGTCCTTGCAGCGCGTCGAGCAGAACGGAAAGGTGTCGCGCGCCGACGGTTTGCCGCATTCAGGGCAGGGGCGTTTCGGCCGCAGCGGCGTGACTTTGGAATCGGAATTCACGGCCGTACACCCGCCAGCCAGCCGCCATGCACCTTGAAGCCTTCGCCGGAAAGTAGCGCCACCGTTTCATAGAGCGGCAGGCCGACGATGTTGGTGTAGGAGCCGACCAGCTTGACCACGAAGGCGCCAGCGAGACCCTGGACGGCATAGCCGCCGGCCTTGCCGCGCCATTCGCCTGAGGCGACATAGGCGTCGATTTCTTCGCGCGGCAGCCGCTTAAAGCGCACCCGCGTCTCGACCAGCCGCTGGCGCAGTTTGCCACCCGGCGTGATCAGGCAGATGCCGGAATAGACCCGGTGCGAACGGCCGGACAACAGCCCGAGGCAATTGGCGGCGTCGTCGAGGGTTTCGGCCTTGGGCAGGATGCGCCGCCCGACGGCGACCACCGTATCGGCGGCCAGCACGAAGCCCGGCGCATAGTCGGCCTCGGCCTGCAGCGATGCGAACGCCTTCTCGGCCTTTTCCTTCGACAGGCGCTTGGCCAGCGAGCGTGGATGCTCGGCGCGCAGCGGCGTCTCGTCGACATCGGCCGGCAGCACGCGGTCCGGCTCGATGCCGGCCTGCTGCAGGAGCTCGATCCGGCGCGGCGAACCCGAGGCAAGCACCAGCTTCTGCAAAATGCTCATCGCGGACCAGTCGGGCTTTGCTTACTTGAAACGATAGGTGATGCGGCCCTTGGTCAGGTCGTATGGCGTCATCTCGACCAGAACCTTGTCGCCGGTCAGCACGCGGATGCGGTTCTTGCGCATGCGGCCGGCAGTATGGGCGATGATCTCGTGTTCGTTTTCGAGTTTCACCCTGAACATCGCGTTGGGCAACAATTCCGTCACGACACCCGGAAACTCGAGGACTTCTTCCTTCGGCATTCGATACCTTTGCTTGGATGGGAGTTCCAGCGCCTGGCCGGAATTTCGGCGGAACCTATATGATAATCGCCCGCTTGTGAACACGCTTAATCGGCAGCCTCCGGAGCGGCGAAACGGCGGTTGATCCGGGCTTTCAGACGCTCGCGCACATCACGATAGGCTGCCATGATATGTTCGCGCGTGCCGGTAGCGTCGGTCGGGTCCGGCGTTGGCCAGTATTCGACCTCGACGGCGAGCGAGCGGGTGAGTTCGAGCGCCGCGTGGTGGGCCTCCGGCGCCAGCGTGATGATGAGGTCGAAATAGTCGTCCTCCAGATCGTCCATCGTCCTTGGATGGCGCTCGCCCAGCGACAGGCCTTCCTCGGCCAGCACCGCGTCGACGAACGGATCGCGCTCACCGGCGCGAACGCCGGCCGAGGCGACGAAGATGGTGGCCGGCAGCGCCCGTCGCGCCAGCTGTTCCGCCATCGGCGAGCGCACGGCGTTCATGCCGCACAGGAACAGGATCGAGCGGGGCAGGGTAGCCAGGGCTAGCCCCGCCAGTGCAGCACGCAGACCAGCGTGAACAGCCGGCGCGCCGTATCGAAATCGATGTCGATCTTGCCGGCCAGCCGGTCCATCAGCGTTTGCGAGCCCTCATTGTGCAGGCCGCGGCGGCCCATGTCGATCGCCTCGATGTGGCTCGGCGTCGAGGAGCGGATGGCGTCGTAGTAGCTTTCGCAGATCATGTAGTAGTCCTTGACGATGCGCCTGAGCGGCGTCAGCGACAGGATGTGGGTAACGACGGCAGCCCCGTCCTCGCGCGCCACGGCAAACACCAGGCGCTGCTCGGCCAGCGACAGTTTCAGCCGGTAGGGCCCGGCGCCGCTGTCATTGACGGGTTGAAAGCTGTTCTCTTCGATCAGGTCGAAGATCGCCACCGCGCGTTCATGCTCGACGTCGGGCGTCGAACGGCCGATCGATTCATCGAGTTCGACATCGATCAGTTTTGCGCGGGTTTGATCGGAGCCCGTCATGATGGCCTACATGTTCAACCGTATGGCGACGGAGCGGCCATGCGCGTCAAGGCCTTCCGCCTTGGCCAGCGCGATCGCCGCCGGCGCCAGAAGCCGCAACTGCTCCGGTCCAAGCTTCAGGATCGACGTACGCTTGACGAAATCGAGCACGGACAGGCCCGACGAGAAGCGCGCCGATCGTGCCGTCGGCAGCACGTGGTTGGAGCCGCCGACATAGTCACCGATGGCTTCCGGCGTGTGGCGGCCGAGAAACACGGCACCGGCATTGCGCATCCGCGCCAGAAACCCCTCGGCATCGTCGATGGCCAGTTCGACATGTTCGGCCGCGATACGGTCGACCAGCGGCAGCGCGGCGTCGATCGTCGGCACAAGAATCACCGCACCGAAATCGCGCCAGCTCGCCGACGCCGTCTCGGCACGCGGCAGGCTTTGCAACTGGCGCTCCACGGCTTGTTCGACAGCACGACCGAAGGCCGGATCGTCGGTGACCAGGATCGACTGCGCCGAGGCATCGTGCTCGGCCTGGGCCAGCAGGTCGGCGGCGATCCAGTCCGGATCGTTGCTGCCGTCGGCCACGACAAGCACTTCCGAGGGGCCGGCGATCATATCGATGCCGACGGTGCCGAACACCTGGCGTTTGGCCGCTGCGACATAGGCATTGCCGGGTCCGACGATCTTGGCCACCGGCTTTATGGTCTCGGTGCCATAGGCAAGCGCCGCGATCGCTTGCGCGCCGCCGACGCGATAAATCTCCGACACGCCAGCAATATCCGCTGCCACCAGCACCAGCGGATTGATGATGCCGCCGGGCGCCGGCACCACCATGACGATACGCTCGACGCCGGCCACCCCCGCCGGTATGGCGTTCATCAGCACCGAGCTTGGATAGCTCGCCGTGCCGCCCGGCACATAGAGCCCGACCGCCTCGATCGCCGTCCAGCGCCAGCCAAGTTCGACGCCGGCGGCATCCGTATAGCGATCATCCCTGGGCCGCTGCCGCTCATGATGCGAGCAAATACGGTCGCGTGCGAATTCCAGCGCCTCGATCGTCTTTGGGTCGGCGGCCTTGTAAGCCTGGGCGATATCGTCCCTTGATACGGCGATACCGAGACTCCCCAGGTCGGCATGGTCGAATTTCCGGGTGTAGTCGATCAGCGCCGCGTCGCCCTCGGCGCGCATGCGGGCAATGATGTCGCGCACCGCAGCATCGACGTCGGCCGAGACTTCGCGCTTGGTCAAAAGGAAGGCGGCGAAGCGCTGCTCGAAATCGGCATCGGACTGACGAAGCGTGATGGCCATCGGACGCTCAAGCCTTGTGCACGGGGCGCGACGTGGCTTCCCACGCGCCGCCAATGTCGGCAAGCCGGGCCTCGATGCACTCGACATCGAGCATGATGGTGCCGCCGCCCGAAAAGATCAGCTCGACGATGCCGGCCGGCTTGCTGATCTCGATGAAGCTGATCGCCAGCAGTGAAAGGATCTCGGCCGGCTTGTCGCGGGCGATGCCATTGGTCTTGGCGCCAAGCACGCGGTCGAAATGTAGCACCGCTTGCCGCCGCTCATTGTGCTGGCGAAACAGGCTTGATTTGGCCTCCCAGACGAAGCGGTTCATGGTCAGCAAGAAACGCTTCGCCGAGGGCAGGAATTCGAGGTCGCTGACTTTCAGTACAGCGTCCTGGACATGGGCCGAGACGATGCTCAGATCCTGATCGTCGAGTGCGATAAGCTTAAGGGCGGTCATGCGGATTTCGCACCTGAAGGTTGATTGTTCAGCCTTCTGTTAGGCGGTCTTTCCGGTCCGTGCAACCGCGACTGGTATAGGCGCCGTCGACGAAGCAGCCGATCTCCCCCCTTGCGGGAGAGATCGGATGCCGCTTAGGCTGTCGCCAATCACCAACGCTGGAAGACAGTTGTCTAAGCCGAAATCCGCTCGATCACCGCGCCGCAATTGGACAGTTTCTCTTCCAGCCGCTCGAAGCCGCGGTCGAGATGGTAGACGCGGTTGACCGTCGTCTCGCCTTCGGCCGCGAGTCCAGCGATGACCAACGAGACGGAGGCGCGAAGATCGGTCGCCATGACAGGCGCGCCCTTCAGCTTCGGCACGCCGTCGACGATCGCCGTCTGGCCCGAAAGCGTGATGTGGGCGCCGAGCCGGGCCAGCTCCTGCACATGCATGAAGCGGTTTTCGAAGATCGTCTCGGTGATGCGCGACTTGCCCTTGGCCATCGTCATCAGGCCCATGAACTGCGCCTGCAGATCGGTCGGGAAGGCCGGGAAAGGTGCCGTCGTCACGTCGACCGGCGAAATGCCCGCGCCGTTGCGCCTGACGCGGATGCCGGAATTGGTCGGCGTGATCTCCGCGCCGGTCTGGGCGATCACGTCGAGCGCGGTCTGAAGCAGATCGGGGCGCGCGCCTTCGAGCACGACGTCGCCGCCGGTCATGGCGACGGCCATGGCATAGGTGCCGGTCTCGATGCGGTCGGGGATGACGCGGACGCGGGCGCCCGACAGTGATTCGACGCCGTCGATGGTGATGGTCGGCGTGCCGGCGCCGGAAATCTTCGCGCCCATGGCATTGAGGCACTCGGCAAGGTTGACTATTTCGGGCTCGCATGCGGCATTTTCAAGCACCGTCTCGCCCTTGGCCAGCGACGCCGCCATCATCAGCACATGGGTGGCGCCGACCGAGACCTTCGGGAACACGTAGCGGTTGCCGACAAGCCGGCCATTCCGGGTCTTGGCGATGACATAGCCGGTGTCGACGTCGATGTCGGCGCCCAGCGCCTGCAGGCCTTCGAGGAACAGATCGACCGGGCGCGTGCCGATGGCGCAACCGCCCGGCAACGACACCTTGGCCTCGCCCATGCGGGCCAGCAGCGGGCCGATCACCCAGAACGACGCCCGCATCTTCGACACCAGCTCGTACGGCGCTGTCGTGTCGACGATGTTGCGTGCCGAGAAATTGATGGTGCGCGAATAGCCCTCATTCTGCTTCTCGCGGCGGCCATTGACCGAATAATCGACGCCGTGATTGCCGAGGATGCGGATCAGCTGCTCGACATCGGCCAGATGCGGCACGTTTTCCAGCGTCAGCGTGTCGTCGGTCAAAAGCGAGGCGATCATCAGCGGCAAGGCGGCGTTTTTCGCGCCCGAGATCGGGATGCTTCCGGCAAGCTTGTTGCCGCCGACAATTCTGATGCGATCCATGGAAGAACGTCCCTCTCGGCCAAAAAAGCCGCTTCAATCGTTTGAGTATCGGCCCGTCTAGACCATTGGCCGGTCCGGTTCAAGAAATAGGATTTCCTGCTATCCGACCCAAGAGTGGCCGATTTGAGTTAATCCTTTTGTATTTCCCTTGCCGCGCCGAGCCCGTCGGGCCGCTGGTCGGCATCCCCGGTGCGCTGCTTGTCAGCCTCGCCGGTGCGCCGCGAGCGCGACTGCGCCTTGCGCTTCTGCAGATTGGCGCGCAATTGCTCGGCGAGCCGGTCCTTGCGGTTCGTGCCGCCTTTTTTCACAGGAATTGTCTTGTCGTTCATTGTCCCGTCCCGGCTGGCGACCCACCAGCCCGCTGATCAGGGATAGCCAACATTGTGGCGCCGCCATGTCATCAAAAGCGATCCGGCAAAGGCTTTCACAGAAGCGTTGCACTTGGCCTTGCGCTTGCCGGTTCGATATGGCAGAAGCCCCGCCATCGGCGGCTGCGGTAGCTCAGTGGTAGAGCACTCCCTTGGTAAGGGAGTAACCAAGATGGCACCGCGTCACTTTTCCTAGCAAAATCATATCGTTATCATGCCGGTCGTTTTCGGCTGGTGTAAGGTCTTGTTGCCACGTTGGTTGCATCGTCACCATTGGCAGATTTGCGCGGTTTCCTCTTCCCAAACACCTTGTCGATCACGCCGCTGCCCTTCTCGGCGTGTGTGTAGTTTTCCATGAGCAGTTTCTTCGTTTTCCAGCGGCCTTTCGCGGCTGTGGTCGCGACGTCGACGCCGTGCCTGACGATCATTTCGGTTGCGAAACTGTGGCGGCCTGGCTGGTGCGTGCCGAGATAGGGCAGGCCTGCCAGTTTGCAGATGCGTTTTATGTCCCTGTAGACCGAGCCGCGACCCATGTAGCCGAACAGCCTGTTATTGGGCTTCTTCGCACCGCGTCCGCTATGGCGCTCACCTGATCGTTTGTGTTTCCATGGGATGCGCACTTCCCATGCCGCCAATCTTTCCTGTTTCCACTCGCGGAGCTGCTGAATCTCGTAGACCATTTCGATGGTGAGATCGGCGTCGCCATCCTCGCCGTTCTTCATGTCCCGGAAGATGACCTTGCGGTTCACCAGGTCGATATCATGAGAATCGTCTTCGAGGTTGATGGCGTCCGAGACCCTGGCGCCGGTCTGGAAGACGAATAGCATCAAGGCGCTGAGCCGAGGATCGTCACTGTGCTCCCTGAACGTGTCGATGTAGGAGCGATCGACGGCGCGCTTCGGCGCCGCCGTGGGTCGCTTTATGTCGCGATCCTTCTTCGTAAAGCCCTTGATCGCTACCGGATGGCATTTGCCCTCGTCGGCGCTGAAATTGATCACTGCGCGCGTCGGGATGACGACCTGCCGGTTCCATGTGGTGTAAACCGCCGTCGGGTAGAGCACCTTCGCCGCTTCGCGGACGTCGGAACCGGTCATGTCGGAAATCCTGGTTCCCTTGAAATGCTCAAGGAGCCTCGCGATGTAGCTTTCGCTCTTGCCGGCCTCCAGATATCGATCGACCGCTTCGTCGAAAGTGAAACGGTCCTTGGGGTTGAGGTTTAGCTCCTCCCGCGCTTTGCGCTCGCGGGCTTGCCGGAAATCGTCCGCTTTCCTTTCGTCAGTCTCGCCAGTGCTCTCGTGTACGCGCTGCTCGCCTTCCCGCGTGAAGAGGGTGCCGGTGAGCCAGTAGAAGCGCCCTCGCTTGTAGGTCGTGAGCGGCATGACTTACTCCACAAAAACAATTCGTCTATCTGCCTGGGCGAGATCAGCACCTGCTTGTCGACATGGTAGCAGAGGCCGGATTTGATCGCCTTCTCGCGCAACGACCTCGCGGACATGCGCAACCCTTTGTCGCGGAAAAGCGCCGACCAATAGTCCGGCGACCGCGCCAGCGTCAGCACCTCGGGAAGGTGATCATTGGCGATCATCGTCGCGCTCCGAGCTGCGATGAGCAGCGTCCTCCAGCAACCAGGTCTGCGAATTGCCTTTCAGGCCGAAGAGGCTGTCGCCGGCCTCGATCACTGCGACAGCCCCATCGCGCACCGCCGCGTGTACGACATGCTCGGGGATGACCTGGTGTGGCCCTTCGAACCACCAACGCCTCTGACCACTGGAGAAGCCGAGGTGCAGGTGGTCGCCCTTCGCAAGTCGCTCGATGACGGTGCGGATATCCATGACGCGGCCTACTGGACCGAGCGCAAGCGAGCGCCGGCGCGCGCTTTGGGTGCCGCCCTATGCAGGCCGAGGCCGAGCGATTTCGCCAGCGCCGAGCGCGTGGCGGAGTAATTCGGAGCGACCATCGGATAGTCGGCAGGCAAGCCCCACTTGTCGCGATAGGCTTCCGGCGTCATGCCGAAGTCGGTCCGGAGGTGGCGTTTCAAGGATTTGAACCGTTTCCCGTCTTCCAGGCAGACGATGTAGTCGGGGAATAAGGACTTCTTCGGATTGACGGCTGGCTCCTGCTTCACTGCCGGCGCCGCAGTGAGCGCGCCGCCGAGCTGGCGAACCGACGAGTTGACGCTTGCGATCAGGTCCGGCAGTTGCGTCGCCGGCACCGGGTTGTTGCCGACAAATGCCGAGACGATGTCGGCAGTCAGTTCGATCATGCGGATATCGTTGTTTTCCATGTGGTAGCTCTGTCTCCTGTTGCAGTCTCAGTCACCAGAGCCGGGCGGCTCCGATTTCATGCGCTGACCTTGCCGCCCTTCCGGGCAATGGCTCGGCACCACCCGCCGCAAAGGCGGGTCTTGGCTGGATCCTCGTGGCAGACGAAGGGCGCGCCAGTGCGGACGGCGCTCTGGTAATCGCGCCGGGTATGGAGGCTCACCGAAGCCTCGCTGTCCTTGCGTGCAGCGCAGCCGCCGCATACCGGCGGAAGGTCGGCCTCGCTTGTGAGGGCGATAGCCCTGCGCTGTTGTCTTGGCATCGCCGGTCGTTCGGAAGGCTGATAGGAAAGGCAGGTGACGCCGGCGCCCGGGTCGGACACCCAGCCGCCTTCCGGCCACGCGCCGCCGTCCTTCATCTCGATCATCGCTTCGACGATCTCGCATTTGAGGTGGTTCGAGCACCACCGGCACAACATGTCGTAGCAGTCGGCCCACTCGCCCCGTCCGGGCTGATATCGCTGGCGCTTCACGGAAGCAGGGCTCAGATTTTTCATCGGTGGTGTCCGTGGCAGGTAACCGAATAAGTAATACGATGTAACCATATTGGTTACAAGTGAGACGTGCGAAAATCCGTCGATTTGAGAGCGGCGGTCTCCAAAAACCGCAGGGAGGTTCGAAACTGCTGCCCGCTCTATGGCGGCACGACGTGCTGCCGGGGAGGCGACAGGGCAGGTCGCTCACCGCTACAACGTCGGCAACAGCATGATCTCCCGGCTGCACCCGTAGTGCAGATGAATGCAGAATTACCTTCCCGACAACACCCGCCGGGAGGGCTGTGCCGGTGACGCCCGCAGGCCCTACAACTGGCACAAGCACGCTTGCAAAGCGGCCATTGCTGCGTACATTGCCGTCCGCCATGACCACCCAATTTCTCAATCATAGCCTCGAGTGTCCCCACTGCCTCACCATCCGGCTGAGAATACCGGCTGATGCGCAGCCCGACACGAGGATCGTCTGCGATGACTGCGGCGAATTCCTCGGCACATGGGACGAACTGCTGACCGACTTTGAAAAGCAGGGCGGCAACACGGGTGTTTTCCGGCTCGACAAAGGGCGTATCAAGCGAATTGAGTGACTACCCCGCCCGCAGATCGATGGTCGGAACGAACACTTTGCCTCTAGGCCTCACCGGCAACTGATGCCTCGACGGCAGCCAACGGCGCTTCCAGGCTCCAGGTGATCCCATGGGGACTGTATTCGAGATTTCCCTGCCCTCCAACTGCTGTGGGTGCAACCCGTTTCAGCATTACGGTCCCAAAGCCGCCTTGCCCGATGGTCTGAACTTGCGGGCCATCTGTTTCGGCCCAGTTGAGGTGAAACAGCCTCGATCCACCGGAACCTGTGGTCTTCCATGTGACCGAGATCTTCCCATCGTTACCTGAGAGCACGCCGTATTTGGCCGAGTTCGTCGCAAGTTCGTGGAAGGCGATACCGAAATACTGCACCGCATTGGGACTGAGCACCAACGCTGGGCCCGACATATCGATAACATCACCCCGCGGGAAAGGCTGGGCCTGGGCCGCCAAGAGTTCATTGATAGTGGCGCCCCTCCAGTCGGCCGATACAAGCAGGTCGTGGGATCGCGACAGTGCCATGATGCGTTCGCGCACTTGGGATTCAAACTGCTTTGGCGTCTCCGATCGCTTGTTGGTCTCCCGGATCATCGACAGGATGACCGAGTACTGGTTTTTGACCCGGTGGTTGACCTCGCGCATCAGCATGCGGATACGTTGCTCGCTCTCCCTAGCTGACGTGATGTCCCGGGCAATCTTGGATGCGCCGACGATCTGCCCCGTTGCGCTGCGGACAGGCGATATCGTGAGCGAAACTGGAAATAGGCTGCCATCCTTGCGCCGCCGAACTGTTTCGAGCGTTTCGACCCGTTCGCCACGGCGAATGCGTTCGATAATGCGGGGTTCCTCGTCCTGATGGTCATCCGGGATCAACATCGTCACTGACTTGCCGATCGCTTCCTCGGCGGTGTAGCCGAACAGCCGTTCGGCGGCATGGTTCCAGCTCTTGATGATGGTGTTCAAATCCTTGCTGACGATCGCATCGAACGAGGATTCCACAATCGCAGACAAATGCTGCCTGGCCTCTTCGGCACGTTGGCGGTCCGTCAGGTCCAGCAGCATGTTCACGGCACCAATCAGGTTGCCATACTCATCCTGCAGCGGTGTGGGGTAGGGTAGGAACGGAAAAAAGGACCCGTCGGGACGCTGCGCTATGGCTTCCTGGTTGCGGACCGGCCGGTTTTCCTTGAGCGCAATGGCCATAGGGCAATCGTCGTGCGGCAATTCCTTGCCGTCCGGGGTGAACAGCTTGAACGTCACGCACCATTTGTCCTTACCGATCGCGGGCTCCCGTCCTGCCAGTTCGGCAGCGGCGCGGTTGTAGTAGGTAATGGTCCCACTCTGGTCCGTTGTGTAGATGGCGACCGGAAGGCCGTCGAGAATCTGGTGATAGGTGCTGTCCTGCTGCCTAAGCTCCGAGCGTGTCCGCTCTAGGTCGGTTACGTCGACAGTGAAGCATCTGGTGTTGATCAGTTTGCCGTCCCGGAAATGGCCGCTTGAGGTGATTTCGACATGCTTGATCGATCCGTCAAGCGCTCTCAAACGCGCCGGATATCTCGCGATCTTCTCGCCACGGGTGAGGCGCTCCAGAATGTCGTCGATCACGTCCTGGTCGGGATAGAATTCGGCAATGTGGCGGCCGACATAGTCTTCCGCAGGATAGCCGAGGAGGTCGAGCTCAGCCTTGTTGGCGTGCAGAATGACCCCATCTGCGCTCACCAGATGGAGTGCAACGGCGCTGTTCTCGAAAAAATCCTGATAATCAAAATCCCGATCCTCACCGGACATTCCCGGGCTGTTGAAGGCGATAACGTTCGCCTGCGGCACTTCCTTCATCCCGATCCCCGATCTGAGCTTAACCGATCACAACGTAGCTCCTACCAGTTCGTTCCGACCGGTCGTCCCCCGTCGGCCAGAGGCATCACCAGCGCCCGCAAGCAAACTTGATGCCCCGACGTCGTTCCCGGCCACACGCTCCCACACGCTCACGGTCATTCTTGCCGTCGCCCATCATAGCCAACCTCTCACTCCGCGACATGTTCCACGACATCCGGATCAACAATGTTGCGCTTTCAAGTCCGCCGGTTCGGCGAAGGACAAGGCCCTGGCGGCGGTACTACGAGCGGTGGGCAAAACTTGACCCTTGAGAACCTTGCTCCGGGGCAGATCGAACTCGTTCCTGAGCTTCAAACAAAGCCGCTATATTCGCGCTGCCTCGGTTCCGACCTAGCCGCCCGTGGGTGTGACACCGTGATCGTAACGGGCGGCGAAACGGACATGTGAGTGCTGTTCGACCGGGCTGGGGGCCGTCGACTATGGCTTGCGGACGATCGTTGTCCAGAACGCGCTGTGCAGCGCCCTCGGCCCAATCGCCCCGTCCGGGCTGATCAGGGCTCAGATTTTCATTGGTGGTGTCCGTGGCAGGTAACCGAAACCAGTTTGGCTACAAGCGAGGCGCGCGAGTGGGTCCCGGTAGTTCCCTTCGGGAAATCGGCAGCGACTCTCGGTGCGAATTTTTTTCAGACCGGGCTCTTGACGCCAAAATCAACCATTCCCAAATCGTCGACCGTCGAGGCCATACTGGCTCGATAGGCGGCGCCGCAGGGCGGCGCACCTTGTACCCATGTTGCTTCAAGGAGAATGTGGCTATGAGAACCTTTGACTCCCTCTATCGTTCGACGGTCGGCTTTGACCGTCTTTTCGACATGCTCGACAGCGCCAGCCGCCCCGACTGGCCGCCCTACAACATCGAAAAAAAGGGCGAAAACGACTACCGCATTGCCATGGCGATCGCCGGCTTTACCGCTGACGAGGTCGAGCTCAGCCAGAACGGCCCCGAGCTCGTTGTGACCGGCCAGAAGGCCGCCGATGCCGAAAGCCGCCAGTTCCTGCACCAAGGCCTGGCACTGCGCAACTTCCGCCAGGCGTTCAAGCTGGCCGACCACATGAAGGTGACCGGCGCGTCGCTGGACAACGGCCTCCTTGTAATCGACATCGTGCGCGAGATCCCCGAGGAGCTGAAGCCAAGGCGGATTCAGATCGCTACCGGTACGGCGCCGGCCGCGCCTCAGCAGATCACCCATGACCTCGGCCAGGCGCGCAAGGCCGCCTGATACTGACACCTCAACCTTCGGTCCCTCCCGGCATCATGCCGGGAGGCCTTGGATTGCGGAGAAACGGAGATGCTGCAACAAGAGCATGCATTCAGCCGCGCTGGCAATGGCGCTCTTTCTCAGGATCCCATCGAGGCTGTCCTGACCAACCCCCACATCGACCCGGACGGCAAACGGGCCTTCTTGGCAGCGTGGGCGTCGGATGCCTGTGCCGTTCCGAACTGGCCGACACTTCGCCAGCTCGAGGACGGCACTGTGGTGGTGCTCGACGACATCCTTCGCGCTTTGCGGACCTTGGACGGCGCGCCCCCAAAGGCCAAACAGGGCGTTGTCCGGTGGCAGGCTTCGGAACGCCGGCGCAGAGTGGTCCGGAGGCCCGGGCGCTGGCCCCGCCGATTCCCGGGCCACGATGACGATGACCCGCCACCTTGCCCGGCTACCATAGCGCCCAGACCCGTTAACCCGGGCGGACCGGCTTTCGCGTGTTTGCTGGAACTCGCATGCGCTTGAATTTTCAGGCAGACGCCGGACGGTAAGCAATTCCAAGACGACGGGAACTTGCCGTCGGGCCGCAGATTAATCATCTGCCCGGGCCTTAGCCGGAATGGCGCGGCAAGAGCCGTGCCTATGGGCTTGGCGTCGTGTTCGACGGCCAGTTGACTTAGGTGAGAGCATGGCCGCTGATCCGACGCTTCGTGACGACCCCATCGGATCCAACGCCGCGCACATTTGCGTCGACATGCAGGGCATGTTCCGCGAAGGTTCGCCTTGGGCGTTGCAGTGGATGGATCGCGTGCTTCCGAATATCGTCGCCCTGTGCAGCGCCCATCCGTCCCAGGTGATGTTCACAAGGTTCATCCCAGCCCGTCGGCCGGGCGAAGGACACGGGACCTGGCGGCGGTACTATGAGCGGTGGGCGAACATGACCCTTGAGCACCTTACTCCGGGGCAGATCGAACTCGTTCCGGAGCTTCAGCCGTTCGCGCCGCCTGCGCCGGTAATCGACAAGCCGGTGTATTCGCCCTGGCTAGGTTCCGACCTGCGGGCGCAGTTGGCGGTGCGCAAGTGCGATACCGTGATTGTTACCGGCGGGGAAACGGACATGTGCGTGCTGTCGACAGTGCTGGGGGCCGTCGACTATGGCTTGCGTACGATCGTTGTCCAGGACGCACTGTGCAGCGCCTCGGACGAAGCCCATGATGCCCTGATCGATCTCTTCAGCAACCGATACGGCCAGCACATAGAGACTGCGGACACGGATCAGTTGTTAGAAGCGTGGCGCGCCGTTTGAGTTTAATAAGTTGCGCTGGCCCGAGGACTGGGAAAGAGCGCAGCGCACCCGCGCACAACGTTGAGGGGTCCAAGACGAGGACCCCTCAAACGAATGACCGGATCAGGCAGCCTGCTGTTCGGCAGCCCGGTCGTTCACGCCCGCTTCGCCGAGTGACGTGAGTGCTTCGTCGGTGGCTTTCTCTTCTTCGAGGTTTGCATCGAGCAGTTCCACCACATCGTCCTTGCCCAGGGAGGTCGCCCAAGCAATAAGGGTGCCATAACGCGCGATCTCGTAGTGTTCGACCGCCTGCGCGGCGCCTACCAGACCGGCGTCAAGCGAAGCCGAGCCCTTGTACTCCTCAAGAATCTCGGAGCCTTCCTCGAGAATGCCGTCGATCGCGGGGCAGGTTTTGCCCCGGGCCGCCACTCCGAGAATCTCAAAGACTTCTTCCAGTCGCTCGACCTGGCCTTCGGTTTCGGCAAGATGCTTCTGGAAGGCGGCGATGACCTGCTGATCGTCAGCGCCGCTGGCCATTTTTGGCAAGGCCTTCAGGATTTTCTTTTCGGCATAGTAAATGTCTTTCAGTCCGTCGAGGAACATATCCTCGAGGCTTTTGGTGCTGGCGGTTGCTTTCTTCGTAGCTGCCATTGCGATGTCCTCCTTGTTGATGAACCCGTGCGGGCAAATTTCCAACTTCATTCGACACACGAGGTTCCATGGATTTGTCTCGCGGCATCTCGGCGGGAGTTACCTCTGTCGTCCGCTCCTTTGGAACAACCGCGCCCACGGCAAGCTGGCGGGTATGCTAGAATTTTTCATCGGCCGAAGTTTTGATGTTGCAGTCGTGGGTGCAGGCCCAGGCTGGCTTGCCGCCGGCATTGGACATGTCCAACTGCGCCCCGAGCCCTGTCCTCCATCATCACCGGAAACCCCGGTTGAGCTTCTGGAAGGGCCTCGACTGCAGCTTCGGCGACGGGATCTTTCGTTTGACCTTTTTCTGACCTGTGCGCCCCTCGAGGCGTTTCAGCTTGGCGATCTCGGGCACGTCCACCTTTGCCGTCTTGACGCCGTGGGTCGGCTTGTTCAGGGCCACGATGAACTCGAGCGCGCAGGACGACGGGATGGTATCGAGGGTGTCCGGATTCCAGCGTCGCCGCTGCAGTGCCGGGTCGTGATCGAACTGGACGCCGTCGAGCGGATTGAGCCGCGCGCCACCGGGTTCCTTGCCGTGCTGGCGAACGACGATCTCCAGCATTTCCTTGGTCGTCAGGGCGCGCGGTCGCCACTTCACGGGCGGACCGAGCACCTGGGCGCCGTGGTCGGGCAGGATTGCGATCCGGCCGGCCATGTCAGCCCCCATTCAATGGGTGGAGCGCAGTCAGCCGCCGCGCTTTGATCCGGTCCGCCAACTGGCGGCTGTCGGCGTCGTCCTGGAACCGGGCTTCCACGTCGAACTCGGTCCAGATGTCCTCGACGTCCGCTTCGCTTCTGGTGCTGGCGAGGGCTATCTGCAAATCCTCGAAGAACTTGCCGAAATTGAATGCCTTGCCTTCGCCGTAATCGAACGGCTCGCCTTCCTCCTCCTCGGAGGCCGCGGCGCCGTCGTGCATGCCCTCCATGTCCCCGTCGAATCCATTGTCGGAAACCGTGTCGATGCCGGTCGGCGCATCCGGGCTTGGCGGCTTGGGTGGCGATGGCGGTGTGAGCCTCGCCGTGGGTGCGGGTTCGTCGTGCTCGATCAGCTCGCCGGCAATCTCACTCGCCTCGAACTCGTCGCGCACACCGCCGAGAACGTCGGTGAAAAGCTCTCTGAGACCAAACCCGGCAGAGCGCCATTGAAGCATCCGCTTGGGGTGACGAAACCATGGGGCGTCGTTGGGAACGTCGTCCCAAACCTGCTGGCCGTTCTTCCAGACCTTGCCGCGCCGCGTGGTGCGCTCGTCCCAAAGGCCTGCCTGCTTGGCGTCAGCAACCGAGTAGACCTCGATCTTTGTTTCGCCAGTGTCGGCACGCGCGGCCTTACACCAGCCGATGGTGCGCTCGTCGAGCGTGTTCATGTTGGCCACTTGATCCTCAGTAAGGCCGAGCCGCAGGAGCGCTTCCTTTGAAGCGTTGCGGAGATATCCGAGTTCCAGCGATTTCGCCCTGCCCGACCGTCGGACGACATTGATCAGGCCATCACCATAGAGGGCCGGCTTGCCGCCGATGACGGTAAAGGACCGAAGCGCCACCATGGGCGGCAGGCCAAGCTCGGCGCCCGACATGATGACGATCGCGACCGCGCTCGTGCCCTTTTTCCCCCAACGGTTCCAGGTCTCGATGTCTGCGCCTTCGCCCGGGTCTCTGCCGACCAGCGCCTGTGGTGCCAAGCCGGCCTCGACGATCATTGTCGAGAGCCTCCAGGTTTCCTCCAAATTGACCGGTATGATCGCGCTGACGGTGGCGCCCGCTTCGAGACGGACCGGAATTTTGGGTCGTTCGTTCATGATGACACTCCATTGAGATGCGACCATTGCTGGCCGCTCTGGATTTTGCTGATGTGCTGGCTGGTGACGCCGAAAATCTTGGCGATCTCGGGCTGCGGAATCCTGCCCGTTATGGTGCGGATCGCGCGCACTTCATCCTCGGTGAGCTTAGCCTTGCCGCTACGTTCCCCACGACTATGAGTGCCGTGAGAGGATGCGGTCCGCCATGTTCTCCGCATGGGTCTTCCAGGAGAGATGGCGCCCGGCGACGCAGGCGAGATGACCGTTGCCGCACGAATGCGCGGCCTCATGTTCAGGAGTCGGCGGCGGGCCATTGCGCCTCTCGCACACGATCCGGTGTACGGTGCCTTGCCATACGATCCCGTAGCCATCCTTGTTCGTGGCGAATGGCCAGAACAGGCAGTCCTTTCCCTCGTACGGAATGACAACGTCGCGCAGGAAATCTTGCGCCGGATGCGGCCTTCTGATGGTGAGGGGATCCCCGTGCCTGAGCCACCGCTGGTGATGCTTTTTGCACCAGCCACGCGCGCTTCGTTGCTGCTCGCAACCATCAATTGAGCAGATCGTCATTTCCAATCCTCGGGGTTGAAGCGGTTGGCGCGCCATGCGTGACGCATTGCATCGTGTTCGATGCAGACCTCGTTCCAGGCGTACCAGCAGGCCGCGCGGGTCTCTCGCAGCAGCGTGGCGACGAAGGCGTACAAGACCACCGGAAGCCACAGGACGATGATGGTGAGGCGAACCGGGCTCATCGCTACCGGTCCACGTCGTCGAAGCTCGACCGGTTGCCGTTCTCGTCCAGCAGCGTGCCGTCGGGCGACCACTGGTGCTGGCCGTTCGGGTGCTTGGCGGCGAGCTGCTCGTCGGTGCGCACGTCGATGCGCAGGATCTCGACCTTCGCCAGATCGGACTCGGTCTTGACCTCCGCGACGAGGACCGAGACCTCCCGGCCGCGCATCGGGATCATGACGCGCTGGCCGACTGCGACGTCGAAGGCGCCGGCGAAATAGTCATAGGTCTTGTCGCTCTCGCCGAATTTCACGGCGACGATCTTGCTAGGCTGCATTGCGTTGCTCCACTTTCTCGACGCCGGCCAGCTCCAGCCCGGCCTTGACGGCACGGTTGGCAAGCTGCTCGACCAGAGCTTTCATTTCGGGGTGATCTTTCAGCGCCAGAAGCGCTCTGTCGTAGTCGACGATGCGAGCCGAGACGGACGTTCTCAGCGACACCTTGGAGCCGGTCCTGCCGGCAAAGACCGGACGGGCCTTGGCCTCGCGCTCCGCGTCAGCGGCTTGCTGAGCCAGCCGCTTGGCTTCGTTCTCGGCTTCGAGACGTTCCGCTTCCTGCCGGCTCTCCTCGGCGAACGTGCTGGCGATACCGGGCGAGGCGTCGGCTTCGCGCCGGGCCTTCTCTGCCTCGGCCGCGCGGGCTGCCTCTGCCGCGCGGTGCGCCGCCGCTTCGGCTTCGCGCCGGATGCGGTCCGCCTCGTCGCGCGCCCTGCGCTGGCGTTCGTTCTCGAGTCGCTGCTGCTCCAGCAGCCACGCCTCACCGTGCTTTTTCAATTTCTTGACGAGGCTGGTGGAATCGGTGCGCAGATCGCGCCATTTGTCGTCGACGGCGTTGCCGCCATCGATCCATGGACGCTTTTCGACGTTGAACTGCTCGTTTGCCTTATTGGCGATCACTGCCAGCTTCTTCGCCCAAATGCCGGTCTGATCGGCTTGCTCCTGGGTGGTGATCGTCTTCTGGAGGAAGGCTTCCGCCATTTCCTTCTCGGCCGCGAGTTCGACGGTCAGGTCCTTGTGCAGATCGCCGGTCTTGGCAGGGAGGTTGTGTTCCTTCGCAACGGAGGGCGGTTCATCCGGCCAATCGCCGCCGGCCAGGACCGCGTGATAGAGCGCTTCCGTGATCGGGTTGCGGCAGGCGTAGCTCCAGACGCGCAACGTGTCGGCTTCCTCGCCGCCCTGCAGGCAGATGATCTTGCCCGCCGTGTCGCGCCAGATGGCGACGGGGACCAGCGGCGAGTCCTTGAACGGACGGTTCCTGAAAAATCCTGACTCCGGGCTATCCTCGGACACGCTGAGAAGCGCCAGCTGGTCGCGCGTCAGCTCGCGGCAGTCGCCGGCCAGCTTCAAAGCCTGTCGCCACCATGCGTATTGATTGGTCATGCGAGTGCATCCTTTTTGGTCACACGTGAAACCATTTTGGCACCACAAAGGGCACGACCAAGCGGTCGCGGGTGCCGTCTGCTGCCTAAGTTGGGAGGACCCGGCCGGGCTGGTGGGAGGTGAGGGGTTGGCGGTTAAACACCAGCCCGGCCGGGAACGCGCAGATACTCAACACATGGACCGCGAGCCATGATGGGGAAATACAACCAGGGGGACTGGGCCATCGGTCTAGCGATCCTTCTGCGTGAAGTGATCGTAACCAATTTGGTGTCTATTGCAAGAGGTGTACCCGAAATGGTTACACTCCGTGCGAAAAAAAGCAGATCAGAGTGTGGAAATTCTCAGTCGAGCACGGCCAATTACCTTCAATTCCTCAGGTTTTACCGTTTCGTTGGTGGAAGCCGGGTTGTCGCTGTGGACCTGGACGGCGCCCGTTGTCGTAGGGGAAAGGTAGCGCCATTGCACCACGCCGGCGATATCGAGGGCATAAAGGCCCGGTCGCGTAGGTTGGTTGTCATCAGTATCGATGACAAGCGCATCCCCTTTGGTGACAAGGCCGTTGGCCTGGGAGGCATCGACCATCATGAACCTGAGGTTGTGGGCGGATGCGTTCGGCAGCATCCGGGCCAGAAACTCGTTTTCAAGAGAGAATCCCGGCGCTTTCGGCTGGCCTTCGCCCTCACTACGGATCTCGAACACGTGGTTGAAGGGGCTGATGTCGATGCGGGCAAGCTCAGGAAACATAAGCTCCTGGGGCGTGCATTTGAGCACCTGGGCGATCCTTGCGGCCCATTCCGGAGTTAGCTTGCGCTCGTCGTCCTCAAGGCGGCCCATCTGCTGGCGCGTGGTGCCGACGCGGCGCGCCAGCGCGGCCTTGCTAAGCCTAGCTCTCAGGCGGAAATGCTTGATTCCGTTCTTCATGCCATGCCGGTAGCGTAAAAAAATTCGCAACGGAACTGATCCAGTTTGGTTACAAACCTTGACGTGTAACCAGAATGGTGCCAAATCCAGCGCATGGAAGCTGATCATCCTCTGAAGAAGTGGCGCCAAGAGCGCGATCTGAGCTCTGCCGAGGTCGGTAGGACCATCGGTAGCACTCGGCTGGCGGTCGACCGCTATGAGGCGGGCAGGAAGCCCAAGCAACCATATCTCGACCGCATCGTCGTTATGACCGACGGCGCGGTGACGGCAAATGACTGGTTGGGCAAGGAGGCTGCTGATGTCGTTGCGAAGCGACAGGCTTCGGCTTGACCTGAGGTACGATCAACAAGGTTCCTCGTTCCGTCCTAAGCCGGTCGGCACGTTCAACAACTCCCCAAGCCGCGAGTCCAAGCGGTATCCAGGTATCATCGTCACGTGTCATTCGCAGCCCCCTTGCACAGGTGGCGACAATGGCGCGGAAATTGTTGGAGGTGTCCGACAGGGCATCCGAGAATCCCGACGGATCGTCGTGTTCCTTCTCCCGTTTCTAGTGAGGAATCGATGCAAGACATTGCAGAAGAGCTACAACAGGTGGTCTTCAAGGCCGCCGGTCCTATCAAGCCAGGCATGGGCATCAAGGCCCAGATCAACGCTGCCTGTGACAATCTCGGCTACCCGCGCGGCCACTGGCGCGTGCGGGAAGCCTGGTATGGCGATGCGTCCAACTGGCGCGGTAAAGCCATCTTCGATCTTCTCGGCCGCTACAATCGGCTCTGCCAGAAGGCCGGTTCCACAATGGAGCCAGCAAACGATCCATTGGCCGATGCAGCGAGGGCGAGGGCGAGGGCCGATTGACGGAGTCTTGATTTCCTCCGGCAATGACTTGGTCTTATGTCACCCACGCAATGTTTCAGCCTGAAACATTCCGGAGGAATTAACTAAAATGAAGCAGACTGACGAGGGGCCATCAGTCAACGGTGAAGTAAAAGCCGTGATGGCCGGATTTTGCATGACGGCCAGGAGTATCGGAGCGTCCGCAGCGGAGCGGGCGGCAAAGGTGCATCTGGTCGCGGCAGCGGCATATCTGGCAGAAACTGTTGGCCCTGGGATGGCAAAGCAAATCATATCGGCTGTGATTACGTCGATCGGATAGGCAATGAACTTATTTACCGAACGGCAATACCATTTGGAACTTGTAGGATTGCCGCTCCTCACTGTTGAGAGAGCGACATGACCATCATCACGCGCAAGCGGTCAGACCAGTACGCCATAATCCCGAACGCTGTCGCTAGTGACGATAGGCTGACGTTCGAGGAGCGTGGAGTGCTGGTCTATCTGCTGGCAAAGCCGCACGACTGGAACGTGTCGGTCAAGAACCTCCAGAACGAGGGCGGCATCGGCCGCGACAAGGTCTACCGGATCCTCCAGACGCTGGAGCAGATCGGCTATCTCAAGCGCGCGCAGACCAAGAGTTCAGATGGCCGCTTCGGCGCCTACAACTACACCATCCATGATGACGCCGTGCCGGAGTGCCTGCCGCTGCCGCGTCCTGGAAATCAGGAAGCGGCCAAGCCGTGTCCTGAAAACACGGAAGCGGCACCGCTTCCTGAAAATCCGGTAACTGGTCCACCGGTTAACGGGAAACCCGACACATACAAAGAACCTATTCAACAAATCTCCCCCCTTACCCCCCTGACGGGGGGGATAGATGGTCTTTTGGAAAAAATGGTTTCCTCCTGGCCGCAGGAGCATCTGGGCAAGCGCGACGTCGCCGAGCGTGAGCTGATGAACCTCCCGGCAGACAAGCGCCAGCGCGCAGCCGATTGCATCGCGGTCTTTCTGCGCCACTGCAAGCTTCGCAGGGAGAAGATACCGCGCCTGTCAGTCTACCTCTCGGCTCAGATGTTCGAGATCGTCTATGGCGCGCCTGACCTCGACGGCGCCGGCTATTACCGCATTCACGCTGATCGGGCGGAATGGGTGCCATGGCTACGGCACGTCCGGGCGAAGTACGGCGAGGAGAAGGCGGCAAAGTGCGAGGCCGCGAAGATCATCCTCGGAAAAACACGCTGGCCCGACGATCTTTCGCTTGCCAACAATGTAACCAATTTGGCACCATCTGTAACTGAAATGGCACCTGCTTCGGCGGTTGAGGAATCGGAATGATGCGGCTTTTTCTCGACACACCAGCCGACCTGGAGAAGCGGATCGACCGCTTCATCGAGCACATGCGCCATGCCGAAGACATCTTCTTCGCCAAGAACAAGCGGGGCCTGCCTACGGCACGCGACCTGCTCTGGATCCTGTTCGCTGACGCCGTCGACACGGCCCGCAACATGCCCGACGCCGAGCGCCGCATGATCTCCAAGGTCGGATCGGCGATGCCGCCGTCGCGAGAGACCGAGCACCAAGCCTATGTGCGCGAGCTGTCACGCATGGCCGACGGAATGCCGCAGTATGACGCGACCGAGGTTCGCATCGTGGTTCACGAATCCGCCGCCGACCGGATGGTCGACGTCATGGACCTGCTGCGCTTCGTGCGCGCCGGCCTCCAGGGCGCGGATGCGCCGCGCTACAAGCGCACATTCCTCGCCCACGCCGGTGGCTATGGCGTCGAGTTCTGCACGCGGGTTTGGGACAAGCACCGCGTCGATTTGATGTCGAGGCAGTCGCTGCACGACGTCAAGAGCCGGGTTCTCGGTCAGATACTCGCCGGGATCGAGCAGGAGTTCGGGCTGGTCCGGACGGTCCGTGGCTTTCGTCGACTGACGATCAGGGAGATCGAGCGTCGCCGCAAAGAGCGCAAGAGCGAGGAAAAACGACGCCGGCGTGAGGAGCAGGAAAATGCGTGACATTGCCATGCCCCTCAACCTCGTCCAACGCCGCAAGAATGCCGGCTATGCCGCGGTCTGTGCTGTCGGCTTCGATGCTGATCCTGGCGTGTTCCGGCTTGCGACAGCCGAGAACATCGAGGGGCATCTGCCGAAGCTCCAGGCGGGCCGGTGGGAGAGGCTTCATTTCGCTCTCGTCGTCTGGACGCCCGGTATGGCAGTGGCCCTAACCCTCGTGCTTGGCGCCGAACGATCCCTGGCGAACTGCCATCTCGGGCAGCACTGGTACCGGGCCAGCCTCGACACGCTCAACAGCGTGCTCCTGGCCGAGGCAGTGGCACTGAAATCAATCCTCTGGTCGCATGCCGAGCTGATCACCCGCCTCAAAGGCCAAGCTGATCGCGAGGCCGATCGCTTCGCTGCGGGGGTCATCTGATGTTAGCCGCGTCGACTGGAAGGACTATCAGCCGGTGGCGGCGCCATGAGTTCCGTTCGCCGCCAGGAGAGAATGCTTTGAACCACTTCGCAGGCTTCACTACGCCGGTCGTCGGCGGCTATCACGCCATGCTGCGCTTCGCAGAGGACGGCAGGCCCGAGCCCGTGATGGGTCCGAAAGGCACGCCCATGCTGTTCCCGACCGAGGCAGAGGCATGGAAGGCTGTCACCGAGCATCTGCTGCGCTACTTCAATGGCCATATGCGGCGCGATGGCGAAACCATCACCAGCGCCCGCGACGCGGCCGAACGCCTTTTCCGCAAAGGCCGGATGATCCCGGTGGAGCACAAATAGCAATGGCCAGTTTTCGAGAGGGTTGGGCGATCAAGGGCCCGACTGCCACCAAGGCGCACTACTTCCGGCGCCCCGGCGTTGGCCTGGCCGTTTCGCTGTGCGGCTCTCAGGACGCAGCTGCCGGCTGGCTGCAGGATCCTGGCAACGTCGACCAATGCGAGCGATGCGCTCGGGTCCAGTTACAAACTCGTAGACAAGCCAGCCAGCTAGCCATCCGGTAGCGCCGCAAAGACCGGAATTTGATATTGTCATTCAGTTGATCTGACGAAGTCCGCGCTACGTGAGCGCATGGCTTTCAGCAGTTCCGCATCGCTGATAGGCATTTGCTGGAAAAGGCCCAACACCGCCGCTGCCACCAAATCGGCGTCTATCGATGTGCGGTTCACATGGGCGAAGCGTGGAAACACTTGGCGCGACCAACGCGAGCTGCTCGATCTGCAAACACTATTCGTCGCCGTGCTGGCCTATCTGTTGCTCGCAGAGAGCCTGTATGACTACGACCTGGTTGGCGCTGCCTTTATCGTAGCGGGGATTGTTCTCGCCACAGTGCTGAAACCCAAGCCGGGTCCCGCATGCATGCGGAGTGATGATTAGTCGTTCTGGATGTCCGTTGGGGGCAGAGCCGGCATCGAGAGCGACGGCTACTGACCCCTAAGATCGACTTGACCAATCACAGGGCCGACGACATTGTGGACGTGCAATTCGTAGCCAAGTGGTCGTGTGGCAATGGATTTTCACGACGCCATCGATAGATCGCTGGCCTGGGCCGGTGGATGGTTCGACTATGCCGCCACGCCGTGGTTTGTCTATCAGGCCGCCATAGTCGTCTCGCTCTTCTTGGTGGCGAAGCTCGCGGCGCTGCGGGTCGAGCCGCTGGTCGAAAACCAGGCACGCCAGATCAAGGGCCATCCCGGACTGCTGAGGGTCGTCATCGCGCTACTGCGGCGCACCGACTGGATCCTTTTCACAGTTCTGCTGTTTGCCGCGCTCAACATTTTCCGCGCCATCACCTGGCCGAGCCGCACCTATCTCCTGCTCGTCGCGCTGTTGCTCTCGCTGGCGTGGCTGTTCGCGGCCGTGCTGTCTCGCATCATCCGCAACCGCGTCGTCGCGCGCACGCTCGGCTGGTTGGCCTGGATCTCCGCGGCCCTTGTCATCCTCGGCGTAGGTGACGAGGCGGCCGCCTTCCTCGACAGCCTCGCAATCCCTCTGGGCGCGGTTCGCGTTTCGGCGCTCATGGTGCTGAAGGCGGCGCTGCTCCTGGTCGCCACCCTCTGGCTTGCGGTGATCACCGGCAATTACATCGACGAGCGCGTCCGCCTCTCTGAGGAACTGACGCCGTCGATCCGCGTCCTCGTCGGCAAGGTCGCAAAGATCGGCCTCGTGCTGGTGGCGGGTGCCGTCGCACTCTCCGCCGTCGGCCTCGACCTGACGGCGCTGACGGTGTTTTCCGGCGCCGTCGGCGTCGGTCTCGCTTTCGGGCTGCAGAAGGTCGTCTCGAATTTCGTCTCCGGCGTCATCATCCTGCTCGACAAGTCGATCAAGCCTGGCGACACCATTTCGCTCGAAGGCACCTTCGGCTGGATCCGCGAATTGCGGGCACGATTCGTCTCGGTGGTGACACGCGACGGCCGCGAATTCCTGATCCCCAACGAGGACTTCATCACCCAGAGGGTCATCAACTGGTCGTTCAGCGACAACCTCGTGCGGCTCGATGTGAACTTCGGCGTCTCCTATGACGCCGATCCGCACAAGGTCAGCGAACTGGCGATAGAAGCCGCGATCAGCGTCGGCCGGGTCGAGGCCGACCGGCGGCCGGTCTGCTGGCTGACCGACTTCGGCGATTCCTCGCTGAATTTCGTCTTGCGCTTCTGGATCCGCGACCCCCAGCAAGGCCTGACCAACGTGCGCGGCAAGGTACTGCTGGCGCTGTGGGACACTTTCAAGGCAAACGGCATAAGCATCCCCTATCCGCACCGCGAGATCATCATGAAGCCGGCGGACGGGCGCTGAGGGTGCGGGCGCGCTGCTGGCCGGCAAGGGCGGGGTGAAGGACAAGGACGTCAAAATCATCGGCGCCGGCCTGCCGCCGGTGGCATCGAGGGAGTGGCGGGTGGCTGGGCGGCGACCCAATGACTGCTTCGCGTCTCATATCGGCCATTTAGGTTAACGCTGCTGTTCACCAACAGCAGACGTTGCGGCCGGGCTCCGACATGGCACGGTGCCATCGGAACCCAATAGCGTAGGACGCGGAACACATCGTCATATAACACACCCTGAGGATGTGCTGGTCTGCGAGCCGAACCCCATCGCGACGTCTCCAGATCGTACGGCCAGTCGTCACCGCGGACTGCCTGGAGCAAGACATCAGCGCCGTCGTCGCCATGACAATCCGGAATGCTCAGGCTCCGAGATTAGATGTCAGTGGCTTTGGGACGGCCCGAATGCCGTTTTCCTGAAATGCCTGGTGCACGGCGAGCATTACGGCGCGGCGGATCATGAAGTGCTTGCCGGCTTTCGCCTTGAATTTGGCCCGGATGACCAGCGTGCCGTCCTCAACCTCGGCAATTCCCTGGCTCTTGAACGGATCGATCAGGTCTCCAGCAAGTTCCGGGTTGGCCGAAATATCCTGGCCGATCTTCTTGAAAATCTTGCGGACCTTTTCGACATCGGTGTTGAACGCAACGCGAAAGGTCAGTTTCTCGATCATCCAATCGCGGCTGAAATTCTGGATCTTGCCAATCTCGCCATAGGGAATTGTCGCCAAGGCACCGCGCTGATGGCGCAGGGAAACCGACCGGACCGAGATTTTTTCTACGGTCCCCTTGGCGCCTGACGTTTCGATGTATTCGCCGAAGCGGAACGCATCGTCGATCAGGAAGAACAGCCCTGAGACCAGGTCCTTCACCAGCGTCTGCGAGCCGAAACCGATGGCCAGTCCGAACACACTCAAGCCGGCGATCAGCGGCCAGACATTGACTCCGATCGACACCAGGACCGAAAGCAGCGCCAAGGACACGATACTCGATTTGCCGACCGCGCTGAGGAGCGGCACCAGCGTGCCCAGCCGTGAACGCGGCGCACCCAGCTCCTCCTCGTCACCACCCACGGCGGGAAACTGCGCGCGCAAGGCACGAGCCGTCGCCGTACCGACCACGTTCCACATAAACGCCGCCCCCAACATGATCAACGCCACACCGGATGCGCCTCTGGCGACCTCTCGCAGATCTATGCCGAATCCGGCAGCCAGCGGTGTCGCCCATAACGTTCCAAGCATGGCAATCATGACAGCCACGACGGTGAAGCGGGCGGTCTGTCGCCCGGCCGCAGCCAATATCGAGATGTCTGGGGACTCCAATCCGCGCTGCGCCCAGTTGCCGATCATTGCGTCTAGATGCGGCGCGGCGAGAAACATCAACGCGGTCAGCAGAACGACCGATCCACGAAGCGATGCTCCCAGGGTGAGCGCGGCCTGAGTGGTGAGAAAGGTGATTATCAGGAACGCGATCACGATTGCCGGCCACATCTTGGCGAGACCGGTGCGCCAGCAACTTCTGGGGCGCGGGCCGGCGACGGCGGCTGCCATTGTGCTTTTGTGCCGCCATACCGCCCATCCGAACAGAAGGTAGATCGGAATTCCCAAGCCTGTCCGCAGCAGGTCCTCCAATGCTGGCCCGACGCTCCAGAGCCGCAACGTCGCGAACAGCGCAGCGCCGATGATCGCCAAGCCAATGGCTAGCGAGAGGTCATGGACGAGAGCCACCAGATGGACGGAACGCTCTGCGAACTCGGCTCGCCGAGATGCCATCAGGAGTGATCTGACGGCGGCGAGGATGATGAAGCCGAGCACGGTCACCACCGTCCAAAGGCGAAGGGTTTGCAAAGGCACAGCAGTGCCTGCCAGCAACCTCGCAGCAACGAAACCGATTACCAGCGCCACCACAATAGCCGCCACGCCGGCGAAGAATCTGCGCCATGCGCTACTTGTGGCACTCGCCTTCTTGAATCGTCGGGCAAGCAAGATGAACACGCCCGCGACGAGCGCAACAACCAACACAATCTGGAACAGGAGCACAAAGAGAGATGTTCCCCCAGTCGCAAGTGAGGCCTTCAGGTTTTCAAACTCGACGGGGACGTTGGTCAAAGCGGCAAACCGCGCGAACAGTCCTGAGACGAAACGCTCCGCGAGTTGTTCGAACCCCCAAATCCACGAAGTAGCGTCCGTTTCCGCTGTCGCGTCCACGATTTTCCCCCTTCATGCACGGCACAGCTGGCAGTCCGTTAGTGCGACCCATCCTGAATCCGCCAACGGCAGAACTTCGACGCCGCTCAAACTGGGGCCTTTCTGTTCCTTAGGGAAGGTAACTAACTGTATGCTACCCGGCCTAATGCAATCCCGATTTCCAGCCCTGCTTTTCTGAGCGGCCGGAGGAAAGACTTCGACGTCTTGCGGGCGAGCCAGGCGCATCGAAACTTGGCGGCCAACGTTCCTCACCAAATTGGCAGCTTAGGCGATCGGCCCCGACCTCCAGACGATCGGCGATTGCAAGAAAGTCGTTGGAGAATTCACAAATGCCAAGGCGGTCAGTCTGACCGATGATCGGCAAGTGTTGTAAGCGGTGCCTGTCCCAGGCAAATCTGGTTGGCGCTTCGGCGGTCGCTGGTGGGTTGCTTGCGATTCGGCCATGAATTCGGTCTTCCTACCTGCCATCCACACCCGAGATTACAGTTAGTTACGTCCCTGCTTGCCAGTCCACGTGCAAAGGATGGGCTGGGAACGTTTCCCAAATTGGAAGTCAAAGCGGACAGGTCCTCGCGGGTCAGCACTTTCGTGAGCCAGCAGCATACGGCATTTCGAGATCGGATGCTTGCGCTGGCCGCCACCCCTGCAACCTGCTTGCAATGCGGCAAGGATACTCGTTGCAGCTTCAGCTGCATGACAAGGGAGGACACCATGAGCAACGACAAATCTGACAAAGAACCGCAGGACAATTCCCCAAAGCGCGGGGAAGGCATACGGCGTCGCGATCTACTGCTCAGCGGTGCCTCTCTGCTTACCGCCGCGGCCATGTCAGGTGGCGCCGTCGCCGTGTCGACGACTCGGGTATCGGCAGAGGAGACGAAGGCGACGCCGGGTCCGGCCGTCGATACAACAGTCGACCGGACCGCTCTGCCAATCGCGGAACCGACCTATCCGCCGATCACCGAACTCGATGCCCGCAATGTGAAAGCGCCGCCGATCTTTCAGGTCACGGCGCCAACTGGCGCCCCCAACGTCATCGTGATCCTGCTCGACAATTTCGGCTACGCCGGTTCCACAACAATGGGCGGCGTCATAAACCTCCCGACCCTGGATCGCCTCGCCAAGGATGGCCTGATCTACAACAACTTCCATGTGAATCCGATCTGCTCGGCGAGCCGGGTGGCGCTGCTAACGGGCCGAAATTGCCACAGCGCCAACATGGGCACGATCTCGGAGATGTCCACTGGCTTCCCCGGTCAGACCTCCATGCTTCCCAACAGCGTTGCACCACTCGCCAAGATCCTGAAGCACAACGGCTACAGCACGGCGATGTTCGGCAAATGCCACGAATACGTGGCTTGGGAAAGCGGTCTCACGGGGCCATTCGACCAGTGGCCCACCGGCCTCGGATTCGAAAGATTTTACGGCAACGTAATTGGAGAATCGGATCAATTCTTTCCGGTAGCTCACGACAACACGACGCTGGTTCCCACATCGAAGGACCCAAACTACTACTACCAGACTGACATCGCGGACCGTGCTATCGAATGGATTAAGGCACAGAAAACCCTTAACCCCGACAAACCCTTCTTTGTCTACTACCCGGCACAAGGCATGCATGATCCAGTGCAAATGCCAGACTCGTGGAAGGACAAATACAAGGGCAAGTTCAATCAAGGTTGGGACAAATACCGAGAGGAGATTCTGGCGCGCCAGAAAAAGCTTGGCATCGTCCCGGAGAACACCCAGCTCACGCCAAAAGCTCCTATTGCCGACGACTGGGACAGTTTGAGCCCTGATGAGAAGAAGATCTGTGTCCGCTATCAGGAACTCTTTGCGGCATTCGCCGAACTGACGGACTACGAGATCGGCAGGGTGATCCAGGCTGTCGATGAGATGGGGGCGCTGGACAACACGCTGATTGTCTATGTTACGGGTGACAACGGGGCTAGCCCCAACGGCGGACGCATTGGCGTTCACAATACGATGAGCACCTTCAACCAATCGCCGGAGACACTTCAATTCCAGCTTGATCACCTCGATGACGTAGGGGGGCCTCACTCCGCCATGACGCCGCCGGCCGGCTGGTCGTTTGCCGACAACACGCCGTTTGCCTATTCGCAACTCCACACCCAGTACGGCGGCATCACCAACGCTGCAATAATCAGCTGGCCGAAAGGAATCGCAGCAAAAGGTGAAATACGCAACCAGTACCACCACCTGATCGACGTCGTGCCGACCATTCTGGAGGCGGCGGGCTTGCCGCATCCCAAGACAGTCAACGGCGCGCCGCAAAAGCCCATGGAAGGCGTCAGTATGCTCGCTTCGTTCACCGACGCACAGGCCAAGTCGGCTCATACAGTGCAGTACTACGAGGTCTACGGAAACCGCGGCATCTACAAGGATGGATGGTACGCTGCGACGCTGCACAAGGTGTCGTGGGAGCCAAAGCCCCGCAGCACCTATGCCGAGGACAAATGGGAACTGTTCAACACGGCCGAAGACTTCAGTTGCGCCATCGATGTGTCAGAAAAGTTCCCGGACAAGCTCAGAGAGTTGCAGGATGCGTTCCTGGTTGAGGCGGTGAAGTACAGCGTGCTGCCGCTCGACGATCGAGCCCAGGAGCGATTCAATGCCGGGCTGGCGGGGCGTCCCGACTATATGGGAGGCCGTACGTCACTGGCGGTCTATCCGGGCATGGTTGGCATGAAGGAGAATGCCTTCATCGACGTGAAGAACCGGAGTTCCTCGGTGACTGCCGAACTGGAAGTCCCGGAGAACGGCGCTTCGGGAGTGATCCTGGCACAGGGCGGTTCGCACTCAGGCTGGAGCCTTTACGTGAAGGATGGCAAGCCCAAATTCGCCTACAACTTCCTCGGCGTCGTGACGACCATCGCTTCCGACGAGCCGCTGCCTGCTGGCCCTGTCACACTCGTCTACGAGTTTGCCTATGACGGTGGCAAGTTCGGGGCAGGGGGCACAGGGACGCTCTCGATCGGCGGGAAGAAGGTCGCCTCGGGCAAGATCGAGCGCACCATTCCGTTCATCTACGGCGTTGAGACCGCAGATGTCGGCGTGGACCTCTACAGCCCTGTGACGCCTGACTACGCCCAGGGCGACAACGGCTTTACCGGAACAATCAAAAAAGTGACAATCGACGTGAACCCTGGGGGCGGCAGCAAGCAGGACGCTGGCGCGCCAAACCCGGATTGACGATCCTTGCGTTTGCCGGTGAAGAAGGCCTGTCCTCGCGAAGCTGGCGCCAGCGAGGACAAACCGTAGATGGGAAAGAATACTCGGATCAAATGACCAGCACCAACCCTGTTGTGAGTTACCCCGATATTGGGGCGCCTCAGGCCAGACCGTCCTCCGCGAAGATGATCTGGATTCCAGGTGGCGCGTTTCTGATGGGCTCGGATAAAGGCTATGCCGAAGAAGCTCCGCCACACCGCGTGCGTGTCGATGGCTTTTGGATGGATTGCTGTACCGTCACCAATGCCGATTTCGAACGCTTCGTCGCGGAAACCGGATATGTCACGCTGGCCGAGAGGCCGGTAAACCCAGCGGACTATCCCGGCGCGTTGCCGGACAGGCTGTTGCCGTCCTCCACCATCTTCAAGAGGCCCATAGGGCCGGTGGATATGCGCAACCACTACAATTGGTGGATGTATGTCGGCGGAGCAAACTGGCGCCATCCACGCGGACCGGCGAGCACAATCAAGAAGCTGAAGGACCACCCCGTCGTCCACATCGCCTATGAGGATGCCGAGGCTTACGCAGCCTGGGTCGGCAAGGAATTGCCGACCGAGGCAGAATGGGAGTTCGCGGCGCGAGGCGGGCTGGAAGGCGCCGAATATGTCTGGGGTGAAGAACTGACCCCAGACGGACGGCACATGGCGAATATCTGGCAGGGCGATTTCCCCTACCGCAACACTATGGATGACGGGTTCGAGTATACCGCGCCAGTGGGTTCGTTTCCGCCCAACGGCTACGGCCTCTACGACATGGCCGGCAATGTCTGGCAGTGGACGTCGGACTGGTATCGGGACCACAGCGCGATCGACAGCCCATGCTGTACGGGGACCAATCCGCGCGGTGGGGACCGGGAACAAAGCTACGATCCGCGCGAGCTCGAGGTGCAGATACCGCGCAAGGTCACCAAGGGTGGTTCGCATCTGTGTGCGCCGAACTATTGCAGACGCTATCGGCCCGCCGCCCGTATGGCACAGCCCATAGATACCTCGATCTCACATCTTGGATTTCGGCTCATCGCACGAAGCCGCGCTTTTGGCCACGATGGGGAGAGCGGAAATGTTGAGACCTACGGGGACAAACTCCGGCCCAAGACCGGCGACGACTAAACTCAATGGCGTCTGGGGATGGCGAAAAAATGAAAGTCGAGGGGTACCAATGATTTATCATCGCGTTTTGTTTGCCGCGCTGGCAGGCTCTGTTCTTCTACCGGCAATTGGTCATGCCGATGAGAATGGCGTCAGCTTTTGGCTCCCAGGCCAATATGGCAGCTTCGCCGCGACCCCCGGGACCCCCGGTTGGTCTTGGGCAACGATTTACTATCACGGATCGGTCGGGGCAGGCGGAGGGCAGGAGTTCCCGCGTGGCGGGCAGGTCGACGTCGGTCTGGACGGGCGGGCGAACCTCGTTATCTTCGGGCCAAGCTATACGTTCGAGACGCCGGTCCTGGGAGGCGCGCAGCTGACGCTGAGTGCTTTGACGGCGGGAGGCCGTAGCGTGGTCGGCGTAGATTCCGTGCTGTCGGGGCCGGGAGGCGTCCCCATCTCCGGCAGCAGGACCGACACGGTCACGGGTTTCGGTGATCTCTATCCAACGGCGACGCTCAAGTGGAACGCTGGCGTCAACAACTACATGACCTATCTTGCCGGGGACATCCCGGTCGGCGCCTATGACGCAGACCGCTTGGCCAATCTCGGCCTCGGCCATGCCGCCATCGATGCTGGCGGCGGTTACACCTATTTCAATCCGACAAACGGCAGGGAAGCATCCGCCGTTGTCGGGTTTACCTACAACTTCAAAAATCCCGACACGGACTACCAGAACGGTGTGGATATGCACATCGATTGGGCCGCCGCGCAGTTCCTGAACAAGCAGTTCTTCGTTGGAGCAGGCGGCTATTATTACCAGCAGCTCACTGGAGACAGTGGGAGTGGAGCGGTGCTTGGGGACTTCAAATCGCGTGTCGCTGGCATCGGCCCGCAAATCGGCTACTTGTTCCCCGTGAGCGATAAGGTTCAGGGCGTTTTCAACGCCAAGGCTTACTGGGAATTCGCCCGCGAAAACCGAGCTTCAGGCTGGAACCTTTGGGTTGGCTTTGCCTTCTCACCCGCCGCGCCGAAGACAACAGAGTAGTGCCGCTTATCGCCGACTAGCGTACGCATCGGGACGGTAATCCCACAGCGGTCAGTCGGCGATTTTCAGCCCCGCTTTGCGAAGCGAGCCGATAACGAATTCGCGATCTTCCGCGCGGCCCAAACGCATCGAAATTTGCTGGCGTATGTTCTTCACCAGAACAGGCTGATGTTGTTCGAGCCAAATGCGTTCCTGGTTAGCTTTGACGGTGTCTCCCGCCTCACCGAAGATAGCTGCGCCATACAAATGGTAGATCGGGTTCTGGAGCGCAGGGGTTCTCTCAAGCCACATGGCTGCCTTCGAATAGTCGCCGCCGAAATAGGAGCAAATGGCCAGGTCCGCCTCATAGTAGGCAGAGGCTCCAGGATTCTGCAGACGGGACTCCGCGATCATCGAACACCCTTCCTTCCAGTTTCCGGACGCTGCCAGGCGCTCGCCATACTCGCCCAGAAACTCGGTGTCGTTCGGATTGACTGTCAGGCTTTCCTTCCCAAGTCTCAAAGATGCTTCGATCTGTCTGTCGAAGTAGAGGGCAACCATTTTTGCCTGGCGGCCTCGCATATTGACAGGATCAAGTTCCACAGCTCGCCCCGCAGCGGCCAAGGCGCTCTGCAGCCTCGCTACTGACAAGGCCGGATCAGCCGAAAGCCCGAATCGATAGTCATCGATGTAGGTCAACGACAAAAGACCCCAGGCACTCGAATAGCTTGGGAAGCGACCCACGGCTTGCTCTAGGCACGTGCGGACAGACGAACGGCGTTCCGGATCAAGGTCCGAGCGATATTCGTAGAAAGCGAGCGTGCAACTGTATGCGGCCCAATCGTCGGGAGGCCTGCTCACAAAAAGATTGCTGTCCGCCTGGAAGATTACACCATCAGTTTGCGCCAAGGTCTTTGAAACGCTATTCGCTATCTCGGTTTGGGCATCGATGAATGCCGCGACATTCAGCGGGCCATCGTACCGGTTGGCCCAAAGAATCGAGTTGTCGGCCCGCTTGATCATTCGCACCTGCAGGTGAAAGGCATCGGTCGACAGTGTGACGCTTCCCGCAACGACGAAGCGTGGTGGCGATATTGTAGGGTCGTCAGGCTTTCCCGCGGACTCCATAACCACGATGTCCTTGAACTTGGAAAGCTTTTCGACGATCTCCTGCTTCAGCCCGCTTGCTATGCGCCCCGCATCCTGGGAGTCGCTCTGATCTTCAAAGGCTTCCACAAGCACGCGCGGTCTTTCGGGGACACCGGTTTTGGCGGACGTCCACCACCAGGCCGATGCTGCAATTCCAACTGCCAGCAAGACAACGAGCGCGGCCGGAACCAGCAATCGCGACGACATCCGCTGCGGTGGGAGTTCGGCGACCGGCAGCGACATGACCGCGGCGGTAGGCTGCGCGACGGGAGTTTGCTCACGACGCGAGAAGTCGGGGACATACCCGCCCTTCGGAATGGTGATGAGAATTGGGTCCGCCTGCCCGGAGGTCAGGTAATAGCGCTCAAGCGCCCGTCGAAGGTGACCAGCCTCGATGCGTACGATCGGATCTGACTGGGGATCGAAGGACTCCCCGCGACCAAACACTTCGACCGCAATCGAGTAGGCCTTGATGCGATCGCCACGGCCAGCCAGCGCCTCTTCCACGACATAGCGAAAAAAACGATGTTCGCGGTCAGTGGCATCGAAATCCTGACTGTTAAGAATAAGAGCAAGCTGCGCGCGGCAATCTCCATCAAAGAGATCTTCTTCTCTCGCTATGGTTGTCCCCGGCTGTATCAACCCATCCTCGCTTGCCCAGACGCCTTTTTTACCGGCTTTTTCTAGGGGACAACTCATTCCTTCACGTAGCTTACATTCCACGACTGGCTCGTGACAATATGGCCCAGCCAATTCACAGCAATACGGGCAAAGCTTTACACCGACGCCCCTGTGGTTGGCCCCGCCTGCGTGATCGATGCTCGCCTTGCCCCCAAGCGCTTTCTGCCGGCTTTTTCGTTGAGCGATTACACACTCTTCCACGTAACTTACATTCCGCCGGAACCTCGCGCCAATATAATTCTGCCAGATCATTGAATTGTGTCATGGCCACTCAAAGCGGACAGCTCAGAAAACATAGTGCGGCTTCGGCGGCAGTACGTCGGTTCCCGCAATTCGAACTGACGATTCATCGTCTGATGGATCGCAACGAAACCTTTCGCGAGATATGCGAGGAACTCACGGAGGCGGAGCTTGCACTTTCAAAGGTAGATCTGATCGCGCCGGAGTTGCGCGCGGCCAGGCGAACCGAGTGGCAGGAACTGGTGGATCGGTTGATCGGGGAAGTTGGAGCAGTCGTGCTTGAATCGGAAGCTGCCCGAAGAGCTGGCTTCAATCTTGGTTCGCAGCGTTGAGCTCCGCGATACCTTTGCCGAAGGGAGTGCTGGCTTTGAAAGCTGTGTCCGGCGGTCGATACCGGAAAACGGCCGTGGCGATGCTCCCGTCATTCCTCATTGGGACAGCAGCTTGGGCGGAAGATAGCAGCGAGGATCTCGCCAAAAAGTTGTCCAACCCCATCGCCTCGCTAGTCAGCGTGCCAATCCAGTTCAACCACGACAGCGGCTATGGCCCGAACGATGGCGACAAGGCCTATGTCAATGTTCAGCCGGTGATCCCGATCACGCTCAACGACGACTGGAATCTCATATCGCGAACCGTAGTGCCTATAGCCTGGCAGAACGACATTGCGGGTCCGTCCGGTGACCACTTCGGGCTCGGGGACATATCTCAAAGCCTGTTCTTCTCGCCCTCTAAGAGAGGCGCCAGCGGGATTATATGGGGCATAGGGCCGGTGTTCCTCTTGCCCACCGCGACCGACCCATTGCTCGGCAGACAAAAATGGGGGGCCGGGCCAACGGTCGTCGTCCTCAAGCAATTCGACGGGTGGACGGTTGGCCTTCTGGCTAATCACATCTGGTCGTTTGCGGGCGATGAGAACCGCGACGAAATCAGCGCGACTTACCTGCAGCCCTTCATATCCTACACGACCAAGGACGCCTGGACGTTCACGCTCAGCACCGAGAGCACATACGATTGGGGAGCAAGCCAATGGTCGGTTCCCATCGGCTTCCAGGCATCCAAACTGGTGCTTTTCGGCAAGCAGCCAGTCAGCCTGAGTGCGAGTGTGCGCCACTGGGCGGAGAGCCCAGAAAACGGACCTGACGGTTTTGGGTTTCGAACCGGCGTCACATTCCTCTTTCCGAAGACATAGTTTTGATAACCGGCCAATAGCCGGGACGTAATGACGACAACTGACCAATGGAGGAAATCATGAAATCGAAGTTCAGCTTGCGGAGCGCGCTCATTTTTGCCCTGGCGCTGGCAACATTTGTTGAAGTTGACCCGGTCTCGCTGGCAACAGGAAATTCGGTGTCGTCTGAAGCGATGGCGAAAGTTGGCCGGCCTGCCACGGCCAGAAGCGCAGCAGGCGTGGCCCGCCGCACGACACGGCGCGTGGTGCGGCGAACAGTCCGCAGAACGAACGTCTATGTGGCTAGCCTTCCCGCTGGCTGCGCAAAAATTTCGGTCAATGGCGCCTGGTACTGGCACTGCGGCGCGACCTACTACCAGCACACCGGCACCAAATACGTGGTCGTTCACATCAACTGAGAATTGTCGGGGACAGGGCTCAAACGGCTCGGGGGGAGCACGCGTGAAAGTATTGAGGTCAAAAGTCGCGCATATGAAGAGGGCACTGATTTTGCCGGCAGTCATTTTACTGCTGGCAGGATGCGCGTCGCGTCCCACCAACGTGCTGTTGCCTGTCGACGACACCTCGCCCTCATCCAGCAAGATAAACATGCTGGTAGCGACCACCCGCAGCCGGTCTTCCAACCCCGCAGAAATGTACACGGGCGAACGCGGAATAGCTCCTTCGTTTGCCGACATGACGGTGTCGATCCCGCCTGCTTCGGTCCGCAAAGTCGGTGAGGTCGCCTGGCCCAAGAAGCTGCCATCGAATCCGGCGACCGATTTCGCGGTTCTGAACGCCGAAGAACTATCGGTGCAGTCGGCCAAGGGTTGGCTGCATGCTTCCGTCAAGAGGAGCCCGGACCATAGCGTCCTGGTTTTCATCCACGGGTTCAACAATCGCTTCGAGGACGCAGTCTATCGCTTCGCCCAGATCGCCAAGGACACGGGCACAAGCAGTGCCCCCATCCTGGTCACTTGGCCGTCGCGAGGCAGCACGCTAGCCTACGGCTACGATCGCGAAAGCACCAACTACACGCGAGACGCGGTCGAATTGCTGTTCCAGTACTTGGCTCGCGATCCCGAGGTGAAGGAGGTTTCGATCCTGGCGCATTCGATGGGCAACTGGCTTGCGCTGGAATCCCTGCGTCAGATGGCCATCCGCAACGGCGGTCTGCCGGCGAAGTTCAAGAACGTCATGCTTGCTGCCCCGGACGTTGATGTCGACGTGTTTCGAACCCAGATCGCCGACATGGGCAAACAGCACCCCAAATTCACGCTCTTTGTCTCTCAGGACGATCGAGCGTTGGCAGTTTCGCGACGGATTTGGGGCAACATCCCTCGACTAGGATCGATCAATCCGGAAGAGGCTCCCTATAAGGAAGAACTCGCGAGCGAGAATGTAACCGTTATCGATTTGACGAAGGTCAAATCCGGGGACAGCCTGAACCATGGCAAGTTTGCCGCCTCGCCCCAGATCGTGCAGTTGATCGGAGCGCGGATGGCCGACGGTCAGACCCTGACCGACAGCAGGGTCGGTCTCGGTGACTCCATCGTGCAGGCGACGACAGGTGCTGCGGCCGCGGCAGGCAGTGCCGCGGGTTTGGTGATCGCTGCGCCCGTTGCTGTTGTCGATCAGAACACCAGAGAAAACTACGGCAACGAGGTCGAGGGCCTGACCGGCAGTGGGGGCAGCAAGAAGTGCGATCTTGCCAAAGGGTGCAAGAAATAATCACTGACGGCGAGGGTGAGAGTGAAACATGGGCACTCGATTGGGCGGCATTTTTGAGAGCGTCGCTGGCGGCATTGACGGTGCCAGCGAATCCAAACCTATCAAGTCGAACTCGTCGCCGGCGGCAAGAAGACAAGCTGCCTGGTTGGTACGGATGGAAACGTCAAATCCGTGGAGCCAGTCTGATCGGCGCCCTTGACCAAATGATCCGATCTTCCCCAGAGGATGGCTCCGCCAGCTCAAGCACGTCTGCTTTCCGGATTTTCGCGCCCCAAAGCTGCCAGTCTCCTTTCGGCCCAATGCTGCCGGGCGGCAATGCGCCTCATCTCAGTCGTAGGATCAGCTTTGCCGCTTCCCGACAGAAAGCACCACCGGCGACCCCGCTGGAGGTCATAGTAACGCCAAGCCTCTGCTAAGCGCGAGTCGCGACACGCAGGCAGGATGATACCTCCGCTTCGTGTGAGGCACGGAACGATTCGCTTCGCCCGCTCTTTCTCCCAAAGCCAATTCGGGCAAAGGAGCATAATGATGAAAACGCTGGCCGATATTTTCGAGCATACCCTTCAGGACATGTATTATGCCGAGAACGCGATTATCAAAGCTTTGCCCAAAGTGGCCGGGGCCGCAAAGGACGCCAAGCTGAAGAAAGCTGCGGAAGACCATCACGAGGAAACAAAGGGGCAAATTAAGAAGCTGGAGCAGGTCTTCAAGTCGATAGGCAGGAAGGCCTCCGGCGAGAAGTGCGACGCTATCGAGGGCCTTATCAAGGAAGCCGACGGACTGATGGAAGAAGCGTCAGGGACAGCTCTCGACGCTGGGCTGCTGGCGGCCTGTCAGGCAGTCGAGCACTACGAAATTTCCCGGTACGGCTCTCTGCGGGAATGGGCAAAGGACCTCGGGCATGACGAGGCGCACAAGCTGCTCAGCGAGATCCTTGACCAGGAGAAAGCCACCAACAACAAGCTGACGAACCTCGCAGTCACGTCGATCAACAGGACACATTGATCATTCGGCGATAGGTGGTGGCATCGCCCTCGGTTGGAAGCCCGAGGGACTTTGTCATGATCGTAGACGCCGGCTCCGCACGGTCCTCTTCCCGTCTGCCTATGTCCCTGAGATCCAATGATCCCCGGCACAGTCTCGTTGGTACTGGAGGGTACGGCTGACCATGGAGATCAGGCGCTAATTGAAATCAAATGTTCAGGATAGCCTTGGCATACTTGTTCATTGCGGACGACCGGATGGCTCGGATGGATGCGCAGAGGAAGACGGTTAAGGGCCTATCGATTGTGGCAGATCCGATGCCCCTCGATGTGAAGGATGACCCTGCCGCTCATCCTTGTCGCCGCCATGGCCGTTACGCCATTCCTCAACAATGCCGCCACCGTCCTTGTCATGGCGCCTATCGCCGCCGAATTTGCCAGTGATCTGGGCTACAGGCCGGAAGCATTTTTGATGGCTGTCGCCATTGGCGCCGGCTGTGACTTTCTCACCCCGATCGGACACCAGTGCAACACGCTCGTCATGGGGCCGGGCGGCTACCGCTTCAGCGACTATCCGCGTCTGGGACTGCCGCTATCTTTCCTCGTAGTCATTGTTGCTGTGCCGATGCTCATGATCGTTTGGCCAATGAACTGACTCTTGCCCACTCGTAATCGCGCCAATTCCCGACATTTGCACACTGCTTCGAGAGTGTCTTGATCCGACCCGGACTTCTGCTGCCGGGCCGCATACGGTCGGCCGTCACTCCGGCAACCCCGCGAACCGCATCTGCTTGATCCAGCGGTCGAGGCTTCCGGGTGCGGTCCAAATCTTGCCCCACTCCCTGCGTTCTTTACGGATGGATTCACTGGGAGTGTTCTGGAGGAAAACCGCAAGCGCTTCCTTTGCCTCCTGCTTGTTTCCCAAGCAAGCGTGGATCCCCGCAAGCATGCGCTGTGCGCCGCTCGGGATTCTGGACATTTTCCGCATCGCCGCCAGCGCCGCCCCACAATCGTTCTTTTCCCAGAGCGCCCAGCCCATCTGCCAGTGGAACCAGTCAGGGTGGAAGGGATCGATGCCCTTAGCCTGCTCGATCCGATCGATCGCTTCGTCGGCGCGGCCAACAAACAGCAGCACGTCCGTACTCATGACGAGGATATGCGAGTCGCTGGGGTTCAAGGCGATCGCCTGATCGTACTGGGCAAGGGCCTGCTCGACCTCTCCGGCTTCGGTTAGGATGCTGGCGCGGATCTCATGCGCTCCAGCGTCATCAGGAGCGAGCAGGATGGCCTTGTCGGCGTATTCGGCGGCGAGTTTCAACGCCTCGTCCCGGTTGTGCTGCTGCGCGTGCCACCCGAATACCGCGTCATTGCGATAGGACCAGGCCAGCCCGATATATCCGAACTGGGAGTTCGGATCCGCTCCGATCGCCTTGAGGCTGAACTGCCTTAACAACTCCGTCCCCTCGGCTGAGATATCTCCCTCTCCGATCTTGGCCCTCCCCACCAGGTAATAGCGGAGCGCGCTGACCCGGGCGGCACCGCTCTCTGGCAAAGGGCGCTCGATGCTCTGCCCGATCCGATCCGCAAGCGTTCGGATGATCTCCTCCTGGACGACGAAAAGATCGCCAATCTCCCGGTTGTAGGTGTTGGCCCAGACATGCGATCCATCATGCGCATTCAGCAACTGGGCCGTCACTTTCAGCCGGTCTCCGATCTTCTGCTGGCTGCCTTCGAGCAGGTAGTCGACGCCGAGTTCGTCTCCGATCTGCCTGATGTCAACCGGCTTATCGCGGTACCTGAAGCTTGAGTACCGGGCGATGACGGCATAGGTCTTGCTCCGCGCAAGCTCGGTGATGATCCCCTCGGCGACGGCATCACTGAGATATCCCTTGTCCCCGCCAGCACTGAAGTCGTCGAAGGGAAGGACCGCAATCCTCGGCATGCCGCTCGAACGAACTGGAGCGGCTCGCCATGCTTCCGCGCCGTAGTATGCGCCGATCGCTGCCGCGACGAGAACGATCGCAGCAAGAATGAAGCTGCGCTGCGAGATTCGTGTCTTGCCACGTTCCGTGCCGGCTGCGGCGTTTGGGTCTGCCGCGTTCGACGGATCGGCATTCAGTCGGTAGCCTCTCCGAGGGACGGTTTCCACGATCACATGCGCGTCGTCCGCCAATGCGCGGCGAATATCGGCAATGCATTGAGTGAGGCTGTCTTCGGTCACGAATGTATCGGGCCAAACCGCCTGCATCATCGCATCCTTGGACACGATTTCGCCTGGTCGCGCCGCGAGCACGGCGAGCACCTCGACGGACTGGCTGCGAAGATTGACCGCTTTGCCTTCCACGGTTCGGAGTTCGTTGCTGTTCGCAAGAAAAACAAAACCGCGGAACGTGACCGTTTCAGCAGATGCCGTTCGGGACATTTCACCCACCTGGCGCGCCTCCTAGCATAGCCCATTCGGCCGTCGCCTCCAAGCGATCCTGGCGGCCCCTGGATTGGACAGGAGGCTGACATGAAACGGACCAGGTTCGTCATCGTTCTCGCTTGTCTTTTCGCAGGGCAAACGGCTGCAAAAGCGGATCCCCGCATCGGAGGCATCGGCACAAACGGCGTGACGGCTGGACTGGGCGCAACCGTGGACGCCAGGAGCGTGATTGGCGTTGGTGCGGCCGTCGGGGTCGGCAATGGCATCAATGCGGGCGCAGGCCCGAGCAACCCGTCCAACCCAGCAAGCTGTCCAATCCGAGCAATCCATCCAGCCCCAAGCACGTCAGCGTGGTCGCCGAATGTCGAGCGCGCAGTTGGCTCGGATGAAGAAGCGCTGCGTGGACATGCTCAGCAGCCAGGACACTTACGATCGCGACCTGCGGCAACTTTGCCTGCTAATCGCCGGCCGTTGATCGAGGACCGGAACGGGAGTGCCAACCAGCCGTGGCGCGGTAATGACGCTCTCCTGCCCTCCGGCCAGTCAGAAAGCTCGCCATTCAATTGGCGGGCTTTTTGAGCTGGAGTCGGGCAACGCGAACTTAGGCGCCAATGACTGATAGGATTTTTTCGATCTATGGAGAGCCGGCCCTTGGCCTGCCATTGTCGCGGCGGGCACCTCGGCCCCACGGAGGAAAGGCCGAGGCTGTTACATCAGCACCGAGCGGGCATGCGCCCCGCGAAGGTTGGATTCCATCGACCGCAGCGTGCGCGATGCAGCGGCCAGTGTGTCGGCCCTCTTCTCGGCCTTGTTAGGTCGACGGTCTTGATGGCGACGAACTCGCCATCCTTGAATCCCGAGGCGATCGCCGAGATGATTTTCTCTGCCATCCTCTCCATGCGGCTGAGCGAGGCCATGTCGTCTTTCGACGGCTCGGGCCGGTTCTCATTGTCGAACATGCCGCCTTGCTCGATCCGGTCGCGCACTGATTGCGCAGCAGCTCGGACACCCGACCAGTCTTTCAGCTTGCCACTCGAGAATAGCCGCACGATGTTGACCTGGTCAGCAGTCGGCAGATCAACCAGATAGTTCGCGTGGCCGAGCGGGAAACCGCCGCCGTCGACCAACTTCTGAATCGTCTCGTCCAGATTGAGCAGAGCGGTCCGGGCGGTGATGCGCGCCGGCTGGACACCAATATCCTTCGCCAGCTGCTCGACCGTCCAGCCGCGGTCTAGCATCGACTGGAACGCCCGAGCCTCTTCGAGAGCTTTGATGTCGGCCCGGGCAAGGTTCTCGACGATGGCTTGAAGCGCAATTTCGTTGTCGTTGATCTTGACGACCTCGCAGCAAATGTCGGCCGCCTCGATCAGCTGGTGAGCGCGCCAGCGGCGCTCGCCGCCAACTATCATGTAGAGGCCTTCGTCGCCGACGGGGCGAACGGTGATGGCCTGTATCAGGCCGCGCTCGCGGATGGATTCGGCCAGCTCGCGCAGCTTCACCGGGTCGAAGGATTTGCGCGGTTGGTCGGGGTTCGGGATGACCTGGGTGAGGGGGATACGCTTTTTCATGGAACTCTCCTCAATCCATATTGCAGTGGACGAGGGCGGTCGCGTAGTCGACGCCGGTCTCTTCGGAGTAGATCGCGGCCTGATCGCCGGGGCGGTTGGTTGCGGCCGGCTGGCGGCTTTCGACTAGCACCACCAGCCGATTGAAATTGGCATCGGGCATGCGGATCGCTTCGGTGACCGGGTCTTCCATGAAGGCTTCGACCTGGTCGCGGTGGGATGCATCTGCCGATCCCCAATTTCCGTCGATCACGCCGGCAGCGGCGAGATCGTGTTGCCCGAGGCCGAGCAGGATGCGCAGGGCGGCGTGGAAGCGGGCGGCGTTCATGCCATTTCCCCTTCGATCTTGTCGGACAGAGGCGTCAGCACCTCGTTCCAGATAGCGTTGCAGACCTCATTGTCCGTGTAGTCGGAGACGACGTCATAGCCATCGTTGCCATAGATCAGCTGAAACCAGCCGGCCCTCGTGCCATCGGCGGTGCGGATCACGATCTCGTCCTGATCGGTCGAAAACAGCGCGGCCAAGATCACGCCTTTGTCGGTCGACTTCCTCACGGCCCACTCTTCGCCGTCGTGGACGGAAACGAGAAAGCCGCGATCGAGGCAGGCAGTGACGAGCGCGGTGCTCATGCGCTTCTCGGCGCGGATTCGACGAGCCAGCGAACGGCTGTAATTCCGGTGATCGGGATTAGAGGCGTGCGCGATGGCCTCGTCGAAGCCGGTCTTCTCAGGCGGGAAACGGAATTTCTCGAGTCCGGATGGTCCGAAGCTCGGAGCATTGCGCAGCCCATGAAGGACCGAGCCGCGGTTCGGCATCGCATCGCAGGCTGACAGGCGGGCATTATACCAATCGAGGCTCAGGGCCTCTTTCCACCTGCGGCCACGCTCGTCTGCATAGGAGCGCAGGGCCGCAAGCTCGTCTCGGCTCAAGGTCATGGTCTTTCTCCGTGGTAAGGGATGAACCAAAGTGCGCATGCGGCTATGCTATGCCCGGCTCGCGCTCCCGAGCGGCTTTCGGCCGCCGGATGAATGGGCGAGAAGTCACCAATCGCCAGCCCGCATTCGTCGGGTTGTTCTGGCAGAGGCTGCAGCGGTGGAAGGAAGCGGCTTTGCGACATCGGTTCCAGATTTCTAAGTTACTTGAATAACTTAGCTTGTAACCAAAACGGTTACAAGTGGCTGAAGGGCGAAAAGCCGAATATTTTCAAGGACTTCCGGGTTTAGGCGACCGGCTGAAACCTGCTCTGCAGGACGTTGCTCGAAATCGAGCGCTTTTCGTCGCCGCACTGCACGAGTGCCTGGTCGACGTGTTCGGGATCGACGCCGATCACCGTCCAGACGCGGCCCTGAGCGTCGGCCGCCTCGGCGCCGAGGTAGGGAGCGACATGGAGGGGTTCGGGCGACGTGGCAGGCAGGCGGTATTGCGCCGGCAGCTTGGGATGCCTCCAGGCGCAACCCTGGTTCTCCAATCCGTATTCAAAGACCTCGAGTCCGAGCTGTTCTTTCAGCCACACCGAGATGTAGGCGCGATGGCAATATTTGTTGTCCGTCGGCGCCTCGTAGCAGAGCAGCGCGCAATCCTTGCCGGCGGACAGGTCTTCGAACTTGGCGACGATCCGGCTGGGATTGAGCTTGGCCAGGATCTCGAAATAGAGCTGCTTGTAGTCGCGGTCGCTGGCGGTCTTAAACCAATCGCCTGGAGCGAGTTCGGGCATCTTGCGATAACCCGCTGCATATCCACGCGGAGTTCCGCGACTGACGCCTATTTTTTGAATGCTATCGGGAAGCTTCGTAAACCAGCTGCTTGTGTAGATTTTCATTGTCCGTTCCATATGACTTTCATCGGTAGGGGACCATGCACCATCTCAAGTGCATGGATCGCGTTACAGGGTTTGCAGAGTAGTTCCAGGGCGACAGTGGTCCGGCGAAGCTCCGCGATAGCTCGGTAGAACTGCATGCTCTTGCTGACTTCCGGCTGCCCGCCGCCATTTATGTGGTTGATTTCGAGGAGGGCGGGCCGATCGCAGCCACATCGAACACATTGAAGAACACCCTTGCCGACAAGCAAAATTGCCGTCGTACGCATCGCCCTAGAGGCGCGCGTCGAGTGATCCGGATTATTTGCAATCCAACGCTTGAGGGAGGCCCTTCCGGCCTCGTCAAATTTTCTGGTGCGAGGGATGCGAACGTCCTTCACGGAACTGCAGTGAGGACACGCTTCATTGATCTTTCGGCCGGATGGCGCTCAGGCCCAAAGGCAATTTTTGCAGCGAGCGACTTTGCGAATTTGAGTTGTGTGAAACGGCTGATGCTCCCGGCAGCCGCAACTCGTGGTGCGGCCGTGGCGAAGGTTCCCGGCGAGCGCAATCTTCTCGCCGCCGCAGGCACATTCGGCTCGAAACCGTCGGTCCTTCGTCCCTGCCGGGATGCCGAGGTCTTCGACAACCAGCAGTTTTCCGAACCGCTTTCTGACTATTGGTGTGCCTCTCATTGACGCAGTCCGTTGTAAGATTCTGTGCCTGGGATTGTAACCAATATGGTTACACAATGCACGTGAATAGTGCCATTTTGGGGGGCCAGACGACCCACTTGCTGATCGCCTGAAGGTCAGCCAGCGCGGCAGGCCCTTTCGTGAATTCTGGTGTCGATGACTGGCGCCTTCTCGGCCTCCCATAGGTCCAGCCACCATGCGCAGAGTTCCGCTTGGTAGCGGCCATCGGCTCTGCGCTTGCGTGGGCGCCTGATCTCCCGCTCGATCCAGCTGAGCCGGTCTTTCAGCGCCGGCCGATAAAGGAGGTGGCGGAAGGCGTCCGCGAGCTGCATGTCGAGGCCGTAATCGCCTGTGCAGCCGAGCGGCGAGCAGTCGCGGTGCCAGCTGCCCCACATGTCGAGGGCCTGGGTGATGGAGGGGCGCAGTTTGCGCCGATCCTCCTCGTCTTGGGGTATTTCTCTGGGGTGAAACATTGGGACTCCGTGGTGCGTACCATGAGCCTAGTTTGTAACCAAAATGGTTACAATGGGGTCAAGCTAAAAATACCGGCTGCGGCCATCCTTCCAGACCTTGACGGTGATCGTGTTCACGTAGGTCCCGACCTCGGCAAATGAGCCGTGAGGCAGATCGTTGAACCTGGCGTTCAGCTTCTCCATCAACGCCCGGAAGGCGATGGCCTTGCGCGTCTCGCGGAACTCAGTCCCGGCTGACATGATGGCGGCGAGGCAGCCGTCATCTTTCAGGAAGTCCAAGGCGTGGACGACGTGGTCGATATCGCGCTCCATGTCGAAGGGCGGGTTCATCACGATCCGATCGTAGAGCCCGGTGACCGAGGGGCGCAGCGACAGGAAGTCGGTGGCGTAGACCTTCCGATAGAGCCCCTGGGCCTGGAGCGCGCCGGCCAGCGCCGGTTGCAGTTCGACGCAATCAACCTGGTTGTCGAACCGGTACTCCTTGCGCCACCGCGCCATCGTGTGGGCTTGGCCATAGCCTGAGTGGTCGGAAAAGTCCTTGATGGTGGAGACGCAGCGCCGCGCCAGATTGCCGGTACCGGCGCTGGGCTCGAGGATGGTGAGCTGGGGCTTGTCGATCGGCTGGATCAAAGGGATGCCCTTGATCAGATCCTCGGCTGCGCCGTCCGGCGTCGGGAAAAAACCGAAGTTCCTGGCCGGCATGGTCTTCCTGTTGCGGAAGAGATCGTCGGGTTCCTTGGTCTGCGCGTCACCGATCACCTCGCCGTAATATTCGGCCAGCATCTTGTTGATCTTCTCGACCAGATCGTCGCGCGTGAACCAGAGATGGGCGTTGCCGTTCTTGTAGCCGACCACTTTGAAATACTCGCCGTGATGCTCGGACTGGTGGGGACCATATTTGCGCTCGTTCCTGATCTGGCCGATGATGCCGCCATAGGCCAGGCCGGGCTTTTGACCGTCCAGGATGCGAAAGGTCCGCTCGATGTCCTGCAGCGTGTCGGCGGTCCTGCCGTAGCTGAGCCCGCCGCTGTATTCGGCGAAGGCATTGGTGAGGATCACCCGGCCGCCGACCTTGAAACCGTCATGCGAGCGAAAGCGGCGATCGAGCGAGGAGAAGGCCACGGCGATGCCGCGCCGGAAGATCATCTCGGCTTCGCCGGCCCACTTGTCGATCGTGGCATAGATGTTGTCGACCGTGACCGGAGGGATGCCCTGCAGGTCGTTGAGGTTGACCAGTTCCCGGCTGTCTCCGCGCCCATGGCGCCAATTCTCGGGCACCCATGCCAGGCTATCGCGCAGCTCGTCCTTGGCCTTGCGGTCCATGAGCATGTCGAGCTCGGTCATCTGGATCAGGTAGTGCCAGCACGAAATATCGACCAGGCGGATGGCGGTGCGCAGATATTGGTCGCGGTCAGGCAGGGCCACGGCATGAAAGAACGCAGTGACCTCGCTGACGCCGCTTTGACGGTCGCCGTGGTAGCTGTTGGCAAAGTCACCGGCAGCGGCCCGCCACAAACCGGCGGCTTCCTTCAACACCTTGTCAGCGTCGGCGATCTTGTCGAATGCGCCCTGATAGGCGGCCACCGCGGCGTCTCGGAACGAAACGATCTGCTCGACGGTGTTGCGGGGGATCAACGCGTTCATGGCTTCTGCCCGACCGGCTTGGCGCTGGTCGCGCCGTGCATCTTCTGGAAGATGAAGACGTCTTTGCGCTCGATGACGATCTCGTAGCGCTTGCTGCCGTCGGGCAGGGTGAACTCGTATTCGGTGGGCTTGGCGGTCACTGGTCTGGTCTCCGTGGTAGGGCTTGGCGGGCGACGGGACCTCTCCTGCCGCCCTGTCGAAAGGGATGGTTTGCCTCTCAGTGCATCGCGCCTCCCTTGCAGGTTTCCTGGAGATCGAAAGCCATGTCGGCTTCTTCGGCCGCGATCTGGTCAACGCGGCGCTCGCGGCATCCAGGGCAGAGCCCGGTATCGTGCCACCGGCAGGGGTCGAGGCATTCGTCGCAGTAGAACATCGTTGGTCGGTCTCTGTGGGCGGGGGAATTACCTTGTAACCACAACAACTTAGAATGTAACCAAAATGGTTACAAGCAAAAGACGGAAAAGATAACCGCGAGCTGGCCGCATTTGCGGCCTTTCGGCAGGCTGTCCCTGTTGGTTTGCGGACTGAGCGCGTGCGGGGCAGGTTTGCGAAAAATTGCTGTGCTTTTACAAAATTGCTCAATTCGACAGGTTCGGTTCTGTACGTTTCGAACGTTGATGGCGGCGACTGGCTATGATTGATTTTCTGTTTTCGATCTGTGGGTGCGAGCCATGGAAGACCAACCAAAGAACAGTGTCTCGATTGAACACGTAGACGGCCAGTGGGCGGTGCAGATTTTCGAGAACGGTGCGGTTAGCCAGCGCCTTTTCGAGACCGAGCAATCTGCGCGAAATTTCGCTGCAGGTCAGTGGCTGAGGCTCAACCCCAAGCCGCTCCCGCCAAAGGGCCGGCATCGGCGTTTCGGTCGAATTTGATACGCATTTTTCCCAATTGCGTCGTCGCCGCCGCCGTGATTTTGTGCCTGCCTTGCTAAGTGGGGTGGGCCTTGATCGAAATTCGATATTACGTGTCGAAAGACGCGGCGCGTTGGAAAGTCCGATACGAGGACAAGGACTACCACTATGGGACGCATGAGATTGCCGTCTTGGCGGCGATCAAGGCTGCCCGCAGTGCAGTCTCAGAGGGCCATTCGGCTGAGGTGCTAGTCCAGGGCGTCGACAGCATATGGCGCACCGAATGGGCTGGCGAGCATAGCGCGGGGTAATACTTCTTCCCGGGTTGGGGGGGCGACTTTGCCCCTCATCGCCCCGGCTGGTGACTGTGAAGCCCCGCGCAGTCAGGCGTATCCCGCCACTGCTTTCAGAATAGCATCCATAAGCAGCGCCGTGGTCTTGTTCGGCGTCCTTTGGGTCGGCCTGGACCAGGGCCTTGTAGGTTTTCGGCAGTATTTTAACTGTTGCGGGCATTCTCTCTCTCCTCGACGGCATCAGTGGCCCGATTGGGCTGGCTGACCTTGTTGGTTGCGGTGTCAGCGCATGCGGGTCAGCTATTCAGAGGAACAAGCCGGCTCTTGCGAGGTTAAGGTCTTAGCGGAGGCGCATATGCTTGCGACTGTCGGCGCGGTGTTGGCTGCCAGGAATAACGAAGCCGAAATCATTGGTGTGATCGACCTCACGAGCCAGACGGAAGTCAAGCTCGATACCACTCGCCTCGGGAACGCCATCCAGTTCATCGCCAATGCATCGGTGCTTGGATATGACGTCCGGGCGGCTATGGTATTCTATGGCGAACCGGGTACGCCAAGCCTGAGGGCAAACGACTGCGAGCGGCTGTGGGCACAATATGGTGCTACCCTGCTGGATCATCGGCGTAAGAATGAAGCCTACATAAATGCCGGCGATGTAGAGGTTCTAGTCTGGGACCAAGATGACGGGACGTTCACCTTGACCGTTTCGCAAAAAGCCTTGGAGGACTACGCTTCTCGTAACGGCCTTACAGGCGACAACATGTCGATCTTCTATGCCGCATTTCCTGCGGTTATTGAGGTCGCGGACAAGCTACACGCGCTCTACGGGAAGCCAAGGAAGGTCCTTGTGAAAACCAGGGACCTGAACGGCTAGATCAGTCTTTTGACGCGCGCGGGGAAACTTCCCCTTCATCGATACGTTAGGCCTCCAGCTATGGAGGAATGTCATGGACGACGATCTGCGCCTGAAATTGAAGGAACTCAGCACCGGCATGCAAACCAGGGCGGCGGAACTTTCACTGCCCGGCGGCAACACAGATATTTCCGCGCTGATGTCGGGCATTGCAGTGACCCTTGAGGCGCTGCTGGTGATAGCCGAAGAGAGTAAGACGCCGCGATCCGGACCGTCAGTCGAGCCTCCGACTTCGCTATCTGATTGAAGCCAAATTGGTTGTAGGAGGTCAGTATGACTGATTTTGTCGTGACCACGATTGACGGAAGACAGCATCTCGGCCAGAGCGAAAATGCACCATTGGAAAGCCTTGTGGATCAGCTCAGTTCAAAAGGACACTTCGAGCTCGTTGTCGTTTCGGCAGAATTAGGCGCTCCTGGCAGCGAAACCAGCACCGTCTTTTTCAAGCACGGGATCATATCGATCAGTGAGAGAAAACCGGAGGCTGTGATCGCGCCAAGTCGGCCGATTGCTGGTTAAAAGACGAATGCGAGCTGGCCGGTCTTCTCCTGTCGCGAGGCAAAGCCGAGCGAAGCGAGGCCGGGAAGCGCGGCAATGAAACCGCCCGGCTGATAGGCAGGATCCTTGCGTCGATCCTCGCGCAAGCGTTCATCGGATGACTCGTGGCGCACCTTGCCGGTCCAGTGGCCGAAGCCGAACGGCGGGTTGTGGAGCTTGGCCTTCGCAAGCCGCTTGCCATTGCCATCGCTGAGCAGCGACTCCTCCATCACGATGGTCAGCATCTCGCCGACGTCCAGAGCCTCTTCGACGAACCAGCGCTCGCGGGAGAGCCCGCCGGTGGTGAAAGATCGAAACCCTGTCTCGCTGAAAAAGGGCTTGTCGAGGTCGATGACCTTGCCATGCAGTCCCGGCCCACCGAGCAGACCAGGGTATTCGACGTCGGTCCTGCAGCCGTGGATCATGAGCATGAACCGGCCCGGCTGGCCGTGCATCGGGATTTCGCCATGGGGCACGGCCAACTGCCTGCCGAGCCATGTCGATGCCGAGTTCCAGCAATCGAAGCGGGATCGGCCCCTCGGCGGCCATGAGCGACCAGTGCCGTCGGACCGCTCTTCGCGACCGCCATATTCAGGGATGCGGTATAGGGTCTCGACGCAGGCGTCGATCACCAGCTCGTAGAGGACGCGCGCTGGCTTGTCGCAAGCCATCATCGCCGCGTGGTAGTGGCCGAGCGCTTCCTGCGCGATCGAGACCAGATAGTCGTCTGGACCGTTGCGCAGCATGGCGACTATGTCGTCTTGCTCGCGGCGGCGCTCCTCGGCCTCGATCTGCCACGCGGCTTTCTTTGGTTCTTTCTTCGCCTTTGCCAGCATGTCCGGTCTCCGTGGTAGGGACGGTGTCAAAATGGTTACGAATGTCTCTTGACAGAAAGGGGGGTGGCGAGCTAAAAACGGGCAGCCTGATTCTTCTGTGCCGCTTCCCAACACCACCCGATTTTGATCAGCCAGTGATGGCGCGCGTACCCGCGCCGCCGTTGATCGGGCGATTGAACGTGGCGCGGTCACCGGCGGCCACACCGGCGTTGAAGGCGCTGCCGTCGCCCTTCATTCCGCCCCTCGCGGAGCCCTTGCGGAGCTTCAAGCCGATCTGGCCGAAGGCCTTGTTGACCAGCGCCATCTTGACGATGACCAGCGACTTGCCGCGACCATTCGGCCGCGCTGTCTGCTCGCGCTCATCCGAGAGCCGGTGAAGTCGCTCGTTGATGCGACTGATGCAGCCGACCATGAAGCCCTTCTGAACGTCCAAGGCCCGGCGCCGGCGCGATTGTAGCGCTCGGTCATGAAGCGAACTGTCTGGTTGCGGACGAACAGGTCCAGGCTTTCGACCAACCAGATCGCGAACTGGCGGTCCTGCTCCGTGCCGAAGAAAGTCATCGTGTCTTCCTTCCGCGAGAGCCACACTTTGCAGTCGCAATAGCGGCCGACTTCGATCGCCAGATGGTCCTTGATGACGTAGGTCTTGAAGTTGTCGCGCTTGGTTTTCTGCGCTGCGATCGTCTCGGCATCGAGCTCGATCTGCTCCTTCGTCAGGCCGTATTTGTCCATGAGTTCGCGGGCCTTCGCCATCGCCTCAAAAGCCTCGGCTTCGGTGGCGCCGGCGTCGGTGGTCTTGGCGAGCAAAGCCTTGATCTTGGCTGCCATCTTCTTCTGCTGTTCGGTCATGTCAGGTCTCCGTGGTAGGGTCGATGTAACCATTTTGGTTACAACCTGGGCAAAGTAAAGCGGAAATGCTTAGCGAGCGATCCGGTACATGCTGATCCGGCCGGCCCGGCGCATCGGAGCATAGACACGCTCGACCTGGCCGAGTTTCACCAGCGCATTGAGTTCGTTGCGGAAAGCCTTGTTGTCCTCGCGACCGGCTACGGCAGCGATGGCTACGGGCGCGAAATAGGCGCGGTCCATTCCGTCGGCTTCGGTCAGGGTCGAGAGGATGTCCATTTGATTGCTCAGGCTTGTTTTGTTGTTTGATATCAACAACTTAGCTTGTAACCAATCCGGTTACAAGTGGAAAGCGATCACGCAACAAAAAAAGTGAAGGCGTCGGCGTATGTTTCAGGGCGTTGTGCCGAAGGAATGCATCGCGCAGATCCTTCGCGTGTCCGAGGTCGACAAGTGGGGCAAGGTCTACAATTGCTGCTCGGGAACGTTCCGGTTTGAGCAGATCACGCTCGCCACTTTCCCCGGCGTCGAGATGTACTCGAACGACGTCAGCCTCTATTCCTCAGCCATAGCCGGCTTCGTGCTGGGCAAGCCTCTCGACTACGAGTTCCACGGCGCGCTCGACTTCGTGAATGAGTTCGATTTTCACGAGCCCGATCAGCGCCTGGCCGCGCTTGCCGTCGCATTCAATCTCGGCCGCTTCGTTGGCGGCAAGGCCAACGCCTACAAGACCAGCCACCGCACGCACCTGGTTGCGAACTTCGCCGGCTATGTCGAGCGCACCCTGGAGAAGGTGCGCAAGCTGCCGGGGATGCTGCCGATCAAGAGCTATTCGCCGCGCGACTGGATCCTGCATCTCGAGGAGGCCATCGACCGCAGGGCCGCGATTTTCTCGTACCCGCCGTTCTACAAGGGCGGCTACGAAAAGATGTTCGAGTTCCTGGCCGAGAACATCAAATGGGACGCGCCCAGGTATGAGCTGTTCGACCCGAAAGCGTTGCGCGGCCTCATCGAGCGCGTGCGCCAAGCAGGCGTCCCGTTCTGCATCCTGTCGGACCAGATTTACGAGGATCTGAAACCCGAGCTGGAGTTCGTCTCCGGCCGGGGCCATCCGCACTACTGCTACGTGTCGACGGGCAAGTCGTCCTACCTGCAGCTGGTGCCGCGGTCGGCGCCGTTCCGCTACAAGCCGATCGACCTCGACAAGATCAAGCCGGATTCGGTGGTGACCATCGGGCGGGCCGACGCGGCTCAGATGACGTTTCTGAAAGACGTCTACCTGAAAAAGGGCATCACCCACACGCCGGGCATGGTGAACTATCTGGTCCGCATCGACGACATGTTGGTCGGCGGCCTGATCTTCAACATGGACAAGTTCACGCGGCGGTCGATCTATCTGCTGTCGGATTTCTCGATTTCGCGTGAGGGCAGGCTGTCGAAGCTCGTCACCAGGCTCGCCTGCAATGGTGAGCTGCTGCGCTATCTGGGCAAACGCTTCATCGACCGCTTCGACAAGGTGCAGACGTCGGCGTTCTCGGACCATCCGGTCTCGATGAAATATCGCGGCATCTTCGAGCAGACCAAGCGTGACGAGATGAACGGGCCGGAAGGCAAGTTCAGGCTGCACTATGTCGGCGCCCGCATCGACGAGACGCCGCAACAAGCGTTCGAGTGGTGGTATGGCAAGCAGTTCAAGCGTTGACTGGAAAACCCTCGACCTCGAGGCGCGGCAGGTTGATCCGAAGACGCTCCGGCGTCGCGAGAAGAACGCCCATTACATGGCTCCGGCCATGTTCAAGCGGCTGGTCGAGAACGTCAAAATCGATGGCCGGCTGACCACCACGGTTCTGGCCTGCCAGGACAAGGACGGTTCTCTCGAGATCCTTTCCGGTCATCACCGCACCGCCGCCGCAATCGAGGCTGGACTGGCAATCGTGGATGCGCTCGTCATCACCACGCCGATGACCGAGAAGCGCAAAGTCGCGATCCAGCTCAGCCATAACTCGATCAACGGCGAGGACGACGCCTCGCTGCTCGCCCAGCTCTACGCCTCGCTCGACATCGATGCCAAGAAGTTCTCAGGTCTCGATGACACCGTGCTCTCTGGCGACAAGGGACCAGGTGCCGCAGCGCTTGGCGGGGCGAACATCAAATACGACGAACTGCTATTCTCCTTCCTGCCGGAGGAGCGCGCGCAGTTCGAGATCGAAATGGAGGCACTGGCCAAAAGGGCCAAGCGCTTCTTCCGCGTCCATGCCGCGCCGCAGTCGGGTTTCGACCCCTTCTTCGACGCCATCGTTCGCACCAAGCAGCAGCTCAACATCGTCAACTCGGGCATCGCGCTTTCAGTTATGGCGCGCCTTGCCGGCGAGCGGCTGGATCAACTCGAAGCCGAAGCCGAAGCGGAGGACAAACCAGATGCGGCATGAACTGCCCAACCTTCTCGGCGCGTTCTCCGAGCCTGGCAATCCGCAGGCCGGCCCGTCTTTCAGCGCGCCTTTCGGGATCGTCAGCGCGATCCTCATGCTCGGCGTCCTCGCCTGTCTCGCACGCGTCCTGTCGGTGTGATCCAGATGCATTGCGGTAAGCGTAGCACTGTGTCGGTGGTCAGCATGGCCGCGGCAGTCAAGCATTCGGGTCGGTTTGCGAATTTGCGCAAGTTCGCCGATCGCATGGCCAGCAAGGCTTTGCACGATGGTTTGGCCGTCTGCATCTCCCCTCGCGGTACGGTGTTCATGGGGTGGGATTTGGCGGGCAAAAAAAAGAGCGCCCCCGAACAACTCGAACACTCGCGGGCGCGAGTCGTCCGATGATCAAGATGAAGGGCACTGCCACCAGCTCGAAGCCGAAGGCAAAAGCAAAGCCCGAGCCGGTTGCGGCTGCTCCTGCAGCGCCGTCGGCGAAGGTGAAAAAAAAGCCGGCGCCAAAGCGCAAGGCCGGCAAGGCGAAGGCTAAACCCGCCGCGCCGAAACCGGCACCGCAGGCACAGGCCAAGGTCGATCCCAAGCCCGCTCCCACGCCGGAACAGGCGCACAAGGGCGGCAACCCGCCGAAGCTCACCAAGGCCGATATCGCCAAGGTGATCGAGGTGATGCGCCAGTGCGGCGGCATCAAGACGGCTGCTGCCGAGCGGCTGAACGTCGGTCGCACGACGCTCTACGCGTTCCTGAACGAGCACCCCGAGGTGCAGGACGCGATCCAGGAGATCGACGAGGACATCAAGGACCTCACCGAAATCCAGATCATCAAGGCCATTCGCGCCGGCGAGATGAACACCGTGCGCTGGTTTGCCGAGATGAAGATGAAGGATCGCGGCTACGTCCGCCGCGTCGAGACTACCGGCAAAGACGGCGGCCCGGTCGAGACATTGCAGAAATTGGACCTGTCCAAACTCAGCGATGAAGAATTGGAAATCATGTACAGGGCCGCCGAGCGACGGGAGAACGGCGCTTCGCAAGGGTGATGTGAATGGCGCAAAGAGTTGCCGCCGTTCAGCCACCGTCGTTCCTGGACTTGGCGATTGAGCGAGACCGTCGCAAGTCAAAGGGCTCGTTCGCCGAGTTCGTCAAGATCGCGTGGCTCGAACTGGAGCCCGAGACGCCGCTGGTCTGGAACTGGCACATGCAGGTGGTCTGCGACCATCTGCAGGCGCTGGTCGAGGGGAAGTTTCTCGAACTCGGGCTGCGCAACCGTCTCGTCATCAACGTGCCGCCCGGCACCTCGAAATCGCTTCTCGTCTCGGTGCTGTTGCAGGCCTGGGAGTGGGGACCGGCTGGCCGCCCGGGCATGCGGTATCTGTCGACGGCCTACAACGACGGGCCGGTAAACCGCGACACCCGCAAGTGCCGCGATCTGATCCTGTCGCGCTGGTACCAGGAGCGCTGGCCGGAGGTTCATCTCAGCCGCCGGGCCGAGACGTCTTTTGCCAACGACAACACCGGCACACGCGAAGGCGTTTCCTTCGGGTCTCTGACCTCGCAGCGCGGCGATCGGCTGATCATCGACGATCCGCACTCGACCGAGACGGCGGAATCGGCGAACGAGCGCACCGCCACGACACGCAAATTTCGCGAAGGCGCGCAAAACCGCCTGAACGACCAGAAGCGCAGCGTGATCATCGTCATCATGCAGCGCCTGCATGAGGCGGACGTGACCGGCGTCATCCTCGACGGCCAGATGGATTATGTTCATCTCTGCCTGCCGATGCAGTTCGAGCCGGATCGCTGCTGCTACACGCCGATCAAGGTCGCCAGTTCTGTCGGTGATCCGATCCTGGCGCGCTACGACGCGGCCAAGCAGCATTGGTATGGCGAGAACGACAATCTGCCGGACGAGCGCCGGGCGGAAATCGAGGCGATCAAGCTCCAGCGGGTCTGGCGGCAGGATCCTCGCACCGTAGACGGCGAAATCCTCGATCCGGTGCGCTTCCCGCCCGATGAGTTGAAGCAGCTCTATAACGACATGACGTCGTATGCCGTGGCTGGCCAGTATCAGCAGCGGCCAGCACCGCGCGCCGGCGGCATGTTCCAGCGCGCATGGTTCGAGGGGCATTTCGTCAGGGCAGCGCCGAAGGGCACGGTCTGGGTCCGCCATTGGGACCTGGCCGGCACTCGAGGCGGCACTGGCGCGCGCACCGCTGGCGTCAAGCTCGGCCGCGATCCGGAAGGCCGCTACTACGTGGGCCATGTCGTCACGCTGCGCGAGGAAGGCAAGTCGGTCCGCAAGACCATCGAGACGCAAGCCACGCTCGACGGCAAGACGGTCCACATCAGCCTGCCCCAGGATCCCGGTCAGGCCGGCAAGGCGCAGGTGCAGGACTATGTCGCCCAGCTCGCCGGCTACAAGGTCCATGCCGAGGGCGAAACCGGCGACAAGGTCACGCGCGCCGAGCCGTTCGCGGCGCAGTGCGAGCACGGCAACGTCTACATCGTCGAGTGTGAGTGGAACACGCTCTATCTCGATGAACTCTGCCTGTTCCCAGCTTCCAAGCTGATGGACCAGGTCGATGCATCTTCCGGCGCCTTTACGAGGCTGCTCAACATCAAGGGGGCCATGGTGATCAGCGACGACGTTCTTCGGCGCGCTGCCCAGCCCGGGCCGCGATGATCAAGAGCATTATCCGCGCCTGGCGCGCTCTGGGCGAAAAGCCCGTTGCCGCGCCGGTACCGCCGCCGGCTGCAGCTCCTCCTGGTGCACGTCCACCCGTGCGCATTTCGGATGCGATGCTTTCGGCGCTGAGGGCGCAGAAGGACGCGCCGGCGCAAGCCGTGCAGGTGTTCGCCCTGCCGCAGCACCCGTCAAGCGTTCTGCCGGAGGGCGCCAAGGGCCTCGCCATGGACAGCGCCATCGGCGGCGTCCAGACGTGGGCCAATGGCTTTGCACTTAGCGGCTATTTCACCGAGGGCATCACGTTCCTCGGCTATGCCTATCTGTCGGAACTGGCGCAGCGCCCGGAATACCGGGTAATCTCAGAGACCATCGCCAGCGAGATGACGCGCAAGTGGATCCGCTTCACCTCGAACGACGGCGACGATAAGTCGACCAAGATCAAGGAGCTGGAGGCCGAGTTCAAGCGCCTCAACGTGCGCGACCTGTTCTGCCGCGCCGCCGAGCAGGACGGCTTCTTCGGCCGCGGTCATATCTACATCGACACCGGCGACACGGATAATCCCGACGAGCTGCAGAAGCCGATCGGGACTGGCTGGGACAAGCTCAGCATTGCCAAGTTCGCGAAAAAGCCGATCGAGGCGCTGCGCACCGTCGAGGCGGTCTGGTGCTACCCGACGGCCTACAACTCGAACGATCCGCTGAAAGACAACTGGTACCGGCCTGACAGCTGGTATGTGCAGGCCAAGATCGTCCACACCACGCGCCTGATCACCTTCATCGGCCGCGAAGTGCCCGACCTGTTGAAGCCGACCTATTCGTTCGGCGGCCTGTCGCTGTCGCAGATGGTGAAGCCGTATGTCGATAACTGGCTGGAGACGCGCCAGTCGGTGAACGAGATCATCAGCGCCTTTACGGTGTTCGTGCTCGCCACCAATCTCCAGGAGACGCTGCAGGGGGACGGCGACCAGATCTTCAAGCGCGCCGAGCTGTTCAACCTGGTGCGATCCAATCGCGGCCTGATGATGGTCGACAAGGACACCGAGGATTTCAAGAACGTCGCGGTCTCGCTCGCCGGCCTCGATATGCTCCAGGCGCAGTCGCAGGAGCACATGGCGTCGGTCAGCCACATTCCGCTGGTCAAGCTGCTAGGCACTCAGCCGGCGGGCCTGAACGCCTCGTCCGAGGGCGAGCTGCGCTCGTTCAACGACTATGTGCACTCGTACCAGGAGCATCTGTTTAGGCAGCCGCTGCACCGCCTCATGGGGCTGGTGATGATCTCGCTTTGGGGCACGCGCGACGAGGGCATCGACTTCGAGTTTGAAAAGCTCTGGGGCCTCGACGAAAAGGAAGCCGCCGACGTTGAGAAGACCAAGGCCGAGCGCGACCAGATCCTGATCGATACCGGCGTGATCTCACCAGAGGAATCGCGCAAGCGCGTCGCTGCCGATCCGGACTCGGATTTCTCCTCGATCGACGTCGACGACTTGCCCGACCTGATCGACGAGGAAGATGACGGCCTGGCGCCGAAGGGCGGCACGATGATCAAGGATCTAGGCAAACCCGGGGAAGAGAAGGACGTGGCAGCATGAACGAGGCGCGCGAAATCCGGCTCAGGCTGCTCGAAATGGTAGGCCGCGAAGGCTTCTATCCGGAGACCATCATCGAAACCGTCCTCAACTTGGAACGGTTTGTCATGGACGCCGTCGGTGCTGAGTTGAAGAAATGTGAGGACAGCATAGCTCTTGGTGCGCGCGCAAGTGACTCAAGCCCGGCCTTGTCGGCCGCGTCAAGTTCCTGAAGGGATTATCCATTGAACCGCAAGCCCTAGCACCGACAAAGCCATTGCGACGGTAGCCAACCATCCCAAAGTTCGCAGCCAACCCTGCACAGGAAACTCGCCCATGATTTCGGAACGCCCCGTCATCAGCATCATCACCACCATCACTGGGACTGCGCATATGCCATTGATGACGGCACTCCAATAAAGTGCCTTGATTGGATCGATTGGCGTGAACATGATCCCCATTCCGAGCACGGTCGCCGCGGCTAAGGTCGCATAAAACGCCATCGCGTCCTTGGGTTTGCGTTCCAGCCCTACTGGCCACCGGCAGGACTCACCCACGGCGAAAGCAGCCGAACCAGCGAGAACCGGCACCGCCAGCAAACCCGTCCCGATTATCCCCATCGCGAAGAGCATAAAGGCGAACTTGCCTGCAACCGGCTCGAGGGCTTTGGCTGCATCAGTGGAGGAGTTAATGTCAGTCACTCCCGCCCTGTGCAGGGTGGCGGCCGTTGTGACGATGATCGCAATCGCTATCAGGTTCGAAAATGTCATGCCGACCAGGGTATCAGCGCGAATACGCTTGAAGGCGGAAGATGCTTGCCATGGCGCCCATTTCAAAGGCTTGGCCGTCGGATCCACTTTCTCCTCCTGCACCTCCTGCGAGGATTGCCAGAAGAACAGATAGGGGGAAATCGTCGTGCCAAGAATGGCCACAAGAGTTGTGAGATAAGAACCGTTCCATTCCAGGTGCGGGACAACAATGCCTTTCAGAGCCTCTCCCCAGGGGATGTGCGCCATGAACGCTGCCGCGACGTAGGCGAAGAGGCTGAGGGTCGTCCATTTCAGAATCGTGACATATCGACTGTAGTCGAGAAAGACGATTGCCCCGATAGATGCCATTCCGAACCCGACCACGTAGAGCGAACTGGGGCCACCCACCAGCAATCGGAGCGCTTCAGCCATGGCGCTGAGGTCTGCGCCGATATTGATCGTATTGGCCACGAACAGCAACACGACCACAAAATTCATCAGCGCCGCAGGATAGTGTCGACACAAATTTCCAGAAATACCTCGACCTGTCGTCCGACCAATCCGCGCTGCAATCTCCTGGATCGCAGCCATAAGCGGAAACGTGAATAGCATTGTCCAGCCGATATCGAACCCCAGTTGAGCTCCTGCCTGGCTGTAGGTACCGATACCCGAAGGATCGTCGTCCGAAGCGCCCGTAATAAAGCCGGGCCCGATTGTGCGCAGAAGTCGCTGGAACGGTCCCCGTCTGTTGACCTGTTTCTCAGTGAGCTCAGCGACTATATCGCCCATGGCATCACTCCACCCCAACCCCAGTGCAGTCGCGCATCGTTCAACCTCGCATAGAGTTACTAGTTCCGGGGGCGTTCCTCTTTCTCGCAAGGGCGGATTTTAGCAGGTGTGGCAAATTCAAAGGCGCGTGATAATGCTGAGGGATGATCACGCTCAACCTGTGGGAACTCCTCAAAGCGCAGACGCCCGACGATCGCGAGATCGCCGAGACGCTGAGGGATCGTGATGTCCAGCCTGCAAGCTCGAAGGACAGCCAAGCGGAACGAAAAGGTTCTGCGCCCGGTCCGGCCAAACGCCGGGATTAGGGCGGCCTACCAAGGCAGGCTGACGCGCCTCGTCGAGGCCATGAGCGATAGCGTGGTCTACTGGCTGCGCGCCTCCTACCGGGCCAATACGCCCCGTATGGCGCAGGACGAGACGCCGGCGGATGCGCTGCGCCGGTCGATCCGCAAACTCGCCGCGCAGTGGACCAAGCGCTTCGACGTGGCGTCCGACCAGCTGGGCGACTATTTCGCATTGTCGGTGGAGAAACGGTCCAGCGACGCATTGCGCAAGATCCTGCGCGATGGCGGCATCTCGGTCGAGTTCAAGATGACGACTGCCATGCGAGACGTAGTGGACGCCACGATCCACGCCAATGTGGCGCTGATCAAGTCGATCCCATCGCAGTATTTCGACCAGGTTGAAGGCATCGTCATGCGAGGCGTGCAGACGGGCCGCGATCTCGGTCAGGTCACCAAGGACCTGGAGGGCAGGCTTGGCGTCGCCAGGCGCCGCGCCGCCTTCATCGCGCTCGACCAGAACAACAAGGCGACAGCGGCATTCACCAAGGTGCGGCTGACAGAAGTCGGCGTCAGCGAGGCCATATGGATGAACAGTGGCGGCGGCAAAGAGCCCCGCCCGACGCATCTTAAGGCCGGGCGTGCAGGCAGGCGCTATACCATTTCCGAGGGCTGGCTAGACCCTGCCGTCGGACGGCACATTCAACCGGGCGAGCTGATCAACTGCCGATGCGTCGGCAAGCCGGTCATCAAGGGTTTCTCCTAGGGTCAAAACCAATCAGCAGGCGCTCGCCAATGGCCGGGATGGGCCGGAAGCAGTAGGTCCGCTTGTGGCTAGGGAAGAACGAGAGTGGACCTTTACCTCCAAGGTCCGATGTCGTGACTCGACCACGCCAGCCTGCAGCAGCATCCGTTTTCGCTCAAAGACTGTGCGATGTGGGGGAATGACCGCAAAAACGACGTGGTTGCATTGGTCGCTTCCCCAGGAGTCGAACACGCTCGCATTTGAAACACCAGTAGAGTACGCCCAACGCTTGTATGACTCCAAGCTAATATGCTACCCCTGCGTCATGCGCGGACTGCTGGCACTTGGTATGCTGGTATTGGCGGCTACAACAGCAGCCGCAGGTGAGCAAGTGTTCGACTCCATCGCCGCCGGCAACAAGGCCGCCGTGGAGCAAGCCGTGGCAGGCGGTGCCGACGTTGACAGCCGGGCACGCGACCAGGCAACCCTTCTCATCGCTGCTGCGCTCGACGACCAGCCCGCAATTGCGGAATTGCTGGTGAGCAAGGGCGCCGACGTCATGGCCCGGAACTCGGGCGGCTTCACCCCGCTTCATGCGGCGGCCTTCTCGGGCAGCCTGCCGATCGCCAAGCTGCTGCTGGAAAAAGGCGCGGTGCTCGAAGATGCCGCCAACAAGGCGGGTGCTACGCCGTTGTTGGTGGCCGGCGAGGAAAACCACGTTGAACTGGCAGAATTCCTGATCGCGAAAGGTGCCGATGTGAACCATCCCGAGGGTCATGATTACATGCCGACAACGCGCGCATTCTGGAAGGGCAACACGGATATCATACGACTGTTCAAACGCCATGGTGCTACCTGCCAAGCCAAAATCCTTGGCGAGGCGAACGCGGCGAAGTGCGCCGAGATCCACGATTGACGGAGGATACAGATGAGCACGATGATCAAGTCACGACTGGTTCGGAATTTGGGGGCTGCCCTGGTCGCGGTAGCTGCGGTCGCCGGCGCGGGATCGGCTTGTGCCGACGATTCGGTAAACACCGGCTATTTCGGCGGTGTGGCGATCATGGGCTACGACACGGTCGCTTACTTCACTGACGGCAAGGCCGTGAAGGGCTCCGAAGAGTTCACTTATGAATGGCTGGGGACACCTTGGCATTTCGCTAGCAAGAAACACCAGGAAATGTTCATGAGCGAACCGGTCAAGTACGCTCCTCAATATGGCGGCTACTGCGCCGGCGAAGTCGTGGGCGGAGGGGTAACGGTCAACGTCGATCCCGAGGCATTTAAGATTATCGACGGCAAGCTCTACCTGATCTACGACGTCGGCAATGCGGACACTTTCGCCGCGCATGCGGATGAAGAAATACCGAAAGCGGACGCCAACTGGCCGAAGGTTGCGGCCAATTTGGAGCTTGATAAGTATCACTGAGACCAGGTCCGTCTACTGGACGACGGTGAAGTGAAACACCTTGCTTGAATTGACAAAGGAGTAGCCTTTGCCTGCTGCGTCGTTGCGACTGTAGACGGGACCGCAGTCGGGGCGCCCGAACATATTCTCGCTCAGCTCGCACAATAGGTCGCCATCGACACGGACGGTCTCGGTGACCAGCCGCGTCGTGGAGCGGAAGGCCGCCTTGCCGTCGCTCCCGATCTGGAGGAAGGCTGGTTGGAGAGCGGGTTCAAGCTGGCCCTGCAGCGTATGGCCCAGCATCAGCGAGGCGATCTCCTCGCCCCTTAATCGGTTGTGCTCGTCGCCGGTGAAGCCGAACGGCCATTCGGGCAAGCCCGCCTGCTGCAACGCGTCGATGATGAGAGCCAAATCCCGGGGGTTACGGTATTGCGCACCGTTAAGCCGGGATGCGGACAATGAATCCGGTGTCGACATGGAACCTAGTCCCTCGGCGACCGCCGCCCTCGCATCCTTCAGGCGGCCGGCGCGGGCGTATGCGGCACCAAGCGTAATTCTGAAATCTCCGACTGAAGGCGCATCGTCGCGGGTGCGTTCGAGCGCCTCGATCGCCTTGTCGATGCTACCTTGAATGAGAAAGACCAGACCGGCAATTTGCCGGTTGATGGGTGAAAGGTTGGGATCGAGCCTGAGCGCCGTCTCGACCGCGGTGGCTGCGTCGGTATGATTGCCGGCGAACAGTTGCACGTATCCTAGAGCTATTTGCGTCTCCGCATCGCCGGGGCCGAGTGCGACGGCTCGCTCGGCCGAAGCGATGGCTTCCTCGTAGCGGCGATCCACGACCTGCATGATGCCAAGAATCGCATAAGGCGACGAAAGATCCGGGTCGAGTTGCAGCGCACGGCTTGCCTTCTCATAGGCGCGCTTGCGCGCGGGGGCGCTCTGCATGATATCGTTAAACGATTCGCGCCAGATATAGACTGTCGTGCTTGCATCCGCCGCGAAGGCTTCGGCGAAAGCGGGGTCGAGTTCCTCAGCCTTGTCGTAGAGCGTGAGCGCCTGCCGCAGCCCGTCGCGCCGGCCGGTCCGTGCTGTCTGCTCGGCCCGAAGGTAGAAGTCGTAGGCCTCGAGGTTTTCGGTCGGCGGGCGCGCCATGCGCTCGCTTTCCGCTGCCGAAGGTTCCATGCCAAGCGCCTTGGCGATCTCCGCGCTCATCTCGTCCTGGACACTGAACACGCCGGCCATGCCACGGTCGAACCGGTTGGCCCACAGATTGTCGCCCGTCGCCGTATCGATGAGCTGGGCATTGAGGCGGATCTGCTCACCGGTGCGGCGGACGCTCCCCTCGACGACGAAGCGGACGCCAAGGTCGCGCGCGACGTCCGCCAGCGCTGCAGGCTTGTCCTTGTAGGCGAACACCGAGTTGCGCGCGATGACGTCCAGACCGGAAAGTTTGGTGAGGTCGGTGATCAGATCCTCGGTGATGCCGTCAGCGAAATAGTCCTGGCCTGGGTCGCCGCCGAGGTTTGCAAACGGCAGCACGGCAACCGATGGCCGCGATGGCACCGAGAACTTCTGCCATGCGAAAATGCCGGCAATCGCGGCAATCGCCAGGGCCGCGGCGCCTGCCAGGATCATGACGCGCGGGCCCGGCCGGTGGGGTGCGGCCGTGACCTTTCCCGAGGCCCCGGGATCGAGCAAGAGGCGATAGGCGCGAACCGGATCAGCGATGTTCTTGAGGCGCTGCTCGCCAAGGCTGGCAAAGCCGACATCCACCTTGTGCACCGCGTGGTCGAACGCCGTGCCCGAGATGCAAATACCCCCAGGCTCGGCCATTGCCTCCAGGCGCGCGGCAATGTTCACGCCATCGCCATAGATGTCATCGCCCTCAACGATGACGTCACCGAGATTGACGCCGATGCGAAACCGGATCTGCCGGGCATCAGTTGTGCCCTTGTTGCGCTCCGCCATCCGGCGCTGGATCACGGCGGCGCACTGGACGGCATCGACGACGCTGGCGAACTCGACGAGCGCACCGTCGCCCATGAGCTTGACCATGCGGCCGCGGAATTCCTCGATCGCAGGGTCGATCAGTTCGCGACGGCAACTTTTCAACCGCTCGAGCGTACCGACCTCGTCCTCGCCCATGAGTGTGCTGTATCCGACCACATCGGCAGCAAGTATCGCGGTAAGCCTTCGCTCCATACCTGCCTGCGCCCTCCCGGTCGATCAAGCGGCTTCGCTGCAGCCTATTCTAGTCCCGCGTCGGACGCGAGCGTGCGCGACTGCTTTCCTGAGGATGTCTGGGTTACTCAGTTGGTGCAACGTGCCGATCCTTCCATCCGTAAGTTCCAAGCTAGGATTGGACGCACGCTGGTCTGTTTCGCACAATGTGGCCAACCGAACCGTCGGCACAAAGCAGCCCTGCCATCGACCGATCTCGAAATCGCCGCAACGGGAGAAAGCGATCGTTCCGCGAGTAACAACCAATGCCAGCCTCTGGCACAACGAGCCTTCTCGCCTGTTCAGTCGGATGTCTGCTCTTGGATGCGTCTATGGCCTGCCCAACGACCGACATGAGGCGCAAAGCGGAATATGGGTATCGCGCCGCGACGGTCGAGATTCAACCGCGGCTCAGAGCTCGCCGGAGAGCACTGAAACGAATGCGATATTGCGCCGGCGTCAGCCCGACCTTGCGGCGGAAGAGACGCCCGAAAAAACTCGCATCCTCGTAGCCGACTTCATTGGCCACCGCTTCGACCGGGAGATCGCCCGTCTCCAGCATCTGCTTGGCGTGCTCGAGCCTGAGCGCGTGGATGTAGTCGATCGCCTTCATGTCCGTAGCCCTGGCGAAGCGGCGCACGAAGGAGCGCTCGGACAGGCCTGACAACTTTGTCATGGCGGCGACGGGCGAGGGCGTCCGGTAGTTGAGCTCGGCCCATTTCTGGCACCGGTTGATCACCGCGTCGCTGGTCTGGCGAAAGCGCATGAGCGCGGCGAAAGGCTGCTGGCCCATGTCGTGCCACTGCAGCATGTAGACCTTGGCGACCTCCATCGCCTCCTTGAGGCCGACAAAGCGCGCGATGAGATAGAGGGCGAGGTCCTGCCAACTCGAGCCGCCCCCGGCCATGACAACCCGTTGCGCCTCGCCGCTCAGCACAAGCGACTGGTCCGGCTTCACCTTCACGCCGGGATAGTTGTTCGTGAGCGTCTCGACATAGCCCCAGTGAATGGTCGCCTCGCGATTGTCGAGCAGCCCCGCCTCGCCGAGCAGCACCGCGCCAGAGCATGCGCTGGCCAACATGGCGCCGTCGTCATGCGCACGCTTCAGCCAGGCGGCTTCGGCGTCATACTGCCCGGCGACGCTTTCGCCCGGATTGACGAAGAAATCGGGGATGCAGACGATGTCGGGGCGGGGGCAATCGGAAAGCGCGTGGTCCGGGCGCACCCAGACTCCGTTTGCGGCGCGAAACGCGCTGCCGTCTCCGGCAACCACATAGGGCCGCATGCGCGGCGTGCCCGAGGCTCCGCTGGTGATGAACAGGAAATCCCTACCGGGCGAGGAAAACAAGTCGAACATGCCGTAGATCGTGGAGGCGGTAGCCTCCGGAGCGGCTAGGATCGCCACGTTTAATGGTCTGGCCTGTTCAACCATGGCAGAAATGACCGCCTTCTAGCATTTTCGACTTTAGCGACCATGCTCGCGCCGCGCTAGCGTGCTTGAAACGAGGAGACGCCCCATGGCCGCCACCGCTACCCTTGCACCTTCGAGCATCGAGAGCTTCCGTTCCATCTTGCGCGGCGAGGTGCTGGAGCCGTCGAACCCATCCTATGACGCGACTCGGGTCGTCTGGAACGGCATGATCGACCGCCGTCCCGCCCTCATCGCGCGCTGCCGGAATGCTGCCGATGTCGTGGCGTCGGTGAATTTCGGGCGCGAGCAGGGGTTGGCGATCGCAATTCGCTCGGGCGGCCACAATGTTGCAGGCTACGCCGTCTGCGACGGCGGGCTGATGATCGACATGTCGCTGATGAAGGGCGTACGGGTCACGCCCGGCCTCGACCGTGCCTTCGTCGAGGGCGGCGCCACCTGGGCCGATGTCGATGCGGCCACCACCCCGCTTGGCCGCGCCACTCCAGGCGGTCTCATCTCGGCGACGGGCGTTGCCGGCCTGACGCTTTCCGGCGGCATCGGCTGGCTGCGCGGAAGCCACGGCCTCAGCATCGACAATCTGCTGGCCGCCGATCTGGTGACCGCCGATGGCCGCCTCATCCATGCCGACGCGACGCAGAACCCGGATCTCTTCTGGGCGTTGCGCGGCGGTGGCGGCAATTTCGGCGTGGTGACGAGCTTCGAGTTCAAGCTACACCCGATCGAGCAGGAGCTGATGTTGTGCGGTCCGGCCTATCCCGAAGAGCGCGCCAACGAGATCATTCCGCTCTGGCGCGACTTCGTGCAGACCGCACCCGACTGCCTGAGCGGCCTGGCCGAGTTCTCCACCCTGCCCGACGACCCCTCAATTCCCGAGCATGCAAGGGGCCGGCGCGTCCTGGCGCTCGCGCATGTCTATGACGGACCGGCCGACGAGGGCGAGCGGATCGTGGCGCCGTTGCGCAGCTTTGGGGAACCGCTCGTCGATTTCAGCGGCCGCATGCCGTATCGCACCATCCAGTCGCTCTATGACGGGCTGTTCCCGAAAGGCCGCGACCGCTGCTACTGGAAATCTACCTACCTCTCGCGCCTCGACGAAGAGGTCATCGTGGAGATCACAGCGCGGATGGCGAAGCGCCCCTCCGAAATGACCTTCGCCTCGATCTGGAAGTTCGGCGGTTTCGTGCAGCGCGTCGCAGCCGATGCGACTGCCTTCGGCGACCGCTCCATGCCCTTCATGCTTAGCCTCGACGCCATCTGGCCAGGCGCTGGGGAGGACGATGCGAACATCGGCTGGGTTCGCAGCTTCTGGCAGGACATGCAGCGCCACTCGACCGGCCGCCTCTATCTGAACTTCCCCGGCCATGGCGAAGGAGCGGATCTCGTGCGCGACGCCTTGGGAGCCGAGGCCTACGCGAGGCTCGCCAAGATCAAGCACAGATACGATCCGGACAATCTGTTCCGCCTCAACCAGAACATCCTGCCAATGCACTGACGCACAATCCAAATCGGGCGTGCGGTGGCGCTCTCGTTTCGGCCGTGGTGGCTTTAGTCGCGCCCAGCGTGGTCGCCGCGATGTCCGCTTGCAATCAGTGGCAAATCTGTCCGCAACGGCCGAGATTGGGCGCAAAGCCACCGGTTGCATTGGGTCGAACTCGGTCGTTCAAAGTGATTGGGTTTTGACCCTATTCTAGAGGATTCAACATGCCTGCCACTTCTGAGGCTGAACATCGCGCGATGTACGCTTTGGCCGAGGGCCGTGGTGTGCTCGGCATTCCGAAAGCGGTCGGCGAAGAGTTCGTCGGCAAGGACAATGCGGGTCAGGCAGCCTCGCTGATGCTGGTTGCGCCCGATGGCGATGTCCTGGTGCTCCGGCGCTCGTCGACCGACACCAGCTGGCCCGGCCACTGGTGCTGGCCTGGTGGCAAGTCGGATAAGGGCGAGGACGCCGAGACAACGGCGGTGCGCGAGACCACCGAGGAGGTCGGCACGCTGCCCTCTGGCACGCGCCAGCTCATCGATACGCGCGACACGCCGAACGGCTGGGTGCATCACACCTTCGCGCAGGCCGTCGACAAGAAGTTCGCGCCGGTGCTGACCGACGAGCACTCCGGCTATGCCTGGGCTCCACTGCGCTCGCTGCCTGAGCCGCTGCATCCCGGTCTGCGCGAAATGCTGGGCGAGCGCCTTGGCGTCGCCGCCGACATGTCGCCGCAGGATTGGGACGCGCTACGCTCCAACTTCGTGAAGTGGACGAAAGAGGAAGAGATCGAGCCCGAGCACGTCGCAGCCAACGATGCGCTGGCGATGGATCGCAACAGCGTTCGCGTGTTCGACCAGGATGGTCATCTGCGCGTCGAGATGACACCGATCTCCAAGGCCAACGTCTGCCCGTACTACGGCCGCGAAATCCCGGATTTCGAGGCGCTTGGCCTCGATCCCGAGCGGGTCTACCGCCTCTATCGCGATGCCGACGAGCTGGCGAAAGCCGCGCCGACCTTCGTCGGCAAGCCGCTTCTCCTGAAACACATCCCGGTCAGTGCCAAGGACCATCCGCGCGAAGCCGTGGTCGGATCGATCGGCGATGCCATCGAGTTCCATGCGCCGTATCTCATGGCGCCGCTGAGCATCTGGGATGGGGCGGCAATCGCTCTGATCGAATCCGATCGGCAGAAAGAACTATCGAGCAGCTACCGCTACCGGGCCGACATGACGCCCGGCATGCTGGCTGGAGAATCCTACGACGGCGTGATGCGGGACATAGCCGCCAATCACGTCGCCTTGGTTGAGGAGGGTCGCGCCGGACCCGATGTAGTTGTCGGCGACAGCAAACAGGAGATCCAGAAAATGAAGAAATCGGCACTGCTGTCGCGCATGGCATCTGTCGCCCACGGCGCGATCCTTGCCCACGTAATGCCCAAGCTGGCCAGCGATCAGAAGATTGATGTCAGCCCGGCTCTGGTCGGCGTCACGGTCGACAATTTCAAGGCCAAGCGGCCCGCCATCATTGAGGCGGTCGGCAAGGCCACGAAAGGCAAGCTGGCCGCTGATGCCAAGCTCGACGGGCTCGAGGCGGTCCTGGTCGCGCTCGACGAGGTCGAGGTCCAGGAAGCCATGGACGAAGACGACGACGAGGACGACGAGGACGACGACAACAAAAAGAAGGCCGAGGACGCGGAAGAGGAAGAGGACGACGAGGACGACAAGAAGAAAAAGGCCGAAGATGCCGACAAGGACGACGACAAGGTCGACAAGAAGGCGATGGACTCGGCTATCGCCGCCGCTGTTTCCACCGCTATCGATCGCGCCAAGCGTGAGGCCCGCGAGGAAGCGGCGCAGGTGCGCGCTGCCGAAGAGGCGGTTCGCCCCTACATCGGCAAGCTCGCCATGGCCCATGACAGCGCGGAAGCAGTCTACCGGACCGCGCTCACCTCGCTCGGCGTCAACATCGATGGCGTTCACCCCTCGGCGCTGCCCGCCATCCTCAAGGCCCAGCCGCTGCCGGGGGCCGCTCAGGTCCAGCGGCCTGCCCGCGTCGCCATGGATGCCGCCGGCGTCAACTCGTTCCACGAGATGTTCCCGGCCACCAAGTCCCACATCGTCAAGTCGCTCTAAGAAGAGCGGCTTAAATCCTGAAACCCCTTCCCAGCCGGCCAGCGAGCCGGCTCTTTTCATGAGGAGAACCGCCCATGTCTGGCTTTCAGACGCAGGCCGCCTACAACCCCGCCCCGGCTGTCGAGGGCGACTTCGCCAGCACCAATCCCCGCAGCACCGTCCTGGCCGCCGCTGGCGCGCTGGTCGCCGGTGCGTTCGGCGCAATCGTGGGCCGCTTTGCCTGGCTGAGCTATGCCCAGGCCGACAGCGACAATGCGCCGGCAGTGGTCAACAACTTCGGCACCGGTCCCGTGGCCGGCTTCATCCACCGTGAGCAGCAGGGCCTGATCGAGGTCTATCTACAGGAATCGACCATGCTGGTTCCTGCAGGCTTCCCGATCACCGCCTTCGACGGCGGTGACTTCTGGGTGAAGAACGCCGGCGCCACCCCGGCTCTGGTCGGCCAGAAGGTCTATGCCAATTATGCGGATGGCAAGGCGACGGCGGCTCCGACCGGCACGCCTAACGGCGCGACCACGTCGGCCGGCTTGATTGCCGCCGCGACCAGCGGCTTCGTCGGCTCCATCGTCGGCAACGTGTTGGCGGCAACCGCCCTTGACTCGGGCACGATCTATCCCGGCACGACCATCTCCGGCACCGATGTCGCGACCGGCACCAAGATCGTGAAGCAGCTGACCAGCGCCGAAGTCGACGGCTCGTTCGGCAAGACCGGCACCTATGCGGTGTCGATCCCCGACCAGAGCGTCGACCCGGGCACCGTCATCGCCGGCACCTTTGGCGTGTTCACGGCTGGCGGCGCCGTCGCTGGTGTCTTCGGCGTCGGTGACACGCTGACCGGTGCAGGCATCACCGCTGTCACCACCATCGGCCAGCAGATCACCGGCCCGGCCGGCGGCGCCGGCACCTATGCCGTCGACGTCAACACTGTCGTCGCCGCGGCGACCATCACCGCGGCCACCAACGTCGAGACCAAGTGGACTGTGCGTTCCTTCGCCCAGCCGGGTGAGCTGATGAAGATCAGCGCGTGGCCCCTGGGCTAAACCCCTCCCGTCAACCTCGAAACCATGCGCCGGCGTGAAAGCCGGCGGTCTGTGAGGAGAACCACCATGCAATTCCACGACTTTAATCAGGCGGCCGCAACGTGGGCGCAGCATCGCCCGATGTTCGAGCAGGCCGGCATCTACCTTCCCGAAGCACGCGCCTACATCGTCGAGGCCTTCCGCACCAACCATCTCGCGATGGATGCGCAGCCTCAGCTGGCGACTGTGTCGAACACCGGTATCCCGGCGTTCCTCACCACGCTGGTCGACCCCGAGGTGTATCGCATCCTTTTCGCCCCGACGCAGGCCGCCGAGATCTTCGGCGAAACCCGCAAGGGCACATGGATCGACCAGACCGCGATGTTCCCGACCATTGAGCAGACCGGCGAAGTGTCGAGCTACGGCGACTATAACGACAATGGTCGCTCCGGCGCGAACATGAACTGGCCGCAGCGTCAGTCCTACCTGTTTCAGACGATCGCCGAATATGGCGAGCTGGAGATCGAGCGCGCCGGCCTTGGCCGCGTCAGTTGGGTCAGCGAGGTCGACGGCGCGGGCGTTACGGTACTCGCCCGCTTCCTGAACACCACTTATTTCAAGGGTGTGCAGGGCCTGCAAAATTATGGCCTTCTTAACGATCCGAACCTCGCGGCACCGATCACCCCGGCGCCGAAGGCCTACGGGGCGTGAAGTGGATCAACAACGGCCAGATCGTCGCCACGGCGAACGAAATCTACGCCGACATCCAGTCGCTTTGGCTGCAACTCGTCACCCAAACCGCCGGCCTGATCGACCAGAAGACCAAGATGACGCTGGCGCTGTCGCCAGAATCGCAACTCGCCATGACTGCGACGAACTCCTTCAACGTCAACGTCGAGGATCTGCTTCGCAAGAACTTCCCGAACATCCGGGTGGAGACGGCAGTGCAGTATGGTGCGCAGACATCGATAAACCCGGTGGGCATCGCGGCCGGCAACCAGGTGCAGCTGATCGCCGACGCGATCGACGGCCAGAAGACCGGCTATTGCTCCTTCAACGAAAAGCTTCGCACGCATCCGATCATTCGCGCGATGTCCTCGTGGAAGAAGAAGATGACCAGCGGCACCTGGGGCGCGATCATCCGCCAGCCGATGGGCATCTCGCAGATGGTCGGCGTCTAACACCGCCTCCATTTCAGAGGGAGCGCCGCGAGAGGACCCAAGCCTCGAAGCCCCTTCGGTGGATCGCAGCCGCAAGGCACCATCGGAAACAGCGGTATCGTTTTCAGGTAGAAAGTCTCAGTTTGAATTTCGGCTACGGGTGGTTTTCAGACGTTGGGCGCGACAGTACTGTTGTAGTGTGGGTCTGCAAGCACACACAAGGGTTTCGAGAGGTGTCGTATGCCCAGAGCGCGAGGCCGAATGGCGCTGACCGCAGATTTGGTCGCGCGCGCCCATCGGGCGATTGAGAACACCGGCCCAGCCCCGGATATGGTTCGCAATACCGACACCGAGTGGAACGTCACCGTTCGGGAAATGCTAGCGTCGCGTCCTGCAGGACAGGATGTGTGGATCTTCGCTTATGGCTCACTTCTCTGGAAGCCGGCTTTGGAGCACGTCGAGGAGCGTCCCGGCGTCGTGCCGGGTTGGCACCGTTCGTTCTGCATTCGCATGGAAGATTGGCGCGGAACGGTCGACCAGCCAGGCCTCATGATGGGGCTCGACAGGGGTGGGCAGTGCGGGGGGATGGTTTTGCGACTGGCCGAGGATACCGTTGAGGACCAGCTCGGAAAACTTGTTCGGCGCGAAATGCCCGTGAGGCCCTCCAGCAAGCCGATCACCCAAACCTCGCGATGGGTGCAGGTACATACTACCCAAGGGCGCTTTCGAGCACTTGCCTTCGTTGTCAATCGAAAGGGGGTCAACTATGCGGGAAGCCTTACGCCGGATGAGACGGCGGGTATTTTGGCCAAAGCATGCGGCCATGGAGGGTCGTGCGCGGAATATCTCTACAACACAATCTCGCAATTGGAGGCTTTAGGCATTCGGGATCGCAACTTGTGGCATTTGCAGTCGCTTGTGGCAGACAAGCTTGTTTCATTGCATCCGTGACAGGGCCTCTGGCGGACCCACATCCCGGCTGGGTTAAGCGCTGAAAGGCCGCAATTGCCATCTTTGGCGAGCCACCAGGGTCGTAAGCAAAAATTCAAACTGAGACACTACCCGTTTTCAGCTTCCCGAAAGGGAGCCAGGGGCCGGCGGACGGACGAGGCTATGGCCCGTGAGACGAACGGCCGGGAGTGGGAGGCAGGTGCCCGGAAACGGGTATCTGGACGCTGAACCACCGAAGCCGTCGCCAAGCACGGAGCATCCGCGTAACTGTCAGGGAGGGCTGGACCGCTGGCTTCCCACCCCGGGTGCCTGTTCTCGCTGAGCCAGGATTGACACCTAGCATCCGCTCCCACCTCCGGGCCGCGTCATTGGCGATAGTTTGGCGGGGCCACCATAGATCATCTCTGGCGCGGCCCGGAAGACCCGCGCCAGCAGCAAGTGCTCCGGCACCTTCGATTTCATCGGCCCGACGGCGATGATGGGTTTCAGTAGCCGATCCAGACGCGGCTTCCTGGTGTTGTCCGTCATGGTCTCCGACCCCCCCGCTGCGGTTCTTCCGTGCTTGCTCGCCGCACATCGCCTCGCAAGTGCAACCAGTCCTTTGATAACAGGAGTATATCGATGTCCGCCACCGTCACTGTCGCCTGCAAGCTTCCGCACGGCCTCGTCCTGCGCCTGCACGATATGATCGAGCAGAATGAGCCAACCGCCGGCGGCAGCTTTCGCAAGGTGAAGCGCGCCCAGGTCATCGGCGAGCCGGTCGTGCTGAAAGGCTACGGCCGTCGGTTCGATCGCCGCACCGAGCAGGCTCCGTCGGCGCAGACCAGCAGCTACGCCCTGACCTATGGCGTCGACGCCGACTTCTTCAGGAAATGGCTCGCCCAGAACCAGGACCTCGAGGCGGTCAAGAACAACCTGGTCTGGGCGCATGCTGAACGCGACATGGTCGAAGGCTTCATCAAGGAGCACGAGGCGCAGAAATCAGGCTTCGAGCCTATCGATCCGAACAATCTGCCGCGCGGTATCCAGGCCTTCAAGCAGGACGCCGCCTGAGCCGATGGCGCGGGCGCTTCTGATCGCGGCGTTCCTCGGCATGGCTGTCTCCATGGCCGCCGGCGCTGGGCAACCCTGCAAATTCTGGCATCCAATTTGCGGCATACTCACCTCGATAGTTTGGCCAACAGCAGACATGCCGTTTTGGCGGTGTGGTAGCGGCGCCACTTCGATGGGTGTAGGGTGATCGGCATACTGCATGTTCATGCAGGGGCACGATGGTGAGTAGTTCCCCGCTCGACCGGAAGATGCTGGCGATCCTGGCGGCCGATATGGTCGGCTATTCGAAGGCGATGGAGGCCGATGAGGCCGGCACCATTGAGCGATTGAAATCCGTTCGTGCCGAGCTGTTCGACCCCACCATCTCCCTGCACCATGGCCGCCTCATCAAGCTCATGGGCGATGGCGCGCTTGTCGCCTTCGACAGCGTGGTCGACGCAGTCGCCTGCGCAGCGGAAATCCAAAGCGCGGCGGCCGCGCACAATGAAGTTCTGCCCGAGCCTGAGCGTATCGTGTTCCGCATCGGGGTCAATCTGGGCGACGTTGCGCTGGTTGACGGCGATGTCTATGGCGATGGCGTCAATGTCGCCGCGCGATTGCAGCAACTCGCTGATGCTGGCGGCGTGACCGTGTCGGGCACAGCCTTTGACCATCTGCAAGGCAAGCTTGATTGGTCCCTCGATTTCGCTGGCGAGCAACAAGTCAAGAATATCAGCCGTCCGGTGCGGATGTACCGGCTAAGGCTCGATGGCAAGCGGCCGCGCTGGACCTTGCGCAAGGCGATGCCGCGCTGGGTTGGGACGGCGGCGGCCATCGTGCTATTTGCTCTGCTCGGCGGCGGGACATGGTGGTTCTTTCATTCAGCTGCTCTGGGTGCCAAGCCGTCGGTCGCAGTGCTGCCCTTCAACAACTTTGGCGGCGACGACGCCACCGGGCGTCTGGCCGATGGCCTCACCGAGGACATCATCACCGATCTCGCCCAGTTTCCCGAACTCGACGTCGTGGCGCGGAATTCGACGGAAGTTTACAAAGGCAAGCCGGTGGATGCCCGCCAGGTCGCGAGTGCGCTCGACGTCGGCTATGTGCTGGAAGGCTCGATCCAGCGGCAAAATGGGCGGGTGCGGATCACCGCGCAGTTGATCGATGCAAAAACCGGCAACCATCTGTGGTCGGAGCGATGGGACCGGCCTGCTGAAGACGTATTCGCCGTTCAAACCGAGATCGCCGAGCAGGTCACCAACCGTCTCGGCAACGGCGTGGGGCTGATTCAGGGAGCGGGGCGGGCTGCAGCGAAGCGCAAACGGCCGGACAACTTGACTGTCTATGATTACTATCTGCTCGGAACCGAAAGGATTGAAAAGATTACCGTAGCGGATGAGAAGGAGGCCATCAGGCTGCTCAACCTCGCTGTCGAACTGGACCCCGGGTTCGCCCGCGCCTGGGTGGAACTTTATCATGCTCATAACATATTGGCTGGCTTCGGTATCAATCCCGAGAGCGAGATCAAGGCGGCTGCTGATGTAGCCGAACGCGCGGTGCGGCTCGATCCGAGCGACGCCGAGGCGCACGCCGTTTTTGGCATGAGCCTCAAAGACAAGGGCGACAACGCCCGCGCCAAGGTCGAGCTGGACACGGCCCTCCGCCTCGCTCCGGGTTCGGCCGAAATCCTGACATTCTATTCCGGCTTCGCGGCAGGCTTCGACGAACCCGAACGCGGCGCTCAGTTGGTCGACCAAGTTATACGGCTCGACCCGAATTACCCGATGTGGGCAACTAGTTTCTACTCCACGGCCTATTTTATGGCTGGCCGCTATGAGGACGCCGTGAAGATGCTGGAGCGCAAGACGCCCGATAACTACGGCAAAGGGGATTGGGTGGTGCGTAGCAGCTCCCTCGCGGCACTGGGTCGAACCGATAAGGCGAATGCTTCGGTCAGGGAAACCCTCAAACGGTATCCGGACCTGACCGTCGAGGGCATGGTCAATGAATTCAGCTCGAGCACGACGGAACGCGGTCGTTTCATCGAGATAATGCCGCTCGCCGGCTTCCCGCTTTGCGCCAAGCCCGAGGCGCTGGCAAAGCTCGCCAAACCAGTGCGACTACCGGAATGCGAGACGGGGTAGGCGAATTCGCCTGGGGAGCCATAGAACAGCCTTGTGCAAGGTGCGCGGGCCGCTGATCGTCTCAGTACCGGCGGGCGCTGACGCAAATGGTTGTGCCGCTGTCGGGCGTTTGTCGGAGACCACGACGGCCATTGCTGGCTTGGTCGTATGCCCCGGCCGCCCCGCGCGGGTTCTTCCGAGAAACGAGCAAGCAACATCCCCCTAGCCGGCATTTACGGCCTTGGCCCGGTTTCATGCAGCGGGGAAACGGCGGCGCCGGGGGTAGATCATGGGTGTGAGGGTCGATTTCAGCTATCCGAATTTCGTGGCGATCTACCCGCAATTCGAGACGCTGAGCCAACCACAGGTCTTGCAGGGCGCGCTGCCCGTGGCCGAGCTTTATTGCCGAAACGACGGCGGCGGCCCGGTCAGCACCGCCGAGACGCAGACGACGCTGCTCAACCTCATGGTCGCCCATATCTGCCAGCTCATGTACGGCGTCAACGGCCAGCCACCGGCTGGGATCGTCGGGCGCATTTCGGATGCGACCGAGGGCAGCGTCTCGGTGTCGGCCGACTTCCCGACCACGCCCAACAACGCATGGTTCATGCAAACCCCATTCGGCGCGGCGTTCTGGGCTGCGACGAGCGCCTACAGAACTATGAGATATGTGCCTGGTCCTCGAAGGGTTTTTAACCCTTGGCCGAACCAGTGATCGTTGCAGAAGTCACGCCTTCGATGTAGAATTATCTAAGCAAAAGCAAAGGCTTAGAAAATGGCAACGAGGCTGATCGATCTTACCAAAAAGCGGTTTGGACGATGGACTGTAGTCGGTCGCCTGGGCGCTAAATCGCCTCCCAGATGGGATTGCCTCTGCGACTGCGGAACAAGACGCTCCGTAAAGGGATCGGACCTCCGGGAAGGTGTGAGCAGTTCATGTGGATGCATTGGTGCGGACCGCTTTCGGGAGTTGGCCACTAACCAGACCGGCGACCGAAATCCTTGGCGGCAGCGCTCGCGAGAGCGGGCCGGTGGCAAGCTCTTGCCGATGGGGGATCCTTGGATCGGGCGCGCCGAGGGTATTAAAAACCGGTGCCAAAAGGGCGGCATCGAATTTGGGTTCGGAACGGCTGCCGAGTGCGCGGTCTTTTTGGACAGCATTACTCCCGAGCGGTGCCCGGTGTTCGGCTTCGTCCTAGAGAAGGGCGATGGAGGCTTTAGTCCCACCGCCCCAAGCGCCGATAGGATCAATCCGCAACGGGGCTACGTCCGAGGCAACATCCAGACCATCAGCATGAAGGCGAACGCGATGAAGGCGAACGCGAATGCGGAGGATTTGGTGATGTTCGCCAAATGGGTGCTGAAAATCACCGGCTAAAACCAGTAGAAAAGGACATCGTCATGGAACAGCTTCTTCGCCAGTTGACGCGCGAATTTCGCGCTTTCCGCGAGCAGGCCGAGGACCGTATCGCTTCACTCGAGCGGAATGCTCGCATCGAGACGCCGGCACCCGTCGTGGTTCCGGCCGAGCCCGAGACGCCTGTCGCCGAACCTGCTGCCAACGCTGGCGCGGGTGCCACCGGCGATGCAACCGGCTCGACCGGCGCGACCAGCGCCACGGGTGATACCGGAGCGACCGGTGCGACCGGTGATACCGTTGCGACGGGCGATACTGGTGCCACAGGTGCGACAAGCTCGACCGATCCGGCCGCCGACGCCAAGGCGAAGGCGGCAAAGGGACCTGGCGCGTAAGGCGATGGTGCAGCTCACCGGCGGCGACAAGGTCGCCGCGAAGCTCGCCGAGATATCGAAGAACCTCCAGAAGGCCGCCTCTGTGGACATCGGCTTCCTGGAGGGCGCGACCTATCCTGACGGCACGTCCGTCGCGCTGGTCGCCGCGCTGAACGAGTTCGGCTCGGGCGACACGCCGCCACGCCCCTTCTTCCGGGGCATGATCGCCGACAAGAGCCCGGAATGGCCTGACGCCGTGGCGAGCCTTCTCGTTACGAATGGCTTCGATGCGGACAAGACGCTCGGGCAGGCCGGAGCGGCGATCAAGGGCCAGTTGCAGGGCGCTATCACCGCCTATGACGGCCCGCCGCTGAAACCTTCCACCATCGCCCGCAAAGGCAACGACAAGCAGCTCGTGGACACCGGCCACATGCTCGCATCGGTCGACTATGCCGTGAAGAAATAGCCCGGCACATCATTTCAAGGAGATCCTAACAATGCGTCTTGCAATCTGGGACAGCCAGCGCGGCACGGTGAATGCCAACGTCGCCCTGGTGAACAACTCTGCGCCGGTGGCGGTCACCGTCTCGGGCACGCTGACATCCGCCGATCTGCTCGCCGGCACCATCACCATCGACCAGGGTGCTGGCGCTGCCTCGGCGCAACAGCTGCCGACCGCCGCCGCGCTCCAGGCAGCGCTGCCCGCCGGCTTCGCCGTCACCGACTCCTTCGACGTTTCCCTGATCAACACGTCAATCGTCGATCTCGAGGACGCGACCATCACTACGAACACCGGCATGACGCTGGTCGGTTCGATGGATTTCCCGGCGCATAGCGGCCCGACCATCCCGTCGAGCGGCATCCTGCGCTTCATCAAGACCGCCGATCAGGCGTTCTCGGTCTATCGCGTCGGCTGACCGAAAATGAACCTGCATGGGATCGTCGCGCCGGCGATCGCCGCGGTGAACCCGTTCGTGCTCGCCACGCTGAAACGGTCGACCGGCTACACGACGGCCGGCGACGGCACCAGGACGCCGCAATACGCCGATGTGCCCGGTGTGTCGTTGCAGGTGCAGGCGCTCAGCTATAGCGACCTGCAGCACCTCGACGGCCTCAATATCCAGGGTGTGCGACGCGCCATCTACCTCAACGGCCCGGCCTTGGCCGTGGTGCGCCCGCTGCAGACGGGCGGCGATCTCTTTGTCTTCCCGGCCGGCACCCTGCCGGAGGGCAACACCTGGCTCGTGGCCTACGTCCTCGAGGAATGGCCCGACTGGTACAAGGTCGCGATAACCCTACAGAATGGAGCCTGACGATGGCGAACGGAACCTTCACGGTGCCATGCCCTGCCGGCGCATGGACGCAGGTGGCCGCCGGCGCCGCCTATTCCACGGTCCAGCTTCAAGCGACCAGCCAGGGCGCCGTGCAGGTGGCAATCGCTGCCGCCGAACCGGCCCCGGGCTCGACGGCCTTCGTCCTGCTCAGCGAGTTCTTCACCCCATTCCCGCTCGCCGTTGGCGACGCGCTCTGGTGCATACCGTCCGGAGCCGCTGACGCGACGGTGCGCGGTATCGGCGTCGGCGTCTGACGTGAGCGGCCCGGTCCCCAGCCAGTCGACAATCCAGACGGTGTTGCGCGGCTTTCTCTTGAAATACCTGCCGGCTGGCGTGGAGGTGGTGGCGTCCCAGGACAACCGCGTCCCCGAGCCGGCTGGCGATTTCGTCACCATGACCGTCATCCGGCGTGGCCGCCTCTCGACCAATGTCGACAGCTACCAGGACTGCGCCTTCGAGGCGTCAATCACCGACACGGTGATGACGGTCACCCATGTCGAGTTCGGCGCGATTGTGGTCGGTGCGACCGTGTTCGGAACTTCTGTGGCGGATGGAACGCTGGTCGGCGAGCAGACCGGCGGCATACCCTCTGGCAACGGTATCTATACCGTATCGCCATCGCAGACCGTCGGCGCTGGAACGCTCTCCTGCGGCGCCGAGACCATCATGCAGCCGACCGAGGTGGTGATCCAGCTCGACGTGCACAGCGCATCGGACGCGACGGCATCCGATATGGCGCAGGTGATAGCGACTTTGATCCGCGATGAGCGGGCGACGTCATACTTCGCCTCTGCCGGCATCGATGGCGCGCCCTTCTACGCGGACGATCCGAAGCAGGTTCCCTTCTTCAACGGGGAGCAGCAATACGAAACCCGCTACGTCGTCGACGTGCATATCCAGGCCAACCAGGCGCTGGAACTGCCGCAGCAATTCGCCGACCAGACCGTGATCGACGTCGTCAACGTCGACGCGGCCTTTCAATCGAAACAGAAAGGACCTGGTCCATGACGACCATCCCGGCCTCTCAGCTTGTGAACGTCATTCCGAACGTTCTCAATGCCGGCGGCAACGCGCTCGTGATGAACGGCCTCGTGCTGACCCACAACACCCGCGTCCCGACCGGCCAGGTGCTGTCCTTCCCCAATGATGGCCTGTCGGTGTCGAATTTCTTCGGCGCTTCCTCCGAGGAGGCCGAGATCGCCGCGGTCTACTTCAACGGGTTCAACAACTCGACCCAGAAGCCCGCCACCATCCTTTTTGCGCAGTATCCCTCGGCATCCGTCGCGGCCTACATGCGCGGCGGGCGCGTGGCGCAGCTCTCGCTGCCCCAGCTCAAGGCGCTCACCGGTTCGCTCATCATCGATGTCGATGGCTATGTGCGCACCGCCAATGGGCTCGACCTCTCCACCGCGACCAGCTTCTCGGCGGCGGCGGCGCTGATCGCAACCGGCCTCAACGCAACCCCGCCGCAAGTCGCGGCGGTGACGGGCGCCATCGCGCCGGCAACGGCAGCGGTGAACGCGTCGATCGCCGGCAACGTCCTTTACGTGACTGGCGTCACCTCGGGCCAGCTCGTGGCTGGCGCGGTCCTGGCGGGAACCGGCGTTGCTGCCGGGACGCAGATCACCGACCAGCTGTCGGGCACGCCCGGTGGCATTGGCGAATACGCCGTCTCGATCGCACAGGTGGTCCCCAGCGAGGCGATCTCGGCGACCTATGGCATGCTGACGGTCACCGCGATCACTTCCGGCACCCTGTCGGTCGGCCAGACGCTTGGCGGCGCCGGCGTGAGCGCCGGTACGGCCATTGCGCAGCTCGGCAGCGGGTTGGGCCTCGCCGGCACCTACTTCGTCAACCTGACGCAGACGGTGGCCAGCGGTGCCGTCACCGCCTCCGCTACGCCGCTTTCGGTTTCCTTCGACAGCGTCGCCGGTGCCTTCGTCATCACCTCGGGCGTTGACGGCGCGGCCTCGAGCATCGCCTTCGCGACGGGCACGCTTTCCGACGATCTCTTCCTGACGCAGGAGACCGGCGCGGTGCTCTCGCAGGGCGCCGATGGGGCGACCCCTGCCGCGTTCATGACCGACATCACCCAGGTCACCCAGAATTGGGCGACCTTCATGTCGATCTTCGATCCGGACGGTGGTTCGGGCTCGGTGCAGAAGCAGGCTTTTGCCCAATGGGTCAATGGCACCAACAAGCGCTATGCCTATATCGCCTGGGACACGGACATCGTGCCCACCGAAAGCAACGATGCCACGTCGAGCTTCGGCAGCATCGTCAAGGATGCCAATCTCGATGGCACCTGCGCGATCTACCAGCCCGACGGTGGAGCGACCACGCCAGCCGAGATCGCCGCCTTCATCTGCGGCACGGCGGCCTCGATCGGCTTCCAGCAGACCAATGGCCGCATCACCTTCGCCTTCCGGGGGCAGGATGGCCTGGTGGCCGGCGTGACCTCGGCAACGGTGGCGAACAATCTCTTCGCCAACGGCTATAACTTCTACGGCGCCTATGCGACGGCGGCGCAGCAGTTCCTGGAGTTCCAGAACGGCACGGTGTCGGGCGAGTTCGAGTGGCTGGACAGCTACATCAACCAGATTTGGCTGAACAACCAGATCCAGCTCGCGCTCATGGAGCTGCTGCAGAACATCAACTCGGTGCCCTACAATGCGGCGGGCTATGAGCTGATCAAGGCGGCTTGCCTCGACCCGATCAACCAGGCGCTGAACTTCGGCGCCATCCGCGTCGGCGTGACACTGTCGGCGCTCCAGATCGCACAGATCAACTCGGCGGCCAGCGTCAAGGCCAGCGACACGCTCCAGCTGCAAGGCTGGTACCTGCAGGTCAAGGATGCCACGCCGCAGGTGCGCCAGGCCCGCCAGAGCCCGCCGATCAACTTCTGGTACATGGATGGCGAGTCCGTCCAGAAGATCGAGCTTACCTCGACCCTCGTCCAGTAAGCGGCAACCAATCCCCCCGTCAGGAGCCAGATCATGTCGACCCTAACCGCCGCGAACGCGGTCATCACTCTTACGGTGCCGAACCTCTTTCCGACACCGGTCCAGCTGCAGGGCTTCTCTGCGGACAACATCTACGACATGGACAACGTCGATCAGATCGAGACTGCCATGGGCGTCGACGGCATCCTGTCGGGCGGCTTCGTCTACAACCCGGTCAACCAGACCTTCGTGTTGCAGGCCGATTCCCCGTCCATCGCCTTCTTCGAAACCTGGGCTCAAACGCAAATCCAGGCCAAGGACGTCTTCAACGCCAACGGCAGCACGACGCTGCCGTCGGTCGGGCGCTCCTACATTTCGACCAAGGGCTTTCTGGTCAGCCTGCCGCCGATGCCGGCGGCGGCCAAGATCCTGCAGCCGCGCCGTTTCGCGATCCGCTGGCAGGGCGTTCAAAGCGTCCCGAACTGAGGGTAATCCATGCGTAAAGAGATCGACATCACGATCACCGATCCTGGTCGTGACGAGGGCAAGACCTTCCATATCCGCGAGATGCCGGCGACACGCGCCGAGAAGTGGGCCATGCGCGCGCTTCTCGCCGTGGCGCGCTCCGGCGTCGACCTTCCCGACGACTTCGCCGGTAGGGGCATGCAGGGCATCGCCGTCGTCGGCATCCGGGCGATCACCAAGATCACCTTCGAGGATGCCGAGCCGCTGCTTGACGAGATGATGGAGTGCGTCACCATCAAGCCCGATCCTCGCAATCCGGCCATCATGCGCATGCTGATCGAAGGGGACATCGAGGAGATCGCCACGCTGGTAAAGTTGCGGCAGGAGGTGATCAACCTTCACGTCGCTTTTTTTACGAACGCCGGCCCATTGACTTCGACGTCTCCCTCGACGCAATCGCCGGCGTCCAGCTCCTCGAATACGAAAACGTCTCCAGAGCCATCGGTCAGGTTCTCTCAAAAGGCACAGCCTCGCTCAGGGAGCTAGACGAATGGCTGTCGATCGAGGACGTCCATGACCTTCTCGAGGTGGCGATGGTCGACGCGCACAACCTGATGCTGCTTAGGAAGAAGAACGACAATGCCAACGGTCATTGACAGCCTGATCGTTACGCTCGGCCTCGATCCCAGCAACTTCGAAAAGGGCCAGAAGAAGCAGGCCGAGGCGTGGCTCAAGACGCGCGACGGGTTCCGTCAGGGCGGCAAGGAGATCGAGGATAGCTCGAAGAAGGCCGCCGAGACGGTCAACCTGATCACCCGGCGCGTGCTCGAACTGTTCGCCGTCGTCACCGGCTCGCAGGCGCTGAGCGAGTTCGTTCGCAAGATCACCAACGCCGATGCTTCGCTTGGCCGCTTCGCCTCGAGTCTGGGTGAATCGCCACAGCGCATCGCTGCCTGGGAGAACGCGGCGGAACGCTTCGGCGGGTCCGCCGATGCGACCGCGTCGACCCTGGAGCGCGTCAACAAGCAGCTCTACGACCTCAACAAGAACGGGCAGGCGTTGCCGCGCGAGTTCTCGCAGCTGCAAGCCTGGACCGGCATGTCGATCGACCCCAATCACGGGCTCGACAAATATCTGTCCGATGTCTCGGCCGCGTTGCAGCGGCTGCACAACATCGACCCGTCGGCGGCCCACAACGTCGCGCAGGCGCTCGGCATCGATCCGGCCACCGAACAGCTCATGTACAAGATGGGCCGTGGCATCGACGCCTATCTCGACAAGCTCGACAAAAGCCTGTCGCCCAGCAATGCGGCGATCGAGTCGGCGCAAAGGCTGCAGGCGAGCTGGGCCGAACTGCTCCAGCACGTCATCGCGCTCGCCAACGCCATCTATGACAAGCTCGGCCCGGTCCTGGTCGAGGCGGCGGACAAGATGTCGGCCTGGATCGACAAGAACCAGGACTGGATCAAGAGCGGCATCGTCGATGCGGTGAAGCGCTTCATCGACTTTCTCAACAAGATCGACTGGAACGCCGTCGGCGCCGGGATGCAGACCTTCGCCACCGGAGCGAAGGACGTGGTCGATGGCCTCGGCGGCATCGTGCACGCGACCGAGATACTGTTCGGCCTTTGGCTCGGATCGAAGTTCCTCCGCGTGCTGGGCAACATGCGCATGCTCGCTGGCGGCGGGGCAGAGGCAGCCGGTGCCGGCGCCGGAGCTGGCATGCTGGGGCTGCTCGGCAAACTATCGCCCTACCTGGCCATGCTGACACTGTCGGGCGATACCCCGAAAAAGGATGGCGGATGGAAGCCTGCTGATTTCGAACTCGACCAGATCACCAAGCTTAAAGGCTGGGATCGGAGCGGTCCGCAAGCGCGCAACCATGCGCACGGTGGCGATACCACTGTCGACGGGAATCCCGTCTCGAGGAGCAATCCGCTTCCTGTCACCATCTCTGACCAGAAAAGCGACAGCGGCGGCTTCTGGAGCAACCTGGTCAGCGGCATCGGCAATCTGTTTGGCGCTGGCGAGCGCAACGCATTTGGCGGCGGGGCTGCCAAGGGCAGCGGTGCCGGTGGCGACGCAATCGGCGGCCCACAAAGCGCATCGCGCGGCACCCGTGGCTGGTGGACGCCTGAGCGGCAGTCGCAGGCCTACCAGATCCTCACGGCTGGCGGGCTGTCAGATGCCGGCGCGCGCGGGCTGGTGTCACGCTGGATGAATGTCGAGGCGGGCGGCGGTCCTGGCACGGTCAACAGCATCGGTGCGACCGGCATGGCGCAATGGCTCGGCCCGCGCAAGGCTCGCCTCATGGCCTTTGCCAAGGCGCGCGGCAAGAACTGGAACGACTTCGACACGCAATTGCAGTTCTCGCTGTCCGAACTCAACGGTCCCGAAAGCGCGGCCGGCCGCGCTCTGCGCAATGCCAGGACCGATGCGCAGGGAGCCACCGGTGCATCGATGTACGAGCGCGCCGAAGGCTACAGCGCCTGGAACGGGATGGACAATTTCACCCGTAAAACCTACCGGGGCATGGCCGGGATCAACACCGGCGCCAAATCGGCCGCACTGTCGAACATCTCCAGCACGCATGGCGCGACGACGTCGAGTAGCTCGGTCGAGAACCATATCGGCAAGGTCGAGGTGAACACCCAGGCGACCGACGCCAATGGCATTGCAGGCGACATCAACGACGCGCTCAACCGCCGGCTCTTCTCGGCGCAGGCAAACTATGGATTGGCGTGATGGCGGGCATTCTGGAACTGTTGGAGAGCGACGCCATCGGCCTGCTGTCGGGATTGTTTCAGCAGCAGTGGGGCATCTTTTTCGGGGGCGTCCCGGTGATCATCGCCGACAATGTAGTCGAGGTTCAATATCGCCAGCAGTGGTCGATCTCTGATTTCCCGGTCGAGCGGGGCGCCTTCGAAAGCTACGACAAGGTCCAAGTCCCCTATGACGCGCGGCTCCGCTTCACCGCCGGCGGATCGCTGGCCAACCGCGAGGCCATGCTGGCGTCGATCGCCGCGGTTGCGGCCGACACCAATCTCTACGACGTGGTGACGCCGGAGGCGGTCTATCTCTCCTGCAACTTCACCCACTACGACTACAGCCGGCGCTCCAATGAGGGCCTTGGGCTCCTGTCGATCGACATCTGGCTGATCGAGGTGCGCGAGGCCGTCAGCCCCGCCATGTCGAACACACAGGATCCGAGCGGCGCTTCCCAGGTCAACGGCGGGACCGTGCAGACGGTGCCGGCGACCGGCGTGCAACTGGCGAAATTCCAGACGTCGTCTGGCTTGCCTGCCGGAGGCCTGTGATGGTGATCATTCCCTTGCAGGCGGTGCCGAACCAGGCGGTCAGCGTGACGCTCGGCGGTCAGGTCTCGCAGATCAGCCTCTACCAGAAAGACACGGGCCTCTTCATTGACCTCTTCGTCGACAACACTCTCGTGATCGGCGGGGTGATCTGCCAGAACCTCAACCGGATCGTGCGCTCGCTCTATCTCGGGTTTTCCGGCGATCTCGTCTTCATCGACAACCAGGGCGACACCGACCCGGTCTTTACCGGGTTGGGGACGCGCTACAGCCTCGCCTATCTGTCGCCGGCCGACCTTCTACCGGGCGAAGGCTGATCACTCGCAGTGCTTGAAACGGTCACCGGCAAAACAGACGTTCATCTGGCGCAGCTGGGCCGACACCTGCTCGCGCTGATCGCAGGCCTTGAGGGTCTGCGGATCGTCGCCTGAGCCGCCACGGCACTGCTCGTTCAAATCGAGATATGTCTTCTCCAGCGCCGCCGGGTTGTGCGCGGCCAGTGCCGGGCTTGCGGTCAAGAGAAGGGCCGCAGTCGCGGCGGCAAGGGCATTCGTCATGATTTCAACCTTGTCTGGGAACTGAGATGGCATTCAGCCAAAAGCGCATTACCGTCGAGTTCGAGCTTGCCAATGGCCAGTTTGAAGGCGGCGGTAACAGCGCGGAAGTTTTCGGCCTACGGGTTTCCTGCAACATCGTGAACGCAGGGCAAGGCTCTGGGCAAGCGGAAATCTCGATCTGGGGTCTCCCGCTCGCACTGATGAACCAGCTATCCACCGTCGGTTCACAGTATCTGCAGATGTACAAGAACGGCATTTCGGTGCTCGCCGGTGACGACGAGACCGGCCAGAACGTCGTGTGGACCGGGACCATCGTCTACGCCTACGTCGACGCGCAGGCGATGCCGGACGTGTGCTTTCGGATCAGCTCCCTGCCGGGCGTCTTCCATGCGGCAAAGCCCATCCCGCCGCTCAGCATCAGGGGCTCGGCCGATGCCTCCCAGATGATGAAAAGCCTGGCCGGGCAGATGGACCTGTCGTTCGAGGACGCGGGCGTCAAGGTCAAGCTCGCCAACCCCTACTATCCCGGCACGGCATGGACGCAGGCGCTGGCAATCGCCCGCGATGGCGCTTTCGACGTCGGCGTCGACCGGGGCACGATGGTGATCACGCCAGCCGGCAAGGCGCGGGACGGCGATGCCGTCCTGATTTCGCCACAAACCGGCATGGTCGGCTATCCGTTCTTCCAGCAGGCGTTTGTCCTGGTGAGGGCGCTCTACAATCCCGCCGTGAAATACCAGGGCAAGGTGCAGATCCAGAGCGATCTCACGCCGGCCAACGGCACGTGGAAAGTCAACCGTATCGAGTATCAGCTGGAGTCGATGATGCCGCACGGAAAGTGGTTCATGCTGCTCGAATGCATCGCCGTCGATGCTGCGGCGCCGGCATGAGCGGGCAAGGGTTTTTCGGCCAGCAAGGCACTTCGGACGACGCCACCGAGATCAACCGGCTGCGCTTCCTGATCCGCCAGGAGATGGCGCAGGTGCGCTCGAACATTCCCGTGAAGATCGTCGCCGTGCACGGCGGCGGCGTCGGCGCGCCGCCCACGGTCGACGTGATGCCGCTGATCAATCAGACAGATGGTCAGGGCAACCAGACGCCCCATGGAACCATCTACGGCGTTGCCACGATGCGGAACCAGGGCGGCACCAACGGGATCATCAACGATCCGAAGGTCGGCGATATCGGCCACATGGCGATTTCGGACCGCGATATCTCGGCGCTGAAAGCCAATGCCGGAGCGCAGTCGAACCCGGGCAGCTTTCGCCGAGGCAACATGTCCGACGGCGTCTACATGGGCACCATCGTCAATCCGGCCAACCAGGACCAGGCCGTCCAGTTCACCGAGGGCGGGATCAAGGTGTTCGACAAGAACGGCCAGATCATCGAGTTTTCGGCGGGCTCCATCACCATCACGACGGCGCAGCTGCGGGTGACCGGGGACGTCATCGCGGGCGCCGGCGGCGAGAACATCAGCCTGCTCAACCATATCCACACCGGCGTCCAGCCGGGTGGCGGAACGTCGGGACCACCGGAGCCGGGAACCTGATGAAGACGCTGCTTCTTGACACCGATGCGTGGGACCTGACGGTTGACGCATCGGGCAACATCGCCGTGGCCGACGAGCCCTATGCGCTGGCGCAGGACGCCGCGAGCGCGATCCGGCTGTTCGTGGACGAACTCTACTACGACACGACGCAGGGCATTCCCTATTTCGAGCAGATCCTGGGCAAGGCGCCGCCGATCGCGCTCATGAAGGCATATTTCAATCGCGCCGCGCTGACAGTGCCCGGTGTCGTCAAGGCGCAGACCTTCATCCTGTCTTTCACCGATCGCATCGTCACCGGCCAAGTGCAGGTGATGGACGCGGCGGGCAACATCACCGCAGCGGGCTTCTGACAAATGGTCGATACCACCAATGTTCCCCCGCCGGTCTTTACCGACAAGGGGTTCGTCATCCCCTCGGCCGCCGCGGTTCTTGCCGGCGTCACGGAAGACATCAACGAAGCCTTCGGCGGCACGCTGAACCCGGCTCTCGACACGCCGCAGGGGCAGCTCGCGAGCAGCGAAGCAGCCGTGATCGACGAGGTCAACGCGACCTTCCTTTTCTACACCAACCAGGTCGATCCGGCTTTCTCCTCGGGCCGCATGCAGGACGCCATTGCGCGTATCTATTTCATCGAGCGCAACCCCGCGCAGCCGACCGTCGTGCAGGCGCTCTGCAATGGATTGCCGCGTGTCTCGATCCCGATCGGCTCGCTGGCGCTGGCCGCCGACGGCAACCAGTATCTGTGCACAGAAGATGGCGTCATCGGCGCCGGTGGCACGGTCACGCTGCCGTTTGAATGCACGGCGGTCGGGCCAATCCCTTGCCCTGCCGGTAGCCTGAGTCAGATTTTTCGGGCGATCCCCGGATGGGACTCGATCAGCAATCCCGACGATGGTGTGCTCGGCAACAACGTCGAGAGCCGAGCCGCTTTCGAGGCCCGGCGCGCTGCCTCTGTCGCGCTGAACTCGCAAGGCTCGCTGCCCTCCGTGCTGGGTGCCGTTCTCGCGGTGCCGAACGTCATCGATGCGTTCGTGACCGAAAACGCCACCAATGCCGTCCAGACCATTAGCGGCGTCGCGCTCTTTGCGAACTCGCTCTATGTCGCCGTGGTCGGCGGCAATGCGGACGACATCGCTCGGGCGATCTGGACGCGGAAGGCGCCGGGCTGCGCTTACAACGGCAATACGTCCGTCACGGTCTTCGACCAGAGCCCCGGCTATGTGCCGCCGTTCCCGGCCTATCAGGTCAGCTTCGAAATCCCCGACCCGCTGGCGATCTTGTTTTCGGTCAACATCGTCAATTCACACCTGGTCCCGGCCGACGCGGCGACGCAAATCCAGAATGCCATCGTCTCGGCCTTTGCCGGGGGCGATGGAGGGCCGCGCGCCAAGATCGGCACCACACTCTTCGCCAGCCGGTTCTACGCGCCTGTCGCGGCCCTTGGCTCCTGGGCGCAGATCATCTCCATCGAGGTCGGCTCGGACAACGATCCTGCCGCAGTCTTCACCGGGCAGATCGTCGGCGCCACCTTGACCGTCACCGAGGTCGCCTCCGGGGCGCTCGCTGTCGGCCAGGTCATTTCCGACACGACGGGGGCCTTGACGGTCGGCACCACGATTACGGCGCTTGGCAGCGGGACCGGCGGCATTGGCACCTACACCGTTTCCAACAACAAGAACGTGCCCAGCCAGAGCATGACGGGGGCAGCGCCCAATCGCTTCGACATCGGTGTCGATATCGACCAGGTGCCGACAATCTCGCCGAACGACATCATCGTAACCCTGAGCTGATCATGGCCGACACCGGACCTCCCTATCCCCGGCCGCCGGCAGGGGTGCCGAATGGCCTTGGCCAGTTCGTCATCGGCGTCAGTCCGCTCGGCGATTTCCCCGCATTCGACGTCTGGCGCACGGTCATCAGCCAGTATGCGAACTCGCCGGTGCTGACGCGGCTCATCACGAACCTGTTCGCCTACCTCGACCAGACCGCCAATTTCGAGGCGTTCTTCGATTTCATCTGGAATGTCGACACCGCACAGGGCTATGGGCTCGACGTGTGGGGCCGCATCGTTGGCGTCAATCGCGTCCTGCAAGTCCCGGTCGGAGATTGGTTCGGGTTCGAGGAAGCGACCCCAGGATCCGATCTCTTCGGGCATGGCGCGTTCTTTTCCGGCGCTCCGCTGACGAGCAATTTTGCCCTTTCGGACGAAGCCTTCCGTCAGCTGATTTTCGCCAAGGCGGCGGCCAACACCACGAACGGCTCGATCCCGGCGATCAACCAGATCCTGCTCGGCCTCTTTCCGCATCGCGGCAATTGCTACGTCACCGAAGGCGGTGATGCGGGGACGTGGTTCGGCTTCGAGGAATCGGCCAACGCCTCAGGCTTCAATCAAGCATCGTTCTATTCGGGCTCGGCGATCGAGACGATGACGATGACCTACACCTTCCAATTCCTGCTCTCCCCCGTCGAACTCGCCATCGTTCAAAATTCCGGCGTTCTGCCGAAGCCTACCGGCGTCGCGGCGTCGGTGGTCATCATCGCTTAGGAAAGCCCCCATGCAGCAATCCGATATCCCTGCCAAATTTCCCCTCTTTTGGGGCGCCAATGCCGGCGGGGGGTTCATTCGAAACATCCCCGTCGGGTCGCAAATCGGCATCAGCAACGGTGCCGCTTCGCTGGCGGATGGCTTTCCGCCGTTGAACTTTCTGCCCGTCGGCTCGGGTGGCGTGCCGCCGTTCGGCCAGGACATGAACGGCATCATGCGGCAGATGACACAGTGGCTGCAGTGGGCCGAGGCCGGCGGCCCGATCACCTACGATGCGTCCTTTCAATCCGAAATTGGAGGCTATCCAAAGGGTGCCGTTGTCGCGTCGGCCGTGACCTTGGGATTGTCGTGGCTGTCGACCGTCGACAACAACGTGACGAACCCCGACACGGGCGGGGCTGGATGGCGGCGGTTCTTCACGTCTGGCGGCCTGATCGCGACGCGAGTTTTCGCCAACAGCGGCGTTTACACGCCCACGCCTGGAACCCAGAGCATTCGCACCATGGTGATTGGTGCGGGAGGCGGCGGCGGTGGCTGTCCGGCCATGGGCGCTCCGCAATTTGCAGCAGGCGGCGGCGGCGCCTCTGGCGGCTGGGCTCAATCGGCTCTCGCTGCTGGTTTTGCAGGTGTCGCCATAACCATTGGAACAGGCGGAGCAGGTGGGATAGGCACAAATGGACAGGGAGGTTCTGTAACCTCGTTCGGTACGCTCATCTCGGTCACCGGTGGTGGCGGCGGCGCTTCCGGTACCCCAACCGGAAATTCATCCACCCAGCAAGGCGGCGGCGGCGGCGTTGCGACCGGCGGCAACTTGATTAATTCCACCGGAAACCCTGGGCAGGCGGCGATCGCGATCGCATCGGTCAATATGGTCAGCGGCGGTGGCGGCGCATCGTACTTGGGCGCTGGCGGCAGGCCCGTGGCTTCAACGACTGCGAACGGAAATCCTGGCGCCGGCCCAGGTGGCGGCGGCAGCGGTGCTGCCGGGGCAAATTCAGGCGCTCAGACGACCGGCGGCGCAGGCGCCAACGGCCTCGTCATCGTTGAAGAATTTGCCTGATCTGATGCCTGCGTAGCGCAGGCCCACACAACACCCTTCTCCCTCTTTTTTGGTCGCGCGCGCGGCGCGCATAGCGTCCCGGGTTCGGCCCGGGCGAAGGATCCCTTATGCTCCGAATTGTTTCGTTCGTGCTCGCTTTGCTCGCGAACTGTTCCATCGCTTTGGCTCAGTCCGCGCCGTCAAATCCGGCAATGACCTATGGCATGGTCCCCACGGTCGGCCAGTGGAACTCCTGGTTCGAGCAAAAGCAGGACGACCTCGGTTTCGTCCCGGTCAATCGCAACGGCGACACGATGCAGGGCAAGCTGATCGTGGCCGCCTCCACGACGAGCACCGCCGGCTTCAGTCTGCCGCCAGGCACGGCTCCAGACGCTCCCGTCGACGGCGATCTCTGGATGACGAGCGATGGCCTGTTCGCCCAGGTCGGCGGGCAGACAATTGGCCCGATCCGCAACGGCAACGTCGCCGGTCCGGCAACAACGGTCGTCGGCGATCTGCCGATCTTCTCGACAACTGACGGCTCGGCCATTGCCGATAGCGGTCAGGCCCTGCCTTTGAGCCCCCTTGTCGGCACGACTGACATTCAGACGCTCACGAACAAGACCCTGACGGCGCCGGTTATCGGTTCCCCAAGCATCACGGGAACGGTGACGGTCGGCGGTGTGGCGATGAATTTCCCGGCATCGGGCCTCATTGCCGGAACGACCGATGTTCAAACGCTGACGAACAAGAGCATCGACGCATCCGAAATAAGCTCTGGCACGCTTGCCAACGCGCGGCTTCCTGTGCCGACGGTGTCGGCCCTTGGCGGTGTGACCTCGAGCAGTGCGCCCGCCAATCAGTTCGCGACGGGCATCAATACATCTGGCGCTGAAACCTATGGGCAACCGACGATCGGCAATCTCGGCAGCATCGCCGCGAATACCTTGGTCGGCAATGCGACCGGGTCGAGCGCAGCGCCGACGGCCCTGACCACGGTCCCGACCGGGCTGACAATTCCGTCCTCAACGCTCTCTGGCATCACCACCTGGAGTGGTCTCGGAAATGGCCAGATCGTCACCAGCCCGAGCGGCGTGACATTCTCCTCGCCGATCTTCGACGGCATCGCAGCCGGCATGAACGGCAACGGAACCTTCGACAATACGACGGTCTTCCAGGCTCTCCTGACGACCGTTGGAACGAGCGGTGGGCAGGTTCGTCTGGCTTGCGGCCACTATAAGATTTCAAGCGCCCTCGCCACGACGATCGCGGCCGGCAAATCGCTGTTGCTGGCCGGAGCTGGCCAGGACTGCACGTACCTCGATTTTCCGTCTGCCGCCGGCAGCACGTGGACCTTTAGTGGAGTTGCGTCGTCGCTTCATGTCCGCGACATGACCGTCACAACGGCCACCACGGCGACGGGCACGGCCTTTACGCTGACGCAGAGCGCCCCGTCCGCCAATCCAGCAAATGCAGCGGATAGCGACTTCACCAATGTCACCTTGCGGGGCTCGGACGGCTACGCAGCCTCTGACTATTGGGCGACTGGCATCAGGGTCAACGGTGTTTCGTCGATCAACTTCTACGGTGTTTTGGTGCCAGGCACGGGCGCCCTTGCGGGGAATGGTGTTGATCTCGAGGGGCTTCCGTCCTCGACGGCTTGCGCGGGCGGTCCGTGTTTCGGAGTTCAATACAACTTCGTAAACTGCACGTTCAATTTCGGAAATATTGGGATCACCTACGGCAGCTTCGTCCAAGGCGTTGCTATCGCAAATTCGAACTTTACCGGCGGTCACTTCGGCATCGCCTCGAACGCCAGCGAGACCGGCACTCTGGACCAGCTGAGTGTAGTGAACAGTCAGTTCGCCGCCTCAAATGCAGGCCTCGACTTCAACACGGTCGTTTCCGGCGTGATGGTAACGTCCAGTGTTTTCATTACACCGGCTTCTGGTGCACAGGCTATCCTAGGCACGATGAACGAGTTTTCGATCGTCGGAAATCAGTTTGTAGCCGCTACGATCTCTTCGACTATCGCCGTTCAAATCTCCAGCGTCAGCAACAACGGCATAGTTACCGGCAACACTTTCACGACTTTCGGAACAGCCGTGACGATTGGTGCCACTACAGCGAATATCAGCGTGCAGTCGAACATCTACAACGCCAACACGACCAACACGTCGCCATCCGCATCGACCGGCAACGTCAAGATTGGCGGTGGATCAGCGTGATCAAGCGCGGCGGCCTCGCATAGGCGAACTGAGATACCCAGCGACGAGCTGGGTTCTCGATGAGCCTATAAGAGAGCCACGCCACGACAGTGGTGCCGATCACCGCAACGCAGATGAACAGGTGCGGGCTCGTCTTGAAAATGGGCAACTGCCGCAGGACGAAATGGACCGGCATGTGCAGCAGATAAACGGAATAGCTGATCATCCCGGTGAAGGCGGCAACTCGGCTGCCCAGCACAATGGCTGCCCAACGCGAATTGACGACGAGCAGGACCGTGGTTGGCACTAGCAGCAGATACACTGGTGAGTTCCAAACTCCTGTCTCTCTGACACCCATGGCGTCGGCAAATTTTGGCATGGCAAGCATCAGAACTATGAATGCTGGAACGACGAGAAACTCTATCAGGCGCGAGTAGGGCACCGTGATCACGGATAGCAGAAGGCCGGCGGCGAAGAACGGCAGGAAAAAGGTGAACAGGTCGTTCGTCGGTATCCAGGACGCCGCGCCCGTGGCGCAAGCGACTACCAAGAGAAGCATTGCCGCCGTTCCGGCTCTGCTGAAAGCCCACCAAATGAGGGGGAAAAGGGCGTAGAACTGCACCTCAACCGGGATTGTCCAGAGCACGTTTGTTCCGCGCCAGAAAAGGAGATGAGCCCATATGGTGGGGGGGTCGACGTAATAGAGCGGCCAGACGTCTTTCCGGGTCAAAAAGAGCACCAGGCTCACGATCACGACAACGTAATAAAGGGGCACCACTCGGGCAAAGCGCTTGACGTAGAAGGCCCTCACGGCCTCTTTCGTGAACGGCGTCTTCATATACAGCTCGCCCATGAGAAAGCCGGATATCACAAAGAACAGCATCACGCCGACCTGGCCGGCAGCCGCCATAACATTGGTCGGATAGGGCGTGCTGATATAGTGGGAAACGACAACCAGATAGGCCGCCACGCCTCGAAGCCCGTCGAGTGCCGTGTATCTCTGGATTGTTTGGGGGGGCATTGACTTCGAATACTTTCACTTTCCGTGCTCTTTATCTGACGGCTGGCGCCCAAGCAATCGCGCCTGATATGCTGGCCCACTACTTGCTCCACTCTGGCTGTTGAAGAAATCGAGTCCGGCCTGCTGGCGCGACTACTTGCGCCACCAATCAAAATCCGAACCTTCATGACCTGCCCGCGAGGGCGGAAAGGACTGACCATGGACACCACGTTCAGGGGCGCTGTCGTGCGCCTGTCCGACACCGATCTGCCTCGCATCGGGTACGGCATCGGTGTCGGCGAGGATGAGCTGCATGCCTTCCTCGACGTCGAGACGTCTGGCGGCGGCTATGACAGCCAGGGCCGGCCGAAGATGCTGCGCGAGACCTATCACTTCTACAAGAACCTGCCGGCGGCCAAGCGCGCCGAAGCGCTCAAAGCCGGTCTCGCCACGACCAGCTGGGCCAACAACTATCCGCAGGACAGCTATCCCGACCTGTTGCGCATGATCGCCATCGATGAGACGGCGGCGCTCATGTCCTGCTCTTGGGGCATCGGCCAGGTGATGGGCGAGAACCACATCGCCGCTGGCTACGACACCGTGCAGGCCATGGTCGCCGACATGGTCAACGGCGGCGAGGCGGCCCAGCTGCAGGCAGCCGTTAATTTCATCAAGGCCGAGCATCTGGACGACGAACTGCGCACCCACCAATGGGCGGCCTTCGCGCGCGGCTACAACGGCTCCGGCTATGCCAGGAACCACTACGACACCAAGCTCGCCGCGCGGTTCAAGTGGTGGCAGGGCAAGCCCGACACGCCGTGGTCCCCGATGCCAGCGAACGCCAATATCTGCCAGTCCTGCGGCAATGCGGTGGCGGCCTGACCAATCCGCGCCGGCCGGTCGCCGGCAATCACGACAAGGAGAAGACCGATGACGGTCCGAGCAATGTTCTACGTCACCGAAATGCACCACCGCGTCACGGGAGACCCGTCGGCGGTGAACGTCCAGATCAAGCTGAGTGCCGCTTTCGGCACCTATCTGAAGGGCTTGCCTGAGGGCAACCGTGACTGGTCCAAGTACACCCCGTCTGGCGATCTTTCGATCACGATCACCAATCCTGCTGCCATCGAGCAATTCGAACTCGGCGAAGTCTACTCGCTGACGTTCGAAAAGGCCGAAAAGGCCCCGGCAGCATAAGCGTACCCCGAGCCCGGCCGGGACGAGCCGGGCACCCCCCAACGAAGGAAACTCTCATGAAACTGCTGTTTGCGGCAGCGGCGATGCTCGCGCTCGCCGGCTGCGCCAATATCACCAGCGCGATCGACACCGTCACGCAGGCCCAGGTCTCGCCCGCCGCGGTCTCGATCGCCGTCAACGCGTTCGATGCCGTGAAGGTCACGGCCAAGAACTATGTCGTCTTTTGCACGCCCGTCCCGGCGCCGGTCGGCTGCAACGACACTGTCATCCAGACCCAGCTCGATCCGGCAATCAAGGCCGGCACCACGGCGCGCAACTCGCTTGAGGACTTCCTGGCCTCGCATCCCGGCGAGCTTGGCGATGCTGGCGTCTATGACGCGCTGAAGACCGCCACCGACACCATCCAACAGATCGTCTCGGCCTTCCACGGCTGAACATCGAACTTTCAAGGAGACACCCCATGAACTGGTCCGCCTTTGCTGCCCTGCTGCAGACCCTGCTGTCGCTGATCCCGATGATCACCAGCTCGGCCAAGATCAACGAGATCATCACCCAGCTGATCAACATCATCCCCGTCGCTGTCCAGGAGGCGCAGGACGTCGTGCCCCTGATCCGAAACATCATCGCCGCGCTGTCGAACAGCAGCTCGGTCACGCCTGACCAGGTGGCGGCGCTCAAGGCCCTCGATGCCGAGATCGACGCCTCCTATGACGCCGCGCGCGCTGCTTACCTGGCAGCGCGCAAAAACCCTCAGACGCCGGCGGCGCAGTAGCGTTTGCCGGCGTTTCTCAAATCTCGAAGGGACTGGCTTCCATGAACTTGCTGAACACCAACACGCTGCACAACGCGCTCAACGTGCTGATCTGGCTTCCCACGGCGATCGCAGGCTTCCTGACCGCCACGGGATGCACGACGCTCGCGAACGGCGGCTTCGACTGCGCCGCTTCGTGGCTCCCGCCGCAGGACGCGTTGTGGATCGCCGCCGGGGCCGGCTTCATCAAGACGCTCGTCAATCTGCAGCGCGACGGCCTGTCGGGCCTGATCAAGCCGCAGCCGCCGGTGAAGTAATGCACTGTGGCGCCAGCTCTTCCGGGGCCGGCGCCATCCAATCATCAAAGCGCAGATCCGGTGAACAGATGACATCGAAGCTTGACGATATCTCGGAGGCCATTGGCAGCCTGCGTGCGGAAGTGGCGGCATTGCGCCGCGACTTCACCGACAGCACACGTCGAGCGGATAATCATCGGGCCTCAATCCATAGGCGTGTTGACGACCTGGTGCATGATGTCGGCGAGGCAAAAACCAGCATCGAGACGATGAAGGCCGATGTCACCGACAGCAAAGAGATCACCGACGAGTTCAAGGAATGGAAGCAGCGCGGCATCGGCGCCCTGTTCGTGGCGGGGATCGCCGGCACCGCAGTCGGCGGCACTGTCGTCGGCTTCATCGCCTACTGGTGGGACATCATCATGAAGGTGCTGCGCACCGCCTGATCTTGCCCATATCGTTTCCAGTCCCCCATCAGCTTCGGGCGGTGGGTTTTTTTTGCGTTTCAACGCTGTTTCGATCCCTATGCAGCAGGCGCGGCCTTGGCTACAGCCTTAGCTTCCGCCTTCGCAGCTTTTGCTTCGGCCTTGGCCGCAATTTTAGCCTGCTTGACCCTCCAGGCCTCAACACGCTGATGCTCGCGCAGATCGTCGGCCATGATGCGCAGATGCTTCTCGATCAGCAGCAGCGCCGCCAGACCGCCACAGAATATCGCAGCGACGCCGACGCCGACTATAGCGCCGATGGCTGTGGCGTTGGGATTGTTGGGCAAGAGTATCGTGCCCATCGCAACGCCAGTCAGTATCAGGACTATGGCGACGACGCCGTTGATCAATCCGAGAATGCTTACCAGTAGACGGCTCATGAATTTCCCCTTGCTGGTTGATCCCAGCACTCCAGATGTTGCCCGCCTGTGGAAAAGCGGGCTTTTTGCATTTTAGATGCAACTAATGTTCCGATCCCGCGTTTCTACAGTGGCCAGCTAAAGTCCCTACTGGCCGTTTTTCCAAGCCCGTCACCTGATCCTAGGTGGCGGGCTTTTTGCGCCCTAAAGCGGCCGGCCGGCGCGCATCATGGCCCGCGCAATTGCATCCATCATCGGCGCGCCTTCCGCCAACCCGCTGCCCTGGCCTCGGCCTCGCTGCAGAACCACCGCTCGCCGAATTCCGGCCGGATGATCGTCTGGGAATAGTACCTCTGGCCCGGCACATGGTAGATGTACTCGCCGGTCTCGATGGAAATATTCCCCTTGATATCGCAGCTGCCCGAGCCGGTAGTGGCGCCCTCGGTTGCGCCGGCAGGTACCCAACCCGCTGGCGCGAGATCGACAATTCCAAGACTGCTACGGTTCGCAGTCAGAAAGACGGCCAGGGGAACCAGCACAATCGCAAAGAGGTATTCAAGTCGCCAGAAACGGCGGCGCCGCCGCTTCCCAGCGCGCTCTCGCCACTGGTTGGCCTGGTCAGCACCTCGATGACGGCGGACTTCTTTGCCCACGCCCCTTCTCCCCTTGGGGAGAATGCTTCCATTGCGCGCAAGAGTCTAGAAGCCTAACAGGCCAGCGCGATGCCAACAGCTGTGCCGAGCCTGGGCGATGGCGTAGGACGGTCTTGGCGACACAGGCCGAAATCGATCGCCTTCTGACGGCAGCGGAGGCGCTGGCGGGGCCAGCAGTCAGCTCGTCAAGGTGTTGCTAATATACAGCACAGGCGGGGCTATACGAACGGCCTCGTGCCGAACCGCTTCCAACGGCTGCCCGTAAGCGTCAAAATGACGACGCCAACGACTCGAGGCGACGAAGATGAACACGCGGCAAAACACAAAAACTATTGAGTTGTGCAGTCTTTTAGCCGTTCCGTTGTCACTTCTCATCACGGTGCTGCTCGCTGGAATGATCCTTGGCTAGCCGGCCGGTGGGAGGTGGAGTCATGCACGCGCTGCCACGCAATATCGATGCCGACGTGGTGCTGGCCATTGGGCGGATGCTCGACGACCATGCAAAACTCGCGTCGGTCTCGCTCGCGGATTCGGTGGAGCAAATCCGCGGAGCTCAGACGACCTCGCTTGCTGACTTTGAGATCGAGGAACTTGTGATCGAGATGGCTGCGTCTCGCGGCCTCGCTGTTCTGCTCGATCGGACAGCAAGATAAGACGCTCGGAACCGAAAAGGCTTGAGGCCTTGTTGAAGACGGTCAGGGATATCACCGGCAAGGATGCGCCGTTCCTTTCGGCAGCGAGGGGTTTGGATGGAGCGGCCCGGCACCCCTGTTGTTGGGGTGCGGGCTAGGGCGCCGGGCCTAACCGGCGGGGTGTGCTCGCGAGGAACATCGCCGGCAGCTGGAAACCTTATGCGCTTCAGCTAATCTAAGTGAAGCACGTTAGTTGCCCCTGCTCGACTAAATGCAACCGTGCCGTCGTCTTTGCGTATTTCCACCGCTACGATACCGTCATCCTGCTTCCGAGCGGGATGGTCGCAAAGACGTGGTCCCTCGCAGCCTTTTCGGCATCAAATGGCGTCTTTTCAACGACGCCCTGTTTCCCATACCAAATCACTGTGTAGCCCACCGCTGCGATGCTGCTTTACTCAGCCGACCCGTTGTCGGGATAAAATGAGGCGCTCGGGAAGCACTGCATCGACCAGCCGGCTGGCGTTGGTTGCTTCTGATATTCGGCGATAGCGGCTGCACACTTTTCACGGGTGTCGAAGGTGCTCGGCATAACAACCATTCCGCCTTGCGGACCGGCGATTACTAGATACCAGATGAACGCTGCGGTCGAAGCCATGAGAATTTCCTCGTCAGATAGGATTCTGGAGCAGCGCATCTGGCCGTCAAGAGGATGCTAATATGCGAGACAGCGACCTCACAGAGCGCCCTGGCTGCGGCTGGTAACGCTGGCGTCCAGGCGAAACGCGCTCTGGCGGGGCTCCGGGAGGTCGAGCTTTCTCTTAAGCGGCCCAGCGGCCGTAGGCGTGGGCTGGGGGGCGGCCACCGGGCCTGACCGGCGGCAATCGGCGTCGCCGGCTGGGGAAGACTGTAGGCCGACCAAGCATTACTGCTAACTTGGTAATGTGGATGCGACATGCGCGGCCCTACTTCCATTGCAGGTGCCGCTTACCCCCAATCTCCAAGTTGATCAAACGACACTTGCTCCTTTAGCCTACCAAGATGTTCGCGCTCGTAGCTCAATCAGGTGCGCACTCGGCAGGGGGCAATTGGGGCCTCGCCGCTTCGCGAATGGAGCGGCGGGCTTTTTCATTTAGGGCCGAGACAGAAGGTTCGCTGCAGGGAGGGGTGCCATGCGAGAATTGCCGTCTAACGTCGATGCAGATGCCGTGATTGAAGTCGGCCGTTACCTGGATGATCACGCGAAAACCACGCCAGTTTCGATATCAGAGGCGCTACGCGTCGTTAGACGTCGCGCGCCCACAACTTGTCCCGGCGATGGGTGGCTGGAGGAGCTGATTGTAGAAAGCGCCGCGACCAGAAAGCTCGCCCTCTTGTTGGACAACCACAATTAAGGGCGCCGGGCCGGCCAAGCAAACCGCTGCTGACCCCAGTCAAAGCTGGGCTTTCCTTCGTCGGGCTATTGGCAACGGAGAAGCGTCAACTCTCACAGTTTCTTCGGAGATCCGCTTGTAAGGTAGGCCGTCCTCGGACCAGCATTGCCGACGCTACCAGCATCGTGGCCAACGGGCCTGCCAAAAACTTCTCCACTTTGGTCCCTTCCGACCAGGGTGGTACATTAGCCACAGTTAATATTTATCGGCAATATCATCTTGCGCCAATCGCAAAGGTGTCCCGTAATGGCTCAGTAGGGTTGGCACCGCAATTGCACTGTCAGCAATGCCGGGTCCAACACACCAC